>NZ_CP125658.1:0-467500 GCF_030053755.1 Enterococcus sp. ZQ21
ATGGTATCCCTCGATGCTTTATGGAATGAATTAAAAGCAACATACCAAAAGGATTTATCGCCTGCTAGCTATAATACATGGATTGAAACAGCGAACCCTCGAACTCTTGATCAAAACCAGCTCGTTGTTGAGGTTCCTAGCAAGATTCATAAAGAATATTGGGAAAAAAACCTGGCAACAAAAATCGTTGAAGTCGGTTATATGCTATCAGGAAATGAGATTATCCCTCGCTTTATTACTGGCGAAGAAGCAGAGCAAGAAGAAGTTGTAGAAGAGAAAAATCCAAAAGTTGCGGCACCTAGTCCGCTAAAAAAAGCCATGCTGAATCCTAAATATACCTTTGATACGTTTGTCATTGGTAAAGGAAACCAGATGGCTCATGCAGCAGCGCTCGTTGTAGCAGAAGATCCAGGTTCTATTTATAACCCGCTCTTCTTTTATGGAGGCGTAGGACTTGGCAAGACTCACTTGATGCATGCAATCGGTCATCAAATGCTGCAAAGTCAGCCTAATGCCAAAGTAAAATATGTAAGTAGTGAAACTTTTGCTAATGATTTCATCAATTCGATCCAAAACAAAACAGCAGAAGAATTCCGTCAAGAATATCGAAATGTTGATTTACTATTAGTAGATGATATTCAATTTTTCGCAGAAAAAGAAGCTACGCAAGAGGAGTTTTTCCATACTTTCAATGCCTTGTACAATGAAGGTAAACAAATCGTTCTAACCAGTGATCGGTTGCCAAACGAGATTCCGAAATTACAAGAACGCCTTGTTTCTCGCTTTGCATGGGGGCTGTCTGTTGATATTACGCCACCGGACCTTGAAACAAGAACAGCGATTTTGCGTAAAAAAGCAGCAGCTGAACGTCTAGAGATCCCAGATGACACGCTGAGCTATATCGCAGGTCAAATTGATTCTAATATTCGTGAATTAGAAGGGGCACTTGTTCGAGTACAGGCTTTTGCTGCAATGAATAGTGAAGATATTTCGACTAGTCTAGCTGCAGATGCGCTGAAAACGTTGAAATCAGGAAAAGGACATCCTCAATTGTCGATTTTGCAGATCCAAGAAGAAGTGGCAAAGTATTATCACATCCAATTGAAAGATCTCAAAGGGAAGAAACGCGTCAAATCTATTGTTGTTCCTAGACAAATCGCTATGTACTTGGCACGTGAGCTCACAGATAATTCATTACCGAAAATTGGTGCTGAATTCGGCGGCAAGGATCATACAACGGTTATCCATGCCCATGAGAAAATCCAGCAGCTGATGGATTCTAGTGTCAGTATGCAAAATGAAGTATCAGAAATCAAAAACTTTTTACTAAATTAATTTGTCGATTCTACCAACTGAAAATAGCATGTGGATAAAAGAAAAAAACAAGCAAAAGTTATGCACACTTTTTCCACAGCTGTTTTTTCGTTTCTCTCTTGCGTTTTTTGAGTTTTCCACAGAATCAACATGCCCTATTACTTTTATTATTCTTTTTAACTAATAATAAATAAACAAACATTCAAAGGAGATACATCATGAAAGTTACTTTAAACCGAGCTAGCTTTATGCAGGAATTGCAAACTGTTCAACGAGCTATTTCAAGCAAAACCACTATCCCTATTTTGACAGGTGTAAAAATCACACTGACACAAGAAGGTTTGACTTTGACGGGGAGCAACGCTGATATATCAATTGAAACTTTTTTGTCTGTTGAAAACGAAAAAGCAAATATGCAAATCGAATCTACCGGATCAATTGTTTTACAAGCTCGTTTCTTTAGCGAAATCATTCGAAGACTTCCTGAAGAAACATTTACTTTAGAAGTATTAGAAAATAAACAAGTAGCGATCACTTCTGGAAAAGCGAATTTTATCGTGAATGGATTAGATGCAGATAATTATCCTCATCTTCCTGTTGTAGAAAGCCACAACCAGATGAAATTACCAGTACACGTATTGACTAAACTAATCAACGAAACAGTTTTTGCTGTGTCGCAGCATGAGAGTCGTCCGATCTTGACGGGTGTGCATTTTATTTTATCTGATCATTCTTTATTAGCTGTAGCTACTGACTCTCACCGTCTAAGTCAACGCGTGATCCCAGTAGAACAAACGGCTGATCATTTTGATATTGTTATTCCTGGGAAAAGTTTGATCGAATTGTCTCGCTCACTGACAAATGAAGAAGAAATCGTCGAAATCAGCATTATGGAAAACCAAGTCTTGTTCAAAACGGAAACAATGTATTTCTATTCCCGCTTGTTAGAAGGAAACTATCCTGATACCAATCGTTTGATCCCATCAAGCTTTAATACAGAGGTCGAATTTTCTGTTCCTAGTTTTCTAGCGGCAATCGAACGTGCTTCTTTACTTTCTCATGAAGGCCGCAACAATATCGTTCGTTTATCCATCCGTCCAGATGCGGTTGTTTTATACGGAAATTCTCCAGAAATCGGGAAAGTAGAAGAAAGCTTGAGCTATACAGCAAGCAGTGGCGATCCATTGGAGATTTCTTTCAACCCGGATTATATGAAAGCAGCGTTGCGTGCATTTGGAGATATGAGTATCAAGGTAAAATTTATTTCCGCTATTCGACCATTCACGTTGGAACCAACGGAAGATGGCGTTCAATTTATCCAATTGATCACTCCTGTACGTACAAATTAACAAAGATTTTCAAAGATATTGAAAATTTAATTGAAAAGAATTAGAAAAAATAAAATTTAAACAGAAGGCCCTAAAATCTCTTTTAAGGCTTTCTGTTTATTTTTGTTTAAATCACCTTTTTTAGATTAAATCGTCTTATATGGAAAAATATATGGATAAATTTGTTTTATTGCGGAAAAAAAGGTATAATAGAGTATACTTTTAATAATGAAAATGAGGGATGGACATTGAAACAACAAGTCATTCTAAATACGGAATTCATGACGTTGGGTCAAATGCTGAAAGAAGCCACCGTTATCGGTAGTGGCGGACAAGCAAAATGGTATTTGGCAGAAAACACTGTGTTAGTCGATGGCGAGCCGGAAAATCGTCGTGGACGCAAGCTTTATCCCGGTATGATGGTTGAAGTTCCAGAAGTAGGAACTTTTTTTATGGTAAAAAAAGGAAACGACGATAATGAGGCTGAATAAGCTGTATTTAAAAAATTATCGAAATTACGAAGAGCTGAACATCGAATTTTCCAAGAATCTGGTCATTTTTTTAGGTGAAAATGCGCAGGGAAAAACGAATCTTTTGGAAAGTATCTATGTATTGGCTATGACGCGAAGCCATCGGACAAGTAGTGAGCAGGAATTGATTGGTTGGAATGACGATCAGGCAATGATCCAAGGAGAGATCACAAAAGGTTCATCCACTCTCCCATTAGAAATCTTATTATCTAAAAAAGGCCGAAAAACCAAGATCAACCATATCGAACAAAAAAAGTTAAGTACTTACGTGGGACAAATGAATGTCATTTTATTTGCACCAGAGGATCTTTCGTTAGTAAAAGGCAGCCCGCAGATCAGGCGGAAATTTTTAGATATGGAATTAGGTCAGATCAATCCAATCTATCTTTATGATCTTGTCCAATACCAAGCGATTTTGAAGCAAAGAAACCAGTACTTGAAGCAACTGAATGAAAAAAAACAAACTGATTTGCTTTATTTGGATATTTTGTCCGAACAACTAGCAGCGTTTGGCAGCAAAGTATTGAAAGCAAGAGCACAGTTTATCAAGCGATTGGAGTTTTGGGCTAATTCTTTACATCAGCAAATCACACATCACAAAGAGCAGCTGGAAATCGAGTATCTCACCGCAGTCGATTCTTTAGAAACACATACGCAAGAACAAATCCAAGAACAATTTCTCGCACTTTTGAATCAAAATAAAAAGAAAGACCTTTTTCGGGGAACGACGACAGTTGGTCCTCATCGTGACGATCTTTCCTTTTTTATTAATCAGAAAAACGTGCAGACTTATGGATCGCAAGGACAGCAAAGAACGACTGCTCTAAGTGTCAAATTAGCAGAAATCGATTTGATCAAAGAAGAGACAGGGGAATACCCGATCCTATTATTAGATGATGTGATGAGCGAGCTGGATGATAATCGTCAGCTCCATCTGCTGGAAACAATCGAAGGAAAAGTTCAAACGTTCTTAACAACGACGACACTTGACCATGTAAAAAATAAAATGACTGTTGAACCTGAGATTTTTTATGTTCGACAAGGGAAACTAAAAGGAGAAGAAACTGAATGACAGAAGAAAGAAGTTTAGTAGAACGCGCTAAAGAATATGATGCCAGTCAGATTCAAGTACTTGAAGGACTTGAAGCCGTTCGTAAACGACCTGGTATGTATATCGGTTCGACTAGTTCTGAAGGTCTGCATCACCTTGTTTGGGAAATCGTCGATAATTCGATCGATGAAGTATTAGCAGGTTTTGCAACAAAAATCCATGTGATTATAGAAAAAGACAACAGTATCACTGTTATTGACGATGGACGGGGGATACCAGTGGATATCCAAGCAAAAACCGGACGTCCTGCAGTTGAAACGGTCTTTACTGTTTTACATGCTGGAGGAAAATTCGGCGGTGGCGGGTACAAAGTTTCCGGTGGTCTTCATGGAGTGGGATCTTCCGTCGTAAACGCACTTTCTACGCAACTTGATGTCAAAGTATACAAAGAAGGAAATGTGTACTATCAAGAGTATCGTCGTGGAGCTGTAGTGGACGACTTAAAGATCATTGAACAAACGGATCGCCATGGAACAACGGTTCACTTTACGCCAGATCCTGAAATTTTTACAGAGACAACTGAGTTTGATTTTTCAAAATTGGCTACCCGAATCCGTGAACTAGCTTTCTTGAACCGCGGGATGCGTATTTCGATTGAGGACAAAAGAGAAGAAGAACCAGTCATCAATGAATACCATTACGATGGCGGGATCAAAAGTTATGTCGAATACTTGAATGCAAACAAAACCGTGATTTTCCCAGAACCTGTATATTTGGAAGGTGAGCAGCAAGATATCGCAGTTGAAGTCTCTATGCAATATACAGACGGCTACCATTCCAATATCATGAGTTTTGCCAACAATATCCATACGTATGAAGGCGGAACACATGAATCAGGATTCAAGACTGCATTAACTCGGGTGATCAATGATTATGCCCGAAAACAAAAGCTGATGAAAGAAAATGATGACAACTTGACTGGTGAAGACGTGCGAGAAGGATTGACAGCTGTTATTTCTATCAAGCATCCTGACCCTCAATTCGAAGGACAAACAAAAACAAAATTGGGCAATTCCGAAGTACGGACAGTCACTGATCGGTTATTTAGCGAGCATTTCATGAAATTCTTGCTAGAAAATCCAAGTGTGGGCCGTCAAATCGTTGAAAAAGGATTATTAGCTTCCAGAGCTCGTCTAGCAGCGAAACGTGCGCGTGAAGTAACGAGACGTAAAGGTGCTTTAGAGATCAGTAATCTGCCAGGAAAATTAGCAGACTGCTCTAGCAACGATCCTGAAAAATGCGAATTGTTCATCGTCGAAGGAGATTCGGCCGGCGGATCAGCTAAGCAAGGTCGTAATCGAGAATTTCAAGCCATCTTGCCTATTCGTGGGAAAATCTTGAATGTTGAAAAAGCAAGCATGGACAAGATCTTGGCAAATGAAGAGATCCGGTCTTTATTTACTGCTATGGGTACAGGGTTTGGAGAAGATTTCGATGTATCGAAAGCTCGTTATCATAAATTAGTGATCATGACTGATGCCGATGTCGACGGTGCACATATCCGTACATTGTTGCTGACTCTTTTTTACCGTTACATGCGTCCAATTGTTGAAGCTGGTTATGTCTATATTGCTCAGCCACCTTTATACGGGGTAAAACAAGGGAAGAATATCACGTATGTACAACCAGGAAAGAATGCAGAAGAAGAGTTGAAACAAGTCGTTGCTTCACTTCCTGCCTCACCAAAACCAAGTGTTCAGCGGTATAAAGGACTTGGAGAAATGGATGATCATCAACTATGGGAAACAACTATGGACCCAAGTAATCGAATGATGGCCCGCGTCAGCGTGGATGATGCTATCGCGGCAGACCAGATATTTGAAATGTTGATGGGGGATCGAGTAGAACCTCGTCGTGCATTCATCGAGGAAAATGCACATTACGTGAAGAACTTAGATATTTAATCATGAAGGAGGAAAAAGAATGAGTGAAGAAATCAGAGAAAACATCCATGATGTCAATCTAACCAGCGAAATGAAAGACTCCTTCATCGATTATGCGATGAGTGTTATTGTCGCACGTGCACTGCCTGATGTCAGAGATGGTCTGAAACCCGTTCATCGCCGTATTTTATACGGCATGAACGAATTAGGTGTGACACCGGATAAAGCCCATAAAAAATCTGCCAGAATCGTCGGAGATGTCATGGGTAAATACCATCCTCATGGGGATAGTGCAATCTATGAGTCAATGGTACGGATGGCGCAGCCATTTAGCTACCGTTATATGCTAGTGGATGGTCATGGAAACTTTGGTTCTGTTGACGGTGACGGTGCCGCTGCTATGCGTTATACCGAAGCACGGATGAGCAAAATCGCTACAGAAATGCTGCGTGATATCAATAAGAATACTGTGGATTTCCAAAGCAACTATGATGACACAGAAAAAGAACCCGTTGTATTACCTGCTCGCTTCCCTAATCTTTTGGTGAACGGAACGACGGGGATCGCCGTGGGTATGGCAACGAATATCCCACCTCATAATTTGTCTGAGGTAGTAGCGGCTATCGATTTGCTGATGGATAATCCTGATGTGACGACCAATGAATTGATGGAAGTATTACCTGGACCAGATTTTCCAACAGGTGGTTTGGTCATGGGAAAATCAGGAATCCGAAGAGCGTATGAAACAGGTAAAGGTTCTATTACCGTACGTGCAAAAGTTGAGATCACTGAGATGCCAAATGGCAAAGAACGGATCCTCGTGACGGAATTACCTTATATGGTCAATAAAGCAAAATTGATTGAACGGATTTCTGAGTTGCACAGAGACAAGCGTATCGAAGGAATTACGGATTTGCGGGATGAATCTTCCCGTGAAGGCATGCGAATTGTCATTGACGTTCGTCGTGACGCCAGCGCATCAGTTATTTTGAATAACTTATACAAATTGACATCCTTGCAGAATTCATTCGGATTCAATATGTTGGCAATCGAAAAAGGCGTGCCGAAAGTTTTAAGTTTGAAACAAATCCTTGAAAATTATATCGAACATCAACGCGAAGTCATCACACGACGGACGGTCTTTGAAAAAGAAAAAGCAGAAGCAAGAGCACACATCTTAGAAGGTTTGCGTATTGCTTTGGATCATATCGATGAAATCATTGCGATTATCCGCGGGTCTAAATCAGATGACGAAGCAAAAGCAACAATGATCGAACGGTTCGATTTATCCGATCGCCAATCACAAGCTATCTTAGATATGCGTTTGCGTCGATTGACCGGTTTGGAACGGGAAAAAATCGAAAATGAATATCAAGAACTATTGAAACTGATTGAAGATTTGACTGACATTCTGGCAAGACCCGAACGTGTCACAGAAATCATCAAGAATGAATTAGCAGACTTGAATCAACGATTTGGTGATAAACGACGCACAGAATTACTAGTCGGTGAGGTCTTAAGTCTAGAAGATGAAGATTTGATTGAAGAAGAAGAAATCGTTATTACATTGACAAACAATGGTTATATCAAACGTTTGGCAAATAATGAATTCAGAGCTCAACGAAGAGGCGGGCGTGGTGTCCAAGGAATGGGTATCCACAATGACGACTTCGTCAAGAATCTAGTTTCTTGTTCTACCCATGATACATTGTTATTCTTTACGAATAACGGAAAAGTGTATCGGGCAAAAGGATACGAAATTCCAGAATACGGGCGTACAGCCAAAGGAATCCCAATCATCAATTTGCTGGGTATCGACTCGAGTGAAAGCATCCAAGCAATTATTGCGGTGACGGGAGAAGCAGAAGAAGGCCACTATCTTTTCTTTACGACGCGTCAAGGTACAGTTAAACGTACGTCTGTCACTGCTTTCGCTAACATTCGAAGCAATGGCCTGATTGCAATTGGTTTGAAAGAAGATGACGAATTAGTCAATGTTCTATTGACAGACGGACAGTCAAATATCATCATTGGCACACATAACGGCTACTCTGTGACCTTCAAAGAAGAAGCAGTCCGCGATATGGGACGTACAGCTTCCGGCGTCAGAGGGATACGTCTGCGTGAGGAAGATTACGTCGTTGGGGCAGCCTTGATGAAGGAAGACCAAGAAGTACTGGTGATTACAGAAAAAGGTTACGGAAAACGGACCAAAGTATCGGAATATCCAGTGAAAGGCCGCGGAGGTAAAGGGATCAAAACGGCGAATATCACTGAAAAAAATGGTCCACTAGCCGGATTGACCACTGTTTCTGGAAATGAAGACATCATGCTGATTACAGATAAAGGTGTGATTATCCGTTTCAACGTATCGACTGTTTCTCAAACTGGACGTTCAACATTGGGTGTACGTTTGATGAAGATGGAAGCTGATACGAAAGTCGTCACAATGGCAGCAGTCGAGCCAGAAGCGGTAGAACAAACAGTTGAAGAGCAAGCAACAGAAGAATAACCATCAAGACTAAGTGTGTAAGCTAGCAAGAATGACCGATTAAAAAATCTGGTTATTCCTGCTAGCTTTTTTGATTAATTGAATTTCTCTTAAAATATTTGAAACTGTTTATTCTGTATTGCTTTTGACCAAAATAGAGTGTATAATCAAAGCTTGTGAGTAGTCTAATTAATTAGATAACTCTCCTTGCTCTTAGGAACCTAAGAGCCGAAAGTCCACAGGGAGGTGAATATCAATGGAAAACACGAAATATGAAATCATGTACATTATTCGTCCAAACATTGATGAAGAAGCAAAAACTGCTTTAATCGAACGTTTCGATGCAATCTTGAAAGATAACGGAGCAGAAGTTATCGAATCAAAAGATTGGGAAAAACGCCGTTTCGCTTATGAAATGAACGGTTACCGTGAAGGTATCTATCACATCGTTAAAGTATCTTCTCCATCATCAGCAAATGCTGTCAGTGAATTTGACCGTCTTGCTAAAATCAACGACGATATCATTCGTCACATGATTGTTAAAGAAGAAGCTTAATTGTTGTTTCATGTGAAACAATAGAAAAACGATGAGAGGAGATGACTATTTTGATTAATAATGTTGTATTAGTTGGACGTCTGACGAAAGATCCAGATTTGCGTTACACAGCAAGTGGTACGGCAGTCGCAACATTTACTTTGGCTGTGAATCGTAATTTTACAAACCAAAGCGGCAATCGCGAGGCTGATTTTATCAACTGTGTGATTTGGCGCAAATCAGCAGAAACTTTAGCAAACTATGCTCGTAAAGGAACACTTTTAGGTGTTACTGGACGTATCCAAACTCGTTCTTATGATAATCAGCAAGGACAACGTGTATACGTAACAGAAGTAGTAGCTGACAACTTCCAATTGCTGGAAAGTCGTTCTGCATCTGAAAATCGCCAACAAAGCGGCGGATTCCAAAGTTCTGGTCAATCAGCTGGCGGATTTGGCGGAAACAATAACTCTAATCAAACATCTCAATCATCCAACGGTATGCCTGATTTCGACCGTGATACTTCTGACCCATTCGGCTCAAGTTCAACGATCGACATTTCAGATGATGATTTACCATTCTAAACGAATTTGATAGGAGGGAAATAGAATGGCACAACAAAGAAGAGGCGGACGTAAACGTCGTAAAGTAGACTACATTGCTGCTAACCATATTGAATATATCGATTATAAAGATATCGAATTACTAAAAAGATTTATTTCAGAACGCGGTAAAATCTTGCCACGTCGTGTAACTGGTACAGGCGCTAAAAACCAACGTAAAATTACTGTTGCAATCAAACGCGCACGTATCATGGGCTTGCTACCTTTCGTTAGCGAAGACTAATAAATCCGAGGAATTGAATGACTGATCCTTTTGATCAGCTATTCAATTCTTTTTTTTCTGTAAAAATAACCGATATTCGTTTAGTCGCTTGAATGACGAAAGTTATGGTAAAATCAAGTTAGTCATATATGGGAGGAAAATCATGGAAAATAAAAACAATCATTTATCCCCAAAACCTCTCTTCCTTATCCTGTTTATACTAATCGAAGTATTGGTAGTCTTAATTTTACCATTTCGTTTTGTTAGCGCTTCGGTCATTCTTTTGATGAATTTATGGGGCGTTCGCTATTGGTTGAAAATGAAACGCTGGCTTACTTTAAATAAACGTGAAAAAATCCAGCAGGCTTCGACCGTAGCCGAAACAAATCTGGCTTATGTCTCAGAAGTCATGCCTGTAGGAGTGATTGCTTATCAGCCATCAAGCCAAAAAATCGAATGGCTCAATCCTTTAGCATTGAAAGTCAAAGATCAAAGTGGATTAACAGAGGAAGAATTGTTAGATACTTTTTTTACTGCAAAAGAAAAAAAGAAAAACCAAGTCTATCTAGCAGATAAAACATTTCAGTTTGATATGGATACAGTAAAGGGTGTCGTTTATTTTAATGATATCACCCAAAACCAGTTATTGAAACTTCATCAGGCGAACAGTCAGCCAGTGATCGGTATTTTATCTATTGATAACTATGCAGATGCTATTGATAAATTGGATGACAAAGAGATTTCTTATTTGAACTCTTTCGTCACTACACTTGTTTCTGACTGGATGAATGAATACCATGTCTTTTTCAAAAGAATCAACGCAGAACGGTTTTTCTTCGTCGCGCAGATGATCGATCTGAAAAAGATGATGGATAAAAAATTTGATTTGTTGGATCGCTTTCGAGCAGAAGCTGAAAAACAGAGCTCGCCTATCACCTTGAGTATGGGGATTGCTTATGGCGAAAGATCCCTCGATGAAATCGGTGGAGAAGCTCAGAACAATTTAGATGTTGCTCTAGTCCGCGGAGGCGACCAAGTTGTCGTGAAAGAGGTAAAAGAAGGAGCGAAACCTGTTTATTATGGCGGTAAATCAGCTAAGAATGTCAAACGCACGCGTGTCCGTTCTCGAGCGATGAGTACTGCTTTGCGCCGGATTTTTGATGAAACAGGCGATGTGTTCATCATGGGACACAAATTTCCGGATATGGATGCTTTAGGCTCTGCTTTTGGTGTCAGTTGTCTTGCACGCTTCAACCAGAAAAAGGCTTATATCGTTATCAACGAGAACGAGATCATTCCAGATGTAGAACGTTGTCTCGAAGAAATCCATAAACATCCAGAATTAGAAATGCAATTGATCTCTCCAGAACGCGCCATAGAGCTGAAAAAAGATGAAGACCTCCTCGTGATGGTGGATTATCATAAACCTTCTCTATCGATCTCTCAGAGCCTATATGAGCAATTTGATAAGATCGTGATCATTGATCATCACCGCCGAGGGGAAGAGTTTCCAAGCAAGCCTTTGCTGACTTATATCGAATCTTCAGCCTCTTCCGCTTCAGAGCTAGTTTCTGAACTGATCCAATACCAAAGCAGCAAAACGAATCGCTTAGATCGTTTTGAGGCCACACTATTACTTGCAGGGATGGTTGTAGATACGAATAGTTTCAATGTTCGTACAACTGCACGAACTTTTGATGTTGCCAGCTATTTAAGGTCTTGTGGAGCAGACGCATCCTTAGTACAATATTTATTGAGCTCGGACTTAGCGACATACTTGGAAATCAGTCATTTGATTGCTGGAAGCGAGTATGTGACTTCTGATATTGTTGTGGCGGCAGGAACAGATGAAAAAGAGTATAATAGTGTCATAGCGGCAAAAACAGCAGATACACTGCTTTCGATGATCAATATCAACGCAGCTTTCGTCATTACGAAGCGGACAGACGGATTGATTGGGATCAGTGCCCGAAGTACCGGTACGATCAATGTCCAAATCATCATGGAATCCTTAGGTGGTGGAGGACACTTCACAAATGCAGCTACTCAACTGGAGAATACGACAGTTGAAGAAACAAAACAGAAGCTTTTTGCTGCAATCAAAGAAAATATGAATCAAATATATGATAAGGAGTAATCCAAATGAAAGTAATTTTTTTACAAGACGTAAAAGGAAAAGGTAAAAAAGGGGACATCAAAGAAGTTCCAGCAGGTTATGCACAAAATTATCTAATCAAAAATAACTTGGCAAAAGAAGCAACGAAAAGTAGTATCAGTCAGTTAGCTGGACAGAAGAAAGCCCAAGAAAAACACGAAGCTGAAATCTTGGAAGAAGCTAAAAAATTAAAAGACTTCTTGGAAAAAGAAGATACGGTAGTCGAGTTAAAAGCAAAAGCAGGGGAAGACAGCCGTTTGTTTGGATCGATTCCTTCAAAACAAATTGCTGAAGGGCTAAACAAACAATACAAAATCAAATTAGATAAACGAAAAATCGAACTAGAAAACCCAATCCGTTCGCTAGGCTACACAAACGTACCTGTGAAGTTGCATCATGAGGTGACGGCTACGATCAAAGTTCATGTCGTACAAGAATAACAAGTCTTGATAGTGATGTTCAGCTGGTAAGAAGAACCAGAAGGAGAAAAGACAAACCGAAATTTATCTGAGAAAAGCAGCTGCAGCAACAAAAGCACAAGCTGCATATCGATTTCAGATTGATTTCGGTTTCTTTTTTGAGAACAGTAAAATAGCATGAAGAAAACGAGTATAATAAAAGAGAGCTATTTTTTTATGATACTTTCGATGCGAATGATGACTTTTCCATCATTTTCTTGTAAAATGAAGCAATTGAAGACAAGGAGCGATACGTATGAATGAAGTGTGGCAGGATCGAATCCCACCGCAAAATATTGAAGCTGAACAAGCGGTTCTAGGCTCTGTTTTTCTTGATGCAGAAACGATCATTGATGCCATGGAGTACATAGAGCCAAAAGACTTTTATCGTCGCGGCCATCAAATTATTTTTGAGACAATGATCGAGTTGAACGATCGTAATGAAGCGATTGACGTTGTTACTGTTAAAGACCGGCTAGAACAAGCAAATTTGTTAGAAGATGCCGGTGGTTTAAGTTACCTATCAGATTTGGCTTTAGCAGTTCCGACAGCAGCAAATATCGTCTACTATGCGAAAATCGTTGAAGAAAAATCATTATTGCGTACATTGATTCAGACAGCAACAGGGATCGTTACAAAAGGATTCGAGCAAGGAGAAGAAGTTCAGACGATCTTAGATGATGCAGAACGCAGTATCTTGGAGGTTTCGGAAAAAAGAAATCGAAGCGGCTTTTTATCCATTGCTGAAGTACTGAACTCAACGATTGAAAATATCGATCGACTAGCTCAAAACAATGAAGAAATCACAGGCCTACCAACTGGCTATCAAGGTCTGGACAAAATGACAGCAGGTTTCCAGCCCGAAGAACTAATCATTCTGGCTGCCCGTCCAGCGGTAGGTAAAACAGCGTTCGCATTGAATATTGCTCAAAATGTAGGAACCAAAACAGATCGTTCTGTTGCGATATTCAGTCTGGAAATGGGGGCGGAATCTCTTGTAAATCGGATGCTTTGTGCAGAAGGTTCGATTGAAGCTAGCCATTTGCGTACAGGTCAGCTTTCGGAAGAAGAATGGTCGAATCTGATCGTTGCGATGGGAAGTCTTTCTCGAGCAAATATTTTTATCGATGATACACCAGGGATCAAGATCTCTGAAATCCGCGCGAAATGTCGGAAACTAGCGCAAGAAAAAGGCAACCTAGGCTTGATATTGATCGATTATTTGCAGTTGATTGAAGGGAACGGTAAAGAAAACCGTCAACAAGAAGTATCAGATATCTCCCGCCAACTGAAAAAACTGGCAAAAGAACTGAAAGTACCTGTCATTGCTCTTTCGCAGTTGTCTCGTGGAGTAGAACAGCGACAAGACAAACGTCCAGTACTAAGTGATATTCGTGAATCCGGATCAATCGAACAAGATGCGGACATCGTAGCCTTCTTGTATCGGGATGATTATTATGAAAGAGAAGGCGGAGATGACGATGATGGAAATGAGCCAAAAAATGACAACGTCATCGAAGTCATCATCGAGAAGAACCGAAGCGGTGCGCGAGGAACAGTTGAACTGCTGTTTATCAAAGAATACAATAAATTTTCGTCGCTTTCGCCAAGAGAAGAATTTTAAAGAATAGGTTGTGAAAGCAGCGTTCAGCCTTGCGCAATGACCAAGGGCACTCGTATAAGATGCGACGAGTAACTGCAAGAGTGACTAGAGCACTTAATTAAAACAGATCTCCAAAGGGATTGTGACAAAAGTCTTGTCACAATCCCTTTTTCCGAATAAACGGTGTTCTCCTGCCAACTCCTCGGTCACAAGTCACAATATCATCAAACATGAGAAGCTGTTTTTTGAAATTGCTCCTTGTGACTCGGAGTGAAACGGCAGGCTCACAACCTCTTCCTTAAACGGTATTCAAAAGCTTGCATCTGCGGTAATAAGCCCAACCAAACGAAAAATAGGAGGAGCTATTTTTGTTTGGCTGTTCTTATGACTTGATGCAGGGCAGCTTTTTCACAACCTCTGATTCACGGTGTTCCAGAAGTAGCTTCTTCGGAAATAAGTCGAAATTTCACAAAAATATGAGAAGCAATTTTCGTAAATTCCTTCTTATTTCTTGAAGCTGACCACTTCTGTCACAACCTCTTTTTTTAATAATCATTCTAAAAGGATAAAAGTTCGTTTTTTAAGCGTTTTTATAAAATAAAAATAAAAATCATTCGATTTTATTTGAATTATGTATCTATTATTGATACAATGGTTCAGGATTAAATAATATAGAACGAGGTGTTCACATGTCATCTGTAGTAGTAGTAGGTACGCAATGGGGCGATGAAGGGAAAGGAAAAATCACAGACTTTCTCAGTGAAAATGCTGAAGTGATTGCACGGTACCAAGGTGGCGACAATGCAGGGCATACAATCAAATTCAATGGTGTGACTTATAAACTGCATTTGATTCCTTCTGGGATTTTTTATAAAGACAAGATCAGTGTGATTGGAAACGGCGTCGTAGTCAATCCTAAATCATTGGTCAAAGAATTAGCTTATTTACATGAAAAAGGTGTAGAAACAAGTAATCTGCGTATTTCTGACCGTGCACACGTAATCTTGCCTTATCATATCAAATTGGACCAATTACAAGAAGATGCGAAAGGTGAAAACAAAATCGGTACAACGATCAAAGGAATCGGACCAGCTTATATGGATAAAGCCGCTCGTGTAGGTATCCGCATCGCAGACTTATTGGATAAAGAAATTTTTGAAGAACGTCTTCGTTTGAATCTAGATGATAAAAACCGTCAATTTGTAAAAATGTTTGATTCAGAACCACTTGATTTTGACGATATTTTTGAAGAATATTATGAATATGGACAACAAATCAAACAATACGTCACAGATACTTCGGTTATCTTGAATGATGCCTTAGATGCAGGTAAACGCGTGTTGTTTGAAGGGGCGCAAGGAGTCATGTTGGATATCGACCAAGGAACCTATCCTTTTGTTACTTCTTCTAATCCAGTAGCCGGTGGTGTTACAATCGGAAGCGGTGTAGGACCTTCAAAAATCAATAAAGTCGTCGGCGTCTGCAAAGCCTATACGTCACGTGTCGGTGATGGTCCATTTCCAACTGAACTATTTGATGAAACAGGTGAACAAATCCGCGAAGTAGGACGAGAATACGGTACGACAACAGGACGTCCTCGTCGTGTCGGCTGGTTTGATTCTGTAGTTATGCGCCATTCTAAACGGGTGTCAGGTATTACCAACCTATCTTTAAACTCAATCGATGTATTAAGTGGATTGGAAACCGTAAAAATTTGCACGGCTTATGAATTAGATGGCGAACTAATCTACCACTATCCAGCAAGCTTGAAAGAGTTGAACCGCTGCAAACCAATCTATGAAGAGTTGCCAGGCTGGTCAGAAGACATTACAGGATGCAAAACACTTGCAGAACTGCCAGAAAACGCACGTAATTATGTACGTCGTATCTCAGAGCTTGTTGGTGTACGTATCTCAACATTTTCTGTCG
Organism: Enterococcus sp. ZQ21; assembly: GCF_030053755.1. Taxonomy (NCBI): domain Bacteria; kingdom Bacillati; phylum Bacillota; class Bacilli; order Lactobacillales; family Enterococcaceae; genus Enterococcus; species Enterococcus sp. ZQ21. The sequence continues at coordinate 16,163 of NZ_CP125658.1, forward strand.
GACCTGATAGAACACAAACAAACATCTTAGAAAGCGTCTGGGCGCAAATCTAAGGATAAAAACGACGACTGAATCAGGACGTTCTTACCAGAGCGAGTCGAAGTGTTTATCTATACGATAATAATCACTTGAAGAGGTAGTGAAAGAGACGTTTAGCCTTATTGCCGATAGGCTGTCTCTTGAACACTGTTTATTCAGAATAAGGGACTGTGACAAAAGTCTTGTCGCAGTTCCCTTTTTTTGAATAAACGGTGTTCTCCTGCCAACTCCTCGGCCACAAGTCACAATATTCAACAAACATGAGAAGCTGTTTTTTGAAATTGCTCCTTGTCACTCAGAGTGAAACGGCAGGTTCACGACCTCTTCCTTAAACGGTGTTCAATCAGCTGACCCTCGGCATTAGCTCAAAAAACGGCAAAATATGAGGAGCTATTTTTATTTGGCTGTTCTTATTACTTGATGCAGAGAAGCTTTTTCACAACCTCCTAAACGGTGTTCCAGAAGTAGCTTCTACGGAAATAAGCCGAAATTTCACAAAAATTTGAAAAGCAATTTTCGTAAATTCCTTCTTATTTCTTGAAGCTGACCACTTCTGTCACAACCTCTTATTTTGATTAGAACTTGCGAAAATAAACCGGTTAAAGTGTGTCTAGCGCAAGAGATTTGCTATAATAGATGATAAGGGTAAAATGTAACGAGAAGGGGTTGAAAAATGTGTATCAAATTGTAACAGATTCTTGTTGTGATCTGCCATACCATGTATTAGCAGAAGAAAAAATTGATTTTTTATCAATGAATCTCCAATTGAATGATCAAGAGTTAGTAGATGATCTCGGAAAGACATTCAATTATGACCGCTACATGAATCAGCTGAAAAATGGTGCGATGCCTACGACATCACAAATCAATGTTGGCCGATATTTAGAATTTTTCCGTTCTTATGCGGAAAAACAGATTCCTGTCTTATATGTGGCTTTTTCCAGCGGATTAAGCGGCTCTTACAGCAGTGCGCTTCAAGCTGTTGAATTACTGAAGGAAGAATATGAAGTCCCTGAGATCTATGTTTTTGATACAAAAGCTGCAAGTATCGGGGAAGGGCTTTTAGTATTGGAAGCTGCAAGATTGAAAAAAGAAGGGAAAAGTATCGAAGAAACCTTAGAGTGGCTGGAAAAAAATTATTTGAAAGTCCATTCATGGGTAACTGTAGACGATTTGAAGTATCTAGAACGAGGCGGTAGGATTTCCAAAGCAAGTGCTACTCTGGGCAGTCTATTGAGTGTAAAGCCTATTATTACGGTAGATAAAGAAGGAAGGCTGACGAATGTTGACAAAGTTCGCGGAAGGAACAAGTCGATCCAGACAATCGTCAATGAGACGGTAAAAACAATCGTTGCGCCACTTGATCAAATCGTTTATGTGGCTTACGCTGGGGATCTAGAGAGCGCGGAGAAGGCAAAACGGCTTTTGGAAGAGCAGATAAAGATGAAAGATGTGAAGCTTTATCCCTTAGGACCAACGATCGCCAGTCACACAGGCTATGGCTGTATCGCGATTTTTTCGATGGGAATCAGTCGATAAAAGCAGTAACTCATTCTGTAAAAAAGCCCAGGATTTGAATGTAACAAAAATAGCGACTCTTAAAAGATAGATGAGCATCCTATCTCTTAGAGGTCGCTGTTTTTTTGTTTTTTAAGCTAAATAGACCGTTACGCCCATAACTCATTCAATTGTTTTTGAATATCTGTGTTTTCCAAGAACTCATCATATGTCGTATCAGCCCGATCAATCACACCTTTATCTGAAACAGCAATGATCCGGTTTGCCAATGTTTGGATAAATTGATGGTCATGAGAGGCAAACAGGATCGAGCCAGTAAATGCCATCAAGCCATCATTCAATGCGGTGATTGATTCTAAGTCTAAATGGTTCGTTGGATCGTCTAATACAAGTACGTTAGCTTTCGAAAGCATCATTTTTGAGAGCATACAACGGACTTTCTCTCCACCAGATAAAACATTCACTGGTTTCAATACTTCTTCACCAGAAAAAAGCATTCTTCCTAAGAAACTTCTTAAGAAGGTGTTGTCATCTTCTTCTTTGCTTGCATATTGGCGCAACCAGTCTAAAATCGTTAGATCCGTGTCGAATTCTTTCGTTGTATCCTTTGGTAAATAAGAATGACTTGTTGTTACTCCCCAACGTACTGTTCCAGTATCTGGTGTAATTTCACCCATTATAACTTTGAATAGTGTTGTTGTTGTTATATCATTTTCTGCGACAAAAGCAACCTTGTCTTCTTTGTTTAAATTAAAAGATATATCATCTAAGATTTTCTTTCCATCAATCGTTACACTTACATTTTCTACCTGCAATAAGTCGTTTCCGATCTCACGTTCAGGTTTGAATCCAACGAATGGGTAACGTCTAGAAGAAGGCTGGATATCGTCCAAAGTAATTTTTTCAAGCATTTTTTTACGTGAAGTTGCTTGTTTTGATTTTGATGCATTCGCACTAAAGCGAGCAATGAATTCTTGGAGCTCTTTGATTTGTTCTTCTTTTTTGGCATTTGCATTCGCTTGGAGTTTAGCCGCTAATTGACTAGATTCCAACCAAAAATCATAATTTCCTACATAAAGTTTAATTTTACCAAAATCCAGATCCGCCATATGTGTACATACTTTGTTCAAAAAGTGACGGTCATGGGAGACAACGATCACAGTATTTTCAAAATTGATCAAAAATTCTTCCAACCAATTGATCGATTGGATATCCAGACCGTTTGTTGGTTCGTCTAGTAAAAGAACATCAGGTTTACCAAATAGTGTTTGTGCTAACAACACTTTTACCTTTTGTCCGCCAGTCAATTCACTCATTTGCTGATGGTGCAATTCTTCAGGGATGTTCAGACCTTGCAGTAAAACAGCTGCTTCTGGTTCTGCTTCCCATCCATTAAGCTCAGCAAATTCTCCTTCTAATTCAGCTGCTCGAATACCATCTTCGTCAGTGAAATCTTCTTTCATGTAGATCGCATCTTTTTCTTTCATCACTTCATACAGACGCTTGTGCCCCATGATGACTGTTTCAAGTACAGTATAGTCTTCATAGTCGTAATGGTTCTGTTTCAATACGGCCATCCGTTCATCTGGTCCCATAGTAACGGAACCTGTGGAAGGCTGCAGATCCCCTGATAACACTTTAAGGAACGTTGATTTACCTGCACCATTTGCACCAATCAAGCCATAGCAGTTTCCGGGGGTAAATTTAATATTCACATCATCAAATAGTTTGCGGTCTGAAAAGTGCAAACTCACATCATTTACAGTAATCAATTTTTTTCCTCACTTTTATCATTATTAGTTTTTGACAAGTCTTATAGAATTATATAGGGGAAAGGTAAAAGATTCAAGGCAATCGAACATTCTTTGTGTTTCACGTGAAACAGAATGAAGAAAATAAACATAAAAGAGGAGTAGAAATAGCTGCTATAGGATTTTTTAGTTTGCAACAGCATAATTTTTGACGTTATTTATAAGAGGGAGTACTATAAAACTGTAAAAGAAATGAAAGAAGGATTGAAAATGGATGAAAAAAGAACCATCGACTGGGGCTCATTGATTTTGGGAATTTTATTTGTACTTGTCTCATTGTTATCATTTCAAGACCCTGTCGGAAATTTAGTTGCAATTGTAGTAGTCTTTGCGATTTTTGCCTTTATTAAAGGAATATTTGAACTGTTTTTACGTAATAAATTAAAAGAGCTAACAGGATATAAAGGAAAGATGCCCTTAATAATCGGGATCATCGATATTCTAGTTGGCGTCTTTTTCTTATTCAATATTGGTGCAGGAGTCGCAGCATTACCTTTTGTTTTTGCAGTATGGTTTATTGCTGATTCCGTTTTAGCGTTATTTACTGCTGACTTGGCAAGAGGAGTAAGTGAAGGATATTATTGGTTTACGATCATCGTCAATATTTTAGGAATTTTATTAGGAATTTTCTTATTGTTTAATCCAATTTCTTCTGCGTTGACATTAAGCTTTTTAGTTGGGTTCTATTTTATGTTATTCGGCATCACACATATCGTCTATGCGTTTAGATAAGTGAAATCAAACAAATAAAAAAGCCAGCTTCCGGTAACAGTTTGACTGTTGCAATTGGTAGCTGGCTTTTTTATCATGGACAAATATGCACGAGGTAATCTTTAGGTGTCGAGACAAATTTATGCAAAAATGTGAAAAGTAATAGGCACAAATTTTATCTTAATACTTGAAACATACCGCAGTTGTCACAACCTCTTGATACACGGTGTTCAAAAGCTTGCATCTGCGGTAATAAGCCCAACCAAACGAAAAAATATGACGAGCTATTTTTGTTTTGCTGTTTTTATTACTTGATGCAGGGCAGCTTTTTCACAACCTCTGATACACGGTGCTCCACCTGCTGCTTCTCGGTAATAAGATCGCCGTCCTAGAAAATATGAGGAACTATTTTCTGTCCATCGTTCTTATTACTCGAAGCATAGCGCAGTTGTCACAACCTCTTTTCATATAATTCATTCAATACTGGCAAATCATGGACTTCATATTTTTCTTTGAATGCTTGGATTTCTTCTTCAGAATATTTTCTTGGATCTAAATGAAGATCTTCTACTGGCAATGGACGCTTGTTATTGATTTTCACATCGATCACTACAGGACGGTCTGATTTTGCGGCTGCATCAAAGGCAAACCGAAGTTGCGAGTATTCTGTGACTGTAAAGCTTTTTGCACCGAGGGCTTCTCCAACTTTACCGAAATCTGCATCTTCTAAAAATACACCGAATTTCTTTTGTTCCGTATCTTCTTGTTCTGCTTCGATGAAACCAAAAGAATCATTAGAAAAAACAACATTGATAATTGGAAGCTGATATTTGACTTGTGTAATGATATCTTGCATGACCATAGCAAATCCGCCATCACCACTTAAGGTAAATACTTGTTTTTCTGGGTAGCTTAGTTGTGCGGCAATTCCTCCAGGCACACCATTACCCATAGTTGCGAACCATCCAGAGGTTGTATGTTTTTGTTTACCGTTCATATTTAATAAGCGAATAGAATGGATAGTCGTGTTACCGACATCTGTGACGAAAATCGCATCGTCTTCAGCAATCCGATTGATTTCTTTATAGACAGCCTCTGGTCGAATCGGTTCTTCCTCACGATCTTCAAAAGATTTCAACCAATTTACCCATTTTTCTTTATTTTCCTGATTTGCTAGGTACCAGCTATCAGCAGGACGAGCATCACCTAATTCGACCAGTCTTTGCAAAGCTGTGTTTGCATCACCGAGAATCGACAGCGATGTTTCATGGCGCCGTCCGAATTTTGACGCATCAATATCGATTTGGATAAATTCAGCAGTTGGATTAAAAAATGCACGTCCAAACGGGAAGTCGCTACCGACAAATAAGATCAGATCGGCTTCTGCCAATGCTTCATTTCCGGGTTTAGTAGCGACACGTCCAGCAAAACCAAGAAAGTTTTCATAATCATCAGGAATAATTCCTTTTGCTAGAACGGAAGCGACAATAGGAACTGAAAAATGTTCTGAGAATTCTTTGATTTGCGGAAATCCGTTTCGCGTTCCTTGACCAACATAAAGAACTGGTTTTTTTGCTTTTTCAAGATAAGGCAAAGCAGTCAGCAAATCTTTTTCTTCTGGTAATATCACACTTGTTTTGTGAGTGTGAGCAGTAGAGAAAGGTTGTTCATCAATTTCTTCAAAACCAAGATCAACAGGAATAGTCACGATAGCCACACCTTTATGCTCATAGGCGGCTTTAATGGCTTCATCTACGACATGTGGAAGACTTTGGGGCGTCATGACTGTACGATTGTATACGCTGACATCTGCGAAAATAGGATTTTCGTTTAATTCTTGGAAAGAGTTATAGTTCATGGATGTAGAAGCAACTTGTCCTAAGAACGCTACTAGAGGCACATGGTCCATCTGTGCATCATACAAACCATTGATCAAATGTGTCGCACCAGGTCCTGCAGAGCCGAAGACAGCGCCGACTTTCCCGGTTAATTTTGCATCTGCTGCTGCTGCTAGTGCACCGACTTCTTCATGACGGACTTGAATATATTTGATTTCGTTTTTTTCGTGATATAGCGCATCCATAATCGAATTGAAAGATCCTCCGGGAATGCCATAAATATGGTCGATGCCCCAGCTTTCAAGAACTTTTACCGTTGCGACTCCTGCATTGATTTTTGACATGGTGTTTCACTCCTTTAGCAATGATGATCCATAAATTTTTTGTATCTAGAGTATAGAACTTTTTATCGAAAATCCCAACTAATTCGTCTTTTCACAAAAATGTAGTCATGTTTTTGGGAATATGCTAGAGTAGTACATAAATAGATTCAAGAGAGGGGAATGGCATGGTTGAATGGCTATTGAGGCTTGATCCTTGGCAGCAAGCACTTGCTGGGACAGCTTTCACTTATTTTATGACAGCTCTTGGTGCCGGATTGGTTTTTTTCTTTAAAGAAATCAAAAAAGAAGTGCTAAATTTGATGTTAGGATTTGCTTCTGGTGTCATGATTGCTGCAAGTTTTTGGTCCTTGCTCGATCCAGCGATTACAAAAGCAGAAGAAAATGGAGATATTGCTTGGCTAGTTGTAAGTATTGGATTTGGTTTAGGTGGGGTGTTTTTATATATGGCAGATAAAACACTGCCCCATATGCATTTTGGACCGCAACATGAAGCAGAAGGATTGCCTACCCATCTAAAGCGGACAATCTTGCTTGTTTTTTCTATTACATTGCATAATGTTCCTGAAGGTTTAGCCGTAGGGGTAGCGTTCGGTGCAGCAGCAACTGCGGATAATCCGACAGCCGCTATACTAGCCGCTGTTTCGGTGGCGCTAGGTATTGGTATCCAAAACTTCCCAGAAGGAGCAGCTGTATCAATCCCATTGCGACAAGAAGGTCTGAGCCGTAAAAAGGCCTTTGTTTACGGACAAGCTTCTGGAATCGTTGAACCAATCGCTGGGGTGATTGGCGCACTACTAGTAACGAAAGTGGAGCTGCTGCTTCCTTATGCACTTGCTTTTGCTGCAGGAGCGATGATTTATGTCGTGGTGGAAGAATTGATTCCCGAAGCACAGCAGACATTGTCTAGCAAACGTCATTTTGCAGTTTTTGGTGTTATGAGCGGATTTATCATTATGATGATCTTGGATGTAGCATTAGGATAATTGGGAAAATTCATATATGATATATCAAATAGGGTCGCGAACTTATGTCGCGACCCTATTTTTAAGTAAGTTATATCATAACGGAGTGATCATGTGATTCATTAATAATAGTTTTTTCGATGTGTATTGCCTTTGATCCAACGAACGAGCCAGATGATAAGTGCGATTGGAATCAAAATTTTGACCGCAAACCATAAAAGGCCACTTACGACACTAACAAAAAGACTGATGACAAAGCTAGCGGCAATCAACACTAAAAGAACCATGAAGATATTTAAGAACATATTTTTTTGACGCATACAAAACCCTCCTCTTGTTCATTCTTTACTATAGAAAAAGTATAACAGGGATTCTCTAAAAACACCTCCAACTGCAGACTGATTTTTACTTCATCTGCTTAAATGATCAAACAATTGCTTTTTCCCTTGTTTATCATCTAAAATAGAGCGGAAAAGGAGGAGAATATCATGCCTAAAAATCGTCTTGAAGCATTTACAGATGCTGTAATCGCCATTATCATGACTATTTTAGTTTTAGAACTTCATGAACCTAACGGAGATACGTGGGAGGCGCTCGCTGCATTAGGTTACCGATTTTTTATCTATATTGTCAGTTTCATCATCTTAGCGATTTACTGGAACAATCATCATCATTTATTTCAAGTTGTACATAAGATAAATGGACGGGTCTTATGGGCGAACAGTTTCTTTATTTTTGCGCTTTCACTTTTTCCATTTGCCACTTCATGGATCAGTGAGTACATCAATAGTCTGGCTCCAGAAATGACTTATGGTTTTGTTACCTTGACCGCTAACATTGCGTATTATATCTTGGCAAAAGAACTTGTCAAAGCAAATAAGGGTCACGAGAAAGCATTGAAGACGATGCTGAATGATTACAAGAAATCATACTTATCGATTGGCTTGAATGTTTTAGGAATTGTCTTAGGCTATTTAGTAGCGCCAGTAGCCGTGCTGATCGCAAACATCGTGATTCTTGCTGCTTGGATCATCCCAAGCCGTACCATTGAATCACAATATCGATAAAATGATCCATGTTTAAAATTTAAGAGAAAAATATAGAAAAAATAAACAAACGATCAAATATCCGAGTGATACTAGTATTCAAAGAGGGATGCAGATGGATCAAAAAAGACTTCATGTAGGACTGATTACTAGTTTTATCACGATGCTTATTTATTTGAATCAAGGTCATTTGACTTGGACAGTAGTTGGTGTCACGGTATTCTTGACATTATTCGCAGCAATAAAAAAATAAACATCTTTATGTAAGCTAATATTCTATCTATTTAATAAAAACATGTTTACAGCAGAATCATACTGCTGTAAACATGTTTTTATTTGTGGAAAAAATTTTTAAAAAAGTGTATCGAAAAAAATCGTTAGTTTTTCCACAGTGGATAACTTTATGATAGCTAAAAAAACAATAGATTAGTTAAAGGAGGCATATAGATTTCTTTTGTCAAGGGATATACAATAGAAATGAATAAATATTAACGAGAATTCAGATGGGGTTAAAAAAGTAAATTCAGAAGAGTGAAAAATAACGAACCAACTATATTTTTAGTGTTATTTTATAGTTAAAAAATAACGATACACTTGTTTTGATTTCTCTGCTACTTCTAAAAACTGCTGCTTTTTCCTTTGAAATGTCTTCAAAAAGTAGGATCAGGTAAAATCTACTGGCAGAAATCAAGGAAAAAGATACCTTCATAAGAGAGAAAAATGATAGAAAAGAAGAAAAATTATTTATAGAACAAGCTTTTTACAATAAATAGATATACCTATATGGGGTATAAAGAAGAACGAAAATTTCTCAATCGATTTAAGTGTCGAATAGGAAAATGTTAAGATATAAAGCATTTAAGCTAAAAAAATAATCATTTTTGATTAAAATGCGTACTTAAATTATGAACGGCTTATGGTAATACTTATTTTTCAAGGAAAAGGACATTTCATTAATAGAATTAATCTGAAAATAGACGTAACCGTTACTTTACTATTTTTTGATAAAAAAACAAAGGGAAACATATCCTGACTGCTTCAATGTGTAAGATGTACACTCCAAATGGTAGAGGTGAAAATCGATTTTTTTGAGAATCAATAATTGAATAAAAAAGGACTGTCATAGGTACACACTGGAATGTATCTGTGACGGTCCTTTTTTATGAACGATTTTATCGAAGACGGATAGTACGTGTCAAAAATAAAAAAGCTACGATTAGAAATAACAATAAAACGTACCCCAAAATAACGACTAGGCGATCCAACTTATTTGTCGATAGGTGTTTGTTTAAAAGCTGATAGAACCATAATCCAATCAGACCTCCTGTTGTATTAGTAATTACATCAGTGATATCCGCTACGCCAATACCGAATAGGAATTGAATAAACTCTGCGAAGAAGCTTACAAGGAAAATGATCCCTAATTCTTTAGAAAAGGAAAGCCCTTTGAAATTGACATTCAAAAGCACCCCAAAAGGAAAAAAGACAATCAAGTTATAAGTGGTCTCGCGCAAAACCGTCGTATTTTCAAAAGAAAAAGTAGAAAAAGGGACGAGATTGACATTGCTATAAGAATAAGTGAGAAATTGTGGAAGATTAAATGACAGCTTGAATAAAATCAACCATAATAGAAAGAATAAATAAATCCCTAATAAAAATTTTGATACATACCGCATAGACATCTCCTCCATTTAAAAAGTATACCATCGAAAACTGCTGAAAAATCATAAAAAAGTATGAAGTTTAAGGACCAACGTAGTTATCGTACGAAAATTAGAAGCTTTTTTTGTTGGGAATCCGGTTTCTTTTAAATGAGTCTAAAATGAGAAAACGTCCAAATATATAACTTAAGTAATTTTTATTCGTTCACTTTTTCCTCTCAAAGATTATTTTTAATAATTATATAAACTACATGCATATATATATTATTTTTCGTATAAAAGTGAGATATGCTATACATGAAAAAATTATGGAAAGATAAGTCTTTCAACACTTTTTTCTTCGGATTCATTCGTTTTACGCTTATTGTATTAATGATATTTACTTTTTTATTTTCTTGATGATAAAAAGAAAAAGTTAGATAATTGCATATATAGTTATATATATAAATTTCAGATAATTCGAATTATTTTGCTGAATCACCTTGACATTGCTTAACGCCAAATGTATTATTTCAATAACTTTCATTATCTTTTAATTATTTCAGGTGATTTATTAATTAAATATGTTGCGCAATTATCTGGTTAATAGGGGTTGAAAAGGGTGAAAGCAGTATAAATAAGAGGGGGATATACATTATATGAAAAAAGTTTTAGCTTTGCTTCTAGTAAGTGCCGTTATGCTGGGAGCATGCGGGAGTAATGCAAAAGGGTCTAGCTCTTCAAAGAAAAGTGACCTTGTATCAGAATATAGTTCTGTATATGTAACAGATCTTGAAACGCTAGATTACACATTCTCATCCCGTAAAACGAATAGTGACCACTATACTAACTTTGTGGAAGGTCTTTTGGAAAATGACCAATACGGGAACCTGAAAGGCGATATGGCTAAGTCATGGGAAGTTAGTGATGACGGGTTGACTTATACGTATCATCTTCGCAAAGGTGTTCCTTGGGTGGATAGTGAAGGAAATGAGTATGGGGCTAATGTGACAGCAAATGACTTTGTTACTGGGTTGAAACACGCGGTAGATGTACAATCAGAAACGTTATATATCGTGGCAGATAGTATCAAAGGCTTATCTGATTATATAGATGGTAAAACGAATGATTTTTCTACTGTTGGGGTAAAAGCAGTAGATGACTATACGGTGCAATACACATTGAATAAACCTGAACCATTCTGGAACTCCAAAACGACTTACGGTATCTTATATCCAATCAATGAAGAGTTCCTAAAATCAAAAGGGAAAGATTTCGGTAAACCAACACCAGACTCCATCCTTTATAATGGACCCTTCATCCTTGCAAACAATACAGCTAAATCAGTTATCGAATATACGAAGAATGAATCTTATTGGGATCCTAAAAATGTCCATTTAGACACAGTAAAATGGACCTACAATGATGGAAGTGATCCCGATGGGTTATTTAAATCTTACGAAAATGGAGAATTATCTCTTGCTCGTGTTTATCCAAATTCACCAGGATATAAAGACGTAACAAAAGCTTATCCAGATGGTGTGACTTGGTCTCAAACAGGTGGATCCACATACAATTTAACATTTAACTTTAACCGAGGTACATTTGATGCAACTTCAAAAACAACAGATAAAGAAAAAGAAGATACACAGAAAGCTATTTTAGACCGCAATTTCCGTTTAGCTATTCTATTCGGATTTGATAAGAAAAGCTATAACGCACAAAGTGTAGGAGAAGAAGGAGCCACTAAAGCATTACGTAATACACTTGTTCCTGCCGATTTTGTAGAAATTGGCGGAAAACCTTACGGTGATACAGTGGCAAGTAAATTAAAAGCACTGGATTCCGATGCTTTTGGCGATGTAAATTTATCTGATGGACAAGATGGGTATTATAACGCAGACAAAGCCAAAGAATATATGGAAAAAGCAAAAACAGAACTAGAAGCAAAAGGTGTGCAATTCCCTATTCATTTAGATATGCCAGTTGAGGAAACTTCTGAGATTAGTGTCAACATGGTCAAATCTTTGAAAAAATCAGTGGAAACTTCTTTAGGATCAGATAACGTAGTGGTTGATGTTCAACTATTGAATGAAGATAAATATTTAGCTGCTACTTATCAAGCGACGACCGGACAAGCTGGCGACTTTGACATTACAAATGCCTCTGGTTGGGGTCCAGACTACACTGATCCATCTTCTTACTTGAATATCTATGATTCACGCAAAGGGGATATGATCCATACACTTGGACTGGAAGCTTCTGCCGTAGTACAAGGAACGGATCCATCAACTGCTGCGAAAAAAGCAATCAACTTGTCTGAATACGACGCATTATTGGATAAAGCCGCTGCTATCACTGATGATTTAGATGCTCGTTACACTGCTTATGCAGATGCAGAAGCTTGGTTGTTAGATAATGCTTTGCAAGTACCAATTTATGCAGATGGTGGGACGCCGCGTGTCACAAATGTAGTACCATTTAGCGGATCATATGGTTGGGCAGGTATTGCTGCAAACAAATTGAAATATGTAGAAGTACAAAGCGATATCGTCACAACAGATCAATACGACAAAGCGAAGAAAGCTTGGGAAACGAAAAAAGAAGAAACTGCGAAAGAAGCAGAAACAACAAGTTCTAAGTAATTTAGCTGAATGAATAGTAAAAAAGGCTTTCAATTTCTATTGTAGCCTTTTTTACTTATATGATGAAAGAGAGGGAAAATTGTGAAAAGATACCTTTTATTTAGGGTCCTGCGCTCTATACTTAGTATTTTTCTTGTAACTACCTTAACCTATGCGGTGATCTATTCACTTGTTCCGAGAAAAACGATATTTCAAAATGATGTGAATTACGGAAAATTAAAGGCAAAACCAGATGAACTGGCAGATTATGAAAATACAGCATTCAGCAAGATGGGTTATATCGAATACCACACGACGAAAGAACTGAAAAAAGAAGTAGGAAGCAGTTCATCAGAAAAAGCCTCTTCTGAGCAGTTAGAAGAAAAATACCAAGATTGGGCGAAGAAAAATGGTTGGACGCTCAAACAATTTCCAATCAGCAAAGAATATTATGCGACAAAAGATATTCCATTAGTAAAACGCGTAGTGAATTTCTATGCGAATATGATCCAAATCGATCACCCATGGAAAGTAAAAGATGCCAGCAATCCTAACTTAAAACATTCTCTGCGTATCGAAAACGATGAGTTGGTCGGTTGGGCACTTGTCGGTTCAGGAACACAATATAAATACCAAATCTATTTCAATGGACAATTTCCTTATATCCATCAAAATATCGTTCATTTGAATCTAGGCACTTCATATCCGACATTTGCCGGACAAGCGGTAACAAGCATCATCTCAGGAGGACAAGGGAAAACAGAAAGTACAGAGACAACATTTAATGATGATTTTACAGCGCGCTCTTCTGCTAATATCTATCTCCGTCAATATCAGAAAACAAAAAACATCTCTTCACGAGACAAAAAATATTTTTCTGATAATTACGTCATCACAGACACGAATCACCAAGACCCATCGATGATCGGTACATCATTTCGTATGGGAGCTATCGCTGTTATTATTGCTTATGCGATCGGTATACCTGCTGCGATGTTGATGGCTCGTTACAAAGGGAAGATACCAGATAAAGCAGGGATCGCTATCGTAACGGTGCTGATCTCCGTGCCAAGTCTAGCCTTTATCTATTTCTTCCGATTTATTGGAAGCAGCTGGTTTTCTTTGCCAGATTCCTTCCCAGCATTGGGCGCACAAGATATTCGCTCCTATATATTACCGACAGTGATTCTAGGACTATTGTCTGTTTCTGGAATCGTTATTTGGCTGAGACGTTACATGATCGACCAACAGTCTTCCGATTATGTTAAATTTGCGAAAGCAAAAGGTTTGAATGCGAAAGAAATTGCTAGAAAACACATTTTCAAAAATGCAGCTATCCCAATCGTCAATGGGATTCCAGGAAGTATCATCGGAGCGATTGCTGGGGCGACGATCACAGAAACAGTGTTTGCTGCACCAGGTATGGGGAAAATGCTACCTGATGCGATCATTACCCATAACAATCCATTAGTTATCGCAATCGTTTTTGTCTTTACCACAGTATCCGTATTTTCAATCTTAGCCGGGGATATTGCGATGGCATTAGTCGATCCGCGAATCAAACTATCGTCAGGAGGAAAATAGCTTGGAAAATGTGAAAACAGAACAAATGAACGAATTCATTTTTGTAGAAACGAATTCGTTAGCTTCAGAAAAGATTGATACGCCGAAGTATTCGTATTGGCGTTCGGTCATGCGTAAATTCTTTTCAAACAAAGTTGCGATTTTTATGCTGATACTGATGCTGGCTGTCTTATTGATGAGCTTTATCCAGCCATTATTCAGCGGATACAAATTTATGGATGTAAAAGATATCAATGACTTTACGAAACGCTATAATCCACCAAGTGCAAAATTTTGGTTTGGTACAGATGCTAACGGCATGTCCTTATTCGATGCAGTTTGGGCAGGGGCGAAAACATCGATTTCCATCAGTGTCATTGCTACATTGATCACTACAGTTATTGGTGTAGTAGTAGGGGCGATTTGGGGAACATCGAAAGCAATTGACCGTTTCATGTTGGAAATTTACAACATCATCTCGAATGTGCCAACTTTACTGATCGTTATCGTTCTCTCTTATACGTTTGGTTCGGGATTTTGGAATTTGATTTTTGCGATGTGTGTGACGAGCTGGCTGAGCGTAGCTTACTTTATTCGGGTACAAGTCATGATCATCCGCGACCGCGAGTATAATTTAGCCTCAAAAACACTAGGAACACCGACCTTGCGGATGATTTTTCGTAATATCCTGCCTTATCTGATTTCTATCATCGTGACAGATGTATCTAGAGCGCTACCTTCGTTTATTTCATATGAAACCTTTCTTTCATTCTTAGGCGTTGGGTTAAGCAGTGATGTTCCTTCCCTCGGACGATTGATCGCAAAATATACGAATAACATGAGCAATTACCCTTATCTTTTCTGGATTCCTGTGACTGTACTGGCGTTAGTTTCTGTTTCTTTATACATCGTAGGACAAACTCTTGCAGATGCGGCAGATCCAAGAACACATATTTAGGAGGCAAACAATGGAGAATCAAACAATTTTATCAGTAGAAAACATCTCGGTCAGCTTCCATGTTCGTCACCGCGAATTAAAAGCGATCAGAAATGTCTCATTAGAGCTAAAAGAAAAAGAAACATTAGCCATCGTTGGTGAATCAGGATCAGGAAAATCAGTTCTGACAAAAACATTCACCGGGATGCTGGAACAAAACGGCAATATCACTTCAGGAACGATCCGCTATAAAGACAAGATATTAAGCGAATTGAAAAAGGATGAAGAATGGGAAGATATTCGGGGAAAAGAAATCGCGACGATCTTCCAAGATCCTATGACTTCACTGAATCCTATCAAAACAATTGGCTCACAAATCTCAGAAGTCATCATCAAACACCAGAAGAAATCAGCGAAAGAAGCGAAACGCTTAGCTGTCGAATTGATGGAAAAAACAGGAATCCCTAATGCGGCAAAAAGATATGATGAATATCCTTTCCAATACTCTGGTGGGATGAGACAACGGATCGTCATTGCTATTGCATTGGCTTGTCGACCTAAAATCTTGATTTGTGATGAACCGACAACCGCTTTGGATGTAACGATCCAAGCACAAATCTTGGAACTAATCAAAGAGCTTCAGGAAGAATATCAATTCACAACGATTTTTATCACCCATGATTTGGGCGTTGTCGCGGCTATAGCAGACAAAGTAGCTGTTATGTATGCTGGACAGATCATCGAAAGCGGAACAGTTGAAGAAATTTTTTATGATCCAAAACATCCCTATACATGGAGCTTGCTTTCTTCTTTACCACAATTAGCACAAAAAGGAGATGTGCTTTACTCTGTACCAGGAACACCACCTTCTTTATATAAAGATATCCAAGGAGATGCTTTTGCGCCTCGCAGCGCCTATGCGATGAAGGTCGATTTTACTAGTGAACCGCCTATGTTCCAAGTATCCGAAACCCATTTTGCGAAGACTTGGCTGCTGGATCCTCGTGCACCGAAAGTACTTAAACCAAAACAAATCGAAAATCTTCATGAAAAAATGATTGCTTTGGCTGCAGAATTGGATAGTGAAGAGCAAGACGGGGGGAAGCAAGTTGTCAGCTGATAAAAAAACTTTGTTAACTGTAAAAGATTTAGAAATCACTTTTGGAGAAGGAAAAAGCAAGTTCGTAGCTGTCCAAGACGCCAACTTTGATATTTATAAAGGAGAAACGTTCTCTCTCGTAGGAGAATCTGGTTCAGGCAAAACGACGATTGGCAGAGCAATCATTGGGTTAAATCCGACAAGCAAAGGGGATATTCTCTTTGAAGGGAAAAAGATCAATGGTCCCTTGTCGAAAAAAGAACAAGCAGAAAAAATCCGTAAGATCCAAATGATATTCCAAGACCCATCCGCATCGTTGAACGAACGGGCAACAGTAGAATATATTATCTCAGAAGGTCTCTATAATTTTAACCTGTTCCACTCGGAAGAAGAACGTTTGGAAAAGGTGGCAAAAATCATCAAAGAAGTCGGACTACTTCCAGAGCATATGTACCGCTATCCTCACGAATTTTCCGGCGGTCAAAGACAACGGATCGGGATCGCTCGTGCATTAGTGATGGAACCTGAATTAGTCGTAGCGGACGAACCAATCTCTGCTTTAGATGTTTCGATCCGTGCGCAAGTGTTGAACTTACTGAAAGATGCACAAAAAAAACGAGAAGTGACATATCTTTTTGTCGCTCATGATCTATCAGTCGTACGTTTTATTTCAGATAGGATCGCTGTGATCAGACAAGGACATATTTTAGAACTAGCTGAAACGGAAGAGTTATTCAACCATCCGCTTCATCCATATACAAAGGCATTGCTTTCAGCTGTGCCTATACCAGATCCTATTTTAGCAAGGAAAAGAAAATTACATGTGTATGATCCTAGCATACATGATTATACAAAAGACGGTCCGGTTTTCGAGGAAGTACGCCCCGGACATTTTGTATACGGGAATCAAAAGGAATTAGAAGCGTATCGAAAATTGTGAGATCTGCAGTTTGACTGGACACCGAAAGTCAGGTGATCAAACATGATAGTTAATCGATATTTTGGTAAAAGCAAGGGGAAGACAGAGAAGTCTTACCCCTTCTTAGTCCACAAAGGGGTGGATGAATTGGAGGATTGTTTATTTTGTAAAATAGTGAATGGAAGATTGCACCGAAGAAAAATAGTTGAGAGTGAAAATATTCTTGTATTTTTAGATAACGCAGGAGATGTCGATGGTCATATGATCGCTCTAGTCAAAAAACATCGGGTCAATTTAATTGATTGCGAGCAAGAACTATTTATTGAATTGATGAACGTCATTCGAGCGGTTTCTCTTCATTGCGTCGAAAATTGCGGTTTTGATGGCGTCAATTTGATCAAAGCAGAAGATGAGACAGTAGAAGAACATGTCTCTCACCTTCATTTCCATATTATTCCTAGAAAAAAACAAGATGGGGTGGATGCTTGGCCCTTATTTACCGGCGCGATGAATGATTTAGAGACTATGCACCAGCTTCTTGATATGAGACAAAGGACAGGAGAAAAATCCAGTGCATAAAAGAGAAGAATGTACGCTCTTAGATACGATTCATTCGGTTTTTAATAAAAAAAGATAAGGTAGCGAGTTGCTTAGAAAACTTGCTACCTTATCTTTTTTTGTTAATACGACTCGAATGTTCGTTCTTTGTTTTGACTTTTCCAAGCCTTTTTCTTCTTGATACTAATTTTATGAAAAATCAAGAAATAATTGTTATACTAGGTAATGCTGACAAACGGGATTGGTATTTCATTTTGATTCAGCTTCTTTTCAAATCACTAGGAAGGAGGGATAGATTGTTCAAGACTTATTTTCGTTTCAATAAAATACAAGATAATCCTTTTCGTATCATGAACCTGATGCTACTTATCTTTATCGTATTATGGTTAGGTTACATAAATCATGACTTTTTGATTTCAAGTTTTTCATCATTAGGGATCTTTACTTTTTTCTATTATCAAAACATACCGATGAAATCTTTGCTGAAACGTATGTTTTTGATCGGTTGTGGACTTTTGTTTGCTTTCGTTCTAGGGATTTTGTCAACTTATGTTTTATGGCTTGAACCATTTGCTGTAGCTTTGGTTGCTTTTTCCAGCAGATTCGTGTTGCGATTATTCCATATCTCTAAACCAGGTGGCTTGTTTTTTGCGATGCTTTCTGCCATGGGAACGAGTATGCAGCTGCCAATCGCTCAATTACCGATCGTCTCGCTTTATTTTTTTATGGGTGTCGTTTTTGCCCTGATTGCGGCAGTGATTACAAAATTACTGGATTCACGACCTGAGCAGACAATTGAAAAAGCGACTCTAAAAGAAAGGTTTCATGAAGAGCCTTTGGTGATCATTGATTCTGTTTTCTACAGTGCCGCCTTGTTTCTGTCCGTTTATGTCAGTCATGGCTTGAATCTGCATAATCCTTATTGGTTGACCTTGTCATGTGCATCGATTTTGCTGGCGGAAAATTTAGATGCGATGAAGCATCGACAAGTCCAATATCTGATTGGATCGATGGGTGGGTTATGTGTGTCAGCAGTCTTGTCATTTGTGCCGTTCACGCAACTGCAGACGATTTTTCTGATTACGTTTCTTTACGGAATCGCACAATTTCTAGTTGCTAGAAATTACGCAGTTGCTAATATTTTTCTTAATCCCATGGCGTTGATGCTATCTACACTTATTCGCGGGGCCTATCTGATGTCTTTGATCGAATATCGTTTTTTAGGAATCATCATAGGAAGTTTCATCGGTTTAGGTGTTGCGTGGGTAATGACGGTTGGTTTGCAACATTATTTAACGGTTGTTCGTCAAAAATTAGAATAGAAGGACAAATATATGTGCCAAAAGAGGTTATGACAAGATTTTTGTCACAACCTCTAATTCAAGGTGTTCAAAAGCCAGATTCTCAGCATTAAGTCAAATTCACACAAAAATGTGGAAAGGAACTTTCAAAAAAATTTTATATTTATTCTATCAAAAAATTTTGTTTATGATGGTAACTGAATAAACTTTCCTGAGATGGTCAATGCTTTCTTTGAAAGTCTTACAGATATTCTTTCTTCATAGAAAGTTTAAGTTTTATAGTTAGTGTACAATAAAAGTATGTTTATACCATATGGTGTCCGGATAATCAATCATTTAAACAATGAGGTTCAAAGATATGAAAAGGGGAAATTTGATGAAGAAAATAAGCAATGAAATCCAAATTCTGGCAGAAACTTTAACTCTTCCCAAAGTCGTTATAGAGCAAATGATTGTACAAGCAAAAAACATCCTTGATGAGGTGTTTGAGCAATATAGTCATGAACTAATGGATCCTAATAAAGCAAAGGCGACTGCAAAGAAAATAGACAAAGTCTATGAAGAGGAACCTTTTGCAGCATTAGCTATTTATCTATATGCAGCTTCTCAAAGTTGGAAAAAAATTTATCAACCATTGAAGATTCCAAGAACTATCTATTTGGCAACAATGAATGCTTTTACTAGATTTATTCATGAACATTTCCAAGTAACAGGAAGCTATCGCTTTGACCGTGGTTTTTGGATTTGGCATCACACTAGTGGCTTGATCTTTCGGATTGGTGAATTGGAGTACGAAATGACATATTTTCCGAAAGGGTACACGGATCTAAGATTAGAAGGAAAGAAGTGCCTTTCTCTTCATATTCCTTCCGATGCAGATTTATCTCAGAATAAGATAAGAGATAGTTACGAAAGTGCCATTCGTTTTTTTGAACTTTATTTTCCTGATTACCATTACCAAGTGATGTACACAGATACTTGGTTACTATCACCCAATCTTACTAAATGGTTGAAAAAAGAGTCAAAAATCTGTCTTTTTGCAGCCGATTATCGATTATTATCAGTTGATGAACAGGACGATAGTGGAGTCCCTTGGATCTTTGGACGAGTAGATGCCCAAATACATGATTATCCAGAAAGTACGAGTTTACAGCGACAAGCAAAAGAGCAATTGCTTGCAGGCGAGCACATTGGCTCTGGCTTAGGTATTCTCACTTCATAAGTTTAGTACTTCGAAATAGTTTAAAAGAGCGTGAGACAAAAGTAAAGAACACTTTTGTCTCACGCTCTAAACACGTATAAACGGCGGAAGCAGAAACAACTCCTTCGGAAATAAGAAGAAATTCACAAAAATTTGAAAAGCAATTTTCGTGAATTTCTTCTTATTTCTTGGAGTTAACGCTTCTGTCCCAGCCTCTTTCCTACGATTAGTCAAGTAAAAGGTGTAAGAAAAATAGCTCATAAACGAAAGCGACAAAATCAAGGCACACCAAATAAAGCCCCGTTCGTAAAAAATTTTCGATCTGGGCAAAGAAGTGGTATACTGTAAGTGGTTTAGTTAATGGTCCACTGAGACCGCGTACGCATAGTCGTACTCTGTATGTGCCCTAACCATAGCGTGCATACATTTCAGAAGCTTGTTCATACAAGCAACTGTGGCAACCTTATCTTTCTTAGGGATAGGTTGCTTTTTTAATTTGTAGTAATAATCGACAATATGATTAGGAGCTGCGCGTTGCTGGCGAATCATATTTCGAATGGTGAAGAAAATAATTTTCCGTGCTTTGGGATTACCACGCTTATTGATGCGGTCTTGGCCAGTATACTTACCTGAATGATACCGTCGGATGTCAATTCCGACAAAGGCATTCAATTGTTTATGGGTTTTAAATCGTGTGATATCTCCTAATTCACCGAGCAATAAAGCGGCTGTGAGTGCGCCAATCCCAGGGAACGTTTGGTACAACAAAAAGCAAGGAGAGCCTTCGGCTTTTTTGATCATTTGTGTCGCCAGTGCTTCTTTTTGTTCGAGTAAATCTTGGAGAAGTTCGGCGTAATAGATCGTTTTTTGACAGTGGATACTGTCTTTTTCAACAGCTGGATAGGCACACTGTGCATAGTGGATGATTTGATCTGCCTTTTGCTCGGCACGATTCGCGGAGATTTTTTTCCGTGTTTCGTTGATCAGTTTATTTTTTATTTTTGTCCGAGTAGATGCCAATACAAAATCTGGATGGGGAAAAAGACGGATCAATGTCAATGCGTAAGGGGTCAGCCTGTTTGAAAAGAACTGTTCAAGCTCTGGAAAAGTCAACTGAAGGCAGTTGTGTAAATCCATGCGCAGACGAGTGATTTTCTTCTCAATTTCTTGATAAAAACGGGCTAAATCGCGCATCTCTAAGTAAAAATTGCTTTGTACTTCTTTTGGCTGACGTTGATTTTTAAGATGAGTCTGTGCGAGCCGATGGGCATCCGATTTATCTGTTTTCCAACTGCGTAAGGTGTTTTCTTCCATCTGCTTTTTCGCTTCTAACGGGTTTAACAAACAGTAAGAAAAGTGATGATCTTGAAAGAACTTTTCGACTGGTCTGGAATAAATCCCCGTTGCTTCAAAAACAATCAATGGACGTTCAGGCAAGTGCTGGATCTCTTCGAGTAATGCATGAAATCCTCTTTGAGTGTGTTCGATCTCGTCTTCAAATAAGCAGGTGTCGTCTTTGTATAGGACACTGTAGCTGTGTCCCATTGAAACATCTAATGCAAGAATGTAAGGCATTTGTTTTCCTCCTTTTTAAGTTTTGAAAGAACTTTACTGCTTCATTTCGATTCCAATTTCCTATACACGGGCTCATGGCCCCAACATACGTAAACCTGATTCTAAAATGACAGTAAAGAAGTTCGGTTTTTGATAGGGACTCGTAGTCCTCAAGGCTTTGTTCGAACTTTCTTTCATTCTTCACTATAATCTAAAAATAGAAAATAGAGGAGAACATCATTCGTCAATGATGTTCCCCTCTAATCTTAGTATGTTTTTAGTGTTCTATCGAACAAACAGTACGTTCAATAGGTAAACTAGCTATAACAATAGATATTAAAGTTAACGGACAAGAGGGCCTTTTTTAGGTAGCTAAAACGTAATAATGAAAATTTATTTCTAGAGATAGGAGTCAATCAGCTAGTCTGATCGACTGTTTTAACAAGTTGACTTTCTTTTTAACTTTTGATACCATTTAAAACACAAATCGTAATTGTTTCGATTTGTGTTTTTTAGCATGACTACAATCAAAGAAGAAAGTGGGTCGTCCATATGGAAAAAACAGATATCTCAAGTGCATACCGCCGCTTGAAAAGCCCAAATATCAAAACACGAAAACGTGCGCTGAAGATCATCAAAGATGTGAAACGGAATAGTGGGAAAAGGTAAGAAGAAGGAAACTTAATTAAAAAAATAGCCGAAAAACGTTTTTTGGCTATTTTCAATAATCGGTTTTTGTGTAAGGTTTCCGAAAGAACTGCTGTTGATTTTCCATTTTTAACATATGATAAATTGGTAGAATCTTTCTTTTCAAATTGATACCATTCCCTAATTCCAGTTATATAGTTAACTACAGAACCACAAAGCACGTACGTTTATAAAAGTATTATCTGTAGTTATTTTTCAATTCCCTTTCAACCTCTTATTTTGACCAGTAGTATTGATCACTTTACCTTTTAACACCTTTGTTCGTTTTTGAAACATTTTTAGTCAAGAATGGAAACGTAACTACATAATCAAAGGTTTTGCGAAATATTTCATGAAATATTTCATGTAGAAGCGAGCAATACGGTTGCGAATAACCATTATCGTTTAATAAGCAGTTACGAAAGCTCCCAATATCTCTAACGTTCAGCTCACTCCATTTCTTTTCTTCAAAAAAATCAGTGATTCGTATCTCTTTCTATTTGTCGAAAAAGTTAACTTTAAAAAGTAATGCCGAAAAAATATGCAAAAAAATAAAAAAGCAGTTACTATTGCTAGAATAACATCAAGGAATAATAAGTTTTGGTTTTCAGATAATAGTCGATAAGTTGTGTATTGGAATTTTAGATACAGTAATAAAGTATTTTTCATGAAATTTTGTGAGAATCACTATTACAAATATCTTTAATAAAATTAATGGTTAAGGAGGAACTTAAAGTAGAATGTAAATGAATAGTTGTAGTCAGTCGATTGTGATACTAGACTCAAAGTTGCAGGAATAAGTTTTTCAATTTGTGATTGGAAGATAAAAAATGAAAAAGAAGGGCTTTTTTTATACTTTGTTGATTGTAGTGTTTATTTTCCCTCTGTTTAGCCAAGTAACATTTTCTATGACTCAACCAGTTTCAAGTGAGGAACATGATAACCTTTTTCGTGCTACAGAAGAGTTTAAGAAATATCGGGAAAATATTGTTCCGGAGACTCCATTAGCTAGTGAGCCAATTACTGATATTGATGGAAACCAAATAGGATGGTATATACAGTACGAAGTTATGGTGGTAAATAATGACTCAATAGTAAAAAATACAGTAGTCTTAGAGCTAACACCGATTGAAAAGGTGAGTTCATTGTTAACGTATATTTATACTGATGAAAGTGACGAGACTGAGATCATTTTAACGGATTACTCAAAAATTGCTACTGATAAAAAAGTATATATTGTGGATGTAGACACTAGTGAAATACTTTATGATATAGAAATTGATGAAAATTTACTAGATGTAGCACAAGAAATCGATCATCAAAAGCAGGAAGCTATTCGATATGCTGGTAGAAAAGGGAAAAGAAAATATTTATTACGTGAATGTAGCAAAAGTTAGAGAAGATGAAAATGAGTGGAAAGAATTCAAGAGTCGCTACTCAATTAACTCGACTCCGACATTTACAGTTTACAGAGAAGGATCGATAGAAAAAACTGTTTTTTGGACTAAAGAAAGTGGAATGTCTTTAGCTGAAGTAGAAGAGTTTTTGGATTATGTTAGTATGCAACAGTAAGGGAGTTCTTATTATGAAAAATTTTGACACATATTATGTTATTGTTTTTTCGATATCTTTGCTGTTAATATTACTAACTTTAATGCAGTATAAAGAGTATCCAGAGTATTTTATTTTAACTTTTGTATATTTAGTAAGTAGCTACACACTTCTATATAAATTCAGAAGTTCTTCTAGAGTTTCTAAAGTTTGTTTCTTAATTAGCTTATTGATTCTATAATATTTTTGATTTATATAGGAAATTAAAAATATTATAGAATCAACACTCAGAGAACGGGTTGGTTTTTAATAGATTTAATAAGTACTGATAATGAAATTTCTCCTGGTTGGGAAAACGAAGTTGGTTACCCTGTAGAAGAATTTATTCAAGATTACTTTGCGGAGTATGCCGATAGGATAAT
The DNA here is from genome assembly GCF_030053755.1 of Enterococcus sp. ZQ21. NCBI lineage: Bacteria > Bacillati > Bacillota > Bacilli > Lactobacillales > Enterococcaceae > Enterococcus > Enterococcus sp. ZQ21. The sequence continues at coordinate 40,488 of NZ_CP125658.1, forward strand.
GAGAGATTACGTAACAGATAAAACTCAAGAAGTCATCAATCAATCCCAGTCATTAAATGAAAAAGTCAAAGATACACTGCTATATTTCACTAAGGATATAGCAGTGTATCTTTCATGTCGTTTCACTGGCAGTTTTTTATAAAAGGAGGTGTGCATTTCAGTTGCTTTTCTTTGGTAGTTAGTTGAATCGTTTAAGAATTAACGGATGTGGCAGACAGGTGCTCTGTCCAAAAACCAGTAAAATCTTTGATGGTTCCATCTTTATTTAGCTGTGCCTGTTCAAATACTGTTTTGTTTTTACCGAATGGATCAATTGCAATAATTGTTCCGATCCCCGCACGTTTGGCAGCAAGTAATCCTGAGTAAGCATCTTCGATAACAAGACAATCAGCCGGAGCTAAGCTCAGTTTGTCTGCCGCTTTAAGAAAAATATCCGGTTGCGGTTTCCCAGGGAAAGAGCCGTCGTCATAGACAATCTTGTCCCAGTCAAACCAGCGGGCTAAATCGAAAATATCAAAATAAAAAGCAACATTCTCTTTGACAGTAGCCGTGGCAATCGTTAATGGAATCTGTTGGTCAGTCAGCTGGTCAAGAGTCGCTTCAAGCCCTTTTGTCAACTGAAGCTCGTTTTCATTTTGCAAGCAAAGCATACGATAATAGCTTTCTTTTTCTTCTGACAATACGGCGATCTCAGAGGCGGTCAAATGCTCTGAAATGAAATGTTTCAAAATCTCCGTATTCGTCCGACCATGAATATTTTTTAAAATATCCTCGTCTGATAAACCATCTTTTGTATGATCATGTATCATATGCAGCCAAGCAGCTTCATGCAGATGAGAGTCCAAAAACATTGTTCCGTTGAAATCAAATATAATCCCTTTCATAGTTACGCTCCTATAGTGGTATTTTCGGTTGAATCAGCAATTTGCAGATCGACATATTGTGCATAGTGCTCTTGAACCTCCCGCGAGATCTGGCGATCCGTAATGAGCAGATCGAAATCATGCAAATTATAAAACACATAAAAATCATCTCGATTGAATTTTTTATTATCAACGAGTAGATATTTCTTACGGGAATTATTTAGAGCGATCTGCTGTGCTTCTCCTTCTTCGGTACTGTAAGTAGAGATCGCTTCGTTGTGAACGCCATTTGAACTGATAAATGCTTTTGTAAACTTTAGTCTTCTTAAATTGTCGTTGGTGATCGGTCCGACAAATGCGCCGGTATTTTTCCGGAAATCACCGCCAATCAGTAGAATTTCTGGTCCATCTGCTTGAGCAAGAATATCAAAAACTGGATAATTATTTGTAATGATCCGAATTTTCTTGTTCAGTAAATGCGTCGCCAATAGTTCGATTGTTGTACCTGGTCCTAAGAAAATCGTTTCTCCCTCGTGAATCAAGGAGGCTGCTGTGGCAGCAATTTCTTTTTTTTCTTGAATCTGCAGAGTGGCTTTTTCAGTGTGAGAAAGTTCTTGATCTAAAGTGTAGGAAAGACTTTGAGCCCCTCCATGGACACGCAGCAGCTTGCCCGATTTTTCTAATTCATCTAAATCTCTGCGAACGGTCATATCAGAAACATCTAATTGATTGATGATTTCATTAACGGTAAGGATTCCTTTTTTATTGACCATTTCTACGATAGTAAGCAATCTTTCTTTTTTCAACATCGTCTTCACCTCTAATTTAAGGATAATCTATCATATAAACGGACAACAGTCAATCTAATTCGAACAAAAGTAAACATTTAGGGTGGTGTTTATGTTTTTTACAATAGATTTTATTGCTATTTTCTGGTTTTTATGATTATTTGTGTTTGTTTTTGTTGACAAATGTTTTGGATGCGTTTACAATGCAATCAGTTAGAAAGAGCGAAAACTGATTATAGATTTGAGGAGAGATGTACATGCTTAAATTACCAGAAGATTTTATTTTTGGCGGAGCCACAGCAGCCTATCAGGTTGAAGGAGCCACTCAGGAAGGTGGCAAAGGCGCTGTTGCTTGGGATGACTTTTTAGAGGAACAAGGGCGATTCAGTCCCGATCCGGCAAGTGATTTTTATCATCAATATGCAAAGGACATTGAATTGTGTGAACGTTTTGGTGTAAATGGTCTAAGATTATCCATTGCTTGGAGCCGCATTTTTCCTGATGGAGCTGGGAAACCAAATCCAGAAGGAATCGCTTTTTATCATCGTGTGTTCGAAGAATGTAAGAAAAGAAACGTAACGCCGTTTGTGACGTTGCATCATTTTGATACCCCTAAACGTTTGTTTGACCATGGAGATTTTTTGAATCGAGAAACAATAGAAGCATTTGTTTCCTATGCCATTTTTTGTTTTCATGAATTCAAAGAAGTCAAGGTGTGGAGTACCTTTAATGAAATCTATCCAGTTGCAACCAATCAATATTTGTTAGGTGTTTTCCCACCAGGAATCAAATATGATTTTACAAAGATCGTCGCCTGTCTTCATAATATGATGGTTGCTCATGCCCGTGTAGTGAACTATTTCAAAGAAAACGAACTTCCGGGTGAAATTGGTGTAGTTCACTCATTAGAGACGAAATATGCGGCAACAGATGCGCCGGAAGATAAGCATGCTGCCTTTTTAGACGATGCATTGTCGATCCGTTTCTTATTAGATGCTACCTATTTAGGCTATTATTCAACTGAAACCTTGACTGCTCTTGATGAGATATGTGAAGCAAATCAGGCCAGCTATCATTTTCCTGAAGAAGATTTCGTTGAATTGAAAAAAGCATCCACGCGTAATGACTACTTAGGGATCAATCACTACCAATGCCATTTTGTCAAAGCTTACGATGGAGAAAATGCAATCCATCATAACGGTACGGGTGAAAAAGGGACCTCTGTTTATAAAGTGAAGGGAATCGGAGAACGCATTTATAAAGAAGGAATTCCTCGAACTGATTGGGACTGGCTGATTTATCCAGAAGGTCTATATGACTTGTTGCTGCGAATTAAAAGCGATTACCCACATTACAACAAAATCTATATCACTGAGAACGGGATGGGGTATAAAGATCAGTTTGAAGATGGCATTATTATGGATCAGCCGAGAATCGACTATTTGAGAGTCTATTTTGAATCCTTAAGCAAGGCGATAACAGCCGGGGTAAATGTGAAGGGGTATTTTTTGTGGTCGCTTATGGATCTTTTCTCATGGACAAATGGGTATAACAAAAGGTATGGCTTGTTTTATGTTGATTTTGAAACCCAGAAGCGTTACCCAAAAGAATCAGCTTACTGGTACAAGTTGGTCAGTGAAACCAAAACGATTATTTAATAAGTGATAATGGAGGAAGAAAAGATGAATAAAGAGGAATTACAAATGCTTGGTTTTGAGATCGTTGCATATTCAGGCGACGCTCGCAGTACATTATTGAAATTATTGAAAGAAGTAAGACAAGGAAACTTTGAACATGTTGATTCGGGGTTGAAAGAAGCCGACGAAAATTTAACCCTTGCACATAATTCGCAAACAAAAATTTTAGCGGAAGAAGCATCTGGGAAAGAGATGGAGATGGGATTCATTTTTATCCATGGGCAGGATCATTTAATGACCACTTTATTGCTGAGAGATCTGATTCAAGACTTTATTGTACTGTACAGACAGAATCAAGGATAGGAGAAGAACGCTATGGATGGAATCATTAAACAAATCGAAAAAGGGAAACCATTTTTTGAAAAAATCTCACGTAATAGTTATTTAGGAGCCGTTCGTGACGGATTTTTAACAGCGATGCCGGCTATTTTATTTTCAAGCATTTTCATTTTGATTGCTGCGGTTCCTGAGATTTTTGGCTACCAATGGCCTGAATCTGTCTCCACATGGCTATGGAAAGTCTATAATTATTCGATGGGTGTTGTAGGGTTACTCGTTTCAGCAACCACTGCTCGCTGCTTGGCTGATTCGATGAATCGTCGCTTACCGAAAAACAAAGTAATCAACACCACCTCTGTGATGCTGGCCTCTGTGGTAAGTTTCCTGTTGTTAAGCGTCTCTCCGATTGAAGGTGGATTTTCAACGGAATATATGGGGACAAAGGGACTACTGGCTTCCTTTGTCGCTGCATTTTTAACAGTTAATTTATATAAGTTTTGTGTGCTGAAAGATATTACCATTAAAATGCCTAAAGAAGTTCCTGGAACGATTTCGCAAACCTTCCGAGATATTTTTCCTTTCTCTTTTTCAGTATTTGCGGCCGTTTTAATTGATTTAGGCATTCGACAAATCTTCCAAATCTCATTTGCAGAAGCAATCATTACGGTGCTGCAGCCGCTATTTACAGCAGCTGACGGGTACTTAGGAATCGCTATTATCTGGGGAGCGATGGCGCTGTTTTGGTTTGTCGGTGTTCATGGACCGTCGATCGTGGAGCCGGCAATTGCGGCAATTATCTATGCCAATGTGGAAACCAATCTGCAATTGTTCAATTCCGGTGAACAAGCTTCTAAAGTACTGACGGTGGGTTTAGGGAATTTTGTAGGAACTATGGGAGGAACTGGGGCAACATTGGTCGTTCCTTTTATCTTCCTACTCTTTGCTAAGTCTAAGCAGTTGAAGGCAGTTGGGAAAGCTTCCTTTATTCCAGTAAGTTTCGCTGTCAACGAACCATTGCTATTTGCAGCACCCATGATTTTGAACCCTTATTTTTTTATTCCATTTTTGTTAACACCTGTTGTAAACGTTTGCCTGTTCAAGTTTTTTGTCGATGTATTGGGCATGAACAGCTTTATGTACGTTTTGCCTTGGGCAACTCCAGCACCGATCGGTTTGGTTCTAGGAACGGGCATGGGTATCTTAGCTTTTGTTCTAGCAGCGGTTCTAATCGTCGTTGACTTCCTGATTTATCTACCATTTTGCAAAGCATACGATGCTGTCTTAGTAGAGAAAGAAGCACAAAAAGCAGAGGTGATCGCAACCGAGGAAGGTGCTTCTGCCGATGTACGTGAGGAAGTACCTGTGGCAGCGAGTCAAGTTATCAGCGATGCAAATAAAGAAATCAATGTGTTGGTACTTTGCGCTGGCGCAGGGACAAGTGCGATGTTAGCTAATGCTTTAAAAAAAGGTGCATCTGAATCGAAAGCACCGATCAGTGCAATGGCGGGTGCTTATGGTTCTCATTACGAAATGCTGCAGGATTTTGATATGGTGGTCTTAGCACCGCAAGTCAATTCTTACTATGATGATATCAAAGAAGACACCGATCGCTTAGGAATCAAGCTGGTTGCGACAAAGGGAGCAGAATATATCGGATTAACGAGAGATCCTGAAAAAGCTGTTCAGTTTATTCTGAACCAATTTCAATAAAGGAGGAGCCATAATGAAAATGGGAATTTGGTTGCGTAAAGCTGTTTTATTTGCAGCTGTTTTAGGGGCTTTGGGGGCTGTTTCAAAAACTGTTGAAGCATCTGCCAGCGAATTTATTCGCGGAGCAGATATTTCGATCCTGTCAGATATGGAAAAATCTGGTGCAAAATATTATGAAGACGATATTTCAAAAGATGCCTTAGAGATTTTAAAAAATAATGGTGTCAACTATGTTCGACTGCGTTTGTGGCAGGATCCTTATAATAGTAATGGAGAAAGTTATGGAGCAGGGACAAATGATCTGGAAACGACGATTGACCTTGCAAAACGAGCAAAAAATCTGGGACTTAAGGTGCTGCTGGATTTTCACTACAGTGATTTTTGGGTTGATCCTGGGAAACAGAATCTTCCTAAAGCATGGCAAGGTCTGACCTTTGAAGAAATGAATACGGCATTGTACGACTATACAAAGAACGTTCTGTCGGAAATGAAGCAGCTGGACGTTTATCCTGATATGGTTCAGAGCGGCAATGAACTGAATAGCGGAATGCTCTGGCCTTATGGCAAGTCTTGGGGAGAAGGCGGGGGAGAATTTGATCGATTGGCTGCTTTTTTGAAGTCTGGTATCCAAGCTGTTCGAGACACTCAACCTAAAACAACTCCAGTAATGCTCCACTTAGCTGATGGTGGCGATACAGGAGCATTTACTTGGTGGTTTGATGAAATCACGAGTCGAGGTGTGTCATTTGATTTAATTGGAGTGTCGTATTATCCGTATTGGCACGGTTCAATGAATGAACTTCAAACCAATATGAATGCGATCAGCCAACGGTATGGTAAAGAAGTGATCGTAGTTGAAACAGCTTATGGGCATACAACAGCGAATGCCGATACTATGCCAAATGCTTTTGGCGAAGCCGAAGCAGCTGCGGGGGGATATGAACCAACACCGACAGGACAAGCAGAGTATTTGCTGGATCTTGCCGATCGGATTCAGGCAGTACCGAATAATCGCGGGGCGGGCTTCTTCTATTGGGAACCTCTTTGGTACAACGGAAATGTGAGTTGGGCAACACAAGCAGGTATGAATTATCTCAGTGTTCAATCCACTATGGGAAACGAATGGGACAACCAGGCGATGTTTGATTTTGCTGGAAACGCCTTGCCAAGCTTGCGTGCGTTTAAACAAGCAGGGGCGAAAATAAATCTAGTTAAAAATGCAAGTTTCGAAAGCGATGGACCAACGACCAGTCCTTCCAATTGGCAAACCTGGTTTCAACAAGGAACCGCTAAGGGTACGATCAAAACGGAAGCGGGCACTTTTTGTGGGGATTACAAACTAACTTTTTGGCAGGATCAAGCATACGAGGCATCAGCTTATCAAAATGTTAGTGGCATAAGCAAAGGAACTTACACATTGAGTGCCTATGTAATGTCTGGGGGAGAGTTTGATACTAATCAGTTATATATCAAAAATTATGGTGGAGCGGAACTAAATACTGCGGTTGTTAAAACAAGTGAATGGACAAAAATTACAATCAAAGACATTCCAATTACAACAGGTGTTTGTGAAATTGGGGTTTATAGCAAGGCTTCAGGAAATGCTTGGACGAACGTTGATTTTGTTTCATTGGTGAAACAATAGACTGCGGATCGTTTCGATTCAAGATCGGAGGTTCCCTTCAGCCACATCGTTAGCGTAGAAGGTAGGAATCGAACCTGCACCTCGCCTTTGCCAAAAATAACCAGAAACGATTTCCAATCATTTTTACCAAAACGAGTAAAGCACCAGACTTCATCTACACTTTGTATTATGCTAAAGAGAGTTCAACGATTTCGTAAGAAGCAATGAAAAAATTGCAAAAAGTTGTGCAGATAACATAAAGTTTGTTTAAGAAAGGGTAACCTTAGAATTCCGTCGTGAATATGATTTGAGCACTTAGATGGATAGAAAAAAGTTCTCGGAAAACAGTTCGTTTTTCGAGAACTTCTTTTTATGATAAGAATGAAACAAATTAACTTATATTATAGTCTCTTTTGGTAGGGAACCATCTTATTTTTAATGAAAATCAAGCATTTTAGCTATTGAAGAATGTTGATTTATAGGGATTCCCCCTCCATATTATGTTGGCTCTTTATTCCCACTCCACTGTTGCTGGTGGTTTAGAAGTGATGTCATACACGATACGGTTGACGTGGGCTACTTCGTTTACGATACGTACAGAGATTTTTTGCAAGACTTCCCATGGGATACGGGCAAAGTCAGCTGTCATTCCGTCGATTGAAGTCACCGCACGGATACCGACTGTGTAGTCGTAAGTACGTCCGTCACCCATAACACCGACAGAGCGGATCCCTGGAAGAACAGTGAAATATTGCCAGATATCACGGTCAAGTCCAGCAGCTGCGATTTCTTCGCGCAAGATAGCATCAGATTCGCGTACGATTTCTAGCTTGTCTTCAGTGATTTCGCCAAGAACACGAATACCAAGACCAGGGCCAGGGAATGGCTGACGCCAAACGATTGAATCAGGCATGCCTAATTGAGTACCTAATTCACGGACTTCGTCTTTGAATAGTGTGTTTAATGGTTCGATCAATTCAAATTGCATATCTTCTGGCAGTCCACCTACATTATGGTGAGATTTGATAGTTTGTGCTGTTTCTGTACCAGATTCGATAACGTCAGTATACAACGTTCCTTGTGCCAAGAAAGAGACGCCTTCTTCACCAGCAAGTTTTGTTGCTTCGTCATCAAAAACATATACGAATTCATTCCCAATGATTTTACGTTTTTGTTCTGGGTCAGATACACCTTTCAACTTGTCTAAGAAGCGATCTCTTGCATCGACTTTGATGATGTTCAAGCCGAATTTTCCGCCTAGACTTTCCATTACTTGTTCCGCTTCGCCTTTGCGTAGCAGACCATGGTCAACGAAGATAGATGTCAATTGGTCACCAATCGCTTTTTGTAAAAGAACCCCAACGACACTAGAATCAACGCCGCCTGAGAGACCAAGCAAGACTTTTTTGTCACCAACTTGTTCACGGATTTTTTCTACTTGCATATCGATAAAGTTATCCATTGTCCAGTTACCTTCACAGTGGCAAACATCAAAGGCAAAGTGGCGCAACAATTCGATTCCGTATTCGGAATGACGTACTTCTGCATGGAATTGGATACCATAAAAATTACGTGTTGTGTCTTGGATAGAAGCAATCGGACAATCTTTGCTTGTTCCGACTGTTTCAAAGCCTTCAGGAACTTTAGTTACCAAGTCACCATGGCTCATCCATACTGTTTGTTGTTTTGGTGTTTCTTTAAACAAGACAGCTTGATCGCTTGTTACTTCTAACAAGGCTTTCCCATATTCGCGGTTTTTAGCAGGCTCTACGGAACCGCCAAGTTTGTATGTGATCAATTGCATACCATAGCAAATCCCTAATACAGGAATACCTAAATTGAAGATCTCAGGATCGATCCCAAATGCATTCTCATCATATACACTGTTTGGTCCGCCAGAAAGAATGATTCCCTTTGGATTCATCGCTTTTACTTCTTCTGCAGTAATGCGGTGGCTCAATAATTCGGAAAAGACTCCAAGATCACGAATACGTCTTGTGATCAATTGGTTATACTGACTACCGTAGTCTAATACGATAATCTTTTCAACGTTCGTCATATCGGCAACGTTTGTCAAATTTATTACCCCTATCCCTTTAAATTTTATCTCAAAATAGTCAAACTATTTTAAAATGCTAATATTTTCGCATGAAAATCGAATCGATAATATGATTTTCAGTTTTATGGAGAATTATATCGGCTCTTCCTCGTGTAGGCAAGATATATTCCTGTAAATTTTTCAAATTCACATTTTTCCATACATCTTTTGCCATTTTAAAGGCTTCTTCACGATCTCCGATAGCAAAACGATAATAATAATTCTCTGGATTTTGGAAAGCCGTATCCAGTAACGCGCCAAAACGATCCAAATACCATTTTTCGATCAGCACGGGATCGGCATCGACATAGACAGAAAAATCAAAAAAGTCGCTGACGTAGATTTGCTGATTCGCAGGTAATTGAAGCGTATTGATCCCCTCAACGATCAAGATATCAGGTTGCTGGATCAGCTCGTACTTATCCGGAATGATATCATATACATCATGTGAGTAAACAGGTACTTTTATCTCTTCCTGACCAGATTTTACACGATTCAAGAAGTCGATCAGCATCTCCATATCATAACTTTCAGGAAATCCTTTGCGATCCATGATTCCACGCTCTTTTAATATACGATTTGGATAAAGAAATCCATCAGTCGTGATCAGCTGAACATTTCTTCGTTTGAAGGTACGAGACAAAATCGTCTGCAGCAGTCTGGCTGTGGTACTTTTTCCAACGGCTACGCTTCCGGCAATCCCGATGATAAAAGGCGGTACTTCTACATATTTATGAAGAAATAAACCTTTACTCAAGAACAAAGATTCGAATTCTTTCATATATAGATATATCAGATGAGCAAGAGGTACATAGATATCTCGAACATCCTGCATGGAAATACGGTCATTCAAACTTTTGATATTATCTAGTTCATCTTGTGTCAAAGGTGCTTGCCCATTACGATAAAATTCTCGCCATTCTTCTCTTGCCACACGGTAGTAGTTCATTGGATCATTCATATTAGCCTCCTGCGTTCTCCCATCAATGGAACTATTTTAACACAAAATAAACACAAACCCCACCACTTAAGAGAGATTGCCAATCTTTTTGTACAATCTTTATAATAGAAAGAAAAGGAGTTTTATTCTTGACTTGCGTACGGATACATAAAAGGATAGACTGTTGACATGAAAGAAAAGAGAAGGATGGAAGACATGACAAATCATTACTATTCTGAACGCCCAGATACGGCGCACGATTTTGAACAATGGGCTTTTGAGTTAAAAGGCAGAACCTTTCAATTTGTAACTGATTCTGGTGTATTTTCACGTGAAACAGTGGATTATGGTTCACGTGTCCTGATTGATGCTTTTGATTGGGAAGAGTTACCTGATGAAGGAAAGATCTTAGATGTGGGATGCGGGTATGGACCGATTGGGCTAGCTTTGGCATTTGCGACACAACGGTTTGTTGAAATGGTCGACATTAATGAGCGAGCAGTGAGTCTAGCGCTAGGAAACGCAAAGCGTAACCAAATCGAACAAGTGGACATCCATCAATCGAATATCTATGAAGTACTTCATGAAGAAACCTATGCAGCTATCGTCAGCAATCCGCCAATCCGTGCTGGAAAAAAAGTCGTACATGAAATCTTGACAGGCGCATATCCTCGGTTGAAGCAGGGCGGTACACTGACAATTGTGATCCAGAAGAAACAAGGAGCGCCGAGTGCGCAAAAGAAGATGGAAGAAACATTTGGCAATGCAGAAATCGTCACAAAAGATAAAGGATATTATATTATCAAAAGTGTGAAAGAATAACTAGCTGAAAAATAATAGAGCGACGAAAAAGTGGAACTGGGCGTGCATGTAAGGGTACGTATCAGTTCTTTTTTTGTTGAGAAGTTTTTAAAAACAAAGAACTATTTTTTTCTTCAAAAAGAAATAGTAGGAACAGAGTCGTTGTTTTTTACGATAAAATAAATAAGATACAGAACTTGTATAGAACGCTGCCAAGTTGGTAGATAAAGGAGATTTTTATCAAAAAACATACTTTCTTTTTTTCTCTATTCTTTTCTTGGGGGTTTTGGTACACTGATAGGGAATTTAGATAGAAGGGAGCCACTAGGGTGAAGCTGACCATCAGAGATATTGCAGAAATGGCAGGGGTATCAGTAACAACTGTCTCACAGATTTTGAATAACAAAGGAAGCCGATTTAGTGATAAGACAAGAAAAAAAGTGTTGTCGATCGTGAATGAACATCATTATAAACCCGATTATTTCGCTTCAAATGTGATCAATCGACATTCAAAGACCATCGGAATGATCGTCCCTGATGTCACTGATTTCTTCTTCTCCAAACTGATCGAAGGTGTAGAGAGCTATTTGAATCCTTTGGGCTATGTGATCATGTTATGCAATTCTCGTCATAGCCAAGAAAATGAGATCAAGTATTTACAAGAGCTTTCCCACCGCTCAGTGGATGGGATCTTGCTGGCAACACCAAATATTTTACCTGAGAAATATGCATTAGACAGCGGATTTTATCAAAAAATGCCGATTATTTTAATCGATCGCGGATTGAATCGTCGGGATAACGGACGGCTTATCGTAAAGGAATATGAGGGCGCCTATCAAGCCGTTTCACTATTTATTGAAAGCGGCCATACGAAGATCGGCATGCTGAAGGAAACCACTGGATATTATCAATTAGAAGAACGTTTCAACGGATATCGTCATGCGCTGAAAGATCATGGCCTACCTTTTAATGGGAAATTTGTTGAACATGGAGAGTTGACTGTCCAAGGTGGCTATACTGCATCAAAAAAACTACTCAAACATAAAGATATCACGGCTATTTTTTGCGGGAATGATGCCATGGCGATCGGCTGCTATCAGGCGATAGATGAATTGGGCAAAAAAATCCCAGAAGATATCTCTGTCATAGGATTCGATGGATTAAAGCTGTCAGAATACATGATTCCGCAATTGACGACAGTGCAGCAACCAAGTTTTGATATTGGATTTTATGCTGCGCGTTTCCTAATCGATACGATCGAATTTCCTCAAAGAAAAGTTCCGAACAAAGTGTTCGAAACAAAATTAATTATTCGTGAGAGCGTAAAAGTATTGACAAAGGGCTAACTCGGCGGTATATTGCTTATGTAAGCATTTACAAAGGCGAGTTAGTGCTTTTTTTATTTTTAGTAAACCAGTTTACTAAAGTGGTTTACCTTTCCTAAAAATAATGTATAATACCGAATGAAGACAAGGAGGATCAGGCAATGCGAATGGTGGATCTGATTGAAAAAAAGAGGGATGGAAACGAGCTGTCGAAAGAGGAAATCGAGTACATCGTCACGAACTATACGAATGGAAAGATTCCAGATTATCAAGTCAGTGCATTATTGATGGCAATTTTTTATCAAGACATGACAAATGAAGAAATCACGAACTTAACATTGGCGATTGCTAATTCTGGTGATGTCATCGATTTGAGTTCTCTTGAAGGAATAAAGGTAGATAAGCATTCGACAGGTGGCGTTGGTGACACGACCACATTGATTTTAGCCCCCCTAGTAGCTAGTGTCGGAGTGACAGTGGCTAAAATGTCTGGACGCGGTCTAGGTTACACAGGTGGCACATTAGATAAGCTAGAAGCAATTCCCGGATTTCAGATCGAGCTTTCGGATGAAGCATTCGTGCGCATTGTCAATGAAAGCAAAGTAGCAGTAATCGGTCAATCAGGAAACTTGGCACCGGCGGACAAAAAATTGTACGCTTTGCGTGACGTCACAGCGACCGTCGATTCTCTTCCGCTGATTGCCAGTTCGATCATGAGTAAAAAGATTGCGGCAGGAGCAGATGCAATCGTTTTGGACGTGACCACTGGAGACGGTGCTTTCATGAAGAATATCGAAGATGCAAGACGTCTGGCAAAAACCATGACAAGCATTGGCAAACTAGCGAACCGAGAAACAGTGGCGGTAATCTCGGATATGTCAGAACCTCTTGGCGAAGCAATCGGAAATAGTCTAGAAGTTGTCGAGGCAATCGAAACATTACAAGGAAATGGTCCAGAAGATCTAGTAGAAATGTGCTACGCCTTAGGAAGCCAAATGGTTGTTCTTGCTGGCAAAGCTAAAACAATCGATGAAGCAAGAACGTTGCTTCAAGAAGCTCTGGAATCAGGTAAAGCGTTAGCAAAATTCAAAGAAATGATCCAAAATCAAGGGGGAGACCCAACGATCGTGGAACAACCAGAACGAATTTTGACTGCACGTTACACAATGGAGCTTCCTGCTAAACAAAGCGGAGTCGTGTCAAAAGTCGTGGCAAACGAATTAGGAATTGCTGCAATGATGCTAGGTGTTGGGCGTAAAACCAAAGAAGACGATATTGATCACGCAGTTGGATTGAAACTGCATAAAAAAATCGGTGACACTGTGACAAAGGGCGAGTCATTATTGACAATCTATAGTAATGATAAAGAAATCTCTTCTGTTATTGAATTATTATATAAAAATATTGAAATTGGCGAGTCAGCAATGAAGCCAACATTGATTCATGACATTATCACAGAATAAAAGGAAAAAAGCGGATTTTACCGTTTGAAAGAAAAGGGGAAAAGAAATGGAACTAAACCGAATGATCGACCATACTATTTTGAAAGCAGATGCATCTAAAGAAGCTGTGATGCAAATTATCGAAGAAGCGAAAAAATATCATTTTTACTCTGTCTGCATCAATCCAGCATGGGTTGCGCTAGCAAAAGAACAATTACAAGGTGAGCCAGTAGCTGTATGTACAGTGATCGGGTTTCCTTTAGGAGCAAACACATCCGAGACAAAAGCATTTGAAACGACAGATGCCATCAATAACGGCGCAGATGAAGTCGATATGGTCATCAATATCGGTGCGTTGAAATCAAAAGATGATCAAAAAGTTCAAAAAGATATCGAAGCAGTTGTTGAAGCAGCAAAAGATCGTGCACTTGTCAAAGTGATCATCGAAACATCTTTATTAGATAGAGAAGAAATCATCCGAGCATGCGAATTAGCAAAAGCTGCAGGCGCTGATTTTGTCAAAACATCAACTGGTTTCTCAACGGGTGGTGCAAAGGTAGAGGATGTCCGTTTGATGCGTGAAACGGTAGGACCAGAAATGGGCGTCAAAGCTTCTGGCGGTATCCATAACGAAGAAGAAGCAATGGCAATGATCGAAGCGGGTGCTACAAGAATCGGAACAAGCGCAGGAGTAGCAATCGTATCTGGTTCAACTGGCGAAGGCTATTAATTTTCAAAGGAGAAACTCATGGCAGAACTCAAACAAGAATGGATCAACACAGCTATTGAAGCGTTAGATAAAGCATACGTTCCTTATTCCCATTTTCCGGTAGGTGCTTGTCTCGTAACAGAATCAGGCAAGATTTATCAAGGTATCAACATCGAGAATGCATCATTTGGATTAACGAATTGTGCCGAGCGCACAGCTTTCTTCAAAGCCGTATCAGAAGGAGAAAGATCGTTTACCCACTTAGTCGTAGCAGGGCACACCCCTGATCCTATTTCTCCATGTGGTGCATGTCGGCAAGTAATGGCAGAGTTCTGTGTTCCTGATATGCCGGTTACGCTAGTGGGAGACGATGGTGTGACGAAGGCAACAACCGTTCGAGAACTACTGCCTTATGCATTTACTGAAAAAGATCTATAACTCATGTTCATTCAGTCAGCTGACTGTTGAAAAATAAAACAATTATTTTAGGAGGCTTTACAGAAATGAAAAAAGCAAAATTATTTGGTTTAGGTGCTGTCGCACTAGCAGCAGGGTTATTTTTAGGTGCATGCGGCAACAACGGCTCTACTGATTCATCCGGTGGCAAAAGCTCATCAGACACAACAACTGCAGCATTGATCACAGATACAGGTGGTGTAGACGACCGTTCATTCAACCAGTCAGCTTGGGAAGGATTACAAAAATGGGGGAAAGATCAAGGTCTTTCACGAGGCAATGATGGCTTCCAATACTTCCAATCTTCAAACGAATCAGATTATATCCCAAATATCGACCAAGCATTGAATGCTGGATTCAAAACGATTTTTGGTATTGGTTATAAACTAAAACCAGCGATCCAAGAACAAGCAACAAACAATACAGGTACGAACTTCGTTATCATCGATGATGTGATTGACGGATTAGATAACGTTGTATCTGCAACATTCAAAGACAACGAAGCTTCTTATCTTGCAGGGATTGCAGCAGCTTACACGACTGAAACGAACGTAGTCGGCTTTATCGGCGGCGTAAAAGGTGAAGTAATCGATCGTTTTGATGCTGGATTCAAAGCCGGTGTTGATGCAGGTGCGAAAGAACTAGGAAAAGAAATCAAAGTATTGAACCAATATGCTGGTGACTTCTCTGCTCCAGATAAAGGACGTTCAATTGCTCAAGGTATGTATGCACAAAATGCAGATATCATCTTCCATGCTTCAGGTGGTACAGGTAACGGTGTATTCCAAGAAGCAAAATCATTGAACGAATCAGGCGACAAAAAAGTTTGGGTTATCGGTGTTGACCGCGACCAATCAGACGAAGGCGAATACACATTGAACGGCGAAAAGAAAAACTTCACATTGACATCTACACTGAAAGCAGTTGGAACAGTAGTAGAAGATTTGGCACAAAAATCAGCTGACGGTAAATTCCCTGGTGGTGAACACACCGTTTATGGATTGAAAGAAGACGGTGTTGGTCTAACAGAAGGACAACTTTCTGATGAAGCGAAAAAAGCAGTGGATGAAGCAAAAGAAAAAATCATTTCAGGTGACGTAAAAGTTCCAGAAACTCCTGAAGAAAACTAAAACCATTTCTATAGCCTTGTTAGACACATGTTTGACAAGGCTATGGTTTGATTAGAACAAGAATTGTTCATTTATCCAAACTGCCTTGAGACAGTTTGGATAAGGGAACAACTCCCTGAAGTAATGTTTGTTTCAAAAGAAGAACGCTCACTAAGCGTGAATCTTAGTCAATCGTTGCCCTAGATAGAAATCGTTAGGATGTGAAAAAAAGGTGGTTCAAGAAAATATTGTCATAGAAATGCAGAATATTACCAAAGAATTTGGAACATTCAAGGCAAATGACAACATCAATTTACAAGTAAAGGCAGGAGAGATTCATGCGTTGCTTGGAGAAAACGGTGCTGGCAAATCTACATTGATGAACGTGCTTTCCGGATTATTAGAGCCGACATCAGGGAAAATTTTGATGCGTGGGAAAGAAGTACAGATCACAAGCCCGACAAAAGCCAATCAATTAGGGATTGGGATGGTCCATCAGCACTTTATGCTTGTTGATGCCTTTACTGTAACAGAAAACATCGTGTTGGGAAGCGAACCTAGTCGTGCAGGGATGCTTGACCATAAAAAAGCGCGAAAAGAGATCCAAAAAGTTTCTGAACAATATGGATTATCAGTCAACCCGGATGCTTATGTTCGTGATATTTCAGTTGGGATGGAACAACGGGTAGAAATTTTAAAAACACTTTACCGAGGAGCAGATGTACTGATTTTTGATGAGCCGACAGCTGTATTGACCCCTCAGGAAATTGATGAATTAATCGTGATCATGAAGGAATTAGTCAAAGAAGGCAAGTCAATCATTTTGATTACGCATAAGTTAGATGAAATCAAAGCAGTAGCTGACCGTTGTACAGTTATCCGCCGTGGAAAAGGAATCGGTACAGTCAACGTTAAAGACGTTACCTCACAGCAATTAGCTGATATGATGGTCGGAAGAACGGTTTCATTCAAAACGATGAAAAAAGAAGCGAAGCCTCAAGAAGTCGTTTTGTCTATTGAAAATCTAGTGGTGAAAGAAAATCGTGGATTAGAAGCCGTGAAAAACCTGAACTTAGAGGTTCGTGCTGGCGAAGTACTTGGTATCGCCGGAATCGATGGAAACGGGCAGTCGGAGTTGATCCAAGCTTTGACTGGTTTGCGAAAGGCAGAAAGCGGACATATCAAGCTAAAAGGGGAAGACATCACCAATAAAAAACCTCGAAAGATCACTGAACATGGTGTAGGACATGTGCCAGAAGACCGTCATAAATACGGGTTGGTCCTAGATATGACATTGTCTGAAAACATTGCACTGCAAACGTATCATCAAAAACCTTACAGTAAAAACGGTATGCTGAATTATTCAGTGATAAATGAACATGCCAGAGAATTGATCGAAGAATATGATGTTCGAACAACGAATGAACTTGTTCCTGCAAAAGCTTTATCAGGCGGAAATCAGCAAAAAGCAATCATCGCTCGGGAAGTCGACCGAGATCCTGATCTGTTGATCGTTGCAAATCCAACTCGTGGACTGGATGTAGGTGCGATCGAATTTATTCATAAACGTCTGATCGAACAAAGGGACAAATACAAAGCAGTGTTATTGATTAGTTTCGAATTAGAAGAAATTTTAAATGTTTCGGATCGTATTGCTGTTATCCATGAAGGAGAAATCGTCGGGATCGTTGATCCGAAAGAAACATCTGAAAATGAATTAGGTCTATTGATGGCGGGCTATACCTTAGAAGAAGCACGAAAAGAGTTAGAAAAGGGGGCTGGCGCACATGAATGATCGCAGCGAGAAATTCCGTAATTTATTAGTGCCTGTACTTTCAGTTGTTTTAGGATTAATCTTAGGCGCGATATTGATGGCTGCTTTTGGTTTTCAGCCCATCCAAGGTTATTCTTCTATGTTAGATGCAGCTCTTGGTTCGCAAAGAGGAATCGGTGAAACATTAAGGCAAGCAACGCCGTTGATTTTTACAGCATTAGGGTTTTCTGTAGCTAACTCAGCTGGGTTCTTCAATATCGGGCTTTCTGGACAAGCGCTTTGCGGATGGATCGTCAGTGTCTGGGTGGCACTTGCTTTTCCAGATCTTCCAAAAGTTGTTTTGCTTCCATTGTGCGTGATCCTAGGTGCCTTAGCAGGTGCGATGGCAGCGGCTGTTCCTGGGTTGCTACGAGCATTTTTTGGAACAAGTGAAGTGATCGTAACGATCATGATGAACTATATCTTATTATACGTAAGCACGTTTGCTTTACATGAAGTGATGCCTGAAAGCTACCGATCAAGTTTGGACTCTTCCAATATGATCAGTCAAAATGCATCGTTGCGGTTACCTTGGTTAACACAAGCTTTTGGCGGCTCTCGCGTAAACTCAGGTTTGTTTTTAGCAATCATCGCGCTTATTTTCGTTTGGCTATTGATGAAGAAAACGACTTTAGGATTTGAGATCCGTTCCGTTGGTTTGAATCCTTTTGCTTCTGAGTATGCAGGGATGAGTAGTAAACGTACGATCGTTTTGTCGATGGTCATTTCTGGCGCTTTGGCAGGGCTTGGCGGTGTGGTTGAAGGATTAGGAACGTATCAAAACTTCTTCGTTCAAACGACCTCGCTATCTATTGGATTTGACGGAATGGCTGTCTCCTTACTTGGATCTGGATCAGCAATCGGTATTCTTTTATCAGCGATTTTGTTCAGTATTTTGAAGATCGGCGGACTTGGCATGCAGACAGGAGCTGGTGTTCCGTTTGAGATCGTCAATGTATCGATTGCTCTGATTATCTTCTTTGTTGGGATCAATTTCTTGATTCGTTTCGTCATGGCTAAGTTCTTCCAAGGAAAAAAACAAGAAGAAATCGTTGCGACAATCGAAGCGAAGCCAACGAATCAAAACCATGAAGGAGGCGAACTATAATGTCGACTATCGAATTAATTGCCTTGATTCTTACTTCAACACTGGTTTATTCAACACCGTTAATTCTAACGTCACTAGGCGGAACGTTTTCTGAACGCAGCGGGATCGTAAACGTAGGGTTAGAGGGAATCATGGTCATGGGTGCTTTTAGTTCCATCGTTTTCAACTTGACGATGAGCCCCTCACTTGGTTCCATGACGCCATGGATCGCTATTTTAGTGGGTGGCGTCGTAGGTATCCTATTTTCTTTGATCCACGCAGTAGCAACAGTCAGCTTGCGTGCTGACCATATCATCAGCGGTACAGTGATCAATCTGATGGCACCAGCTTTAGGTGTTTTCTTGATCAAAGCATGGTATGGGAAAGGTCAAACAGATAACATCACGCAGAATCTGGGATATTTCTCTTTCCCAGGTTTGGCAGATATTCCGGTCATTGGATCAATTTTCTTCAAAAATACATTCTTGCCTGCTTATTGTGCAATTTTGATTGCTGTCATTGCTTGGGTGATCATCTTCAAGACGAAATTCGGCTTACGCCTCCGTTCAGTTGGTGAAAACCCTCAAGCTGCCGATACATTAGGTATCAATGTATATGCTATGCGTTATTCAGGCGTGCTGATTTCAGGCTTGTTAGGCGGTATGGGCGGTGCTGTTTTTGCTCAGTCGATTTCCGGTAACTTTTCAGCTGGGACGATCGTCGGACAAGGGTTCATCTCCATGGCTGCTATGATCTTTGGTAAATGGAATCCTTTAGGCGCAATGGGTGCCTCACTGTTCTTTGGTTTTGCACAAAGCTTGAGTATCATCGGTGCACAATTACCAGTTATTTCTTCGATTCCACCAGTATTGCTGCAAATTGCTCCATATTTGCTGACAATCATTGTGTTGGTTGTTTTCTTAGGGAAAGCTTCTGGACCAAAAGCAAACGGGAAGAACTATATCAAATCAAAATAATCTTTTAGCGAATAAAAAGGGTGGGTTACGGGAAGTGTTTTTCGTCTCGCCCTTTTTGTTTTAAAGGTAATAAAAATAAAAAGAAAGAAGGAATAATCATGTTTAAACGCGTACATCTGATCGTCATGGATTCAGTAGGAATTGGAGAAGCACCAGATGCCGAGAAGTTCGGTGACGTTGGTTCTGATACATTAGGACACATTGCAAAAGAAGCAGGATTGAACATTCCGCATTTAGAGCAGCTTGGTTTGGGAACGATTCGTCCTCTTGAAGGTGTGGAATCAGTGAAAGATCATCAAGGCTATGCGACGAAATTAGAAGAAGTTTCTGTAGGGAAAGATACGATGACAGGCCATTGGGAAATCATGGGATTGAATATCAAGACGCCGTTTCGTGTGTTTCCGAACGGATTCCCTGATGATCTGATCAAACAAATCGAAGAGTTTTCTGGCCGTAAAGTCGTATGCAACAAACCATATAGTGGAACGGCTGTTATTGACGATTACGGTGAACACCAAATGAAAACGGGTGATTTAATCGTATATACTTCTGCTGATCCTGTCCTTCAGATCGCGGCACATGAAGAAATCATTCCTTTAGAAGAACTATACCGGGTTTGCCAATTCGTTCGTGATATAACAAAAGATGACCCGTACATGATTGGTCGAATCATTGCACGTCCATATGTGGGAGAACCAGGAGACTTCACACGAACAAGCAATCGTCATGATTATGCGTTGGATCCATTCGGACACACGGTCCTCGATTCTTTGAAAGAAGCAGGAAAAGACGTGATTGCTGTAGGAAAGATCAACGATATTTTCAATGGACAAGGAATCACTGAATCTGTCCGCACGAAAAGTAATATGGATGGCGTCGACCAGTTGCTGAACGTTATGAAAAAAGAGTTTACAGGTATCAGCTTTACCAATTTAGTAGATTTTGATGCATTATACGGTCATCGCCGGGATGTAGTCGGTTATGCGCATGCGATTGAAGAATTTGACTTGCGGATCCCAGAACTGCTTGAAGCCATGGAAGAAGACGACTTGCTAATGATTACAGCCGATCACGGAAACGATCCGACATTTACTGGTACCGATCATACGCGAGAATATGTACCGTTATTGGTCTACAGTAAAAAAATGAAAGAACAAGGGGCGTTGCCTCAAGGGTATTATTCTGATATCTCCGCAACGATTGCTGAGAACTTTAGTGTTTCTTCGACTGAAAATGGCGAAAGCTTCTTAAAATTATTAAAATAATCTTTTTAAAATAGGAGAAAGCAAATGACCAAGTTAAGCGAGATGTTACAAGAAACGACCCAGTTTATCCTTGATAAAGGAGTAAAAGAAATTGATTTTGGTTTGATCCTAGGTTCAGGATTAGGTGAATTAGCAGATGAAATCGAAGATGCTGTAATGATTTCTTATGATGAGATCCCGTTCTTTCCTGTTTCGACAGTAGTTGGACATGCAGGACAGCTGGTTTACGGATCTCTAGCAGGCAAAAAAGTGTTAGCCATGCAAGGAAGATTCCACTACTATGAAGGTCATTCCATGCAAACAGTGACCTATCCAGTACGTGTGATGGCCGGACTAGGTGCCCATTCAGTCATTGTGACCAACGCATGTGGCGGTGTCAATGAATCCTTCGTACCAGGAGATTTGATGCTGATTACCGATCACATCAATTTTACTGGTGAAAATCCTTTGATCGGCCCGAATGAAGATGAAATGGGTCCTAGATTCCCAGATATGAGTCAAGCATATACGCCTGACTATCAAGCAACAGCAAAAGCAGCAGCAGAAAAACTAGGTTTGGATCTTAAAGAAGGCGTATATATGGGCTACTCTGGCCCAACTTATGAAACGCCTGCTGAGATTCGGATGTCTCGGACAATAGGAGCCGATGCAGTAGGGATGTCGACTGTTCCAGAAGTCATCGTAGCAGCTCACAGCGGATTAAAAGTGTTAGGAATCTCTTGTATTACCAACTTAGCAGCAGGCATGCAAGCGAATCTGAGCCATGAAGAAGTTGTAGAAACAACTCAGAGAGTCAAACAATCTTTTAAAGCATTGGTTAAAGAAACATTGACATTATTGTAATAGGAGGAGCAACAAAATGAGTGTGCATATCGAAGCGAAAGAAGGCGAGATTGCCGATAAGATTTTACTTCCGGGAGACCCTTTGCGAGCTAAATATATTGCAGAGACTTTTTTAGAAGAACCAGTTTGCTACAATCAGGTCCGTGGTATGCTAGGCTTTACCGGCAAATATAAAGGCGAACGTATTTCTGTTCAAGGAACAGGGATGGGGATGCCATCAGCCACCATCTATGCCCATGAATTGATCCAGTCATATGGCGTAAAGAAATTGATCCGAGTAGGTACATGCGGGGCATTGTCAAAAGATGTCCATGTTCGTGATTTAGTACTAGCGCAAGGCGCAGCGACCAGCTCTTCGATGATCGAAAAAAATTTCCAAGCCTTTCATTTTCCGCCAATCAGTGATTTCAATCTATTACTGAAAGCATATGAGATAGCTAAAGAAAAGGGCTATACGGTTCATGTAGGAAATGTCCTTTCGGAAGATTCTTTCTACAAAGATGATTTGACAGAGACATTCCAATTAGCTGAACTTGGTGTCTTAGGAGTGGAAATGGAAGCAGCGGCTCTTTATTACTTAGGCGCGAAATACCATGTGCAGACATTAAGTTTGATGACCGTTAGCGACCATTTGATTACTGGGGAAGAAACAACAGCTGCAGAACGTCAATCGACATTCAATGAAATGATCGAAGTAGGATTGGAAACGGCGATTCAAGGGTAAAGTAATAGCTAAATAGCAAGAAAGTGTGACTGCCTAAACTTCTATTAATAGAAATTTGGCAGTCACATTTTTTTGCAGAAACTGTCTCACATAACCTGAAATCAATGACAACCGTTGCTTCAGTTACTTCGAGGGTCCTTCTAAAGTCAACCATTTGAATGTCTAAAATGTGAATCGATATTCCTTTTAAATTGCAGACGAATGGCACAATCTTAATCAAATAAAAAAGAACAGAAAGAAGCGAGTTACGCTCTTTCTGTTCCGAACTAGGCTACCAACAGGATGTGACAAATGAGTCATCTCCTGTTGGTGGCTTCGTCTAGATGAATACCTTAATCATTCAATTGCTCATGTGATGATGCTTGAAGAATGAAAAATTCAACTTAAATCAAGTCTGCATCAATAATAAGTGTTTCGAATAATACAGCGTGCTCAAGTGAGGTGCCTGATCCAGGACGTCCTGGTAGGCGATATACTTCTATTCGCTGTCCTGCTTTTCCAGGAATTCCGTGACGTACTTGAATATTACCATCAACTATTCTTGGAATGCTATAGTATGCTGTGCCGTCAAATGTTCCAAAACGATATCTTCCATCAATGTGAACGACCCATCTGTCTTGATTATTGTGAAAAAGTTCAGGTGTCAATGTTAAATAAGCAAATGCTTGAGAACCTTCTCGCCCTACAGACAACATGTTTGTTTCTGTTACGCCTGTTTCCACTTGGATATTGTCATATTTCGCCCAACCATTCCATGTAGAAGCAAATCGTATAAGGTATGTATTTTCATCGTCTGGAGTCGCAAAAGTAAGTTTGCCACGTTCCCAGTTCTCATTATTATGTTCACTGCGTTCTAATACATCAAAACCGACATCATGATTCATGATCCCTAATTCAACACGTCCTGGTGCTGATTCGCTTGCTGCAACATCATAACTAAATGTATACGTGGTACTTGGTTTTAATGTCACATATTGATGAACATTTTCACCATTTTTTGCTAAAGCAAAGTTATTTCCATTAACGGTTTGAAGTGTGGGATTATTTGGCTCTTGGCCACTAGTGATCCAATGATCAAACCCGTCATTAAAGTCACCATTATGGATATACAATTGTTGCTCAATGGCCTGTTTACTTGTACTAACGAAGTCAGTTGTTGATAGACTTGTTGCGAATGTCGAAACGGATCCTCCTAAACTTAAAAATACCATACCTGCTGCCATCACTGTTTTTAAATTACTTTTGATCATCTTGTATCTCCTCACTCTATATTTTTATTTTTTGATTTTGTTTGTAAGATGCAGCCGTGTAGTCTGTCTGTATCTCACAAATTAATCATAACCGAGAAAATAGCGGTCGTGTAAACACTTTTTTCTATATAACATTCATCATTAGAAAAAAATGATAAAATAAATAGTTTTATAAGGTTGACTTTTATCTAAACTTCATTTATTAGCAACATAAGAAAAGATGGAGAGTTGTGGTGATAGCTCATACAAATGAAAACTTCCTCTTAGAAACAGGATAAAAGAATGAAATTTAAATAAGTTTCTACAAAAAATGTTCGCTCCACATCTGAATGATTGTCAGACATTCTTTTTTCTCTCAATGCTACGCCTTCTCTCTTAATTTTTTGTTTATTCAAACAGTACTTACTATTATAATCATATAGTTATTACCCGTGGTGCTAGTTAATTTTTTCCTAGAGGAAAATGTCTAAACATGTTGGTAAATCAACAAAAAAACGCATATAGTAGTCTCAAAACTCCCAAGAAATGAGGACTACATATGCGTTCATCAAAATATACTGAACATTATACAGATACTTTTATAACATTCAAGGAAATTATGAGAACTGTTTCTAACATATACCACAATTGTGTACCAGATAAGATTAAAAACCGAAGAAATACTGATCAACTGAAGCAACGCGATACAGTGATTATTGCTTGTGTTATATGGGGCATAATTAATGGCTATACTAGCCAAAGAGCCACGTATAGAGCGGTTTGTTCCGTCTTATTTCCTAATGGTGACTTTCCTAGTAGGAGTCGATTCACTCGCTTAAGTTCAAACTTAGCTTACACTATCAAGATTATTCGATACTTTTTCATCAAGAAGCTCACCAAAGGTGAACTAGTCGGAATTATAGATAGTTTTCCTAGTCCATTATGTAAACCAGTTAGAAATAGACAAGCAAAACTATTGAATCAAATAGTCAAAGTTGGCTATAACTCAACAAAAAAATCTTATTTTTATGGTCTTAAAATTCATATGATCGTTACTAAGACTGGCTTTCCGATTACTTACTCAATCACGAATCCAGGTGTCCATGACGTGAAAGTGTTAGAGACTTTATCGGAAGAAGCGAATCTTCCCAATATCCTAGGGGACAAAGGATATATTAGCCATAAAATCCATGAAAAGCTTGCCCTTAAGGGCATTACTATATCCGTTCCGCCACGTAAAAACATGGATAAATCAGAAAAACTAGACCACAGCTTACTTGGAAAACAAAGAAAAACAGTTGAGACTGTTTTTTCTTCCTTAGAAAAATTAGGTTGTCAAAATTTCAACTCACGTTCTGTTAAAGGGCTAGAGAGTAGATTTGACAGCATATTACTGGCTTACAGTGTTCTATTAAGTCGAGCACAACGACGTTTTGAAGGAACTTTGAGATATTCTTTAGGATATTAAAATTAACTAGCACCACGGGTAGTTATTATGTAAATTGATGTCATTCGCATTAGATAGCCAAGACTACCGTCTTCCAATATCTAAAAAAACAGCCCCTTCATCTCTTACAATAATAGGAGGTGAGAGGGCTGTCTTATTTACAATAGAGTATCTATTATAGGTAGTATTTTTTAGCCACTGTTAAGTCATCATTTAATTCATAAACAAGTGGTTGACCTGTTGGGATTTCAAGATCCATGATGTCTTCGTCAGAGATACCTTCGATATGTTTAGCTAGAGCGCGTAATGAGTTACCGTGTGCAGCTACTAAAACAGTTTTGTTGTCTAGTAATGCTGGAGCAATTTTATCTTGCCAGAATGGCAAAGCACGTTCTAATGTCACTTTCAAGTTTTCGCCACCAGGAATATCGCGTTTGTCTAACATTGCGTAACGACGGTCGTTTGCTGCAGAACCTTCGTCAGTTTCTTCCATTAATGGAGGAAGAGTATCGTAAGAACGACGCCAGATGTGTACTTGTTCGTCGCCGTATTTTTCAGCTGTTTCTTTTTTGTTCAAACCTTGTAATTTACCATAGTGACGTTCGTTCAAGCGCCATGATTTGATTTGTGGTACCCAAAGTTGATCTGAATATTCTAAGATCAAGTTACATGTTTTGATTGCACGAGTTAAAACAGAAGTATAGGCAACATCAAATTCGATTCCAGCTTCTTTGATTTTGCGTCCGCCTTCTTTTGCTTCTTCGATTCCTTCTGGTGCTAGGTTTACATCAGCCCAACCAGTAAATTGGTTCAATGCATTCCATTCACTAAGACCGTGACGAGAAAAAACTAATTTTGGCATGTTTAGCTCTCCTTTAAGATAGGTTTATATTTCTGAAAATTTCAGTTCTGTTTTATTGTACAATTTTTTGGAAGAGATTTCCATCGAAAAATTGGATAAGATTCTATGAGAAAACGAGTAGAGAAGATAAAAAAACGAACAGCTGCGAAAGCACTGTTCGTTTTTAGGCATTAGATGCATAATTGCTCGATTTCTTTTTCAGGCAAATTGATATATTTATAACATGTTCCAACTGAAACACCGCATTTTGAAGAAATAAATTGGATTGTTTCTTTTTTTTCGTAATAGAGACGTCGGATTTTTTTGATCGTTTTTGCATCGATTTTTGGTCTTCCGCCGATTTTTCCTTTTTTACGAGCTTCATCTAATCCAACTAATGTACGTTCTTTGATCAATGCGCACTCCATGTTTGCCAGGTTTTCCATCAATTGGAAATAGATTTTCCCCATTTCGCGCGTATCGATTCCTTCATCAATGCTAATCAAGTGCAGCCCGCGGTCTTTGAATAATTGTGTAAGTTCTGTTAATTGCCGTGTAGATTTGCCCAATCGATGAAGTTGGCAGACGACTAGTGCATCGCCTTGCTGCATGTCAGCAATCACTGACTCCAAATGAACAGCAGTAGCATCGTTTTGTTCCACTTCATATGTCTCATGGAAAATTTCTTGACAACCAAAGTCAGATAATTGTTCAACCTGAGTTGTTAAATCAACATCATTTATGGTTGTGCGTGCATAACCAATGATTTTCATGGTGATTCCTTTCTAGCAGTGATTTTCTAACTGGATATAACAGTAAAAATGTAGCATAAAGTACGTCAAAAAGATAGTTTTTTCGCAAATTTTCCGCTGTCTTTTTTTATTGGATGATCAAGCAGTTTTTCTTTATTTATGGCGGATGGCATCAAGAATCTCAACACCTTTTTCTGAGCCAACAACAACTTTTGAAACCATATTTAGGAAAAGTCCATGTTCGACTACCCCAACAAGTTCATCTAAATAGGTAGCTAAGCTTTCTGGTTGTTCAATAACTTCTAGATGCAGATCAATGATATAATGACCACCATCTGTGGTTAGGACTTCGCCGTTTTCGTCTGTACGCAAAACAGGTTGGAATCCTTTTTCGTCAAAAATACGAAGTAGCTGTTGGGAGCCATAAGGGATGACTTCAACTGGGAGTGGGAACTTCCCAAGTTTATGGACTAATTTAGAAGAATCAACGATCCAAATCGTTTCTTTTGAGTACGTAGCGACTATTTTCTCGAAAAGCAAAGCAGCACCGCCGCCTTTTATCCCTTGAAAATCAGCACTGATTTCATCAGCACCATCTATCGTCAGATCGACTACTGGGACTTCATCGATACTCTTTAGCGGTATTCCTAATTTTTCCGCTTGTTCTTTTGTCGCATTTGAAGTAGTGACTCCTGTGATACGTAATCCTTCTTCACGCATACGGCGACCAATCTCTTCTACCATATAATAGGCGGTTGAACCGGTCCCGAGACCAACGATCATCCCGTCCTTTACGAATTTCGCGGCTTCAATGCCAGCTAATTGTTTTAAATTCATCTTTGCATCCACCTTTTTTTAGTTTGAGCTTCGTGCTTTCCTCACTATTTTAGCGTGATTTACGGCAAAAAGATACCATTCTTTTTTATTGCAATAAAGCTTTTTCAAAAAAAATTGCATCTCTTGTTGACATGTTTTTTCATTCGTGATATTCTAACAAAGGTGCTTTATCTACAGGTTTCTGTGAAGAAACGTGCTGACTGTTTATCAAAGCATATTTGATAAGGATGCAGACATTGCATTTATTTTTTATCGCAAAAAAAGAACCACCTGGATGTGTGGAACTAGACGCAAATCGTGGGAAGGAGGAAACAAGGAATGCCTACAATTAACCAATTAGTACGTAAACCTCGTAAATCAAAGGTGGAAAAATCTAATTCACCTGCTTTGAACAAAGGATATAACAGCTTTAAGAAAACTCAAACTAACGTAAACTCACCTCAAAAACGTGGGGTAGCAACTCGTGTGGGTACAATGACACCTAAAAAACCGAACTCAGCTTTACGTAAATATGCACGTGTTCGTTTGTCAAACTTAATTGAAGTTACTGCTTATATCCCAGGGATTGGTCATAACTTACAAGAACACAGTGTTGTATTATTACGCGGTGGTCGTGTAAAAGACTTACCAGGGGTACGTTACCATATCGTTCGCGGTGCTTTAGATACTGCTGGTGTTAACGACCGTAAACAAAGCCGTTCTAAATACGGAACTAAAAAACCTAAAGCTTAATTTTAATTATTAAACAAATGAAACTTGCTTCTATTATATAGAAGTAATTACTATGAACAATATTTCGGAAGGAGGAGTTACGGATGCCACGTAAAGGTCCTGTTGCAAAACGTGATGTTTTACCAGATCCTATTTATAACTCAAAATTAGTAACTCGCTTGATCAACCGTGTAATGGTTGACGGAAAACGCGGGATTGCAGCTAACATTATCTATAATGCCTTTGATTTGATCAAAGAATCTACAGGTAACGATCCATTAGAAGTGTTTGAACAAGCAATGAAAAACGTTCAACCTGTTCTTGAAGTTAAAGCACGTCGTGTTGGGGGTTCAAACTACCAAGTACCAGTTGAAGTTCGCCCTGAACGCCGCGTTACTCTAGGTCTTCGTTGGGTAGTAAACTACGCTCGCTTGCGCGGTGAACACACAATGGAAGAACGCTTAGCAAAAGAAATCATGGATGCTGCAAACAACACAGGTGCTTCTGTTAAAAAACGTGAAGACACTCATAAAATGGCTGATGCCAACCGTGCGTTTGCTCACTATCGCTGGTAAGATTCTCTCTGTTTGGTCGACTTTTATAAGTCGACCTCAGATAGTGTCCTTATTTTTAGCAACTAGATAGTAAAGAGAGGAGAAACAAGGAGAATGACCAGAGAATTTTCTTTACAAAACACTCGTAATATCGGTATCATGGCCCACATCGATGCTGGTAAAACGACTGCTACTGAACGTATCTTGTACTATACTGGTAAAATCCACAAAATTGGTGAAACTCATGAAGGAGCTTCACAAATGGACTGGATGGAACAAGAACAAGAACGTGGTATTACGATCACTTCTGCTGCTACTACAGCACAATGGAAGGGTCATCGAATCAACATCATCGACACACCAGGACACGTAGACTTCACAGTTGAAGTTGAACGTTCATTGCGTGTACTTGATGGTGCTGTAACTGTTCTTGATGCACAATCAGGTGTTGAACCTCAAACTGAAACAGTTTGGCGTCAAGCAACAACTTACGGTGTACCTCGTATCGTATTTGCAAACAAAATGGACAAGATCGGTGCTGACTTCTTATATTCAGTATCAACTTTACATGACCGTTTGCAAGCAAACGCTCACCCA
Source organism: Enterococcus sp. ZQ21 (assembly GCF_030053755.1). Lineage (NCBI taxonomy): Bacteria > Bacillati > Bacillota > Bacilli > Lactobacillales > Enterococcaceae > Enterococcus > Enterococcus sp. ZQ21. The sequence goes on from NZ_CP125658.1 coordinate 70,006, forward strand.
ATCCAATTACCAATTGGTGCGGAAGACGACTTCACAGGAATTATCGACCTTGTAACAATGAAGGCTGAAATGTATACAAACGATCTTGGAACAGAGATCGAAGAAACAGAAATTCCTGAAGAATACCGCGAATTAGCTGAAGAATGGCGCGAAAAATTGGTTGAAGCTGTAGCTGAAACTGATGAAGAACTTACTTTGAAATACTTAGAAGGTGAAGAAATCACTGAAGCTGAGTTAAAAGAAGGTATCCGCCGCGCAACAGTTAACGTAGAATTCTACCCAGTACTATGTGGTTCAGCATTTAAGAACAAAGGGGTTCAATTACTATTGGACGCTGTTCTTGATTACTTGCCATCACCGTTAGATATCCCAGCTATCAAAGGGATTGACCCTAAAACTGATGAAGAAGTAGAACGTCCTGCAGACGATAGCGCTCCTTTCTCAGCTTTAGCATTTAAAGTTATGACTGACCCATTCGTAGGCCGTTTAACTTTCTTCCGTGTGTACTCTGGTGTTTTAAAATCAGGTTCATACGTACAAAACGCAACAAAAGGCAAACGCGAACGTGTTGGTCGTATCTTACAGATGCATGCCAACTCTCGTTCAGAAATCTCTGAAGTTTACGCTGGAGATATCGCTGCTGCTGTTGGTTTGAAAGACACAACTACTGGGGACACACTATGTGATGAAAAGAATCTAGTTATTCTTGAATCAATGGAATTCCCAGAACCAGTTATCCAAGTCGCTATTGAACCTAAATCAAAAGCTGACCAAGATAAAATGGGTGTGGCTTTACAAAAACTATCTGAAGAAGATCCTACTTTCCGTGCTGAAACAAACGTGGAAACAGGCGAAACAATCATCGCTGGTATGGGTGAACTTCACTTAGATATCATCGTTGACCGTATGCGTCGTGAATTCAAAGTTGAAGCTAACGTAGGTGCGCCTCAAGTATCTTACCGTGAAACTTTCCGTGCTGGCACTCAAGCCGAAGGTAAGTTTGTACGTCAGTCTGGTGGTAAAGGTCAATACGGTCACGTATGGATCGAATTTACACCAAACGAAGAAGGTGCTGGTTTCGAATTTGAAAATGCGATCGTCGGTGGGGTTGTTCCTCGTGAATACATTCCAGCTGTTGAAGCTGGTTTGAAAGATGCTATGGAAAATGGTGTCTTAGCTGGCTATCCATTAGTAGATATCAAAGCTAAACTTTACGATGGTTCATACCATGATGTCGATTCAAATGAAACTGCCTTCCGTGTTGCTGCTTCTATGGCATTACGTGCAGCAGCTAAGAAAGCTAATCCAGTAATCCTTGAACCAATCATGGCTGTAGAAGTTGTTATCCCTGAAGATTACTTAGGTGATGTTATGGGCCACGTAACTGCTCGTCGTGGACGTGTTGAAGGTATGGAAGCTCGCGCTGGCGGCCAACAAGTTGTTCGTGCGATGGTTCCACTTGCTGAAATGTTTGGTTATGCTACAACTCTTCGTTCTGCTACTCAAGGTCGTGGTACATTTACAATGACATTTGACCACTACGAAGATGTACCAAAATCAGTACAAGAAGAAATCATTAAGAAAAACGGCGGAAAAGCTGAATAATTTCTTAAAACCGGATAGTCCTGCAAAGAGATTATCCAAAGAGACTATATTTTTAATATAGTTTCGTGTAAAATAATTATCGATGATATGGGCATGTGGTGTACCTTGTGTACATCATATACCTATCAGACAAATAAAAAATATATTGTATTTTTAGGAGGACATTTTAAAATGGCAAAAGAAAAATTTGACCGTTCTAAACCACACGTTAACATTGGTACTATCGGACACGTTGACCATGGTAAAACTACATTAACAGCTGCAATCACAACTGTACTATCTAAGAAAAACGGCGGCCAAGCTATGGCTTACGATCAAATCGATGGTGCTCCAGAAGAACGCGAACGCGGAATCACAATCTCAACAGCTCACGTTGAGTATGAAACAGATACACGCCACTACGCTCACGTTGACTGCCCAGGACACGCGGACTACGTTAAAAACATGATCACTGGTGCTGCTCAAATGGACGGAGCTATCTTGGTAGTTTCTGCTGCTGATGGCCCAATGCCTCAAACTCGTGAACACATCCTATTGTCTCGTCAAGTTGGTGTTCCTTACATCGTTGTATTCTTGAACAAAGTAGACATGGTTGATGACGAAGAATTACTAGAATTAGTTGAAATGGAAGTTCGTGACCTATTAACAGAATACGAATTCCCTGGTGACGATGTTCCTGTAGTTGCTGGATCAGCTTTGAAAGCTTTAGAAGGCGACGCTTCATACGAAGAAAAAATTCTTGAATTGATGGCTGCAGTTGACGAATACATCCCAACTCCAGAACGTGACAACGACAAACCATTCATGATGCCAGTTGAAGACGTGTTCTCAATCACTGGACGTGGGACTGTTGCTACAGGTCGTGTTGAACGTGGACAAGTTCGCGTTGGTGACGAAGTTGAAGTTGTTGGTATTGCTGAAGAAACTTCAAAAACAACAGTTACTGGTGTTGAAATGTTCCGTAAATTGTTAGACTACGCTGAAGCTGGAGACAACATTGGTGCTTTACTACGTGGTGTTGCACGTGAAGACATCCAACGTGGACAAGTTTTAGCTAAACCAGGTACAATCACACCTCATACAAAATTCTCTGCAGAAGTATATGTGTTGACAAAAGAAGAAGGTGGACGTCATACTCCATTCTTCACTAACTACCGTCCACAATTCTACTTCCGTACAACTGACGTAACAGGTGTTGTTGAATTACCAGAAGGAACTGAAATGGTTATGCCTGGCGACAACGTAACAATGGAAGTTGAATTAATCCACCCAATCGCTATCGAAAACGGTACTAAATTCTCAATCCGTGAAGGCGGACGTACAGTTGGTGCCGGTGTCGTTACAGAAATCAAAGCTTAATTGAATTAAGCAAAACTAAGCAACATTTATTCGGACGTAATCGCTCGGAATGAAGATCTCAGGATCTTTGTTTCCGAGCTTTTTTATTTATTGCAGGATCAGGAAAGAAAAGACAGGGTATTATAATAGAAGGAACGCGAAATAAAAGAATCAGTATTTTCTAAATGAAACTTTATGAAAACAAAATGTTTTTTACAAGAAAAAGCCTTGCGTTGTGAGTTTATATATATTATAATGACAAAGGTGCGTTTACTTTAGTGAATTGCACAGACGTAATCAGAATGATTTCGTCGGCTAAGAAACGAGAGGTTGCGACACGCCCGGACGCTTTGCCACGAACGAGCGTGACGGAAATTTTCGTGGAGCTATGTCTACTTTTCAAAATAGGCGAAGGAGGGAACAAGATGGCAAAACAAAAAATTCGTATCCGTTTAAAAGCGTATGAACACCGTATTTTAGATCAATCAGCGGATAAAATCGTGGAAACTGCAAAAAGAACTGGAGCTAGCGTGTCTGGTCCAATTCCATTACCAACTGAACGCAGTCTTTACACAATCATTCGTGCGACTCATAAATACAAAGATTCACGCGAACAATTCGAAATGCGTACACACAAACGTCTTATCGACATTGTGAACCCAACACCAAAAACTGTTGATGCTTTGATGAAGCTAGACTTACCATCTGGTGTAAACATCGAAATCAAATTATAAAACTAAAACAAAAATAATGGAGGTGTACTCATGACCAAAGGAATCTTAGGGAAAAAAGTGGGAATGACACAAATCTTCACTGAATCTGGTGAATTAATTCCAGTTACTGTTGTAGAAGCTACGCCAAACGTAGTACTACAAGTGAAAACAATGGAAACGGATGGCTACGAAGCTATTCAAGTTGGTTACCAAGATATGCGTGAAGTTTTATCAAACAAACCTGCGAAAGGTCATGTTGCAAAAGCAAACACGGCTCCTAAGCGCTTCATTCGTGAATTCAAAAATGTTGAGCTAGGAGAATATGAAGTAGGAAAAGAAATTACAGTAGATGTTTTCCAAGCAGGAGACATTATTGATGTAACAGGTACTACGAAAGGTAAAGGATTCCAAGGGGTTATCAAACGCCACGGACAAAGCCGCGGACCAATGGCTCACGGTTCTCGTTACCATCGTCGTCCTGGGTCAATGGGTCCAGTTGCACCTAACCGTGTATTCAAAAACAAACGTCTTGCTGGCCGTATGGGTGGCAACCGCGTAACTATCCAAAACTTGGAAGTTGTACGTGTAGATGCAGAAAGAAATGTTATCTTGATCAAAGGTAATGTTCCTGGAGCGAAAAAATCTTTAATCACTATCAAATCAGCTGTGAAAGCTAAATAATTGTAGGAAGAAAGGAGGAACTAAGGAATGCCGAATGTAGCATTATTCAAACAAGATGGAAGCCAAAACGGTGAAATCACACTTAACGAAGAAATCTTCGGAATTGAACCTAATGAAAGTGTTGTTTACGATGCAATCGTAATGCAACGTGCGTCATTAAGACAAGGAACACACGCGGTTAAAAACCGTAGCGCTGTTCGTGGCGGTGGACGTAAACCATGGCGTCAAAAAGGAACAGGTCGTGCACGTCAAGGATCTATCCGCTCACCACAATGGCGTGGAGGTGGCGTAGTCTTTGGACCAACACCACGTTCTTACAGCTACAAACTTCCTAAAAAAGTTCGTCGTTTAGCAATGAAATCTGTATTGTCAGAAAAAGTTGCTGAAAACAACTTGGTAGCAATCGAAGGCTTGAACTTCGACGCACCAAAAACAAAAGAATTCAAACAAGTTCTTGCTAACTTATCTATCGACTCTAAAGTATTGGTTGTTCTAGAAAAAGGTAACGACTTTGCTGCTTTATCAGCACGTAACTTACCAAACGTTTCTGTAGTAACTTCTGATAATGTGAGTGTGCTAGACGTTGTATCAAATACAAAAGTGTTAGCAACACAAACTGCTCTTACTCAAATTGAGGAGGTGCTTGCATAATGAACTTACTAGACGTAATCAAACGCCCAGTGATCACTGAAAAATCAATGCTTGCCATGGATGACAAGAAATACACTTTTGAAGTGGACACTCGCGCAAACAAAACTTTAGTAAAACAAGCGGTAGAAGCTGCTTTTGACGTTAAAGTCAAAAACGTGAACATCGTGAACGTACGTGCGAAATTCAAACGTATGGGCAAATATGCAGGATATACAAAAAAACGTCGCAAAGCGATCGTTACATTGACTGAAGATTCAAAAGAAATCCAATTATTCGAAGCTGCTGAATAAGCACTAATAGATAACTCATTAAATTAGGAGGGAAAAACGTGGCGATTAAAAAGTACAAACCTACCTCAAATGGTCGTCGTAACATGACAGGTTCTGATTTTGCTGAAATCACAACATCAACACCTGAAAAATCATTGTTACAACCATTGAAAAACCATGCTGGACGTAACAACAACGGCCGCATCACTGTACGTCATCAAGGTGGCGGACACAAACGCCAATATCGCGTGATCGACTTCAAACGTAACAAAGACAACGTTGTTGCAACTGTTCAAACGATCGAATATGATCCAAACCGTTCAGCTAACATCGCGTTAGTACACTATGAAGATGGAGTGAAAGCTTACATCTTAGCACCTAAAGGACTAGAAGTGGGTATGAAACTTGTTTCAGGTCCAGAAGCAGATATCAAAGTCGGAAATGCTCTTCCATTAGAAAACATTCCAGTTGGTACTGTTATCCACAACATTGAAATGAAACCTGGTAAAGGTGGACAATTGATCCGTTCTGCTGGTACAAGTGCTCAAGTACTTGGTAAAGAAGGCAAATACGTATTGATCCGCTTGAACTCTGGTGAAGTTCGTATGATCTTAGCTGCATGCCGCGCAACAATCGGTTCTGTAGGTAACGAACAACACGAATTAATCAACATCGGTAAAGCTGGACGCTCTCGTTGGATGCGTAAACGCCCAACTGTACGTGGTAGCGTAATGAACCCTAATGATCACCCACACGGTGGTGGTGAAGGTAAAGCTCCTATTGGACGTAAAGCACCAGTTTCTCCTTGGGGTCAACCAGCTCTTGGTTACAAAACTCGTAACAAAAAAGCTAAATCAGACAAACTTATTGTTCGTCGTCGCAAAAATAAATAATTACTTTGACCATGTGTCGCACATTTTGAGAGGAGGTTCACCATGGGTCGTAGTTTAAAGAAAGGACCTTTTGTCGATGAGCATTTAATGAAAAAAGTTGAAGCTCAAGCAGGGGTTGAAAAGAAAAAAGTTATCAAAACTTGGTCACGCCGTTCAACAGTTTTCCCAAGTTTTGTTGGATATACCATCGCAGTTTATGATGGACGTAAACATGTACCAGTTTACATCCAAGAAGACATGGTAGGACACAAATTAGGTGAATTTGCACCTACAAGAACTTATCGTGGACATGCTGCTGACGATAAGAAAACGAAACGCTAATTTGAGGGGAGGATAAATCCAAATGGCAGAACAAATCACATCAGCTAAAGCAACTGCAAAAACAGTTCGCACTTCACCTCGAAAAGCCCGTTTAGTAATTGACCTTATCAGAGGTAAAAGTGTCGCAGATGCAATTTCAATCTTGAAATTCACACCAAACAAATCTGCTGGAATCATTGAAAAAGTATTGATGTCAGCAGTTGCGAATGCAGAAAATAACTTTGACTTAGATGTTGAAAACTTGGTAGTAACCGAAGCTTTTGTTAACGAAGGACCTACAATGAAACGTTTCCGTCCTCGTGCAAAAGGATCAGCTTCTCCAATCAACAAACGTACAAGTCATATCACGGTAGTCGTATCAGAAAAATAAGGAGGGATAATCAGTGGGTCAAAAAGTACATCCAATTGGAATGCGTGTAGGCATCATCCGCGACTGGGATGCTAAGTGGTATGCTGAAAAAGAGTATGCTGAGTTCTTACACGAAGATTTAAGAATCCGTAAATTTATTTCAACTAAACTTGCTGATGCTGCTGTATCAACAGTTGAAATCGAACGTGCAACAGGTCGCGTAAACATTTCAATTCACACAGCTAAACCAGGTATGGTTATTGGTAAAGGCGGTTCTGAAGTCGAAAGCCTAAGAAAAGAATTAAACAAATTAACTGGTAAAAGAATCCACATCAACATCGTGGAAATCAAAAAACCAGATCTAGATGCAAAATTAGTAGGTGAAGGAATCGCACGTCAATTAGAAAACCGTGTTGCTTTCCGTCGCGCTCAAAAACAAGCGATCCAACGCTCAATGCGTGCTGGCGCTCAAGGTATCAAAACTCAAGTATCTGGTCGTCTAAACGGAGCAGATATCGCTCGTTCAGAAGGATACTCAGAGGGAACTGTTCCTCTTCATACTTTACGTGCGGACATTGATTACGCATGGGAAGAAGCAGATACAACATACGGAAAACTAGGAGTTAAAGTGTGGATCTATCGTGGAGAAATTCTTCCAACTAAAAAAAACACTGAGAAAGGAGGGAAATAATCATGTTAGTACCTAAACGTGTAAAACACCGTCGTGAATTCCGCGGAAAAATGCGCGGGGAAGCTAAAGGCGGAAAAGAAGTAGCATTCGGTGAATACGGTTTGCAAGCTGTTGATTCACATTGGATCACAAACCGCCAAATCGAAGCTGCTCGTATCGCAATGACTCGTTACATGAAACGTGGTGGGAAAGTATGGATTAAAATTTTCCCTCACAAATCTTATACTGCCAAAGCAATTGGGGTACGTATGGGTTCTGGTAAAGGGGCACCTGAAGGATGGGTTGCACCAGTAAAACGTGGTAAAATCATGTTTGAAATCGCAGGCGTTCCTGAAGAAGTAGCTCGTGAAGCGTTACGTCTAGCTTCTCACAAATTACCAATGAAAACTAAGATCGTAAAACGTGAGGAAATGGGTGGTGAATCGAATGAAGGTTAAAGAAATCAGAGAATTAACCACTGCCGAAATGCTTGATCAAGAAAAACAATTAAAAGAAGAATTGTTTAATCTTAGATTCCAATTAGCAACAGGTCAATTAGAAAACACTGCACGTATTAAAGAAGTACGTAAATCGATTGCACGCATCAAAACTGTGTTGCGTGAACAAGCTAAGTAATTATGGAAGGAGGCCATTAAGCGTATGACTGAAGGAAGAAATCAACGCAAAGTTTATCAAGGTCGCGTGGTTTCAGACAAAATGGATAAAACAATTACCGTTGCTGTCGAAACAAAGAAAAACCACCCTATCTATGGCAAACGCATGAACTATTCTAAGAAATACAAAGTGCATGATGAAAACAACACAGCAAAAGTTGGTGACATCGTGAGAATTATGGAAACTCGTCCATTATCAGCTACAAAACGTTTCCGTTTGTTGGAAGTAGTCGAAGAAGCAGTTATTATCTAATAACACGAGATTTTCCTATATAGATTGAATGCAAAATCTGAAAGGAGGATACACAACGTGATCCAAGCAGAAAGTCGTTTAAAAGTCGCTGATAACTCAGGCGCACGTGAAATTTTGACGATCAAAGTCCTTGGTGGATCTGGTCGTAAAACTGCTAACATCGGTGATGTGATCGTTGCTACGGTTAAACAAGCAACGCCAGGTGGGGTTGTCAAAAAAGGTGACGTCGTTAAAGCCGTTATCGTTCGAACAAAATCAGGAGCTCGTCGTACAGACGGTTCATATATTAAATTTGATGAAAATGCTGCAGTGATTATTCGTGATGATAAAAGCCCTCGTGGAACACGTATCTTTGGGCCAGTTGCACGTGAACTACGTGAAAACAACTTCATGAAGATCGTTTCACTAGCACCAGAAGTTTTATAATCTTGAGACACTTATCAAAGGAGGTGCGAAACAGTTATGTTTGTTAAAAAAGGCGATAAAGTTAAAGTTATCACTGGAAAAGACAAAAACAAAGAAGGCGTTGTACTAGCAGCGTTCCCGAAAAAAGATAAAGTTATTGTCGAAGGTGTAAATGTCGTTAAAAAACACCAAAAACCTTCTCAAGCTGCTCCTCAAGGTGGAATTGTTGAGATGGAAGCGCCAATTCATGTTTCTAACGTGATGGTGGTTGACTCTACTGGTGTAGCTGGCCGAGTTGGCTACAAAGAAGTAGACGGCAAAAAAGTCCGTGTTTCTAAAAAAACCGGTGAAGTTTTAGATAAATAAAAGTTTAAGGAAGGAGGGTCTTACTGAATGAACCGCCTAAAAGAAAAATATCTTAAAGAAGTAACTCCATCATTGATGGAAAAATTTAACTATAGCTCTGTTATGCAAACACCTAAAGTTGAAAAAATCGTCATCAACATGGGTGTTGGTGATGCGGTATCAAACGCTAAAAACTTAGATAAAGCAGTTGAAGAATTAACTTTGATCACTGGTCAAAAACCAATGATTACAAAAGCTAAAAAATCAATCGCTGGATTCCGTTTACGTGAAGGAATGCCAATTGGTGCAAAAGTTACATTGCGCGGAGAAAGAATGTACGAATTCTTAGACAAATTGGTTTCAGTTTCACTACCACGTGTACGTGACTTCCATGGTGTAAGTAAAAAAGCCTTTGACGGTCGTGGAAACTATACTTTAGGTATTAAAGAACAATTGATCTTCCCAGAAGTAGATTATGATTTAGTAGATAAAGTACGTGGTATGGACATCGTTATTGTAACAACAGCAAACTCTGATGAAGAATCTCGTGAGTTGTTGACACAATTAGGCATGCCATTCCAAAAATAATTAAAGGAGGCGAACTACGTGGCTAAAAAATCAATGATTGCTAAAAACAAACGTCCTGCAAAATTTTCAACACAAGCTTATACTCGTTGCGAACGTTGCGGACGTCCACATTCAGTTTATCGTAAGTTCCATCTTTGCCGTATTTGCTTCCGCGAACTTGCCTATAAAGGTCAAATTCCCGGCGTGAAGAAAGCTAGCTGGTAAAAAGTAAATTCGCATAAGAAGGAGGTAAAAGATCAATGGTCATGACAGATCCAATTGCAGATTTTCTAACTCGTATCCGTAACGCAAACATGGTTAAACATGAGTCTTTAGAAGTACCTGCATCAAAAATTAAACGTGACATCGCTGAAATCTTGAAACGTGAAGGTTTCGTTCGTGATGTTGAATACATCGAAGATGACAAACAAGGCGTGATCCGTGTTTTCCTAAAATTTGGTAAAAACGGCGAACGTGTTATCACAAACTTAAAACGTATCTCTAAACCAGGTTTGCGTGCTTATGTCAAAGCTGACGAAGTACCAAAAGTATTGAACGGTTTAGGTATCGCAATCATTTCGACTTCTGAAGGTGTTGTCACTGATAAAGAAGCTCGTGAAAAAAATATCGGCGGCGAAGTTATCGCTTACGTATGGTAATCAAGTAGAATCTACAAGGAGGTGTCTTTAAGTGAGCCGTATCGGAAATAAAGTCGTTGTTATCCCTGAAGGAGTAACAGTTACTCAAGAAGGAAACAACGTTACAGTTAAAGGACCAAAAGGTGAATTGACTCGTACTTTCTCAGCAGATATCAAAATGAATATCGAAGGAAACGAAGTGACTTTCACTCGTCCAAACGACAGTAAAGAAATGAAAACAATTCATGGAACAACTCGTGCGAACTTCAACAACATGGTTGTAGGTGTCAGCGAAGGTTTCCAAAAAGCGTTAGAACTAATCGGGGTTGGGTACCGTGCACAATTACAAGGATCAAAACTTGTATTGAACGTTGGTTACTCACATCCAGTAGAAATCATACCACCAGCTGGAGTAACTGTTGAAGTACCAGCTAACACACAAGTAATTGTTAAAGGTGCGAACAAAGAAGAAGTTGGCGAATTAGCTGCAAATATTCGTGGAACTCGTCCTCCAGAACCTTATAAAGGTAAAGGTATTCGTTATGTTGGCGAATATGTACGCCGTAAAGAAGGTAAAACTGGTAAATAATCGTTTAGAAAAATTGCATAGAAGCCAGCAGCAGGAAAAAGGCATTTGGCTGAAGTTTACCTTCAAAAAAATAAATTTTTACTTGTGCCGCAGCTTCTATTTTTCGAAACGTATTTACTGCTTGAAATAGTAGTACAATAAAAATAAAGAGGTGACAATTGTGATTACAAAACCAGATAAGAACAAAACACGTCAAAAGAGACATCGTCGTGTACGTAACAATATCTCTGGTACTGCTGAGCGCCCACGCTTGAACGTTTTTCGTTCTAACAAAAACATCTACGCTCAAATTATTGATGACGTAGCGGGTGTAACGCTAGCAAGTGCCTCTACCTTGGATAAAGAAATTTCAGGTGGAACAAAAACAGAAGCAGCACAAGCTGTCGGTAAACTAGTTGCTGAACGTGCAGCTGAAAAAGGCATTAAAGTAGTAGTCTTTGACCGTGGTGGATACCTTTACCATGGCCGTGTGCAAGCTTTAGCTGAAGCTGCTCGCGAAAATGGACTAGAATTTTAGAAGAAGGAGGAATACCATTCATGGTTTATATCGATCCAAAACATTTGGAATTAGAAGACCGCGTTGTTGCAATTAACCGTGTAACAAAAGTTGTTAAAGGTGGACGTCGTCTACGTTTTGCTGCTTTAGTTGTTGTCGGTGACAAAAACGGACACGTAGGATTTGGTACAGGTAAAGCTCAAGAAGTTCCTGAAGCAATCCGTAAAGCAATTGAAGATGCGAAGAAAAACTTAGTTGAAGTACCTATGGTTGGTTCAACAATCCCACACGAAGTAATCGGTGCTTTTAGTGGTGGTAGAATCCTAATGAAACCTGCTGTAGAAGGTTCTGGGGTTGCTGCTGGCGGACCAGTTCGTGCCGTATTAGAATTAGCTGGGGTAGCAGATATCACTTCTAAATCTTTAGGCTCAAATACACCAATCAACGTTGTTCGCGCAACAGTTGAAGGTTTGAAACAATTGAAACGTGCAGAAGAAGTTGCAGAACTTCGCGGCAAATCAGTTGAAGAATTAATCGGATAAGGAGGACAACAATAATGGCTGAATTAAAAGTTACTTTAAAACGCAGTATTATCGGACGTCCTCAAAACCAACGCGATACAGTTAAAGCGTTAGGTCTTACAAAGATTAACAGTTCAGTGGTTAAGCCTTCTAATGAAGCAATTAAAGGCATGATCAATACTGTTTCTCATCTAGTGGACGTTGAAGAAGTTTAATTAAAAAAATCAGAACTAGAATATTAAGGAGGTGCCAAACCTATGAAACTTCATGAATTAAAACCTGCTGAAGGTTCACGCCAAGTACGTAACCGTGTTGGTCGTGGTACTTCATCTGGTAACGGAAAAACTGCCGGACGCGGACAAAAAGGACAAAAAGCCCGTTCAGGCGGTGGTGTGCGTTTAGGATTTGAAGGGGGACAAACACCATTGTTCCGTCGTTTACCAAAACGAGGATTCACAAACGTGAACCGTAAAGACTATGCAGTCATCAATCTTGATGTATTGAACCGCTTTGAAGACGGAGCTGAAGTAACTCCTGTTGCTTTAGTTGAAGCTGGAATCGTGAAAAACGAAAAAGCTGGAATCAAAGTATTAGCTAACGGGGAACTAAACAAGAAATTAACTGTGAAAGCAGCAAAATTCTCTAAAGCAGCTCAAGAAGCAATTGAAGCGGCTGGTGGATCAATCGAGGTGATCTAATGTTTAGACTATTAAAAGATGCTTTTAAAGTAAAAGACATTAGATCGAAAATCCTATTTACTGTATTTGTGTTGTTTGTATTTCGCCTAGGTGCACATATCACTGTACCAGGCGTAAATGCTGCTTCATTGCAAAACCTTTCTTCTTTGCCATTTTTCAACATGTTGAACTTGGTAAGTGGTAGTGCGATGCAAAACTTCTCCATTTTCTCAATGGGGGTTTCACCATACATTACTGCTTCTATCGTCATTCAGCTTCTTCAAATGGACATCGTGCCTCGATTTGTTGAATGGTCGAAACAAGGGGAAGTTGGTCGTAAAAAATTGAATCAAGCCACTCGATATCTGACATTAGTATTGGCATTTATCCAATCTGTCGGTATCACTGCTGGATTCAATCAATACGCTCAATTAGGTTTCGTGAATAATCCTAACGTAGCAACTTACGTAACGATCGGTTTGATTCTAACAGCCGGTACGATGTTTGTTACTTGGCTAGGAGAACAGATCACAGAAAAAGGTATCGGAAATGGCGTATCAATGATCATTTTTGCAGGGATCATTTCTAGATTGCCTGAAAGTATCAGAGAAATTTATGAAGATTACTTTATAAATATCGATCCTTCAGACATATGGAAATCTGCTATTTTTGTGGCCATTTTATTAGTAGCGGTCTTATTGATCGTGACATTCGTAACATTTTTCCAACAAGCTGAACGCAAGATCCCGATTCAATATACGAAACGCGTCGCTGGCGCGCCTACAAGCAGCTATCTGCCGTTGAAAGTAAATGCAGCTGGAGTTATTCCAGTTATCTTTGCTAGTTCGTTTATTGCTACGCCAAATGCTGTTTTACAAGCATTGAGTGGTAGATTCGGTTCTGAAAACTGGTATAAAGTGATGATGGAGATCTTTAACTATAATACAGCACCTGGTGCTACGATTTATACGATTCTGATCGTTGCCTTCACTTTCTTCTACGCCTTTGTACAAGTAAACCCTGAGAAATTAGCGGAAAACTTGCAAAAGCAAGGAAGTTATATACCAAGCGTACGCCCTGGTAAGGGGACTGAAGAGTATGTCTCAAGATTACTGATGCGCTTAAGTACAGTTGGTGCAGTCTTCCTTGGTTTAGTGGCATTGCTTCCAATCATTGCTCAAATGGTTTGGGATCTTCCACAATCAATCGGATTAGGCGGTACAAGCTTACTGATCGTTATCGGTGTAGCTTTAGAAACTGCGAAACAGTTAGAAGGCTTAATGCTGAAACGTAAATATGTTGGATTCATTGAGTAAGAAAGCGTGTTGAGGTTCTTCCTCAACACACGTTCTCACACATTTATTAGGAGGGAAAACAATGAACCTCATTTTAATGGGGCTGCCAGGCGCAGGTAAAGGAACACAAGCTGAAAAAATCATTGACGCTTATGGTATTCCGCACATCTCAACAGGAGATATGTTCCGCGCAGCGATGCAAAACGAAACAGCTCTTGGCCTGGAAGCAAAGTCTTATATGGATAAAGGTGCATTAGTTCCTGATGAAGTAACAAATGGAATCGTGAAAGAGCGACTAGCTGAACCAGATACAGAGAAAGGCTTCTTATTAGACGGCTTTCCACGTACACTAGATCAAGCAAAAGCTCTGGACGCAATGCTAAAAGATTTGAATAAAAAAATTGATGCTGTCATCGATATCCATGTTGGTGAAGAAATCTTGGTCGAACGTCTAGCCGGCCGATTTATCTGCAGCAATTGTGGAGCAACTTACCATAAAATTTTCAACCCTACAAAAGTTGAAGACACATGTGATCGTTGCGGTGGGCATGAATTCTATCAAAGAGAAGATGATAAACCTGAGACGGTTAAAAATCGTCTGGCTATCAACATCAAAAATAGTGAACCAATCTTGGCTTATTATAAAGAACAAGGTTTGCTAAACACTATTGATGGTGCTCGTGAAATCGATGCTGTATTTGCAGATGTACAAAAAATCATTGAAAAATAGCACGATTGCCCGTAGCCGACTTGCATTATGCAGTTACTCTTGTCAAGTTCAATAAATTATGATAGAATATGTCAGTCCGACTTCTAGAGAATCCTCTAGATGATCCATTTTGAGAATTTTGAGGTGGGAACTGCAGTTTCCGCCATTTTATCGTGTGAAAATGCGAAACAAGTACAAGGAGGTACTGTGCGTGGCAAAAGAAGATATGATTGAAGTCGAAGGTACAGTCGTCGAAACTTTGCCGAATGCAATGTTTAAAGTTGAACTAGAAAACGGACACCAAGTTCTTGCTACTGTTTCAGGTAAAATTCGTATGCATTACATCCGTATCTTACCTGGTGACAAAGTAACGGTTGAATTGTCTCCATACGATCTTAACCGTGGCCGTATTACTTATCGCTTTAAATAATTGTACTCCGTAAAACTACAGGAGGTATTATCATGAAAGTAAGACCATCAGTAAAACCAATGTGCGAACATTGTAAAGTAATTCGTCGTAAAGGACGCGTTATGGTGATTTGCCCAGCAAATCCAAAACATAAACAACGTCAAGGATAATTGGAGGTGCTATAAATATGGCTCGTATTGCAGGAGTAGATATTCCTCGTGATAAACGTGTGGTAGTTTCACTTACTTATATCTATGGTATTGGTAACACTACTGCTAAAAAGATCTTAGCTGATGCTGGTGTATCTGAAGATGTTCGCGTTCGTGAATTAACGAATGAACAAACAGATGCTATCCGTGCGGAAGTAGATAAATTAAAAGTTGAAGGGGATCTTCGTCGTGAAGTGAACTTGAACATCAAACGTTTGATGGAAATCGGTTCTTACCGTGGAATCCGTCATCGCCGTGGATTGCCTGTTCGTGGACAAAACACGAAAAACAATGCACGTACTCGTAAAGGCCCAGCTCGCGCTATCGCTGGCAAGAAAAAATAATTCTTAAGTGAAGGAGGTTAAAACTTCATGGCAGCAAAAAAAGTGAATCGTAAACGCCGTGTGAAGAAGAATATAGAAGCAGGTATTGCACATATCCATTCTACATTCAATAACACTATCATCATGATCACTGATACTCACGGAAATGCATTAGCGTGGTCATCAGCTGGTTCATTAGGTTTCAAAGGAAGCAAAAAATCAACTCCTTTTGCCGCTCAAATGGCAGCAGAAACTGCTACAAAAGCAGCAATGGAACACGGATTAAAGACTGTTGAAGTAACAGTTAAAGGACCTGGTTCTGGACGTGAAGCAGCAATTCGTTCATTACAAGCTACAGGTTTAGAAGTGACTGCAATTCGTGACGTGACTCCAGTTCCTCATAATGGTGCCCGCCCTCCAAAACGCCGTCGTGTTTAATGAGTGCCGCTCATTTTGAGTTTTATCAGTAACGTCATTGAACATGACACTTTTCGTTTTGAAAGGGGTAAAGATAAGAATGATTGAGTTCGAAAAACCAAGAATCGCAAAAATTGATGAAGAAAAAGATTATGGCAAGTTCATCGTTGAACCTCTTGAAAGAGGGTATGGGACTACTTTAGGGAATTCCCTACGTCGTATTTTATTATCTTCTTTGCCAGGTGCTGCCATCACTAATATTCAAATCGATGGTGTACTGCATGAATTCTCTACCATCAAAGGTGTTAGAGAAGACGTCACTCAAATCATCTTGAACATTAAAGGCTTAGCGCTGAAAATGTATGGCCAAGAAGAAAAAACCCTTGAAATCGATATTACCGGACCTGCTACAGTAACTGCTGGCGATATTATCGTTGATAGTGATGTAGAGATTCTTAACAAAGATATGTACATCTGTAGTGTCTCTGAAGGAGCTACGTTCCATGCTCGCTTAACAGTGAAACCTGGACGTGGTTATGTTCAAGCAGATGAAAATAAAAAAGAAGATATGCCAATTGGCGTTCTTCCAGTCGATTCAATCTACACACCTGTTCGTCGTGTGAACTATCAAGTTGAGAACACACGTGTTGGACACCGTGAAGATTTTGATAAATTGACGATGGAGATTTGGACAGATGGTTCAATCGAACCGTTGGAAGCAATGAGTTTATCTGCGAAAATCATGACTGAACATTTGGATATTTTTGTGAACTTAACTGATGAAGCAAAAAATGCTGAAATCATGGTCGAAAAAGAAGAAACACAAAAAGAAAAAATGTTGGAAATGACAATCGAAGAGTTAGACTTGTCTGTTCGCTCTTACAATTGTTTGAAACGTGCAGGAATCAATACTGTACAAGAACTTACAAATAAATCTGAGCCTGAAATGATCAAAGTCCGTAATTTAGGACGTAAGTCATTAGAAGAAGTTAAAGCAAAATTGCACGACTTAGGTTTAGGTTTACGTAAAGAAGATTAAAACCTTTTACGAAGGAGGGAAACCAACGTGAGTTATCGTAAACTAGGACGCACATCTAGCCAACGTAAAGCGATGTTGCGTGATTTAACAACTGATTTATTAATCAACGAACGTATTGTGACTACTGAAGCTCGTGCGAAAGAAGTTCGCTCAACTGCAGAAAAAATGATCACTTTAGGTAAACGCGGAGATTTGCATGCACGTCGTCAAGCTGCGGCTTTCGTACGTAATGAAGTTGCTAGCGTGCGTGAAGAAAATGAGGACATCGTCATTGAATCAGCTTTACAAAAACTATTCAACGATATTGCACCTCGTTACGCAGAACGTCAAGGCGGATACACACGCATTTTGAAGACAGAACCAAGACGCGGTGATGGTGCACCAATGGTTGTCTTAGAACTTGTCTAAAATCACACTAATAACATCACTTTATAGATGATTCTTTTAGAGTGTTATGATGTTGGAAGATATTTTTCCGAGTCTAGCTCAGCGCTGCTCCTCAAGCGAATATCGCTTGGGGAGTAAGCACTCATCATAAAGTGTTTTTTTATACCTTCAATTAACTGTCATGACATCTCTGCTTGAAGGCATAAAAAAACATTTTAAGCGAGAAATAATTGAAAATTTTGTCTTTTTTTGATAGTGTTAGTAGGAACTTTAGGATGAAGAAGGAGTAATCATGGAGCCAATTATTGAATTAGAGAAAATAAATTATAAATACCAGCCAGATGATCTTCGCCCCGCATTGAAAGATGTCTCCTTTACAATTGATAAAGGTGAGTGGATCGCTATTATTGGACACAATGGTTCAGGAAAATCGACACTTGCCAAAACAATCAATGGGCTACTTCTGCCAGAATCAGGGGTCGTGAAAGTCGGAAATCAAGTATTGGATGAAGAAAACATTTGGACGATCCGGCAAATGGTTGGAATGGTTTTTCAAAATCCAGACAATCAGTTCGTTGGTTCGACAGTAGAAGATGACGTTGCGTTTGGTCTTGAAAATCAAGGGATTCCCAGAGAAGAAATGCTGATACGTGTGAAAGATGCACTTGAGAAAGTTAGAATGGCTGAGTTTGCTACACGCGAGCCTGCTCGTTTATCAGGAGGACAAAAACAACGTGTTGCTATTGCCGGCGTGGTTGCCTTACGACCTGATATCATTATTTTAGATGAAGCAACAAGTATGCTAGATCCAGAAGGCCGTGAAGAAGTGATTTCTACGATCAAGAAGATCAAAGAAGAAAGTCAATTGACCGTTATATCTATCACTCACGATATTGATGAAGCAGCTAATGCCAATCGGATATTAGTGATGAGGCAAGGAGAACTTGTCCGTGAAGGTACACCAAAAGAAATCTTTTCTGCGGGACCCGAACTGATTGATTTAGGTCTAGATCTACCATTTCCTGAAAAACTGAAGCGTGCACTGAAAGAACGCGGGGTAGATGTGCCAAGTGAATATATGACAGAAGAAAGGATGGTGGATTGGTTATGGACATCCGTTTTGAACAAGTAGACTTCACTTATCAGCCGAATACACCATTTGAACAACGAGCCTTATTTGACATCAATATGACGATCAAAGAAAACAGTTATACAGCATTAGTAGGGCATACCGGAAGCGGGAAATCAACTTTACTCCAACATTTGAATGCGCTTGTTAAGCCAACAAGCGGTACCGTCCATATTGGAGAACGCGACATTCAGCCAGATACGGATAATAAAAATCTAAAGCCGATCCGAAAAAAAGTCGGCATCGTCTTTCAGTTTCCAGAAGCACAGCTATTCGAAGAAACGGTGGCAAAAGATATTGCCTTCGGTCCTAAAAACTTTGGTGTCAGTGAAGAAGAAGCGCTGATACTAGCAAAAGAAACGTTAGAACAAGTTGGACTGGATGAAAGCTATTTGGACCGTTCACCATTTGAACTTTCAGGAGGGCAAATGCGTAGAGTAGCAATCGCTGGTGTGCTTGCCATGAAGCCTGAAGTACTTGTATTGGACGAACCAACGGCAGGGCTTGATCCTCAGGGCAGAAAAGAAATGATGGAGATGTTTTGGCGTCTTCATAAGGAACAACAGATTACTATTGTTTTAGTGACGCATTTAATGGATGATGTAGCCAATTTTGCAGACTATGTCTATGTACTGGAGAAGGGGCGAATCGTTAATAGCGGGCAGCCTCAAGAGGTTTTTCAAAACATCAAATGGCTAAAAGAAAAACAGTTAGGCGTACCTACTGCCACAGAATTTGCAGAAGAATTAATGGCTAAAGGGATGGACTTCACTACCTTACCTTTGACAGCTGAAGAATTAGCAGACGCCATCGTCCATTCTGCTGGAGGAAATGCCCATGATGAATAAATTGATATTTGGTCGTTATATGCCAGGAGATTCCTTGATCCATCAATTGGATCCCCGAGCCAAATTATTAGCCAGTTTTTATTTTATTGGTATCATTTTTTTAGCAAATAATTGGGAAACATATCTTGTATTGGCAGTTTTCACATTATTTTCTGTCTTCTTATCAAAAGTAGACTTGAAATTTTTTATCCGAGGTATTCGCCCATTGATTTGGCTGATCCTCTTTACTGTAGCTTTGCAAATCTTGTTCACCAGCGGAGGAGAAACTTATTGGAGTTGGGGTGTTTTCCATATCACTGAATTTGGTGTGATGAACGGTCTCTTTATTTTCTGCCGATTCGTGTTGATTATTTTTATGTCGACGCTACTCACGCTTACTACACCGCCTTTGGAATTATCTGATGCGATTGAGTACTTGCTTCGTCCATTGAAAGCCGTACGGTTCCCAGTCCACGAAATTTCTTTGATGCTGTCGATTGCTCTTCGTTTTGTGCCTACATTGATGGATGAAACAGAAAAGATCATGAACGCTCAGCGCGCGCGTGGTGTTGACTTTGGTGAAGGCAATCTAGTTCAGAAAATGAAAGCAGTCATTCCTTTGCTGATTCCTTTATTTGTCAGCAGTTTCAACCGAGCGGAAGATCTTGCGACCGCTATGGAAGCAAGGGGCTACAAGGGCGGGGAAGGAAGAACGAAATATCGTGTCTTGCATTGGCATAATAGAGACACGATGGTTATCATTGCTTTTATATTATTAACCGTGCTGCTGATCTTTTTAAGAGGATAAACGTTCAGTGGACCGCTATCTATCCTTTTCTTGCTAATCTATTTGCAAGAAAGTATGCGAGCAGTGTATGACAAGAAACATTAGGGTCTGTGGCAGACTAATGTCACAGGCCTCTTTCTTTTATTTGAAAAAAAGAACAAACAACATTATCTGGAAAAACCACTATTTCTAGACAACTTTTTAGAAACAAAGGAGAGAAAACCATGGTACGTTACAAAGCAATCATTGCATACGACGGAACAAATTTCAATGGGTTCCAGAAACAGCCAAATGGACGTACTGTTCAAGAAGAAGTAGAAAAAACATTACAAAAAATGGCAAATGGGAAAGAAATCACGGTCTTTGGTTCGGGAAGGACAGATGCCGGAGTACATGCAATCGGGCAAGTGATCCATTTTGATTATCCAGAAGAACGCCCGTTAGAACGAATGCGTTTTGCGTTAGATACCCAGTCACCAGAGGATATCGCTGTAAGACAAGTAGAAATCGTTTCAGAAGAATTCCATGCAAGATATTTGGTCAAAGAAAAAACTTATCAATTTCGAGTGGATATAGGGAAACCACGCAGTCCTTTTCGACGCCATTATGCAAGTTATTTTCCTTACCCCCTTGATTTGGAAAAAATTCAGCGGGCACTTCCTGATTTATTAGGGACCCACGATTTCACCTCTTTTTGTGCATCAGGAAGCTCGATAGAGGATAAAGTACGTACGATCTACGAGGCTAAGATGGAGGTTAATGAAACAAAAGACGAATTGTTGTTTACTTTTAGGGGAAATGGCTTCTTGTATAAGATGATACGGATCTTAGTAGGAACGCTTTTGAAAATTGGCAATGGCCGATTGCCTGAAGATAGTATCCCAGATATTATTGCGAAAAAAGATCGTAATGCAGCAGGACCTACAGCACACCCTGAAGGACTTTATTTGTATGAAGTGAAATATGAATAAGAGGTTGTGAAAAAGCGGTTCTGCATCAAGTAATAAGAACAGCCAAACCAAAATAGTTTCTCATATTTTGCCATTTGTTGAGCTAATACCGAAGGACAGCTGATTGAACACTGTTTAAGGAAGAGGTTGTGAGCCTGCCATTTAGCTCTGAGTCACAAGAAACAATTTCAAAAAACAGCTTCTCACGTTTGATGAATATCACAACTTGTGAACGAAGCATGGATAAGTGAACCTTCTTTTTGCACACTACTTTTTTGTAACTAAAAACGATGGAACGTTGTTTTGATTGCCCTTGGCAGACAGTCTGAACAGGTTCCATCGTTTCTTTATTTTCTTCGTCTTCTTCTGTGTGTATTTCGCGGTTTTTCTTCTATTGTTGGATCAATCGTGCCATAGAAGGGTTGATTGCGGTCAAGGTACCAGACATAGAGAATAAACAATGCAATGCATAGTACAAAAAGGATTGCACCTATTATAAATCCTTCAGGCAAGTAGCTGAAAGTAACCGTGTGTTTACCTGCTGGAACTTTTAGCATCAAGAATGCGTTTTTGAAGTTGCTGACTTTGACTGGCTTCCCATCGATTTCGGCTTTCCATCCTTTGTCGTAAGGAATAGTCGTCACCAACATAGAATCTTCTGCGGTATCTACAGTTCCAGAAGCTTTTCTGCCAGAGGCTTCCATTTCGACACCTTTTTCTTTGATCTGATTCATTGCGGCTTGATAGGCTACAACATCTAGACCAACGACTTTCGGCTCCATGAAACTTACTTCTTTCGTCCCATAAAAACTTGCAGTAAATGTCACCGTTGTCTCTTGGGGATAATAGCCAAGATCATAGTATTGTCCAGAAATATTGATTTGCGTTTTCCTCGATGTACCATTGACAGTAATCGTTGCACTAGAACTTTCTAATTGTGCAAAATTGGTTGGGAACAAACTTAAGTAAGCTTGTGTATTTGCAGGTACATGGACTTCCCATGTGAGCTCTTTCGGTTGATTGTCTGCCGTCTCTGAATAAGTCACACCAGTCGTTGTTTTTGTAATTGTCGTATTTAACTGATTCTTCAAAGTAGGCGTATAGAATGTAAAATACTGTTCATTTAGACCAGATAATGTATTGATCAAGTTTGTCTGACTAGTTAAATTATCTGTTACGGGCTGCTCAATATCATTAACGGATAACGGTGCGGTAAATGCTAGTGGCAATGCATTGACATTCTGATACAGTGTATAGTCGCCGCTTTGACCAGCTTGGCGGAAGCCATATTTGCTGAACGTGCTTTCGTTCTTAGAAATGTTGTATTTGATTCCTGTAAAGCCATCCATCAGCAAAGTATTATTATTGTAACGGATATTCAAATTTGTCCCTCTTGAACGAAACCCTAATGTATCCAGATAAGAGGAAGAATTACGATTTCTTATAGAAGAAAACAAGCTGATGCCACTGTAACCGTAGTTGATCGAATCGTTTGGCGATACCGGATCCAGATTTTCTAAGCGGTAAAACGAGTCAGAATCTTCTTTTGTTTCATTTACAAGAGCTTTCAAGTCAGGAGAAGGATCCGTATACAAACTGCGGGAAGCATAATTCCAATCATCAAGGATACCATGGATCATGCTGTTCGTATTGACTAGAGCCTCAGCAGACATGATCAATAACAACAATATACTTAGATGATTGAAGAAAAGTTTTTTATGCTGATAAAATCCCACAGCAAAAGCATAGATCCCTAAGAAAACAACTGTCAATACAAAGGAGGTCATCGTCACATAGGTGTAGCTTCCTTCAGGTTTGATGCCCCATGCCACCGCAAAGAGAGTAGCTACGACCAAAATGATTCCTAACAACAGCCCACGATCGTCTTGTTCTATCTTTTCCCATCCTTTTCCTGCAAGCAGGAGAACTAAGAAAGAGAACAGATAGGCATAACGGAATAAAAACATATTCGGTGCATGCATACCATGCCAGAACAAATTCAATGGGACAAGATAAAAACTTGCGATAAGTATGGCGAAAAGACCACCGTACAAAAACTTATTTTTCAACGGTACTTTCCGACTGGCAAAATAAAACAAGCAAAGGACCAACGGAAGTAGACCTGCGTAAATGAACGGAATCGAACCGTATTTTGTGGTGTCATAAACACCCATCATGTTTTTCATGATCAGATCCAGATAAGAAGTCGCTTCTGTTTTCAACGTAGTGATTTGACTCAATGCTTCGCCATTTGAGCGAAGATCCAGTACTGCTGGCAATACAATGATCATTGAAGCGCCGCCTGCCAGTAAAGAAGTGATCCCATAAGGAACAATCGATTTTTTGTATTCTGACCAGTTTGTCAATAGACGGGCAATAAAATATAAGAAAGAAAAGACACCAATCATGAAGCCCATATAAAAACTGGATAGAAACAAGAGCAAATAGCTGATGAATAAAAGTTTCGGCCGTTTCAGATCCATGACACGATGAATCCCCAAAATCACTAATGGAAGATAAACAAATGCATCCAGCCACATGATGATCTCCGAATGTGCAGTAATGAATGAGATCAATGCGTAACTGACGCTAAGTGCAACATGCCCCCAGCGAGGAATCTTGAACGTGCGTGCAAGAAACCAAAAAGCTAATCCGGCACAGCCGACTTTAAGCAAAGTCAGAACATAAAGTGCATCTGGCATCATCTGGTTTGGAAAGAAGAAAACCAGTGGCGTGAAGATCCCGCCGAGATAATAAGAAATCAAAGATAGATAATTCAAGCCCAGAGAAGCATTCCATGTATAGAAAATACTTTGCTTTCCAAGAAGGACATTTCGGAAGCTTGCATGAAAATTAGAAAATTGTGAAAAGGCATCACTTGCCAAAATACTTCTGCTGCTCCCGGGATAGATCCCGATACTTAAATAAACAAGTGCTAAAATCAAAAACGGAATCAGGAAACTAGCTGCTGCGTAGCGTCCGTTTTCTCTAAAGAATGACTTTAAGTTTTTTTTCATATTTATTTTCCACCAAATTTCTATGAAGTTGTATTTAGTTTATCATATCCTTGTTTTTCTCTGCTTAAAAAGAGTCTAGTTTTCATAAAAAAATAAAATTTGGGAATAAATAACTTCACAATTTGTTCGTATAACAAAAATAAACACAAAAAAAGGGGAGGAATCAAAAATTCCACCCGCCAAAATTTTTATTAAATAAAAAACCGTTCACTATCTGAACGGTCCAAGTATCATTCAATTAAACGCGTTCAACTTTTCCTGATTTCAAAGCACGAGTTGACACCCAAACTTTTTTAGGTTTTCCGTCGACCATAACGCGAACTTTTTGTAAGTTAGGTTTAACAGTACGTTTTGTTGAGTTCATAGCGTGTGAACGGTTGTTTCCACTTTTTGTCTTGCGACCTGTAAAGTAACAAACTTTTGCCATGGTAATTTCCTCCTTTGCCTTGATTTGGAGCAATAGAATAATTCAGCTCATACCAGACTAACATATCATATAGATTGGAAATTTGCAAGTACATTTTCATGGATACAATTGACATTTGTGAAGAATAATTGTAAATTAAACAGGGTTATACCTGAAATTTTGCAAGGTTTTTGAGTACTTTGGGTAACTGCCTTTTATTTCAAGTTGCGCTATGATAAAATATGATAGAAGAAAAATGGGAGTATTTTACCCGTTAAGGAGGCTCATTCATGGCTGTAAAAATTCAAACGTCAGCTGGAACCATTGAAATTACCAATGATGTAATTGCAACAGTTGTTGGTGGCGCCGCGACAGATGTGTTCGGTGTTGTAGGAATGGCCAGCAAAAATCAAATTAAAGATAATATTACTGAGATTTTGCGTAAAGAAAATTACTCAAGAGGAGTAGTTGTCCGCCAAGAAGATAATGGTATTGCTGTAGATGTTTATACGATTATCAGCTATGGTACGAAAATCTCTGAAGTTTCTCGCAACGTCCAAGAAAAAGTGAAATACAATCTAGAGGCATTATTAGGTGTAGCTGCCAATTCGGTTAATGTCTTTGTACAAGGTGTTCGTGTACTGCCAGACTAGGCAGGAGACTGGCTGATAACTCAGCAGTCGATCTGAAGGAGGATTATCTAGGTGAGTGTAACAGAAATAAGTGCAAGCCAGTTCCAGGAAATGGTGCAGGCTGGTGCGAATCGTCTGCAAGTAAATGCAGAATACGTCAATTCATTAAATGTATTCCCTGTGCCAGATGGTGATACGGGAACAAATATGAATCTATCTATGACTAGTGGAGCGAAGGCAGTAGTAGATTCAACCTCAGAAAAAGTAGGAGAATTAGCAGCAATGCTTTCAAAAGGATTGTTGATGGGTGCGCGCGGAAATTCCGGCGTTATTTTGTCTCAATTGTTCCGAGGATTTTCTAAGCAAATTCCAGATGTTGTCTCATTAAATGCTTCTGATCTTGCTGCAGCATTCACTCATGGTGTTGAAACTGCGTATAAAGCAGTAATGAAACCAGTAGAAGGAACGATTTTGACAGTAGCTAGAGAAGCAGCAAAAGCTGGAGAAAAGAAAGCTAAGAGTACAGACGATGTCGTTGAAGTGATGACAGCTGTTGTAAAAGGAGCAAAACGTGCTTTAGCTAAAACCCCAGACTTGCTTCCAGTCCTAAAAGAAGTCGGTGTTGTAGACAGTGGAGGACAAGGATTGCTGTTTGTTTATGAGGGCTTTTTAAGCGCATTGAATGGAGAATTCCAAGCGGATGAAACATATGAACCTTCTCCAGCAGAAATGGATGATATGGTCAATGCAGAGCACCATCGCAGTGTCCAAGGACAAATGGCGACAGAAGATATCCATTTTGGTTATTGTACAGAAATCATGGTGAAAATCGGTGAAGGACCTACTGTTGATAGCACGTTCGACTACGAAGAATTCCGTAACTATTTAGATGGTATTGGAGATTCTTTACTTGTGGTCAATGATGACGAGATCATCAAAGTTCACGTGCATACAGAAAACCCAGGAGAAGTCTTGAACTATGGACAAAAATTCGGTTCATTAGTCAAAATCAAAGTCGACAACATGCGCTTGCAGCATGAGACGATTTTGGAACATGATGAAGAAGTGAACGAGTTTGCGAAAAAAGAAACACCACGTATCCCGTATGGTATCGTAGCAATCGCTGCTGGTAAAGGCGTCCAAGAGCTGTTTGAAAGTTTAGGCGCTAATTATGTTATCAGTGGTGGGCAAACAATGAACCCAAGTACGGAAGACATCGTTAAAGCGATCCAAGAAGTGAACGCAGATAAAGTGATTGTCTTACCGAACAACAAAAACATCTTCATGGCAGCTGATCAAGCGGCAGAAGTAGCAGATATCCCAGTAGCAGTCGTTCCTTCAAGAACGATTTCTCAAGGATTGACGGCTATGCTTTCATTCAATGATCAAGCTTCTTTAGAAGAAAACAAAGAAACGATGACAGAAATGTTGTCTAGCGTCGTAAGTGGTCAAGTCACTCACGCAATCAGAGATACCTCAATCGACGGTGTAGAGATCAAAGAAGGCGACTTTTTAGGCATGATTGATGGAAAAATCATGATCTCTAACCCAGATATCACAGCAACAGCGTTAAGTACACTAGAACAAATGATCAATGAGGACACAGAGATCGTAACGATCTTAGCAGGTGATGAAGGAACAGTTGAACAAGCAAATGAATTTGCTGAGAAACTAACAGAAAAACATCCTGATTTGGAAATCGAGATCCACCAAGGAGATCAGCCTGTCTATCCTTATCTATTTTCTGCTGAATAATTCCTGTGACAGAATATCTTTCTAACACAGTATTCATTCATAAAAGGCCTTCGGTTAGTGATCAGGTATGATCACTGACCAAGTCCTTTTTTTGTTAAAGGAGGGAGGAAAAAATATATGCGTTCTTTAGATGATCCAATCACTATGCTGGCAGGAGTCGGAGAAAAAAGAGCAGCTAGTCTTGCCAGCTTGGGTATCCGAACGATTGAAGACTTACTGACTTATTATCCTTTTCGCTACGAAGATATTCAGGAAAGAAATCTAAACGAGATCCAAGATCAAGAAAAGGTTACTTTGAAAGGAATCGTAGTCTCTCCTCCTGTGATGAATCGATTTGGTTATAAAAAAAGCCGATTGCAATTTCGTATGATGCAAGAACATGATGTGTTCAACGTTTCTTTTTTTAATCAACCTTATCTAAAAGAAAAAGTCATTTTATCGGAGGAAATCGCCGTATACGGTAAATGGGATGCAAAGCGTAAAGCCTTGAACGGGATGAAGATTTTAGGTTCTCAAACAATGGATGACTTTTCGCCGATATATCACGTCAATAAATCGATTCGTCAAACGACATTAGTTGATCTAATCAAAAAAGGGTTCCAAGAATACGGCACATTGATCGAAGAAAACCTGCCGAACAACCTTGTGGAGAAATATCGACTACTTGACCGAGCTTCCGCTGTAAGAAGTATGCACTTTCCGAAAAACCACGAAGAAAATCACCAAGCCAAACGACGTGTCGTTTTTGAAGAATTCTTTTTATTTCAAATGCGTCTTCAAGGATTGAAAAAAGCAGAAAAAGCAGAAACAAATGGCTTGGAGATCCTTTATGATGTCCAAAAATTAAAAGAATTTACTCAAAAACTACCTTTTGAACTGACAAATGCCCAAAAACGAGTAACGAATGAAATCTGTCGGGATCTTCGCAGTCCTCAACATATGCAGCGACTTTTGCAGGGAGATGTAGGTAGCGGAAAAACAGTGGTTGCCGCAATCGCATTATATGCCACCGTTACAGCGGGTTTCCAAGGTGCGTTGATGGTGCCTACCGAAATCTTGGCACAACAGCACATGGAAAGTTTGCAACAGCTGTTTGATCCCAATGAAGTAACGGTCGCATTGCTTACAGGGTCAACGAAAACAAAAGAACGACGTGAACTCCTTGAAAAACTAGAACGAGGAGAAATCAACGTCGTGATCGGTACACATGCATTGATCCAAGATGGAGTTGAATTTCAGAATTTAGGTCTAGTTATTACGGATGAACAGCACCGTTTTGGTGTGAATCAGCGGAAAGTCCTTCGTGAAAAAGGCTGGCGACCTGATGTCTTGTTTATGACAGCCACTCCGATCCCTAGAACGCTAGCTATCACAGCGTACGGTGAAATGGATGTATCGATCATTGATGAACTTCCAGCTGGGCGTATCCCTATTGAAACACGCTGGGTAAGAACACCTCAATTAGACAGTGTACTGGATTGGACAAGGAAAGAACTGGCAAGAGGACATCAAATGTATGTCATCTGTCCACTGATCGAAGAATCAGAAGCATTAGACGTAAAAAACGCAGTGGAAATCTATGAAAAACTTCGTGAACTATTTGCGCCAAAATATGAAGTTGGCTTGTTACATGGTAAAATGAAGAATCAGGAAAAAGAAGTGATCATGGAAGCTTTCAAAGATAACCAGATGCAGATATTAGTTTCTACTACGGTAATAGAAGTAGGGGTAAACGTGCCAAACGCAACCGTCATGCTGATTATGGATGCGGATCGATTTGGTTTGGCACAGCTGCATCAGCTTCGTGGACGTGTTGGACGCGGAAGTGATGCTTCCTACTGTATCTTAGTTGCTAATCCCAAAAATGAACTAGGCGTGGAACGGATGAAAATCATGACAGAGACCACCAATGGTTTTGTACTAAGTGAAAAAGATCTGGAATTACGCGGTCCCGGTGAAGTATTCGGCTTCCGACAATCTGGTTTACCTCAATTTGCGATTGCTGACTTGGTGACGGATGGAAATGTTTTGGAGGTAGCCAGAGAAGAGGCTGCAGCTCTTTGGCAGATAAAGAATTGGCAGATGCTGCCTGAGTATCAGCCTCTAGCACAAAGCCTCCAGATAGAAAATCAGGATAATCGTTATTTCGATTAGCAGACTATGCTATACTTTATAATGATGATGGAAAAAGGAGTGGGAACAATGAAAATTGCCGTAGATGCAATGGGCGGAGATCACGCACCTCAAGCAATTGTAGAAGGCGTGGCTTTAGCTCAGCAAGATTTTCCAGAAGTAGAATTCTTACTTTACGGAAAAGAAGCAGAAATCAAGAAATACTTAACAAATGAAAAAAACATTACGATTATCCATACAGACGAAAAAATCAATAGTGATGATGAGCCAGTAAAAGCGATCCGACGGAAAAAGACTGCTTCAATGGTCCTTGCTGCACAAGCAGTGAAAAACGGCGAAGCGGATGCTATATTTTCAGCAGGGAATACAGGTGCGCTGCTAGCAGCGGGTTTGTTCATCGTAGGACGTATCAAAAATATCGAACGTCCTGGCTTGATGTCTACCTTGCCAGTAGTAGGAAAAGAAGGTGCCGGTTTCGATATGCTGGATCTTGGCGCTAACGCAGAAAATAAACCAGAACATTTGTTGCAATACGGTATTTTAGGTTCTTTCTATGCACGTAAAGTCCGAGGGATCGGACGTCCCCGCGTTGCTCTTTTAAACAACGGAACAGAAGCCACAAAAGGTAGTGAAGTGACGAAAAAAGCCTATGAACTTCTTCAGAATGAAACCAGTTTGAATTTCATTGGAAATGTAGAAGCGCGCGAGTTGCTCAATGGGGTGGCTGACGTAGTAGTCACAGATGGATTTACAGGCAATGCTGTTTTGAAATCCATTGAAGGAACGGCAATGAATATGATGGATCTATTAAAATCCGCTATTCTAAACGAAGGGATCAAAGGGAAAATGGGCGCCATGCTTTTAAAAGACGGCTTGCGTTCTTTAAAATCTGAAATGGATTATTCCAAACATGGCGGAGCTGTTTTGTTTGGCTTGAAAGCACCAGTCATTAAAACCCACGGAGCAACAGGTCCTGATGCTGTCCGCTATACGATCCGCCAAATCCACACGATGCTTGAAACAAATGTAGTAGGGCAGTTAGTCGAACAATTTGAAAAAAGCGAAGAATAATATTCAGATAGCTGAGGCAATCCGGTTCGTTAAAAAAAGGTGGACAATCCTGAAAAATGTCAGTAAAATTAGCCATGGTGTAGGTAATTGACAAGTGTATGATTCTTGGAGGTGAAAAAGTTGACTCGCGAAGAAGTATTTAACAAAGTAGCGAAAATTATTTCAAATCATTTTGAGATAGATACCGATAAAGTGTCGGATGAATTGAACATCAAAGATGATTTAAAAGCTGATTCAATTAGTATTATGGAGTTCGTTTTAGAACTTGAAGATGAATTCGGTACAGAAATTTCAGATGAAGACGCTGAACAAATTGAAACAGTTGGCGGTGCAGTAGATTATATCAGCAGCCATCTCAAATAATTTCAATAAAAGCAAAGAAGGATAAAAAGTTATATGCAACTTTTTATCCTTCTTTTTTTAATCTTTCTGACACGGAAAAGACATTTTTCTGATAATTCTGGCGATAATTAGAAATTATGTTGCAAAGTAAAGCGGTTTTCTATATAATTATTAATAATTCATTACACAAATATAAGAATAACCTTTGTTATAAAACGCTTTATTCTGTGTAATGTTCTTTCTTTACTAAGAAAAACTTCCGTTTAGGAAGCAGAGAGGGGTATTCGATTGTCAGATAATCAATTATTAGAAGTTCAGAACCTACATACAGGCTTCCGACTCAAAGATGACTATTATGATGCAGTAGATGATGTTTCATTTACTTTAGACAAAAACGAGATCTTAGCAATCGTTGGGGAATCTGGGTGCGGGAAAAGTACATTAGCTACTACGATTATGGGATTACTTGATCCTAATAACACAAAAATTACAGGTGAAATTTTATATAACGATCTGAATTTAATCGAACTGAACGAAACGCTTTATAATAAAATCCGCGGAAATGATATCGGAATGATTTTCCAAGATCCGTTGTCTGCATTAAATCCTCTCATGAGAATCGAAGACCAGATCAAAGAAGGACTTTCCTATCACACAAAGATGAATGCAGAACAGCGTCAAGCTCGCGCACTGGAATTACTAGAACAAGTAGGGATTCCTAATCCAGCAAGAGTTGGACGTCAATATCCCCATGAATTATCAGGCGGTATGAGACAACGTGTCATCATCGCGATCGCAATCGCCTGCAAACCTCCAATCGTCATTGCAGATGAACCGACAACAGCCCTAGATGTAACCATCCAAGCACAGATTCTTGATTTACTGAAAGATCTTCAGGAAGAAACAAAAACAGGAATCATCCTGATCACTCATGACTTAGGAGTCGTAGCAGAAATGGCTGATCGAGTGGCAGTGATGTACGGCGGACAGTTTGTTGAAGTAGCGGGTGTAAAAGAACTGTTTGATCATCCGAAACATCCTTATACGCGCTCTTTATTGAACTCTATACCTCAAGAAGGAAATCATGATGCAGAACTCCATGTGATCGAAGGTGTGGTTCCTTCTCTGAAAAACATGCCTCGTAAAGGGTGCCGATTTGCTCCACGTATTCCGTGGATACCAGCAAGTGACCACGAAGAAGAACCTATCCTTCATGAAGTCGCTCCGAACCATTTGGTACGTTGCTCTTGCTACAAGCATTTCCACTTTAGAGACGAAAAAGGAGAGGTGTAGATGACAGAATTAATCACAATCAAAGACCTGAAAGTTCATTATCCTATTCGCAGTGGATTCTTCAATCGAGTAACGGATCATGTATATGCTGTAGATGGTGTGGATTTTATTATCGAAAAAGGAAAGACGTATGGTTTGGTGGGAGAGTCCGGTTCCGGAAAATCCACTACAGGAAAAGCAGTCGTTGGTTTAGAAAAGACGACAGCTGGACAAATCATGTATGAAGGAAAAGATGTAACGAAGCGAAGCAACCGAAAAAAAATGGGTTATAACAAAGACGTACAAATGATTTTCCAAGATTCAATGTCTAGTTTGAATCCTAAAAAACGAGTATTGGATATCATTGCAGAACCTATCCGAAATTTTGAACGGTTAAGCGATCAAGAAGAAAAGAAGAAGGTAAAAGGATTGCTAGATATCGTTGGGATGCCGGAAGATGCACTTTACAAATATCCTCATGAATTTTCAGGGGGACAACGCCAACGTCTAGGAGTAGCCCGTGCTGTTGCTACTAATCCAAAATTAATCGTGGCCGATGAACCGGTATCTGCTCTGGATCTATCTGTTCAAGCACAAGTATTGAATTTCATGAAACGGATCCAGCAAGAATACGGTCTCAGCTATTTATTTATTTCTCATGATTTAGGTGTAGTAAAACATATGTGCGACAACATCGCAATTATGTACAAAGGTCGATTTGTAGAAATCGGTACAAGAGAGGACATTTATAATGACCCGCGCCACATCTATACGAAACGTCTGCTTTCAGCAATTCCGCAAATCGATGTAGAAAATCGGGAAAGCCACAAAGAAAATCGCCGAAAAGTAGAACAAGAGTATATCCAAAACCAAAGAGAATACTATGATGCGACTGGCCGAGTCTACGATTTGCGTACGATCACAACTACACATAAAGTGGCGTTGAAAGATGGAGGTGCGAGCTAATGTGGAAAACGATTCTGCGACGTGTTTTATTGATGATCCCGCAAGTTATTATTTTAAGTGTTCTGATCTTCTTATTAGCCCAAGCGATGCCAGGGGATCCATTTACTGGTTTGATCAACCCAAACCAAGATCCGGCAGTGATCGAACAAATGCGACAATCAGCTGGATTGAATGACCCATGGTATGTCCAGTACTTCCGTTGGATCGGAAATGCTTTGCAAGGCGATTTTGGTCAAAGTTTCTTATACAAACGCTCTGTTGCTGACCTAATCGGTGAACGGATCATCAACACGTTATATCTATCGATCTTGACAGTTGTCCTTACTTATTTGATTGCTGTGCCTCTAGGGATGCTAGCAGGCCGGTATCAAAATTCGATCTTGGATAAGATCGTCGTGATTTATAACTTCTTTAGTTTTGCTGTTCCGTTATTCATCTTCGGCTTGATCATGCTGTTTGTTTTTGGTTATCGTTTAGGCTGGTTCCCAACAAGCGGTTCTCAAACACTAGGTTTGCAAGGGGGATTTATCACTCAGTGGATAGATCGCTTGAAATATATTCTGCTACCATCGATTACCCAAGCATTTCTGGCGACTGCCGTTACGATCCAATATCTGCGAAGCGAAGTAATCGATTCGAAGTCGCTTGATTTTGTCAGAACAGCCCGTTCCAAAGGGGTACCGACGAATAAAGTATTCAGTAGACATATCTTCCGGAATGCAGCATTGCCGATGGCTTCGCAAATGGGGTATGAAATCACTTCGTTGATTGCTGGTTCTGTAGTTATCGAAAAGATTTTTGGCTATCCAGGAGTCGGGAAACTATTTATTGACTCTATTGGTCAACGAGACTACACCGTGATCACATCCTTAGTATTGATTTTAGGAATCGCGACGCTAGTGGGGACGTTACTGTCAGATATTATTATGAGTATCGTTGACCCGCGTATTCGGATTCAATAAAACCAATCAGAAAGGAGAATGGATCGATGAGTGAAAAAAACAATACAGCAGTTCAAGAAAGTATCCCTCCTATGGGGATACGAATGATTGCTCGAGAATTTAAAAAAGATAAAATCGCTATTTTTTCATTAGGTTTGCTAGTGGTTTTATTATTAGTGATTTTTATCGGTGCGATGCTGACCGATCAAGATAAAGTGATGTATGTTAGTATTTTTGACAAATATGCTGCCCCAGGAGCAGTTTCGACACAAGGACAAAAGTTCATTCTGGGAGCAGATGAAGGCGGACGTGATGTATTAGGTCAATTGATCATAGGTGCTAGAAACTCTGTCACGATCGGATTTGCGATCACGATCCTTACTTCGATCATCGGGGTTGGATTAGGGATCATCTCTGGCTACTACGGAGGGATCATTGACAACATCTTGATGCGAATTGTTGATTTTATCATGATTCTACCGATTATGTTGATCATCATCGTCTTCGTTTCGATTATTTCCAGATACAATGTCTGGTCCTTTATTTTCATCATGAGTGCATTTTATTGGGTAGCTAAAGCCCGATTATTCCGAAGCAAGACATTATCTGAAGCAAGAAGAGATTATGTCAGTGCCTCAAAAACAATGGGAACAAGTGATTTTAAAATCATGTTCCGCGAAATTATGCCGAATCTAAGTTCATTGATCATTACGAACTTGACAATGAACTTTGCGGCAAACATCGGTATCGAGACAACTTTGACTTTCTTAGGTTTCGGTTTGCCGGCAAATGTACCTAGTTTAGGTACACTGATCGGTTATGCAAGTAATGGAGAAGTCTTAGTGAATCGGCAATGGATCTGGTTACCCGCATCAATCCTCATTTTAGTTTTGATGTTGAGTATCAATTATGTTGGACAGGCATTCAAGCGTTCTGCAGATGCACGCCAACGGTTAGGCTAGTTATAGAAGCGAAGGGGGAAATAGGAATGAAGAAAACGATTTTTGGATTTGCAACGCTGATGTCTGCTGTTGTTCTTGCAGCATGCGGGGGCGGAGGTACAGATACTTCTGGAAATAACTCTGGAGGCAACAGCAATAACAAAGAGGAATTAACTTTTCCAATCGCAACAAAAAACAATGATGATGCAATCGAAGACGGTGAATTAGAAGCTGCGGTCGCAACGGACAGTCAGTTCAAAGGATTGTTCCAGTGGGAGTTTTATCAAGATTCTTTTGATGCAGCTTTCATGGCTCCTTCTCATGAAGCGTTATTTGCAAGTAACGATGATTTCCGAATCACCGATGATGGAGCAGCTACGCTTGACCTAGATCAAGATACGAAGAAAGCAACAATCAAAATAAAAGACAATGTCAAATGGTCAGATGGTGAAGACGTAACAGCTGATGACGTGATTTTCCCATATGAGATCATCGGTCATAAAGATTACACTGGTATCCGATACGACGATACGTTCCGTAATATCGTAGGGATGGAAGAGTATCATGATGGAAGTGCCGATACGATCTCTGGTATCAAAAAAGTGGATGACAAAACAGTTGAGATCGAATATAAAGATGTAAACCCAAGCATGCTGCAAGCTGGTGGCGGGATTTGGTCTTATGCAGCACCGAAACATACATTGGAAGGTATAGCAATCAAAGATATGGAATCTAGCGATCAAGTACGTAAAAACCCAGTAACTTTCGGACCGTACTACATGAGCAACATCGTAGCTGGAGAATCTGTGGAATACTTGCCAAATGAGCATTACTGGAATGGTACGCCTAAACTGAAAAAAATCACGATGAAATCTGTACCAACAGCCAGTGCAACTGAAGCATTGAACTCTAAATTATACGATATGATTTTCCAAATGCCAACAGACACATATGATACGTATAAAGAAATTTCCGGCTATACAAATTTAGGTCGTGAACAAACATCTTATACTTATCTAGGATTTAAACTAGGTAAATGGAACGCGGAAACAAAGAGTGTAGAATACAACCCGGATTCAAAAATGGCAGATAAATCATTACGTCAAGCAATGGGCTATGCTTTAGACAATGATGCAGTAGGCGAACGTTTCTATGCAGGATTAAGAAGCAATGCCACTTCATTGATCCCTCCAGTATTCCAATCTTATCATGATGATGAATTGAAAGGATTCACGCAAGATTTAGACAAAGCGAAAAAACTATTGGATGATGCCGGCTACAAAGATGTGGACGACGATGGGTTAAGAGAAGACAAAGATGGAAACAAATTAACCATCAACTTTGCTTCGATGTCTGGTGGAGAAACAGCGCAACCATTGGCAGATTACTATATCCAACAATGGAAAGAAATCGGTTTGGATGTCCAATACACAACAGGTCGTCTGATTGAATTCAACTCTTTCTACGATAAATTAGAAAACGATGATCCTGAAATCGATGTTTACCAAGCTGCTTGGAATACAGGAACTGATCCAAATCCAAGTGGACTATGGGGACCGAATGCAGCATTCAACTACACTCGTTATGAATCAGAAGAAAATACAAAATTGATCAACGATATCAGTTCAAGCCAAGCATTTGATGAAGACTATTTGAAAGAAGCCTATCAAAAATGGCAACAGTATGCGTTTGAAGAAGCATTTGCGATTCCAACGTTGTTCCGTAACGAAGTATTGCCAGTGAACGACCGCGTCAAAGACTGGGATTGGTCTTATGATGTACCAAACCCATGGGCAAATGTTTCTGTTACAGCAGATTCACGTTCATAATCAATAAAAATGACCGAAAAAGGGCGATGTCCTTTTTCGGTTTTTTTAATTATCGTTATTTTTGATAGCAAATAAAAATAAATGTAGTTTTTTAAAACTTTATTTCAAAAACACGTTGATCATAAATGTGTTATTATATATAATTTAAATAGATTTTAAAGAAGGAAAATGTATAAAATCTGCGTTATTTAATTTAAGTTGAATAAAAATTATTGTTATTTTAAATTGATGGGAATTTTTCGTGTAGTTAATAAAAGAGAAGGTTCACACTTATCTCTTTTTAAAATAAAAAAAGGGGGACCGAACGACTGTCGCCTTTGCTTGTTCAAGTATGTTTCAATAGTCACTCGTGAGACACTTTAGGCACTCAAAAAAGGGAGCGGATACAAATGAAGAGAAATGTGAAAAAGATGATAGCAAGTTCATGTACACTTATTGCCTTGAGCAGCTGGATCGCACCAATCAATGCCGTTAGTGCGGCTGATCCAGCCGCTTCTTTCTTCTA
The DNA here is from genome assembly GCF_030053755.1 of Enterococcus sp. ZQ21. Taxonomy (NCBI): domain Bacteria; kingdom Bacillati; phylum Bacillota; class Bacilli; order Lactobacillales; family Enterococcaceae; genus Enterococcus; species Enterococcus sp. ZQ21. The sequence continues at coordinate 106,952 of NZ_CP125658.1, forward strand.
AACGATGAAAAAAATCTATCGCTTCTTTTTTCTATTCACAGTCACCAGTTTTTTTATATGCTATTTCTTTTGCTGGAACCGAAATGATCAAATCAGCGATTCCAGAAATCCATTCATCGATCATCATCGAAGCAGCGAGTGGTGAAGAAAATCAGCAGGAAATGTACCAGACGATTACTTGACCTTGGTCTCAAAAGAGGAGCAGAAAATCAAAGAATCCCTCGAAAAATTTCAGGTAGACCATTTGATAGACAAAAAATATTTCTCTTAAGCGGAGGAGAACAGCAGCGAGTTGCTCTTGCTCGTTTATTTTTGAAAGAACCAAAGATCATCTTTGCAGATGAGCCAACAGCCTCTCTTGATCAAAAGAACAAAGGAATCGTCCTTCAAGCATTACAAGAACTGAATGCAAAAGGAGCTACGGTCCTTGTGGTCACCCATGATCCAACATTGGCAGCAGAATTCGATTATGTGTTGGACATGAATGAATGGAAGAAATCAATCCAATAAACCTTATTTATGTGTTCATTCTGTTGGTTTTATCTGATAGTTTACCAGTGATTGGACTGTTTTTTTCAATCGTTTTATTGAAAAGTCATCAGCCAAAGATTCACCCACGATGGATAAAATGGTGTGTGTTCATTTCGCTCCTTTTTCAAGTGTTACTAACGGTGTTTCTTCTATTGAGCATTCATGTTTCAGAGGTTCAGCTAGGACCCGTCCAAGAAGTCATTGAAAACATACGAGAATAAGGGATTGTACAAAAAAAGGAATGTGACAATAGTCGTGTCACATCCTTTTTTTGTATGAACAGTGTTCAATCAGCTATTCCACGGTATTCGTTCAAGAAACGGCAAAATATGAGAAGCTGTCTTTTTGTTTATTTCTCTAATACTCCGAACTAAACGGCTTTTTCACAACCTCTCGTCAATCACTAGGATTATTAAAGCTTTACTTACCTTTTACCCGAACCATTTCAAATTTAACAAAAAACCAGTATAATAAGGAAGTATCGAAAAAATATCCATAAAAGGAATGTGGAAAATGGACAACCAGCTGACAAAAGAACTAAAAGAAAATTATAACATCGTTTTTCACGATCTAAATTTGCTTGAACAAGCTTTTACCCATTCATCCTATGTGAATGAGCATCGCAATCTGCAATTATCGGATAATGAACGACTTGAATTTTTAGGAGATGCCGTTTTAGAATTGATGGTTTCTCAGTATTTATTCCGTTTATATCCTCATTTGCCAGAAGGAAAATTGACAAAAACACGAGCAGCGATCGTTCGCGAAGACAGCTTATCGAAATTTGCCAAAGAATGTCACTTTGATCAATATGTTCTGTTGGGCAAGGGAGAAGAGAATTCAGGAGGACGTACGCGACCAGCATTGCTTTGCGACCTATTCGAAGCTTTTTTAGGCGCGTTATATCTTGACCAAGGATTCGACACGACCCATGCGTTCATCGAAAAAGTGATTTTTCCTAAAGTCAAAGCAGGTGCTTTTTCACATGAGATGGATCATAAAACAAAATTGCAAGAAGTCTTGCAAAAATCAGGTGATGTATCGATCGAATACCGATTGATCAATGAAGAAGGTCCAGCTCATGAACGAGTATTTTGGATCGAAGTTTACGTAGATGATCAATTGATTGGCACTGGACAAGGAAAATCGAAAAAATTAGCAGAACAAGCTGCGGCGGAAAATGCATTGGCAGCACTGTAAAAGTAAGTGAGGGAAAGCTTTGTATTTGAAACGAATTGAAATAGCCGGTTTTAAATCATTTGCAGACAAGACAGTCATTGATTTTGAAAACAGCGTCACAGCAGTGGTTGGACCAAATGGCAGCGGAAAAAGCAATATTACAGAAGCTATCCGCTGGGTATTAGGAGAACAATCTGCTAAAAGTTTGCGAGGCGGAAAAATGCCGGATATCATCTTTGCCGGTTCCGATACCCGTAAGCAGCTGAATATTGCAGAAGTCACAGTGATTTTAGACAATAGTGATCATTATCTGCCATTGGAGTACAATGAGATCAGTGTAACCCGCCGTTATCGACGGACTGGGGAAAGCGAGTTTTTCATCAATAAACAAAGCTGCAGATTAAAAGATATCCAAGAATTGTTCTTAGATTCTGGATTAGGAAAAGAATCGTTCTCAATCATTTCTCAAGGAAAAGTAGAAGCGATTTTCAGTAGTAAACCGGAAGACCGTCGTGGGATCTTTGAAGAAGCAGCTGGTGTGTTGAAATACAAGCAGCGGAAAAAGAAAGCAGAACAAAAGCTTTTTGAAACAGAAGACAACCTCAGCCGCGTCCAAGACATCATCCATGAATTGGAAGAACAGTTAACTCCTTTGGCCGCTCAGAGTGAGGCAGCAAAGGAGTTTTTACGGCTAAAAGAAACACTGACTCAAACCGATGTTTCTTTGATGGTTGCTGAAATCAAGACAGCAAAAAAAGATTGGGACAACAAACAAGCACAGCTTGCGAAATTCAATCTAGAATTAGGCAAACTATCTGAGTCGATCCAAGAACAAGAATCCATTTTGGCGAAGCAGCGTAAAGAAAATGCGCAAGCCGACCGTCTGATTGAAAAAAATCAGCAAGTATTATTAGATCTTTCGGAAAAACTGAAGCAGACAGAAGGACAAAAAGATGTTTTGCAGGAGCGGACAAAGCATACACAAAAAAGCTCGCAAGAATATCAAACTTCATTAGCAGAAGCACAAAAAAAGGTTAAACATTTTGAAAAGCTTCAAGAAAGCTTGATGAAAGAAGCAGCAGAAAAAGAAACAGAGATCCAAAAAGCTGAAGCAAATCTCATAAAAACACAGCAAGAATTAGAAAAATACCAAAAATCAACGAAAGAATTATTGGCAGAATTAAGAGATCAATATGTTGATTTGATGCAAGAACAAGCAGCTGTAGGAAACGAACTGAAGTATCTGGAACGTCAATATGTACAAGAAACAGCAAAAAGCAAGCAGACGTTAGCCAAGCAATCGGAAGTAGAAGCATCAGTAGATCGATTGATCTTACAAAAAGAAGAATTGACACAAAAGCAGGCACAGCTAAAATCATCTTTAACTGAAACAAAAGAGAAGTTAGAACTGATCCAACGAAACGGGAAAAAGTTCCAAGAAGCATTAGCAAAAGAACAGCCTAAAATGTATCAATTGATGAATCAAGTCCAGCAGCTGCGTGCTCGTCAGAAAAGCCTTCAAGAAATCCAAGAAAACTATTTTGGTTTTTACCAAGGCGTTCGATTGGTCTTGCAGCATAAACAGCAGCTTTCCGGTATTGTCGGAGCAGTGGCTGAACTGATCGACGTCCCTGCAGATTTCACGTTAGCCATTGAAACAGCTTTAGGTGGAGCAGCTCAACATGTCATCGTTGAAAATGAAAAAGATGCTCGGCAAGCCATCACGTATTTGAAACAGCAAAGAGGAGGAAGAGCAACATTCCTTCCGCTGACGACAATCAAACCAAGACAGTTACCAGCTCATATATTGACACAAGCAGCAGCTATAGAAGGGTTTATAGGGATTGCCAGTGAACAAGTTGCTTATCCTGATCAAATTCAAACAGTGGTTCAAAACCTGTTAGGAACGATCCTTTTAGCAAAAGACTTAACTAGTGCCAATGCGATCGCGCAAACGATCCGCTATCAATACCGAGTGGTTTCCTTAGAAGGCGACGTGATGAATGCCGGAGGATCCATGACAGGTGGAGCGAACAAACGAGGAAACCAAGGCAGTTTGTTTGTACAAAACCAAGAATTGAAACAGTTGACTAGTGAATTCGAAGAAGCAGATAAGCAACTCCAAGTGCAAGAAAAGAAAGTTCAGGAGCTGCAGCAAGAAACAGCTCGTTTAGCCGAAGAACAAGAAGTTTTGCGTACACGAGGCGAACAATTACGTTTCGAAGAACAAGAAGCGACAAATCAGTTGCAAAACATCATAAACGAACTTGAACGTTTTGAAAAAGAAAAGCAAATCTCAACTTTTGAGACACGTGAGCTACAGCAGTTTATCGAAGATTACGAAAAACAAACGAACGAGTTGAAAGACAAACAAACAGATCTTGAAACGCAACGTCAACAAATCGACGAAGAGATCAAATCTTTAAGTCAAGAAAGTGACCAGATGGAAGCCAGAAGAGCACAAGTGCAAAGTCAAAAAGCACAAGAACAAGCAGATCTTGCTGTCTTGAAAGAGCAGTTTAATCATCTGCAGATCCAGCTCCGCGGTGCCCGGGTCCAAAAAGCAGAGGCAATCGAACGTCAAGAAGCGATAGAAAAACAGTTGGCGACATTGACAGCAGACTTTTCTGATCATGAAGTCACAGAAGAAAGTTTGGAAAAACAAATTGACGAATTATCTGCTCAGCGAGAAACATTGAAAGCTGAGTTGGCAAAAGCCAAAGAGCAGCGAGATAGAAGGCAGAGGGAAATCGATGAGCTTGAAGCAGTCTTGGCAGAGCGTAATCGTGAGCAAAAAGCACGACTGTCGGAACAATCCAAATTAGAAGTCCAAAAAGACCGAGCTGAAATGATTTTAGATAATCATTTGACCTATCTGCAGTCAGAATATCAGCTGACATTTGAGAAAGCTTCCCATGACTATCAAGAAATAACCGATATCGAAGACAGCAGAATAAAGGTTGCCTCCTTAAAAGAACAAATTGAAAAGCTAGGACCAGTAAACTTAAATTCAATCGAACAATATGAACAAGTCAGTGAAAGACATACCTTCTTAGCAACACAGCGAGATGATCTGTTAGCAGCGAAAAACCAGTTGTTTGAAACGATGGATGAGATGGATGATGAAGTGCGGACAAGATTCAAAGAAGTATTTGAAGCTATCCGTCAAGAATTCAAAATTGTCTTTCCTAATATGTTTGGCGGCGGTAAAGCTGAATTAGTATTGACAGAACCAACGGATCTGCTGAAAACAGGTATTGAGATTGAAGTACAACCTCCTGGCAAGAAACTGCAAAGTTTAAGTTTGCTTTCCGGAGGAGAACGAGCACTTACAGCCATTGCGCTGCTCTTTTCTATTATCCGTGTCTGTCCTGTTCCATTTTGTATCTTAGATGAGGTAGAAGCAGCGTTAGATGAAGCAAATGTGAAACGTTTTGGTCGTTACTTAAGCGACTTCCAAGATGACACACAATTTATCGTAGTCACACACCGCAAAGGAACGATGGTCGCAGCAGATGTACTGTACGGAGTGACGATGCAGGAATCCGGTGTATCAAAAATCGTTTCTGTACGGATGGAAGATATCAATGAAGAGGCGAAAATCAACGAAACGAAAGTGTAGGAACGAAAATGATCAAATTAGTAGCAATCGATTTGGATGGTACATTATTAAATGAACAAAAGCTGATTTCAGATGAGAATAAACAAGCATTAGCACAAGCAAAACAGCAAGGGGTCAAGATCGTTCTATGTACAGGACGCCCCTTAGCTGCAATGGCGCATTATCTGCAAGAATTAGGGCTGGTAGATGAGGGTGATTACAGCATCACTTTCAACGGCGGTTTGGTACAAAAAAACGATACTGGTGAAATCATGGAAAAGAAAGTGATGGAAGTATCAGATATCCAACGCTTATACAAATTGGCTCAGCAATTGGATCTGCCACTAGATGTTTTGTCTGACAATGTGGTTTTACAGCTGCCTAGTGCCCCAAGAAAGCAATCCTTGTACAATGTGTTGAATAAGCTGCTGCAATTCCAACCAGCGGATATAAGCGATATTACAGATGAATTTGTGCTTAATAAGGCAGTAATCGCTTATGACCAAGAAGAATTAGATCCTAAAATCAAAGAAATACCAGCAGAATTCCATGAAATGTATGAGATCATCAAAACGAGAAGTATGCTTTTGGAATTTATGCCAAAAGGTGTCACAAAAGCTTATGGTATTTCTTTATTGGCAAAAGATCTTGGTTTGAAACAAGAAGAAATCATGGCAATCGGTGATGAAGAAAATGATTTACCGATGATCCAATACGCTGGTCTAGGCGTAGCGATGGAGAATGCTGTGCCTTTCGTCAAAGAAGCAGCAGATTTTGTGACAGCCAGCAATGAAGAAAATGGCGTAGCCAAAGTGATCCAAAAATTTGTATTAGAGTAGGGGGGAGTCAAATGGGATTTTTTGATAAAATCAAGCGTGCTTTTACTGGCGAAGAGAAAACGGAAGAAGTTGAAGTACAGGAGAAGTACGACAAGGGTTTAGAAAAGACGCGTAAAACATTTGGTGAACGGATGAATGAGCTGTTTGCCAATTTTCGAACAGTCGATGAAGACTTTTTTGAAGAATTAGAAGAAACACTTATCGGGGCAGATGTAGGTTTTGAAACAGCGATACGAATCACCGAAGCGTTACGTCAAGAAGTGAAACTCAGAAATGCGAAAAAATCGGCAGAAGTCCAAAATGCGATCATCGAGAAACTTGTGGATCTCTATGAAGCGGAAGGAATCAATGAAGTAAATGAACTAAATATCCAAGAAGACGGACTAACAGTTATTTTGTTTGTCGGCGTCAATGGTGTAGGGAAAACAACAAGTATTGGTAAACTTGCCCATCAGTTCAAAAACGAAGGTAAAAAAGTATTGATGGCAGCAGCAGATACCTTCCGTGCTGGAGCAATCGACCAATTAGTTGTCTGGGGCGAACGCGCTGGTGTTGAAGTTGTTCGTGGCAATGCAGGCGGCGATCCAGCAGCTGTCGTATTCGATGCTTTGGAAAGAGCAAAGACAGAGCAGGCAGATGTTTTACTAGTTGATACTGCAGGCCGACTGCAAAATAAAGTGAACTTGATGAACGAACTAGAAAAAATAAAACGAGTAATCCAGCGGGAATTACCAGAAGCACCCCAAGAAACACTACTTGTATTAGATGCAACAACTGGTCAAAACGCGATGGTTCAAGCAAAACAATTCAAAGAAACAACAGATGTGACCGGTCTTGTTTTGACAAAATTAGATGGTACAGCAAAAGGCGGTATCGTACTTGCTATCCGTAATGAATTGCATTTACCAGTGAAATTGGTTGGGTTGGGTGAAGGCATCGATGACTTGGAGCCGTTTGATCCAAACGATTTTGTCGTTGGATTATTCAAAGGATTGCTAAAAGAAGAATAACCTATGTCTAAAAAGCAGGAGCTGTGACAAAAGTTGCAGCTCCTTGTTTGAATGATTGTTTTTAACATAGCTGTGTTTTTGATGCCTTCATTTTTATACTTATTTGTAAGCGGTTCTCAAACAATTTCGTTCTTTTTCTTAGACTTTTTGATTATAATTAGATTCATATGAATTGGAGGTCACTTAATGATGAATTTTAAGCAATTATTATTGCATGACAATGCGCGCCCTTTTATCGACCAAGCTCGATTTGGTATAGAACGGGAAGGACAGCGGGTTGATCTTGCAGGAAATCTAGCAAAAACCGATCATCCAGCAATCTTTGGCGATCGATCTTATCACCCCTATATCCAAACAGATTTTAGCGAAACACAAACAGAGATGATCACCCCTGTTACCGATTCTATTCCCGAATTATTTCAGTATCTGGCTGCTGTTTATGATGTGACTGCTCGTTCTATACCGAAAGAAGAGATGATCTGGCCATTAAGTATGCCACCTGCCTTACCGGAAAAAGACGAAGAAATCATTATTGCAAAATTAAAAAATTTCGAAGATGTCTTGTATCGACGTTATTTAGCAAAAGAATACGGGAAGCGAAAACAAATGGTAAGCGGCATCCATTTCAATTTTGAATTTGGTGACGAATTGTTAAGAACATTGTTCAGCCATCAGGAAGAATTTCAGGATTTTTCTGAATTCAAAACAGAACTTTATTTGAAAACAGCGAGAAATTTTTTACGCTATCGCTGGATGATCACTTATTTATTTGGTGCTTCACCGATGAGTGAGAAGAACTATTTTATAAATGAATCACACCCGCAAGAACCTGTTCGCAGTATTCGAAACAGTGCGCTAGGCTACACGAATCATCCAAATGTGAAAGTTTCCTATGCTTCCATGAAACAGTATTTAGCAGATATTGAGCGAATGATCGAAGAAGGGAAACTTTCGGAGGAGAAAGAATTTTATACACCGCTTCGTTTCCGAGGCGGAAAGAAAGTCGCAGATCTGGCAAAAACAGGCGTTCGTTATATTGAATTGCGGAATATCGATCTGAACCCTTACGCAAGGCTGGGAATCAATCCGGAACAAGTTCGTTTCTTACAATTATTCCTGATGTATATGCTATGGACAGAAGAAAAAGAAGACAGTGACCAATGGGTGGCAGAAGGTACGACTCGAAATAACAAAGTAGCACTAGAACAACCATCACATCAGACTGAATTTCATCAAGAAGGTAAAGAAATCCTTGAAGGGATGAAGCAAATGCTGGTTGAATTGGATTGGTTGGATTCTCTTTATTTAGTGGAGGATGCATTGACACAAATGGATCATCCCGAACAAACGTTAGCAGCGAAACTCTATCAAGAAGCACAGCTATCGAGCCAGCAAGAAGTTGCTGTGGCATTGGGGCATCAATATTATAAAGAAAGTCATGAACGTCCCTATCAGTTGGCCGGTTTTCGCGAAATGGAACTTTCTACTCAGATATTTATGTTCGATGCCATCCAAAAAGGTGTCCAAGTCAAAGTATTAGATGAGTCGGATCAATTTTTGCGTCTGCAATTCCAAGACCATGTAGAATATGTGAAAAATGCAAACATGACAAGTAAGGACAGCTATATCGTTCCGCTTATCATGGAAAACAAAACAGTAACGAAAAAAGTTTTAAAAGAAACTGGGTTCCGAGTACCAGGAGGCGCAGAATTTTCATCCATGGAAGAAGCCGTAAAAGCTTATCCAAGATTTGCCGATCAGGCCTTTGTGATCAAACCTAAGTCCACAAATTACGGGTTAGGTATCACGATTTTCAAGGAAGGGGCTGATCTGGAGGATTATCAAGCAGGATTGGCGATTGCTTTTCGTGAAGACAGCTCGGTTTTAGTAGAAGAATTTATGCCGGGAACGGAATATCGTTTCTTTGTAATTGATGGAGAAGTCCAAGCCATCATGTTGCGAGTCCCTGCTAATGTTATTGGTGACGGTATCCGAACAGTGAAAGAACTTGTTGAAGAAAAAAATAGTGACCCTTTGCGTGGAACGAATCATCGTGCACCGTTGGAATTGATCCAATTAGGCGAATTAGAACAATTGATGTTGAAAGAACAAGGGTTAACGATCGAATCAGTTCCCCAAGCCAATCAAATTGTTTATCTAAGGGAGAACTCAAATATCAGTACGGGCGGTGATTCGATCGATATGACGGATGAATTTTCTGAAGCTTACAAAAAAATCGCCGTTTCTGCGGTAGAAGCACTAGGAGCTAAAATCAGTGGTATTGATTTGATCATACCAGATAAAGAAATCGATCCTACAACCGATAAAAAAGCATACGGGATCATCGAAGCAAATTTCAATCCAGCGATGCATATGCATGTTTATCCTTTTGCAGGAAAAGGCAGAAGATTGACGATGAATGTATTGAAATTGTTATATCCTGAAGTATTTTAAACGAAAAAGCTTTTGACAGATTGTCCTATTTGATGTCAATCTGTTCAAAAGCTTTTTTGCATGTAAAAATTTATGTGTTTTTTCGTTTTAAAATAAACGATTCCAGAAGCTTTTTTTCTTTTTTGGTTTTTCTTTTTCAGCTGGCGAAGAGTTTTCTTCTGGGTATTTTTTTTCGATATCGATCACAGGTTCATTTACTGCTTCTTTTGCTGTTAAGAGCAATCCGAATTCCTCAGGATTTGCAGTGACGTGATCGTTGACTACAGTGAAACGGCTATTGTTTTTCGTTGCTAGCTGGATATATTGGTTTTGGACAGAAAGGGGTAGAGCCCCATTCAAGAGTATGGAAGCATCTGGATGTTTTTTGAGTTCTTTTAAAAAGTTCTCTTTGTTTTTTGGTTGGATCATTTCAGCAACAGTCATACTAAGATAGCAGCGTTCCCTGAATGTCCCTAAATATTTATGCTGTTCTTCAGGGTTCACTAAAGGTGTACCATAAAGTCCCTTATCCAAATGGCTTTTTACATCATCTTGTGCCATAAAAAATACCCTCCTTCTTCTCTTTGTCTTTCTTACGATTATAGCATATTCCCAATAATACCTAAAACATATGAAAAAGCGGTTGCTTTTGTTCAACGATTCACTTAAAATAAGAATGAAAATCATTCTCAATTAGAAAGGTGGATTGGATGCGCTACGGACGACTAGTAGCATTATTAGTTATTTTAAGTAGTATTTCATTGTTCATCGGAGTATCGAATGTACAATTGTCAGAACTGCTCCAGTTAGATGGGCAAAGCTTACAAATCTTGCTAGCGACTCGTTTGCCGCGAACGATTTGTTTGATCCTTGTGGGAGCGACCAGTAGTATTTGTGGGTTGATTATGCAACATTTGACCCAAAATAAATTTGTTTCACCGACGACTGCGGGCACGATGGATAGTGCGCGTTTAGGTATTTTAGTGGCCATGATTTTCCTACCTGGTGCATCCTTGATCGTCCGATCCTTGACTGCATTTTGCTTTGCTTTCGCAGGAACATTGCTTTTTTTATCCCTTACGCGATTGTTCTCCCAGAAAAATCAATTGATGCTTCCGTTGATTGGGGTCATGTTAGGGAATATCATTGGTTCAGTTGCTACTTTTTTTGCTTATCAATTCCAGTTGGTACAAAATATGACTTCATGGCTTCAAGGGAATTTTGCGACTGTGATACGAGGAAATTATGAGTTATTGTATGCTGTTGTTCCATTGTTGTTCTTGGTTTGGCTATTTGCTTACCGATTTACGATCATTGGTCTGGGCGAATCGTTTGCAGTAAATTTGGGAATAGATTACCAGAAGATGCAGCTTTTAGGTATTGGCTTGGTTTCATGGGCTAGTGCAGTCATGTTGATCATGGTAGGAAGCATTCCTTTTATCGGAGTGATCATTCCGAATCTTGTCTCTAAAATATATGGAGATCAAGTGCACAAAATCATTGGCGTAACTGCTTTAGCAGGTAGTTTGTTCTTAGTATTTTGCGATCTTGTCGCTCGTGTGTTGATTTTTCCTTATGAAATACCAGTCAGTGTGATCGTTGGAATCATCGGTGGGGCTATCTTCCTTTATCTTCTGATAAGGGGGCGACGATATGCTTAAAAAGCCGTCTATTTTTATTGGTATGCTTGTTCTAGTTCTATTTGTTACGGGAGTGTACTTGACGATCCATACATATGGAAACTGGCATTTTGCGTGGGCATTGAGGAGTAAGAAAATTTTTGCATTTATCCTTGTCTCGCTAGCTGTCAGCAGTGCTACGATCAGCTTTCAGACAATTACGCATAACCAGTTTTTGACTCCTTCCGTATTGGGACTTGAGTCGTTATATGTCCTTGTCCAAACGGTCCTTTTCTTCTTTATCGGAGGAGTGACGATGCTTCAGCAGACAGGTACAGGTTTTTTCTTATTGAACGTTGGGCTGATGGTCGGGTTGAGTCTGTTGTTATTTTTCTTTCTTTTGAAAAAAATGAAAGCAAATCTTTTTTTGTTACTGATGTCAGGGATGATTTTAGGCACGCTTTTTGGTAGTGTCAGTACCTTTTTACAAGTCATCATGGATCCGAATGAATATGATTTGCTTCAAGGGAGATTATTTGCAAGTTTTGGCAATATCCAAAGCCAGTATCTTTTGCCTGCTTCTTTGATCATTATCGGCTGCTGGTTCCTGTTATTTCGATATCGACATGTGCTAGACGTTTTCCATCTTGGGAATGAACAAGCTGTAAACCTTGGGATAGACACAGATCGTTTTGAATTTTTGATTTTATGTTGTGTCAGTCTTTTGACAGGGACATCAACGGCTCTTGTGGGTCCAGTTACTTTTTTAGGGTTTATTGTCGCAAATGTCAGTTACCGTGTATTTTCTACTTATCGTCATGGTCAGCTATTTATCGGAAGCTTTCTGGTAGCTATGCTGTTTCTGACAGGCGGACAGCTCGCAGTAGAGCAGATTTTCGGCTGGAATACAACAGTGAGTGTCGTTGTTGAATTTGTCGGAGGAATTTATTTTGTCACAAAATTGATTCGCGAAAGGAAGAGTATCTTATGATCGATTTACAAAAGGTCAATAAACTGTACCATGGAAAATCAGTGGTCAAAGATGTACAGTTAACGATTCCTGAAAAGAAGTTGACTGCTTTTATCGGTCCAAATGGTGCTGGAAAGTCAACGGTGTTGTCGATGATCAGTCGTTTGATACCAAAAGATACAGGTGAAATCTATTTAGACCATAACGAAGTAAAGGCTTGGAAATCCAATGAATTAGCCAAAAAATTATCGATCCTACGACAATCGAATGAAATAAATGTCCAAATTACTGTGAAAGAATTAGTAGAATTTGGACGATTTCCTTATACGAAAGGAAAATTGACGACAAAAGATCAAAAAATCGTTCAGGAATCACTGGAACACCTCGGGTTAGAAGAAATAGCAGATCAATCGATTGACACTCTTTCAGGAGGTCAACTCCAACGTGCGTATATTGCAATGGTACTAGCGCAAGACACGGATTATATTTTACTGGATGAACCTTTGAACAATCTAGATATGAATTTTGCTGTTCAAATCATGCAGATCTTAAAAAAGTTAGTACAAGAAATTGGGAAAACGATTGTTATCGTTCTTCATGATATCAACTTTGCTGCAAGTTATGCAGACGAGATTGTTGCAATGAAAGATGGACAGTTATTTACGCAAGGAACGACCCAAGAAATGATAAAAAAAGATGTATTGGATGAATTGTACGAAATGGACATACGGATTTGTGAGATTGAAGGCCGCAGATTCTGTCTTTATTTCTAAAACTAACATTAGGAGAGAAGAGATGAAAAAATTAGTAGTAGGTATCTTGATTCTAGCATCATTTGGTTTAGCAGCATGTGGAAATAGTAACAACACCAGTCAGGCAGATACAAAGAAAAGCAGTACGCAAGCTGAAACAGCATTAACGATAAAAGACAGTAATGGCGATCAAATCGAGGTGCCAAAGAATCCTGAAAAAGTCGTCGTATTCGACAATGGTTCTTTAGATACGATGGATGCTCTTGGTGTTGGAGATAAGGTAGTTGGAGCAGCTACGAGCAGCCTTCCTGAGTATCTTTCCTCCTATAAAAAAGTGGAATCAGCAGGTGGGATCAAAGAACCAGACTTAGAAAAAATCAATCAGCTTCAGCCAGATCTGATCATCATTTCTGGCCGGCAAAGAGATTTTCAAAAAGATCTAAGTCAAATCGCTCCGACTATTTTCCTTTCTTTAGATGCGAAAAAGCCATGGGAATCTTTCCAGCAAAATGTCACTACTTTAGGGGAAATCTTTGGGAAGCAAGAAGAAGCCAAAACTCAATTAGAGGAATTATCCAATGCAATCGATCAGACGAAAAAGAAAGCAGAAGCGTCTGATAAAAAAGCACTAGTCACACTTGTGAATGAAGGGCAATTGTCAGCCTACGGATCAGGTTCTAGATTTGGTTTCATCCATGATTTATTTGGCTTTGAACAAACGGATGATCAAATCGAAGCATCCACTCACGGTCAAAGTGTTTCTTATGAATATGTGCTAGAAAAAAATCCGGATATCTTATTTGTGGTAGACCGAACAAAAGCTATTGGTGGAGACGACAGCAAAGATGATATTTCTGCCAATGAACTGGTAGCACAAACGAATGCTGGTAAAAATCAGCAGATCATCTCCCTTGAACCAGATGTCTGGTATTTAAGCGGGGGCGGTTTAGAGTCAATGAAACTGATGATCGAAGATGTGGATCAAGCATTTAAGTAGAATCAAAAATAATCGAAAAAATTGAACCTACCGCTAAAAGTTAGATTTTCCAGCTAACTTTTAGCGGTAGGTTTTTATGTGTTTGGGAAATCTTTTTTCTTTAATACACAGGTTAAAGCGCTAATTTCACAACCTTTATTCACGCATGTGTCTCAGCAAGCGGCTGATAGTTGATGATCTGCATTTTTCGATAAAAATCGGCAGGAAGCTTACTCCAACGTTTTAATAATTGATAGAAATAACTTTCTTCTGCTTTGATCTTATACTCGCTTAATATCAATCCAAAACTATTCGTTTGTTTTGCAGCTAATTTTTTATAGATATCCAATGCTTTTGTTTTATCTTCATTGACAAAAAGTGTTTTTACTTCAATATAAGAACCCTCGATGTTTTGTGTTTCTTCGATAAAATAGATACTTTTTATATATTCTTTCATAGTGATTCCTCCAAAGAAGTCTTTTTATTTGATAAGTTTACTTTACCGAAGAGTTGTTAATAATCCGTGAACAAAAAGTTATTCTTTTTCCAATAGTTATTAAGGGATGTTTATTTTTTAGAATATACTTTGTTATTTAAGGAATGGATAAGGTTGGACAAATAACAGGTTGCTTTTTGGAGCCTGCTTCGCTATAGTAGAGAAAAAATAACGAAAGAAGCGGATTTAGATGGGAGAAGAAATTAAAACAGACCTTGTACTGGCAGAAAATCAATGGATAGAAACAGAACGACTTATTTTACGACCCGTCACTTTAGCAGATACAGAGGATGTATATGAATATGCAAGTGATGAGGTAACGACACGGTTCCTCTTTCCCGCAAACCAATCATTAGCAGAAACAAGAGCAACTATTGCTACATCCTTTATAAAGGATCCTTTAGGAAAATATGGTATAGAACTAAAAAAATCAGGTAAACTGATCGGAACGACAGATATCCGTGTGAATGACCACAATGGGACTGCCGAAATCGGTTATGCGCTCAATTCTGCCTATTGGGGAAATGGCTATATGCCTGAAGCTACCGCTGCTTTGCTGAAACTAGGTTTCGAAAAATTAGATCTTGTAAGGATCTTTGCTACCCATGACGTGAGAAATTCCAATTCGGGGCGGGTAATGGAGAAGTTACATATGAAAAAAGAAGGATTGATCCCAGATGCTGAGCGAAGAAATGGCGAAGTGGTTTCTTTAGTGATAAGAGGAATCACAAAATCCGAATGGTTGGCTCTCCAACAAACAGGAAACAGCTAAAACCAGACAAATTAGTTGCATCTGATGAATAAAGTGATTATTCTATGACGTGAGGTGATACAGATGAAATTAGAAGTGACAAAAGAAGCACAAGAAGTATTGAAAAATAAATTAGAAGCAGATGATCAACTTTTATTAGATATCGAAAACGGCGACGGTCCATTTGCAGAAAGCCAAGTCAGTTGCCAATTAGACACGGCATTTCGATTGATCATTGTTAAAAAAGATACACAAACAGATCTAAGTCTTTATTCTGTAGTGGCTGATACACCAGTTGGACCAATCAAAATTAAAGACAGTGCAATACTTTACATGGATGATCCATCAACACTTGCTTTAGAACCAACTTACAATAGTTTACAATTAAAAGGACCAAGCGGTTTGAGAAAAGGCAACTTGCAAGTTGTTCGAAAAGACTAGAGGGATAAAATGGGAAAATTGGCGATCATCAGCGACTTACATGTGGACATCAATAAATTCGGCGAATCAGAGCTGATGCAGCTTTGGCAAGTTTTGCAAAAGCACAAGATCACTCGGCTTCATCTAGCCGGAGATACGGCCAATAAAGTAGATCGATGCCTAGCTGTTGTCGAATTTTTCGTCAATAAAGGATTATCTACGACCTTTCATTTCGGCAATCACGAGTTGGCAGATGTGACCAATGAACAGATGATGGACCATTTTCCAGACCCACATTTTTTAAATGAACGGTATATTGCTTTAAATGAGCAGACCGTTCTTTTAGGGATGAATGGCTGGTACGACTATCAGTTTTCCGAATTGAAAGATTACGATGCAATCGTACGAATGAAACGTTTGTATTGGTATGATCGGTTCATCCAGCGTGGGAAAACAGATCTCGAGGTCAATGCAGAAATGCTCGCAGCTGCAAAAAATTTGCTAGACCAGTTGGAAGCAAAAAAGCTTGAGGTCATCTTATCCACTCATTTCGTCCCTAAACGAGCATTTATCGTGTATCAATCTGCTCCTTATGAGCGTTGGAACAAATTAAATGCGTTTTTAGGATCAGAATCATTCGGAAAATTACTAGACCATTACTCAAATATCAAGCAAGTAGTTTTTGGTCATACGCATCGGCGGTTCGAAGATCAGTTGATCCATGGAGCAATTTATAGTTGTCGACCATTCGGTTATTATTATGAATGGCAACTGACTCGTGATTTTGTTTTGAAAGAACAGTTGTTAGACAGCTATGATCCTATGAAATTACGTGTACTCTTGCGTGCCCATCATCCAGCTTTCCAGCACTATCAAACACAACATTTGCAAGAGGAATTTGAACAAGCGATGACGATCATTTCGTATTGAGACAGCATTAGCGATGTGTAAAAGAAAATCCCTGTTAAATATAAGGATAAGTAAGAGCAGTAGATCCATTTATCGTGGATATGCTGCTTTTTTGCTGTGGAGAATAGTTAGCGAATGTTTATTTGATCAATTGGTTCATAACATAGGGAGTACTAGATGCAAGCGTTTATTCTTTTTTTATCTGATACTGTCAAAAAATAATATAATATGTCTTTTTTATTTACTTATAATAACTATTGATTGCAGTCTTGACAGTCAAGTCATATTTGATGGATGGGGGTGTGAGACGTACAAATGATTTTAAAGACTATGACAGCTATAGTTCTAATTTTAATTGCATCAAGCGGCAATAGAAAAATAAGAATCAAAACGGACTGATAATCACCTAACAACTAATCGACATATATGAGCAGACACGGGACGATATTCTTCTCTCTCATAAGTTCCGTAAAGCAAACATGTGCTATGGATCGATTGTATATTTATTAAAAAAAGAAAGAGGGATGGCAATGATGAAAAAAGAAACTATATTAGTAGCAACGATGTTATTCAGTATGGCAGTAAGTGCGACTTTTGTCTCTGCAGCTGAAGTATACCCAAAGGAATATAACACAGACGGAACGATCACATTTGAAGCAGGAGATGAGGGAATAACTCCTCCAGTTGATCCGGAAGATCCTGATCCCAACGTCCCTGTCGATCCAGTAGACCCTCCAAGTCCTGGAACAGGAGGAGCATTATCGATTGATTATGGATCAAAATTCAAATTTGGGACTCAAAAAATTTCTACTGCAGATAAAACGTATTATGCATCTGCTGATGAAATGACTGATGGTTCTAAAAAACCGACATATGTCCAAGTGACAGATAAAAGAGGAACACTATCTGGGTGGAAATTAAGTGTAGCCCAACCAGAACAATTTAAAACTGCCAGTGGGGACGAACTAGTTGGAGCACAGCTGAAGTTTACGAAAGGACAGGCTGTTTCTTTGGTTGATCCAACATATACACCTGAAACGGTCAATTCTGAATTAACGCTGACACCAGGAGGAAATAATACGTTAGCAATCAATGCTAAATCAGGAACAGGTGTGGGGACTTGGGTCTATCGATTTGGTGCGAATGAAAATGAAAATAAAGATGCGGTACAGCTTTCGGTACCTGGTACATCGGTCAAGTTAGCACAACAATATTCTACTAAATTAGTTTGGACATTAGAAGATACACCTAATAACTAGTTTACTTGCGAGAACAGTTCATCTGGGAATTCAACGATCAGGAGGAAAAGATATAGTGAAAAAGAGAAGAATCGCGCTCATTTTAAGCAGTCTATTAGCGACTAATATCTTTCCGATTATAGGGTATTCTTTGGAATCGAATCAGTTGGTGAATGATAATAGAAGAGTCGAAGAAAGCAAAGAGGCTTCGACACTCGATCGTTTAACAGAATCCAGCCAGATCCAAGAAAGCAGTGAGAATTCAAGTACTACTGACAGTAAAGAGACCACTGACAAAGAAGAATCTGAAGAGTTAATCAAACAGCCATTAGAGAATGCCCCGACTTATCGAGTGGGGCTGCCTAATGATCCCAATATTATTTCTATTGATAAGATTTTTCAACAACCTATCGGCACCAGCACATCCATATTGGAAAACGGGAAGCTATTGCAACTGAATCCAGCAGAGAGGTCTCAAAGAGGAGCTATTTGGTCAAACAATAAAATCGATTTACGCTCAGATTTTACATTTAAATGTTATTTATATTTAGGAAATCAACGAGATAAAGCAGGAGATGGTATGACTTTTACATTGACTGGTGATTCTAGAATGGCTAATGATCCCAGTCAAGTTATCGGTTCCCCAGGTATGGGAATTGGTTCTTATTCGACTCGATCAGGACAGCCTTATGTCGCAAATGCACTCTCGATTGAGTTCGACACATATAAAAATAGTGGCTCTTCTGATCGAATGGATCGTGAAATAACTGCCGATAATAAGGGACATGGACATGTCGCCTTTGTCACTCCTAAACCAAATAACAACAATTATTCCGGAGAGCATACTGGCGTAACAGTAGCACCTACCTTTCTCTCTGATGGTACATGGCGTACATTAATCATTCAATGGGACGCGTCTCAAAGAAGTCTCACCTATGATCTGGAAGGTGTCGGTCGCTCTTCTCACATTGTACCTGATCTCATCAGTCAATTCGGTTCTACAGAAGTAAATTGGGGATTTACTTCTTCAACAGGTACATTTTTTCAAGAAAACGCTATCGCGATGACACAACTTCCATCTAATGTGTCATCATCAGCTGATGTAAAAGTCAATGATAGTGATTATGGGGCCATCGCTGAAGTTGAAAGAAACGATAAGATAACTATCAGAAATACATTGAAAGTTACTGGGAATTTTCTTGAAGATAAGAAATTGGAGACTAGTATAGACCTACCACAAGAATTAAATATTCCTGAGCGTATCTTGATCAACGGAAATCAAGTTGATGCCAAAGATATCCTGATAACAGGAAACCGAGTCACACTCAATCTAGGAGATTATTTTGTTCTTGGAGATACATTGATTATTGAGTTGGAAACAGACTTGCAAGAAGTCATTCCCGAAAAGATACTGACTATGCACTTTGAATATCTTGAGAATGCAAAGTTAATTGAGCAGTCAAATGATATCAGTCTGACGATTGCGAAGCTGAAGGAAATAGATGTCCATGTTTATTATAAAGAGAATGAGAGTCAAAATGATCTCGCAGAAATGAAAACAATCACTGGAAAAATCGGAGAGAATTATAAAGAAGTTCCTATTGATATTGAGGGATATGTTTTTGACTCTGATTCAGCGAATACAGAAGGTGTCTTTTCCGAAAATACAGCGGATATCTATTTTTATTACAGAAAAGGAAAGCTTTATCTTTCAGCGGCTCCTCAGTATGTAGATTTTGGGCAACATAAAATATCCAATAACCATTAAGTGTATTTGGGCAATTTTCAGGTGGATTGAAAATCATGGATGAACGGGCTTCTGGAGGTTGGATATTACAATTGAAACAAGAAAAAGTTCTTACAAATGGAACGTTTGAACTCCCGGAAGCTCTTTCGTTTGTTACTTCTGAAGAGACAACGGTTATAGGGTCATCTGCTGTTACGATTTTTGAAAGTGACCAAAAAGGCGAAAGTGATTTGTCTGCTATTTTAGATTCTACATCTCAACATGGAATCAGAATAGATATTCCTGTAGAAAATCAAAGGATTGGAACATTTGAGGGGAAACTATCCTGGATTCTTGCAGATGTTCCAGAAAATTAATAAAAAGAGAAGATGAGGACAAAAGCATGGTTCACCAAGGACAACAGGAACCATAAATACTTATTTCCTGCACAGCTTAAAATGGCAGAGACACGCTTTTGTTCCCGTCTTTTCTTACATATGATGAAAGGAGCGATTTTCTTGAAACCAAAACAGCAATTATTTATAACACTCCTAGTTATTATAGGGACACTTTTTAACCAGTTACCAGTGACAGCTAGTGCATTCAATTTTTCGGTGACGCCAATAACTTCAGAGAATCAGATCGATAAAAGAAAAACTTATTTCGATCTCCAACTTGTTCCAGATCAGGAAGTAGAATTAAAAGCAGAATTGAGAAATGATACGGAAAAAGAAGTGAAAATCGACATTTCTGTGAATAGCGCAACGACTAATTCAAACGTAATGGTTGAATATGGAAAAAATGAGATTGAAAAAGACGAAAGTCTAATCTTTGATCTGATTGACTATGTGAGTTACCCAGAGACAGTGACACTGGAACCTAAAAGCGTTCAAACCGTGGTTTTTCATGCCAAGATGCCAAAAGATCGATTCGATGGTGTATTGGCTGGTGGAATCACATTCAAAGAAATTGTGACGGAAAAGGATCAAACAGAAAACAAGGATCAAAGCTTATCGATTGAGAATGAATACGCCTATACTGTTGCCTTGTTAATGCGACAGACACTGAATGAAGTTGCTCCTAACCTAGTACTCCATGAAGTTAAACCTGATCAAATCAATGCAAGAAATGTCATTTTAGCAAACGTCCAAAATGATCAAAAAACCTATATCAATCAAGTAGTTATTGAAACAAAAATTACAAAAAAAGGACATTCTGAAGTTTTATATCAGGAGGAAAAAGAAGGATTGCAGATTGCGCCGAATACAAACTTTTCTTTTCCAACAGCTTTGAATGGTCAGCCACTAACTCCAGGCGAATATCATCTCACAATGACCATTCTAGGAAATGAAAATGAAAACGGAAAATTCTCAAGAAAAAAAGAAAATACCACCATCAACTATACCGACCAATGGATATTTGAAAAAGTGTTTATGATAGACGGGAAAGAAGCCAAGGAATTGAATACGAAAGATGTGACGATTAAAAAGGCCAATAATTGGATCTACATCTTGGAAGCGCTGATTTTCTTGTTGTTCGTTTTAATACTTATCCTTTGGTTTATTTTGAGAAAGAAAGAAGAGAAAGAAAAGTAAAATCAAAATAACAAATAATAGTTTTTCCTTATTGCGTGATATTTAAGTCCTTTTTCTATAGTATAAAATGCTTTTGTATTAGCGTAGATGCCTATAAGTAAATGATATAATCATTATAACTGGTATAACAGCAAGAATGGTCAATAAACGGATCCTCCAGGTTGTGTAGCGTACAGTTGGGACGATGCAGAAGAAGGGATAGTAGCAGTGAAGGAATGGAAACAGCAATATACGTAGAAAGAGCTGATGGCTAATGAATTATGAGTTTTTTTTAAGCAAGGAAGATTATAGAAGTTATTCATTACTTAAATATTTAGAAGCAAGCTCAAATTTATCAGAATCAATCTCGGATATTCAAGAGAAACTATCGTTATCGACATTTCTCTTGAAAAAAACTATCGATAAGCTAAAATATGATTTACAAATGTTCGATTTAGAGAAAAATTTTCGTCTAACTGTTAATGAATTGATGATATGTTTGGAAATCAATGGTAAAAGTTCTAGTAAAGCCCTATTATCTCGCTATATAACAGATTCTTTATCCATGAAAATGGTATTGGCTTTCTTTCAGGAAAAATATATCTCAATAGAAAATTTTGCTGAACAGCATCATGTGAGTTATTCTGTGGCGTATAAAGTATTGCAAGGGCTGAAAAGAAATCTAAAAAAGTATCAAATTTTTTTTGAGAAAAGAAAGTTGACAGGAAATCCTAAAAACATCCGCCTTTTTTTATATAATCTTTTTAACTCAACAGAAATAAGTGTTGAAAAGTTGTATGCGCTACCTATAATTATAAAAACAGAAAAAATGGTAAAAAATTTAAATCGGTATTATCCTCTTTCCGCTTATGAAAAAAAGAAATTATTCCACTTTTTAGCAATCAATCTATTGTCTGAACAAGAAGATTCTTTAGATATTGTCAACAATCAGCCGCTATTTTTCTCAGATATAGGATTTTTCTATCTAAAAGGAGTACTGGAGACAGAATCAGTTGTTTTTATCTGTAAGATCCTCTCGTGGCTTTATTTCCATGATAAGTTAGATCAAAAGTATTTGAGGAAAAAAGAAGATGAAACAATCGAATGGTTGAATGAGCGGTTCATTGAAAGTTTTGAAAAACGGTTCAAACGGTTACCGAAAGAAACGAGAAAATCGATCCAAAATGAGTTAACCAAAATACATTTTAAACTTTTGCATTATACCCTTAATAAATCGGATGAATTTCCACTAGATATTTCTTTTTTTAATCAAAACTATCCTACATTTTATTGCTATCTATTAGAGTATATGAATGATCTAATGTCAAAACACAAAGAGTTGCTTCAAGATAAATTTTTTCTTTTTTTCAGTTATTTATTGTTATTGATCAATCACATACCCGTTCAACTAGTTTCTGAGCCAGTAAAGATCATCATCGATTTTTCCTATGGTGCTGCCTATAATCGATTTATCAAGAAAAATTTAAGTTTGTACATTAATCTGAATACGGAAGTGATAGAGGCTGGAAAACTTGATTTTCCGGATGTTATAATCACGAATAGAAACAATTTATATGAAGAAAGTGTGTCTCAAGTAGTGGTTTGGCTTGATCCGCCAAGAGCAGTAGACTGGGGGAACCTTACAAAGATTTTGTTGACTATCCAAGAAGAGAAATACAAAGACAGCAAAATTGACAAGCAAATAGACGATTTTCCTGAAGAAATCATCGACAGGATCGAATAGTGAACTTCTTTTAGAAAGTCCACCTGCTTTTTCTAAAATAAAAAACTTGGTACGCAATCGCTGTACCAAGTTTTTTTATTTAGCTTTTAATTAAGCCATAAATAATAATTTATATAAGAATACTGCTACGACACCAGCACAGATAGGTGCAACAACGGGTACCCATGCATATCCCCATTGAGAAGAACCTTTATGTTTCAATGGAAGTAGTGCGTGTACAAGACGTGGTGCAAAGTCACGAGCTGGGTTCAGACCAGGACCTGTAGGACCACCAAGTGAAGCAACTAATGTCCATACAAGGAAACCAAGTGCTAAGTGAGCTGTACCAAGGTTATCTTGGAAGAATGGTGCTTTTGTAATACCTAAAGCTCCAAAGAATAAAACGAATGAACCAAAGAATTCATTGACGAAACCATTGAATTTAGAACCAACACTGTTGATTGTTGAGAATGTACCTAACACATGGTTTACATCTTCTGTTTGGTCGTAGTAAGGTTTGTAACAAGCCACTACGATCAATTGTCCGATCGCTGCACCAATCAATTGTGCAATGATATAAGGAACAACTTCAGCCCAAGGGAACAATCCATTAGACGCTAAGGCAATCGTAAATGCTGGGTTGATGTGGTTACCGCTGATTCCGCCAAAGATCATTGCCGGCATCATAACCCCAAATCCATATCCGACAGCAATCAGCATCCAGTCGCTGCCATATCCTTTTGTACCTTTTAAATCTACGTTTGCTACAGCACCGTTACCTAGCACGATTAGTAATGCTGTACCAATCATTTCCGCCGCAAGACGGGTCATTAGTGAGTAATCCATAAATACCTCCAAATGTTATAAAAATGCAAAAAAAAAGAAACATCAACACGAAAAGCATCGGTGCAGTGTTTCGTGTCGGAAGGATTTCTGCAGTCTTAACAAATGTGAATAAAAAAATGATTTCCATTACGTATAAGAAACCAGACCAACAGTAAAACTCCAACTCTTTTTAAAAGTTCTCCACAAATCACCAAGCTTAACTATAAATATACCAAAAAAAAAACGTTTTTTTTCTCAAAAATTGTATCTTAGAAACAGCATGTTTTGAAACTTTCAGAAAAGGTTTGTTAGTAAAATGAAAGCTATACGTAAGGAGTGTTGTTTGATGAAATTTTTTCAAGAGTTTTTCATTATTATTTTCTTTTCTGTATTAGGAGAAGGTATCCGAATTTTTGCTCATTTACCTATTCCTGGGAGTATCTTAGGTATTCTTTTTTTATTTTTAGCATTTGAAATGCATCTTGTTGATCCTGAAAAAATCGGAGCAACTGGTGACTTTTTATTGAATAATCTAGCTATTTTATTTGTTCCAGCTGGTGTAGGTTTATTGGAATATTTTGATGACATTGCTTCGATATGGCCTATTTTACTGGGGGCAGTCGTCGTGTGCTCCATCGTCACGATGGTCACAGCGGGAAAAACGGCAGAAGGAGTAGAAGCTTTGCTAGGCTATGTCCGTAAGAAAAAAGCAAGCAGGGTATCTGTAAACGAAATGGAGGAGAATCAAATTGACTGAGTTTTTTGTGAATCCATTATTTGGCTTAAGTTTGACTTTAGGAGTGTACGTATTATCTGACAAATTTTTGCGGAAATATAAACTCCCTGTTTTGAATCCTCTCGTATTATCGATTGTTGTTATTATCTTATTTCTGCATTTTTCTGGCGTCAGCTATAAAGAGTATAATATCGGCGGCAATTTTTTTACTATGCTGATTACTCCTGCGACAGTGGCACTTGCCATCCCGCTTTATAAAAACTTCCGTTTGTTGAAAGAAAATTTTTATCCTGTAATGGCTGCGATTTTAGCAGGAATAGTCGCAAATTGCTTGGTTAGTGTAGGGATCGGTTATTTTTTCTCTCTTCATAAAGAGATGGTCATCTCATTACTACCGAAATCTGTAACGACGGCTATTTCTGTCGATTTGTCTCATACGATGGGCGGGGTGAATGCCGTGACTCTTGCTATTGTTGTCTCTACAGGTATTTTTGGCTCGCTGATCGCTACTCATATTTTCCGCTTATTCAAGATCGAAAGTCCCGTTGCTCGCGGTGTGGCGTTAGGAAGTACTTCTCATGCTATCGGTACAGCAAAAGCAATCGAGATTGGCGAAGTAGAAGGGATCATTTCAGGGCTTGCGATATGCGTAAATGGGATATTGACCGTTTTGTTGCTACCGTTATTCTTTCAGCCTTTTGCTGGCTTGTTTTGATGCGAAAACCACTATTTTATGCTACAATAACCAAAACGTTCTAGCATAAAAAAGGAGGGAAAGACGTGTATTTGTCTTCCGAGTATCTTAAACAATTTGATAAAGATCTATATTATAAGATTCTCCTCCTAGAAAGTTTTGAGGATCAAGCTTGGCATACTGCTGCACAATTAGCGCAAGTTGTTCAGCTGGATGCCCGCAGTGTGTCGAAATACCTAAACGAGCTGTCTAAAAACTATCAGCAGTTTAGCGGTAAGACGCACCCTTTGTTTACAAAAAATCACCGTTCTGGTTATAACTTTTATGATACGCTCGATTCAATCGAACATGAGCGTTTTTTGATCTATCTCGTGCAAAGTACGCTGAAATTCCAGCTGCTGCACGACATTTTTTTTGAAGAATTCCACACGATTTACCAATTTGCGCAAAAGCATTACATTAGTGAATCCACTGCTCATCGAAAAATCAATGAATGGAAACAGCAACTGCAAACTTATGGCATTCGTCTGCAACGAGGTACATATATCGCGCAAGGCGAAGAAGAAATCATTCGACTTTACTTGCATATGACATTCTGGCAGTTGTTTCGAGGGAAAATCTGGCCGTTTGAAACGATTTCTCAAATGGACGTAAAAAATATGGCAGAACATATCATGGCTTTTTTCAACGTTCGTTTGAATGAAATCAAAAAAAGACGATTGGAATACATGCTAGGTGCCTTTTTTTTAAGAAAATCACAGAAGCATTATGTGGTATTGAATGAGAAAAAAAGAGGGCTGATCGCAGACAATCTGTTGTTCCAGCGATTCTGCCAAGTCATGGAGCCGGTATTTCCTAATTATTTTCAAGTAGAAGACGAATTAGGCGCATTGTTTCTTGTTCTGATGACGCGTGAAGAATATTATAGTGATCCTAAGATACGGAAGAAAATTTTTGATTTTCATCAACAAGCAGAAACACCGCCTTTTGCAGCTCTTTCTGAAGCAAAAGCAGCTCTTTCTCTTTATCAAGAAGAGCAGGAGCTACCAGCGGAAGATCTGACCTTTGAGGCAGAAAACTATTTGTTCAGTAGTCATTTTTTCGCCTATCTTTTTCCTAACGCAAAAGAAACGATTGATGGAAACAGTAGTGACTTCATTAATCATTTAGTCATTGAAAACAAGGAATTAAAACAATGGTTAGTACGCTTTTTTGAAAGCAGACACAAACAGCCTAATCATCTGGCGTTTAAAAATCATGCGTTTTTGATGGGACGGTATCTGACTGTGTTTAAAACATTAGGAGCCTTTACTCCACAGCTTCCAAAGATCACGATCCTCTTGATGACAGATTTCCCATTATTTGAAGAGCAACTGTTAGAGGAGGGGTTACGGACGTTTTTCCGTAATGATTATCAGCTGATTTTTCTACCAACGGATTATCGGGGAAGAGAAGTGGATCTTTTGATTTCAACAAGTAAAGTTCATCGAAAACCGTGGGCGGATCTTGATTATTTTATTGTGACCGAAGAATTAAAATTGATAGATTACATTCAGCTATCTCAAAAATTTGAAATGATTCAAAAACAAAAACAATCAAAACAATAACAAAAAAAGGAGAATAAAGATGACATTTGAAGAAATTTTACCAGAATTGAAAAAAGGTGCAAAGATTATTCGTAAAGGATGGAGTGGATTTGAGCTTTATGTTGTTCTCGTATCCGATGATGAATTTGATGGTTGTCCGGTGACGCCTTACTTATTGATCAAAACAAGTGATGAAGGTTTTTCTAGCTTCGCTCCTACAGTTTGCGATATTTTAGCAGATGATTGGGCGATCGTAGAATGAAAAACCGTTATCCAGATTTAGCTAAACAGGTCGTATTTATTACAGGAGCTGCTTCTGGTATTGGTGCCGCACAAGCCCAAGCTTTTCTGGAACAAGATGCCTTTGTATTTGGATTAGATCAAAAATTTGGAAAAATGGAAGAACTTTCTTTTCGATTTCCTGAAACTTTTGCCTACGCACTAGGGGATGTCCGACAGAGGAAAGAACTCCAACAAGCGGTATCGAAATGCCAAAATCATTTTGGTGAAGTTACGATTTTATTGAATACTGCGGGGGTATTAGATGCATACAAATCCTTGATGGAAACTGACGAATTGCTGTGGGATCTGATTTATGAAACGAATGTGAAAAGCATGTATCATCTAACAAGCATCATCCTTCCTGATATGATCCGCCGAAAAAGCGGAACAATCATTAACATGGCTTCGATTGCGGGTTTGGTTGCTGGCGGAGGTGGGATCGCTTATACAAGTGCGAAACATGCAATCGTCGGTTTTACTAAACAACTCGCTCTGGATTACGCGGAGCAGGGGATCCGAGTAAAAGGAATTGCTCCAGGAGCCATCCAAACGCCGATGAATGCGGCTGATTTTGAAGGAAAAGGTGAGATGGCAGAGTGGGTGGCAAATGAAACACCAGTCAAGCGATGGGCACAGCCGGAAGAAGTAGCGGAGCTGACATTATTTCTTGCCTCTCCTCAAGCAAGCTATATACAAGGAACGATTATTCCAATCGACGGTGGCTGGTTGCTAAAATAACCTTGTGTTTTTTTCAAGCTTCTGTATGATAAGAAATAAAGAGAGAACCAAATGGTTGATGATAAAAGAAAGTCGATGATTGTTCCCGGCATTTGATGTCAGACAGCTTTTTCACAACCTTCTGATATAAACGGTGTTCAAAAGCTTGCAACTGCGGTAATAAGTCCAGCCAAATGAAAAATAGGAGGAGCTATTTTTATTTGACTATTCTTATTACTTGTTGCAGGGCAGCTTTTTCACAACCTTCTGCGGCACTTCAGTTGGAATTTTCTTCCCATCCTTTGGTCGCAGTCATTACCAAGATAAAATTATCTTGCAAAGGAGAAATAGAACATGGAAAAAAATAATACCCGTTCAGCCAAACGCTGGACAACGACAGATGTGACTCGGATGGCGCTAGTCACTGGTTTATATGTGGCAGTGACGCTGGTTTTGTCTGTTTTTAGTTTTGGAGTGATTCAGATTCGTCTCTCGGAGATGTTCAACTATCTGTCCTTGTATAACAAAAGATACATCGCCGCGGTAACAGCGGGAGTAGCTTTGGCTAATATTGCTTCTCCTCTTGGACTGATAGATGTTGTAGTAGGAAGCGTCAGCACGCTGATTGTATTGCTTATCAACTATAAAATCACTAGTCGCATCAAAAACATGAAAATCAAAATGGCTGTGACAGCATGCGTATTCGCTTTTTCCATGTTTACAGTAGCTGGTCAGCTAACGATTTTATATCAACTACCTTTTTTCTTGAATTGGTGGGTGATTGCTTTAGGAGAATTGGCATCAATGATTGTCGGTGGGATAATTATTTATTGGATCGGTAAAAAAGTAGATTTGACAAAATAAAGATCTGTTTAAATTAAAATAAGGCAGCGTGGAAGAGACCGGATGTTGAGTCTTCTTCCATGCTGCTTTTTTGCTCAATTCGTTCGAAGAAATCGATTTAGCCGTTTTTTCATCAAGACACCGATATAGGCTGCTCCAATTGCTTTGATTGCTTCCGGCAGTAAAAAAGGCAGTAGACCACTGGCAAATGCAGTTGTAAAAGTAAGGTCGCCACTTATCTTCAGCCAGATCGTCCCACAGACTAATGCGGTAAGAGAGCCCATTAGATTGGCAAAGATTGCGTATAAGTAATGAGCGTCTGTTTTTTCGATCATCCAGCCAGTTAGCCATGTTTGAAAGAGAAATCCAATCAAATATCCGCCAGTTGGACCAAATAAAACAGCTATGCCTCCAGTCATCTCTGAAAATACAGGAAGACCGATCAAACCCAGTAAAAGATAAACTGTAACCGATATCAATCCCAGTTTTCTTCCGAGAAAAGTGGCTGTCAGTCCAATAGCAAATGTTTGCCCTGTCAAAGGAACCA
The DNA here is from genome assembly GCF_030053755.1 of Enterococcus sp. ZQ21. Taxonomy (NCBI): domain Bacteria; kingdom Bacillati; phylum Bacillota; class Bacilli; order Lactobacillales; family Enterococcaceae; genus Enterococcus; species Enterococcus sp. ZQ21. Next base: position 135,929 of record NZ_CP125658.1, read on the forward strand.
AACCAAAAGGAATGGTCATCTGAGAAAGGACAGAAATAATCGCGGCAAATTCCGCAGCAAGTATCAATTCTTTCAATGTTCGGTTCATAATGCCCTCTTTTCGTTAACTTATTATTTTTATTTGGTTAACGAAATTGTAAAACAAAGTGATTGTTTTGTAAATAGAAAATAAAAAAAAGACCAGCTATCCAATAGATAGCGGCCTTTTTCAAGAAAGCTTTTGAAATTATAAGCTTTGGTTGTAGTATTCAACGACAAGAGCTTCGTCGATTTCTGGATATAGTTCGTCACGTTCTGGTAAACGAGTCAATGAACCTTCCAGTTTTTCAGCGTCAAAGCTTACGAATGCTGGACGTCCAACAGTTGCTTCTACAGCTTCTTTTACTGTTACGATGTTTTGTGATTTTTCACGAACTGAGATCACTTGACCCACTTCTACGTGGTATGAAGGGATATCAACGCGTTTACCATCAACTAAAATGTGACCATGGTTAACTAATTGACGTGCTTGACGACGAGTCGTTGCAAGTCCTAAACGGTAAACAACATTGTCTAAACGTTGTTCTAGTAAGATCATGAAGTTAACACCATGTTTACCTTCTTTGATTTTGCTAGCTTTTACGAACAAGTTACGGAATTGACGTTCGTTCATTCCGTACATGTGACGAAGTTTTTGTTTTTCAGTTAATTGCATGCCGTATTCTGATTGTTTGCCACGGCTGTTAGGTCCGTGTTGACCTGGTGCGTAAGGGCGACGTGCTAATTCTTTTCCTGTGCCTGACAATGAGATGCCTAAGCGACGAGAAATTTTCCATGATGGTCCTGTATAACGAGACATTAAAATTTCCTCCAATGAATATAAGTTTTTGGAGTAAAATAATCCGTTGAAAAATTCATAATCATATAGTTTGTTCTTCAATCTTCACCTTTGCAGCCGCGGTTACACAATCGAACCCGAGACGGGGCAACAAACTAGGGATGAGTTATTATTTTTCTGCTGCATTATTTTACACAAACTACAGTATATGATAGATCATCCATGAATGTCAAGATAATTAGTACGTAAAAACGCTTTACAAACCTAGGCTCTCTTTATAAAATGAGAAGGTATGTGCAAATGGAAAAAAGTGAAGGAAGTTTAAGGAGAAAATCAATGAATCCGGTATCACCATTATTTGAGAAAATCGATGCTTCAATTGAAAAGAAGGCGAACCTTTTTGAAAACAGCTTTTCACGTTACGCTGTTCGAGCGGTTCTTGCCTGTTTGTTTTTGACTTTAGGAACGGCTGTGGCATTTGCGATCGCGATGAAGGGGGAAGATATCGCGCACGGTCTAGGAAAGATTTTATACGCATTTATGTTCAGCTGGGGTCTAGTCATGATTCTATACATGAACACCGAATTAGGAACATCGAATATGCTTTATATGACCGTGGGTGTTTTTCGGCAGAGACTTGCTTTAAGTAAGGCAGCCAAGATTCTATTTGCCTGTATTTTTTTCAATATGATTGGCGGTATGTTATGTGGATTTCTTATTTCTATGACTACGCCATTTCAAGATTTAACGTTGGACAACTTTATGTTAGAATCAATAGCAGTAAAACTAGCAAAACCTGCAACAACGATTTTGGTGGAAGGAATGTTTGCGAATATCGTTGTCAATACCGCTGTACTGATCAGCATGCGGATGAAAGAGGATGCTGGGAAAGTGATCACGGTCGTATTCATTATTTTCATTTTTGCTTTTTTAGGATATGAACACGTGATAGCGAATTTTCCTGCCTTTACGCTTGCTTACTTTGCTTCTCATGGACAGATGGACGGAATGACAGCCAGCAATGTGTTACATAATTTGTTTTTTGCTTTGGCAGGGAATTATATTGGTGGCGGTTTAGTGATGGGACTGGGTTATGCTTGGCTTAATCAATCAAAATCATCCTATGTGGACTAAAAAGTCGTTCATTAAGGGAGGAAATACCATGGAAGTTTTAGTTTTTCCAAAAAATGAAGAAAAAGCGTTACAAATGGAAAAGTACATGAAAAATCTTTTTCCTTTTGCTGGGGTACCTAAGCCGGAACGCGCTCTTTTGCAACAGCTGTTATTGGATGAAAGCAAACATTTATCTGTTTCTGAAGTTTTAGCTTTTGTTCATTATTATTATGAACAAATCGAAAGAGAATATCAGTATGTGGCGATCGATTTAGTCCAAAAAAACATCAAACGGCTTACCTTTGAAGAGATAGTTGCATTGTTACCACTAGTCCAGAAAAAAGAATGGTGGGACAGCATCGATTCTTGGAGAAAAGTATACAGTACATGGTGTAAAGCCCATCCAGAGCAACGTAAAGAAGTCTTTCAGTTGTTCGAAAAAAAGGAAGATTTCTGGTTGCGTCGAATAGCAATCACGTTGCAATTAGGTTATAAACAGCAAACAGACACAGCACTATTGATCCGAGCAATAGACGAAGACCGTCAAACAAAGGAATTCTTTATCCAAAAAGCAATCGGTTGGGCATTGCGTGATTATAGTAAGACCGATGCCGCTTGGGTAAAAAGTCAGCTGACAACAGATTTGAGCAAGTTAGCTGTTCGCGAGGCAAGCAAGTATTTATAAGAAAGCGAGACGACAAGAGATGAGACGCAAATTATTTGCTTTTGATATTGATGGAACGTTGTTAGATTCAAATAAACAAGCTTTAGATAGCACGAGAGAAGCATTGGAAAAATTACGCAAAGCCGGTCATCTGGTCACGATTGCTACAGGGCGGAGCCGGTTCCATGCGCAAGAAGTCATTCGAGATCTGGATTTTACGAACTACATTTTATGTAATGGAGCGGCCGGTTTTTTAGACCATGAACAAGTATATAAGAACTTACTAGATCGCGAACAGTTGGATGCATTCGTCGAGGAAGCGCATCATGAACAGATCGACACAGCTTTTGTCAGCTTAGACAATATCAAACGTTCTTCTTCCAATGATGTAACGGTGATGGAAGAGGCGATGCATTCTTTCGGTGCTGTCTTGCCTGAACTAGATCAGTTTTTTGCAGAGGAACAAGAAATCTATCAAGCGTTAGCATTTTTCGATCAAACATATGATGGAAAATTCTCCTCATATGATAAGATTCGATTTGTCCGCTGGCATGAGAACAGTGTAGATGTCGTTCCCCAAAACGGTTCTAAAGCGGCGACGATCCTACACTTAGCAGAACAAGTAGGTATCCCGCATGAAGATATTATCAGCTTTGGTGACGGACAAAATGACCGTGAAATGTTGCGTATGTCAGGAATCGGAATAGCTATGGGGAATGCTGTGCCAGAAGTACAAGCAGAAGCCAAGATGGTCACTGATACAAATGATCAAGATGGCATCTGGAAGGCATTGAAAGAGTTAAGTGTGATTTAAAAAAGGTTGTGAAAAAGCTGTTCTGCATCAAGTAATAAGAAGAGATTTATGAAAATTGCTTCTCAAATTTTTGAAAAATTTCGGCTTATTTCTGAAGAAGCAGCAGATGGAACAACGTTTATTCGGGAAATGGGACTGTGACAAGATTTTTGCCACAGTCCCATTTCTTTATTTTATTTTTCAAATCTAAGAAATATCAGGAAAGAGTTCCTTTTGTTTGACCTTTTCTTTCTTATTGAAAACAACTATAATATAGAGTGATGTTAAAAGAGAAGAGGAATTTAGTGTGCGGGTATTGTTTATTGGTGATGTAGTAGGTTCAATGGGACGAGAGATGATTACCGAATATCTCCCTAGGTTGAAGAAGAAGTATCGTCCGCAAGTAACGATCGTAAATGGTGAGAATGCCGCTTCTGGACGTGGAATCACAGAAAAAATCTATAAAAAATTTTTGCAAGACGGTGTAGATGTCGTGACGATGGGAAATCATACGTGGGACAACCGCGGGATTTTTGAGTTTGTAAATGAAGCCAAAAAGATGGTTCGGCCGGCAAATTTTCCGGAAGGGACGCCTGGACAAGGGATGGTCTTTGTCAAAGTGAATCAAATCGAATTGGCAGTAATCAACATGCAAGCTCGTTCTTTCATGGTGGACTTGGATGATCCTTTTCGTAAAATGAAGGAACTAGTAGAAGAAGCTAGAAAACGTACGCCAATCATTTTTGTAGATTTTCATGGAGAAACAACAAGTGAAAAACAAGCGATGGGCTGGTTTTTAGATGGGAAAGTTTCAGCAGTGGTCGGTACACATACACATGTCCAGACAAATGATGCGCGAATTTTGCCAAAAGGCACAGCGTATCTGACAGATGTTGGGATGACAGGACCCTATGATGGTATTTTGGGTATGCGCAGAGAACCTGTGATCGAAAAGTTTCTGACCGCATTACCAAAACGTTTTGAAGTTGTCGAACAAGGCCGATCGATTTTAAGCGGCTGTATCTTAGAATTGGATGATACGACAGGTCATGCAAAAGAAATCCAGCTGATTCAAATCAATGAGGATCGACCGTTCATGGAGTAGAAAGAGAGGCAGTTTTTTGCAGCAGGAGCCGGAAATTCAAAAAGAAGTAAGGAAACTGACAAAACTTTTAAGAGAAAATGAAACGATCATTCGCTACAAAGAACTTGAAGAAAAGATCCATCAAAACCAGTATTTAACTGAGTTGAGAGAGAAAATCAAACAAGCGCAAAAAGAAGCTGTTCATTTTGCCCACTATGACAAACCAGCAGCAGAACAAGAAGCAATCAAGCGAGCGGATCAATTCATGAAAGAATTTGATCAGCATCCGCTTGTTATAGCTTATAGAAAACAGCTTTTGGAAGCAGATGATCTGCTTCATCATTTAACAACGATGATACAAGAAGAAATCAATGGACAAATAGAGGAGGAAAAACATGCCTCAAAAAACTAAAAACACTCCTATGATGGAACAATATCTAAGCATCAAGGCACAATACCAAGATGCTTTTTTGTTCTATCGTTTAGGAGACTTTTATGAATTATTTTATGAAGATGCGATCAAGGCATCACAGCTTTTGGAATTAACGTTGACGAGCAGAAATCGAAATGCAGAAGAACCTATTCCTATGTGCGGTGTCCCTCACCATGCAGCACAAGGATATATCGATGCCTTGATTGAAAAAGGCTATAAAGTAGCGATTTGCGAGCAGGTAGAAGATCCAAAGACGACTAAAGGGATGGTCAAGCGCGAAGTGATCCAGCTAGTCACTCCTGGTACAGTCATGGACAGCAAAGGATTGTCGGCAAAAGACAACAATTTTTTAACAGCTGTAGTTAGTCAAGGAAATGAATTTGGCTTTGCTTATGCCGATCTAAGTACGGGAGAATTGAAGACGGCTCGGTTGCATGATGAAGAAGCTGTTTTAAATGAAGCCTCTGCATTGCAGACAAAAGAACTCGTATTAGGCAGTGAGATCACTGATACCCTTTGTGAACAGCTAAGCGGGCGTTTAGGGCTAGTCTTTTCTCAACAAAATGAAATGGAAGAAAACGCGGAATTTAGCTTTTTGACAAGCGAACTAGTCGATCCGCTGGAAAAAGAAGCAACCGGCAAACTATTGACTTATTTAGCGGTAACACAAAAGCGGAGTTTAGCGCATATCCAAAAAGCAGTAGAATACCAGCCAGATCATTTTTTGAAAATGGATTATTATTCAAAATTCAACCTAGAATTAAGCCAATCTATTCGGACTGGGAAAAAGCACGGCACGCTTCTATGGTTATTAGATGAAACAAAAACAGCAATGGGCGGCCGTTTATTAAAACAATGGCTAGACCGTCCGCTTATCCAGGCAAAACAAATTAAAGCAAGACAAGAAATGGTCGCTTCTTTGCTAGACAGTTATTTTGAACGTATCGATTTGCAGTCAGCATTAACGAAAGTCTATGATCTGGAACGCCTAGCAGGTCGAGTAGCTTTCGGTAATGTCAATGGGCGAGACTTGATCCAGTTGAAAACTTCTTTAGAACAAGTGCCAATGATCAGAGGGTTGATTGAAGGAATCGATCAAGGTCAATGGCAAAGTCTGCTTTCAGAAATGCAACCGATGGACCATCTCGTCCAATTGATTGACCAAGCTATCCAAGATGATCCGCCGTTACAAATAACGGAAGGAAACATCATCAAAGATGGATTCAATGAGCAGCTCGATACGTACCGTTCTGCTATGAGAAACGGAAAGAAGTGGCTAGCAGAACTTGAAGCAAAAGAGCGTCAAGAAACAGGAATCAAGAACTTAAAAATCGGATTTAACCGCGTTTTCGGTTATTATATAGAAATCACAAAAGCAAATCTTGGAAATGCAGAGCTGGAGAAGTATGAACGAAAACAAACCTTAGCAAATGCAGAGCGTTTCATCACACCAGAACTAAAAGAATTGGAGACACAAATCCTCGAAGCAGAAGAAAAATCTGTTGATTTAGAATATCAGTTGTTTTTAGCTGTGAGAGAAGAAGTCAAAAAGGCTATCCAGCCGCTACAAGTACTTGCAAAAGCAATCAGCGCAGCAGATGTGCTACAAAGTTTTGCAACGATCAGCGAACGCTATCAGTATGTTCGGCCAGAACTTGTCAATGACAAGCATCAGCTTCTGATCAAAGACGGGCGACATCCTGTAGTAGAAAAAGTATTAGGACATCAGGAATATATCCCTAACAGCGTAGAAATGGCAGAAGACGAAATGATCTTGCTGATCACAGGACCGAATATGTCTGGTAAAAGTACGTATATGCGCCAGTTGGCATTAACTGTTCTGATGGCGCAAATGGGCTGTTTCGTTCCGGCAAAACAAGCAGTTTTACCTATTTTTGATCGGATTTTTACCCGAATTGGTGCAAGTGACGACTTAATTGCTGGACAAAGTACTTTTATGGTAGAGATGATGGAAGCCAATCAAGCCCTGCGTTATGCTACGCCAAACAGTTTGATTTTGTTTGACGAACTCGGGCGAGGAACAGCAACCTATGACGGAATGGCGTTGGCCCAAGCAATCATCGAATATATCCATCGTCATGTACAAGCAAAAACACTCTTTTCTACCCATTATCATGAACTGACGGTACTTGAAAAAGAACTTCCGCAGCTTAAAAATGTCCATGTTGGAGCTGTTGAAAAAGACGGAGAAGTTGTCTTCTTGCATAAAATGATGGATGGACCTGCGGATAAAAGCTATGGTATACATGTGGCAAAAATCGCAGGATTGCCTGCCAATCTACTAGAGCGAGCAGCAGATATCCTGCATACGCTAGAAAATGGCGATAACGGACACCATACTGTTCCAGCTGAAATAGAAGAGAAGACTAAAACAGCCAAACAGGAGCAAATAAAACCACCTGCAGAAAAAGTAAACCAAGACCCTATACAAGACAGTGTCAAAGAAGAAAACCAGCAACTTTCTTTATTCGGTGAATTATCCGAAAATGAAACAGAAGTCATTGAATCACTGAAGCAAATAAATTTACTAGAAATGACGCCAATGGATGCACTAAACACATTATATGAATTACAAAAACAACTGTAGGAAGAAGGCGGATATCGATGGCCAAAATCCAAGAATTATCTGAACGTTTAGCTAATCAGATCGCTGCGGGAGAAGTAGTGGAACGACCAGCTTCCGTCGTGAAAGAATTAGTGGAAAATGCAATTGACGCCGGTAGTACTCAGATTGATATCTTAGTTGAAGAAGCGGGACTGCGGACGATCCAAGTGATTGATAACGGAGAAGGTATTTTGGCAGACGACGTAGAGAATGCCTTCAAGCGGCATGCGACAAGTAAGATCCATAATCGCGACGATCTTTTTCGCATACGAACGCTGGGTTTTCGAGGGGAAGCTTTGCCAAGTATTGCCTCTGTTTCTGAAATGACTCTGGAAACGGCGAATCAGGAAGAAAACCAAGGTACTTATCTTTCGCTCAAAGGCGGTGAGGTCTTGGAGCATCGGCCAGCACCTCTGCGTCAAGGAACGAAGATTACCGTCAGCAACCTGTTCTTCAATACGCCAGCCCGCTTGAAATACGTGAAAACACTGCACACAGAATTAGCGAACATCGGGGACATCGTCAATCGTCTGGCATTAAGTCACCCATCAATCGCTTTTCGTTTAGTACATGATGGAAACAAAATGTTGGCAACTGCTGGAAATGGCGATCTGAAACAAACGATTGCGGGAATCTACGGATTATCTACCGCTAAAAAAATGCTGAAAATCGAAGGAAAAGATCTGGATTTTGAGTTATTTGGTTATGTTTCATTGCCAGAGGTGACTCGTGCCAGTCGGAATTACTTATCGACGATCATCAATGGACGTTTTATCAAGAATTTTTCCTTAAATAAAGCAATCGTTGCAGGTTATGGATCAAAATTAATGGTCGGCCGTTTTCCTATTGCTATATTGGAAATCAAGATGGACCCGCTTTTAGTCGATGTAAATGTCCATCCGACGAAGCAGGAAGTCCGGTTGTCGAAGGAAAAAGAACTAACAGAGCTAATTAGTAACGCCATTCAAAAAGCATTGTCCCAAGAAAACCTGATTCCAAGTGCCGCGGATAATCTACGGTTCAAGAAAAAAGTACCAGATCAGCCTAAAACGGAACAAATCGAAATCGATTTGTCCTACGCTTTTGAAGAAGAAAAACCTAAAAAGCCAAGTAGTTTAAATTTTGACCGAGAGACAGGAACCTTTTTTGTAGAAGAACCAAAGAGCACAGTTGTTGACAGATCTGTTGATAAGTCTGTGGAAAATGTTGAAAACTTTTCTGGTTTTTCTGAAGAAAACACCAGTTATCCAGAAAAAACAGCGAAAACGGTGGATAAGTTTGGTAAAAATGTTGATAACTTTGTAGAAAAAACAGTGGAAAAATCTGAAAAGAAAGAAATTCCTACTGTGGATAACACGGAAGAAACAAATAAAGAACAGATAGATATATCCTTGGAAGAGGATGAACAGATTTACGAGGAAGAATTGACACTGCATCCTGAATTTGATTTCACTCAAGGAAACGACAAAACATTAGAACAAGCGATCAAGAAACTAGAAACGGAAAAACCAGTTCAACGTTTTCCTCAATTGGAATATTTTGGACAGATGCACGGAACGTATCTTTTTGCCCAAAGTAGCGACGGATTGTACATCATCGATCAGCATGCTGCTCAAGAGCGTATCAAATATGAATATTTTCGGGAAAAAATTGGGGAAGTATCTGATGATATGCAAGAATTGCTTGTTCCATTTGTGTTGGACTATCCAAACAGTGATGCTTTGAAATTAAAAGAGCAAAAGCATTTGCTAGAAGATGCAGGGATTTATTTAGAAGAATTTGGTCAAAACAGCTTTATTGTACGGGCCCATCCTACTTGGTATCCCAATGGTGAAGAAGAATCGATTATTCGCGAGATGATCGACATGCTACTGACGACAGGAAGTGTGAGCGTAAAAAAATTCCGTGAAGCAACAGCAATCATGATGAGCTGTAAACGATCGATCAAAGCCAACCATTATTTGAATGAAGCACAAGCACGTGTGCTGCTGAAAGATTTAGCACAATGCGAAAATCCGTTCAATTGTCCCCATGGCCGCCCAGTATTGATTCACTTTACCAACTCGGATATGGAAAGAATGTTCAAACGGATCCAAGACCCGCATTAAGTCAGAGAAAAGAGGGAAACATGAAGATTATACTAGCATCTCAATCACCAAGAAGAAAAGAGTTATTGGCTCACATCGTTTCAGAATTCGAGATCGAACCTGCTGATATTGATGAAACGCCATTTCCAGACGAACTGCCAGTCGATTATGTACGCAGAATGGCTGAAGAAAAAGCACGAACTGTTTGGGAACAAAAAGAAAAGAAAGACAGCTTAGTGATTGCTAGCGACACGACTGTTGTTCTCAACCAGGAGATCATGGGTAAACCAGAAGATATGGCTGAGGCTGAAGTCATGTTGAAAAAATTAAGCGGGGAAACACATACTGTATACACAGCAGTTGTTTTAAAAACAAAGGAGCGAGAAGAACGAATACTAGCAGAAGCACATGTCACTTTTTACCCACTGACAGATGAAGAAATCAATCGTTACTTGGAGACGGGAGACTATGCGGATAAAGCAGGGGCATACGGCATCCAAAATGCTGCAAGTGTATTCGTCAAAGAAATTTCTGGAGATTACTACAGTATCGTAGGGTTTCCGATTGGTGCTGTCAATCAGGCACTGAAAACATTCAATTAAACAAAAAAGCGGACTATCTGATTTTCGATTGAAAATCCATGATAGCCCGTCTTTTTTATTGAAAAGATTACTTATCTACTCTGATTAAGATTTTACTTCAGCGTTACCGACTGCTTCGCCTGGGCGAACAAGTCCTGATTGGTCAAGGGATAGACCAGCAACTTTTTCGTTATTAGTTAAAGCAACAATAATGTCAGTTTTCTTACCAGCTTGTTCTATTTCTGGCAAATCCATTTCAGCAATCAGAGTTTCTGGTGTGACAAGATCTCCTTCTTTCACGAATACAGTGAAAGGAACGCCTTTTAGTTCAACGGTATCTAATCCCATGTGAACAAGTACTTCCAGCCCCTCATCAGAAAGAATACCAATGGCATGTTTTGTTTCAAAGACGCTCGTCACTTTACCATTTACTGGTGCATAGACTTTGCCGTTTGACGGTTCGACAGCATAACCGTCACCCATCATTTTTTGTGAGAAAACTGGGTCATTTACTTCAGTAATTTCCTTGATGTTCCCAGCAGCCACTGCGAATAATGTTTCTTTTGTTGCAACTGCCGTACCAGTTGCTGAAACAGGTTCGAAAGACTGTGGTGTTGCTGTTGCGCCATTCGCTGTTTGAAGCTGTACATCAGCAGCATTTTCAGGAACAGCAGGATCAATCTTATTCAAGATTCCCTGACGTCTAAAGACGATCGTCAAGCCAAATGGAATGATGATAGCGATGATCATTGCGATGATGAAAGGTACCCATGTTTCTGCTTGGATGGCTAGTATTCCTGGTAAACCACCTACTCCGATCGCGTTTGCTCGAACATCCATCAAGTTGGCAAACATGCCAGCTAATCCAGAACCGACCATTGCTGCGACGAAAGGATAGACGTATTTCAAATTGATTCCGAACATAGCAGGTTCAGTTACACCTAAGTAACAAGAAATCATTGCTGGAATCGAGATTTGTTCTTCTTTTTTGTTCCCACGATGCAAGAAGACGATGGCTAAGACTGCAGAGCCTTGGGCAATATTTGATAAAGCAATCATCGGCCATAAATTCGTTGATCCGAAATCTGCAATCAGCTGCATATCAATCGCATTGGTCATATGGTGGAGACCAGTAATTACTAAAGGTGCATACAGGAACCCGAATACAGCACTAAACAACCAGCTGATAGAAGACGTCAACCCGGTATTTACGATAGTTGAAATCCAGCTTCCGACTGTCCAGCCGATAGGACCTAAAATAACGTGAGCAGCTAAAACAGTTGGTAACAATGAAAACAATGGAACAAAGATCATTGAGATCGACTGAGGGATATATTTGCGGAAGAAAATCTCTAGATACGCTAACATAAACCCTGCCAGCATAGCTGGAATAACTTGTGCTTGATAACCAATCATTTGGACTTGAGCAAAACCAAAATCCCAAAATGGAATATCTGCTGCGGCTGTGGAAGCTACACTATAAGCATTTAATAATTGCGGAGAAACTAATGTAATTCCTAAAACAATTCCTAATATTTGTGTAGTACCCATCTTTTTCGCAATACTCCAAGTGATACCTACTGGAAGAAAATGGAAAATTGCTTCACCTGGCAGCCATAAAAAGGCATTGACGCCATTCCAAAATTGCGAGTGTTCAACGATCGTTCCACCAAGACTTTCAAACTGGATACCTTCAAGTACATTTCTGAACCCAAGGATCAATCCGCCGACGATAATTGCAGGAATCAGTGGTGTAAAGATTTCTGCCAAGACGGCAATGGCGCGTTGTACGGGATGAAGGTTTTGTTTTGCTGCTGCTTTTCCTTGTTCTTTGGAAACCCCTTCAACGCCGGATACTGCAACGAAGTCGTTATAAAAAGTAGAAACATCATTTCCTATGATGACTTGGAACTGCCCAGCATTCGTGAACATCCCTTTCACGCTAGGAATATCTTCGATTGCTTTTTGATCTGCTTTTCCAGGATCATTTAGGACGAAACGCATACGAGTTGCACAATGACTAACTGCAGCAATATTTTCTTTTCCGCCGATATCATGTAGCAGTTTCTCGGCATCTGCTTGATACTTTGCCATATCAATAAACCCCTTTCTTTTAACTTGTCTATGCAAGTTATTTCTTCGTTTACTATACTTTTTTTTAGGAAGAATTGCAAGCGTTTTATACAAAAACATCCAGAAAAATGATATCGTTTTAAAAAGCATAAAATAAGCTTTTCTTAAAAAGAGGAACATTGAAATACAAAAAGAGCTGTAGTATAGTGAAGAAATGATGGAAGAACGAGTGAGGGAAAAAACATGAACAAGTTCAATGAAATTTTTTTAGATTTGGAACAGAAAATTTTAGCGAAAGAATATCCTCCGCATTCGCTTTTGCCTAGTGAGAACCAATTGATCAAAATCTACGGTGTTTCACGAGAAACAATTAGAAAAGCACTGAATCTTTTGACGACGGAAGGATATATTCAAAAAAAACAAGGAAAAGGGTCGATCGTACTAGATCGAAACCGCTTTGATTTTCCTATTTCTGGACTGACAAGCTATAAAGAGCTACAGGAAACCCAACGTATTCCAAGTGAAACGATCGTTCATACGTTAGAAGAAACAGAAGTAACAAAAGCACTGAATGAGATTACTGGCTGGGAGATTGGTGCACCTGTCTGGCATTTGATACGCGAAAGAAAAATCGATGGTGAAGTGGTTATATTAGATACTGATTATCTATTAAAGGAGATCGTTCCTCATTTAACCCCAGTACAAGCACAAGGATCGATCTATGAATATTTTGAAAATGAGCTTTCTTTAACGATTGCTTACGCACAAAAGGAAATCACAGTAGAAGAAGTAACAGATATCATGAAAACAACGATGGATCTTCACGATGATACTTACGCAGTAGTCGTCAGAAGTCTTGTTCATTTGGAAGATACCCGCTGTTTTGAGTATTCTGAGTCGGTACACCGATTAGATAAATTCCGTTTCGTTGAGTTTGCCCGGCGCCGAAAAGTGTAAATGATTCGAAAGAAAGCAAATTGTTGGCATCTGTCTGCTTTGGCGCTATGATAGGATCACAAAGGGGGCATTTTTAATGGATAAACCAACAAGACCAGAAAAAGAAGAACTGAAAGAAAAATTATCACCGATGGCTTATGCAGTCACACAAGAAAATGCAACAGAACGTCCATTTACCGGAAAATACGATGATTTTTACGAAAAAGGGATCTACGTCGATATCGTCAGCGGCGAACCGTTATTTAGCTCTGCGGAAAAATATGACGCAGGTTGTGGCTGGCCATCATTCAGCAAACCAATAGCGAAAAGACAAGTACGCGAAAAAGCCGATTTTTCTCATGGCATGCATCGAATAGAAGTTCGAAGCAAAGAAGCAAACTCTCATCTCGGGCATGTATTTACCGATGGCCCAGTAGATAAAGGCGGTCTGCGTTACTGCATCAATTCTGCCTCACTAGAATTCATTCCCTATGAAAAGATGGATGAACTCGGTTATGGCGAATACAAATCACTGGTAGAATAATGAAAATACAAAAAGAGCGGTACAATACGGGGATTCACTCGATCGTCCGCTCTTTTTTATTCAAGCGATTGCTATTTGAAAGAAACGCTCCCCAGACTCCTTTTTTCACAAGGTGAAATGTGCTACAATAAAGGGAACGTATGTGTGCAAAAGAAAGAGGACTAGAATATGTATGAATATCTGACAGGTGTGGTTACCTTTATCAACCCCTATTACATAGTAGTAGAAACCAATGGTATCGGCTACCAGATCGCACTAGGAAATCCTTACCGCTACAGCAGCAAACTAAATCAAAAAATAAAAATTTATGTCCATCAGGTGATCCGCGAAGATGCGCATCTTTTGTATGGATTTGATTCTTTAGAAGAAAAACAACTGTTTTTGCGATTAGTCAGTGTTTCAGGAATCGGTCCAAAAAGTGCTCTTGCGATCATGGCAAGCGAAGACCACTCCGGTTTGATCCAAGCAGTGGAATCCAGTGATGTCACTTATTTGACAAAATTTCCAGGGGTAGGGAAGAAGACGGCGCAACAAATGATCTTGGATCTAAAAGGAAAATTTGGTGAGCTGAGTATCGATACGCCCTTCAGTCTATTCGATGAAGCAAATACAAAAGACGCTACCGCTCTATCTGAAGCAATGGAGGCTCTCTCAGCTCTTGGTTACAGTGATAGAGAAATCAAACGTGTAGAAAAACAATTAAAAGAAGTCGATAATCAGACAACAGATGAGTATTTACGCCAAGCACTCAAGCTGATGATGAAAAAATAAGGAGGAGACCAAATGACAGATGAATACTTGTTATCACCAGAAACTGGCGAAAATGAACTGAGTTTGGAAAAATCTCTTCGTCCGCAGTTGCTTTCTCAGTATATCGGGCAGAGAAAAGTCAAACAAGAACTTCAGATCTACATCGAAGCTGCCAGAAATCGGGAAGAACCATTAGATCATGTTCTGTTGTATGGGCCTCCTGGATTAGGGAAAACGACGATGGCTATGGTCATTGCTAATGAGATGACTGTGAACATTCGTACGACAAGCGGCCCCGCTATCGAACGTCCGGGTGATTTAGTAGCGATCTTGAATGAACTGGAAGCAGGGGATGTCCTATTTATCGATGAGATCCATCGATTGCCTAGAGTAGTAGAAGAGATGCTTTATTCGGCCATGGAAGATTTTTATGTAGACATCATGGTAGGACAAGGACCAACCGCACATCCGGTCCATTTCCCTCTTCCTCCCTTTACTTTGATTGGGGCGACGACACGAGCAGGTATGCTTTCTGCACCTTTACGCGATCGATTTGGCATCATTTCACATATGGAATATTATGACGAACAGGAACTGCAGGAGATCGTTTTACGTTCTTCGGATATTTTTCAAACAGAGATCATTGAAGAAGGGGCATTGGAAATTGCTCGCCGATCGCGAGGAACGCCTAGAATCGCGAATCGCTTACTCAAACGGGTTCGTGATTTTGCGCAAGTTCAAGGAGACGGGAAAATCGATCGTCCTATAGCAGATCAGGCGCTTACTTTGCTACAAGTCGATCAAGCTGGTTTGGATTATGTTGACCAGAAATTGTTACGGACGATGATCGAATTATATGGCGGCGGACCCGTAGGGTTAAGCACGCTTTCCGTAAATATAGGAGAAGAACGGGAAACAGTCGAAGATATGTATGAACCGTACTTGATCCAAAAAGGATTTTTAAAGCGTACACCTAGAGGGCGAATGGCTACGGCTTATGCTTATGAACATTTCGGCTACGACTATCATATGTGATTTTTGCTTTTAGATTGGAGGAAAATGAATGAGTGATACAACACGTACGAAACAATTGATCAAAAACGTATTGATTGATTTGTGCCAAACACAATCTTTTCGAAAAATCAGCGTCCAAAAAATCGCAAATGAAGCAAAAATCAATCGTCAAACATTTTATTATCATTTTACAGATAAATACGATTTGCTTCGTTGGGTCTATTGTGAGGATGCCTTGCATTATTTAGACCCGCAATGTCTTACTCTTGATAATTGGGAAGAGCAAGCATTGAAAATGCTGAAAGCAATTGCTGAAAAGAAAGAGTTTTACGCAAATACTGTGCTTTCTGACCAAGAAATTTTACAAAAAGAATTCTCTCAACTAATCCAAAAATCTTTTATCAAGATTTTTGAGCAAATGGATGAAGAAAGACAGCTTTCTGCAAAAGATAAACTATTTTATGCTCGTTTTTTTTCTTACGGTTGCAGCGGCGTGTTAGTCAATTGGATCACGAATGAATATGAAGAAACACCGATGGAAATCGCTATGCAGCTTTTCCGTTTAGCCAAGGATACGGAATTATACTCTTATCGTCTTTATGCAAAAGAAGAGTTGGAAGAACAGTAATAGAAATAATCTTTCGTTGAAAAAGCCATGATCGTTAAAAGGAGATGGGAAAATGACAAAAATTTTATTTGTTTGTTTGGGAAATATTTGCCGTTCACCAATGGCAGAAGGCTTGTTGAAGAAACGAATAGCATCAGAAGGAAAGGAAGCAGAATTTTTTGTGGATTCTGCTGCTACAAGTACGTATGAAGTTGGAAAGACACCGCACCCTGGAACGAAAAAAATATTGAACCAAGAAAATGTGGATATGACGAATATGGTTGCTCGTCAAATCACACCCCACGATTTTGAAACTTTTGATTGGATCATTGGCATGGATCAAGAAAATGTAGAAGAACTGAAAAGAAGAGCACCACGCTCAGCACAGGAAAAAATCCATTTGTTTTTAAGTAGCATCCCTGGAAAAGAAAAAGAAAATGTTCCCGATCCATACTATACCAATAACTTTGATGAGACATATCAATTGATCACAGAAGGGTTAGATCATTGGTGGAACATTTGGATGGATGAAAATAAAATAACAAACAGTTTCTAAAATTAGCGCTTTCTTTTTTTAGAGACGTTAGAGCATTTCCTTGTTTTTTTGCAAAATGTTAGGTAAAATAAGATTAATTAAGTAACACTTTCTTAGCTAAAGGAGGAGTGCATTCGATGAACGAAGAGACAGTACCACCAATGAAGAAGCTTACGAAGTTAGTTACTCATACCTCGTATCAACTTTTTGATTCTTTTGTAAATGACACTGAAGAACATGCTAAGAATGTACGATTGCAAGGAAAGTTTATTCTTGAGCTGCAAAAAGCTGCGAATGAACATAGTTTAGTTATCTTACAAGTAAGAGCGAATCGTTTGAGTAGCAAGTATGAAACGATCTCAGGTTGGGTGGCGACAAAAACGGTCGAAAAAGACCGAGTAATGATCCGCCTACAAAACGAAGAGCAGCAGATCCGCATGGTTCCCGTAGAACAAATTGAAAAAATAACAATCCTTTCGCCAGCAGGAGAACAGGAACGGTTATCAAAATAATTTATACCAGATAGAAAAGCACGTATGAGCTTGTACCATCAATCATTACTAATCAAAAATAACCGAATGCTTTAAGAGGATACCGATAAAACGAAACGTTTTACGATGAGTATCACAGCATGACAGCATTCGGTTGATTAGTTGAATCGATTGTATGGGACAAGTTTTTTTGATAAAAAAAGGTCCTGCTAGCCGGGGAGCTAGCAGGATAAGGAGTTAAAAATGAAAAAGTGTTGTTAGGGTTGTTTGTTGGTATGCTTATATAATAGTCATTAGTTGTGAATATTTTGTGACGAAAGTTTTCGAAAGTTGTTAAGTTTTTTTGCGAAATTTATTTTTATATCATGTATTTGTCTAAAATTTTATACTATAAAAAGACACGTTGTGCAATCAGCTACCCTTTGGTATTAGTTCAAAAAACGGTAAAATAGCTCCTTATATTTTGCTGTTTTGCTTTTCTAATACTTAAGCCAAGGCGCTGATTTCACAGCCTTTTTTTACAAATCCAGCGATTCCCATGAGTTAAGAACTATCTTTTCTCCAAAAAGAAATAATAGAAATAAAAGCCTTGATAATTGCGATAAAATAAAAATGGATAGATAAAATTCGAGAGAAACATGTATTGACGTGGCAGATGAAAGGGTCAGATTTGTTGGTGTATCAGGAGTGCCGTTAGAAGAACACAAGGAGAGAAAAGATGGAATTATTAGAAAAAGAAAGTATTGATTTTTATTTGGAACGTGATTGGACCGTGTTACGGTATGCTTTTTTCAAGGAAGAAGAGTATGACGGGCTAACTAGTCATCAGGAGGCAGTTTTAGAATTTCTCAATTACTCAAATAGATTGTGTGTGGCCAGGTCATGGCGGATTAGCGAAAGGCTTCTCGTAGTTTCTAAAAAAATATATGCACAAAAACTTTACGAATTCAGAGAAGAAAAAGTCAACTATACGGATATCCGTTTTTTTGACAAGATGAAAGAGTATCCTATTTATGTGAATAAAGAAATGATGAAGGCGAAAAGAATCACGCCTGAATCATTCTGGGCTGAGGATGGTATCTATCGGGCTTCTTTTCTTGATGCGCCTCAAGGAGCGGCAGGAACGGAAGAAGAATTTAACCAGTTGAATGATCGTCTTTTCCCAGATAAAGATCATCTGCATATTTACCTTTGGAATAATGAATTTACGAATTATTATAATAACGGTCGTTATTGGAATGGCGCTTATGTGTGGTCAGTGTATGACGAAAAAAGAAAGCGATTCACTGTTTTTGATGCTATATTGGTATTGGATTGAATTACTTCATAATAGTGAGATAGCGAGAATCTATATCTTTAAAATCATCATGTAATGAAACGAGAGGTAGTAAAAATCGGAGGAGGACAAAATGAAACTTTTGAAGGAGGTAACAGATCGATTATACAAGAAGTATATTCTAGATTTAGATTATGTTATTTTATCTGTATCAGATTATCAAGGATTAGATAGCCATCAAGAAGCTGCAATCATATTACTGAAATATGTAAATAATGAATGGTATAAAGGCGTTAGAGGGACAAAACCTATACGTAAACCTATGCCGTTTGTAGAGTTCATATTCCAAAAATGGTTACAGCAAAAAATGAAAGGTAAACCATCGGGTATGACTTTTCGTGAATATTTTCGTGAGCGTCGGAGTTTAAAAAGAACTGTAGATAACTATTGGCGAACGGAGAAGCCGATAAAAACGAGATTAGTACATACTGACTGGACATCTTTTGATCATGTGGCTGGTTACCCAATTTATTTGAATAAAGGGCGAATGATTCCATCTCCCATCGATTTTGAAGAAATGCTTCAGCCAGAAAGTCTTTATGAAGAGTTTTTTTTTGAAACATCTTATGGACTTTATGTAACAAAAGAAGAATATTTAGTGCTGAATAATTATTTGTTTCCTAATAAAAAAAACTTAATAGCCTATAGCTGGAATGACAGTTGGTCTAGTTATTTCACACCTGGGAGAGGATGGCGTGGAGCGCATATGTGGACGATTTATGACTCGTTAGAAAAGAGGATGGTTGTCATTGGTGCTTCAACGACGGATTAGTTTATATTTGTAAGAGTTAGCTAATATTACTGAATATAAAATGTATCAAAATAAAAAACCCGCAACGCGGGTTTTTTGTAGTTGCCTTTCTAAATCTGGAAAAGTGGTTAAAATATAGTATCTTCGATTTTTTCGAACGATAGTCTCAGTTTTTTGAATAATCACTCTAGCGGAGACAATATGATTATGACGATTGAATATATACCTCCGTTCATTCGTATTCGCTTACACATTTAATTATTCTTGAAAAAACGAAAGAGTACAAGGCGTAATAGAAAAAATCGATTTAAAAAATGTTTTTTATATTATTGGTGTTTCCTTCGTGTATTCTCATGGAAGACAGTAGTTATGTCAAATAATCGTTTGTTTTGGACGCATAATCGTTTACGTAACTGATAAAGAAAAAGAAGGGAGAAATTTATTCGTTTTAATATTAACATTATTTAATGTTTGCTTTTTTAGTATGTAAAAATAACTTTATTTAGAAAAAAGAGGTTGTGACTGAAGTGGTCAGCTTCAAGAAATAAGAAGAAATTGACGAAAATTGCTTCTCAAATTTTTGTAAAATTTCGGCTTATTTTTCGAAGAAGCTACTTCTGGAACACCGTGAATCAGAGGTTGTGAAAAAGTCGCTTAGTTTCGAGTAGTAAGAAAAATTTTGTGAAAATGGCTTTCCACATTTTTGCATAAATTTGGCTTAATACCGAGAAACTGGCTTTTGAACACCGTTTATTCGGAAAAAAAGGTCTGTGACAAGACTTTTGTCACAGACCTTTTGCTTTTTATTGATCCTGCGATTACTCGTCGCAATTTTTGTGAGAGCTTTTTCGCAAACTCTTTCTTAAAAAGTGTTCAAGAGACAACCTCTTTTATCAATCCAATACTTCTTCTTTCTTAGCGAAACTCCAAATCAGGCCGATAACGAAACCGATAACTGCTGGCACGATCCATCCCATCCCCAATTTGAAAAACGGCAAGTAGCTTTCCGCAACATGTAAAAGATTTTGAACGATAGGGGTTTGCTTGATAGATTCTGGGCAGGCATTCAACCCATCAAAAATCGAAGCAATCAATGTAAAATAGGTAGTCATCCGATAAACAGCTGTACGCTGCTTAAACAAAGGACCAACCAACACTAACAGAATCAATGTCATTGCTAATGGATAGATGAACATCAAAACAGGCAACGAAAATTGAATGATATTCGTCAAGCCTACATTTGCCGCTAAACAGGGAAGGATACTGGCAAGTGCAACAAAAAAGGCGTAATTTCTTTGCGGGAACAAATCCGTGAATGTTTCTGCAAAAGCTGTAATCAAACCAATACCAGTCTTCAAACAAGCTAATATAACGATGAATGCTAATAAGATACTTCCATAAGTGCCTAAATAATGATCAGCAATCTGAGCCAGCGTGATTCCGCCATTTTCACTTAGAGCAAAGCTACCTAAGCTCATAGCACCTAAATAAGCGAGCAAAGTATAAATGATTCCCATCAATATAATGCTGATCGCACCAGATTTGATCGTGTCTTTAGCGATTTCAGCAGGTTTTGTTACACCCATGTTTTGAATCGTCGTAACGATGATGATCCCAAATGCTAAAGCAGCAAGCGCATCTAATGTGTTATATCCTTGAGTAAATCCTGTGAAAAAAGCATGGTCTTGGTAATTTGGCTGAATAGGCGCTTGATTAACAGAGCCTAATGGATTCAAAAAAGCAAGGAGAAGCAATGCCCCTAATAAAACCAAAAATGCAGGATTCAGGAATTTTCCAACATAATCTAATATCTTTGTCGGTTTTCTTGAAAACCACCAAGCCAGCACAAAAAATACAATACTGAAAATTGCTAGATATAGCGTCTGTCTGCTAGGATCGATAAATGGTGCTAAACCAATCTCGAAAGATGTGGTCGCAAGGCGAGGTAAAGCAAAAAACGGTCCGATAACTAAGTAAAGCAAGATAGTAAAAACCATCGCATATGTTTGATTTATCCGTTTTGCTAATTCATATACACCTGAGCTTTTCGATACACCAATGGCAATCACCCCTAAGAAGGGAAGTCCGATACCGGTAACCAAGAAACCTAGATTCGCCCAAAAGGTAGCAGCGCCTGCTTCTTGACCCAAATGAACGGGAAAGATAAGATTTCCAGCACCAAAAAATAGACCGAAAAGCATGGAGCCTATAAAAAGATAGTCTTTAACTGATAATTTTTTTGTCATACATAACTCCTTTACGGTTTTTTTAAAAGTAACAAAATTTCGAAAAATATGCAACAATTTTCAGAAAATTTCCTATATAAAACGATGGTTATTTAATAACGTAAGTGATAAAATAAAAGCGCTGAATCATCTGAGGAGGAATCATCGTGACAAAGTCGAGATTAGAAGCATTTACTGATGGAGTAGTGGCCATCGTTTTGACAGTTCTTGTATTAGACATCAAGATTCCTGATCCATCTGGTTTTCATTCTTTGTGGGTCATCCGAAATACATTATTAGCTTATGCAATCAGTTTTATATTTGTTGCGGTAATTTGGGTGAACCATCATCGTATATTCCAGATGGCAGAACGCATCAATTACCGAGTGGTCTGGTCGAATATCTTTTGGCTCTTCTGGCTGACCTTATGTCCTTCCGTTACTAGTTGGGTCGGGCGTAACCCTGAAGCTTTTTGGCCTGAGATGGCTTATGTCTTAGTATACACGATGTGGAGTTTTTCTTTTGGTATATTGATGAGGCAAATCATGAAAGCAAATAAACCAGATTCCCATGTTGTGAGAGTTTTGTCAAAGGACCATCGAAGTTTTATCTCCATGTTTATTAACTTATGCTTGATTGTCGGTATCTTTTTTGTACCGATGATTGGGTTATTCGGACGTTTTTTCGTATCTGGTATTTGGATTTTTTCTTATAAAAAAGCAGATGCCTATTATCAGCGGTTGTTTCCGGGGAAATAAAAAGACTGTGACAAAAATCTTGTCACAGCCCTTTTTCCGAATAAACGGTGTTCTCCTACCAACTCCTCGGTCACAAGTCACAATATTCAATAAACATGAGAAGCTGTTTTTTGAAATTGCTCCTTGTGTCTCAGAGTGAAACGGCAGGCTCACGACCTCTTTCTTAAACGGTGTTTAAAAGCCAGTTTCTCGGTACTAAGCCAAATCTATGCAAAAATGTGGAAAGCCATTTTCACAAAATTTTTCTTACTACTCGAAACTAAGCGTCTTTTTCACAACCTCTGGTTCACGGTGTTCTAGAAGTAGCTTCTTTGAAATAAGCTGAAATTTCACAAAAATTTAAGAAGCAATTTTCGTCAATTCCTTCTTATTTCTTGAAGCTGACCACTTCTGTCACAACCTCTTTCTTACTTCTTACGTTCATATTTCATATGATAGATTAGTAATAGAAGCAAGAACCACACAGGTGTCAGTAATAAAGCGATTCTCGTATCTTTTCCTAGGAACAAGACGACACACACAAAGGCCATATAAAGAAAGACCAAATAATTACTCAATGGATACAGCGGCATTTTAAATGAATGTGCTTTTTTGCCGATGATACTTTTACGATATTTCATATGCGTGTAGACAAGCATACTCCAAATAAACAAGAAACAAGTAGTGGCAATACTGCTTACAAGTGTGAATACTTCACTAGGCATCACGTAATTCAAGATAACCGAAATGAAAATGACGATCGTAGAAAATGTCAAAGCATTCCCTGGAACATGATGTGTTGTTAACTTTTTGAATTTTTTAGGAGCACTTCCTTCTTGTGCTAAAGAACGAAGCATACGTCCTGTACTGTATATGGCGCTGTTGCAGGCAGAAGCTGCTGCACTTAATACGACTAGATTGATCAAGGATGCAGCAATCGTGATCCCAATTTCCGAAAATACCTCTACAAATGGACTATTATCTGGATTCAAACTATTCCATGGATAGATGGCCATAATGACAAAAAGAGAACCTAAGTAAAATAAGATGATCCTGATAGGAATATTATTGATAGCTTCCGGCAATACTTTTTCAGGATTTTCTGTTTCCCCAGCGACTAATCCAACTAATTCGATCCCAGCAAAAGCAAAGGTCACCATTTGGAAAGCCAAGATGAATCCTTTGGCACCAGTCGGAAAGAATCCGCCATGAGACCATAGATTCGTGATGCTGGCTGTGCCAATATCTGTCGTATAGTGGGTAAGGATCATATAAGCACCTACGAGGATAAAGGCAATGATCGCTACAACCTTGATCAAGGCAAACCAAAACTCTAACTCACCAAACAACGAGACAGCCACCATATTTAAGCAAAGAAGAAGACCTAATGCAATCAGTTCAGGAAGCCACTGAGGAACACCAGGCGCCCAGTAGCGAACATACATCCCGATGGCTGTTAAATCTGCCATTGCAATCGATACCCAGCAGAACCAATACGTCCAACCAGTAATGAAAGCCGCTTTTTTACCAAGATATTCTGCAACAAAATCCAGAAAAGAATGGTTATTAGTGTTTGATAACAGAAGTTCGCCTAACGCACGCATAATGAAAAAACAGATGCATCCAGTGATGAGATAGGCGAGCAATATCGAAGGGCCAGCTAGCTGGATAGACTTTCCGGAACCTAAAAACAGCCCCGTTCCAATCGCTCCGCCAATAGAAATCAGTTGGACATGTCTATTTTTCAGTCCACGCTGCAGTTCTTGCTCTTCATTCATTTTTAAATCATCCTAACTAAAAAAGTTTATATTACTTCCATATTAAGAGAGTTTTCTGAAAAACACAACTAAGATTCCAAAAATTTCAGAAATTTACCTTTTACGAGTAGGCGCAAAAAAAGAACTGCGGTAAACACCGCAGCTCTCTGTCCCAATCAGCGATTGATCCTAAGCATTTAAAATACGTGAAAGGAACTCTTTTGTACGTTCTTCTTTCGGATGGACGAAGATATCTTCTGGTGTACCTTCTTCTGCAATCACACCTTTATCCATAAAAATGACACGGTCAGATACATCTTTTGCAAATTCCATCTCATGCGTCACGATAAGCATCGTCAAGCCAGTATGTGCTAAGTCTTTGATCGTATTAAGCACTTCGCCAACCATTTCAGGGTCTAACGCCGAAGTAGGTTCATCGAATAACAATACATCTGGATTCATCGATAATGCCCGAGCAATTGCGACACGCTGCTTCTGCCCACCAGACAATTGTGCTGGTTTAGCTTCGACATAACGATCCATACCAACTTTTTCCAGATTTTCGATTGCTACTTTTTTGGCAGTTTCTTTATCTCGTTTCAGGACAGTTGTTTGTCCAGACATACAGTTTTCCAAGACGTTCATATTATTGAAGAGATTGAAGGATTGGAAAACCATACCTAGATTCGTTCGATATTTAGGTAAATTATATTTAGGAGCTAATACATTTTCTCCATTATAAATGATCTCGCCGCCTGTTGGTTTTTCTAGTAAATTGATACAGCGCAAGAAAGTAGATTTACCAGAACCAGAAGAACCGATGATCGTCACAACTTCACCTTTGTTGACTGTCACGCTGATATCTTTCAATACTTCATTTTCACCGAAGCTTTTTCTTAGATGGTTGATTTCAATAATTTTTTCACTCATGATTCTTCCTCCTTATTCCTGCAAATTTGAATTGTCGATTTCTTCAAGCTTTGTGTAAGCAGAAGGTCCATCGATTTTCTTTTCTACCGCACGCAGGATTCTGGTGATCGTAAAGGTCATGACTAAGTAGATGATCCCGACGATCGTAAATGTTTGGAAGAATTGGAAATTCGCACCGGAAGCAGAGTTCCCTTGGAAGAACAAATCAGCTACGCCGATTACACTTAAAACGGCTGTATCTTTGATATTGATAACAAATTCATTCCCCGTTGCCGGCAAGATATTCCGTAAAACTTGTGGAATAACAACTTTTCTCATCGTTTGGCCATGGGTCATACCAATGGCTTGCGCAGCTTCGAACTGTCCTTCATCTACTGCAAAAATCCCCCCGCGGACGATCTCTGTCATGTAAGCTCCAGTATTGAGAGAGACGATAAACAAAGCGGCAATCGTTCGATTCAACGAAATACCAAAAGCGAGTGCCAGACCGTAGAAGATGACCATTGCTTGTACCATCATCGGTGTTCCGCGGAATATTTCGACATAGATAGAAAGAAGTGCATTTCCGATTTTTTGGAAGAAGCGAGTCAGTGCATTTCCTGATTCAGGTACCGAACGGAAGACACCAATCAGTAATCCAAGTGTGGTACCGACAACTGTCCCGATCAATGCGATGAACAAGGTAAGTCCAGCACCTCGTAAGAACATATTGCCGTATTGTTTCCAAATCGTAGTGAAGTCAGAAATGATGCCGGGTTTTTCTTCACTATCAGTTGCAGCAGGCTGATCTTTGACTGCTTGGTCCATGATTTTTGTTCGTTCATCGTTAGAGATGCCAGAAAGAATCTGGTTTACTTTTTGGATATCCGGGTCGCCTTTACGCATACCAACAGAAATCTGAACATCTTCCGGGTTTGTCTGGAAGCCATCTGCACCGCTGAATTCGAGCATTTCCAAGTCTTTGTTCACACTAGTTGCCGTTACACCTTCCGGACGTTCGCTGACATAACCATCAATCATTCCAGAAGCTAACGCTGTTCTCATAGCTGAGAAATTATCCATTGCTTGTTGTTTCTGCACATCCGGTATCTGATCGATCACAGTATAATGGAAGGTATTTAACTGAGCAGTGATCTTTGCTCCAGAAAGATCTGCTAAACTTTTTGCCTTTGCGTATTTGCCATCTTTCTGGACTACTACTACTAATTGTGATTCATAATATGGATCGGTAAAATCAATTTCTTTTCGTCGTTCAGCAGTAGGGCTCATTCCGGCGATGATCGCATCGATCTTGCCTGATTGAAGGGCAGGAGCCAGACCATCCCATTTTGTTTGGACGATGACTAATTTTTTCCCTAAACCATCTGCTACTTTTTTAGCGATTTGAACATCATAACCGCCGGCGTAACTATTTTGGCCTTGGATTGGCAAGGCGTTATTCTCATCTGTTTGTTGAGACCAGTTGAAGGGTGCATACCCAGCCTCCATACCTACGCGAAACTCATCGCTCGGTGTTTTTTCATCTGCATTTGCCAGAGATCCCACACTGAATAGTGAGAAGACAAAAGCAAATAGTACGGCAACTGAAACCATATTTTTTTTCATTTTTTTCTCCCTTTCTGATTATATGATACACGAGCGGTCTAGATGAAATGCGGTAAAGCTTTATCTGAAAAAATAAAAAGCGACCGATTTATAGATATAAAAAGGCCGCTAAAATTCCATAAGGTGATAAACCTCTCACAAAACATAGCGCAACTTAGCATCACTGCTAAGACAGTCCGCAAGCTCTTAACTTGCGTCCCAACATACACTTCAAGCAAAAAAGTGTACATTTCGGCGATCCTCCCTATTCCTGCTTCTCCATGTTTGCTTCACTCCACAGGGTTAATGATTCTCGCGACCTCTACCTCATTGATTGAGGCATCTCGTATTCAGTTATTTATACAAAAAAAGTTTACGATACTCGAGAGGCTTTGTCAATCTATAACTGCTGTTTTTTGAAAAAATACTGATAAATATAGAAAACTTTACTTTTACCGAAAAAACAATCACAATGTGAATCATCTATCCATTGCAAACGATAGTATAATTATACACAAAAATGTATGTAACACAATAAAAAAAGAACTGAAACAGAAAATTTCCTGCATCCAGTTCCACCTCGATTATTTAAGCAGCCGCTTTCTTTGGCTCGCGTCCTAGGATCGCTTGCAAAAGAACAACGACACCGTAAATGGCTAATATTAGATAAATCAAACTTGAGTATTGGGTGATTCCCCAGCCCCATGTTCGATAAACGGCTAATGTAATGGCTAAAACAATGGCGGCAATCACGTTGAATAAAGCAAAAGCCCAAAGATTTCCGTTTTCTTTGCGTACAAGGTAAAAAACAGAGAAATAAACACTTAACGCTAACCAGGCGATGCAAGCCAGAATAACGCCCCAGTAAATAAAGAATGGTAACATATCGATTCACCTCACTTTTATACAGCAGTATTGTAACACGTTTTCATTCTTTTGTCAGTGAGGATTGTGATAAATTGTTCAAATGTACCTCACACTTTTTTATTCCTATTTTTCACACTTTTCAACAATAAATTTGTTGGAGTATGGGCTATAATGGAAAGTGAGGTGACAAAACATGAAACAAGGAACAGTAGACGAAGCAGCAAAAGAGATATTGACTCATCAGAAAATCACGTTTTTGACCGGTGCTGGGGTATCCACACCTTCTGGAGTGCCAGATTATCGATCACTGACAGGAATCTACCACGGAATGGAACAGCCGGAATACTTGCTGAGTCATCAAGCAATGGTAAATGAACCAGATAAATTCTATCAATTTGTCAAAAAGATTTATCATCCTGAAGCAAAACCAAATATTATTCATTTAGAAATGGCACGTCTAGCGAAAGAAAAAAATGTCTGGGTCGTTTCGCAAAATATCGATGGGTTGCACGCAAAAGCTAAAAGCCCGCAACTCGTCAATTTTCATGGAAGTTTGTATCAATGTCATTGTCGAAAATGTAAGCAAACAGTAGACTGGAAAGAATATCTTCACAGCGACAAACATCAAGCATGCGGCGGACAAATACGCCCAAACATCATGTTATATGGTGAAGGATTCCAAGATGAAGTCATTGAGCAGGCGGCTTACGCCGTCAGCCAAGCAGAGCTGGTCGTCATTGTTGGAACGAGTTTTCAAGTTCATCCATTTTGTGATCTGGTACAATTTCGCCAACCGTCAGCCAAAATTTTAGTAATCAATCAAACGCCTGTTTATTTAGCGGAACCTTATACGTTTATTCAGGAAGACGGAGCGGTTGTTTTCAAAAAAATACAAGAATTAGGAGTAGACTATGACTGAATTCAAAACAGAAAAAGAAAAAATGATTGCAGGCGAGCTTTATTTTGCCAATGATCCTGAGCTGGTTGCCGACCGTATGTTTGCAAGAAGTCAAAGCCAAATCATCAACCAAGCCGAATCAGCGGAACTGCGATCCCAATTGTTGAAAGAGACATTTGGTCGTACAGGAAAAAAAATCTATATGGAGCCAGTTATCAATTTTGATTACGGATATAATATATTTGTCGGTGAGAATTTTTATGCAAATTTCAACTGTACATTTTTAGATGTCAGCACAATCGAAATCGGTGATAACTGCATGTTCGCTCCCAATGTCCAGCTGTATACGGCAACACATCCATTACATCCAGTGAAACGTAACAGTGGTTTGGAGTACGCAAAACCCATAAAAATCGGTGATAATGTTTGGTTAGGCGGAGGCGTTATCGTCACGCCGGGTGTCACGCTAGGAAACAATGTAGTGGTCGGCGCAGGTTCGGTTGTGACCAAATCTTTCCCCGACAATGTAGTGATTGCAGGAAATCCTGCTCGTATCATCAAGACAGTAGAGGAAGAACCGTTAGAAGAGTCTCTTGAAACATTACGTCAAAAGATCGATACGATCGATCGAGAATTAGTTGCTTTATTAGAAAAAAGAATGGATACAGTAACTAAAATAGGACAAGTAAAAAAAGAAGGAAACCAAGCAGTTTATGATGAAAAAAGAGAGCAGCAAGTATTGGATAAAGTTGCTAAACTGCTGAAAAATAAGGGATACAAGGAAACAATAACAGACACATATGTTGATTTGATGAAACACTCGCGCGAATACCAAAACAAAATGAAGGAGGAATAAGTGTGATCGAAGGAGAGGCACGGCGAAAACAAATCATGCAAACCTTGGCAAATACAGAAAAACCAGTGAGTGCTAGCAAGTTTGCGAAAACTTTTGGAGTCAGCCGTCAGATTATTGTCGGTGATGTTGCTTTACTACGAGCGGCAGGTAAAAGTATTGTGGCAACAGCAAGAGGTTATATCCTTGAAACAGAAGAAACCAATACTGGACATATCAGTAAAATCGCGGTCCAGCATGGAAAAGATCAAACAGAAGAAGAGTTGAGACTCATCGTTGAAAATGGCGGTGAAATCATTGATGTGATCGTAGAACATCCGCTTTACGGTGAATTAACAGGCACGTTGCACATTAAAACGCCACAAGACATCGATTCATTTATGAGACGTTATCAAAAAAGCAATGCTTCTTTATTATCCGAACTCACAGGAGGAATCCATCTGCATACGATCCGCTACCCAGAAAAGCATATGCTGAAAACAATCAAGCAAGAACTAGCTGAAGCAGGTATCTTATACGAAGGATAACAAGCTCCATAAAAAAATAACACCGAAGAACTGGCGGAATTTAAACGCCAGTTTTTTTATTTTCAAGAAAAAGCAGTTCTTTTTGTTTAAGTAAACTGTTCTATACTTTTTAACAAGTCAGAAAAAAGGAGATGTTCAAGATGGACACTGATAAACAGAAAGAACAAAAAATCAGCTTATATATTGACAAAGGATTGGAATTTGATCAGTACAAAGAAAAACATTACACTAATTATTTAACTGCTATAACAGATACTGTGTTTAAGCATGCACCACAGATTTCTGATAAGAACATTCAACAGCAATTCTTTGAAAACTTTACGGCATATCTTTCCCCTGAAACAAAAGAATGGGCTTTATGGGAGGATTTCCAAAAGGTTAGCAGAAAGTTTGAAGAACTTAAATTAGAGAATATCTGTAAAAATCTGAATATAACTTTTGATAGTGAATCAATCGATTCTGAAAAAAAAAATTCGATGATTATTTGTACAACTTGAGAGGACAAATAGCCGTGGAAGTAGCAAAAACAAGCCCAGTGGTTGAGTTGAACCTTTACTATGATCCAGAATTTTTACATGCAATGGATGCAGCTGATGGTGGTGTGGATGCTACTGAATTAATAATGATAGTAGAAGATTGGCAAGAAAGTGTGTACGAGATGGAATGTAACATTGCTAATGGAGTGGAAGGAAGCTACTCTAGTCAAGTACTCCGATATGTATATCACAACAATGAAGGATTAGAGGGGAAGATTTATTTATATAACGAGCAAAAAGAGTTCGTTGAAAAGATGCCTTGGGAAAGAGACGAAGATCTTGCTACGGTGTGGCAAGAGGAATGTCAAACAACGTGTCTTACACTAGCTCCAACTCAAGTAGCTAAGAAGGAACCCACCCAACAACTAAAAGACCTATCCAATGAGCAAAAGCATTCAGTGATCACTCGGCAACAAGAGGCTTCTGATACAAAGGCAGAACGTGAGACTCCGCTGGAAAACATCAATTTTGCTACATCAGAACAGACAAAGCCTTTCTCGAAAGAAAGAGATGAAAGCATAGACAAGAAAGATGATAAAAAGATGTATATGGATAGGAACCCTGAATTATGGAAAATATCTGTCAACGACTTTGGCATGGACCTAAGACCAGTGGGACAGTCGACTCAGTCAAAAGGGTTACATCCAAACAAGTCAGCGCAACTAACTGATTTAGCTTCTCGCCATCACCAAAAGCCGCTGTCAGATTTCATAACAGCAGCTAATGTACAACATAAAGCGGATGATCAATTAAACAATCGGCAACCAAATAGTCCAACAAAACAAAACGTGCGTATGAATACACGAACAGAAAAACCGTTGGTAAAAGTAGATTCTTGGGAAAACAGAGAGGGATTGAAGCAAGAGACCGATAAAAATCAAGGGAAGAAGCGAGTGGGACAGTTAATAAAGTCATGGGAAAATCGGCAAGACAGTAACTCAGGACAGGTTCTAGACAATCGCACCCAAACAACGGGCATAGCAACACTAAATTCAAGAAAACAGAGGTTAAACCAACTCCAAGAAGGCGCAACGAAACATAAAAGCTATCTTTTAGGAGATAAAAAACATATAATCCCCAATAAAAATTTATCTCTATCCAAGACACAGCCGTATGCTGAATTTTGATTTTAGTAATTTTGATTTCAGTCAGTGACAAAACATAAAAAGGGAAGTGACGATTTTCTGTCACTTCCCTTTTATAAAGCTTTCTTATGCCATAGAATCGAAGGATCAATCCAAGTCTCTACTCGATCACCAATACGCCTTCTTTTAATGCAAATGGATTTTGATCGTTGATGTGGTCATAGAACATCACACCGTTGATATGGTCGATTTCATGTTGAACGACGATCGATTCATAATTCTTCAAACGAATCTTGTGTTTTTCACCATTCATATCATAATAAGACACAGTGATTTTGGCATGGCGAACGACATATCCTGGTACTTCTCGGTCAACAGATAAACAGCCTTCACCTTCCCCTAAACAAGCATCTTGAACAGAATGGCTCAAAATTTTAGGATTATACATAACAGTACTTAGAGAAGGTTCATCTACCTCTGGGTCTGCACTTGGTACGTGAACAGCAATGATTCTTTTAGAAATATCTAATTGAGGTGCAGCTAAGCCAACACCGCCTCGTAAGTGCAATTCTTCAGCTTTGATTGGATCTTGGCTGTTTTTTAAGAACTCAAGCATCTCTTTTCCTAAAGAGATATCTTCTTCGCTTAATGGAAGAGAAACTTCTTCTGCTACTTCGCGTAAGGTCGGATTTCCTTCACGAATGATATCATCCATTGTAATCATGGAATATGTACCCCTTTCTTAAAAGACTATATTCAAGTCTATTTTCGCATTATAGTTTACCACAAAAATGGAAAAGTAGTAGTAAGATTGTTTGAAAACTACTTTTTCTTAATGATTAACCACTTGATTTCCAGCCCGGTTTCAGGTAAAGTATAGCTGTGTGCTCTAGGCGCACGGCCTGCCACTTGGTTAAGCGAATCACCAACGTTTTACTCAGTCGCAGGGGAATAATCGAAAGAGGTGAAAGAAATGGCAATTTCAAAAGAACGCAAGAATGAAATCATCAACGAATATGCTCGCCATGAAGGGGATACTGGTTCTCCAGAAGTACAAATCGCTGTATTAACTGAAGAAATCAACCACTTGAATGAACATGCACGCGTGCACAAAAAAGACCATCATTCATACCGCGGCCTAATGAAAAAAGTTGGTCACCGTCGTAACTTGTTAGCTTACTTACGTAAAACTGACGTTCAACGTTACCGCGAATTGATCAAACGTTTAGGCTTGCGTCGTTAATTTTAGTCAAAAAGAGTGGGATTCACATGAATCTCACTTTTTTTACTCGTATATCAATTAAGCAAAATTCCGTGATCAAGCTAGATGGACTCCTACTAACCAAATGAAAGCTGCTCAAAAAACGGCTTTCAGCAGTTTTCATTTGTTTAGTAGCGTCTTGCTTTCACGAGAAGGAAAAGGAGAAGTTATGTCAGAAAAACAAGTATTCAAAACGACATGGGGCGGCCGTCCCTTACAAATCGAAGTCGGTCAGCTAGCAAAACAAGCAAACGGAGCCGTTTTAGTCCGTTATGGAGATACAGTGGTCTTAAGTGCAGCTGTGGCCTCTAAAGAAGCAAAAGATACAGACTTTTTCCCATTAACGATCAATTATGAAGAAAAAATGTATGCAGCAGGGAAAATCCCTGGAGGTTTCATCAAACGAGAAGGTCGTCCAAGTACGGAAGCAACATTGACTGCCCGTTTGATCGACCGTCCGATTCGCCCGATGTTTGCGGAAGGCTTCCGTAATGAAGTCCAAGTAACGAACATCGTGATGAGTGTAGAAACTGACTGTTCACCAGCTATGGCAGCGATGTTAGGTTCTTCTTTAGCATTATCGATCTCAGATATCCCATTTGATGGTCCGATTGCAGGTGTAGAAGTTGGTCGTGTAAATGGTGAGTATGTCTTGAATCCAACGGTAGAGCAAGCAGAACAAACAGATATCGAATTGACTGTTGCTGGTACGAAACAAGCGATCAACATGGTTGAAAGTGGCGCGAAAGAAGTTTCAGAAGAAGACATGCTTGGTGCATTGCTGTTTGGTTTTGACGCTATCAAAGAATTAGTTGCTTTCCAAGAAGAAATCGTTCAAGCAGTAGGAAAAGAAAAAATGGAAGTCACTTTACTGCAAGTTGATGAAGTATTGAAAAAAGAAATCTTTGATGCTTCTTACGCTACAATGAAAGCAGCAGTAATGACCGAAGAAAAACTTGCTCGCGAAGAGAACATTGAGCAAGTGAAACTCGATATTCGTGAAGCTTACGCTGAGAAATTTGCAGGTCACGAAGATGAAGATCACTTATTGAAAGAAGTCAAACAAATCACGGAAGATTTGGAAAAAGATGTCGTACGTGAATTGATTACCATCGATAAAATCCGTCCTGACGGGCGTAAATTGGATGAAATCCGTCCATTGTCATCAGAAGTCAGCTTATTGCCACGTGTACATGGTTCAGGATTGTTCACACGAGGACAAACACAAGCTTTATCTGCTTGTACACTCGCACCTTTAGGAGAGCACCAAATCATTGACGGTTTAGGGGTTGAAGTCAGCAAACGATTCATCCACCACTACAATTTCCCTCAATTTTCTGTTGGTTCTACAGGACGTGCAGGATCTCCAGGTCGTCGGGAAATCGGACATGGCGCATTAGGAGAACGTGCATTGGCACAAGTAATCCCTTCAGAAGAAGAATTTCCTTATACGATCCGCTTGGTAGCAGAAGTATTGGAATCAAATGGTTCTTCTTCCCAAGCAAGTATCTGTGCTGGCACGTTAGCATTGATGGATGCAGGAGTACCAATCAAAGCACCTGTTGCCGGTATTGCGATGGGACTTGTTTCTGATGGTGAGAACTATACGATCTTAACAGATATCCAAGGGTTGGAAGATCATCTTGGCGATATGGACTTTAAGGTTGCCGGTACAAAAGATGGGATCACTGCTTTGCAGATGGATATCAAGATCCAAGGAATCACAGAACAAATCCTAACTGAAGCATTGACTCAAGCAAAACAAGCACGTATGGAAATCTTAGAAGAATTGACTTCAACGATTGCTGCTCCACGTGAAGAATTAAGCCAATATGCACCAAAAATCGAAATGATCCAGATTGAACCTGCTAAAATCAAAGACGTCATCGGTAAAGGCGGAGACACGATCAATGGAATCATCGATGAAACGGGTGTAAAAATCGATATCGATCAAGATGGAAAAGTAAGTATTGCTTCTGCTGATGCAGAAATGATCAAAAAAGCCATCAAGATCATCGAAGATCTGACAAAAGAAGTCAAAGTCGGTGAAGTTTATCTAGGGAAAGTTGTCCGTATCGAAAAATTCGGTGCATTCGTCAACTTGATCAAAGGAAAAGATGGACTTGTCCATATTTCTCAATTGGCAAACGATCGTGTCAATAAAGTCGAAGATGTTGTTAAACTAGGTGATGAGATCCTTGTGAAAGTAACTGAAATCGATAAACAAGGACGCGTAAATCTGTCAAGAAAAGCAATGTTGAATGAAGATGATTCAACGAAAAACGAAGCAAAATAATTTTAATTCTTATGAATATTGTGTCTTGTGATCAAGAAATTGGCAGGAGAACAACAATTATTCGAAAAAAGGGGACTGTGACAGTTTTTTGTCACAGTCCTTTTTTTGCGAATAAACGGTGTTCAAAAGCTTGCATCTGCGGTAATCAGTCCAGCCAAGTTAAAAACATTAGGAGCTGTTTTTACTTGGCTGTTCTTATTACTTGATGCAGAACAGCTTTTTTACAACCTCTCCAATAAACGGTGTTCAATCAGCTGTCCCTCGATATTAGCTCAAAAAACGGCAAAATATGAGGAACTATTTTTCCGTTTGTTTCTCTAATACTCAGGTCAAACCGCTGATTTCACAACCTCTGATTCACGGTGTTCCAGAAGCAGCTTCTACGGAAATAAGCTGAACACTTTTGTCACAACTTCTTTTTTTCTGGAGTTTCTTGGTGCATATTTTTGGAGTCCTTCTAAATAAAGCGTAAAATAAAAGTGAGATAAAGGGACGAAGGAGGGGAAGGCTATGCTGAACTTTTTATGGTCGTTGTTTATCGGCGGTGTGTTAGGTTTGATAGCTGGTGCCATTTTGGGAAAGGAAGTCCCAGGTGGTGTATCTGGAAATATCATTATCGGCTTTTTAGGCAGCTGGCTTGGCGAATTTTTACTAGGACCGCTTGGACCGGAACTTGGCGGTTTTTATTTGATCCCAGCATTATTGGGTGCAATTTTTTGCCTTGCTCTTTATTCATTTGTGGCAAGACGCATCAGGGAACGACCAAAGAAAGAATAATTTTATTCAAATAAGTTGACACTTCAGTGTGTTACTTGGATAATTAGAAGCAATTTAGGAAAGCGGGTGTCATGGATAAGAAGATCGTCTATCATTCAAGCTTACCTAAAGGACATCCATATAACAAGAAATGAGGGAAAAACGTGGCAACAACGCACAATACCAAAAAGATATCAATGGCTGGCCTGCTTGTAGCGATGGGAGTCGTCTACGGAGACATCGGGACAAGTCCGCTTTACGTGATGAAATCGATTGTTGAAGATAATGGCGGATTGACAGGAATCAATCCTGATTTTGTTATCGGATCAGTCTCATTGATTTTTTGGACATTGACTCTACTAACAACGATCAAATATGTCGTGATTGCATTGAATGCAGATAACCATGGGGAAGGTGGAATTTTCTCACTCTACACACTTGTCCGAAAAGGTGGGAAATATTTGATCATTCCTGCAATGATCGGAGGAGCTGCCTTATTAGCAGATGGGGTATTGACCCCTGCTGTGACAGTAACGACTGCGATTGAAGGATTGCGGGGAATTCCGCAGTTTTTTGACCGGTTCGGTAATAACCAGAACGTGATCGTCATTATCACTTTAGTTATTATTTTTGTCTTATTCATGGTCCAACGCTTTGGGACAGATATTGTCGGAAAAGCATTCGGACCAATCATGTTCGCTTGGTTTACTTTTTTAGGAGTAATGGGGTTGCTGAATTTTAGCCAGGATTGGACAGTTATCCGTGCATTGAACCCTTATTACGCAATCCAGCTGCTTTTTAGTGCAGATAACAAACTAGGCTTGTTCATTCTTGGAAATATTTTCTTGGCTACGACAGGTGCAGAGGCGCTTTATTCCGATCTTGGACATGTCGGCAAACGAAATATTCGTTTGAGCTGGCCTTACGTCAAAATTTGTTTGGTTATCAATTATTTTGGGCAGGCTGCATGGTTATTGAATATTTATCAAAACCCTGAAGCACAGCAAATCAAGAACCTGAATCCATTCTTCCAAATGATGCCTCAAAGTTGGATCGTGATTGGCGTTGCTTTTGCAACAGTTGCTGCGGTGATTGCTTCGCAAGCATTGATTACAGGCTCGTTTACGCTGGTTTCGGAAGCCATCAAGTTGAAACTGCTGCCTCGATTAAAGATCATGTATCCTGGAAACAGTATCGGGCAAATGTATATCCCAGCAGTCAATCTGATTCTATGGATCGCCTGTTCTCTAGTGGTTGTCACATTCCGAACTTCCCATCATATGGAAGCTGCTTATGGTCTGTCAATCACGGTGACCATGTTGATGACGACGGCACTGCTTTACTTTTATCTTATCCAAAATGGGCATTCTCGTTGGTTTGCATATTTAGTTACCTTTTTCTTTGGTGCAATAGAAGTTGTTTTCTTTATCTCAAGTGTCGTCAAATTCTTCCGTGGCGGTTTTGTAGCCGTTCTGATTGGTTTGATCATCTTAGTTGTGATGTTCATTTGGGAACAAGGAAACATCATCCGCGAATCGTCAACTGAGGATGTGTCTTTGAGAGATTATATCCCTCAGCTTAAAGAATTACGTGATGATACTTCTTTACCAATCTATCAGACGAATGTAGTCTTCTTAGTGCCTGATATGGCTGAAGACAAAGTGGGACGACAGTTCATCTATTCGATTTTAGATAAGCGACCTAAAAGAGCACGAGTTTATTGGTTTGTTCATGTGGAAGTGACGGATGAGCCATATACGAAAGAATATCAAGTAGATATGATGGGCACCGACTTTATTGTCCAAGTGAATCTGTTCTTAGGTTTCAGGGTCCAACAGGAAATCAATGTATATGTTCGCCAAGTCATCCATGATTTGATGAAACAAGGCCGTTTGCCAAAACAGCCACAAAGATACTCTCTGACACCAGGACGGGAAGTTGGCGATTTCCAATTTGTCCTGATTGATGAAGTAGTCTCCAATGTGACAACTCTAGGAAAATGGCAGCGTCAAATCATGCAGGCAAAACTGGCAATCAAAAAAATCGCTACCTCGCCAGAAACATGGTTTGGGCTAGAGTACAGTGAAGTAAAACATGAAACTGTTCCGCTTATCATTGGAAATACTCGGAAAACATGGTTGAAAGAGCGATTGTGAAAGTAGCGCTTTGATCTGAATTCAGCTTTTGAATACCGTTTTTATCAGAAATCATGAAAAAGCTGTTTAGCAACAAGTAATGCAATGCTTTTGAGTAAGAAGGAGATGTGGCATTTTTCAGCCATATCTCCTTTTTTATTCCTAATATAAATACGCATTATTTTCAATCTTTTTGTAGAAAAAGGGTACAATAGAAAAAGAGAAAGGCGGGAGAATATGGTTATCAATTTCATTATTTTATTTTTGATGATCGCAATTACTTCATTTTTTGTAGCAAGTGAATTTGCTTTAGTGAAAATCAGACGATCAAAATTGGAACAACTAGAAAAGGAAAACGTGAAGAACGCCAAGCTAGCTCTTCATGTTACACACCATTTAGATAATTATTTATCAGCTAGTCAATTAGGAATTACGCTAACCGGTCTGATCATCGGGTGGGTCGGTGAAGGCTCTGTCGCGGCTCTACTGGAACCAGTGATTGGTAAACTACCTTTCAGTTCGGCTATCAGCAGTACAATCTCTGTGGCGCTAGGATTTATTTTAGTGACGTATATCGATGTGGTTATTGGCGAACTGCTTCCTAAGAGCTATAGTATCGTCAATACGGAGAAGGTCGTCTTGTTCGTAGTCAAACCGCTTCATTATTTTTATAAAGTAATGTTTCCTTTTATTTGGGTATTGAATCATTCGGCAGCGGGTCTAGGAAAGCTTTTAGGTGTGCGCCTCGTATCTGAAGGAGAAGAAACCTTGTCTCAAGAAGAGCTGACATTAGTCGCATTGAATTCTTATGAAAAAGGAGAGTTGACCAAAGAAGAATATCATTATTTGGAAAACGTGTTTGAATTTGATGATACCTTGGCAAAAGATATACAAGTAGATCGTACGTCTATGCAAGTATTCGAAGCTTCAGAAACAGTAAAAGAAGCGATAAAAGCTTCGATCGAGCAAGGACATACTCGCTATCCAGTGATTTTAGAATCCAAAGACAATGTTCTAGGTTATGTTACCTTACCAGATTTGATCAAGCAATCTTATAAAGATGACCAACTGACAGTAGAACATTTGATTAAAGAGCCAATCGTCACAACTGAAACGATCCCTATAAAAAAATTATTGACGATCATGCGAAAAAAAGGAAAACATATTGCTATCTTAAAAGATGAATATGGAGGGACAAGCGGCTTAGTGACGATTGAAGATATTTTAGAAGAAATCGTCGGGGAAATCCGGGATGAGACAGATTTGGACGAAGCGTTGATAGCGGAACAGTCAGATGGCTCTTATATCGTCTCCGGCAAACTAACATTAGATGATTTCCAACGTTATTTTCATGTAGAGATTCCAGAGTTTGAAGAAACGAATTTTACTACACTTGCGGGATTTGCTTCTAGCCGATACAAAGAAATAAACGCAGGAACGATCATTGAGATTGCCTCATTTCGCTTCACGGTATTAGAATACCAGCATGCACATATCGATTATTTCAAAGTAGAGACCATGGAAAGAGAAGCAGAATAAATGAAAAAGGGCTGTGACAAAAAATGTCACAGCCTTTTGTTATCTAAAAAACCTGTTTTCGGTAAACGAAGAAGATATTTTCAATAAAAGTTTTCATTTTTAGCCGCACCGATTTCTTTTAATCAAGGTTACCTTGCTTCGGCATGTTCTAACGTGAAATGCTCCTCTTCACCCATGTGTTTCAATTGTTTCATCGAACGCATGTAAGAGTAAAGCAACACAGCAACAGAGCCGATCCAAGCTAGAGGAGAAGCTGCTGCGGCTCCTGGATACCCCCACATTCCTGTAAGAACGATAGCTGCAAAAGAACGCATAAGCAATTCCATCATACCGGCGATCGTAGGAATCTTGCTTTGTCCAAGACCTTGAAGCGTGTAGCGTAAAATGAACAGGACTGCTAAGATCCAGTAAAGAGACCCATTGATATTGAAGTAGGTTTGTGCTAATTCAAATACATGTGTTTCTGATGGGCTAACAAACAGTTGAACAAAGAAATGTCCAAAGAAAATGACGATAGCACCTGCTAAAAGACTAAATCCGACACTCATCAATAAAGTTTGTCGTACACCTTGCAAGATTCGGCCATATTCCTTTGCACCATAGTTTTGTGCAGTGAAAGTCGCCATTGCGATACCAAATGACATCATCGGTTGATTGGCAAATTGATCAATACGACCAGCAGCGGCTTGAGCAGCCACAACATCTGTCCCTAAGCTATTTAGTGCCGCTTGTAATACGATAGCACCGACAGCGATGATTGAAGACTGGAACGCCATTGGCAAAGCTGCATTTAGATGTACACGAAACTCTTCTTTGTCAAAATTGAAATCTTTTTTGCGTAACTGTAATAAAGGCATCTTTTTCTTGATATACACAAGACACAGTACGCTAGAAGAAACTTGTGCGATTACGGTAGCAATAGCTGCACCTTCCACACCCATACCAAAATAGATAATAAAAATCAAATCAAGTACGACATTGATGATGACCGCAATGATCAGAAAGAATAATGGTGTGCGGCTGTCACCAAGTGCGCGAATGACATTAGAAAGCAAATTGAAACTGACGGATGCAAAGATCCCTAACAAAATAATTGAAATAAATGTTTGTGCTTGATCAATTATTTCAGGAGGAGTTTGCATCAACTGAAGCATCGGACGAATAAACAGGAGACTCAGGACAGTTAAAATCACAGTGACGACAAGACTAATAACAACACTAGCAGCAAAACTTTTCTTCAGACCCCGATAATCTTTTGCACCGTAACGTTGTGCAGTAATAATGGCTAAACCAGCTGTTAATCCTTGGGCAAAACCAATGATCAAAAATGTCAGGCTTCCAGTTGCACCAACCGCTGCCAGCGCATTTTTACCTAGTGTCTGACCCACGATGATCATATCGATCATATTATAAAACTGCTGAAAAACGTTTCCGATCAGTAAAGGAACAGTGAACAGCAAAATCAGTTTAGCGGGGCTTCCTTTTGTTAAATCGCGCATCTTTTAAACTCCTTATATCTTTAAAATTTAGTTAGTAGTATATAGCGTTTATCCTGAGAATACCAATTAGAAATCAATGATAATTGATGAAATTCCATAAAAAGAAGCCAAGAATTGAGTCAAAGAATCAACAACTTGGCCTGGTCTGTAAAATAAGGGACATCCACGTTTATCTATCACCTTAATATTGTCTGATCTCACTTGGTAAAAGGATCGTTTCTCTCGTACCGTCATCATAGGCGTATACTTGAGCAGGAAATTGGTTCGAATAGGCAAACGGCAAATCAATATCCATTTCCACATTGCTTCCTGCTTGAGAAAAATGCATCGTCACTTTTCCACGATTTTCGATCAAATCAAAGGTTAATATATTTTCTAATGGAATGACTCCCTTAAGATCTAGGTCAATAATAAACCATATACTGTCAATCAATTCATCTGGCAAACTTGATACTACACCAACTGAAGCGTAACGGTTGCGGCTGCTATCAAAACTTTCAAACATCTGGTTAACCTCCTTCGAATCAACGAATGTTTTTATTTTTATAATCAATCATAGGATAAACTAGAAATACTTACTTTAACGAGGGTTCATTCTAATAAAGAATCAGGAAAAATGCAACAATAATTGAATACTTTTTTTCAAAGTATAAATTTTTATAAAGGTACGATAAAAATATGCGAGGAAAAGCTTGGTAAATCAGCATTTTTCGTTTGCAAAGCTATTTACAAAAGCGGAAGCCCCATATGAAAATAAACGATTAGAAATAAAAAAGGCGTGTTAAAAGCTGCTGACCCGCCGCTTCTAACACCACCTGATTGTTTCAGTATTATTCTTCTTTTGAACCGATTACTTCTGGTTCGCCGCCTTCACCTGTGCTTTCTTCTTCTTCACTTTGAGCGACTACAGCAGCAATTTGTTCTTCACTGTCGGTCACGAACTTGTAATCGTCGTTTTTTGGAAGATCGGCTACTGTAATAGAATCGCCTAATTCCAAGTTTGTCACGTCGACTTCAATTCGTTCAGGCAATTTGTCTGGTGTAGCAGATACGACTACTGTATACAAGTTTTGAGCTAACACTCCACCCGATTTGACACCAACTGATTCGCCAACAAGAACGACTTCTGTTTCGACTTCTGTTTCTTCCGACATGTTGACAGATAGAAATTCTGCATGTTCGAAATGATTAGTAAAAGTGTTCGTTTGGATCTTATGAACCAATGTATTGACTTTTTGTCCGTCAATGTCCATCGTGATAACTGTGTTTGCTCCATGTTCACGCAGCAATTTGCTTAGTGTCAAACCATCGAATGAGATAGGGGTACTTTCTATTTTATACCCATAAACAACAGCTGGAACTTTCCCTTCATGACGAAGTTTATTTCTTAATGAACGGGGACGTACTTCTCTTTTACTTACTTCTAATGATACTGACATAACCAAAATTCCTCCTTAAAATGTGACTGTCTGCTTTGGTAACGGACAGATTTTATTTAAGTGAATTCTAAAGGCTAATCTCTTGCACATCATCGAAGGCAGGGCG
Organism: Enterococcus sp. ZQ21; assembly: GCF_030053755.1. Lineage (NCBI taxonomy): Bacteria > Bacillati > Bacillota > Bacilli > Lactobacillales > Enterococcaceae > Enterococcus > Enterococcus sp. ZQ21. The sequence goes on from NZ_CP125658.1 coordinate 178,194, forward strand.
CTTAAAAAACGCAAAAGGAGAGATGTGCGCATCTCCCCTTAGAAAGTCAGGATTCAACTTTTCTCCACCAGGTCATTACGCTGTGTATGAGAAATCCAATTCACTTTACTCTTTAACCGTAACGCGAACTGCTAGTTAAGTCAAGGAATAACGTTGATGATTTATTTGCAAGCAAACATATTCAAGGTATAATTCTTATTAGTAATAAGAAAGGAAACGGTATGCGCTTAGATAAATTAATAGAAGAAAAATTAGAAACGACACGTAAGGAAATGAAGCGGCTGTTTGCTTTGAAGCAAGTGATGATCGATGGCACAGTCGAATTTCGACAAAATCGAAATGTAGACAGTTTGCTGCATCGGATTGAAGTAGCAGGTGAACATTTAGAAACAAATGAGTCCTACTATCTTCTCAACAAGCCTAAAAAAGCTGTGACTGCTGTGTCAGATCCAGAAAAGACGACGGTAATCGATCTGATTGCAAGTGCCGATCGTTTTCAGCCGCTCTATCCAGTGGGAAGACTGGATAGAGATACAACAGGACTATTGCTGATTACTTCGAATGGCCAATTGGGATATGAAATGCTCCTTCCTGAAAAAAAGGTCTCAAAGACTTATCAAGCAGTGGTGAACGAAAGGGTGACATCAGCAGACGTAGCAGCATTTGAAAAAGGAATCGTATTCGCTGATGGGTACCAATGCCAGCCGGCTAATCTAAAAATACTCAAAGCAGACAAGCATCAAAGTACCGTTTTATTGACGATCCAAGAGGGGAAATTCCATCAAGTCAAAAAGATGTTTTTAGCCCAAGGAAAGAAAGTGATCGCATTGAAGCGGTTAAGCATGGGACCATTGGAATTAGATGAACACTTGGCAGTAGGCGAGTACCGATCGTTGACGCTAGCAGAGATGAAAAAGTTAAGTATTTATTTTAAATAGGAGATTAAAAGGATGAGATATAACACTTTATTGTTTGATGTTGATGATACATTGCTAGACTTTCAACAAACTGAGGCAAATGCTTTAAGTGCTTTGTTCGCAGAGCAAGGGATCACATTGACACCAGAAATCAAAACGAGCTATAAGGCTTTGAATCATCATTTATGGCAGGAATTTGAAAAGGGCAGACTATCACGAGAAGAAGTAACAGGCAGTCGTTTTGGATTACTCTTCCAGCAATTTGGGAAAACAGTAGATAGTCGCCAAATGGAGAAACGCTATCGTCACTACTTGAACCAAGGACATGATCTTATTCCGGGAAGTCTAGAACTTCTGAAAAAGCTCCATCCTCACGCCGAACTTTATATTGTAACGAACGGTGTGTCGCATACTCAATATCAGCGTTTAACAGATGCAGGAATGCTTGATTATTTTAAAGATATATTTGTCTCAGAAGCTGTCGGAGCGCAAAAGCCGATGAAAGAATTTTTTGATCATGTATTTTCCCACATTCCTGATCTTGATAAAAAGCAGACGGTGATCATTGGTGATTCACTGACTTCTGATATCAAAGGAGGGAACATGGCAGGGATCGATACGATTTGGTTCAATAAAAACAAATTGCCGGAAATCGAAGAGATCCAACCCACTTATCGAATCGATTCTTTAGAAGAACTTTACTCATTATTGGAAATTGAAAAGGATTAATTTTCAGAAAAATATAGCATTTTCGTGTTTTTTCGCTATAATAGATTAGAATGAAAAAACGGATACGAAAGAGGTTTTAGTCAATGACAAAAAGCAAGCCAATTATCATTGGTGTGACGGGTGGGTCAGGAAGCGGAAAGACAAGTGTCAGCCGTGCGATTTTCAACAACTTCCCGGACCATTCCATCATGATGCTTGAACAAGATTCTTATTATAAGGATCAGAGCCATTTGAGTTTTGAAGAACGATTGAACACAAATTACGATCACCCTTTTGCCTTTGATAATGATCTGCTGATTCAGCATGTAGGCGACTTACTGAACTATAAAGCCATTGAAAAACCCGTGTATGACTATGTAGCGCATACAAGAAGTCAGGCAACGATCATTCAGGAACCAAAAGAAGTGATCATTCTAGAAGGAATCCTGATCTTAGAAGATGAACGTCTGCGTGACTTGATGGATATCAAGGTATACGTAGATACAGACGATGATATTCGTATTATTCGTCGTATCAAACGGGATATGGAAGAACGGGGACGCACATTGGACTCCGTGATCGAGCAATATTTGACAGTTGTTAAACCGATGTATCATCAATTTATCGAACCAACGAAGCGCTATGCGGATATCATTGTTCCAGAAGGCGGAGAAAACCACGTTGCTATTGATTTGATTACAACAAAAGTGGCTAGTTTCTTAAACCATAAATAGTGCGCAGCGAAACAGTTGAACGGACTGCGACCGTTTGAAAAGCAAGGATCCTGCTTTTTGAACAGTCACCAGTCAACTGTTTTTTTATTTATAACAAGAGGTTGTGAAATCAGCGTCTTGACTTGAGTATTAGAGAAACAAACGGAAAAATAGTTCCTTATATTTTACCGTTTTTTGAGCTAATACCGAAGGTCAGCTGATTGAGCACCGTGAATCAGAGGTCGTGAAAAAGCTGCCCTGCATCCAGTAATAAGAACAAATCAAACAAAAACAGCTTCTCATGTTTTTCGTTTGGTTGGGTTTATTATCGCAGATGCAAGCTTTTGAACACCGTTTAACAAGAGGTTGTGTCAGAAGTAGTCAGCTTCAATAAATAAGAAGGAATTTTCCGAAGAAGCTACTTTTGCATCACCCCCTAAGGAGGCAGTTTTAGCAAATGAAAAAAGATATGAGGAAGAAAGATGTCTAAAAAAGCATCAGTTTTACAAAAATGTCTTCAGATCATGCCAATCATCGGTCTGTTGTTTTTCTTTGTGTTGATTCTCTATGCTTATCATCATGGGATTTTTCGTTCAAGCACGTCTTTGCAAGCGTTTATCCAGGAATTCGGCAAGTATGCAGTGATAGTATTTGTTCTGCTGCAAGTGATCCAAGTGATCATTCCTATTTTGCCGGGAGGAATCTCTTCGGTAGCTGGCATGCTGATGTTTGGCAATGGATTTGGGCTTTTATATAGTTGTATTGGTCTAGTGATTGGAGAAGCAATCGGATTTTTGCTTGTCCGTTACTATGGCGTAGCCTTTGTCCAGCTTATTTTATCGCCAAAAAAGTATCAAAAATTTGATGAATTGCTGACAAGAAAAACGAAAGATATCAAAAAAGTATTAGTCGTTACCTTGCTGCTTCCCTTTGCGCCAGACGACTTAATCTGTCTAGTAGCTGGTTTGACGAAATTATCTTTTAGAGAGTTTATGCAGATCGTGATTTTCTTGAAGCCGTGGTCGGTAGGTGTGTACAGTATGATCATGCTCTTTTTATTCCATCAAGCGCAAGGTCATTTATAATGTAAAAAAGGACGTGGGTGTATGGAAAAAATAAAAGTAACAGAAAATGAACTGGATGAGCTGATGGCAGTCATTCAAGAAGTATGGCCGGAAGCTTTTGTACCAATTATTGGTCAAAAGCAAGTCGATTATATGCTGAAAACTTATCAGTCAAAAAAGCAGATCCAAAAAGAACTGGCAGAAGGCGTTTCTTATTTTTTATTAAAAAGTGAAGGGAAGACTGTTGGTTACACTGCTTATGAAGAGATAAAAGGTAAAATCTATTTAAGTAAATTATATTTGCTGAATAAAGCCCGTGGCCAAGGATTGACTTCTTCGGTTTTTCGCTGGTATGAAGAACTTGCTGCGCAAACAAAGGAAAAAGAGATTTTTTTACGAGTGAACCAGGGAAATCACCAAGCAATCGAGGTTTATAAGCATGAAGGGTTTGAGATTACAGAAGAACTTGTTTCAGATATCGGTCAAGGATTTCAAATGGTCGATTATAAAATGAAAAAAGCTCTCGCATAATCTTAGGAACTGTGTTAAAGTAACTTCATGCGACGGGTCGAGAAGGACTCTGGTTTACAGAGCTCCTAATTGATTTTGGAGGCACAGGATAATTGATTTCTATCTTTATCACCTGCCGGATGCAGGGGTGTCGGGCAAGACTTTTGTGGAGAAGGGCTTGTCTGCTTGAGTAATCAAGTACCGCAAAAATGCGGAAAGAAGCTTATGCTTCTTTCCGCATTTTTTTTTACAAGAATATATTCTGTAAAATTGGTTTATTTCCCCTTTAATGCTAAAATCGAAGAGCAGATTAGTTATAAGACTGTTTAAGGGAGCCATTGTCATGTTCGAAAAACTCAAACGATTTGGGCGCAATTTTACGCAAACAACGCCCTTTATCTTAAGCAATACGATTATTTTGATTCCTTATCTTTTATTTTTGGGAATAACAGATTCGCATAATTGGCTGACGATTTTGCCGTTTACGCTGTTTTATGCCTTTCGGATGACTGGGCTGTTTTTAGTCAATAGTCTACGATTTGGTCTAGATAGTTACACGTTGCTGATGATCGCTCTGCTGATGGGTGGTACTGGTTCATTACTTGGAATACTAGGCGTATTTTATTTTCCTTTGTTTTATTTTTCAAGTGTTCTTCTAGGGCTGAGTGCAGCATGGCTTGTACCTGCTAATATCACGGTCAATTTCCATGAGAAGACGCAAGGCTTTATCAATATGGATGGGAAAAAATACTTATTTGCAGCTATCTGGCTATTTATCCTGTATCAAGCGATCGGACTGCCTGCACCGACTCAGATTGCAGCAAGCTTTACGATTTATACACTTTTTTACGTCATGGCCTACCATACGGTCAGTCATTATCCGCGTTACGAACTGGATTTCAAAGATATTAAAAGAAACCTAGTGGCTACGCGGGAGCTTGTTTTATTTTTGGTGTTCTTTGGCTTATTGTTTCTTTTGAGAAATGCCCGATTGTTATTCGATGAAAGGCTTTTTGATCTTGCTGTTTATGGTTTCTTGGTGTTGTTCATTGTGTTCGTGTTCGTCTTAGGCCACCAGAAGAAGGAATGGAAGTTGCCAAGTTGGCTGAATCTGTTTACTTTTCTAAACGGAATGCTAGGGAATTTTCTTTTTTTGTTTAGCAGTTTTTATGTTGGCATACTGTACGGATTAGAGAAACTTCCGTTTTATATGTATTTTCCTTATGCTGCCGGTTTGATTGCAGCAAAAATAGTCGGACCATTGATTTTGAAACGTTTATCATGGTCTCCATTGGCTACGCAATTGCTTGGACTGAGTTCTTCTTTGCTGGTCCTCTTGATTCCAAATGGTTTTGCGATAGGTGTCTTTCTGCTTAGTTTCTGGCACGTAGTAACAGGCAGTTGGCTAAATAAGGAATACTATCAAACCGATGTAGCTATTCCAATGGATCGTCGGATTATTGCCAAATACACTACTCAAAATAAAGGAAGTGTGATCCACCAGTTTTTATTGATGACGCTTTTGTCTATTTTAGCAAAAGAAATGGGAGAGCCAATCCATCTACTACTGATCATGCTGAACCATGGAGCAGTGCCGATAGCAAGTGCGCAACTGCTTATTTTAGCCAAATGGATCAATGTCGGTCTTTTAATGAGCGGATTGGTGACTGTATATCATTTATGGAAGAAGGCGAAAAAGAATGAGGCTATTCATTGATGGGGATGGTTCTCCAGTAAAAGACGACGTCATAAAGTTAGGAGAATCCTATGGTCTCGACGTGATTATCGTAACCAGTGTAGATCATTATACGATCAAAGAATACGCTAATCATGTCCAAATCGTCTACGTAGACCGTGGAGCTGATAGTGCAGATTATAAAATCGTCGGTATGGTTAAGAAGAATGACTTTTTGATCACGCAAGATTATGGTTTAGCTTCACTTGTATTGCCGAAGGGTGTTCGAGTATTCCATCACTCTGGAAAAGAATTTGACGAAGCGAATATCGGTACGCTTCTCGAACAACGTTACCATAGTGGGAAGTTAAGAAAAGCTGGCATAAGGACAAAGGGTCCAAAACCTTTTACGGAGAAAGATCATACGGCTTTTCGTCAAGCGTTGAAAAAGGCAATTGACCAAGGTTTACCAAGTACAGAAGATAGTAGGTAACGAAGGTAGTTTACTTGTGCGCGAATACACCAAAAAGGAACAGGGAAACAGGATAAATGGGTTCCTTGTTCCTTTTTTTGTTGTTCTTCGGTACTCGCTCAAAAAACGGTAAAATAGGAGGAGCTATTTTTATTTGGTCGTTCTTATTGCTTGAGACAGAACAGCTTTCTCCCAACTTTTTTCTACTTTTTCCTCTTCTTATACATTTGGATCAATGCATCGATTGCTAAAAAAATAATGACAAATGCGGCAATAGCATACGTAAATATCCCTAATAAGGAAACAACCTCTGCATTTTCTACAGGTGCAGCTTGGACAAGTAGGGAAGATCCTACGATCAATGCAGCTAAAATCATACCGAAAACAAGCCGATTGATCATACTTTCGATCCTGCTCAATAATTTGTCTTGCTTTTTTAATTCCAAATTGACTTTTCCTTGTCCCGAAGTCCACATTTCTAATAGATGATGGAGCTGTTGTGGAATCTTAGGCGCAGCCTTCATTCCCTCTAATAGGTCTAATCCACTTTGTTTCAATGTATCTTCTACATCCAAATGGGTGAGAAAGTAATGTTGGGCAAAAGGCGAAGCAACTTCCATGAGGGAAACTTCAGGGTCAAGGACACGGATCACCCCTTCTAATGTCCCAAATGCTTTCAGCAAAAGCGTGATATCACGGTCGAACTGCAGATTATTTTGATGACAGATCATCACGACTTGTGCGAATACTTCTTGCAAGTTGATTTCATCAATAGGGGAATCATAATATTGTTCAAGAAAACTTGTCAGTTCTTGATGAAACCGACTTTCATCAAATAAGCCTTCCTGCTGACAAAGTCGAAGGACCGCTTTTTCGATTCGATAAGCATCTTTCGTATACAGCGCTAAAACGGCTTGTGTGAGCTTTTGCCTAAGACCTGCAGAAAGATGCCCCATCATGCCAAAATCAATGTAGTTGACCGTATATGGCGCAACAGGGTCTTCTGTAGAAGTAGAGGCTCGAAAAGCAAAGGGACCGAACTCTTTTTCATGAACTGTTTCAGCTGTTCGGCGAGCTCGTGTCTGTTCTTCTTTTGTTAGCACATGGAACAGCAAATTCCCCGGATGAGGATCAGCATGGAAAAAACCATCATCAAACACCTGTTTCATAAAGTTCTCAACTAAAAGCTTTGCAACTTCTTGTTTCAGCTGCTTGTTTTGAATACCGGTGATAAAAGTTTCTGTTCCGTTTTCGGCATTCATCAAATGATTCAAGTTTTTACCAGACATTTCTTCCATCACGATCACTTTTTTCGAACAAAAAGCGTCATAAATTTTGGGGCTGCGGATCTCTTTCCAGCCATTGTTCTTTTGATAGAATTGTTCGCCATTTTGACTTTCTTTTAAGAAGTCCATTTCATTGATCAAGGAACGTTTTACTTCTTGGAGTACCCCTTTTAGATCAACGACGCTAGTTTCAGGAATGTATTTGATCAAAGGGATTGCACGTTCAAATAGTTGAAGATCAAGGCGGATCTCTTCGGCAATGTTAGGGTGTTGGATCTTAACAACTACCGCGTCACCGCTTTTCAGCTTGGCACGGTGCGCCTGTCCCATAGAAGCGGAAGCAAAAGGTGATTTGGAAAAATCATCGAATATATCTGATACTGAAAGAGAAAGTTCCGTTTCAATCGTCCTTTTGACCGTTGAAAATGTGTCGCTAGGTACACTGTCTTGTAATGTTTTGAATGTCTGAGTGAAGGCAGAGGAAAGCAAGTCCTCCCGAACAGAAAGCATCTGTCCTATCTTGATGAAGGTGGGTCCTAATTCTTCAAAGGCTTTTTTTACCTGTTCGGGATTTTTTTGCTGTACAAAGTTTGGCACTACATTGTAGTTGATGAACACTCGAATGATTTCTGCCAAGCGGCTGCGTGGATTTGTTTGCGCCATCATCATCCCTCCTTTCCTTTATCATAACTTTTTATAAAAAACGGGACAAATAATCTAGCTGACAAAAAATAAATGACGTTTGTTCTTTTAGAAACCAACTCGTTTTTTTATAAATAAGTTATTCGTTTATTTTTGTTTTGTGCTAAAATATGAGAGTAAATCACTGAACGATTTAGAATACAGGAGGACAATCTTTTGAAGATTACTTTACTATATGGCGGACGCAGCGCAGAGCATGAAGTGTCCATTCTTTCCGCATTTTCAGTTTTAAATGCCATTTATTATAATTATTACCAAGTTCAACTCGTATTTATTACAAAAGAAGGACAATGGGTCAAAGGTCCATTACTAACAGAAAAACCTGCCAGCAAAGATGTCTTGCATCTTTCATGGGACCCAAGTGGACAGACAGAGGAAGGCTTTACAGGAAAAGTGATCAATCCGGGCGAAATCAAAGAAGAAGGAGCCATCGTTTTTCCAGTTTTACATGGGCCAAACGGAGAAGATGGAACGATCCAAGGCTTCTTAGAGACATTGAATATGCCTTATGTCGGCGCAGGCGTATTGACCAGTGCATGTGCCATGGATAAAATCATGACCAAATATATTTTACAAGCTGCTGGTGTGCCACAAGTTCCTTATGTACCAGTACTTAAGAATCAATGGAAAGAAAATCCTAAAAAAGTATTTGATCAATGTGAAGGTTCTTTGCTTTATCCGATGTTTGTCAAACCGGCGAATATGGGTTCTAGTGTCGGTATTACAAAAGCAGAAAACCGCGAAGAATTGCAAAATGCTTTAGCAACAGCCTATCAGTATGATTCTCGAGCAATCGTTGAACAAGGAATTGAAGCGCGCGAAATCGAAGTTGCTGTATTAGGAAATGAAGATGTTCGGACGACTTTGCCTGGTGAAGTCGTAAAAGACGTAGCATTCTATGATTATGAAGCCAAATATATCAATAATAAAATCGAAATGCAGATTCCAGCCGAAGTGCCGGAAGAAGTTTATCAAAAAGCGCAAGAGTACGCGAAGTTAGCTTACACGATGTTAGGCGGAAGCGGATTGAGCCGGTGTGATTTCTTTTTGACAAATAAAAATGAATTATTCCTGAATGAATTAAATTCTATGCCAGGATTTACGGAGTTCAGTATGTACCCACTCTTATGGGAAAACATGGGCTTGAAATACGGTGATTTGATTGAAGAACTGATTCAATTAGGAATGAATCGATACCATCAGCGTCAATCTTTTTTTGAAAAAAATGAATAAAGAGAAATAAAGAAGAAGCTGGAGTGATTGCGTAACCGCGTTCATTCTAGCTTCTAAATACGAATAGAGAAATTTACTTGGAAGTGAGAGTCATGCGAACCCGCCGTTTAGGCCAAACGCTTTTTTCACAACCTTTTTTAGGAGAGATCTCAATGAATCTAACAATACAAGAAATTGCACAAGCCGTGGGCAGCGAATGCTCTGCACTGACAAAGATTACCAATGTCGAATTTGACAGCCGGAAGATAACCGAAGGAAGTTTATTCGTTCCTCTTGTCGGTACGCGAGATGGACATGAATTTATCCAGCAAGCGATCACAAACGGCGCATCTGCTTCATTTTGGAGCTTGCCTGTTGAACAAGCACCAAAAGATTTTCCAGTTATCCCTGTAGCAGATCCTTTGAAAGCCATGCAGCAATTGGCAACCTATTACTTGGAAAAAGTAGGCGCAGAAGTCGTTGCAATTACAGGAAGCAATGGTAAAACAACCACGAAAGATCTAACCGCGTCTGTCTTGTCTGAAAAATACAAAACATATAAGACGCAAGGAAATTACAACAATAATATTGGTCTTCCTTACACGATTTTGCACATGCCGCAAGATACAGAAAAAATCGTTTTGGAAATGGGCATGGATCACGCCAATGAAATCACAGAACTTTCACTTATGGCTCAACCAAAAGCTGCAGCAATCACAATGATCGGTGAAGCACACATAGAAAATCTTGGGTCGCGAGAAGGAATCGCTAAAGCCAAAATGGAAATCACTGACGGACTTGTACCAGACGGATTACTCGTTGTGCCCGCAGATGAACCGTTGCTGACACCTTTAACGGCAACATTAGTACAAACAGTCACAACATTCGGTATTGGAAATGGCGATGTTCATGCAGAAGTGACAGCAGAAGGAAAAGCGCAAACCGATTTTGTAGTAGAAGGAGAAACATTTACGATCCCGCTGCCTGGAAGTTATAATGTAACGAATGCTTTGATTGCGTATACGATCGGGCGCTTCTTTGGACTGTCCATACCTGAGATACGCCAAGGGCTCGCTCATGTTTCTATCACACAAAACAGAACTGAATGGCTAACGGCAGGAAATGGTGCAGCTATTTTGAGCGATGTCTACAATGCAAATCCAACAGCCATGGGACTAGTATTAGATACTTTTAAAAATCTGCCAACAAAAGGGCGCAGAATCGCTGTGTTAGCAGATATGCTGGAATTAGGGAAAGATTCATTAAACATGCATGCGCAAATGAGTGAACATATCGATCCTGAGAAATTTGCCATGATTTTCTTGTACGGGGAACAAATGCATGCATTAAAAGAAGACTTGAATCAAAAATATCCGCAACTACCTGTGTTCTATTTTGAAAAAGAAAAGAATAAATTGATTGAAGCTGTCAAACAAAATCTTGAATCAACAGACAGTATTATGCTGAAAGGCAGCAACAGCATGGGCTTATTCGAAGTAGTAGAACAGCTTCAGCAAATGAAATAAAAATCTGTAAACTTGCAGAAAATGAAAAGCTATGTTAGAATAACCTATTGCCGAAAGATGAAGAGAAATTGGACTGGTTTTGCCATGGAAGCAACTTGTCGAAACCAGATGTCATAATCATGATAAAGCTGAACGCGACCCGTTTGGCTTTTCTAATGCCTAAACTTCGCAAAGTGATTTTTCGGTGGTGCCACAGGGGCTAAGAATGGGTAAAAACGTGCGTGGCCACTGTCAAAAAGAAACAATACACTTTGACCGAACAAATCGACGGGGTAGCAAAAAAGCTACATCCTCAGTTAACAACCATATAGGAGGATTCATTTGAAATTTAAAGAACTAGAATTATCACCAGAATTGTTGAAATCAGTCGAACGTGCTGGTTTTGAAGAAGCAACACCTATCCAAGCAGAAACGATTCCGCTAGCATTAGCTGGAAAAGACGTTATTGGACAAGCTCAGACAGGTACAGGGAAAACAGCTGCATTTGGATTACCAATGTTAGAAAAAATCGATCCAGATCGTCACGAATTACAAGGTCTGGTTATCGCACCAACACGTGAATTAGCTATCCAAACACAAGAAGAACTATATCGTTTAGGGCGCGACAAAAAAGTGCGTGTGCAAGCCGTCTACGGTGGAGCAGATATTGGCCGTCAGATCCGTGGCTTGAAAGATCGTCCACATATCGTTGTGGGTACACCAGGACGTATGCTTGACCACATCAACCGCCATACATTGAAGCTTGGAACTGTTCAAACATTAGTCTTGGATGAAGCAGATGAAATGTTGAATATGGGCTTCTTGGAAGATATCGAAAAAATCATTTCTCAAGTTCCTGAGCAAAGACAAACATTACTTTTCTCAGCAACAATGCCGCCAGCCATCAAGAATATCGGCGTTAAATTCATGAAAAGTCCACATCATGTGAAGATCAAAGCGAAAGAAATGACAGCTGACTTGATCGATCAATACTATGTCCGCGCAAAAGAATACGAAAAATTTGATATCATGACTCGCTTGTTTGATGTTCAAACACCGGAACTAACAATCGTCTTCGGACGTACAAAACGCCGCGTAGATGAATTGGCACGCGGATTAGAAGCACGTGGTTATCGTGCAGAAGGAATCCATGGCGATTTGTCTCAACAAAAACGGATGAGCGTATTGCGTTCATTCAAGAACGGTCATTTAGATATCCTTGTAGCGACAGACGTTGCCGCACGTGGATTAGATATCTCAGGTGTCACTCATGTGTACAACTATGATATCCCTCAAGATCCAGAAAGCTACGTTCACCGTATCGGACGTACAGGTCGTGCCGGAAAAGGCGGTATGTCTGTGACTTTCGTTACACCAAATGAAATGGACTACTTGCATGTGATCGAAAACTTGACGAAAAAACGGATGACGACTTTACGTCCGCCAACTGAAAAAGAAGCATTCAAAGGTCAATTAGGTGCTGCAGTTGAACAAATCGAAACAAAACTTGCAGAAAACGGTCTAGATAAATACCTGCAAACAGCAGATAAATTATTAGAAGAATATTCTGCACAAGATTTGGTTGCATTACTGCTGAAAACGACAGCAAAAGATCCAGCTGATGCAGTACCAGTGAAGATCACACCAGAACGTCCATTGCCAATGCAGAAAAAAGGATACAACAAAAATGGCAAACGTGGCGGCGGAAACAACCGTAATCGTCGTGACGGCGGGAATTATCGTGGAAACAAATCAAAAGGCGGTTATAGCAAAAATAATAACAGCCAAAAAGATGGCGGTAAACGTCACAATGATAAAAAACGCGGATTTGTGATCCGTTCAAATAACGATTAAACCTAAAATGAAAGTTTCTCTGTTTTAAGAGAAACTTTCATTTTTGTTATTTGTGGACTTATTTGTGGCAAAATGGTTATAATTTGGTAGAATGAGAGTGTTCTAAATTTATTGAAAAGAGAAAAGCATATGATAAAAGGAATTGGGATCGATGCAGTCGAATTGTCTAGGATCACTCGGCTGATCGAAGAAAAACCAAAATTCATTGCACGAATCTTGACCTCTGAAGAAACGAAACTGTTCCAGTCCTTGCCTTTTCATCGCCAAGTAGAATTTTTAGGCGGGCGTTACGCCTGTAAAGAAGCTTTCTCTAAAGCTTGGGGAACGGGGATCGGGAAAGTTACCTTTCAAGATATCGAGATTTTAAAAAATGAAAACGGTCAGCCCGTTGTTACGCGTTCCCCTCATGAAGGCAATGTATGGGTCAGTATTACTCACACAAATGAAACAGCTTTTGCACAAATTATTTTGGAAGACTAGAAAGAAGGAAAAATGATGGTTGTCGCTTGGCACCGCCCAACGAAAGCAGTGATACATAAAAAAGCTATAACTGAAAATGTAGCAAATGAAGTGGCAAGACTTCCGCAAGGGAAAGAATTGTTTGCAGTAGTAAAAGCAAACGGATACGGTCATGGAGCTGTAGAGACAGCTGAAGCAGCAGTTGCTGGTGGAGCTTCGGGCTTTTGTGTTTCAAATTTAGATGAAGGAGTCGAGTTGAGAGAAGCTGGATTTACTCAGCCCATCCTTATCTTGAACATGGTTCCTTACGACGCACTGGCTTTAGCTGTTGCTCATGATTTGTCAGTAACTGCAGGTACCCGGGAATGGTTGCAGGCAGCAGCTGCTATTTTAGAGGAAAGTAAGCTAGAGATGCCTCTTTCGATCCATTTAAAAGCAGATACTGGGATGGGGCGTATCGGTTTTTGTACACCTGAAGAAGTAAAAGAGGCAGCTGCATTCATCAGAGAAAGTCGTGTATTAGAATGGGAAGGATTATTTACCCATTTTTCTACAGCAGATCAATCAGACGATACGTATTGGAATCTGCAAAAGGAACGCTTTATGGAAGTGCTAAAAAAACTTTCTGAACTTCCTCGATATGTACATGTCAGTAACAGTGCAACGGCTTTATGGCATGATGAAACAATCGGCAATATGATTCGTTATGGAGTAGCAATGTACGGACTGAACCCATCTGGACATGCACTACCGGAAGTTTATCCGTTACAGCCAGCGCTTGAACTGGTTTCTGAATTGATCCAAGTCAAAAAACTCCCAGCAGGTGAAGGAATCGGCTACGGGGAAACATATATCACTCCTGAAGCAGAATGGATCGGAACGATACCGATCGGTTATGCAGATGGCTGGCTACGAAAGATGCAAGGTTTTTCTTTATTGGTAGAAGGAAACTATTGTGAAACGATTGGACGTGTATGTATGGATCAACTGATGATCCGATTGCCTCAAGAATTTCCGGTCGGAACAAAAGTGACGCTTATCGGCAAAAATGCAGACAAAGAAATCACTATGCAAGATGTAGCAGATCAATTAGGTACGATCCACTATGAAGTGGCATGCGGATTAGGACAGCGGATACCAAGAGAATATCAAGAATAAGGAGGATCCTATGGTAAAAAGAGGAGATATTTATTTTGCTGATCTTTCTCCAGTCGTGGGATCGGAGCAAGGCGGAACACGTCCAGTTTTGGTTATTCAAAATAATCTAGGTAACCATTTCAGCCCGACGATCATTGTTGCGGCTATAACGGCAAAAATGGCTAAGCCTAAGCTTCCGACTCACATTGGGATCAAAGCTACTGGAACAGGAATAGAAAGAGACTCCGTTATCCTGTTGGAGCAGATCAGAACGATCGATAAATCAAGATTGAAAGAAAAAGTCTGCCATTTGGATCGTCCAATTATGGCAGAAGTTGACCGAGCATTAAAAATTAGTGTGGGCATTGAGGCACTCACTCCTGTTACTAAATAAGTATAGCGAAGTAACCATGCAGCCTTTACATATAAAAAAAGGACCAACTGTGCGTAAAAAAAGATACGTCCGCTTCTAGTACCAGCATTTCTGCTAGAAGAAGCGAACGTATCTTTTTTGATGATCCAAGGAGTGGTCCATGCGCCCTCCTCCTTTACAGCCAGACTTGGACTACCAGCTGGCTTTTTTTACTCCTGGAATCAAACCTTTATGTGCTAACTCACGGAATTTTATACGGGACATCCCGAATTTACGCATGTATCCGCGAGGTCGTCCATCGATTAGATCGCGATTTTTCAACCGTTCTGGACGAGCATCTAAAGGAAGTTTACGCAAGCCTTCATAATCTTTTTGCGCTTTTAATTCCTGACGTAAAGCAGCATAGCGTTCAATCGTTTCTTGCTGTTTTTTTGCTTTGGCAATCTTTGATTTTTTAGCCATCAACAAATTCCTCCAATTTTTTTATTAGCGTAAATCGTAATCTTTACGCTTTTAGATGAATAATTTAACACGATACGCGAAAAAAAACAACTATTTTGTTTTGGATCATGTTCCAAATCGAAAAGACATTTTTTTTGTCTAAATAAAGGCATGAACGTAAACTTAAAGAAAAAGGGAGATGGTAACCATGCGAAGATTTGCAATTAACGGTTACGGAGAAGCGCAAGATGTTTTTGAAGAAATCGATGCTCATCCCAGAAAAGTCGATTCCGGACATATTCGTGTAGAAATAAAAGCATTCAGCGTGAATCCGTATGATGTTGCCTTGCGTTCAGGAGAGATGAAAGAGATACGAACATTGAAATTCCCTTATGTACTAGGTAATGATGGCGCTGGTATCGTGACAGAGATTGGTTCAGATGTCACAACTGTTCATGTAGGTGATCGAGTAGCTGTCCATGCAGTCGGCGGGACTTACGGAGAAGAAGTCGTACTGCCATCAGCAAAAGCAGCAAAAATTCCAGATGAAATGAGTTGGGAAGAAGCAGCCGGAATGGTCACACCCGGGATTACGGCGTACAATCTAATCAATCATTTGACGGAAATCCAGCCGACAGATACAGTGATGGTTCTAGGTGCCTCAGGTGCGGTCGGGTCTAGTCTGATCCAGCTTCTCCACGAAAAGGGTATCCGAATCTTAACCAGTGCCTCTAGTAAAAACGAAGAAAAAGTAAGGAAACTAGGAGCTTCAGCATTTGCTGCTTATGATAAAACAGATCCAGGTATGCAATTTGCTGATCAAGCAGACCTTGTGATTGATGCCACGAAAGGAAGCATCAAAGGAGAAACCGGCATCCATATCCTGAAACCAGGTGGGAGATATGTTGCATTAAATGACCTCCCAGACCTAGATTTGCGGCAAAAAAAGGAAGGCTTTTATGAATCATTTGTTCCAAGAAAGGAATATCAAGATGCAGAAGCCTTTGCTGGCATAATCAAAGCCTATCAAAAAGGTGCCTTTCATATTTTTATTTCAATGAATCTGTCTGCTTCCCTTGCACATGTCATCCAAGCACATCAGCAAGTTGAAGGGCATCCTCCTGCTGGGAAAATCATTTTGTCATTCGAAAAGTAAGAAATATAGGAATAAAAAATGAAAAAAGCTGAAACATTTTTGTAGGGGCAAAGACCAAAAAAGTGTTTTAGCTTTTTTGCGTATACGTATAATAGATAAAAACTTTGGCATAAAATTATCTTTCCCTTTTATTTCATGATAAAGTAAAGGCTGTAATCCTTAATTATTTCTCAATATGTAAGAGATTACAATGAGACAATTGCCGTGATATGTCCAAAAATTCGACTTTTTTGAAAAAAGCCGATTGAAAAAAGTATGAAATACATGGTAAAGTAATTCAGCTGAAAAAAGAAGAAGGGGGAGAACTATGCAGTCAATCAAAAATACACTTCGTTTATATTTGCTTGACTGGAAACGGATTTTCAAAAACCCGATTGCTACACTTTTGATCATTGCGATCATGATCATCCCTTCGCTATATGCGTGGTTTAACATTAAAGCACTATGGGATCCATATGGAAATACTGGAGAGCTGCCAATTGCTGTTTACAGTGCAGACAAGCCAGCAGAGTTTCAAGGTAAAGAAGTGGCCATTGGGAAGCAAGTCATCGAATCGCTTCATAAAAATAAACAATTAGGATGGCAATTCGTTGATTCAAAAGAGCAATTAGAAGACGGAGTCCGTTCCGGAAAGTATTACGCAGGTATTTACCTGCCAAAGGATTTCTCAGAAGATCTGCTGAGTTTTACTAGTGGTGACATCAAGAAACCGAAAATCGAATATACGGTAAATGAAAAAATCAATGCGATTGCACCGAAAATCACCGATAAAGGAGCAAGTTCGATCCAATCGCAAATCACAAATGAATTTATCAAAACAGCCAGTTCGACTTTATTGAAAGTATTCAATGAAATAGGTTACGACATCGATACGAACCTAGTAAGTATCAATAAAGTCAAAGATATGATTTTATCAACAGATGAAAATCTGGACACGATCGACGGCTACACAAAGCAAGTCCTCGAATTACAAAGTCAACTACCTGACATTAAAGAAAAACTGAATAAAGCAAATGAATTCGTGGATTACATCCCTAAAGTAGACGAGATGGGCGAAAAAGTCGTTGCATTGAATGACAAAATGCCTGAATTGAAAGACCAAGCAAAAATCATCCTTGATTTGCAAGAAAAAATCCCAGAGATCCAAAATGCCGGTAAACAACTAGCAGAGATCGACGGTGATTTTGCTTCGATCCAAGAGACAATGAATCAAGGAATTGACGAAGCAAAACAAGGCTTGACGATCATCCAACAAGTACAAGATATCTTGCCAGATGTGAAAAATTTAGAAAACCAGGCAAGTGATTTAGCAAACCAAACAAAATCAGGTGCCTCTCAGCTGAAAGATGCGATACCAAGCATCACAAACAGTGTAGATGTTACATTGAAGTCAATTGGACAAGTGGCAACAACGACAGGTTCGCTAGCTGAGACGATCAATGCAGCTGTCCAAGATAACCAACTAAGTGAAAAAGAAAAAGAAGATATCGGGAATGTATTAAACAGTTTTATCAACAGTATTCCTCAACAACAAAATGCAATCGATAAACTGGTCGAGTTCCTGACTAAATTGCAAACAAGTGCTGGAAATACGAAATTGCAGCCAGTTATTGATCAGCTAAATCAATTGAAACCCTTGCTAGGCGATTTGCAAAGTCGTCTCACTGATTTGAACACAGCTGTTCAAGAAGGGAACACGGATAGAGTTACTGATTTATTAAAACAAGTACAAACTGCTGCTGAAAATGTTAATGATATCGTTACTGGTATCAAGACGGATCAAGTCAGCTCCACCGTCACTTCTCTACTAGACCAAGTCATCGATACGATTGGGACTGCACAAGGCGCACTGAGCAAAGCGGACCAGATCGACTTTGATTCGCTTCTCAGCTCAACGAAAGCAACTGTAACAAATGCAGTGGCAATCTTAGAAAAATATCAAAAAGAAATGCCTGCAATTGGACAAGAAATCCACGATGCCAATACAATGTTGAATGGCAATATGGAGACCATCCTCAATGGCATCAATGAAGGGGCAGACCTATACAACAATGAATTACCGATCCTTCAGCAAAAATTAGGGTTGGCCGCTGATTTTATCCAAAATGATTGGCCCGCACTAAAAAATGAAATCACCGGTACATTGACAACAGTAAATGAAAAAATGCCAGAAGTCGAAACAGCTGTGAACGCTGCTGCGGACTTGATCAACAATGACTGGCCAAATATCAAAGCTGGTATCCAAAAAGCAGCAGATGCGATCCGAAAAGGCGAACAGGAAGTTGATCTAGGCGAAGTCATCAAATTATTGAAACTAGATGCAACAAAAGAAAGTGACTTCTTTACACAACCTGTTGAGCTGCAAACCAATGCGCTCTATCCAATCGCAAATAACGGTTCAGCTAGCACCCCATTTTATACTGCACTATGTCTGTGGGTCGGCGCTGTTCTTCTTTCAAGTGTTGCTACGACAGAATACTATTTAGGAAAGAAAGACCGAAACAATTTTACGAAACGAGAACAATTCGTTGCTCGTATGCTGACATTCTTGACAATGGCAATCGCGCAAAGCTTGATTGTTACATTAGGGAATATTTTCTTACTAGGAGTAGATGTCCAAAATCCAGTTTACAGCGTGTCATTTGCTGTCTTGATCGCCTTAGCGTTCATGATGATCGTTTACGTCTTGGCTGCATTATTCGATAATGTCGGTAAAGGGATCGCTATCATCATTTTAGTACTGTCAATCTCTGGTGGAGGCGGGAACTATCCGATCCAAGTCTCAGGAAAATTCTTCCAAATGATCAATCCGTTCTTGCCATTTACGCATGCGGTAAACTTGTTGCGAGAATCTGCAGGAGGCATTTATTGGCCAAATGCTACGAATGCAATCTGGATCATGGTCGGTTTGTTTGTTGTCTTTGGAGTCGTAGGAACGGCAGTCTATCCGTTCATCGAAGAAAAAATGACGAAATTCAAAGAAGCGGCGCACGAGAGCCATATTTTTCATTAAAGAAAAGAGGGTGTGAGATCAGCGTTTTGAGCTAATACCGAGGGTCAGCTGATGGAACACCGTGTACCAAGAGGTTGTGAAAAAGCTGTTCTGCATAAAGTAATAAGAATGACCAAACAAAAACAGCTTCACATTTCTCTTTCAAAAGTTAAGATATAAAAAAGGATAGAACCTGATTTTCTAAGTCAAGTTCTATCCTTTTATTATAGAATTCAAAGAAAAAGCCCATAAAAAAATGTTAGATTTTTTCTGTATTAAAGCGTTTGAAAAAGGGCTTGATATTTTTCTGTTTTTTTCCAATTATTTTCTTAAAGTTTATTGACTTTTAAGGTCAGTGAGCGTACTATAACATCTTGTTTACTATAAATTTTCGACTATAATACTTGAAGTAAAATTGCGTGTAAAGGAGTTTAAAAATTGGATTACTTAAAAAGGTTGTTAGTAGGTAAGCCTTTAAAATCTGCTGAAAATGATGAGCACAAATTAACCCGTTTTGCTGCTTTGGCATTATTGTCGTCTGATGCGTTATCATCTATTGCATATGGTACGGAACAAATCGTTGTCGTTTTAGTCGCTTTGTCTGCTGCAGCTATCTGGTATTCGCTGCCCATTGCCGCTTTTGTTATTATTTTATTGATTTCCTTAACGCTATCATATCGTCAAATCATCCATGCTTATCCTCATGGCGGTGGAGCTTATGTCGTCAGCAGTGAGAATCTTGGGAAGAATGCGGGCTTGATTTCCGGTGGCTCTTTATTGATCGACTACATGTTGACGGTAGCAGTATCTGTCTCAGCAGGTGCTGAAGCAATCACATCAGCGGTGCCAGCATTATACGGGCATCAAGTTGCTATTTCTGTGACAATCGTTTTACTACTGATGATGCTGAATCTTCGTGGTCTGAGAGAATCTGCATCGTTCCTGTTATTTCCGGTGTACACATTTATCCTTGTGATCTCGTTGCTAATCGTTGTTGGGTTATATAATATCGTGACAGGTGCTGTGCCATTGCAAGCTACTGCGCTTCCAGGAGCGGCTGTTCCGGGGGTTTCTATCGCCTTGATTTTACGAGCATTTTCTTCTGGTTCCTCCTCTTTGACTGGGGTTGAGGCTATCAGTAATGCCGTACCATTCTTCAAAAAGCCAAGAGCCAAAAATGCCGCTGCCACATTGACGATGATGGCCTTGATCTTAGGTTTCTTCTTCGTTGGAATCACATTTATCAATTATTGGTATGGAATCGTTCCAGAAAAAGAAGTCACTGTTTTGTCTCAAATCGGTAAAGCTGTCTTTGGACATGGTATTTTGTATTACATCCTTCAATTTGCTACAGCGCTGATTTTAGCCGTTGCTGCCAATACTGGTTTTTCTGCTTTTCCAGTTCTTGCATACAATCTGGCAAAAGATAAATTCATGCCTCACATGTATCAAGATCGTGGGGATCGACTAGGCTATTCCAATGGGATTATCACTCTAGCGCTAGGTTCGATCGTGTTGCTGTTTATTTTCCATGGCTCAACAGAACGCTTGATTCCGTTATACTCTATCGGCGTGTTCATTCCATTTGCTTTATCTCAAACAGGGATGGTCGTCAAATGGAAAAAAGAAGGAAAAAAATGGTTAAGCAAATCGATTGCCAATATTACAGGTGCGTTCATCTCATATGCAATCATTGCGATTTTGTTCGTCTATCGGTTAGGAGACATTTGGCCTTTCTTCATCATCATGCCAATCGTTATGTTCATTTTTTATAAGATCCATGATCATTATAAAAAAGTGGCAGAACAGCTTCGTTTAGAAAATGATGCAAAACTACATGACTATGACGGAAATACCGTTCTTGTATTAGTTGGGAATGTGACACGGGTGAATATCGGTGCGTTGAATTATGCACGTTCGATCGGTGATTATGTCGTTGCGATGCACGTTTCGCTAGACGAAGATGTCGAAAAAGAAAAAGAAATCGAAGCAGAATTTAAAAAGCATTTCCCAGATGTCCGTTTCTCAATCGTCCACTCTTCTTACCGCTCGATTGAAAATCCAATTATCCGTTATGTAGATATCGTAAGTAAAAATGCAGCGAAACAAAACTATACAACTACTGTGCTGATTCCTCAATTTGTACCAAACAGACGCTGGCAGAATATTCTCCATAACCAAACAAGTTTGCGGTTAAGATTGCGATTGTCTTGGCGTGAAAATATCGTTGTCAGCACCTATAGCTACCATTTGAAGAAATAAGTCCATCAAGAATCTGGGACACAAAGTAGTTTATTGAATATCATTTAAATAAAAAAGGTCGTAGCGCTCAAGCGCTACGACCTTTTTTTGTCTTGATTCATTCTGTCTGCGATTTTTTTGAAGCAGGATCTAGCCGTCTTTCCAAAATACCTAAAAGCCAGTCCGTGATGATCGCCATTAATGCAGTTGGCAATGCACCGGCTAAAATAATCGATGTGCCATCTGTTGCATTGGTTCCTCGGATAATGATATCTCCAAGACCACCAGCACCGACGAATGCACCGATCGCGGTTATCCCGATGGCAACAACTAACGCATTTCTTATGCCTGCCATGATAACAGAAACAGAGAGTGGTAACTCTACCATGAATAGTCGTTGTCTAGCAGTCATCCCCATGCCTTTGCCGACATCAAGGATATTTTTGTCTACTTGGATCATCCCAGTGTACGTATTCTTGATAATGGGTAACAGGGAATATAAAAATACAGTAACAATCACGACATTGACTCCCAGACCTAATCCAATGATCAGAATGGAGATCATGGCTAAGGAAGGGATCGTCTGGATGATATTCGCCAAACGAATCACCCAGTTTGCTAATTTACGTCTCCTAGAAATCATGATCCCGACCGGAATCCCGACAACTGCTGCAAAGAGGACACCATAGATAGAAATCAGGAAGTGACGGATAAATTGTGCAAAGATATAGGAGCCATTTTCCTGGAAATAATAGAAAAATTGTTGAAAGACATTCATTTTATCCAATTGCTTCACTTCCCTTCAAAATAGTGGTTTTCTTGTAAGAAACGTTGTGCTACTACTGATGGTTCCACTAGATTATTATCTGCTTCGTAGTTCAATTCCTGCATTTTTTCCGTACTGATGGTATGACCTAACTTATTTAAGGCTTCTTTTAAATGAGGTGTATCAGCTAATACCTTGTTGTCTACAACTGGAGCAGCATCATATGGTGGGAAGAATTGACGATCATCTTCCAACATGACTAGATCATAACTGGCAATCCGTCCATCCGTAGAGTAGCCAAGAACAATATCCATTTTTCCTGCTTCGACTGCATCGTAAACAAGTCCAATCTGCATAGGTAAGATCGAATTAAAAGAGAAGCCATAAGTTTCCTGGAAGCCGTCGTAACCGTCTCCTTTACGATTGATCCAAGAAGTATCTACACCAGCTACTAATTCATCCGCTACATTTTTCAGATCGCTGACTTTAGATAGATGGTATTTTTGTGCGGTGTCTTTTCGAACAAGAAAGACATACGTATTTTCAAAACCATAGGACGGGAACCACGTTTGATCGTATCTTTTCTCAAATTCATCTTTCACGGTAGCAAATGCTTTTTTCGGATCTTTTTCAGGAGGAAGATTCAATGTAGTGGTTAAATCTGTTCCTGTGTAACGAGCTGCTGAAATCGAAGCATCTCCGTTCATCATCGCTTGGTGGTTGATAGTTGTAGTAGCCAGATTGTTGATGATCGCTGTGTTTTTATCTGTATAATGTTCAACCATACCGGCAACTAGACTTGCTAAGATCTGAGCTTCAGAAGTGATTCCACCTGTGATCGAGATGGTGTCTTCATCTGTATTGCTGGCAAGTCCAGGGAAGGAACAACTCGCAAGTATAAGAAGAGAGAGAAGAACCATGGTCATTTTTAATATACGTTTCATTCTTCATTCTCCTCTCTAAGTGCGATCGGTGTCAGCCGGTGTTCCAAGAGACCTAGAAGCCAATCAGCCAACAGTGCTAAAATCGTTACAGGGATCGTACCTGCCAAAATGAGATCTGGTTGGTAATTATTCAGTCCACTAAAAATCAAATCACCTAGACCACCAGCCCCGATATAAGAGGCAAGGGTAGCCCATGCAATCACGTAAACGGCAGCTAAACGAATGCCGGCCATGATCGTTGGCATAGCAATAGGCAGTTCGACGGAAAAAATGGATTGGAACTCAGTCATTCCCATCCCTTTTGCCACATCCCGATAATTCCAATCGACATTTTTCATCCCGATATACGTATTTCGTAGAATTGGCAATAATGAATAAATAAAGAGAGCGATGATCGCAGGTAATTTACCTACACCAAATAGCGGGATCATCAATGCCAATAAAGCAAGAGAAGGGATTGTCTGCAAGGCACTGGTTAAGCCAATCACAATCGTGGCAGCTTTCGGAAAACGTGTCAGTAAGACACCAAGCGGTACAGCAATGATGATACCAATGATCAAAGCAAGTCCCGAAATATAAAGATGTTCAAAACCTTTTGAGAGAATTTCTGAACCGTGCTGATGAAAAAACTGCTGCATAGGTCAGACCTCCTTAGATTCTTCAGGAGTAGCTGACTCTGCAACATCAGTAGTTGCGGGGTCTTCTCCCCAAATCACATCGTAGACGATATCCACTAATGATGCGCGAGTCAAGATACCTACGACTTTGTTCTGTTCATCAACGACCGGCACGTATTTCAGCCCGCGTTTTAAAATGCGTTGCAAGGTATCACGAAGATAGGCGGATTCTTTTACGTAAAAAACATGTTTATTCAAAATGTCGCCTACACTGGATACTTTTCCTCGTTTTTTATTCAACGTTTCTACATCGATAAATCCTTTTAATACATTCGAATTATCGGTAACTAACAACGTATCTACACGTTTTTCCCTCATCAGTTTGATTGCTTCTTGTAATGATTTTTCCGGTGTAATCGTGATTGCTGTATTTAGCATAACTTCTCCGACTCTTGTCGCATTTGGTTTTGCTTGTAGTAAGCGATCTTCTCCAATCAACTCTTCTACGAAATCGTTTGCAGGATGACGTAAAATATTTTCTGGTGTATCGAATTGGATCACACGACCTTCACTCATGATGGCGATACGACTTGCTAGTTTAATCGCTTCATCCATGTCATGGGTAACGAAGACGATGGTTTTACCGAGTCGTTCTTGTAAATCTTTGACCAGATCCTGAAGTGAATCGCGAGTGATGGGATCAAGGGCACCAAATGGCTCATCCATCAGTATGATATCCTGATTGGCTGCCAAGGCACGAACGACTCCAATACGCTGCTGCTGACCACCAGATAATTCATGTGGGTAGCGATCTAACATCTCACGGGGCAATTCCACAAGATCAATCATTTTTTCAGCTGTTTTATTCCGTTCTTCTTGACTGACTTTCAACAATTTTTGGACAAGAGTGATATTTTCACGAATCGTCATGTGAGGCATCAATCCAATACTTTGGATAACATAGCCTATCTGACGTCGCAATTCCACTGGATCAATTTCTTGGATGGATTTTCCATCAATCAAAATTTTCCCTTGTGTTGGATCAGTCATTCGGTTGATCATCCGCATCGTTGTGGTTTTTCCGCTTCCGCTTGTACCGATAAAACAGATGAATTCGCCTTTTTCAAACGATAGATTGACGTCTTCGACAGCGATTTTTCCGCCTTTATAGATTTTTGAGACATTCTGGAATTCAATCATGGTGCCACCTCTTCTTTTCTTTTTCAATGAAGGTTCTCCTACTACTAGTATGCCTAAAAGAACGCTAGATTACAAATGAGGTGTATTTTTTTGGGCGCTGAGTGTTTTTGATGAAAATAAAAGGGACAGAGTCAAGAAAAATCAGTCGCCGTTTTTTGCCAATTCAGCACGAAAAATGGTAGAATGATTGAGCACATGATAGAAAGTGAGTGACGATATGTTAACAACAGAAGATTTTGATTTTGACTTGCCGGAAGAGTTGATCGCACAGACACCATTAAAAGACCGCGATCATTCTCGTTTACTTGTTTTGGATCGGAAAACTGGAGAAATGAAAGACAAGCATTTCCATGAAATCATTGAAGAATTACACCCTGGTGATGCGCTAGTCATGAATAATACACGAGTTCTGCCTGCTCGTTTATATGGAGAAAAACCAGATACTGGTGCTCATTTAGAAGTCCTTCTTCTAACGAATACAGAAGGAGATACGTGGGAGACATTGATCAAACCTGCGAAACGTGCCAAAGTTGGGACAAGAATCTCTTTTGGTGATGGCAGACTGCAAGCAGTAGTGAAAGAAGAATTGGAACACGGCGGACGGATCATTGACTTTGAGTATGAAGGAATTTTCCTAGAGATTCTTGAATCATTGGGAGAAATGCCATTGCCTCCATATATCAAAGAACGTCTGGAAGACCCAGATCGCTATCAAACTGTCTATGCGAAAGAAAATGGGTCTGCTGCAGCGCCAACAGCGGGATTGCATTTTACGAAAGAACTGCTTGATGAAATCGAAGCAAAGGGTGTTGAATTAGTCTATCTGACACTACACGTAGGGTTAGGTACGTTCCGTCCTGTCAGCGTAGATAAGATCGAAGAACACCATATGCATAGTGAATTCTACCGTTTGACGGAAGAAGCAGCTGAACGATTGAATCAAGTACGTAAAAATGGCGGGAAAATCGTGGCTGTCGGAACAACTTCAATTCGAACATTAGAAACGATTGGGACGAAATTTAATGGAGAAATCAAAGCAGACAGCGGATGGACTGATATTTTCATTACGCCTGGCTATGAATTCAAAGTGGTAGAAGCTTTCTCAACTAATTTCCATTTGCCAAAATCAACTTTAGTCATGTTAGTAAGTGCTTTTGCCGGAAGAGAATTGACATTATCTGCTTATCAGCATGCGATTGACGAGCGCTATCGTTTCTTTAGTTTCGGAGATGCGATGTTCGTGAAATAAGACTGTTTAGAACAATCGTACTCTGAGTATGAAAAAGTCAAGAATATCTCCGTAAAAACAAAGAAAAAAGCTGCCGATTTTTTAACTGGCAGCTTTTTTCGATGCTTCTATTCGCAGATAATTATGCAGTTGCGTTTCTGCTTTGAAGCACGTGTTATTACTAGAAACTTCATTAACGAGTAATAACATTGAAGAAGTTAAGAACTATCTTTATGATACACCAACTTTTCAGCGACAATCGATCAATTTTTGTATGAAAAATGTAGTAAAATGCAAGTTAAAAGTTAAGAAAAATGCGTACAAATAAGAAAAAGCCGAGCTCTCGATAAGCTCGGCTTTCTTGTATCTCGGAAGGATTCAAATAAACAGAAATGATTGTAACTTTCCATCATACATGCAAAGCACGGTGTTGAATTTCTTCATGTTAAACAAAAATTTTGTTTTCGTTACATCTTCAACATTTGAAACATCTCTTGTTCCTATTCAATTTTCAGACATTTACGTTATTCAATTGTTACGTATCGCATTACTTCTTGTTTCGGATACTTCGTGATCCAAACATCCATACGCATTCACTATTTATAGTTTTGTACTCTACACGCATGTCTGGGTGAAACCTGTACTTCTAACAACTTTGTTTGCTTACACTGTTCTATCGAGAAATTCTTCTGTTTATTTGATGGTATCCTCCTTCCTTACATCTATATAATAGCATCTTTTGGTAGCGTTTGCAAATGTAAGTGCTTTGGATTTTATACTTTCTTAACAAATAATCAATAGGCCCTTTGTTTGAAGTAATTAAAAAAAGGATGTTATAGTAAAATTAGTACCTTTTTTTGTACGAAGATTTTAAAGGAGGAATAGGATGGAAGAATACAAGCAGACAATAGAAGAAGTAAGGAAGGTAACGGAAGCAGATCCAGATACTGGGTTGTCTTCACAAGAAGTGGATGAACGACGAAAAAAGCAGGGATTGAATAAATTCAATGAGGCACCAAAAGAATCAATGATCAAAAAATTCTTTCGAAGCTTGTCGGATTTTACAACGATCGTACTTCTTATAGCAGCGGTGATTTCCTTTTATACTGCATTTGCTACAGAGCATGGAGATTTATTTGAAGGACTGCTGATCATCGCTATCGTTGTGATCAACTCGGTATTGTCAATCGTCCAAGAAGGAAACGCAGAAAAAGCACTGGAATCCTTGCAAGATATGAATAAACAAACGGCAACTGTCATACGTGACGGCAAAGTGACCACTGTCGAGTCAGAGCAACTGGTGGTTGGGGATATTCTTGTTTTAGAGTCCGGTGATGCTATTTCTGCCGATGCCCGTTTGATCGAAGCATCCCAATTACGTGTAGAAGAATCGGCGCTGACTGGAGAAAGTGAAGCAGTCGAAAAAGATGCAGCATTCGTCGCAAAAGAAGATGAGTCATTAGGTGACCAACTTAATATGGTATTTAAAGGGTGTACGGTTGCTGCAGGTCGTGGGAAAGCCATCGTCACGGCTATTGGTATGGCTACTGAAATGGGTAAGATCGCGGATCTTTTGAACGAAAACACCATGCAAAAGACACCTTTACAGGTCCGGTTGAATCAGCTAGGCAAACGAATCAGTATGATCGCTTTAGCGGCTGCGGCTTTAGTATTTGTGATTGGTGAATTACAAGGAGAACCACTCCTTGAAATGTTCATGACTTCGATTTCCTTGGCTGTTGCAGCTGTACCGGAAACCTTGACTGTTATTGTTACGTTGACACTTGCATACGGTGTGCAGAAGATGGCGAGGAAACATGCGATTATCCGGCAGCTACCAGCAGTAGAGACGCTAGGAACCGCTAATGTTATCTGCTCAGACAAAACAGGAACGCTGACACAAAATGAAATGCGCGTCCGCCGAGTCTGGAGCAAAGACGATGAAGTAACGAATATCGAAGACTCAATGACGAACAGCGCGATGGAAATATTGAAAATGGCTGCATTATGTACAGATGTGACGGTCGAACAAGAAGACGATGATCTTGTTATCAAAGGTAATCCAACAGAGGTAGCCATCGTTAGGGCTGTTGAAGAGAATTATCATACAAAAGCAGAATTAGAAGAAAAATATCCACGAGTAAACGAGCTTCCTTTTGATTCTGAACGAAAAATGATGACAACGGTTCATCAAATGGGTGAAAAATACATCTCAATCACCAAAGGAGCATTCGATGTTCTGGCTCCGCGCTTTAGTTCAGGCGATGTAGAACAAGCAGGAATCGTTAATGATCGTTTCGGTAAACGGGCACTGAGAGTGATTGCTGTTGGTTATGCTACTTATGACGAAGAACCGCAAGATATTTCTTCTGAAGCGTTGGAAAAAGACTTACGTTTGATTGGTCTGATCGGAATGATCGATCCGCCGCGTCCAGAAAGTAAAGGAGCAATCAAGCGAGCGAAAAAGGCCGGCATCAAAACAGTCATGATCACTGGAGATCATGTGGTAACTGCCAGTGCCATAGCGAAAGAATTAGGTATCTTGAATGATCCGTCAGAAGCACTCTCAGGATCAGAACTGCATCAATTATCAGACGAGGAATTAGATGCGCGTGTCAAATCTCTCTCTGTCTATGCTCGGGTAACGCCAGAAGATAAGATCCGAATCGTCAAATCTTGGCAACGTACGGGTGCAGTCGTAGCGATGACTGGTGATGGCGTGAATGATGCACCAGCGTTGAAAGCAAGTAATGTCGGATGTGCCATGGGGATCACAGGTACAGATGTGGCGAAAAGTGCCGCAGATATGATTCTGACGGATGACAACTTTGCGACGATCGTCGATGCTGTCATTCAAGGACGCTCGGTTTATCAGAATATTCGTAAAGCAATCAACTTTTTGCTAAGTTGCAATATTTCGGAGATCTTTATTGTTTTGATTGCGATGCTGTTAGGCTGGGGAGCGCCATTCACAGCTGTACAACTACTGTTTGTCAATGTAGTTGCCGATGGACTTCCAGGATTTGCATTAGGAAGAGAACCAGCAGAACACGGTATCATGGATCAGCCACCTATTCCGAAAAACGAAGGAATCTTTGCTCGAGGCTTATTGCAAAAAATCGCCATAAACGCAGGGGTCTTTACCATCGTGACACTGTTTGGTTATTATTTAGGTAGTTATGTCGATACCATCAGTCCATGGGTAGACGCAAGTCAGCATGTCGGTCAAACAGTTGCATTCTTGATCTTAGCTTATTCATCAATTTTGCATGTGTTCAATGTACGCAGCAGTCAATCGATCTTCAAAGTCAATTTAGCAACGAATAAAGCGTTGTTTGAAATGGCGTTACTGGCATTAGCTATTACAACAGCTGTTGCTTTGCTGCCGTTTACGCAAGAACTATTCGGCCTAGTACACATCAGTTTGAATCACTGGTTCTTGGTAGGGATTTTGTCTATCGTACCAATCGCGGTCAATGAACTGATCAAGTTCCATCGATTACCGGAAGCAGAAGAAGAGGAATGATCAACTGTTTCTAAGTTGATTTTCTTTTTACTGGAACTATACAAAAAGGAGGTGTGACATGAATGTTGTCACACCTCCTTTTTTGCTAATAGGCTGAATATTTCTTTTACTGCCTCTAGATAAACGGTGTTCTCCTACCAACCCCTCGGTCACAAGTCACACTCTCTTTTAAATATCTTTCGGCAATTGTTCATAAAATGCTGCTTTTGTTGCAGAAATGTATGGGCTGAGCCATAGATAACCGATACCAGCAGTTGCTAATGCTAAGATATGCCAGCCAATAAATGAAAGATCTAACCAGAAAAGTTTTCCTTTGTAACCATCCATCAATTTTCGACTTGCGGTGATCGTATCCAGTACTTTAGGCGTTTGACCTGTTTCTTGGACGATATCATAATAGATAAAATAGCTTTGAGAATAAGAATAGCTTTTAATGATTCCAGGAATAACTAATAACAAACCCCATAATGTTGTAAAGATTGAAATCAACACAGCTAAACCGATCACTCCGCCGATAAACAAACCTTTGAATCCACGAAATGCATCTTTGAATGGTTCAATCTGATCTTTTTGACCACGTAAAACATCAAGATAAGTCCAAGAAATACCACTCATGAACAAAGCGCTGATAATGCTAGAAATAATTCCACCACCGCCTCCTGAACTACCGCTTCCTGATGCCATCGCATCTGAGACGTTCGCTGAGCCATCATATGTGGCAATAGCAAACAAGATAATAGGAATCATAATAAGAAGAATAGCAACAATACCAATCAATGTAGGGATTAGATTTAATAAAACAGCTTGACCCCACCGACCTTTTAAACTCTCTTTTGCTTGGCGTTTTAATTCTGCAGAAGATTGCATGATTTTACCCTCCTTTCTTTCATAAAACCAATATACCATGTATCAAAAAATATTTCTGTCATAATGTTTATTTCTTTTTTGTTATTCATGAAAAAAAATAAAAAAAAGAATATTAAATAAAGTAGAAGGAAGCCGAGGGAACTTGCAAAAAGCACTTGAAACGATTATGATGGTGGGAGTTGTCAAGATATTTTATATAGAAAGTAGGGAAATGAATGACGCAACCTGCCATTCGCTATCGTTTAATCAAGAAAGAAAAACATACTGGCGCGCGTTTAGGGGAATTGATCACGCCGCACGGAACTTTTCCCACACCAATGTTCATGCCAGTAGGAACATTAGCTACAGTAAAAACAATGTCCCCAGAAGAGTTGAAAGAAATGGGTGCTGGCGTTATTTTAAGTAATACATATCATTTATGGCTACGCCCTGGTGAAGACTTAGTAGAAGAAGCTGGCGGACTGCATAAATTTATGAACTGGGATCAACCGATTTTAACAGATTCAGGCGGCTTTCAAGTTTTTTCATTAAGTGATATGCGGAATATCGAAGAAGAAGGCGTGCATTTCAAAAACCACTTGAATGGTTCGCGTATGTTTTTATCACCAGAAAAAGCAATCAACATCCAAAATAAATTGGGCTCTGATATTATGATGAGTTTTGACGAATGTCCACCATTCGATGAAAGTTACGACTACGTGAAAAAATCAGTAGAACGTACGTCTCGATGGGCAGAACGAGGATTGAAAGCTCATGCTAACCCAGACCGTCAAGGATTATTTGGAATCATTCAAGGCGCAGGATTTGAAGATCTTCGTCGTCAAAGCGCGAAAGATCTAGTCGGCATGGATTTCCCTGGTTACTCAATCGGCGGGTTATCTGTCGGGGAACCTAAATCAGAAATGAACCGTGTATTAGAATTCACTACACCGTTGATCCCCGAAAACAAACCACGTTACTTGATGGGTGTCGGTGCTGCTGATTCATTGATCGATGGTGTTATCCGTGGAGTAGACATGTTTGACTGTGTCTTGCCTACTCGAATCGCTCGAAATGGCACATGTATGACTTCTCAAGGCCGTCTAGTAGTGAAAAATGCGAAATATGCCCATGATTTCCGTCCAATTGATGAGAAATGTGATTGTTACACATGTAAAAACTATACACGTGCCTATATCCGCCATTTGATCAAATGTGATGAAACATTTGGCATTCGTTTGACTTCTTACCATAATTTATACTTCTTGTTGAATCTAATGAAACAAGTGCGTCAAGCAATCATGGATGATAATTTGCTTGAATTTAGAGAAGGCTTTTTTGAAGAATACGGGTTCAATAAAGAAAACGCAAAAAGTTTCTAAAGGAAAATCTTTTAAAAATTAAGTAAAAAACTAGTGTTAGCAGCATTTTTCTGCTAAAGTGTTTTTTGTAGATACAGAATTAGTGAGGTGAAAAAAATGGGATCATTACCAATGCTTGTGATGTTTATCGCGCTATTAGCAATGTGGTTTTTTATGTCACGTTCGCAAAAGAAACAACAGCAAGAACGTCAAAACTTGTTAGATAGCATGAAACCAGGTGATTCAGTCGTAACAATTGGCGGATTACACGGAGTTGTTTCAGAAATCGACAATGATAAACGGACAGTCGTTATAGACTGCGAAGGGATCTTCCTTGAGTACGATCGTGCAGCAATCAAAACGGTCAAACCAGGAACTGTCGTAACAAATGATGCAACGACTACTGTTGAAACAACAGAAGAACCAGCTGAGACAGTTGAAGTAAAAACTGAAACAACAGAAACGCTGGAAGAGACAGAAGAGAAAAAAGAAAAATAAGTATCAAAGCTTATTTAAAAACGAGGTAGGGCAGAAAGGTGTCCTACCTCATTTTTTATTCAAAAAAGAAAGAGATAAGAGCATAGGATACATTGCTCAACGTTGAATAATCGGGTGTGCCATATAAATAATAATAAATAACTTTATATATTTTTCCATGTAAACACTTATAAATAAAGGGATTTTATATTTAAAAATAACTGTGAAAAAAATCACAAAAAAGTGTTTACATAGAAAAACAGATATTGTATGATATACATGTGAATAATTTAACAAATAACCATGACCCATTAGGAGGATAATGATGGCTAAAGTAATGGAAAAAGAAAAAACGAAGACAATTGACGTACAAGCAATGATTGATGGTTTGGCAGAAAAAGCAAATGTAGCATTGAAAGAAATGGAAAGCTTTGATCAAGAAAAAGTGGACCATATCGTGCATGAAATGGCAATGGCAGCTTTAGATCAACATATGCCATTAGCAAAAATGGCTGTGGAAGAAACAGGTCGCGGTGTTTACGAAGATAAAGCAATCAAAAATATGTATGCGTCCGAATATATTTGGCATAATATCAAACATGATAAAACAGTTGGTGTAATCAATGAAGATGTCCAAAAGGGATTGATTGAAATTGCTGAACCAGTCGGTGTGGTTTGCGGAGTAACTCCAACAACGAATCCGACTTCCACAACGATTTTCAAATCAATGATCGCGTTGAAAACAAGAAATCCAATCGTTTTTGCTTTCCATCCAAGTGCCCAAAAATCTTCTGCAGAAGCAGCACGAGTGGTACGTGATGCTGCTATCGCTGCCGGAGCTCCTGAAAATTGTATCCAATGGATCGAACATCCATCGATCGAAGCGACTTCTATGCTAATGAACCATCCAGGTATCGCGATCGTCTTAGCGACAGGTGGAGCTGGAATGGTCAAGTCTGCTTACTCTACAGGAAAACCAGCTTTAGGTGTAGGTCCAGGTAACGTACCAGCTTATATTGAAAAAACAGCAAAAATTAAACGTGCAGTGAACGATTTGATCGTTTCGAAAACATTTGATAATGGGATGATCTGTGCTTCTGAACAAGCTGTGATCGTGGACAAAGAAATCTACGCAGCAGTAAAAGCGGAATTCCAAGCACACCAAGTTTATATCGTAAAACCAGATGAATTGCAAAAATTGGAAGATGCAGTGATGAACGAAGGAAAATATGCGGTCAATCCATCAATCGTTGGACATTCTGCGATGGAAATCGCTAAATTGGCAGGAATCAGTGTACCAAAAGGAACGAAAATGCTGATTGCTGAATTGGAAGGCGTAGGACCAGATTATCCGCTATCAAGAGAAAAACTTTCTCCAGTTCTTGCCATGATCAAAACTAACAACACGGACCATGCGTTCGATTTGTGTGAAGGTATGTTGAATCTTGGAGGATTAGGACATACAGCAGTTATCCATTCAGAAAACGAAGAGTTGCATGTCAAATTCGGTCTTCGAATGAAAGCTTGTCGTATTTTAGTGAATACACCATCTGCAGAAGGCGGCATCGGTGATATCTATAACGAAATGATTCCGTCATTGACTTTGGGATGCGGTTCTTATGGTAAGAACTCTGTTTCTCGTAACGTCTCTGCTGTAAACTTAATCAATGTCAAAACTGTAGCGAAACGGAGAAATAACATGCAATGGTTCAAATTACCGCCAAAAATCTTCTTTGAAAAGAATTCTCTATTGTACTTAGAGAAAATGGAAAATGTTGAACGTGTCATGATCGTTTGTGACCCAGGTATGGTCCAATTCGGTTACTGCGATACAGTTCGTGAAGTATTGGCACGACGCAAAAATGATGTGAAGATCGAAGTCTTCTCAGAGGTTGAACCGAACCCATCAACAAATACCGTATACGCAGGAACGAAATTGATGGCAGACTTCAAGCCAGATACAGTGATCGCTCTTGGAGGCGGTTCTGCAATGGACGCGGCTAAGGGAATGTGGATGTTCTATGAACACCCAGACACATCTTTCTTCGGTGCAAAACAAAAATTCTTGGATATCCGTAAACGGACATACAAGATCGATAAACCAGAAAAGACACAATTCGTATGTATCCCGACAACATCAGGGACTGGTTCTGAAGTAACACCATTTGCGGTCATCACTGACAGTGAAACACATGTGAAATATCCGTTGGCAGATTATGCATTGACACCGGATGTCGCAATCGTCGATCCTCAATTCGTTATGTCAGTTCCAGCATCTGTCACAGCAGATACAGGAATGGATGTGTTGACGCATGCAATTGAATCTTATGTTTCAGTCATGGCTTCAGACTATACACGCGGATTGAGTCTGCAAGCGATCAAATTAGTCTTTGACTATTTAGAAAAATCAGTGAAAACACCTGATATGGAATCACGTGAAAAAATGCACAACGCTTCTACAATGGCTGGTATGGCGTTTGCTAACGCATTCCTAGGTATTTGTCACTCAGTCGCACATAAAATCGGCGGGGAATACGGGATCCCTCATGGGCGGACAAATGCGATTCTTTTACCGCATATTATCCGCTACAATGCAAAAGATCCACAAAAACATGCGATGTTCCCTAAATATGACTATTTCCGTGCAGATACAGATTACGCAGATATTGCAAAATTCTTAGGTCTGAAAGGCGAAACAACAGAGGAATTAGTCGAAGCTTTAGCAACTGCTGTTTATGAATTAGGAAAATCTGTCGGCATCAACATGAGTCTAAAAGCTCAAGGAGTCACACAAGAAACACTAGATACTACCGTAGACCGTATGGCTGAATTAGCTTACGAAGACCAATGTACGACAGCTAATCCGAAAGAACCATTGATCTCTGAATTGAAACAAATCATCATTGATGCTTACAATGGATAAGCAAAAGAAAGCATAGAAAAGAGATAAAAAAATAGATGAAAAAGAACTTGGAAAACGTTGTTTCTCCAAGTTCTTTTTTTGTTTTCTAAGTATTTGAAAGTTACTTTTGTTATTTAACGTTTAGGTCAATTTTAGACAGTTTTTGTTCAAAAAGCGATATTTATAGTGAACGGTATTACTGCTATATTAAGGATATAAAAATGAAAGCGTTTAAAAAGGTGGCATAAAGATGATTATTAAAGAAGAGATTTTTGTACCTAAAGAATTAGTGAAAGAAAAAATTGACCTGCTCGTTGAAAACCTGACAACGATCAAAGACGATAACGGTGAATTTTTATTGGACTTTGATGGATTGAAAGTAGATGACAAAAGCTGGACAGTATGGAATTGGCCACAAGGTGTCGGATTATACGGTATTTATAAAAATTACCAGATGACAAAAAATCCTCGCGCTTATCAAGTAGTCAATGAATGGTTTGAAGATCGGATGGAAGAAGGCGCTCCGCCAAAAAACGTCAATACGATGGCCCCGTTGTTGACGATGGCTTACTTGTATGAAGACACGAAAGATTCACGCTATTTGCCTTATTTAGAACAATGGGCAGAATGGGTCATGAATGACATGCCTCGGACAAATGAAGAGGGGTTGCAACATGCCACATATGGACCGGAAAATAAGAATCAGCTGTGGGATGATACATTGATGATGACAGTGCTTCCTTTGGCAAAAATCGGGAAACTGTTGAATCGCCCAGAATATTTAGAAGAAGCACGTTACCAGTTTATGATCCACATCAAATACTTGATGGATAAACGGACAGGGTTGTGGTATCACGGCTGGACGTTTGAAGGAAATCATAACTACGCCGAAGCATTTTGGGCTCGTGGAAACTGCTGGTTGACGATTGCTATTCCAGAAATCATCGAGATCTTAGAACTATCGAAAGAAGATGCATTGCGCAAATTGTTGATTGAAACACTTGAAGCACAAGTGCGCGCATTAAAAACTTATCAATCTGAAAGCGGTTTATGGCATACGTTGTTAGATGATCCTTCTTCTTATGTGGAATCTTCTGCAACTGCAGGATTTGCTTACGGTATTTTGAAAGCGGTCCATAAACGTTATTTGCCGCAAGAATATAAAGAAGTCGCTTATCGTGCTATCCAAGGATTGCTTGAACAAATCGATGAAAAAGGAGAAGTCCAAAACGTTTCAATCGGGACAGGAATGGGGGATAGTTTAGATTTTTATCGGAGTATCGGAATCACAGCAATGCCTTATGGACAGTCGTTAACGGTGCTTTGTTTGACAGAATTGCTCGTCTCTTATTGTTAAAAGAAAGGAAACCCATATGAAAAAAACATCACTGCTGTTTGCAGCAAGTTCGCTTAGCCTAGGTCTGCTAGGTCTAAGCGGCTGCGGAAATAATTCTAGTGTGGCAACTGTCGCAGATGCAGACGTAAATGAGACAGTTACCTTGCGCTTTGCTTATGCAAGCAACAGCCAGCCGGTAATTGATGCAATGAATGAATTTGGGCGTTTAGTAAAAGAAAAAACAGACGGTTCCGTACAGATCCAGTATTTTCCAGATGGACAACTGGGTGGAGAACGGGAACTAATCGAGTTGACACAGTCAGGAGCAGTAGATTTCACAAAAGTAAGTGCCTCAGCATTGGAAAGTTTTTCTAAAGATTATTCGATTTTTTCAGTCCCTTATCTATTCAATGATGAAGAACATTTCTTTAAGGTGATGGATAACGAAGAAATAATGGAACCAATCTACCAATCAACCAAAGATTTAGGGTTTACCGGATTGACCTATTATGATTCTGGTCAACGCAGTTTTTATATGGTAGACGGTCCAATCCATACACCGGAAGATTTGAAGGGAAAGAAAATCCGTGTGATGCAAAGCGAAACAGCTATTAAAATGGTCGAGCTTTTAGGCGGTTCGCCAGTCCCCATGGGAAGTGATGAGGTATACACTTCTCTTCAATCCAATTTGATCAACGGATCAGAAAACAATGAGTTTGTCTTGTATACAGCTGGACATGGCGGGGTAGCTAAATACTATTCTTATGATGAGCATACACGTGTGCCCGATATCATCATCATGAATGATGCTATCAAAGAACAGCTAACTGCTGAACAGGAAAAAGCGATTGAAGAAGCAGCAAAAGAATCGACGGTTTTTGAAATCGAAGCTTTTGCCAGAGCAATTGAAGAAGAAAAAGCTTTAGCACAAGAAGAACATGGAGTTCAATTCAATGATGTAGATAATACACCGTTTCGAGAGGCAGTCGCACCGCTTCATGATACATTCAAAAATGATCCTGCCTACAAAGACCTTTATCAAAAGATCCAAGAGCAAGGAGCGTAGCTGTGATGAAAATGATTTTAAATAAGGTGTTAGAGATCCTAGGAGCTGTTTTGCTTGTTGGGATGGTCGCTGTCGTTTTATGGCAAGTATTTTCCAGAACGGTTTTAGGAAATCCGAATACGGTGACAGAAGAGCTTGTTCGATTCGGACTTGTCTGGTTTGCCATGTTGTCTTCCGCGTATGTTGTGGGACAAAAAGCACATCTAGCCGTAACGGTTTTAAGTGAAAAATTATCTGGTAAAAAAAGTAAAATTTTAGAAGTCGTTGTTCAAAGTTTGTTTCTGGTATTTGCTGCGATGATCATGGTGTATGGCGGATGGAATGCTGTCACGTTGACAATGGGGCAGATCTCGCCTTCTTTAAGCATTCCGATGGGGTACGTCTATTTGTCAGTACCTGTCTCAGGGATACTCATCATTATCTATAGTCTGATCAATCTAATCGATACATTAAGCAACAAGCCAGCAATTCAAGAAAAAATATAAAAATGGAGGAATAAAATGGCAATAGAAGCCGGATTAGTGTTATTTTTTGTATTTGTCGTGTTGCTTGTATTAGGGATGCCGATTGCTATAAGTATTGCGTTCTCATCAATGATGACTTTATTGTTAGTTATACCGTTTGATGTTTCTGCTTTTAGTTCAGCTCAAAAAATGGTGGGAAGCATCAACAGTTTTTCGCTCATCGCTATTCCGTTTTTCGTTCTTTCAGGTATTATCATGAATAATGGAGGGATAGCCAAGAAACTAGTGGATTTTGCGTTGTTGTTCGTCGGACGCGTACCGGGGGCTTTAGCTCATACGAATGTGTTAGGGAATGCTTTATTTGGTTCCATCTCTAGTTCAGCCATTGCCGCTTCTACCGCGATTGGCGGAGTCTTGATCCCTCAGCAAGTGGAA
Organism: Enterococcus sp. ZQ21; assembly: GCF_030053755.1. Classification (NCBI taxonomy): domain Bacteria; kingdom Bacillati; phylum Bacillota; class Bacilli; order Lactobacillales; family Enterococcaceae; genus Enterococcus; species Enterococcus sp. ZQ21. Next base: position 216,779 of record NZ_CP125658.1, read on the forward strand.
GAAGGATATGACCGGAAGTTTGCAACAGCGGTCAATATCGCGTCAGCTCCGACAGGTATGGTCATTCCTCCAAGTACTGCTTTTATCATGTATTCACTTGTTGCTGGTGGTGCTTCGATTTCGGCTTTATTTATGGGAGGGTATCTCGTAGGGGCTTTGTGGGCACTAGGAATCATGCTAGTAGCATTCATCGTTGCTAAAAAGAATAAATACCCTGTTGTCGAAAAAGGACAGATGGCTCATGCTGGAAAAATAATAAAAGAGGCGATTCCTAGCCTTCTATTGATTGTCATCATTATCGGTGGTATCTTGACGGGGATATTTACAGCAGTAGAAGCTTCAGCGATAGCTGTCATTTACTCCCTGTTGATTGCTATGTTTTACTATAAAACGGTAAAACTAAAAGATATACCTAATATGTTGTTTCAATCAGTAGCAATGTCAGGGACGATCATGTTCTTATTAGCTACTTCTTCCATGATGTCTTTCGCCATGGCGTTTACCGGTATTCCTCAGGCAATTAGTTCGTTGATTATGGGGGTAACGGATAATAAGCTAGTGATTCTGTTATTAGTCAATCTTGTGTTATTACTTGTGGGTATGTTTATGGATGTAGCGCCTGCTATTTTGATTTTTACACCAATATTTTTACCGATCGTCACAAGTGTAGGGGTTGATCCTGTACATTATGGATTGTTTTCAATCATGAATCTGTGTGTAGGCTCAATTACACCTCCTGTAGGTACAGGGTTATATGTCGGTGCAAGTGTAGGAGGCGTAAAAGCAGAAGCCATGCTGAAACCACTTCTTCCGTTTTATGGGATTATCCTAGTCGTCTTGTTTTTGATTACCTATTTCCCGCAAATCGTCATGTGGCTACCCAATATGCTGAGTTAGGAGAATAATTATGTTGAACATTACAATTAGAGGACATGATCTTTCCCAAGTCCAAACGATAGAAGATCTTGCAGAAAAAACAAAAGAACAAGGGATCCATACACTGCAGCTCGCCTTAGGTCTTTCGTTTCCTGAAATGTCTTCTGGCGCAAACGAAATCAATTCTGGGATGGGAAATTATGTCAAACGTGTCTTAGAAAAGCAAGAAGTGTCCGTAGGAATTTTAAGTTGCTATATCAATATGATTCATCCAGATTTAACGATACGAGAAGAGTTGCTGACAAAGTTCGAGCAGTATCTTCGCTATGCTTCTTCCCTTGGTGCGTCAATGGTTGCTTCGGAAACGGGATGTGTTTTGCCGGAAATCCAATATACGGAAGAAAATTTCACAGATGAAGCATTTGCTGAAGCAGTGTCCGTTATCCGTCGCTTGGTAAAAGCTGGAGAAAAATACCAAATGATGGTGGGGATAGAACCAGGTTTGAATCATCCGGTGTATTCTTTAGAAAGAGTAGAGCAGCTGATCCAAGCAGTGGATTCGGACTATCTAGGAATCATTTTAGATCCGACAAATTTGATTACAAGTACTGATTATCAAGGACAAGTCCAATTGGTAGAAGAAGCTTTTGAGCGTTTTGGTAAAAAGATATGTGCGGTTCATTTGAAAGATTTTCGTGTCGAACAGGAAAAAATCGTGCCGGTAAATTTGGGAGACGGTGTGATCGAGTACACAAAAATCAAAGAAATCATCAAGAAGAACCGTCCGTATCTGTATGTGGTTCTTGAAGAAACAAAAGATGATGGGATTCGTTATGGAAGAAGTCTTCTTGAATAATGTAAAGAAGACATTGATTAACTAATATTTAGAATGGAGGGGGCGGGGCTAGAAGATGTCACGTCTCTTCTTTTTTATAAGAGTATATAAAAGCATCTCTTTTTGATTGCAAAAAACGTGATATAATATAATTGTGCACAACTGAACAAAGGAGGTGCAGCACATGCTTCAAAAGAAAATAAGCGGTGAGCAAGTCAATACGATGGTTTCTGATCAGTATGAAATCTATCATGTCAAAGATGTCGTTAGCCAAAATAAAACAATCTACCATCACCATGATTTCTATGAAATCCATGCTACATTAAAGGGCGAAGCGACTTTTTATTTGAACGGACGGCAATTTACGATCAAAGCAGGAAGTGTGCTGCTCATCCATTCCAACGATTTGCATCGTATCGTCCGCCAGTCTTCAGATGTATTCGAGCGTGTCTATATCTTTGTTACCCCTTCTTTTCTGGGAAGTCGTTCCACGCCATGGTCTAATCTATCGGCTTGTTTTCAACCAATGGGAGAGAAAAGGAGTCGTGTATTGCAAGTCGAACAGGAAGTATTGAAGCAAAAATTATCATTTATCGACCACCCTCCTGATAAAAAAATTTACGGTGAAGACATAAAATATGAACAAGCTCTGGTAGAATACTTGATTTTTCTCAATCAAGTAGTACAAAAAGAAGAGAGTGCGCAAGAACAGAATGCTGTAGTTCCAAATGAGCGTGTGGAACAAATGTTACAATATATCTCAAAAAATTTATCTCATCCGCTTTCTTTAGAGGAAATGGAGAAGCAATTTTTTGTCAGCAAATACCATATCACCCGAGAATTCAAAAAGTACACTGGATTTACGTTTCATCAGTATGTAATGAAGAAAAAGCTGATCTATGCCAAGCACTTGTTGCGAGAGTACCGTAGTTCTAGTGCTGTATATAGTAAAAGTGGTTTTTCATCTTATCCGCATTTTCTGAAAGCATTCAAGAGAGAGTTTGGTATAACGCCTAAAGAATTTTTGAAACGCGATACACAAAACCAGCTTATTCATTATGAACATTTTGAAGATGAACAATGAGAATAACCACCCCAAAATAACCGAAGTAGCTGCTGTTGTTTATATAGAAGCAGAAACTGCGGTTATTTTATTATTCTACTATATCTTTTAAAAAAAGTGCGTACATATTATATGAATCAGCTAAATTTACGAAAATCTCTCGGTGATAATCCAGTTTTTGCTTTGAACAAGCGACTAAAGTAAGCAAAATTCTCGATTCCGATTTCTTCGGAAATCATTCGAATAGTAAATTCTGTATACCGAAGAAGGTCTTTAGCGTAAGAGAGTTTTTTGCTGATTAAATAATCGATTGGCGGAGAACCGATGAATTTGGAAAAATCTTTGCTCAGCTGATATTTATTCAGTAAAAATTGCTGTTCTAATTGATCAAGTGTGATCGTTTCTTTGAAGTGTTCGTCCAAGTATTGCTTAAGCTTATAAACGTAAGGGGGAATATCTTCTTCTTCGAAATCCAGCTGATACTTCTGCAAAATCAGTTCATTCAACAGCTCGTGGATAGCTACAGAGGACTGGAAATCGGTACGGGCATTCGCACCTTGCTGCATGTGGATCAATTCTGTGATCAGATGATGGATCTTGTTTTCTGATGGATCACCTGTCGAATGGAAGGTGTTATGGCCGTCTTTTGTGAATTCTTGATAAAATGATTGGACGCTCTGACCATTCAAATGGATCCAATCCATTTCCCATGGTTCTTCGCTAATCGTTTGATAACGCTGATATTCTTGGCAGTCAATAAAAAAGAGGTCTCCAGCTTTTAGCTGGTGCTGATTATCTTTATATGTAAGCAAACCCTCGCCAGACAAAGTAAATTTTATCAAATAAGAAGGTAAATGTGCTCGTTCAGTATAGTAAGGGACCGGCGCTTTAAAGTAACCGATTTCTTGGATATAAAAAAATAAATTCCTACTTCTTTGCGTAGGTGTCAAGATCACTCTTTTTGAGTCTTCCGACCATGAGTGATTGGCTTTTTCCCAGTAATCCATGTAAACACTCCCAACTTGTCAAGATAATGCAATTATATACCAAAATAGTGTGAAGCAAAATATAAGTTTATGTAATATGATAGCATTGTTAATAAATGATAACGCTTTATTAAGGAAGTGTTAATCAACAATAAAGTAAAAGAGGTGGAGAAATGAATCCGACATTTGTTGCCATCGATATCGGTGCGTCAAGCGGACGACTAATGAAAAGTACGAGAAATGATGAAGGTTCTTTAGTCTTGGAAGAAGTACACCGATTCAAGAACGGCTTTCGGAAAAAAGACGGTCATGACCGCTGGAAGATCGATTATCTTATCGAAGAGATTTTGATTGGATTTGAAAAATTAAAGAAAACAGGGATCGATCGCTGTTTTGCAGGGATCGATACATGGGCAGTCGATTACTGTTTGATTGACAAACAAGGGGAACGGCTGAATGATCCGATCGCTTATCGGGACGATCGTACCGATGAAGCAGTAAAACAGTTTTCTGAAAGCTATTCTCTAGATAAGTTGTATGAGCAAACAGGGATTCAGATCCAGCCTTTCAATACCTTATTCCAGTTGTTTGTCGAAGAAAAAGACCATTTGGCAAAAGCACATAAATTGTTATTGATTCCTGATTATTTAGGCTACGTCTTTACTGGCAATATGGTGACGGAAAAAACCAATGCGTCTACTATGCAGCTGCTGAATGCAGGGACAAAAGAGTGGGAAACAGAACTTCTTGAAAAAGTTGGTGTTTCGAAGGGATTATTTCCTCCATTGACAGAGCCGGGAACGATACTGGGAGATTTGCAAAAAGAAAAATTCTCAAAATATGATTTGCCAGATGTGACCTTTATCACAGTAGCAAGTCATGATACGGCGTCAGCTGTATTAGGCACACCAGGGCAAGGAGAACAGTGGGGCTATATCAGCAGTGGGACATGGTCGCTTTTAGGGATGGAAACAAAGATCGCCAATGTTTCTCGCGCCGCTTTTTCTGAGAATTACACGAATGAATGGGGTGCTCATAATACGGTACGTTTCTTGAAAAATATCATGGGGATGTGGTTGATCCAGGAAGTTGCTCGAATGCAGGAGTACGAATACAGTTACGCGGAATTGGCAGAACTTGCTGCAAAAGAAAAGCCACTGCAACAAGTGATGGAAATCAATGACCCTCGATTTTTGAATCCTAAAAATATGATAGAAGAGATTCAGCAATACTGTTTTGAAACAGAGCAGCCAGTCCCTGTTTCACCGGGAGCTCTCGCTCGTTGTGTGTATGATAATCTTGCTCTTTGTTACGCACAAGAGCTGATCAAAGTAGAACACTTGACTGGAACGAAATTGGAAAAACTGCACATCGTAGGGGGCGGATCGAATAATCGCTTACTGAATCAATTGACAGCAGATTATGCCGGAATCATTGTAGAAGCAGGTCCTAGTGAAGCCACAGCAATCGGGAATGTAGCCATGCAAATGCTCAGTACAGGTCAGTTTTCGAATATAGAACAAGCAAGAAATGTAATCAAACAGTCGTTTCCATGTGAAACTTTTTACCCAGATGAAAATAAGCAAAACACGATGGAATGGTACGTGAATAAAATCAAAGGAGTAATCGTATGAACACGATTGAAAGAAATTACGAACAAGCAAAAGAAAGATATGCAACTATCGGTGTAGATACAGATGCTGTACTAGAAAAGATGCAAGACATCAAAATTTCTATGCATTGCTGGCAAGGAGACGATGTCAAAGGTTTCTTGACACCGGATGGCGAATTGACTGGTGGAATCATGGCAACAGGAAATTTCCCAGGAGCTGCACGGACACCCGAAGAGCTTAGACAAGATTTGGAGAGGGCATATTCGTTGATACCGGGCAAACATAAGTTGAATCTTCATGCTATCTATTTGGACACAGAAGAAGCGGTCGATCTCAATGAGATTGAGCCGAAGCATTTTGAGAAATGGGTAGAGTGGGCAAAAAAAGAAGAGATCGGTCTTGATTTCAATCCGACTTTCTTTTCGCATCTAATGATGAAAGACGGCTTTACATTAGCTCACCCAGATAAAGAAGTTCGTGAATACTGGATCGAACACGGGAAAAGAAGCCGCAAAATCGCAGAATACTTTGGAAAAGAAACTGGACAAACATGTATCAATAACTTTTGGGTACCTGATGGGATGAAAGACAATCCAATCGACCGTTTTACCCCACGGAAACGTTTGATGGAATCTCTTGATGAAATTTTTACAGAAGAGCTAGATGAAGGGTATGTACAAGATGCAGTAGAAAGCAAACTATTTGGTTTAGGCGCTGAAGCTTATACAGTCGGTTCCCATGAATTTTATATGGGTTACGGGTTGACTCGTGACAAACTTGTTTGTCTAGATGCTGGACATTTTCATCCAACAGAAGTGATTTCCAATAAATTGTCTTCCTTAGCTTTATTCAGCAAAGGAATCATGTTGCACGTTTCTCGTCCAGTTCGTTGGGATTCAGATCATGTCGTTTTGATGGATGATGAATTGCAGGAAATTGCTAAAGAATTAGTCCGTAACGAATTACTGGAAAAAACGAATATCGGTCTGGATTTCTTTGATGCAACGATCAATCGTATCGCTGCTTGGGTCATTGGTACGAGAAATACACAAAAAGCATTGATGAAAGCTATGCTGGAACCAGTTAAGCGATTGAAAGAAATGGAGCTGGCTTTTGACTTTACTTCAAGAATGGCTTACACGGAAGAATTGAAAGATTTCCCGTATGCCGATGTATGGAATTATTTCTGTTACAAAAATCAAGTTCCAGTTGGTTTGGATTGGCTAGAAGAAGTCCAAGAATATCAAAAAGACGTGTTGGGATTAAGAAAATAGGAGTGTGGCTATATTGAAAAAAATAGATATTTTACAAGCGCCTTATGTGAAAGAAATGATTGAAACGACGTCGAATCTTTATCGCTTGGGATGGGATGAACGAAATGGCGGGAATATTTCTTATTTACTCAAAGAGGAAGAGATCACACCGTTCTTGGATCCTGAAAAAGTGACCCGCCGCATCTCGATGATTTTTGATGCCAGCCGTTTAGCAGGATGCTATTTTATTGTAACTGGTTCAGGAAGATATTTTAAAAATGTAGCGAGCGAACCTGCCGAAAACCTTGGAATCGTTCGAGTTGCCGAGGATGGCAAAACATTAGAGCTTTTGTGGGGGTTAGAAAATGACTGCCTTCCTACAAGCGAGTTGCCAAGTCATTTTATGAGTCATATCGCCCGTTTAGAAGTAGACCCAGATAATCGGATCGTTATGCATTGCCATGCTAGCCATTTATTAGCGATGAGCTTTACGCATGAATTAGACGAACGTTCCTTTAGTCGTACGCTGTGGCAAATGTGCACGGAATGCTTAGTTGTTTTTCCAGAAGGGATTTCCATCATTCCGTGGATGGTTCCAGGAACAAATGAGATTGGGGAAGCAACAGCTGAAAAAATGAAAGAAACTCGATTGGTTTTATGGCCGCAACATGGAATCTACGGGTCAGGAAAAGACATGGATGAAGTCTTTGGTTTGATCGAGACAGCAGAAAAGGCAGCAGAAGTCTATACGTACGTCAAAGCGCAAGGACCAATCTTGCAAACAATCACAGATGAGAATTTGTGGCGCTTAGCAGATGCGTTTGGTGTTACTCCGAAAGCAGGTTATTTGGAGGAAGTTCATACGAAAGCAGGTGTCTGACATGGTGAAAAAAGCCTTTTGCATGAAAGTTTACCCAGAAAAACAAGAAGAATACAAAAAAAGACATGATGAACTTTGGCCAGAGATGCGCACAGCGCTTCGTGAACATGGGGTCATCGACTATTCGATCTATCTTGATCCGAGTACCAGTTTATTATTTGGTTACCTAGTGGTCGAGGATGAAGAGTTATGGGGGAAAATGGCAAATACACCGATTAATCAAAAATGGTGGAAATACATGGAAGATATCATGGAAACAAATCCAGATGCCTCCCCAGTCAGCCGTGAATTGACGCCAGTCTTTGAACTGTAGCAACAAGCAACTGGGCAACTGGTTGCTTGAAGTTCTTTCATTTTTATTGTGAAAAATAATACAAATCAGGAGGAATAGAAAATGAGTAATCGAATGATTTTAAATGAAACATCGTATTTTGGAAAAGGAGCGATTGAGTCAATCGTTCCCGAATTTCAGCAGCGAGGATTCAGCAAAGCAGCTGTCATTACTGATAAAGGATTGATCGAACATGGCATAGCGACAAAAGTAACAGAGCTTTTGGATAATGCAGGAATCGATTATGTTTTATACGACGGGATCGTACCTAACCCAACGATCCAAAACGTAAAAGACGGAGTAGCTTTTGTTAAAGAGGCAGAAGCAGACTGTTTGATCGCAATCGGTGGGGGGCGCCAATCGATACGGCAAAAGCCATTGGGATTATTTTGACGAATCCAGAGTTTTCAGATGTCATCAGCTTAGAAGGTGTGGCTGATACAAAAAATCCATGTTTACCTATCTTAGCTGTACCAACGACTTCTGGGACAGCAGCTGAGGTAACGATCAACTACGTCATCACAGATGAAGCAAATCACCGGAAATTCGTCTGTGTCGATCCACATGATATCCCAATCGTTGCGTTCATCGACAGTGACATGATGATGGGAATGCCAAAAAAATTGGCTGCGTCAACAGGGATGGATGCTATGACACATGCTATCGAAGGGTTGATCACAAAAGGCGCTTGGGAAATGACTGATATGCTGCATTTGAAAGCAATTGAAATCATTGGTCATTCTTTGGAAGCTTCTGTAGAGGGTGATCAAAATGGGCGAGAAAAAATGGCATTAGGACAATATATTGCAGGAATGGGCTTCTCAAATGTAGGTTTAGGACTGGTGCATGGGATGGCTCATCCGTTAAGTGCATGGTACAACATCCCACATGGTGTAGCGTGTGCAGCGCTCTTGCCAACGATCATGAAATATAACAAAGAATATACTGGAGAAAAATACCGTGAAATCGCTCTTGTACTAGGAATCAAAGGAGCAGCTGAAATGTCTTTAGAAGATGTAAGAGATGCAGCTTGCGGTGAGATCGATCGATTGAGCAAAGCGGTTGGAATCCCAGCGACCATTTCTGAGTTAGGTGTAAAAGAAGCGGATATCCCAGCAATTGCAGAAGATGCTTTGCGAGATGTATGTACACCAGGAAATCCAAGAGAAACGACAGTAGAAGAAATTATTGCCTTATATCAAAGCTTGATGTAAAAATGAAGCGGATCTTTAACTTTGAGTTGCCTATAAAGAGAAATAGCAGTTTGTATTCGGTTATCTCTTTTAAATTGATGATATTTCCGCTATAATTTTTCTTATAAAGAAATAGGAGAATATTATATGGAAAATAAAAAACCTTATGGAACTGTATTGATCAAAGCTTCTAAAATACTAGACTATTTAGCGGAAAATCCAGACATCTCTTTGCAGACGATCGCAAAGGGTGTGGGAATGACTTCTTCTACAGTCTTGAAAATACTAGATACTTTACTGATGATTGGCTACGTAAATAAAAATTCAGAGAAAAATTATCGTTTAGGTGCAAAGCTTATTCGCTACGCGAATAAAAACATTGAGCAAATCGATTTGGTAGAACTGACTTTACCATTTTTAGAACAGTTGCAGCAAAAGATCGATGAGACTATCCACTTAGGGGTATTGGACAACAATGAAATCTTGTATGTGAACAAACTAGATCCAAAACATCAAACGATCCGTATGTCTTCAAAAATCGGAATCACCCGACCATTATACAATTCTGCGATGGGTAAAGCCGTATTAGCAGAATTCAGTGAAGAGCAGTACACTGATTATCTTGAAAAACATCCGTTGATCCCTTACACGGAGTACACGATTACCAATGCCTTGCGTTTGAAAAAGGAAATCCAAACGGTAAAAGAAACCCACGTTGCATTTGACGATGAAGAAATCGAACGTGATATTTTTTGTATAGGAGCCTCAATCGTGAAAAATGAACAAATCATTGGTGCATTTAGTGTAAGTATGCCGAAATATCGTTTAACAGATGAGACAAAAGAACAAATAATCAGTGCCCTCAAGCAAACAAAAAGTGAAATCGAGCAAAGAATTCAAAAATAATGAAAAAAGCGTTTGCATTTTTTCTTTTCTGCCGTATAATATGGGTATAAATTTCCAAGTTATAAAATAAAATTTCTAAATAGGAAATAGGTGGAGAAGATGAAAAAAATTGATATTTTATCTCGATTGAAAAACGCCGGAGTGATTGCGGTGGTACGCGGAAAAAGTAAAGAAGAAGCTTTGAATGCTTGCCACGCAATCATCAAAGGTGGTCTAACTGGTATTGAGTTGACTTTTACAGTCCCTCAAGCGGATCAAGTAATCAAAGAACTTTTGTCATTTTACAAAGATCAACCAGAAATAGTGATTGGCGCAGGTACAGTATTAGACGCTGTCACAGCTCGCTTGGCTATCTTAGCTGGCGCAGAGTATATTGTTAGCCCTTCCTTTGATCAAGAAACGGCAGAGATGTGCAATCTGTATCAAATTCCTTACTTACCAGGATGTATGACGATTACCGAGATCAAAACAGCGCTGAAAAGCGGGGTAGATATCGTCAAACTATTTCCTGGAAGCGCTTATGGACCAAGTATCATTTCTGCCTTCAAGGCACCGATGCCTCAAGTCAATATCATGCCAACTGGTGGTGTGAGTCTGGACAATATGAAAGAGTGGTTCGATGCTGGTGTCGTAACAGTCGGAGTAGGTGGGAACCTTTTAGCACCTGCAGCTACAGGAGATTTTGACAAAGTAACGGAAGTCGCGCAACAGTATGCAGCAAAAATGAAAGAAATCAAGAGGTAACTGCTTATGGGAAAAGTAGTGACACTCGGAGAAATCATGTTGCGATTATCCACAGAACAGGGAACCCGCATCGATTCAAGTGAACGATTCGCAGCCCATTATGGCGGAGGGGAAGCAAACGTAGCAATTTCTTTAGCTAATTACGGACATGACGCGGTTTTTGCTACCAAAGTACCTGATAACGCATTGGGAAAAGCAGTCAAAAAGCACTTGCAATGTTATGGAGTAGATACGAAACAGGTATTATCTGGTGGACCAAGATTAGGTACTTATTATATGGAAACTGGTAGTGGCGAACGCGCCGCCTCAGTGATCTATGATCGTGCCGGATCAAGCTTTGCTGAAATGGATCATTTGGAATGGTCGTTAGAGGAGTTATTCCAAGGAATAGATATATTTCATGTTTCAGGAATCACCCCAGCTTTGTCTAAAAAATGGCAAAAAATGACGAAACAAGTGATAGAAGCTGCAAAAAAAGCCGGCTGCCTGATCAGCTTCGATATCAACTATCGCGGGAAATTATGGACACAGCAAGAAGCCAGCGAAGTAATCCATCAGCTTTTACCTTTAGTAGATATCTGTTCAGCTGGAAAAATGGATGCTCTTTATTTGTTAGGTATCGAGAAAGCGCCAGAAGCAGAAGAACAACCTCTAATTTATTATTATCAAAAAATGCAGGAAAAGTTCCCGAATATCCAAGTGTTTTATTCGACCAAACGTACCGTTCATTCAGCAAGTGAAAATGAATTGAAGGGGACATTGTGGATGAACCATGAATATGTGGAATCCCAAGTCCATAGAATCACCCCAATCGTGGATCGAGTAGGTGGCGGAGATGCTTTTGCAAGTGGCGTGCTCCATGGGATTTTATCCAATATGCCCCCGCAAGAAATCATTGATTTTGCTACGGCAGCTTCTGCCTTGAAGCATACGATCCACGGGGACTGCAACCAATTCAGTCAAGAAGAAGTCGCACAATTTTTAGCATGCGGCTCTGGAAAAATCATTCGATAGAAGGAGTAGAAGAAAATGCAAGAAATGGAAACACGTTATACACACAGTCCAGAAGATATCCGTCATTATTCAACGGAACAATTGAGAAAAGAGTTTTTAGTAGAAAAGGTATTTGAACCAGGAAAAATCAGTTTGACTTATACACACAACGATCGAATGATCTTTGGTGGCGTGACACCTACTGAAAAAGAATTAGAAATCACATTAGACAAAGAACTAGGTGTTGATTACTTCTTAGAACGCCGTGAACTAGGTGTGATCAATATCGGTGGACCAGGATTCATCGAGATCGATGGGCAAAAAGAAGAAATGAAAAAACAAGACGGCTATTATATCGGAAAAGAAACACGACATGTCGTATTTTCTTCTCAAGATGCTGAAAACCCAGCTAAATTCTATATTAGTTCTGTTCCAGCTCATCATAAATATCCAAATGTAAAAATCAGTATCGACCAAGTAAAACCAATGGAAACTGGTGAAGGTCTGACATTGAATGAACGTAAAATCTATCAATACATCCATCCAAATGTATGCGAAAGCTGTCAATTACAAATGGGTTATACGATTTTAGAACCAGGAAGTGCTTGGAATACGATGCCTTGTCACACACATGAACGTCGTATGGAAGCGTATGTCTACTTTGATTATGCCAATGAAGATACACGTGTGTTCCACATGATGGGCAAACCAGATGAAACAAAACATTTAGTCGTAGACAATGAACAAGCTATTATTTCACCAAGTTGGTCGATCCATTCAGGTGTAGGTACAAGCAATTACTCATTCATCTGGGCAATGTGCGGAGAAAACATCACCTATACAGACATGGATATGGTGCAAATGGATCAATTAAAATAAGCATAAGGGAGAGAAAATGATGGAATTTAATATGGATATGTTTCGTTTAGATGGAAAAGTAGCATTAGTCACCGGTGCCGTCTATGGTATTGGATTTGAGATTGCACGCTCTTTAGCTACAGCAGGAGCAAAAATCGTATTTAATAACTTGAATCAAGAATCAGTTGATGAAGGTATAGCGCATTATAAAGAAGCGGGCATCGATGCAAAAGGTTATGTCTGCGATGTAACCGATGAAGAAGCGGTTCAAGCAATGGTTCAGCAAATCAAAGAAGATGTAGGTTCAGTTGATATTCTAGTCAATAATGCAGGGATCATCAAACGGACACCGATGATCGAAATGGATGCGGCTGACTTCCGTCAAGTGATCGACGTGGATTTAAATGCTCCATTTATCGTTTCAAAAGCAGTTATTCCAGATATGATCGAAAAAGGCGGCGGTAAAATCATCAATATCTGTTCTATGATGAGTGAATTAGGACGCGAAACAGTCAGTGCTTATGCTGCGGCAAAAGGCGGATTAAAAATGCTGACGAAAAACATCGCTTCTGAATACGGTCAATACAATATCCAATGTAATGGAATTGGACCAGGTTATATTGCTACACCGCAAACTGCTCCATTACGCGAAACACAAGAAAACGGAGAACGTCATCCATTCGACCAATTTATCGTTGGACGTACGCCAGCAGCGCGTTGGGGCGAGCCAATCGATTTGGCTGGGCCATCTGTCTTCTTGGCTTCTAGCGCATCGGATTTCGTTAACGGCCATGTCTTGTATGTAGACGGCGGCATACTTGCCTATATCGGAAAACAACCTTAAACGAGGTTTAGTACACTGTTTAGTGGAGAGGTTATGAAATCAGCAGCTTGAACGAATACCGAAGGACAGCTGATCAAACATCATTTATTTGAAAAAAAGGAGTATGACGTAAATCAGTCATACTCCTTTTTCTGTGCGTCTTCCATACTTCACTAAGTCGATTCCTCTTGCTTCGCACCAATCCTTCACTGGACCGGAAAAGATGAGAGATTGTTGGTGGAGGGTCGCGATATTCGTTGCGCCGACCATGGTATAAAGCAGACGAAGTTCCTCTTGCCATTGTTTCATTAGCATAATGGTTTCTTCTACGCCATGATTCATCAGGTGAGTCAATACAGTTCCTGAAGTGCCCACTGCTTTTGCGCCTAGACAAAGGGCCTTAAATATGTCATAGGCATTGCGGATACCTCCGGAGGCTAGGATTTCCATAGAAGTGTCTGCTTCATTTGCTTCAAGCAATGAGGCGACTGTCGATTGCCCCCAATCAGCTAGATAATTCAGTTCTCGCTTGGAGCGACGGGCATTTTCAATCTGGGTGAAACTTGTCCCGCTTCGACCGCTGATATCAACTGTATGAACCCCTAAAGAAGCTAAATCATTGATCGTTTCTCTTGTCATGCCAAACCCGACTTCTTTTACGATGAGGGGGACATCAATGGCTGTTTGAATCTCTTGGATAAGTGCTTTCCAGTTAGTAAAATCACGGTCTCCCTCAGGCATGACCAATTCTTGAGGTGCATTCAAATGAATCTGTAAGGCATCTGCGTGAAACAATCGGATAGCTTCTTGGGCTCTTTCGACAGAAGTTCCTGCACCGATGTTGGCAATGATTTTCCCGTGAGGATATTCTTGTCGCACAATTGTATAAGTATCGGCTAAAGAAGGGTCCTTCAAGGCAGCGCTGACTGAACCAGTGGCAATCATCAAATCTGCTTCTCTTGCGACGATTGCAAGATCTTGGTTGATTTTTTTTGTTTTTTCGCTTCCGCCTGTCATCGCATTGATATAAAACGGGCTGCTTAGTGTAAACCCAGCTGCCTGTGTACTTAGATCGACATCAGCAACTGCTGTTTGCGGCAAAGGATTATGAATGACCCGTACGAAATCAAATTCATTTTTTTGCTTATCATGAAAGGCTTTAGCTAGTGAAACATGTTCATCTTTTCGATTCATCGTTTTTCCTTTCTTTGATCGCTATAGACATGTAACGGTAGGGGGGTGATTTCTGCTTTTTCCCATGCACTCATTAAAGGAAGGATGCCAGATTTCTGATCAACGATTACGATGCCGCAATCCCCACCACCTGCACCGGAAGACTTTGCAGCCCCTTCATACTGTTCAGCTAAATTACATAATTTATTCAAAGCAGGCGTTTCGATAACAACCCCGGTGATAGCCGATAAATCATGCAGTAATTGTCGGTTTTTTCGAATCATCTGTTGGATCAACGTAACATTATCTTCTTTAAACCCTTTGATCATTTCGTTGACGCATTCTGTACTGTTTTTTAAGAAAAGCTGATAAGCCACCATTTTATCTTCTCTCGAACGATGAACTTGATCGACCAAATCAGAGGTAGAGGCAGGGCTACCCGTCCAACCAATCAATAAACGTAAATCTTCAGGAGCAATCAATGGCTCAATTGAGAGACCTGGCCAATCCATGGCAAGTAACTGACTGATGGAATGCTGAGTTTCTTGTTCTTGGAGCCAAGGATGGTCGAAGGTCGAGAAGGCGATCCAGCCACCATAACAGCTAGCAGCGATGTCGCCGCAAGAACCATTATCTTGAACTGCTAAATTAGCGAGTGCTGCGATCTTGAAAATCTCTAGCTGAGATAAATTCAATGCGTAAAAAACATTCAAGGCTTTGACCGTTGCAACAGTAACGGCGCCGCTAGAACCTAATCCGTATTTCCGACCATTTGAACTGTCTAGCTCGCTTGTTACTTTCAGATCATAAAAGGATAAAAGAATGTTTTTTTCTTGTGCATACTTTTCAGTCAATCGAATAGCAGCAAGGATATAATGAAAAGGATTTTCCCGAATATCTAAAACTAATTCCCCGTTACGTCTTGTCCAACGTACAGGCATCCCGCTATATTGTGCAGATTGGATACTTCCGACTTTTCGTGCGGACTCTACAGTGACTGTCACGAATTGATCGACTGCAGCGATAACTGCCGGATGACCTGTTTCAACAACTGCATATTCTCCGGCAATATAGAGTTTGCCTGGTGCAGATACTTCAATCATAAAAATCTCCCTTTATTCAATAATCGCAATTCCTGGACCAGCGTGGGCAGTAATTACTTGTTCTTTGCTAAATAATTTGGTAAATGTTTCTTGTACCTCAGATAAATGGCTGTTTTCCACTAAAACTTTGACATTAGGGCCAGCATCCATCGTAAAGTAGCATGGAATGCCTTGCTTTCTCAATTGCCGCACCGCATCCATCGCTTTTAAGCTGTCAGGAGACCAGTAAGTGAAAGGTGGTTGGGCAGCTAAAGTCGTTCCGTGCATTTTTAGTCCGTTTCTTTCCATCGTTTCTCCGAGAAGTTGGAAATCTTTTGTTTTGATTGCTTGTTTCAATTGATATAGATCCCCTTCAACGGAATCTAACCAGCCTTGATAAAAACTGGATGTTTCGACTGTCCGACGCATCCCATTTCTGCTAGACACTTCTTTTTTCTGGTCGTTGATCAAAATGAAAACCATTGCTAAATCGTCTTCGAAAGAATCAGAAGGGACTGGCTTGGCATAAGAGCTTAAGTCATCATGACCTTTTTCCCATTCGACGAAACCACCAAAAATACTTCGGCAAGCTGAACCAGACCCGCGTCGAGCAAATCTTGAAAGAGAAAGATCGTCTAATCCAAGCTTAAGGGCAGTATTACAAGCGCCTGCTAAAGCAGCTAGCCCGCTAGCAGAGGATGCTAATCCGGCTGCGGTAGGAACGAAATTCTGACTGATTACTGAAGCTTTTAGTGAGATGCCGGCTTCTTTACGAAAAAGGTCAAGAAACTGACTAACTTTTTTTGTTGCTTTTTCGTCTTGCAAGGTGTCATCTAGATAAAATTCATCTGCTATATAGCTATCAGAAAAGATGACTTCTGTTTCGGTATAAAATGCATCCAATGTCAACGAAAGACTGTTGTTCATCGGAAGGATGAGTGCTTCATTTTTCTTACCCCAATATTTGATTAGGGCAATGTTGGTATATGCGCGTGCTTTGCCTTTAAACATAGGTATGTACTCCTAATCCTTGTATCCAAGTTTCAGCCGCACCCGCATCTTCAAGTGCTTGACTGATTTCTTGGGCTTTTGTTTTTGTTTGTGCTAATGCAATCATGCAGCCACCGCGTCCGCCGCCAGTTAATTTAGCACCTAATGCACCGGTATCTTTAGCTGTTTGGATCAGTAAATCAAGGAAATCGTTGCTGATCGTCAGTTTTTCCAGAAGTGATTGTGATTCATCCATTGTTTGAGCTAACATTTCTGGTGAATTTTCAATGATTGCTTGCTTCGCTTGCTTTGTCAAGTATCCTAATTTTTGGATCATTTGTCCAGTTTCATGTGGTTGTCTTTCAAACAGGTGAGCGACATCTTTGACGGCTTCTCTTGTTTGTCCTTTGATTCCTGTATCAGCGACAATCAAAAAAGCATCGATATTCAAAGAAAAATAATCAAAAGGATGCCCTTTTGTAAAATAAATTGGCTGCAAGCTGCTAGTAGCGGCTGCATCGATCCCACTAGGATTGCCATGTGCGATTTTTTCCGAAAGTTGTACTTTCTCTAATAGTATTTCACGAGACAAAGGGAGTGTTAAGTAATCATAAAAAGCACGAGTAACTGCTGTGGCGACCGCAGCACTTGATCCCATTCCACGTTCAGCAGGAATCGTGCTTTCGATGGTTAGTTGCAAGTTTTTATGGATATCATGCTCTTTTTTTAAATGGATGAATAATTTTTTGATATTTTTTAATGTATGAGGAGCTTCGGCTAAATTTCCTGAATAGTAGGAAGAAACCAATTGATCGTCCATTGCATCCAGCTCTTCAAGGAATGCGGTGACTTTTGTTGCATAAAAAGGAAAGGCAATCGCCGGTTCTCCATAAACAACCGCGTGCTCGCCCATCAAGATAATCTTTCCGCTTGATTCTCCTTGGCCATAGTTTGCCATAATCTAACTCCTTCTCACGTAAAAGTGATTTTTAAGCAAAAAATAAAGCGCCCAAAACGAGTTGCGCTGCTTCACGAAATTTTTTGTCCGCTAAGGGTCTCAAAAAACATTCCTTCTTTATTTTACTAAAATCATCCCAGAAGTAAAACTAAGAATACGTTTTCTAAAGGAAAAACCCTTTTTTCTTAAGAATTTTTTGACCTTTTTTCTTTTTTGACTAGAAAAAAATACAATTGACACTACTAGATATTGGGGGTATATTTAAAAAGGTTGGAGTTAAACACAATATTTAGTGATGAAGTGAGCTGGAGGTAAATGAGCGTGATCGTTTTAGCAGGTACAATTGGTGCCGGAAAATCAAGTTTGACAGAAATGATGGCTGAACACTTTGATAGTCAGGCATTTTATGAATCAATTGATGATAATGAAGTCTTGCCCTTATTTTATGCAAACCCTGAACAGTATGCTTTTTTGCTGCAAATTTATTTTTTGAATAAACGTTTTGCAAGCATCAAACAAGCAATGAAAGATGACAATAATGTATTGGACCGTTCGATTTATGAGGATTCGCTGCTTTTCCATCTAAATGCAGATCTAGGAAGAGCGACGGAAACGGAAGTTCGTGTGTATGATGAACTGCTAGAAAACATGATGGAAGAACTGCCCTATGCTGCCCATAAAAAACACCCGGATTTATTAGTTCATATTCGTGTATCTTTTGATACGATGCTAGAACGGATCGAGAAACGTGGTCGTTCGTATGAACAATTGTCCTTTGACCCAAGTCTGTACGATTATTACAAAGAATTGAACAGACGGTATGATCAATGGTATGAAGAATACAAAGAAAGTCCAAAAATCCAAATCGATGGAGATCGCTATAATTTTGTGGAAGATCCTCAAGCAAAAGAAGAAGTCTTGAAAATGATCGAAGAAAAATTAGCAGAAATCCGCCAAACTGAATTAGCTATTTGATTTAAAGCTACTCAAAAAAAGGATGCTCCTTTATTTGAGTAGCTTTTTTCTTTATACTAGAAACAAATATCAGGAGGATGGAGTATGCGGGAAAAACACTATTTTAATCAAGAACGTAATTTTTGGATCAATATACAGCAAGATGATGTGCTAGCTGTTAAAAATTTAAAAGAAGAATATGGCATCAGCGATGAGATGCTGACTTATTCTCTAGATAAAAATGAGCGGGCACGCGTAGAGTATGACTCTTTTGATGAAGCGTTACTACTTGTATCAAATGTCCCGCACCAACAAAAAGTTGATAATCATTACGAAACTAGTCCTATTGCTTTTATTTTAAAAGAAGATGGTTTGTTTACATTTACCACGCCAAATACCGAGTATGTGATTCGACTGATTCGATCACTTTTGGAGCGAATGCCAGACATGAGTGTATACAGTTTATTGTTCCATACATTATTTTTAATTTCTGATTCCTTTTTTCCTTTAATCGAGGAAGTAAATAGCGAACGTCAACGGCTCAACCTAAAGTTAAGGGAAAAAACAACAAACAAGAATCTACTGCAACTTTCAGATTTAGAGATCGGTTTGGTTTACTTAGTTACAGGAACAAAACAAAATGTAGTACTTTTGGAACAAATCAAGGCATTAGCCATTTATCGCAAGTTGTCAGAAAAGGAAAAGGAAGAGTTGGACGATGCACTGATCGAAGCACGACAAGCAGTTGAAATGACGAACTTAGCTTCGCAGATTTTAGATCAGCTTTCTGGCACTTATAATAATTTACTGAATAACAATTTAAATGACACGATGAAGTTTTTGACTGTCTGGTCGCTGATCTTGACTGTACCGACTATTGTGACAGGATTTTTCGGGATGAATCTTAAGCTACCATTTACCCATTCCGTTTTCGGATGGGGAATCGCCTTGATCATCAGTCTGGTTTTATCTGTTTGGATGCTCATTGCACTATGGCGGCGGATTCGTTGATCTAGTCTTTGGTCTGCAAACCAAGGGCTTGAGCAATCACAAGTGCTTGCTCCTGGTTGACGATCAGTCCTGCTAAATAATCTTGAGATAAAGCAATGGCAGTGAAGAAATTAGTCGTAAAGTCTAATCCCTTCAGAGAAGTTCGGAACCAATTCGAACCAGTTAACTGATTGTCAGACAAAAAAAGATTTTTCCAAGTGACCTCATAAAATTCGCTGTCTTCTAACTGGCAATGATCGAAGGATACGGCTTTCAAGTTTGTGCTACTAAAGGAAGCCATCGAAGCAATGTAGTCAGTGAAAGTGCAGTCTCTAAGATAACTTTCGGCAAAATTCGTACCTGTTAATTTACATTGATGAAACACGACTTGGTGGAAACTGCCACCAATCCACTCCAGATTGGAAAAATCACACTTTTCAAAAATGACATTACTACATTCAAAATGACGTAAAACTGTTTTTTGCATGGTCAGTTTTTGGACATGACTCTCTCTTAATACCATATTTTTGGCATCAAGATAGCTTTGATCACCTCCATTGATCAGAAGACCAGAGAGGATTTCTTCATCTTCTAAATAAAAATCTCCTTTTGTCAGAGGAGGAAGAGAAGGTGGGATAGGTTCGATTTTTTTCATGTGGGTTCACCTCGTTTTTCTTTAGTATAGCAAAGAAGCGGGAATCGCTGCTAGACCAATCATTTTCAGAAAAGGAAGAAAAACTGTATGAAAAACATTGACAGAAGGATTGGTTTTTGCTATACTATGATGGTTGAGAAATAAAAGCAGAAGCACCCGCTTCTCGCCTTAGTTGATAATGTCACTGGGCTAGATAGTTTTCACTGGTTCTATTAGGTGAAGTACGCGCGGGTTCTGTAAGAGAACTCGTTTTTTTATTGCCGTTTATTCGGTAAGCTTTTCTTTCTCTCATAATATTTGGAGGTGAATGACCATAGCAAAGGATATGATGGTTAACGACGGCATTCGTGCACGAGAGTTACGATTGATCGGTTCAGATGGTGAGCAATTAGGAGTTAAGACAAAAGCAGAAGCATTGAATATTGCAGAACAAGCAAACTTGGATCTTGTGTTAGTTGCCCCTGGTGCGAAACCACCAGTTGCGCGAATCATGGACTACGGTAAATACCGTTTCGAACAACAAAAGAAAGACCGCGAAGCGCGTAAAAAACAAAAAGTGATCAATGTAAAAGAAGTTCGCTTAAGTCCTACGATCGACTTGAATGACTTCAATACAAAACTTCGTAATGCACGTAAGTTCTTGGAAAAGGGCGATAAAGTGAAAGCTTCTATCCGTTTCAAAGGCCGTGCCATTACCCATAAAGAAATTGGTCAAAAAGTCTTGAATCGCTTAGCTGAAGAAACTGCTGATATTGCAACAGTGGAACAAAAAGCGAAAATGGACGGACGCAGCATGTTCTTGACGCTGGCACCGAAAAACGACAGTAAGTAATTTGAATGACTAACTGGCTGTTGGACAGCCGATAGTCGGATAACGAAAGATTTTGAGGAGGAAATATAGTCATGCCAAAACAAAAAACACACCGCGGATCAGCAAAACGTTTCAAACGTACTGGTAAAGGCGGATTGAAACGCTTCCGCGCGTTTACAAGTCACCGTTTCCACGGCAAAACAAAAAAACAACGCCGTCAATTGCGTAAAGCAAGCATGGTTTCTAGTGGCGACTTCAAGCGTATTCGCCAACAACTAGCAAAAATGAAATAAGAAGTACAAATAACAGAATCTGAAGATTTATTTTTATTAGGAGGAATTATACATGGCACGTGTTAAAGGTGGAACAGTAACTCGTAAACGTCGTAAAAGAGTGCTAAAATTAGCAAAAGGTTACTACGGTTCAAAACACACTTTATTTAAAACAGCAAAAGAACAAGTAATGAATTCATACAACTACGCATATCGCGATCGTCGTCAAAAGAAACGCGACTTCCGTAAATTGTGGATTGCTCGTATCAACGCAGCAGCTCGTATGAATGGCTTGAGCTACTCAAAATTAATGCACGGTTTGAAAGTTGCTGAAATCGACATCAACCGCAAAATGTTAGCTGACTTGGCTGTAAACGATGCAGCAGCATTTACTGCATTGGCTGACCAAGCAAAAGACGCTTTGGCTAAATAAGCTAAACAATTATAAAGAGGAAAGAAGATAACGAAAAGTTATGTTCTTTCCTCTTTTTTATTTACAATTCTTCACCACGCGAATTGTAAAATTAAGTTAGAAAAATAAAAAGGCATTTATGGTACACTCAAATTGTATTTCCGACGAAAGAAAACAAAGGAGTGTAACCATAAATGACCTACAAACATCTTACCATAGACGAACTGACAATGATAGAATCATATTATCTTCAACATAATAAGCCGGTTGAAATCGCTAACCGAATGGGACGTGCTATACAAACTATTTATAATGTAGTCAATAAGTTCAAGCAAGGCAAGACTGCTCTTGATTATTGGCACCAGTATAAAGAAAATAAGAAAAAATGTGGTAGAAAAGTCATTCAATTACCTGCTCATGAAGTAGATTACATTAAAGAGAAAGTCACTCTTGGTTGGACGCCTGACGTCATTATCGGGCGAAAAGAAAGGCCTGTTTCATGCGGTATGAGAACACTTTATCGTTTATTTTCTAAAGGAATATTTGATATTGACACACTACCGATGAAAGGTAAAAGAAAACCCAATGGCCATCAGGAAAAACGGGGAAAACAACAGTATCAGCGCTCAATCCATGATCGACCTGATAATTATCCTGATTTCAATTCTGAGTTTGGTCACCTTGAAGGTGATACGATCGTTGGCATTCATCATAAAAGTGCCGTCATTACTTTAGTTGAAAGATTATCTAAAGTCATTATCACGATTAAACCCAACGGCCGTAAGGCATTAGATATTGAAACTGCCCTTAATCAATGGTTTTCTCGCTTCCCTAAAAACTTCTTTAAATCTATTACGTTTGACTGTGGAAAAGAATTTTCTAACTGGAAAGCCATTAGTAACCAACATGATATTGATATATATTTTGCGGACCCTGGAACACCTTCTCAACGCCCATTAAACGAGAATTCTAACGGGATTCTGCGTCGTAATGGACTGCCGAAATCAATGGATTTTAGAGAAGTGAATCAGACATTTATTTCCAGTGTCAGCAATCAACGTAATCATATTCCAAGAAAATCATTGAATTACAGAACACCAATCGAAATATTTTTGAGCTATGTACAAGAAGCATTTTATTCTAGCTTAATTTGACAAATCATATATTATGATCTTACTGCGAGACTGTTATCATTTTTTACAGTAAACATATTCTGGTTTTAACCACATTTTTTTATGTGCTGTCATTATTTTTTCTGGTAGCGAGACATCCCCTTTGGAAAATAATTCGTATTTAGAAAAAAGTGAAATTTTGGGTGTTGTGGCGGACAGCACTGTGTTAAAAGTCAGTTATAAGCTCGATAAAGGATATACTTTTTTGGGGTATTTTGTAAGTAAAGAGATTTCAGAAAATGGGAAAGAAGTGCTGGTTACTAGATTATACAAAAAAGAATCTTCTAAAACTAACAGTGAAGATGTGACTGGAGAAATTACGATTGATTTATCGAATGCGAACGCTGAAAGTCAGCTACAATTCATCATCAAGTGAATTTTTTCCCTTAGCACGATAAAAATGAGTTAGCCACAACTGTTTTTCAACGTACGAATGTACATGTAGTTAAGATAATATCGGTGTATAATGTGTAATTGATTTGAAAAAAGGGGAGATGACAAAAAACATATCATCTTCCTTTTTTCAAATAAACGTCAAAAACCAGTTTTTCGGTATGAAGTCAAAATTATGCAAAAAATGTAAGAAACCATTTTCACATCCTCTTATATACAGTGTTGCAGAAGTAGATTTTTCGAAAAATAAGTCAAAATTTACAAAAATTTGAGAAGTAACTTTTGTAAATTTCTTCTTATTTCTTGAAGTTGATCACTTCTGTCGCAACCTCCTTGTCAGTATAGATGATCAATCTGGTCGTACCTCTTGGATCGGTTTGACACGACCGCCGATTCTTTTAGCAAAAGCTTCGGATTCTTTTTTGTCTTTGAAAATGAGCAGATTGTCTAAGTTTTTTTCCCGAGTGCGGCAGCCAGTTTTATCGATGTAACCGTGCATTACTTTAACGACATACATGGGGATCACCTGCTTTTTTCTTTTCATTATACGAACTACTCGACACAATACAAGGAAAATGCTTAGACGGTTTTTTATTAAGAAATAGCATTATCCAGAGAAGCGTACGCTTGGAATAACTGATCTAGCTCCGGATTGACTTTGCTCAGCTTCACTAAACGTTGCGAATCAGAAAGTAAGAAACAGTGTTTACTGCTACCAATAGTTTTTAATTTTTTGTCTTCAGTTCCCACAATTTCGTAGCTAAAATCTAAACGTGTCCCCGTATATTTTTGGATAGTTGGATGGATGCTCACTTTTTCTCCGTAATGGATCATTTCTTTATAGCTGCAATTTACTTCCAGAACGGGGATAATGATCCCAGATTCTTCGATTTTTTTATAGGGAAACCCTAGATGTACCAATAAGGCTACCCGAGCCTCTTCAAACCAGCGGATATAATTGCTGTGATGAATAATCCCCATTTGATCTGTTTCATAATAAAAAGGTTCTCGTACATAACCTGTAAATTTCTCCATGATTCATGCCTCGTTTTCCATTGATTTTTTACAAAAATAATTCATCCACTTCGGAAGTGCTTCGCTGATCTGTGTCGGCAAAACGACATATTGTTCTTTTGCTAGCTGGTCTCCGATGAAACTATGAAGATAAACAGCTGCCGCAATCGTTTGGTCATTTTGAGGGAATTGGGCGAAGAATCCTGTGATCATTCCTGCTAAAGTGTCACCCATGCCGCCTGTTGCCATAGCAGCTGAACCTAAAGGATTGGTGTAGAAGTGTTGGTGACCATAAATTTTTGTCTCATGACTTTTCAAAACGACCGCAGCACCGATTTCCTGTTGCTTCTTTTTGTTTTCTTCATCTCGCTGTTCTTGTATCGGTAGAGCACTCAACCGTTGCCACTCCATTTGATGAGGTGTAAGTACTGTTTGTTCGGGATAGGGTAGCGAAAGATGGTTAGCAGCCAGTAAACTTAAAGCAGAGCCATCGATCACCAGCCATTGTTCTTTTGATTGGTTTTCTAGTACTTGTTTGAAACGTTCCAAACTCTTGGAAGAAGTGCCCAATCCGGGACCAATCAAGAGTACATCTGCTTGCTTTATCACGGAAAGAAACTGGTCAGTATCCGTCCAATCTACGATCATTGCTTCTGGCAGATGACTGTGAAGGGCACTCCGATTTTTTTCATCCGTTACTACTGTCGTGAGACCCGCTCCACTGTGTACGGCAGCTAAAGCACTCATGATGATTGCTCCGCCGTATTGTTCATTGCCGCCAATCAAAACGACACGTCCAAATGTTCCTTTATGTGAAATTTTTGGACGAGGTGTGATGACTCTTTTCACTAGTTGTTTGTCTATCAGCATCAAAAAACCTCCTTTTACTCATTATAACGTATATTTTTTTTAGAGAAAAACAGATAAGAAAAGGAATTGTCAGATTTTTTGAACTATTTTTTTCTGTAATTTGTGGTATCATGAACACGAAGACTTAAATAAGTGGAGGATTAACTTTATGACAATTGATTGGCAAAAAGAAGTAGAAGCACGTAAAGAAGACTTGCTTGAAGACTTAAAAAATCTTTTACGTGTCAACAGCGAGCGAGACGACTCAAAAGTAACACCAGATGCACCATTTGGACCTGGACCTCGCGACGCATTGAAACATATGTTAGCTTATGGTGAACGTGATGGATTTAAAGTAAAAAATGTCGATAACTATGCAGGGCATATTGATCTTGGCGAAGGAGACGAAATACTAGGGATATTTGGACACATGGATGTCGTTCCTGCAGGAGATGGCTGGGACACAGATCCTTATGAACCAGTGATCAAGGATGGAAAGATCTTTGCACGCGGATCAAGTGATGATAAAGGCCCAAGTATGGCAGCTTACTATGCGATGAAAATCATTAAAGAGCTTGACTTGAAACTATCGAAAAAAGTGCGTTTCGTAGTCGGTAGTGATGAAGAAAGCGGCTGGGGCGATATGGCTTATTATTTCGAACATGAAGAAGAACCAGATTTTGGTTTCTCGCCAGATGCTGAATTTCCAATCATCAATGGTGAAAAAGGAAATGTTTCTTTAGCTTTACGATTCAAAGGCGACAATGCAGGAGATTATGTATTGAAATCTTTTGTTTCCGGACTTCGCGAAAACATGGTGCCAGGAACAGCAACTGCAGCACTTCAAGTACCAAGTGCAGATACAGCTATCGCGATGGAAGAAGCATTTTACCAATTCATCGAAGCCAATCCAGTAAGCGGAACGATTGAAGCAGACAATACGTATGTAAAAATCGAATTAGTTGGTAAAGGTGCACATGGTGCAAGCCCACAATCTGGTATCAATGCAGGTTCTTTCTTGGCATTGTTCTTAGATAACTATGAATTCTTAGGATCTGCTAAACAATTTATCCATGTAGCAGCTGCTTATGTCCATGAAGATTTCTATGGAGAAAAACTAGGAGTCGCTTATGAAGATGAAAAAATGGGCAAATTGACAATGAATGCTGGACTGTTTGCTTTTGAAGAGAATGGTACAGAGGAAGCGAACTTCATCAATATGAATTTCCGTTTTCCAAAAGGTGTAACAGTAGACGGATTGCAAAGTGACATCGAACAAACAGTGGGCCAAGAAGGCGCAACAGTTACTCGAGGTGCTCGCGTAATGGAACCACATTACGTACCAATGGATGATCCATTGGTGGCTACATTATTGCAAGTCTATGAAGACCACACTGGAGAAAAAGGCTACGAACAAATCATCGGTGGCGGAACTTACGGACGTTTGTTGAAACGTGGCGTTGCTTATGGAGCGATGTTCCCAGGATATACTGATACAATGCACCAAGCAAACGAATTTATGAGTCTTGATGACTTGTTCAGAGCAACAGCAATCTATGCAGATGCTATCTACCGTTTGGCAAAATAATTAATTAAAAAAGGATCAAGAATTGCAAATTATCTTTGCAGCCTTGATCCTTTTTTTACTTTCTACTATGGTATTCATGATACACGTGATATAGATTCAGCTCGTACTCTTTCTTTGCGTTCGTGACGACCGTATCCAAAATCAGTCCTGTTACTAATGAAAGAAGGGCTAAAGTCATCAATCCAGTACTTAAAATCGCAGAAGGGATGCGTGTAATGAAGCTTGTCAGCATATATTCACGAATCACAGGAATCCCCGTGACCAATCCAAATAAAAAGAAGAAGATGGTCCAGATCCCAAAGAAAAGCAAAGGTTTATAATCTTTGCACATTTTGATGATCATCATGATCACTTTGAATCCGTCAGAGAATGTATTCAATTTTGATTCGCTGCCTTCTGGTCGGTCCCGATATTCGATTGGGATCTCAACGAACTTGAATTTTTTATCTAGAGCATGGATCGTCAATTCTGTTTCGATTTGAAAACCAGAACTCATAATAGGAAAGCTTTTGACAAAAATTCGATTGAATCCTCGATAGCCGGTCATGACATCAAGAATTTTTGTTTTATACATTCTAGTAATTGTATTTCTAACAAGGTTATTTCCAAAATCGTGGAAAGGACGCTTATTCTCATCAAAGTAGGTTCCATTTGATAGACGATCGCCAATGACCATATCTGCTTCGCCAGAACGTAATTTCTCAAGCAAACCATGTACAGCTTCGGCGGGATAAGTGTCATCGCCATCTACCATCAAATAATAATCGGCATCAATATCAAAGAACATTTGACGGATCACATTCCCTTTTCCTTGACGTGGTTCTTTCTTTACGATTGCTCCACCTTGAACGGCCAATTCGTATGTTCGATCGGTCGAATTATTATCATAGACATAAATATCTGCTTCTGGTAATTCTCGTTTAAAGTCTGCAATGACTGTTGAAATTGTTGCTTCCTCATTGTAACAAGGAATCAGAACAGCAATTTTTTCTTGTTGTTCCATTTTTCACTCTCCTTAACTATAGAAAACAAAAGCTGAATTAAAAATACCTCATAATCAAAGTAAATGCTAGTTTTTCCCGCTAAATATCATTTATTTAAAAAGAAAATACTGGAATATGTGTTTAAAAAGACCTGTCTAAAAAACCACCCACTATAAAAGAAGGATAGGAGACCTCTCTTTTAGATAGTGGGTGCGTATTCGTTATTTCATTTTTTTGACGTATTAATCTATTGCGCCCTTTTTTCTTGAAATGTCTAATACGGTTCCTGTATGAGCATCTGCTAAAAATTCATAATAAACAGTTTCGCCATCTTCTATCCGAGAAAGCCCACCTCGATAAGCACTCGACCGAACGGCGAATTTTCGAATAGGTTCTTTTTCAAAAGAGATCCAAGAACCTTCGATTGCGCCTTCTTTTAAAAAAGATGTTTTGATATTTTCAAGCACTTGGTCTGCTGACAATACTTTTTTGCGATGATACCAAATCGTTGAAGCTACCCCGCTCAATAATCCTAGACCGATCCCAACGGCTAACCCGCCTTTAAAATAGCTTAATTCGCTTTCTTCATACATGTGGATATACCTCCTTCTTCTCACTTGCTACTCCTTGTGCTTATTTTACCACACTCTCATATTTTCTTTGAAATAAATAACCGCTACCAGAAAAAATAAGCTATAATAAATACGATCGGTCTGCAGAAAAAATCATATTTTATCCGCAGATCAATATAAGTCTGAGAGGAGTTTAGTCTGAAATTTAGACGAATAGCATATGGAAGAAAAAACATTTCAACGAATCAAAGAGTTAACAGAATTACAAGGAACAAGCGGTTTTGAACAAGACGTTCGCGCCTATATGGAAAGTCATATGGAACCGCTGGTAGATGAGTTACAATTAGATGGTTTGGGCGGCATTTTTGGGCTGCGCCACCATGAAGAAGCGGATGCACCTCGTGTAATGGTCGCAGCACATATGGATGAAGTCGGATTCATGCTGACACAAATCCAAGAAAACGGGCTTTTCAAAGTCGTACCTCTAGGCGGCTGGAACCCTTACGTTGTTTCTGCTCAACGTTTTACACTTAAAACCTCTACTGGTAAGAATTATCCATGTATTTCTTCTTCCGTTCCCCCACATTTATTGCGAGGAACAAGCGGACAAAAATCAGTAGAAGTAACAGATATTTTGTTCGATGCTGGGTTTGAATCAAGAGAAGAGGCAATGAGTTACGGTGTCCTTCCAGGAGACACAATTGTGTCTTATGCTGAAACGATCAAAACAGCCAACGGAAAGAATATCATCAGCAAATCGTGGGACAACCGCTATGGCTGTACAATGGTATTAGAAGCTTTAGAAGCGTTACAAAATGAAACATTAGGTCATACATTGATTGCAGGCGCGAATGTCCAAGAAGAAGTAGGCTTACGTGGTTCTAAAGCTTCTGTCAATAAATTCAAGCCAGATCTGTTCTTTGCAGTAGACTGCTCTGCAGCAGATGACACAGTGACGAAAAATGGCACATTCGGACATTTAGGAGAAGGTACATTGATGCGTATCCAAGATCCAGGTTTGATCATGCTTCCTCGTTTGCGTGAGTACTTGCTGGATATTGCTGAAACAAACAATATCCCTTATCAATACTTTGTTTCAAAAGGCGGTACAGATGCAGGTGCTGCTCATACACAAAATGAAGGAATCCCAAGTACAGTGATTGGCGTAGTGGGACGTTATATCCATACGCATCAAACGATGTTCAGTATTCGCGATTTTGAAGCTGCACGAGAAATGTTGATTCAAACACTGAAAGGTTTGGATAAATCAACAGTGAACACGATCGTATACGGAAAATAACGCGATAGTAAAACTATAAAATCTGGCAAAAGCAACCTTTTGTCAGATTTTTTTTATAAAAAGAGGATCAATGTTTGTTAGTTCGTAAGAAAGGTGTATAATTTAATTGAAAAATACATAAAGAGAAAGTAGAGGAAAAAGAATGATTATCCCAAATAGTTTAGAAGAATTAGCAGGCTACGTAGAAACTGGAAAGAGTGTATTTTTCTTTACTGCCGGCTGGTGCGGAGACTGCCGTTTTATCAAACCGCAAATGCCTGAAATCGAAAATGACTTTTCTGATTGGCAATTTATTGAAGTAGACCGTGACAAGTACATAGATGTAGCCGCTGAATGGAACATTTTTGGTATCCCAAGTTTTGTCGTGATCCAAGACGGAAAAGAATTAGGTCGTCTAGTGAATAAAGATCGTAAAACAAAACAGGAAATCGAATCGTTCCTAGAAAGTGTAATAAAAGGCTGACATCTGTTAGGAGGGGTCAAGATGAATCAAGAATATAAGAACATTTTAGTAGGTATCGACGGTAGTGAACAAGCACTTGCTGCTTTCAAAAAAGCGGTAGAAGTGGCTCGCCGTAATAATGGGAAAGTATATGTAGCAAACGTAATCGATCAGCAATTTTATAACTTTATGGGCTATGCTCCTATTGATCAAAATCTAGTCGATCAGCAAACTGAAACAGCCAAGCAAATGATCGAAGAATGTAAAGAATATGGAAAATCTGTTGATTACACAAATATAGAAGGAATTATTGCCTACGGCTCTGTTCGTGAATCCATGGCAGTCAAATTGCCAAAAAAATATGCAATCGATCTAATCATGGTTGGGCAGTCTGGACTAAATGCAGTCGAACGCTTTATGACAGGAAGTGTAGCCAGCTACGTTATACGTCATTCACCTTGTGATGTCTTGATCGTTTCTGACGAAGAAGAACAGCCAAGTAATTAAGCAAGTGGAACTTGTATAATCTTTTTAATCAATTCACTAAAACAGTAAAGGGACTGTGACAAAAGTCTTGTCACAGTCCCTTGTTACGAATAAATGGTGTTCCAGAAGAAGCTTCTTCGGAAATAAAGCATGAAAAAAATCTCATGCAGTGAATGCAATTTTTTGTTAAGATAAATCTCAGCAAAGGATAATGGAGGAAAGAACATGATTTTTGCTTATAACAAAGCACACGTCGGAGACACTTTGATGGTTATCATAGCCGACGATAAAGGAACAGAAAACACTGTTGAACGTAAATGGAATGTTGCTCGGATCAAAGATGAACAAGGTCAAGTTGTTGCTTGGAACTTTTTCCATATCTCCGATCATCTAACAATCGAAGGGAACGGCCAAGTAAGCTTAACAGATGAAGAATTAGCGAAATTGAATCGATTGATCAAAGAAGCAGGATTCGAAGAACAGCTTGAAGCTGATCGTGAACCGAAGATCGTTGTCGGATATGTCAAAACATGCGTCCCGCATCCTGACTCTGATCATTTATCGATTACTGAGACAGAAGTAGACAATGGGACAGTATTACAAATCGTTTGCGGTGCACCAAATATCGAAGCTGGACAAAAAGTTGTCGTTGCAAAACCAGGAGCCATGATGCCGGATGGCATGATGATTTGGCCAGGAACTTTGCGAGGGGTAGACAGCTATGGAATGATCTGTTCCGCTCGTGAATTGCATTTGCCAAATGCTCCAGAAAAAAAAGGAATCTTAGTATTGCCTGAGGATGCCGTAGTCGGAGAAGCATTTCCAAAATAAAGAGGTTGTGAGCCTGCCGTTTCACTCTGAGTCACAAGAAGTTGGCAGAAGAACACCATTTAAAACATACTAAGATTAGAGGGGAACATCATTGACGAATGATGTTCCCCTCTATTTTCTATTTTTAGATTATAGTGAAGAGTGAAAGAAAGTTCGAACAAAGCCTTGAGGACTACGAGTCCCTATCAAAAACCGAACTTCTTTACTGTCATTTTAGAATCAGGTTTACGTATGTTGGGCCATGAGCCCGTGTATAGGAAATTGGAATCGAAATGAAACAGTAAAGTTCTTTCAAAACTTAAAAAGGAGGAAAACAAATGCCTTACATTCTTGCATTAGATGTTTCAATGGGACACAGCTACAGTGTCCTATACAAAGACGACACCTGCTTATTTGAAGACGAGATCGAACACACTCAAAGAGGATTTCATGCATTACTCGAAGAGATCCAGCACTTGCCTGAACGTCCATTGATTGTTTTTGAAACAACGGGGATTTATTCCAGACCAGTCGAAAAGTTCTTTCAAGATCATCACTTTTCTTACTGTTTGTTAAACCCGTTAGAAGCGAAAAAACAGATGGAAGAAAGCACTTTACGCAGTTGGAAAACAGATAAATCGGATGCCCATCGGCTCGCACAGACTCATCTTAAAAATCAACGTCAACCAAAAGAAGTACAAAGCAATTTTTACTTAGAGATGCGCGATTTAGCCCGTTTTTATCAAGAAATTGAGAAGAAAATCACTCGTCTGCGCATGGATTTACACAACTGCCTTCAGTTGACTTTTCCAGAGCTTGAACAGTTCTTTTCAAACAGGCTGACCCCTTATGCATTGACATTGATCCGTCTTTTTCCCCATCCAGATTTTGTATTGGCATCTACTCGAACAAAAATAAAAAATAAACTGATCAACGAAACACGGAAAAAAATCTCCGCGAATCGTGCCGAGCAAAAGGCAAATCAAATCATCCACTATGCACAGTGTGCCTATCCAGCTGTTGAAAAAGACAGTATCCACTGTCAAAAAACGATCTATTACGCCGAACTTCTCCAAGATTTACTCGAACAAAAAGAAGCACTGGCGACACAAATGATCAAAAAAGCCGAAGGCTCTCCTTGCTTTTTGTTGTACCAAACGTTCCCTGGGATTGGCGCACTCACAGCCGCTTTATTGCTCGGTGAATTAGGAGATATCACACGATTTGAAACCCATAAACAATTGAATGCCTTTGTCGGAATCGACATCCGACGGTATCATTCAGGTAAGTATACTGGCCAAGACCGCATCAATAAGCGTGGTAATCCCAAAGCACGGAAAATTATTTTCTTCACCATTCGAAATATGATTCGCCAGCAACGCGCAGCTCCTAATCATATTGTCGATTATTACTACAAATTAAAAAAGCAACCTATCCCTAAGAAAGATAAGGTTGCCACAGTTGCTTGTATGAACAAGCTTCTGAAATGTATGCACGCTATGGTTAGGGCACATACAGAGTACGACTATGCGTACGCGGTCTCAGTGGACCATTAACTAAACCACTTACAGTATACCACTTCTTTGCCCAGATCGAAAATTTTTTACGAACGGGGCTTTATTTGGTGTGCCTTGATTTTGTCGCTTTCGTTTACGAGCTATTTTTCTTACACCTTTTACTTGACTAATCGTAGGAAAAAGGTTGTGACAAGTCTTTGTCACAACCTCTTTTTTTATTAATTTTCACTATTTTGATTTTGTTTTAATGCCGATTGATCGATCGTCAATTCAACAGTAGTTGTTTTTTCTTTTGAGCCTTCATAGTAAGTGATTTTGACAGAATCTCCCACTTTTTTCTTATACAAAGCAGATTGAAGTTCTACGCCAGAAGAAACTTCTTTGTCATCGATCTTAGTAATGACATCATATTGTTTCAATCCAGCTTTTTCAGCCGGTGTAGCTGTTTGGACATTTGTCACGATGACACCGTTAGTTACAGATGAAGGAATCTTCAAGATTTGTTCTTGTTGCTGAGTAGAAACGGCAGATAAGTCGACCATTGTGATACCTAGAGCTGGACGTGTCACTTTTCCGTCTTTTTCCAGTTGATTGATGATATTCACTACATCGTTACTTGGAATAGCAAATCCCATTCCTTCTACGCTTACATTAGAAGTCGATTCAGAAGTACTTGCGATCTTACTTGAGTTGATACCGATAACTTGTCCTTCGATATTCACTAAAGGACCACCAGAATTTCCCGGGTTGATCGCTGCATCTGTTTGGATCGCATTGATATTGACTGTTTCGTTCGATTCATTCGTACTTGTTACTTGTCGATTCAAAGAAGAAATGATTCCTGAAGTGACAGAATTCGCATATTCAGATCCTAATGGGGAACCAATCGCAATCGCAGGTTCACCAACCTTCAGAGCGCTTGAGTCACCAAAAGAGGCAACCGTTTCGACTTTATCTGAATTGATCTTCAACACCGCTAAATCTGAATAAGCATCTGTTCCAACTAAT
This sequence comes from Enterococcus sp. ZQ21, assembly GCF_030053755.1. NCBI lineage: Bacteria > Bacillati > Bacillota > Bacilli > Lactobacillales > Enterococcaceae > Enterococcus > Enterococcus sp. ZQ21. The sequence continues at coordinate 250,564 of NZ_CP125658.1, forward strand.
TCAGCTTTTACTTTCGTCCCGTCTTTCATCATGACTTCCAAACCTTGCTGTCCATCTACTACGTGGTTGTTTGTGACTACATAAGCAGTATTCCCGTCTTTTTTGTAGATCACGCCGCTTCCTTCACTATAAGCTTCCAAATTACTATCATCTGAGCTGCTACTTTCTTCTTGCTGCCCGAATAATCCGCCAAAACCGCTTGATTGATTTTGACTTTGTAAGTTGATAACAGAAACGACAGCGTCTTGAACTTTATCTACCGCTTTGGTGATATCAGAATCTACATTGACTTTGACATTTTCGACAACTGTTTCACCGGCTGAATTTTGATTGCCGCTTGTAGCAGTAGAACTATTGTTGCCAGTGCCCATCGCTGCATAAAAAATGCCAGCTGTCAGTAGTCCTCCAACGATCCCTCCAACAAGCCCCAGACCCAACTTACGCCAGAGGCTATTATTTTTATTTTTTTTCATCTTTGGTGTCACATTTTTTCTATCCATGTGTTCCTCCTCCAATTACATTCATTTATCTACTTTTAGTATAGTCTTATTTGTTGACTTTAGTCTACTTTGAGACTGTGAACTTTTTATGAAAAACTTTAGGAAAAATCATTGTTTTCAGATGAAAATATTTGATTTTCTTTTTCCACAGATACTGTGTAAAACTACGCGGATAGAATTGGAAAAATAAGGGATAAAACATATCCACAGCCTGTGCATAAAGTGGATAAATTCTTATAAAACGTATGTTTGCCTAATAAATGTGATGAAATAAGGTAAAATAACACTGTTTTCTGTGGATAAACCTGTGGATATTGTGCATAACTGTTGGGGAAATCTTTTTAACAAAAATAGCCAAAATAAACATATAGACGAAAAAATTGATTATAATAAACAAAGTGAGCGTGAAGATCAAAGGAGAGAAAACATGAATATCAAAATTATTTCAGTAGGAAAATTAAAAGAAAAATACTTGATCCAAGGTATCAATGAGTATGTCAAACGGCTGAATGCCTATGCAAAAATCGAATTGATCGAAGTTCCTGACGAAAAAGCCCCGGAGAATTTAAGTGAAGCGCAAATGAGACAAGTAAAAGAAAAAGAAGGAGAACGAATCTTAGCGAAAATCAAAGAACAAGAATATGTCTATGCCTTAGCAATTGAAGGGAAAAATCCCACAAGCGAATCTTTTGCTAAACAAATCGACCAATTAGGTATCCAAGGAAAAAGCCACCTTGTTTTTGTTATCGGCGGCTCTTTAGGACTCAGCGAAGCCGTCATGAAAAGAAGCAATGCTCAGATCTCTTTTGGCAAAATGACGTATCCACATCAATTGATGCGTCTGATCCTCGTCGAGCAAATCTACCGTGCCTTCCGGATTAATGCGGGGGCTCCATACCACAAATAATGATATTTTTATAATTGGATGAGAGAGAATAACTATAGAAAGAAAGACAGTAAATTGAGCGCGTGCAAAATATTAGGATATTAAAAGTTTTGTCAACGATAAAAACACTATTTTTGTGGAAAATTTTTCTATGAAAATGTTAGAATTTTAGTTATAAAAAAATATATGGAGGAGTTACTATGCGGGAGCGTCAATAATTTTGTGTAAATGGTTCCTCCTTACTGTAGATTGTTTCTAATTCTCAATCAGTTGGCTTAGCATTTGTTCAAGTTCGCCTTCGGCCTGTTGAAAGCCTTTATGACTGCGACCTAGGAATTTTTGGTTGTAAGTATCAAAAGACGAGACTAAGAAACGTTCCATCGACTCTTCGTTTTGGAACTGTTCCTTGCGGTGGCTGTATTTCTTGATTTGCTTATTAAAGGATTCAATCAAGTTCGTAGAATAAATACTCTTGCGTATGGCCAAGGGGAAATCATAGAAAGTGAGCAAGTGATCGTTCGAAAGAATCGATTCAACCACTTTTGGATAGCTGGTTTTCCATTTTTTCGCAAAAGCACCACGTGCTTCCAACGCCACCTCTTTAGACGAGGCTTGATACACCATTTTAAAATCATCACAGACTTCCTTACGATTATTGACACGCACTTTGTGACTGATATTACGGGAAACGTGTACACAACAATGTTGAAAACGAGCTTTGGGATAGAACCGACTAATCGCTCCTACCATCCCCTTTAAGCCATCCGTGATGAACAGGAGGACATTTTTCAAACCGCGCTCTTGAAGGTCCAATAAAATTTCCTCCCAAATCGTGATGGATTCAGTCGGTGCAATCGCATAGCTCAATACTTCCTTTGATCCGTCCGGGCGAATGCCAACTGCGATATGAATAGCTTCCTTGGCGACGGTTTTCCGCTTTAACGGAATATACGTTGCGTCCATATAAATAGCAGCATAACTGTCATGAAGCTCCCGCCCTTTAAACGCCGTTACCTCTTCTGTAAATGATTTTGTTATATTGGACATGGTTTGGGGCGTGTAGTGATGCCCATACATTTTCTCAATCAAGTCTGCGATTTCCGACATGGTAATACCTTTTCGGAAGAGGTGAATGACGGTCTCCTCTAAGGTATCATTCGTCCGTCTATAAGCGGGAACAGTCTGTTGCTTGAACTCGCCGTTGCGGTCGCGCGGAATCTGGAGATGAAGTTCCCCGTACTCGGTCTTGACCGTACGGTCATAGGAGCCGTTACGAGAATTACCCGTGTTAAAACCAATGCGATCGTACTTTTCGTAATCGAGGAAAGCCGTTAACTCCATTTTGAGAAGCGTATTGACAGCTTTTTCCAAATGGACACGGAATAATTCATTCAAATCGCCTTTGTTCGCTAGAGTCTTTAGAATTTCTGTAGTAAAATCGTTCATATGGAAGTCCTCTTTTCTGTGAATGTGTTGTGGTAACTCTATTCTACAGAAGGGACTTCCTTTTTTTCTATTTACACAAAATATTTTACACTCTCTACTATGCCGGACTATAATGCTGATGATATTTACCTTTTATATAATATGATTAATAAACCTGTTTTAAAAGAAAATGTAAATAAGTTGATCACAAAGGGTGATTTCTTTCTTCATTTAAATACTAAGGAAATCAACATTCATTCAAGTATTTCGAGACTTTTAAGAGCTGGTTTTATTCGAGAAAATACACCAAAAGAGTTCTTGAAGTATTTGACAGTCTCTGATATAAAGCAACTTTTAAATCGAAAGGACAAATTAACGAAAGACTTACTTATCTTAGAAGCAGAGTCAACGATTTCTGATGAAGATATTAAAAAACATTCCAAATATATGACATTTTATATGGTCAGTGACTTAGGAAGTGAAATTCTTGAAAAATATAAAAATTTAATTTTATTTTTCAAGAAAAGCAATGAAATTTTTGGATATGGGAAAATTAATGGAAGGTTCAATGCATCATATTTTTTTAAAAATTATACTCATAATCCTTTGAATGAAATATTTAATATGATTTGTCAAATTAAGCTAGAATAAAATGCTTCTTGTACATAGCTCAAAAATATTTCGATTGGTGTTCTGTAATTCAATGATTTTCTTGGAATATGATTACGTTGATTGCTGACACTGGAAATAAATGTCTGATTCACTTCTCTAAAATCCATTGATTTCGGCAGTCCATTACGACGCAGAATCCCGTTAGAATTCTCGTTTAATGGGCGTTGAGAAGGTGTTCCAGGGTCCGCAAAATATATATCAATATCATGTTGGTTACTAATGGCTTTCCAGTTAGAAAATTCTTTTCCACAGTCAAACGTAATAGATTTAAAGAAGTTTTTAGGGAAGCGAGAAAACCATTGATTAAGGGCAGTTTCAATATCTAATGCCTTACGGCCGTTGGGTTTAATCGTGATAATGACTTTAGATAATCTTTCAACTAAAGTAATGACGGCACTTTTATGATGAATGCCAACGATCGTATCACCTTCAAGGTGACCAAACTCAGAATTGAAATCAGGATAATTATCAGGTCGATCATGGATTGAGCGCTGATACTGTTGTTTTCCCCGTTTTTCCTGATGGCCATTGGGTTTTCTTTTACCTTTCATCGGTAGTGTGTCAATATCAAATATTCCTTTAGAAAATAAACGATAAAGTGTTCTCATACCGCATGAAACAGGCCTTTCTTTTCGCCCGATAATGACGTCAGGCGTCCAACCAAGAGTGACTTTCTCTTTAATGTAATCTACTTCATGAGCAGGTAATTGAATGACTTTTCTACCACATTTTTTCTTATTTTCTTTATACTGGTGCCAATAATCAAGAGCAGTCTTGCCTTGCTTGAACTTATTGACTACATTATAAATAGTTTGTATAGCACGTCCCATTCGGTTAGCGATTTCAACCGGCTTATTATGTTGAAGATAATATGATTCTATCATTGTCAGTTCGTCTATGGTAAGATGTTTGTAGGTCATTTATGGTTACACTCCTGTGTTTTCTTTCGTCGGAAATACAATTTGAGTGTACCATAAATGCCTTTTTATTTTTCTAACTTAATTTTACAATTCGCGCTCTCAAAGATTTAATTAAACAAGAATATAATCAGCATTTTAAATACACTGATTTGCTTAACTATGAACTCTTTGAGAAGGTTCAATTGACTGTCATGAACAATGAATCAGAAGAGTTAGTTCAAGTTTCGTCAAAAGTTGGTCAGTTAATTTTTGATAAATATTTCTCAGAATCTGACAAGATAGATTCAAGCAAAAGTGATGATAGAGAGAGTTTTAGTAAGATTGAAGAAGCTTATAAAAAAACAGCAAAAGAACTTGCTTTACTAGACTTATTAATTAGTCATCTTGATTTAGAACTTTTATATGGATTAAGAGACCGCGTGGATATTATGATTAATGAATGGGAAAATATTTTAGATATTGATGAAGAGAAATTTTTTAGGGAATTTTAAAGCGTTTTTGAATCAAAAAAATGTCTAGCATGTATTAAGATTATTCGACTCATTAGAGGAGAGTAATCTATTTTTATGAGAATAAGAAGACTAACGAGAGTTGAAAAGAGGCATTTGTTTAAAATTATAATAAAAATAATTTAGCTGTCTTTTGTTATTGAAAGATAAAGATGATCTAATATAGAATCAAAACAACTGATATTTAATCAAATATTTTAGTTTATATGATAAAAAATAATACAAAAAACAACGATTATGAGTTCAAAACGAGAGAGTGTAAAATATTTTGTGTAAATAGAAAAAAGGAAGTCCCTTCTGTAGAATAGAGTTACCACAACACATTCACAGAAAAGAGGACTTCCATATGAACGATTTTACTACAGAAATTATGGAAACACTAATCAATAAAGGTGATTTAGATGAATTATTTCGATGTCATTTAGAATTAGCTGTTAATTCATTATTGCAGGCTGAATTAACAGCTTTTCTTGATTATGAAAAATATGATCGTGCTGGGTTCAATTCAGTTAATTCCCGTAATGGGAATTATTTACGTTCATTCAGAACAGAGTATGGAGAATTAAATTTGGTGATTCCTAGAGATAGAAATGGTAAGTTTTCTCAACAAACTTTACCAGCTTATAAAAGAACCAATGACTCTTTAGAAACCACTATTATTCAGCTATTTCAAAAAGGAATTACTATGTCTGAAATCTCTAAATTGATTGAAAAAATGTACGGGTATCACTATACGCCACAAACCATTTCAAATATGACTAAAATAGTTTCTGAAGATATTATTGCCTTTAAAGAAAGGTCCTTAGAATCCAGATACTCTGTCATTTTTATGGATGCTACTCACATTCCTTTAAAAAGACAAACTGTTTCAAAAGAAGCAGTTTATATTGTAATTGGCATTCGATTAGATGGAACCAAAGAGGTTCTTGGGTTTAGTATTGCTCCAACTGAATCTGCTTATGTTTGGAAAGAGATTCTTCAAGACCTAAAAGACCGTGGTTTAAAAGAGGTTTTATTAGTCGTAACTGATGGTTTAAGTGGCATTAACGATAGTATTCATAGTGTTTATCCAAATGCTCAATTTCAACAATGTTGTGTCCATATATCTAGAAATATCGCTCATAAGGTTCGTGTTAGTGATCGACAAGAAATCTGTAGCGATTTCAAATTAGTTTATCAAGCAAGTTCAAAAGAAGAAGCAAATAATCAAATAAGGTTTATGATAGATAAATGGAAAAAGCAGTATCCACGAGTGGTTAAATTGCTCATGGATCCTGCTATATTAACCTTTTATAATTTCCCTCCGTCAATCAGAAGAACTATTTATTCAACTAATTTGATTGAAGGTTTTAACAAACAATTAAAGAAATATACCAAAAGAAAAGAGCAATTTCCTAATGAAGAATCTCTGGAGAGATTTCTAGTATCTCAATTCAACAACTATAATCAAAAGTTTCTATGCCGAGTTCATAAAGGTTTTAAAGAAATACATGATACATTAGAATCAATGTTTTAACTTGATCAACAGAATGGGCTTTTCCATTTACACATAATTCTTGACGCAACCTATTCTATTTTAATGGCTTTTTATTTGTTTTTAGTTTAATATTTAATTAAGAATAACATATGTATAGGGGAAAATATGTTAATCATTGAATTTAGGGGGAAAAGAAGTGGGAAGAAAAAAAGTAGTTCATGAGAATGGGAAAAGTTATGTTGTGGTAGAGAAAAAACCTATTTACAAACGGGTATGGTTTTGGATCTTAGCTGTTATTGTTTTTTCGTAATTGTAGGATTAATTGGCGGTACAACTAAGAAAGATGAAGCTGCTGAACCAGCGACAGCATCGTCAAGTAAATCTAATGCAGCAAATTTAGATGAAAAAGAAAAAACAGAGTCAAGTACTAAAGACGTATTTACTCTAGGTGATAGTATTTCAGAACCAGCGGTTGTTGGTGATACTTTCTCTTTTGCACCTAACGATTACAGCGATGAAACGATTGGTATAAAGGTAAATGGTATTCATAATTCGGTAAATGGTATTTCTATTCAAGACATCTTAACGAATGAAAATCAATTTAACCCTGTAGCTAATGATGGCTGGCAGTGGTTAGGTGTTCATGCAAGTATCTTATATCTTGCTGAAGATCTAGATGATGAAAATGCATCTCAAAATATTATGATTGATCCAAGAGTTATCGTTGATAAAAAATTATTGTCACGTGATTCAGTTGTAGAACCAGAAGGAATGGAGAACACTTTTGAACTTTACAACAAAACTACTGTTGATAAATTAATTCCAATTTTAGTTCCAACTGATTTAAATGGTCATGATGTTTTACTTCGTTTTAACGGATTTTTAGGTGAGGATTATAGATACCTAAAAATTTCTGATCCTCAACCTTTAACAGAATAATAAAAAACGTGTAATCAATTATTTGATTACACGTTTTTTATTTCAATCTTCGTTGTAGTAGTGGTTGCGACATACCGAAAGGTAATCTTCATTACCTCCTACTACAATCTGTTCACCTGAATAAACTGGAATACCATCAACAATACGAGCATTCATTACAGCCTTTTTATTGCAAAAATGGCAAATAGTTTTAATTTCCTCAATTTTATCAGCAAATGTCAATAATGCTTCGGATCCCTTGAAGAGATTATTTTGAAAATCATTCCTCAATCCATAGCAAATTACTGGTACTTCCTCATTCATTACGATAAGTGATAGATCAATAATATTCTCTCTACTTAAAAATTGAGACTCATCGACCAAAATACAATCAACTTTTTCGTACTGATCAATAATCTCCACTAATTCTCCGTACACATCCATTTCAGAAGTAATTGCAATAGCTGGTTTCGAAACACCTATACGACTCTCAACTTTTCCAAATCCTGATCGAGTATCTATTGCGCTTGTCATTATGATAACTCTCTTCCCTTGTTCTTCATAATTATGAGCCACTTTCAGTAGCTCAATACTCTTTCCACTATTCATTGTTCCATATCTGTAAAATAATTGTGCCATTAACTTTATTCCCTTCTTTTACAATTCAATTATTCCATAATTCCATCTGCTTTTATGCAGCTGCTCGTTTATTCCTTGATAAGTCTAGAACATCTACTATTCCTAAAACCAATTTATAAGCCATTAGAGATGGTATTCCTGAACATCTCTCATATTGTTTTTTGAGTGGTATATCATCTGAAAAACTGAAGGAATCATGAAAATAGCGACATACTTATCATTTAGAGTTCTAACTTTAAATGCATTTACTTCTTCAGTCAGCACTTTAGTCATGTTGGACATGGTTTGGGGCGTGTAGTGATGCCCATACATTTTCTCAATCAAGTCTGCGATTTCCGACATGGTAATACCTTTTCGGAAGCGGTGAATGACGGTCTCCTCTAAGGTATCATTCGTCCGTCTATAAGCAGGAACAGTCTGTTGCTTGAACTCGCCGTTGCGGTCGCGCGGAATCTGGAGATGAAGTTCCCCGTACTCGGTCTTGACCGTACGGTCATAGGAGCCGTTACGAGAATTACCCGTGTTAAAACCAATGCGATCGTACTTTTCGTAATCGAGGAAAGCCGTTAACTCCGTTTTGAGAAGCGTATTGACAGCTTTTTCCAAATGGACACGGAATAATTCATTCAAATCGCCTTTGTTCGCTAGAGTCTTTAGAATTTCTGTAGTAAAATCGTTCATATGGAAGTCCTCTTTTCTGTGAATGTGTTGTGGTAACTCTATTCTACAGAAGGGACTTCCTTTTTTCTATTTACACAAAATATTTTACACTCTCAACAAAAGTATCTTCGATTAATACTTGCTCAAGTTATGTGCAGCTACGAAAAAGTAGGTACCGAGGTACTTTCTTTTTCGCAGCTTTTTTTGGACTTATGAGAAGTACATTCGCTGGAAGAATACGATATAAAACGAGCTTTTTCACTAAAGATATTAATAGAGTGAAAGAAACAAGCTTTTGTTGTCAGTTTTTTCACTTTTCTAAAAATGAAAATAAAAAATTCTGGAAGTGGAGAAGAATTTTGCTTGCTATACTTTGTCTTGTAGAAAAGAGGTGGACAAAATAATGCAAGCTCAAATAAGCGATTTTCCATAACCTTGGTAGGAATGACAAATTAAATAGGAAAGGGAAGTAATAATATGGATAAAAAAAAGTTATCTCTATTCGGTTTTTTTGCCCTGACAGCTTCCATGGTTTTGACTGTTTATGAGTATCCGACCTTTGCAACATCACAATTACATTTGGTTTTCTTTCTTCTTTTGGGAGGTATTTTATGGTTTCTACCAGTTGCTTTATGTGCTGCAGAAATGGCAACAGTTGAAGGATGGAAAGATGGTGGGATTTTCAGTTGGGTTAGTCAAACTTTAGGAGAACGTTTTGGTTTTGCAGCTATTTTTTTCCAATGGTTTCAAATTACAGTAGGTTTTATTACAATGATCTACTTCATACTAGGAGCGCTGTCGTATGTAATTAATTTTCCAGAGCTTAATACAGATCCATTTATCAAGTTTATTGGTGTATTAGTCATTTTCTGGGTACTGACTTTTTCACAGTTGGGCGGGACCAATCGTACCGCTAAAATTGCTAAAGCAGGATTTGTCATTGGAATTGTTATTCCTTCGATCATTCTCTTTGGTTTAGCAGCAGCCTACTTTATCGGCGGTAATCCGATTCAAATGGCTATTAATGCGAAAGCTTTTATTCCTGACTTTTCTCAGCTTTCAACTTTAGTAGTATTTGTATCTTTTATATTGGCTTATATGGGCGTAGAAGCTTCAGCATCACATATTAATGAGCTGGAAAATCCCCAAAGAAACTACCCATTGGCAATGTTTTTACTAGTGATTTTGGCCATCGCCTTAGATGCAATCGGCGGTTTCTCAGTAGCAGCGGTTATTCCACAACATGACTTGTCTCTCAGTGCTGGTGTAATCCAAACATTTGAAATGCTTATTTTACATTTTAACAGTCATTTGCATTGGTTGGTAAAAGTGATTGCTCTCATGATTGCCTTTGGCGTTATGGGTGAAGTTAGTTCTTGGGTAGTTGGTCCATCACGAGGGATGTTTGCAGCTGCTCAGCGAGGTCTGTTACCAGTTTTCTTCCGGAAAACTAATAAACAAGGCGTTCCAGTTCCGTTGATTATGATACAAGGAATTATCGTTACTATTTGGGCAGCAGTCTTAACTTTTGGTGGAGGAGGCAACAATTTATCATTCTTAGTAGCAATCTCCTTAACTGTTGTCATTTATCTCGTAGGATATTTACTATTTTTCCTAGGTTACTTTGTATTAGTTTTTAAGAAAAAAGACTTAAAACGAACTTACAATGTACCAGGAAAAACTGTTGGCAAAACAATTATCGGTGGAATTGGTTTTATTTTATCAGTGTTCGCATTGCTTATCTCTTTTGTACCACCAGCTTCAATTGCAGCTAGTGAGCACCGAACATACCAAATCATACTACTTATTAGCTTTGTAGTGACTGTTCTTTTACCTTTTATCATTTATGAAGTACATGATAAAAGTGCTCACACAACTATTGAGGAACCTACTCACGTGAAAGCTGAAGACGCTAATCCCGCTGTTTATCCAGCTGCTAGAGGAGAGCACCACGTTACAAAAAATGATGAACATATTTTAAAACATTAGGAGGAATTCATTATGTTATACGGAAAAGATAATCAAGAAGAAAAAAGCTATTTGGAACCAATTTTTGGCTCTGCAAGTGAGGATGTTGACTTGCCTAAATATAAGTTAAACAAAGAATCCATTGAACCACGAATTGCTTATCAATTAGTACAAGACGAGATGTTGGATGAAGGAAATGCGCGATTAAACTTAGCTACTTTTTGTCAAACGTATATGGAACCTGAAGCAGTGAAATTGATGACCCAAACGTTAGAAAAAAATGCAATTGATAAATCAGAATACCCACGAACAACGGAAGTTGAAAACCGCTGTGTAAATATGATTGCTGATTTATGGCATGCTCCAAATAATGAAAAATTCATGGGAACTTCAACGATCGGCTCTTCAGAAGCCTGCATGCTGGGTGGTATGGCCATGAAATTTGCTTGGCGTAAACGTGCTGAAAAATTAGGTCTTGATATTCAAGCAAAAAAACCTAACCTGGTGATCTCTTCTGGTTACCAAGTTTGTTGGGAAAAATTCTGTGTATATTGGGATGTGGAACTGAGAGAAGTCCCAATGGATGAAAAACATATGTCAATTAATCTAGATACTGTCATGGATTATGTGGATGAGTACACAATTGGTATTGTAGGTATTATGGGTATTACTTACACTGGTCGTTATGATGATATCAAGGGTCTGAATGATTTAGTTGAAGCTCACAATAAACAAACTGACTATAAAGTATACATTCATGTTGACGCTGCATCGGGTGGCTTTTATGCACCATTTACTGAACCTGATCTAGTTTGGGATTTTCAATTGAAAAATGTTATCTCAATTAATTCTTCAGGTCACAAATATGGTTTGGTATATCCAGGTGTGGGTTGGGTCTTATGGCGTGACCAACAATACTTACCAGAAGAATTAGTATTTAAAGTTAGTTACTTAGGTGGAGAAATGCCAACTATGGCTATCAACTTCTCTCATAGTGCAGCACAACTAATTGGTCAATACTACAACTTTGTACGCTATGGCTTTGATGGTTATCGTGATATTCACCAAAGAACTCATGATGTTGCTGTTTATTTAGCCAAAGAGATCGAAAAAACTGGTATTTTTGAAATCATTAATGATGGATCAGAATTGCCAGTTGTGTGCTATAAGCTGAAAGAAGATCCCAATCGCGAATGGACACTATATGATTTATCTGATCGTCTGTTAATGAAGGGATGGCAAGTCCCAGCCTACCCATTACCTAAAGACTTGGATCAATTAATTATTCAACGCTTAGTTGTTCGAGCAGACTTTGGAATGAACATGGCTGGTGATTATGTACAAGATATGAACCAAGCAATTGAAGAGTTGAATAAAGCTCATATTGTTTATCATAAAAAACAGGATGTGAAAACGTACGGCTTTACTCACTAAAATTCTTCAGAGAAATATAAAAGAAGTTAATTAACTAATAAAAGGAGTTGTGATTACCACACAGCTCCTTAAATCTATTTGAATAAATATATGATATTCATTTGTTACACTCTCAATCTTAGCTGTTGTTCTATTCATCATTACTCTTATTGTAAGTAGTTCAGTCAAATTTGCTTGTTCAATTGATCGATAACAGTATGAATTGTTTGAAAAGTAATCGGATATATAATTGTTTTCTCACTACCTAAGCCTTCTTGGTATAAAGAACTATCGCAAAGTATAATCCGCTGAGTACAAAAGAAAGTGTCGTCTACTATTTCTCTAAGTTGTTTACAAATGATATTACTAATAGAAAAGTGTTCTCCCAAAATGTCTTCTAACTGTTGTCGATAGTATAAATACCTAAAGTCTGACGGAGCTACTATGAACACTTCAATTGGAGATTTCCGTTTATGCTCATTTAAAAGACTTAAACTAATGGTTAGTTTACGAATAGAATTCTCATTCCAACGCAGAAATAAATTGTTTTGTTTTCGCCATTGTTCAAGAATTTCATGAACTTCTAAGTACAAAGCGCGTTGCTCTTCATTTAACAAGTAAGTCTTATCAGGTTGAAATATCTGAATATCAGCCCAAAGTGAGCGGATAAACGGGAGAAGTGCTTTATCAAAAAGTATCTGATTTTCTTCAGATATATTCAGAGATAAGATAAGTTTTTGACTGAGCTCAATCACCAAAGGGTTATCTGCTACATGGTTTTGATAAACAACGTTCAAGTCTTTTTGTAACAATTCAAAGTTATCGCATAGATAATTTCTAGAGTTGAATAGAAAGTAGATATAAAAGCATTCATCTTCGTCATGACATAAAGAGAAAGAAAGTTGCTCTAATCCTTTCTGTATTAGCTGAAACAAGGGAGTATGTCGGGCAACTCTTTTTTCTTCCTGACTAAAATATATTGGGTTAGTCTTAGATCTCTGCAAACCGATAGCGATACCTAATAAAATAAATTGTTTTTCAACTGTAGGGTAACTTCTTGAAAAAAAATGTTTTTCTACATAATCAATCAATTGTTGACCGCTTTGAATAATTGATTTATTTAGCTGGATCAACTCCGTCCGATTTGTCTCATAGATTATCTTTAGTAACAAACTTCGATAATCCTTTTCAGGAATTTCAAAATGGCCATCAGCATTTAAGTACTGCATTTGTTTAAAAAAATCAATCAACTCATTTCGTAAGTTGTAAACTTTGCTTAACGAAATGAAGGTAGTATCAGCTATATTACTCCAATTGTGTTCCCCTGATAAATAATGTCCTAATACATTGAAAAAGTCAGAGTGCTGATAGATGAGTTGAGTGAGTGCCAACCTCGAAAACGAAGAGTCGAATGCGACTGTAAAGCTACTTCTAGCTTTCTCCACTGAAATAATTTGCTGATGGAGTATGTCGGTAATGCATTCCAAGTCGTTAGTGACAGTGAGTGGGCAAACGTTCAATTGATCTGCTATTTCGCGAATCTGAATGGTCCCTTTTTCGTGTAATTGCTCACAAATGTAAACTTGACGAAAAATACTTTTCTCCAGATAGGTTTCCAACATAGTACTCCTCCTAGTCATTTTATACATAACTATTATAACTCTACCAATCGGAATAGTCCTGTAATATATTGAATCAAAAATATAAATTAGAAAATATGGAATGGCAACAGTTTTTTTGACAAATTTTATAAGGTGCAGAACTTCTTTCCGTATGCTATTCCGATTGTCCTTGACAATGAGCCTCCTCGGATGTGACGATCTTCGGCAGGAGCTAACAGTTAAAGTTAGACTGCCTCGCTAGCGTTAGCACATCCGAGCTCATTATCAAGGATTCGCTGCGCCAATCTCTGGTTACGGTAACCAACCGGTGTCTCGTAGCCAAGTGTACCGTGCAACCGAAGGTGGTTCCACCAATTGACATAGTCAAATAACTCCAAATCCAATTGTTGTAAGGTTTCAAATGTGTATTGATAGACAAATTCTACTTTCAACGACTTATAAGTTGATTCAGCTACGGCATTATCAAAAGGACAGCCTTTATGACTCAATGATCGATTGATGTCAAAAGTTGTTAATAATTCATCAATAGCTTGGTTATCAAACTCTTTTCCACGATCAGTATGAAAAATCTCAACCTCTGTCAGAGGTTGTTTGATACGGCTAAATGCTTTTTTTACTAGAACGGCATCTTTATGTTCTCCACAAGAATAGCCGAGAATTTCTCGATTGAACAGATCCAAAATGAAACAGACATAATTCCATTTTTTCCCGACTCGTACATAAGTCAAGTCTGTTACGATCGCTTCTAATGGGTTGTCTCTTAAGAATTTACGATTCAATACGTTTGTCGTTTTGGCTTCATTGCAAGTAGAATGATGTACTTTAAAATAAGCAACAGTATAGCTCGATTTTAATCCTCTATTTTTCATGATTCTACTAATTTTTCGTCGGCTGATCTGAATGCCTCGTTTTGATAAGGCTTTTTTTATTTTTCTTGAGCCGTAGGCCTTTCGGCTGCGGATAAATTCTTCAGCGACTACTTCTTCAAGTTCTGATTCGTCTTTCTTTGGTTTTGATTGATAATAATAGGACTGACGTGATAGACCTAATATTCTGCACATCGCTGATATAGGGTAAAGATGCTTATTCGCATCGATTACTTGTCTCTTCGTCCGAATATCAGCGCTGCTTGCTTTAAAATATCATTTTCCATTTCTAATTGCTGGTTTCTTTTACGTAGTTCTAACAATTCTTTTTGTTCAGGCGTAAGATTATCTTTTTCTTTGAATGAACCACTCGTTTTAGATTGCTTTACCCATTTGTCAAATGCTGAAGCCGTTAGTTCATATTCTCGAATGATTTCTACACGTGGCTTTCCAGCTAAGTAAAGATTGACGATTTGTTGCTTGAATTCTTGTGAAAAAGTTCTTCGTGTTCTCTTAGACATAAAAATTCCTCCTGGTATGTTTTCTTCTAGTCTACACACCTTAATTTTTCTGTCTAGTTAATTGTAGCCTATCCACTGTGGGGAAATCTTCTTCTAATGATATTTTTTTAGATGGAGATCTTTTTTATCAACTCAATACAAATCACTTGTCTGGCACTGAAAATATAATTTTAAGGACGGAATATGGCAATGAAATATTTGCAAAATATGATGAGATTTTAAAAAATTATTTGGACTGGGCTTGGATAATTCCGGTTGAGTCAGGAGATGCTAAGAAACTGGAGAGATTATTGGGCGATGAACTAATTAATAAAAAAGTACCAATTTTAAATTATTATTCCCATAGACAATAAAAGGCTATTTTTCATGATAATACTAGTTATAACTGTAAAAATGGAAGAAAATCTGGGAAAGAAGTTTTTAAATAAGTGTATTGTTCGATTTTAATAAATAATAAGCAATACCATCCGTCTGTGTTGCGCAACATCGTACTAAAATGAATATTTTTTCACAAAAAGAAAATCATCCATCGAATGAATGGAAGGTTTTAGTATACACGAGGTTAATGCCCCCTCTTTTATAATCAGAGGAGTGAGGTTTTTTCTATGAATGTTTCTATTTTCTTATTGCTAGTCTAGTTTCTCTTACGATGAAATTGGGATTCTATTCCAGTTTTTATTGATTTGCTGATAAAATAACTTGAATGGTGGATATAAACATGATAAATAAGAGAAGAATAACAAAACAAGGTTGTGAAATAATTCTCAAATGAGTATAATAGAAAGAAAAAGGAGGAAGAATCAATGAAAATAGCAATTGCAGGCGCTGGCGCAATGGGAAGTCGCTTTGGGTTAATGCTTCACCAAAGTGGGAACGAAGTATTATTAATCGATGGCTGGGCAGAACATGTCCAACAAATCAAAGAACATGGATTACAAGCAAATTTTAATGGTAAAGAGGTAGAAGCAAAACTACCAATCGTTCTTCAATCCGAAGTAGAAAAAGAAGATCAAGTTGATCTGATTATTCTATTTACCAAAGCGATGCAGCTGGAAAAAATGCTGCAGGATATCCAATCATTAATCAAAAAAGATACAGAGGTCTTATGTCTATTAAATGGTATCGGGCATGAAGATATTATTGAGAAATTTGTACCAATGGAAAATATCTATATTGGAAATACCATGTGGACGGCAGGTCTTGAAGGTCCTGGTCAGGTCAAATTATTTGGAAGTGGTTCAGTAGAATTACAAAATTTAGGTGATGGAAAAGAAGCAGCTGCAAAAAAATTAGCAGACAAATTGTCTGAATCAGGATTAAATGCTCATTTTTCTGACAATATTCACTATTCTATTTATCGCAAAGCATGTGTGAACGGAACAATGAACGGACTATGCACAATCTTAGACGTTAATATGGCTGAGCTAGGAAAAACATCGACTGCTCATAAAATGGTGGCGACGATTGTCAATGAGTTTGCCAAAGTAGCAGCAGTAGAGAAGATTGAACTAGATGTCCCAGAAGTCATTGCACATTGTGAATCTTGTTTTGACCCGGAAACAATTGGGTTACATTATCCTTCAATGTATCAAGACTTGATTAAGAACCATCGATTAACAGAAATCGATTATATCAATGGCGCAATTTCTAGAAAAGGGAAGAAATATGGTGTTGCGACGCCTTATTGTGATTTCTTGACTGAGCTTGTCCATGCAAAAGAAGATAGTTTGAACGTAAAATAAAGGAGAGATTGAATGGAAACTTCACAAAAAATATCACCGAAAATTTTTCTGAATAAAGTCCTCGCTGGTACAGCAACAGGAATCATTATTGGATTGATTCCTAATGCAGTATTAGGTGCCATTTTAAAATATTTTAGTGCGTATCCCTTTGCGGTAACGATCGCACAGTTAGCAGTTATTTTTCAACTAGCAACACCTTTGATCATTGGTGGTTTGATTGCCTTACAATTTGGATTTGATCCGATGAGAATGATGGTTGTAGCCGGAGCTTCTTTTGTTGGTTCTGGTGTAGTCAAATTCACACCTGATTTGGGTGAAACGGGTGTTTACGTTGGTGCTGGTACAGGCGATATTATTAATACGATGCTGACAGCATCGATTGCTGTCGGGCTGATTTTACTGATTGGAAATAGTTTTGGGTCAGTGTCGATTGTGTTAACACCGATTGTTGTAGGTGTAGGTGCAGGTTTACTTGGTTTTTATTTATTCCCTTTTGTAACAGCAATTACTTCTGCAATTGGATCATTGATTAATAACTTCACTACCTTACAACCGCTGTTAATGTCTATCTTGATTGGTTGTTCCTTTGCCTTTTTGATTATCTCTCCTATTTCAACAGTAGCAATCGGAATGGCAATCCAACTAGATGGTGTTTCTGCTGGTGCGGCTGCGATGGGCGTAGCTGCAACCACTTTTGTTTTAGTAGTGAACTCTTGGAAGGTTAATAAGTCAGGTGTGACAATTGCGATTGCTTTAGGCGCTATGAAGATGATGATGCCTAATCTATTTAGAAAACCTGTGATTCTTATTCCTTGTTTAGTTAGTGCAGTGATTACAGCTATTCCTGTCGCTCTATTTTCTATTTCAGGTACGCCTGCTTCTGCTGGTTTCGGCGTGGTCGGACTTGTTGGTCCGTTGGCTTCTTTAGATGCAGGGCTAAATGGCTTTCTTGTTGTTCTTTGTTGGTTAGTCATCCCTGTTTTTGCGGCACTAATTACTCAATTTTTATGCGAGAAAGTATTTAAACTGTATGATCGAGAAGAAGTCTTCAAATTTTTAGGCTAGTAGATTTTACTAAGAAATTTTCAATCAATGGATGCGTAAGTGAGATGTCAACAACATCTGACTTACGTTTTTTTGCCTTTTTGAGTAGGAGATTGATGCTGACAACTGAACTCTTCAGTGCCATTCGATTTTTTAAAATGTAGAAGAAACTCACCTTTATGTTATTGATTGTTCAAAAGGCAACTAGAATAAAAATATGTGTTAAAATGAGAAAAAATTTGATTGTTGGATGTATCGAATAATCACTAAAAAGTAGGGGAAGAAAATGATTTTTTTGCAAAAATATGGTTTTTATTTTTTATTATTAGGTGTGATTAGTGATTTATCGACACCGTATATCCTTGGCCTTTTTTATCCCAAACTGAATCAAATGACTACCGTAATTAGTGTGTTTGGTGACGTAGATAGTCCAGTCAGACGTGCTTTCTTGGTCTGGTCAGTTGTATCTGGACTTTTTTTGTTCTTTCGTTGCCTGCGTTGTATCACCTATTTATTGGAACATCAAAAACACTTGCAATACTTGCTGTTGCAACAGTTGGTTTATATGGGATAGGTGATTGTATTTTTACTGGGTTATTCAGTATCAATACGAATGAAAGCTCTTGAAATCTATCGACTTGGATCCATAATATAGGTTCTGGGCTAGGCTATGCAGGCTTTCTACTTTTCCCATTGTTACTTGTTCTGCTTTATCGTCAAAGTGGTCAAGGTACGCTTAGCCATTTTTATCTTGTTTTAACAGTTATTAGTTTACTAATCGCAGGTCTTTACGGATTAGCACGGATTCCGTCGATTAGTCAGTTTGCCTTCTTTAAGCAATTGGGCTTCTTTCAACGCTTAAGTTTTTTCTTTAACTATTTGCCGATGATTTGTTTAAGTTTTTTTCAACTACGAAAGTAGAAAAAGCAGTGTGAAGCTGATTAAGTAAAAGAATTTCTCTATGGGTAACCATTCGTGTGGATGTGTTCGACTAAGAATAGAGATGAGGAGAGCGAAAAGCAAGTTAGTCTTAACTTGTTATGCGTTGTGCTAAATTTCAGGTAGTCATTTTTTGAATGAATAAGAAGAAAACTTGAAAGAGGGTGACTTCATGTTAGATGTGGAGCAGATGGAAATAGACCTTTATAATATTATTTTAAATCGAAATACAAGAGAATGGGAAAGAACACAATTTGAAGAGGCAAAAGAAGACCTAGCAAAAATGTCGATAAAGCAGGTGATAGAAAAACTAGAGGTCAACTTGCGTCCGCTAGCACTACGAGATAATTTGACACCAGATGCGATGGATTTTTATTTAAGAATCACAGGGGAGTCAGCGAGTGCAAAGGCTTATGATTATGCCAAACATAAGATAACTTCACCCTTATACCAAGAACGGGCGATTTTTGCCGGTGGCTGTTTCTGGTGTATGGTTGAGCCTTTTGAAACAAAACCAGGTGTAATCTCAGTGTTATCTGGTTATACAGGTGGAGAGACCAAAAAACCAAATTACGATCAAGTCAGTGGTGGATATACTGGGCATGTTGAAGCTGTTGAGATCATATTTGATACACGTCAAATAACCTATGAAGAGCTGTTGGAGATTTATTGGCAAATTTCAGACCCTACAGATGCCTTTGGTCAATTTCAAGATCGGGGGAAACAATATCGTTCAATTCTATTTGTTGTTAATGAAAAGCAAAGGCAATTGGCTGAAAAATCAAGAGAACAACTGATTCAATCTAACCGATTTAGCCGTCCTATCGTTACAGAGATTCGCCAAGCAAAGACTTTTTAGCCAGCTGAAAATCATCATCAACAATTTTATCAGAAGCAACCTAAAAGATATAAAAAGATCAAGCATTCGCATCAGCTTCATTTATTTTTTCAGCGACATAGATAGAGGAAGGTTGTGGCGCAAAGCATTCAGCTTCAAGTCGCAAGGAAACAGGAGGTATGACAAGTCTTTTGTCACAACTCCTGTTTTTTTACTAGCCTTTATTTCCATGTGAAAGAGAATTCGAATTGTAGAATCTTGATTTTTCTATGGAATTTTGTAGAGAATCATCTTGATAATTAATAGACACCTAATCGAATTCCACATTAATGATGAACTAAATTCCGTATAAAAGCGCAAACAATAACTATAAAACCCGTGGTGCTAGTTAATTTTTTCCTAGAGGAAAATGTCTAAACATGTTGGTAAATCAACAAAAAAACGCATATAGTAGTCTCAAAACTCCCAAGAAATGAGGACTACATATGCGTTCATCAAAATATACTGAACATTATACAGATACTTTTATAACATTCAAGGAAATTATGAGAACTGTTTCTAACATATACCACAATTGTGTACCAGATAAGATTAAAAACCGAAGAAATACTGATCAACTGAAGCAACGCGATACAGTGATTATTGCTTGTGTTATATGGGGCATAATTAATGGCTATACTAGCCAAAGAGCCACGTATAGAGCGGTTTGTTCCGTCTTATTTCCTAATGGTGACTTTCCTAGTAGGAGTCGATTCACTCGCTTAAGTTTAAACTTAGCTTACACTATCAAGATTATTCGATACTTTTTCATCAAGAAGCTCACCAAAGGTGAACTAGTCGGAATTATAGATAGTTTTCCTAGTCCATTATGTAAACCAGTTAGAAATAGACAAGCAAAACTATTGAATCAAATAGCCAAAGTTGGCTATAACTCAACAAAAAAATCTTATTTTTATGGTCTTAAAATTCATATAATCGTTACTAAGACTGGCTTTCCGATTACTTACTCAATCACGAATCCAGGTGTCCATGACGTGAAAGTGTTAGAGACTTTATCGGAAGAAGCGAATCTTCCCAATATCCTAGGGGACAAAGGATATATTAGCCATAAAATCCATGAAAAGCTTGCCCTTAAGGGCATTACTATATCCGTTCCGCCACGTAAAAACATGGATAAATCAGAAAAACTAGACCACAGCTTACTTGGAAAACAAAGAAAAACAGTTGAGACTGTTTTTTCTTCCTTAGAAAAATTAGGTTGTCAAAATTTCAACTCACGTTCTGTTAAAGTGCTAGAGAGTAGATTTGAAAGCATATTACTGGCTTACAGTGTTCTATTAAGTCGAGCACAACGACGTTTTGAAGGAACTTTGAGATATTCTTTAGGATATTAAAATTAACTAGCACCACGGGTGATTTATAGTATACTATGTCAAAAGGAGGAGTTAGATGAACAATCAAATCACACTAGCGTATTTAGATTATGATGATCTAGATGCTTTACAAGTTGTAAGTGTTGTCAGTTTTTATGAATCGTTTATCGATGGCGCAGATCCACTTGATATGCAAGGATATTTACAGACACAATTGACAACTGAAATATTGGCAGTAGAATTGGCACAGTCAACCAGTAAATTTATTGGTATTAAGGATCATCAAATACTCATTGGTTATATGAAAGTCAATGATGAAAAAGATGCTATAGAGATTCAACGGCTCTATCTGCTCAAAGATTATCAAAACAAAGGGTTAGGGCAACGGTTACTCGATGAAGCGAATCGTTATGCTAAAACGAAACATAAACGTTATTTACGTTTGGCTGTTTATGAAAAAAATCATGCAGGTATTCGTTTTTATGAACGTCATGGATTTAAAAAAATCGGGATCAAACATTTTCCTTTAGGAAAACAAGATCGTATTTGTCCGATTTTAGAAAAAGAAATCTAAAAAAACGTCCTCACTTTTGATGCTGAGGACGTTTTTTTAGACTGGTAATGGAACCATAATTCGCTTTCCTTTTTGATAAATCGCTAATTCCGTCACATCTTTTGCTTTTAACAGAGCAAAAAGATCATCGAAATGGAAACGGAAATGTTCAAGGTAATGCCCATCTGATCCAACACTAAACAAGGTACCACCACGTGAAAGATATAAATCGATGACATATTCATATAACGCTAAATTGTCATACAAGTAAGCGCTCTTAGCATTTAATTCGAATGCCAATTTATTTTTGATTACTTGATCTAGAATCGGTAAAAACTACGCTTCATATTGTTTAAATTCAGCAACGGATAGACCAAATACCCGAAAACCATAGTCAAAATGAGCAAAGACATCTGCTTCTATAACAACTAGTGCTTCTGAAAGTTGTGCAAAATACTGAGGAATCACAATAGCAGGATCCATATCTTTGACTTCGTCATCTAAATAATCAAATTGACCATTATGATGCACACTGAGTAATTTTAAATCGTAATCTTTATCGGCTAAATAGTCGATGATCCGATCCTTTTCAGAAGCGATGTAACCGATTTTGATGCCTTTTAAAACACGATTGCCAAAACGCTTATTTAAGCTATTGATTGTTTGACTGTACATTTCATAATCGGGGATATCATCGACTTTAGTAACAGGATTGGCTAAGTCAAAATGTTCAGTTGTCACGACGTAACCATCGTAGTTTGTTAAATAGTCCTCATTTCTTGGGAGTTTTGAGACTACTATATGCGTTTTTTTGTTGATTTACCAACATGTTTAGACATTTTCCTCTAGGAAAAAATTAACTAGCACCACGGGTACAAATACGTAAAATTTTAGTTAGAATAATGGCAAGGAGAAAAACATGATAGATGAAAAAAAGTGTTTAAAAAATCTATTGGAGGATATGGATGATATTGAAGAAAAACTATCTAAATGGACTGGGAAAACAAATATATTTCAGATACTTAAGCTATCTAAAAATGAAATAAGACATAGTAATTTTTTAGCTTTTTTGTTTGCTCCAAATGAAACCCACAATTTATCTGATGAGTTTTTTAAAATGTTTTTGAAAAGGTATATAGATTCTAATGATGATACCAAAGCTGCTATCAATTATTTTGATGCTTTACTTAATAGCTATGAAGATTTAATTGTTTACAGAGAAAATAAGAATATTGATATTTTATTGGTATCGGAAAAAAATAAAATAGTGGTGTGCATCGAAAATAAAATTCTGTCTTCGGAGTCTGGAGGGCAACTTAATAAATACCAAAGATATATAGAACGCAATTATTCTAACTATAAAAAAATTTTTGTTTTTTTAACTCCAGATGGAAATGCACCCACAAATCCTAGTTGGGGCATAATTACTTACAAGAATATCGTTGAAGAGAGTGTAAAATATTTTGTGTAAATAGAAAAAAGGAAGTCCCTTCTGTAGAATAGAGTTACCACAACACATTCACAGAAAAGAGGACTTCCATATGAACGATTTTACTACAGAAATTATGGAAACACTAATCAATAAAGGTGATTTAGATGAATTATTTCGATGTCATTTAGAATTAGCTGTTAATTCATTATTGCAGGCTGAATTAACAGCTTTTCTTGATTATGAAAAATATGATCGTGCTGGGTTCAATTCAGTTAATTCCCGTAATGGGAATTATTTACGTTCATTCAGAACAGAGTATGGAGAATTAAATTTGGTGATTCCTAGAGGTAGAAATGGTAAGTTTTCTCAACAAACTTTACCTGCTTATAAAAGAACCAATGACTCTTTAGAAACCACTATTATTCAGCTATTTCAAAAAGGAATTACTATGTCTGAAATCTCTGAATTGATTGAAAAAATGTACGGGTATCACTATACGCCACAAACCATTTCAAATATGACTAAAATAGTTTCTGAAGATATTATTGCCTTTAAAGAAAGGTCCTTAGAATCCAGATACTCTGTCATTTTTATGGATGCTACTCACATTCCTTTAAAAAGACAAACTGTTTCAAAAGAAGCAGTTTATATTGTAATTGGCATTCGATTAGATGGAACCAAAGAGGTTCTTGGGTTTAGTATTGCTCCAACTGAATCTGCTTATGTTTGGAAAGAGATTCTTCAAGACCTAAAAGACCGTGGTTTAAAAGAGGTTTTATTAGTCGTAACTGATGGTTTAAGTGGCATTAACGATAGTATTCATAGTGTTTATCCAAATGCTCAATTTCAACAATGTTGTGTCCATATATCTAGAAATATCGCTCATAAGGTTCGTGTTAGTGATCGACAAGAAATCTGTAGCGATTTCAAATTAGTTTATCAAGCAAGTTCAAAAGAAGAAGCAAATAATCAAATAAGGTTTATGATAGATAAATGGAAAAAGCAGTATCCACGAGTGGTTAAATTGCTCATGAATCCTGCTATATTAACCTTTTATAATTTCCCTCCGTCAATCAGAAGAACTATTTATTCAACTAATTTGATTGAAGGTTTTAACAAACAATTAAAGAAATATACCAAAAGAAAAGAGCAATTTCCTAATGAAGAATCTCTGGAGAGATTTCTAGTATCTCAATTCAACAACTATAATCAAAAGTTTCTATGCCGAGTTCATAAAGGTTTTAAAGAAATACATGATACATTAGAATCAATGTTTTAACTTGATCAACAGAATGGGCTTTTTCATTTACACATAATTCTTGACGCAACCCAAACAGGGAGCGTCAATAATTTTGTGTAAATAACTCGTCCTTCTGCAAAATAATGGGTTACTCAGTAAACATTGAAGCTAATGTATCCGTCACTTGTTGGAAGCCTTTATGGCTTCTATTTAAGAATTTTTGATTGTATGTATCAAAGATGGATACTAGGAAACGCTCTAATGATTCTTCATTTTGAAACTGCTCTTTTCTGCGGCTGTATTTCTTGATTTGTTTATTGAAAGATTCGATTAAATTAGTTGAGTAAATGCTTCGGCGGATACCAGGCGGAAACTCATAAAAAGTCAATAAATCTTGATTTTTTATCAGTGACTGCGTCACTTTAGGATAAGTTTTCTGCCACTTCTCAATCTTACTCCCTAAAAAGGTATTTGCCTCTTCCTTTGAGCTAGCTTGATAAACAGCCTTAAAATCATCACAGATTTCTTTTCGATCTTTGACACGTACTTTATGAGCAATATTACGGAAAACGTGAACACAGCAATGTTGGTATTTAGCTTTAGGATAAATCTGGTGAATCGTATCTTTCATGCCTTTTAAGCCATCGGTAATAAACAGTAAGACATCATGAACCCCTCTGGAGTAAATGTCCTGTAACAACTCATTCCAAACGTAGGTCGATTCAGTCGGAGCAATCGCATAACTTAGTACTTCTTTAGTGCCGTCTTCTCGTATACCAATGGCAATATAGATTGCTTCTTTGGAGACGGTTTGCCGTTTTAAAGGAATATAAGTAGCATCCATGAAAATAGCGACATACTTATCATTTAGAGTTCTAACTTTAAATGCATTTACTTCTTCAGTCAGCACTTTAGTCATGTTGGACATGGTTTGGGGCGTGTAGTGATGCCCATACATTTTCTCAATCAAGTCTGCGATTTCCGACATGGTAATACCTTTTCGGAAGCGGTGAATGACGGTCTCCTCTAAGGTATCATTCGTCCGTCTATAAGCAGGAACAGTCTGTTGCTTGAACTCGCCGTTGCGGTCGCGCGGAATCTGGAGATGAAGTTCCCCGTACTCGGTCTTGACCGTACGGTCATAGGAGCCGTTACGAGAATTACCCGTGTTAAAACCAATGCGATCGTACTTTTCGTAATCGAGGAAAGCCGTTAACTCCGTTTTGAGAAGCGTATTGACAGCTTTTTCCAAATGGACACGGAATAATTCATTCAAATCGCCTTTGTTCGCTAGAGTCTTTAGAATTTCTGTAGTAAAATCGTTCATATGGAAGTCCTCTTTTCTGTGAATGTGTTGTGGTAACTCTATTCTACAGAAGGGACTTCCTTTTTTCTATTTACACAAAATATTTTACACTCTCGATTAAGGGGATGGATCAAAAAGTGGGGCCTACTTCAACGGTGATTGGCGCTACGATTCTTAATACCATTATCGTCTAAGTTTGCCAACAATTGAAACAAGCAGGAATCGATTATCCGCCCATCTTTTATTCCGCAGATATGGATGGCGGCGATGAATTGAACCAATCATTGTTTGAACAATACAAAGAAGCCATTCATTATCAGTTGTAACGATGATTGTACAGAAGTTTTAACTCAGAAAAAGAACTGTGAAAAAAGCATAATCCAAATGAAAACTGATCGTGTCAGAAGTTTTTACTTCTCATAAAATAGCAGCAAGACTTCAGTAGAGCCTTGCTGCTAGTAGATCTAAGGAATTCAATTGGGGCAAGTCATCTCGCAGTTCTTTTTTTGTGACCATTCCAATTCCTATAATTGATGTGAGCCTATGAAATCCCTCAGGAGCTTTATGCTGTCTCACTTTACTCAAATTCTTCATATTCATTCGGATCTTGACCTTCAATACGTCCATCTTCTTTGTTCAAGCGATTGATTGCATTGATTTCTTCTTCAGTCAATTCAAAGTCAAAAATAGCTAAGTTTTCTCGCTGATGGCTCAGGTTTCGGGATTTTGGTAGTGGTAGAATCCCGCGATCGACGTGCCAGCGTAAGATGACTTGACCCGCAGATTTTTGATATTTATTTGCTAGATCAGTGATGATGGATTCTTTGAGCGCCGCGCTGCCGCGACCTAATGGACTACATGCTTCAGTAATGATCCCACGTTTTCTGTTTTCTGCTACCATTTGTTCTTGGACCCAGTAAGGATGGATCTCGATTTGATTGATGGCTGGTGTGACACCAGTTGCCTCAATAATGGCATCTAAATGTTCAGGTTCAAAGTTAGATACACCAATAGAACGAATCAAACTTAATTTTTGCGCAGTCACTAACGCCTGCCACGCTTCAATGTACTTGCCGCGTTTAGGCAGTGGCCAGTGGATCAAAAAGGCGTCAAAGTAATCTAATCCCATGCGCGCCAGCGATTCTTGAATACTGGTCAGTGCATCATCATATCCATGATATTTTCCTGGTAATTTTGAGGTGATATAAAACTCAGAACGAGGGACACCGGATCGGCGAATCGCTTTACCGACGATTCCTTCATTGTCATAGTTCGTTGACGAATCAATCAAACGATAGCCATCTGCAATCGCTGCTTGCAACTGGCTTAAGCCTTCGCCACCGCGAATTTGATAGGTACCGATGCCCACGGCTGGGCGCATATTGCCCTCATTTAGTGTAAGTAAAGGTGCTTTCATATAATGATTTCTCCTTTTTCTTATACATTCTACTCTAACGCTTTTTTAGCTTTAAGGTAACCAACTTGCTCAATAAGACAAGAAAAGAGCAATGATTTCTTGTGAATGGAATCATTGCTCTTTTTATTCGTTTCGATCAATTTATTTTTCAGGTGGCGTGCCATACATTTTTGGTGTGACAGGATCTAGTTTTGGCGCTTTGCCTTCAACTTTAGGTGTAGAAAGCCATTGGTATTCACCTTCACCATCAAGTGCTTTTCCTTTTGCCCAAGAGCCTTCTTTACTTTGATCTCCTTCAGAGAAATTGTAAAAGTCATAGGCGATGTCTAACCGTTCTTCATTACGAGGGAAAGTGCTCGGTACTAAGATTGTACCCTCTTTTTCTTCAAGTTCTTTGACAGCTTGTGCCCAAAGGTTTTGGTGATAGCTGTCCCGAGCTAATAGCACGGATAAGAGGCCTTTAACTCCACGGTCATCAATCATTTCATAGATTCGAGCGACTTGTAATCGTCCTTGTGATTCTGCATTTAAATTGGCACGGAAGTCTGCCAGTAAATTACCGCTGGCAATGATATAAACGCCACTCCATGGATTACCGACACTGTCAGCTGGACGTGGTCCTAAGCCAGCAACGATCGCATGTTGTGGATTCATTCCAGAGATAATTGCGCCAATTGCTGGGTCTTTTTTCATTGCGGCTTCTTGATCTTCTACCGGTGCACCTTCTAATAAACGAGCAACCATTGTAGCAAGCATTTCAACGTGTCCAATTTCTTCTGTCGCAATGTCCATCAACATATCTTTGTACTTTTCTTCTCCACGGCAGCTCCAACCTTGGAAGAGATACTGCATTGCTACACTCATTTCGCCATACTGGCCACCGATCAATTCTTGAAGATACTTCGCAATTAATGGATTTGGTTTGTCTGGTTTTGCTTCGAACTGTAGTTCTTTCTGATGTAGAAACATAGTTGTCCTCCTCTAAAATGATTTTTATTGGGCCCAAAAATATTCTCTCACGTTTATTTAGAATGGTCTGATCAAACGCTTGCTTTATTTCCGTATTAATAAAAACCGTTGAAATAGCGCTTTTTCTTGACAAAAAGCAGTCACCATTAGATAGTTGAAGAGAAGTGAAGGAGTTAAAGGAGAGAGGCAAAATGTATTCGTACTATAAAATCGAAAAGAACCAAATCAGAGAATCATCCGAAGAAGACTATAATTGGTTGGTAGTCAAACATGGAAATGAAGAAGAAAAAAAGAGCTGCTGACACTTTTTGATTTACCGGAAGATATTTTTATTGGCTCCGATGAACCAGAGGAAGTTTCTCGATTAGAACATTTACGAGACACTAAATTAAACAATCCGTTTCTTTATACATTGATCGATCTTTCTTCAAATCATCAAGAACGCATTGAAAAACGCCTTGAACCTGTCACATTTATTCTTTCCAAAGGATTGATGATCACCTATGTCTCTAGAGAATCGAATCTCGTTGAGCGATTGATCGAGAAACATGGAAGTGAGCTTCGACATTTTGAGGATATCATTGCTTTTGCCACATTAATGATCTATACCCACTATATCAATGGGTTGAAAGAGATTAAAAAGCAAATCGACCAATTGGATGCGGCTGCCCGTAAAACAACCGAAAATAATGAACTATTTAATCTGGCAGACACAGAACGAGATATGGTTTATTTGGATCACACGTTGAAAGATCAGAATCTTACAGTGAATCACTTGATGGAACGAAAAGAGTTTTTAGACAAATTAGATAATGAATCGTTAGTTTACGACATTAAACTGCGACAGAAATTTGCCAACAAGCTTGTCACGATCTATCGCGATTTATTGGAAACCATCGGTGGTCTATTCTCGGATATGATGGACAATAATTTGAACCATTTGATGAAATATTTAGATTCAGCAGCATTAGTGGTTGCAGTGCCATCATTGATTGCTGGACTTTGGGGGATCAACACTGGCGGACTGCCTGGGAAGGATAACACGATAGGAACGATTCTAGTTTTTGGGTTAGCTGTCTTAGTAGGCATCCTTACTGCTGTCTATCTTTCAAAGAAAGACTTTTCAAAAACAAAATAAAAAAGCAACTTTGTCTAGCATTGAACGCTGGGCAAAGTTGCTTTTTTTCGTGACTTCACAATCGCGAAGACTGTCCAATAAGCAGAGGGGAGAAGCGAGAAATGAAAAATATTAAGAAGAAAGGCCGGGGTACAATCCGAACAATTTATATTTTACTTTACTCGCTATTGCATACGCTCACTTCTATCGTTGCTTTTTCTCATAATCCTTTTACATAGTGAGGGGAAGCAGGTTTCAAATACAAAAGGCAGAATCAAAGGAATGCCAATTGTTTTGATGTTTCATCAGAAGGATGTAGTGAATGAGGTGTGTACGACAATCAGGTTTCTTTGATTGCTTTTATTCATAGGGAAGATGACGGTTGAAAGCAGACAATGAAAGAAAATCGCACATAGTCTAGGTACCCTTTATCAGAAAATAACTTTTTGCTTATCGAAACGTTTTCAAAGAGCTGCGGCAGTTTTTTTGACCTCTTGCAGTGAGTGTTAACGATTCCAAAAAGTTGATTTATCCTTAATATAACAACGTTTTAAATTTTTTTTGTTTTTTTAAGAGCAAAATTTTTGTGTATTTTTAAGAAGAAGCGTAACATAATATGTGTAATAAATATTTCACAGAAAGAAAGAGAAAATTATGCATTGGTTATGGGTATTAATCGTAGGAGCTATTATCGGTTTGATTGCCGGAGCAATTACAAATAAAGGTGGATCAATGGGATGGATCGCTAACATCGTTGCAGGTTTAGTTGGTTCAGCAATTGGACAAGCATTGTTAGGTAGCTGGGGTCCTCAATTAGCAGGAATGGCTTTGATTCCTTCTATCATTGGTGCGATCATCGTTGTTGCTGTAGTATCATTTTTCTTGGGACGTTCAAGAGGTTAATCGTCAAATATATCAGCAATTTTACCTATTATCTTAAGGAGCAGCTTTTCGCTGCTTCTTTTTTTGTATAGATAAACTGCTTCTATCACTGATCATCGATGTTGTCTAACTGATGTCGCCGAATGCAAGCATTACCTTTGTCAGATTAAAAAATACTCGTTACACTTAATATAGAACGACGAAAGAAAGGATGATCTCAATGAAAAAAATGTACGAAACAGCAATGATCAATCGTGGAGGCCGTGATGGCGAGGTTGAGGCACCAAACGGAAGTATGCACATGAAGATCGACCGCCCAGGAATCCATAGTGAAGGGACAAATCCGGAACAACTTTTTGCGGCTGGATACGCATCTTGCTTCAACGGCGCGGTTCAACACATGCTGGAAGAAAATAATCTTGAGTCTGATTCTGAAGTCAAAGCACGGGTATCTTTATTTCAATTAGAAGATGGGGGCTACCAAATCGGGGTTGTTTTAGAAGTTTCTTTGCCAGGACTTGAGAAGGACCAAGCAGAGAAAATCGCAGAAGAAGCCCACGCATTTTGCCCATACTCTAAAGCAACAAGAGGCAATATTGATGTGGAAGTGACTATAGTAGAATAAGGGATTCTTAATGTTACTATAAATGAGATTATGAAAGATCCTATAAAGAAACGCTAGTAAAAGAAACATGTAGTTACGGTAATTAATAGCGGTATATGTACGATTGATCGAATAGAACAAGGAGGCAAAAAAATGACACAGCGGGTAGCAATAATGATTTTAGTGTTGCTGGTCATTGGCCTCCTTGTTTACTATGTCCTAAAGTTTAAGCATTGGAAGCAGCAACGGATACATCAGGATATTGAAAAAAAGTTAAAACGGTATCCTATTGTTCAAGCAGCTTGGGAAAAGGCTGAAGCAAAACAATATAACATTCCTGGATTAACAGAAACAAGAATGGTGGTGCCGGAAACCGGCGAAAATGAGGTTTGTCAATGGATGACGCCGCAAGGGTTGGCTTTTTCTCAAGATTTTGTGTTTATTTCTGCCTACTGCTATGACCATCAGCATCATTCTATTATTCATGTACTGGATAGAGAAACAGGACAGCCGATCAAACTGCTGATTTTACCTAAACGGCCACATGTAGGGGGCTTAGTATATGATACAAAACGGGAACTTTTATGGTTGACAATCACAGGATCTGCTACTGGACGAGTAGCCGCTTTACGTTTGATCGATATCTTAGCAGATACATCTGAAGAGACGGGACAGCCAATCGCTTATTGGCTGACAACTGATCTCTCAGAGATTCCACAAGCATCGTATTTGACTCAAAACAATGATCAACTGGTATCTGGCAACTTCACACTAAAAGGTGAAGGACAGTTGACTTTCTATCTATTGCCGACGATAGCTGAAATGAAAACAGCAATTCGCCGCAAAGACAAAATCCAACCAACCGTGACAATGAGCAGAAAAACATCTGATAAGATTCAAGGTGTGGCTTTTTATGGCCATTATCTCTTAGCCAGTCGTTCTTATGGTCCTTATACCTCGGAACTCTTAGTGTCCGAGCGGGACTCTCCTAGCCGGATCCTAAAACGAATCAAATTTCCACCGTATTTGGAACAAATCGTTGTTGTAGAAGATCGTCTAGCAGTATTGTTTGAAAGTGGCGCCGCAGCGTATCGCGAGAAAGCCAATCCTGTGTTAGCCAATGTTTTATTACTAGACTTAGCAACGTTGCTTCATGCAAATAAACGTCCCAAAAAGATTGCTGCAACTAAAAAATAGTCGGACAACTCAAGATGATCACTGTTGTTCATAAAGAACGACAAGAAAAATCATCTAGCGATGTTCGACTATGGGTTTATTTAGGAAGTATTTCTACTAAGATTCAATATGGCTATACAGATTCGGCGAAAAAACAAGGCAATGTTAAGTTTTTGAGAATCACAGATATACAAGAGGGACGTGTAAATTGGTCCAGTGTGCCTTACTGTGATATTAGTAATTCTAAACTAGTTGATTTAAGATTGGAAGAAAATGACATTTTGATAGCAAGGACAGGAGGAACTATGGGAAAAAGTTTCTTGGTTAAGGAAATAAGTGAGGAATCTGTTTTTGCTTCTTACTTGATTCGAATTAGGTTAGTTGAGAAATTATTATCAGAATACGTATACTGCTTCTTAGACTCGCCATTATATTGGAAGTTATTAGAAAAAATTTCTTACGGAACTGGGCAACCAAATGTAAATGGTACAAATTTATCTAAACTACTTATACCATTACCACCTTTAGAAGAACAACAACGCATGACTACTAAAATAGAAATGATAAGAAGATCTATTCGTAGAATCAATTTTGAGTAAATATAACGGACCTAGCATCCATTTTATACCAGATGATGCTAGGTCTATTATTTATATTTTATGGAATTTAATTGATTTGTTCTAGTGTTTTAATATTATTACGACAGTAAAAAAATAGTTTGATTCTTCTAACATGAATGACCATCTAGAAGTGGAAATGTATAAAAGATTTATTTTATGAAGTTTTCCTAATATCATTCACTCATGATACGCAGCGCCGTATCATAAGTGATGATATTTTTGTAATGTGTTCGGGCATGCTCTCTACTTACTAGTAGGTCAAGTTATTGATCATTAAATAGTAGAAATAGCATGTCTAAGGAGACATTCCACAAAATCATTAACATACATTAAATAAATTGAGCTGTTGCATAATAGACATAAGGAAATGTTCTTTTCTATATTTAGAAAAGCTGTCAAGGCGAAGTTTAAATATCACAAAACTTAATTGGAAAAGATAATCAACTGGAACTTGCTAGCGTTGCAAGTTGAATAAAAAAACAACCAAGATTAGATTGTAGGAACTTGTAGAAGATCATAATTTGAAGTTAACAAAAGAATTCCACGACACCTCTACTCTGTTAAGTACAGGAAACAGAGAGTTAAGGGCAAGAAAAATAGGCGAGGATATCGGGTTGAAAGGCCGATTGTAGAACATAAGTTAATAGTAAATAAAAAGACGAAGAAATCGCGTCAAGTGGATTCTTCGTCTTTTTATTGATGAGATTGTTGTGACAACGTGCTTATTTTATTAGAAGATATCTTTTTCTGATTTTTCTAATGCTAAAGCTAAACACCCAATGATTCCAGCATCATCTCCTAATTTTGGAGGTAATACATAGTTTTCGAATGCTGGGTAGTCTACATAGTGATTCATCAAACCAACCAAAGCTTCTTGGACTCGTTCTCTCAGATGTGCTTGTTTCATTACGCCTCCGCCAAAGATGATGACATCAGGTGAAAATAGAAGAGTTGTGTTATAGACACATTGAGCGATGTAATAAGCTTCTAATTCCCAAGAAGGATCAGCGACAGACAACTCTTGACCTTTCATGCCTGTTCTTTGTTCGATTGCAGGTCCAGAAGCCATTCCTTCCAGGCAATCGCTATGATAAGGACAAACACCTTTAAAGGTATCCACAGGGTGTCGGCGCACAAGCATATGTCCCATTTCAGGGTGGCTGAAACCTTCTACAAAAGTGCCATTTTGCAAGGCACCGCCACCAATACCTGTTCCAATCGTATAGTAAACAATAGTGGAACGCCCTTTTCCATTCCCCGCGACATATTCTCCGTAAGCAGCTGCATTGACATCGGTGGTAAAGACAATCGGTAGTTCTTTTAAATTTTTATTTAAATAACCGATAAAATCAAAATTCTGCCAAGCTTTTTTTGGAGTAGAGGTGATATATCCGTATGTTGCTGAATTGGGATGAATATCAATCGGTCCAAAAGAACCTATTCCAATCGCTGCCAGTTGTTCTTGGTGTTTTTTGAAGAAATCAATAACGTTATTCATCGTTTCTATCGGCGTGGTTGTAGGGATTTGTATTCTTTCAATTACTTCTAAATCTTTCGTACCTACTGCGCAGACAAATTTTGTTCCGCCAGCTTCAATTGCTCCATATAACATAAAACATTTGCTCCTTTGCAGTTAAGTCGTTTTACCTTGAATCAGCTTTACTGGTAAAACGTAATGTGATTCCAGTGGTTTTTCAGCATCTTGGATTCTTTGCAGTAGCAAGTCTACAAGGATGTCGGCAATATCCGTTATTGGTTGAGCGATAGTAGACAGATGCGGAAAATAATTCTGGATAAATTTTGTTCCGTCATATCCAATGATTTTCAATTGCTCAGGGATGCGGATATCGAGCTCTTGACACAGATTGTATGCCAATACAGCTGTAAGATCATCTGTGCAAAAAATACTGTCAATCTCTTCATTTTGCAAAATCCGTTTGATTTCTAAATTTTTTAAAGCAGTGGAACGAGCAGTTGAATGGAATTGAAAAATCTGTGGTTCTAGCTGCTGCTCATCCATAAATTTCAAATAGCCGTTCATTCGGTCATTTGTGGGGGAGTTGGATTCTTGCGAGCCCGTCAAAATAGCGATTTTACGAGCTCCTTTTAGATAGAGATTTTCTGTCGCGAGATAACCGCCTCGGAAATTATCACTGCTGACGATTGGTGTTCCGTCTGCCAGATAGCGGTCAAAAGAGACGATTGGCAACTCAATATTTTCGTACTCCTGTATCCCGAGATTATGAGCGCCGGCGATGATGCCGTCCACTTTATTTGCTGCTAACATGTTGAGATAATTTCGTTCTTTTTCTTTATTATTAGCACTGTCACATAAGATCGAACGATAGCCTAAATCAAATAATTTACTTTCCAACTGTTCGACTAATTCGCCAAAAAATGGATTGGCGACTGTTGGGAAAATCAAGCCGATCAATTGGGTGTTTTTTCCTTGAAGTGAACGGGCTAACGAATTCGGCTGATAATTGAGTTCTTTCATTGCTTGATTTACTTTATCGATTGTTTTTTGACTTAAAGAACCATAATTATTTATCACTCTCGAGACAGTAGTAGGAGAGACTCCTGCTTTTTTTGCCACATCTGTCAATTTAACAGCCATTTTCTTCATCCTTTATTTGTTCATATTCCGCAGATGCCATAATTTCCCTTTAAATTCCCTGTCACTTTTTATATACAAGCCCGTTTGATCATCTGTCGGAAAGACACGGGCAGTTGCTGTTTGCTGTCCATCATTTACAAACACCTCTACAACGGAACGATCAACAAATATTTGTAATTTCAGCGGTTTCTTTTCAATTGAGAATTCACGTACAGTTCCAAAATTTTCAGCGAAAGATTTGCCGGCATGGCTGCGATCCATACTCATTTTACCATGTATCGTATCAAAGGATAGTGTTAAACCGTGTTTTTGTTGTTCATCTGCAAACAATAAAATAGTACCTTTCTGTGAGTAATCGAATTCTAACTGGAGTTCATATTGATTTATTTCCGCGTCAATAGTGGTTTCCAAACCGCTAAAGTGATAAGGTTTTCCTTTTCGCAACTGCGCTGTTTCTTTCACCGGTCGTTGATAGAGCTGCTCTTTTTCAATAGTAAGTTCTTTTACGATGCTCAAGCAGTGTGCCCATCCTTCTTCGTCAGTTGGATAGCTGATTTCAGGCAACCCAATCCAACTGATTGCCAAGGTTCGTCCATTTTCATCACTGAAACAATGCGTCGCGTAAATGTCAAATCCTTCATCTATATTTTTTATGTGAGTAGGGTCGGAAAGCTCATTTTTTTCAAAATCAAATGTTTGACCGATCACGTAAGTATTCGGGTAAATATTACTGTATGAGTGGATCTCGTGAGATAAACCTTGTGGGCAGAAGACCAGTAGTGCTTTGCCGTTCACAAATAATAGATTTGGACACTCGATCATAAAACCCATTTCTTCCTCTGTAAAACCCAAAGTTCCTAAAAACTGCCAATTTTGAAGATCTTTACTGTAATAAGTTAGGATTCTTCCTTGTTTTTGTTCAGTTTGTGCTCCGACAATGAGCAAGTAACCGTCATCATAAGCAATCAGCTGAGGATCACGGATTTCTTGTGTATATCCCGGAGGTGGGGAGCTGATCAAAGGAGTCGGTATCTTAGTGATATTACCATTTTTGTCCATCCATGCCCCTAACTGGAAGGAATGACGTCCCCAATTCGAATCACGCACATTTCCGGTATATGCAAGGAACAGTTGATTATCAATCGGCAAAGCTGAACCTGAGTACACACCGTGACTGTCAAATGAATTATCTGGAATCAGTTTGAGGCCATCGTTTTTCCAATCTATCAGATTAACTGAGGAGAGATGGTACCAAGATTTCAGACCATGAACAGACCCCATCGGATATGCTTGATAAAATAGCTGCCATTTCCCGTCGAAATAGGAAAAACCATTCGGATCGTTCAATAAACCAGTAACTGGTTGTATATGGTAGCCTAAGCGCCAATGGGAAGAATTAATTTTTTTCTCTAAGGAATGCAAATGTTCTTCAGACCATTCTTTATATGGACGATAACGATCCGTTCGTGACCAATTTTCTTTAAGTTTCATGACAAACTCCTTGTAAACGTATTCTTGGAATTATAATATATTTTTTCTGGTAAAATGTCAAACGAATATCAAAATTAAATGGCTTATAAAAGCTATTTTTTTATATATAAAAAATTATTTTATTTAAAATTTGATAATCGATTGACAATTGTTTTAAATCATGGCATATTGTGCTTAAGAAAAATTTATAGTTACTGCTTCAATAATTTTGGATTAGGAGGAAATGAAATGGATTACAAAAAAGTAGCTGAAGAAATCAGCAAAGCGCTTGGAGAAGACAATGTACAAGCAGCTGCGCATTGTGCAACACGTTTACGGCTTGTCTTAAAAGATTCAGACAAAGTAGACCAGAAGGCTCTGGATGATAATGAAAGTGTGAAAGGAACTTTTGAAGCAAATGATCAATTTCAGATCATTATCGGAGCAGGTGATGTGAATAACGTATATGATGAATTCGTTAAGATCACCGGCGTAAAGGAAGCTTCAACCGACGATTTGAAAGCGGTAGCATCGAATAAGAAGAATAATCCTGTCATGGCCTTTATCAAGGTGTTGTCAGATATCTTCGTTCCGATTGTCCCTGCATTGGTTGCGGGTGGACTGTTGATGGCTCTGAATAATGTTTTGACGGCACAGGATTTGTTTGGTCCTCAGTCAGTGGTTGAGTTGTATCCATCAGTGAAAGATTTTGCTGGCATCATTAATTTACTTGCTTCAGCGCCGTTTGCTTTTTTGCCGATTTTGGTAGGTTTTTCAGCAACTCGACGTTTTGGAGGCAATCCGTATCTTGGAGCAGCAATGGGGATGGCGATGGTCATGCCGGATTTAGTGAATGGATACAGTGTGACGAATGCTATTGCAGAAGGATCGATGCCTTATTGGAATATTTTTGGAATGAATGTGGCACAAGCCGGTTATCAAGGATCTGTTCTTCCAGTCCTTGCAGTTTCTTGGATTTTAGCTACTTTAGAAAAATTCTTCCATAAACGGTTGGCTAATGCTTTCGACTACACATTTACTCCAATGCTAGCTATTATTATTACTGGTTTTTTAACTTTTACAGTAGTAGGGCCGGTGATGCGTACTGTCGGAGACGGCTTAGCTGATGGATTAAGCTGGTTATACAGTACTACTGGAGCTTTCGGCTTAGGTGTCTTTGGTTTCTTCTATTCGCCGATAGTCATTACCGGATTACATCAAAGCTTTCCAGCAATCGAGACTACTTTACTAGCAGATGTTGCCAGAACGGGTGGCTCTTTTATCTTTCCAGTTGCCTCAATGGCAAATGTAGCGCAAGGAGCGGCTGCTTTGGCGATTATGCTGCTGACAAAAAATAAAAAGCAAAAGAGTCTAGCTACCACTGCAGGTGTTTCCGCTATGTTGGGGATTACTGAGCCAGCAATATTCGGTGTGAATTTGAAACTGAAATTTCCGTTTATTTGTGGAATGATTGCTGCAGGAATTGCTTCATTCTTTATCGGCTTGTTCCACGTATTAGCAGTTGCGATGGGACCGGCAAGCGTCATTGGCTTTATTTCCATTGCACCTCGTTCGATTCCTTCATTCATGATCGGAATTGTTATCAGTATAGTGATCGGTTTTTTAAGCACTTACTTCTATGGAAAAAAACATATGGAACTGCTAGCAGATGGTGAATCAAAAGGAACAGAAGCAGCTGAGTCAATCAGTTCAGCTCCTAAAACGACTAGGAAACCGCAAGATGAAATTTTAGCTGCATCAGTCAGCGGGAAGATTCTCCCTTTAACGAAGGTAAAAGATCCAGTTTTTTCCACTGAAATGATGGGAAGAGGTATAGCAGTCAAACCAGATGACGGGGTAGTCCATGCTCCAGCAGATGGTATATTGACAGTTGTCCACGAATCTAAACATGCATATGGCTTGAAAACAGAGAAAGGAGCGGAAGTACTGATCCATATCGGTATCGATACAGTGAATCTAAAAGGGGCCGGATTCACGACACAGCGACAATATGGTGAATTAGTGAAAAAAGGGGATATTCTCGGTACATTTGATCGTAAATTGCTTAAAGAAGAAGGGTACGACGATACAATTATGGAAATTGTCACTAATTC
Organism: Enterococcus sp. ZQ21; assembly: GCF_030053755.1. Classification (NCBI taxonomy): domain Bacteria; kingdom Bacillati; phylum Bacillota; class Bacilli; order Lactobacillales; family Enterococcaceae; genus Enterococcus; species Enterococcus sp. ZQ21. The sequence goes on from NZ_CP125658.1 coordinate 289,013, forward strand.
CTCTGCATATGCTAATGTAAAAATTCTTGAAAAAAACACGGTCAAAAGTGGTGAAGATATTCTGATAGTGAGTGAAACAGATGAGAAATAAATGGTGGAAAAGTGCAGCAATCTATCAAATCTATCCTCGAAGTTTTCAAGATACAAATGGAGATGGCATTGGAGATATTCCTGGTATTCTTTCAAGATTAGATTATCTAGAAAACCTGGGAATCAATGCGATATGGTTAAGCCCGGTTTATGAATCACCTAATGATGATAATGACTATGATATCAGTGACTACAGAAAAATAGGCGCAGAATATGGAACGATGGCAGATATGGATTTACTGATAAAAGAAGCACGACAAAGGGGAATAAGAGTCATCATGGATCTTGTTATCAATCATACGTCAGACAGACATCCATGGTTTCAATCGGCAAAAAAAGTGTTACCAGTCCCTATCACGACTATTATGTTTGGCGTAAAGAACCGAATGGATTAGAGTCGAACTTCGGCGGTTCAGCATGGACCTATGTGCCCGAAGTGAATCAATATTATCTGCACTTGCATTCGAAAAAGCAGCCGGATTTGAATTGGCAAAATCCAAAGATGAGACAAGCAATCTATGACATGATGAATTTTTGGCTTGAGAAAGGGATTGGCGGATTTCGATTAGATGTCATTGATCTGATTGGAAAACAGCCGGAACAATCTATTACTAAAAATGGTCCTCTTTTACATGATTTATTGCAAGAAATGTACCAAAAAACTTTTGGTCATTATGATGTAGTGACAGTGGGAGAGACTTGGGGGGCAACGCCCAAGATTGCGCAGCTGTATTCAAAAGAAGAACGCAAAGAATTATCAATGGTCTTTCAATTCGAGCATATTAATCTAGACAAACAGAATGGCAAGCGAAAATGGGATCTAAAGGATTTAGATCCACAGGAATTACATCGGACTTTTTCTAAATGGCAGATTGAATTAGGTGGTTGTGGTTGGAATTCTTTATTTTGGAATAATCATGATCTCCCACGAATCATTTCTCGCTGGGGGGACGATCAAGAATATCGAACAATCAGTGGAAAAATGCTAGCGATATACCTCCATTTTATGCAAGGTACTCCTTATATCTATCAAGGAGAAGAGATCGGCATGATCAATTATCCAGTAAAGAGTATTGATGAGGTAGATGATATTGAAAGCCAAAGAATGTATGCAGAACGTATAAAAAAAGGCTATTCGAAGGAAGAGTTGATCCAATCAATCAACTCGAAGGGGCGAGATAATGCTCGCCATCCGATGCAATGGAACAATCACAAAAATGGTGGCTTTACGGAAGGCACTCCTTGGTTGCCAGTGGGGAATACAGAAGAGATCAATGTAGAAGCAGCATTAGCTGCTCAAGATTCCTTGTTTTATACGTATCAAAAACTGATCGAATTGCGCAAAGAATTACCTGTGATTGTCTATGGGAAATATCAAGTCATTGAGACAGAGGAACCGAATGTTTTAGCATATCTACGCAGTTTAAAAAAACAAAAAATACTAGTTGTAGTTAATTTTTCTGATCAAAAGACTACTTTTCCAATCGGTAAGTATCGTGTCAAACAAGTCTTGATCCAAAATTACAAAAAGAAAATTACTAACAATTTACTCCCATATGAAGCTTTTAGCGCGCTGATCTATTAAGTGGTTTTTTCTATAGATGAATCTCTATTATGATGTAAATAGTTCAATGAGAGGATGGATATACAGTAGAAACATCAATGCATTGTATTGATAAGAAACATTTAGAGTACTGGAAATAATGTATTGGTGAGCAAGGGTCTCTCTGTCCAATAAGAATCAAGTCGTTTACGTGTGGTATTATGTAGAAGTTTAATAAAGACATCCCTTGGAATTTGAACGAAAATCTGGTTTTTACTTTTTAGGGGTAGTGAGTAAATTTTATCAAAAAATCTTCATTAAACAATTTGGCAAAATAAATTTGGAAAACGAAATATATTTCAACATCCAAGTGAACTATAAATCTCATTCACTCTTGATACCCAGCTCCATACTATAAATAACATTGTTTATAGATAAAACTATTTACAGCAATTACAACAATAAAAATAAAAATGCCGAAGACAGGAGTGCGGTGACTCCCAAAAATTAGACTAAAAATCTATTTTTGGGAGTTACGGCACTTCTTTTTTGCGTATATGAGCTTGAGGAGATTCATTTATTCTTTCTACAGAAATCATCTTTCGATTTTTATAATTTTTTTGATAGAAAAACAAAAAAGAGAGAATAAAATGTCTATATCAAGAAAAATAAGCAGATTATTTGTAGTAAAGTAAAATGGGAGGAAATAGATAGAATTTTTTAGGAAGAAGGAAGATAGATGTATACAGTAATAATTGTCATTGTTGTCATAGCTAGTTTATGCACAAGTCTGTAGGGATATTATAGAATACCTGATAGAGATAGGAACAAAAAGGAGTTTGTGAAGTTGGGAATAGGATTGTTGATTCATCTATTTACTTTAGTTATTCCACTAATAATACCTCAAGAAAGAACTAAAATTATTTTTCCAGAAATAGAAGATAAAATAGAAGAAAATAATAAATTAAAGACAGAGATAGATGATAGAAATAAAATAATAGCAAATATGAGTAAAGAAAAAGAAAAATTAGTTGATGAGATAAAGAATCTGAATGATAAGAATTTTGCAGAATTAAAAACAGCTAGTTTAGTGGTTGATGGATTAAAAAACAAAACTAAATCTTCTGTAGCTATGATTAATGGACTGATGTATCTTAATCAAGAAACTACACGGGAACTATTGAACCAACAGGTATTTTATGATGAAAATAATGAAACTATTTATATTGGTAATAAAGGTAATAAAATTACAAAAGAAGATTTAGAAGGTAATTATTCCATGTTATATAATGGAAAAGGCTATGTGAGCTTAGACTCTATAGATGGTAGCACGATAAAAGAACCTAAAGTTGCAGGAATAGAGATGACACAAAGATTTATTATTGAAGGTTCAAGTTTTGATAATTCATATGCGCTTTTTCGGTTAGATGGTAAATATTCATCAATTGAATTTGATGCTGGTATGTTAGATAATACTAGTCAATACTCCATAAGTGATGCAGTGATCAAACTAGAGTTGGATGGTACTGAAAAATACAAAGAAAAGATTCGTGCAGATATTGCATCCAAACATTATAAGTTTGATGTGACTGGGATAAAAACATTAAAAATTAATCTTAGTGATAGCAATGCGATGTTTGGGTTTTATAATGTTATTTTTAATAAATCGTTATTTTTTTAACCAGTTCATAACAACAATGTTTTAAATGATCAATTATACAACGAATAAGCTTATTCGTTTAAATATTCGAAATTATCAAAAAAATCATTGACAAATTTTAGCATTGGTGGGATATTGTTAATCAAATAATAAAGCGCTGAAGAGAAGAGTAGCTGATGAATAGCAAGCAAAGAGAACCCGGATGGTGAAAAAGGGGATTGTAAAAATCAGTGAATATGAACTCCGAGCTTTCTGATTTGTTCACGCAACTCAGACGGTAGTGACCGATATTTCACCGGGTATCAACAGGTACCGTTGAGGTATTGTCTGTAAGGATAATATAAACGAGGGTGGTAACACGAAGCATTCGTCCCTTTATTTGTCGTAAGTTCGGCAAATAATGGGACGAATGCTTTTTTATATGCTTCTCAATAAGCAGCGCTGGATGATTTGTTTACTAGGAGGAATGCAAAATGACAACTATACGCACAACATCACCATTTCGCTTTGATATCGTAGGGAGCTTTTTACGTCCTGAACGTTTAAAACAAGCAAGAGCAGATTTTGAAAATGGAACGATCACACAAGAAGAATTACGTCATGTAGAAGATGAAGCCATCATTGAGTTGATCAACAAACAAGAGAAAGCTGGGTTAAAATCTGTAACAGATGGTGAATTTCGGCGAAGCTGGTGGCACTTGGATTTCTTCTGGGGATTAAATGGGATCATTCGCCGAAAACCAGCACACGGGTATCATTTTAATGGGATCGAGACTCGAGCAGATACCGTGCAAATCACAGGGCCAATCTCTGGAACACATCATCCATTCGTTGAGTACTTTAAATTTACGCAAAAACATACTAGCCAAGGAGTCCAAGTCAAACAAACGATTCCCGCTCCTGCGCAATTCTTAAAAGAACTCTACCGTGAAGACAATCTTTTGGATGTACGCAACTATTATGCAACGGAAGAAGAATTGATCCAAGCGATTGCTAAAGCGTACCGTGAAGTCTTATTAGAACTCTATCAAGCAGGTGCAAGAGTCATACAACTAGATGACTGTTCATGGGGGATGTTAGTAGGAAAACTACCCGAGGGATTCCAAAAAACAGGACAAGACCCTCAAGTGGTGAAGGAACAGCTGAAAGAACTTTATTTGAACGTCAATAATGCCGCTTTGGTTGATCTTCCTAAAGATTTAACGATCAATACACATGTATGTCGCGGAAACTATCATTCTCACTGGTCTGCTTCAGGTGGTTATGATGATGTCGCAGAACCGCTATTTACTTCAGAAAACGTTACTGCCTATTATTTGGAGTATGATACCGATCGTTCAGGCGGATTTGAGCCTTTAGCAAAAGTCAGTGAAGATAAGCTAGTGGTTTTAGGCTTGATCACTACGAAAACTGGAGAATTAGAGGATCGTCAACGGATCATCGATCGTATTCATGAAGCAAGTCGCTACGTTCCACTCGATCGATTAGCGTTAAGTCCGCAATGTGGATTTGCTTCGACAGAAGAAGGCAATGTATTAAGTGAAGAAGAGCAATGGGAAAAGATTGCTTTAGTAAAAAGCATCGCTGAAGAAGTTTGGGAAGGGGAGAAGTAGATGACAGAAAAAATCATTGAGTTGAAGGATGTCGTAGTCGACTTTTATCATGATCGTCAGCTGAGACGAGCACTCGATCATGTTGATTTAACAGTTTGTACAGGAGAGATCTTTGGCATCGTCGGTTATTCTGGTGCAGGTAAAAGTACGTTGGTCCGTCTGATCAATTATTTGCAGCAGCCTAGCAGCGGGGAAATCATCGTGAATGATCAAAATTTAGCTACACTAAATAATCAAGGATTACAAAAAGCTCGTCAAAAAATAGGGATGATTTTTCAACACTTTAATTTGATGAAATCTCGTACAGTGATCAACAATGTCGAATTCCCGCTTTTAAGCAAAAAAATCAGTGCGAATGAACGCAGAGAAAAAGCAATGGAATTACTGGATCTAGTAGGTCTTTCTGACTACGCAGAAGTTTATCCGGATCAGTTATCAGGCGGACAAAAACAGCGAGTGGCAATTGCCAGAGCATTGGCGAATGAACCGGATATTTTGATTAGTGATGAGTCCACAAGTGCGTTAGACCCAAAAACAACCGTCTCGATTTTAAAATTATTGCAAGAACTGAATCGTAAATTAAACTTGACGATTGTGTTGATTACGCATGAAATGCAAGTAATCCAAACGATTTGCCACAAAGTAGCGGTGATGGAAAAAGGCAAAGTCATTGAACAAGGCAGTGTGTCTGAGATCTTCACACAACCAAAGCAATCGTTGACACAGGAATTCATCGATACGGCAAGTAATGTACGTGAAGCATTAAGTAGAATTCGCTCGACATATGATGAAAGGAATAAACAGCCTCTTTATCTATTGAAATTTGTAGGAGAGACCACCAATCAAGCAGTAGTGACCGATATGGCACAACAATTTCATTTATCCGCAAGTATTTTATTTGCAAATGTGGACCAAATCAATCAATTGACCATCGGGGTATTGGTGCTAGCATTGGCAGGAGAAAAAGATCAAATCCTCAGCGGTATTGGATTTTTAGAAAAACAAGGTGTCCAAGTAACCAGAGTTTTTCAGGAACAGGAGATGGTAGCATGAGTCACTGGTTTGTGCATGTAGTAGCAATCAAACAGCAAATGATACAAGCAACACTTGAGACCATTTATATGACAGGGGTCACTTCTTTGATTGCGGGATTCTTAGGGTTAGCTACTGGTTTGTTATTAGTCGTCACACAAAATGGAGGAATCAGTCAGGACCGAATTTTTTATGTAGTCTTGGATAAAATCGTCAATCTTTTGCGTAGTGTTCCTTTTATTATTTTGTTAGCAGTAATCTCTCCGCTGACCAGTTTTTTGTTAGGTACAACGGTAGGTACAACAGCAGCATTAATTCCTTTGATTGCAGGGATTTTTCCTTTCTATGCTCGACAAATCCAAAACGCTTTACATGAAATCGACCCTGGAGTAATCGAAGCGGCTCAGGCAATGGGAACAAGTCATTTAGCCATCATTTTTCGTGTGTATCTTAGAGAAGGATTAGCTGATGTGATTCGTGTTTCTGTTTTGACGATCATCAGTTTGATTGGATTAACAACAATGGCAGGTGCTGTCGGTGGGGGCGGCTTAGGTGATATTGCTATCAATATCGGCTACGCGCGTTTTCAAAATGATGTAACCATTGTTTGTATGGTCATTTTATTAACGCTTGTTTTTTTGATCCAATTTATTGGAGATAAGTTAGCCGAACATTTTGTTCGATTTTGAGATAAGTCAGGGAGGATGAGAGAATGAAAAAGTTGCTAGGTCTTTTTATTGTCATTCTAGTTGCAGTAGGAGGTGCATTTGGCATTCACACTATTACACATGCAAAAGAAAAAGAACGTTCAACGATCATTATTGGTTCCCATGGATCAGATAAGCAAGTTTGGGAATATATCGCCAAAAGCAAAGAAGCCAAAGATTTAGGACTTAAAATAAAAGTAAAAGAAATCAGCGATGGGGTACAGCTGAACAATGCAACACAAGATGGCAGTGTCGACGTCAATGCGTTTCAATCGTATTCCTATTTTCTGGCCTATAATAAGCAGCATCCTAAGAAACAGTTAGCTGCATTAGGAACGACTTATTTAGAACCGATGGGGATTTATTCTGAAAAATACAAAAAGGTAGCAGATATTCCAAATGGTGCTACGATCGCAATAGCGAATAATCCGGCGGAAGAATCAAGAGGTTTATTATTATTGCAGGATGCAGGTTTGATCAAATTAGCTTCAGATTTTGATGCATTGAGTGGCACAGAGAAGGTCAGTGAAAATCCGAGAAATCTCCAATTTAAAACGATCGATGATATGACAGGCCCTCGTGTCTTGAAATCAGTCGACGGGGTGTTGATTTCCAATTCAGTCGCTTTGGATGGTGGATTGAATGTTTTGGAAGATTCCTTGTATCATGAAGCAGTCAATAAAGAAACAAAAAACAATATCAATATCTTAGCGACGGCTGAAGCGAACAAAAACAACGAAAAGTACAAGAAATTAGTGGAGTTATATCATGAGTCAGCTATTCAAGAATATGTAACCAATGAATTTAATGGAACAAAAGTAGAGGTCAATAGACCAATAAGCTATTTAAAATAATAAAGGAATGGTGTTAGATATGGCAAAAGTAGAAAGTTTCACACTAGATCATACAAAAGTAAAGGCGCCTTATGTACGCCTGATCACCGAAGAAACAGGACCAAAAGGCGACAAGATCACGAACTTTGATTTGCGGTTTGTTCAACCAAATAAGAGCTCGATCGAAACGGCAGGACTACACACATTTGAACATTTATTAGCTGACTTATTACGTGATCGGGTAGAAGGGATCATAGATTGTTCGCCATTTGGTTGCCGCACGGGGTTCCACTTGATTGTTTGGGGTGAGCCGACTGCTCATGAGATAGCTCGTGCATTGAAATCTTCTTTAGAGGAAATTGCTGAAAAGACAACTTGGGAAGATGTGCAAGGAGTCAGTGAAATCAGTTGCGGAAATTATCGCGATCATTCCCTTTTTTCAGCAAAAGAATGGGCAAGTAAAATAGTAAGTGAAGGAATAAGTGACAATCCTTTCGAACGTCATTTAGTATAAATTGAGAACATCATATATTTTGCTATGATCATCCTGAGGTTTTAACAGAAGTAGTCAGCTTCAAGAAATTTCGGCTTATTTCCGAAGAAGATACTTTTGTCATAGCCTTTTTCTATTCAAGGCATGATTTTCTCTATGTGATCATTCAGTTTCTGTAAGAGTTCTAATAATTCTTTTTTGGAGTACTTGTAACTGCTTTCTACCCACCGATTGAGAACGGATAGACAACCTTGGACGTGGTACGTAGTGAAGAATCTCATTTCTTCTGTAATAATCGTTTTCTTGTCTTCATATAGCCATATGTTCAGATAGTTTTCTTCAATAACTTGTTTAACTTTCTTCTGAAACAAAATATCACCATGGTTGAGGATAAACAAGCGATATAAAAAAGTATTTGCGTAAACATAGTCGATCAAGCGAGTGTATAGTTCCTCATAGCTATGGGCTGGATCATAAGAGAGAATTTCATTTAGATCTCGAAAAAAGTTGCTTTCTAATTGATCATATAGATCATAGATATCCTTATAATGTGTATAAAAAGTCGAACGATGTACATCTGCCGTTTCTGTTAGCTCGCGTATAGTGATTGCTTGAATCTTTTTATTTACTAATAATGTAGATAGTGCTTCAGCCAAAGCTTTTTCTGTTTTTTTAACGCGTCTATCTGTCTTTTTCATTTACCTATCTCCTTATCCGACATATCAAAGCAAAGCTGTCGCTTAATCGACAATCTTATAGATGATTGTTTATAGATAGTAGACACCGTGTCTATTATAATGTAAGTATAACACAATCATTGAAGTTGAGGAGGCGAAATGATGAAACTAACTTTTAAACCCTTAGAAAAGAAAGATTACAAAAAAGCGATCCATTTTGCTGTTGAAGGAATGAACTTTGAGCGATATATGGAAAATGAACTTTTGCTGAATCTTTACGGAAGACATTTTTTGTATATGGAATTGAATCGAGCTACTCAAATTCTTACTTTGTATGCAGAGAACGAGTTGGCAGGTGTTTTGTTGGCGGAGATAAAAGGAGAAAAAAAAGAAACATCGTTCTTTTGGACAGCAAATATATGTTAAGATATTCGATTTTTTACAAAATATATTTGCTAAAGAGAGTAAAGGAGCTTACGAGACAGCAAATGAACAAATGCTTGCAGCATATTTAAAGAAGCATTCGCCAGATGGAGAAATCATTTTTTTAGCTGCAAATCCTGATTTGAAAATAAAAGGCATAGGCACCAAGTTGCTAACAGAATTTGAAAAAAGAGAGAAAGGAAAAGAAATATTCCTTTTTACAGATAGCGGCTGTACGTATCAATTCTATGAACGACGTGGATTTGAAAGACTAAAGGAAAAAATTAGCAAGATAAAGATCTTAGACAAAGAGATAGATTTCCGATGTATGCTGTACAGGAAAATCATTCAATGAAAATTTTGATAGAAACGACAATAGTTGGCAAGATCACTTTAGTGAGTCTTCTTGCTAACTATTTTTTGTAGTGTATTCTACCAAAAGAAAACCACCTTTTTGACTAAACTTGATAGTGGTCAATTTTTTATGATGGATAAGTATCTATACTTAGTCTCGTAAGAACGAAAAGGAAAAGAGGGAGAAAGATGAAATTTCAAAAGTGGATCCAAGAGCATCGAAATCATATCACCGCCTTATCAGCTGTGTTGATTATTTTTGGTTTTATCGGAAAATTTACTGGATTTGTCTTGTTCTATAACATTGCTCTAGCCATAGCTTCTATTATTGCGGTCATACCTATTATGATCCATGCGTATCAGGCAGTAAAAGTCAAAGTTATCTCAATTGATTTACTCGTTACTATTGCTGTGCTTGGTGCCTTTATGATCGGAGAATACAAGGAGTCAGCTATCGTTACATTCTTGTTTTTGTTTGGTAGTTATCTGGAACAAAAAACATTGACCAAAACGCGGGAATCAATCAAGGCTTTGACCGAGATGGCCCCATTGACTGCCAGCGTTGTCCAAGAAGATGGAACGACTGAAGAAGTGGAAATCGATGACGTGGAAGAAGGTGATATCGTCTTAGTAAAAACTGGTGGAGCTATTCCTGTGGACGGACGAGTCATTGACGGAAAAGGGTATGCGGATGAAGCCGCAGTGACGGGTGAATCACGACAAGTCGTCAAAATCAGTGGAGATGACGTATTTTCTGGAACGATTTTAGCAGATGGCTACGTGACGATCGAAGCAACTAAGGTCGGAGATGATACGACCTTTGCCAAAATTATCGAATTAGTCGAAGAAGCACAAGATACCAAATCACATGCGGAAAAATTCATTGATCGTTTTTCTCAGTATTATACTCCAACCGTTTTACTTATTGCGTTGCTTGTTGGTCTGATCAGTCGTGATTTTCGTTTAGCCATCACTGTTTTGGTTCTTGGTTGTCCTGGCGCTTTAGTCATTGGTGCGCCTGTTTCGAATGTAGCAGGAATCGGTAATGGAGCGAAACGGGGCATCTTAGTCAAAGGCGGTGAAGCAATGGATACTTTTTCCAAAATCGATACTTTTGTCTTTGATAAAACCGGTACATTGACCAAAGGAACTACTGCTGTATCCACTATCAAGAACTATACAGAGGATGAAAGGGACAGCTTAGCTTTAGTGGCTCGATTAGAAACGTTATCCGATCATCCTCTGGGGCGCGCCGTGATCCATTATGCTCAGGAGAAAGACCTTGATTTTCAACAATTAGTAGTTAAAGATAATCAGACGATCAAGGGACAAGGAATCACAGCTGAGATTGATGGTCGTACAGTTTGTGCGGGCAACACCAAATTGATTGCCGCTCACAAACTTTCTCTCACACCAAAGCAAGTACAAGATTTACATCAATTACAACAAACAGGCAGCTCGGTCATTATTGTAGCAATCGATAAAAAAATTACTCAAATCATTGGTGTGTCAGATGTGATTCGACCAGAAGTCGCTGAACAATTAGCTATGTTGAAACAAGCAGGAGCAAAACATTTAGTGATGCTGACAGGTGATAATCAGATGACTGCTGATTATGTAGCTGATATGTTAGGCATTGATGAAGTCCATGCTGAATTATTACCAGATGAAAAGGTTCAATTTGTGAAAAAATACCAAGAACAAGGATTGCGCGTTGCTTTTATTGGAGATGGAATCAATGATTCTCCCTCTTTGGCTGCGGCTGATATCGGGATTGCTATGGGATCAGGAACGGATGTCGCTATCGAAACGAGTGACGTTGTCTTGATGCAATCTAGTTTTGGATCGTTGGTTCATGCTTACCGTTTGGCTAAGAAAACTGTTTTGAATACCCGTGAAAATGTAGTGATTGCCATTGGTGTCGTCTTATTTTTACTCATCGGCTTATTTGCCGGGTTTATTTACATGGCTAGTGGGATGTTCGTTCACGAAGCTAGTATCTTGATCGTTATCTTTAACGCGATGCGTTTATTGTATTTTGGACACGAAAGCAAAGAGGAAAAATCGTAAAACTTGATAAGAATCAATTTTTTTATGGAAGCTGTAATCTAGAATAAGACTATCAAGAAAAAGGAAGGAAGAACTACGATGAAAAAAATGATTATGCAATTAGATACACTAGCTTGTCCAAGCTGTATGCAAAAAATCGAACATGCGGTTTCTCAACAGCCTGGGGTAAGCAATACGAAAGTTTTGTTTAATGCGAGCAAAATCAAAGCAAGCTTTGATCCAGATGAAGTCCACCCTGAACAATTAGCTGCAGTTGTGGAAAAATTAGGTTATGAAGTCCAATCAACAAAAGTAAAAGAGGCGTAAATCAATGAATATAGTGGAAGAAAAATTTGCTCAAGAAACAAAACAAGCAGATATCGACCATCATAAACCAACTGCTGGCGCCATGGTGGGGCATGTATTAGCAAATTTTAAATTAGAAGAAATGAAATTGATCCAAGCACAATTGTATGTTTTGGGTACAACTTCGCAAGAATTAAGTACCCTTTTTTCAGAATATGCTGATCAAGAAGCGAGATGGTTCAATAAAATCTCTCATGAGTTAGTGATTGAAAATGAAATCGTTCCGTCTACTTTAGAAGAAGTCATGCGTTATGGAAAAATTTACGAACATGGTCAAAACAAATATTTACCAGCCTCAACAATGTTGGAAAACTTTGCAAAAGATTTTGATTTCCAAAATGTCTTTATCACACGGGCAATCAAGTTAGCTGAAAAAGAAGAAAAATATGGCTTGCAACAATTACTCGTTGAACTTTTAAGTTTCAATAAAGAAATCATCTACCAAGTACAAAGACTCCAAGGAAAAACTGTCCGACAAGATTTGGATGAGGAAGACGATGATGACTAAAAGTCTATGTTTCTACAAACACAAATATAAAGCGTGAGAAAAGCAGGAAAAAAACACGAAGTTTTTGTCTTAAAAATAAAATAAAAAGAAGCACCCGCTGATGTTGTCTATAAGACATCAGCGGGTGCTTCTTAGTTTTTAAATGGTTTAAAAGATGGATGAGAAAATACAAAAAATCAATAAAATCACATTGCTTATTTGATAGAATAAAGAAGTGGGGGAGTAATCGAAAGGGGTTTTTTAATTGAAAAAAAGGATTTTATTAATAATGGGTCTAGCTTTTTTGTTAGCTGGTTGTACCAACGGGAATGAACCAAGAAAAGAATCAACAAAAGAAACAGCGAAAACAACAATTGCAACTACTACAACAACTAGCACAGAGAGCAAGTCAACTGCAACAAGTACAGAAACAGCAGATACCTCTACTTCGTCAGAGTCTTCCAAAACGATTGAAACAACTCAAACATCTACTTCAAGTTCTTCTGTAGAGGCTTCATCTTCCTCTTCAGAAAGCAGCGAACAAGTCGAACAAACACTGTGGAATGCAGACAAATCCGCACACTTAGAGGCATTTATGACCACATGGGGCCAAACAATGGGACAACAATACAAAAGTTATACGAATCAAATGAGTGTGGACTTATATGGTCTTAAAGTCCCTCAAGCTATTTTGAATGGGGAGTGGAAGATGGCTATTGGTGGAGTGCCTGTTTCTGCAGAATGGTCAGAAAGCGGGACAGGTCAAGCAGATTATCAAATCACAGCCGTCTATTCCGATGCAGAGACAGAACCATATCTGAAAAAGCACATCTATCTATTCGGGTTTCAGCAAAATCAGCCAAAAGTATTGGTGACACAACAAAATCAGGGGAATCCCGATCATTATCTTTACTTCAACGAGACAGCGAATAATGAATTGAAAAATGGCTTTAATCAAATCGTTTATGGGCAAGTAAACCAGTGAGAGTGAGAGAAAGAAGAGACTCAGTGGAAAATATTAATTGATTGCTATGTCAAAGAATTAAGATGAAGGATGAAATTTCTAGTTTCGTCCTTCATCTTAGTTACGTTTTACTTGGATAACTTTAATAATAACGATAAATAGTTTTCTCTCGACTTCTTTAGAGATTGAATAAACCCTCCAATACTAACATTGAATGTTGCAAGAGCATGAATTGCCAATTGTATTATTAGAATTTTTAGAAAATTGCACCTTTAGTTTCTTTAGATAAAATGATACAATGATTGGTAAAATTGTGAAAGGGTGGTCATTTGTTAGAGAAGTTTTTGGATATGTCGTTAGTTCAACGTATTGTTGTTGGTATTTTAGTCGGAATATTGTTTGGTATCTTTTTCCCCACGTGGACATTTATTTCAATATTGGGGACGTTGTTTGTCAGTTGCTTGAAAGCAATTGCGCCTCTTCTAGTTTTTTTCTTGACGATGGCTTCAATTGCCAAACATAAAATAGGAAATAAGACATTTGTGAAGCCTATTTTAGTCTTATATTTAGTAGGAACATTGCTTTCGGCACTTGTAGCAGTGATTATAAGTTCAATTTTTACTGTTCCTATTACTTTACAAGAAACAGTGTCTGAACAAGCACCGCAAAATTTGGAAAGTGTTTTATCTACGATGTTGACAAATGTCACACAAAATCCTGTTCAATCGCTCATTGATGCGAATTATCTTGGTGTCTTATTCTGGGCTGTGTTGTTAGGTCTAGCTTTTCGAGCACGTTCAGAATCGACAAAAGAATTGGTGGATCAAATATCTGTAGCATTATCACAAGTTGTACAAGTGATTATTGCATTCGCTCCGATAGGGATTTTAGGATTGGTTTATCAATCGATTGCCACGACTGGAATCGCTGGATTGGCAGAGTATCTGCAGCTTTTACTTGTGTTGATCGGCACGATGCTGTTTGTCGCATTAGTTGTGTACCCGTTCCTCACGTTTTTGTTTATTAAAGAAAACCCCTATCCATTGATTCTCTTTTGTTTGAAAGAAAGTGCGCTTCCCGCTTTCTTTACCCGAAGTTCTGCCGCAAATATCCCGATAAACATGATGCTGGCTGAAAAATTGAAATTGACGAAAGAGTCTTATTCCATATCGATCCCATTAGGTGCTACGATCAATATGGGCGGTGCTGCGATTACCATTTCCGTGATGTCATTGACGGCTGTACATTCCTTAGGGATTGAAGCACCATTTGTTTTGAAAGTCCTTTTATGTATTTTGTCTGCTTTAGCTGCTTGTGGGGCTTCAGGTGTTGCGGGCGGTTCACTGTTATTGATTCCATTAGCATGTAGTTTGTTTGGTATCTCTAATGATGTCGCGATGCAAATCGTCGGTATCGGATTTATTATCGGTGTTATCCAAGATTCAATGGAAACTGCCTTAAATTCGTCAAGTGATCTGTTGTTTACTGCAATAGGAGAATTAGGCGCGCGTAAAAGAAGTGGAGAAAAAATAAAATTGAAAGACCGATTAGACGGATTAAATGAACATTGAACATTAGATATTTAGGGGATGAACCTTAAGACGATTCAAATTTTTAATGAGTTATATAGATGTACGTGTAAAAAGAGGTTCCTGTTAAATCGAGATAAAGTCGTTTATAATAACAATTAAAAGCATAGGTAATGGTTATTGGAGGCGCATCATGGATTTTTTACGTAAATTTGGTTTCTTCTTTTTATTATTAGGCGTGTTGAGTGATTTTTTGACTCCGTACGTATTAGGATTGTATTATCCTGAATTAGATCAAATGAAGAGTGTGATCAGTGTATTTGGAGAGATTTCCAGTCCTGTAAGAAAGGCATTTCTTATTTGGTCAGTGGTTTCAGGGATTTTTTTCATCCTGTCATTGCCTGCATTATATGCTGCATTTGCAAGTACATCTCGCGTGTTAGCTACCCTGGTTACAGCATCTATCGGTTTTTATGGTATAGGTGATTGTATCTTCACAGGTTTGTTCAGTATCAATACCCATGAGTCTTCGTGGAATGTCTCGACATGGGTCCATAATATCGGATCAGGTTTAGGTTACAGTGGTTTTTTATTGTTTCCAGTTCTTCTTTTCTTGATCTATCGAAAAAATGGGCAAATGGACGTAAGCCACTTATACCTTGGACTGTCTGTAATCAGTTTGCTTTTTGCGGCGATTTATGGTCTGGCAAGAATTCCTTCTATAAATTCTTGGCCATTACTGAATAAAATAGGATTTTGCCAAAGAATCAGTTTTTTCTTTAATTATGTGCCCATTGCCTGGTTGAGTATCTTGCATCTCAAACAGTAAAACTTGAGCCGTCAAATTGAACAGTCAGCGGACATTTCGTCCGTTGGCTGTTTTTTTGTTTTTCTGAAATATAGTTCCATAATTTTCTTGTAGAGCTTCTGTTTTAGCGTATATTAACTGAGAAAGAGTAGTGTATGATTTCTCAGGTTATTTTAATCTTTTATTTGGTCTAGTTCTCCTTATAAAAAAAAATTATAGTGAATATAGAAGGTGATGGAAATGAGTGTAATACAATATCAAGAAAGCAAACTACGAAGAGTAGCGATCCTGAACAGACTGTCCAATTTCGAGCATGTAAGTTACCAGCAACTTTCTGAAGAATATTATGTTTCCAGAAGCAGTATCGCAAATGATATTTCTTACATCAAATATGTATTTGCGAAAGAAGGATTGAATCTCAGTTTTGATCGTTTCGGGACATATTTTGAAGGAAATGAAATACAGGTTCAGAAGGTACTGAAGCGTATGATCCTGAATCATTTTGATGAATTGGAGATCGTAAGAGAAATAGTGGATCGAAAGCTTCTAGCAATAGTTGAACGATCTTTTCGCGAGAGTATTGCAGACAAGCAAATTGAGATACCAGAAAGCTACTTTTCAAGTATCATTGTTTCGATCTTATTGATGATCCAGCGTTCAAGAGAAGGGAAGAAAATCAGTTTAAAAGGTAAAAATCAATATGGAAAGTATTTTTTAGAATTCAATAAATATCCTCTCGTTTGTGAATTGCTGCATCAGTTAGAGGAACAGCGTATTTACCAATTTTCGCAAGAAGAAGTACAGTATTTGACTTATGTTATTGTGGGAAGTGGTTTACGCTTTTTCATGAAAAATGAAACGATTCCTTTGGTATTTCGAGAAAAAATCCGGCAATTGATCCAAAAAGTGAGTAGAGGCATTCAGATAGATCTTACCCAAGATAGTCGTTTAGAAGAAGATCTACTTGTCCATCTGTATCAGCTGCTTTTACGTATTGAGGCTCAAACGACCATCGTAAATCCTTTGATAGATGAGATAAAACAAAATTATCCTTCTTTGTATGGTGTTGTCTGGTTTGCGTTAAATGATTTTCGCTGGCCTTATCAAGTAAGCTTGTCCGAAGATGAAGTAGGTTTTGTAGCTATCCATTTCCAAGCAGCAATCGAGCGTGTCAAACGATTAAATAGACTCTTATTCGTATGTCCCAATGGCATGGGAATTAGTTCATTTGTTTCTGCAAAAATCAGAAGAATCTTACCTGATATCGATAGTATCGAAACAGCATCTGTCGATAAATTGAACAGACTAGATTTGTTTGACGTAGATTTGATTATCTCCACTGTCGATATACCTAAGCAAATTAGACCAGTAGTAAGAATCTCGCCAATGGTTACTGCTAGAGATATGAAACGTATCATGAATCATTATATCGATCTGGTCATAGATAACGAACAAATAAACGTCGAAGGCTCGATAGCTGAAAAAGTGAAACATCTTATTTCCTCTAATGTCTATTTTGATCACTTGGATTCAAAAGAAGCTGCTATCCGTTTTTTGGTTGATCAGCAACAGTTTGAGAATGAAGATTCGAAACAGCGATTTCTCCACTCTATTTTTGAGCGTGAGGAAATCCAATCAACATACTTGGAGAATGGTTTTGCTATTCCTCATGGCAATCCTAATGTCGTTAAACAAACTTCGGTTGCTGTATTGATAGCAGACAAGCCATTTTCATGGGGATATCAAAAGGCAGATATCGTTGTTCTGCTAATGATCCGAGAAGAAGATGTGAAAGAAGTCGAACCTGTGATGAAAATGGTCATGCAAGGAATAGAGGATAAAAATTGGTTTATTTCAAAAATGTTGGAGGTCAGAGAATGAGTACTATCAATAAATTGCTGCCGAAAAATCAAATCCAAGTAATAGAAACGGCTGAAAATTGGATGAAAGCAGTCGAAATTGCTAGCAATCCATTATTAAAAAACAAAATGATAACGCATACGTATTTAGAAAACATGATCAGAAGTGTAGAGGAAAATGGACCATATATGGTGTTGGCTGATTATTTTGCGCTGATGCACGCAAAACCAGGTCTTGGAGTAAACGAGCAAAGTATGAGTCTTTTAGTCGTAAAAGATGCTGTAGATATGAAAGGGAAACCAATCCATATTTTTTTGGTTTTAGCTGCCAAAAACCACGAAAGCCATCTGGAGAGATTAAAAGATATCATGGAAATATTTATGGACAATGAAAAATATCAAACGATTTTATCAGGAAATAAAGAAACAATCATTCAGTTATTTGCATAAGGAGGAAGAAAAATGAAAATTTTAGCAGTATGTGGATTTGGTGTGGGGAGTTCTATGGTTTTGAAAATGTCTCTTGATAAAGTAATTAAGGAGCTTGGTTTAAAGGCGACAGTGGAAAATACAGATTTATCCACTGCCAAAGCAACGATGGCAGATGTTTATTTTACAAGTCATGAATTACTTCCAGAACTAAAAGCTTCTGTAAAAGCGCCTGTTTATCCTATTAAAAAGTATATGGATACTTCAGAAATAAAGGCGCAATTGGAACAATATCTAGCTGATAAGGGGGAATAAAAGAATGAATTTCATTAGTGAACACATCTTGAAGAATCCGCCCGTCTTGTTAGGTTTGATTGCGATGCTCGGGCTGATCATCCAGCGAAAATCATTTTCAGAAACGGTTAAGGGAGCTTTGACTGCTGCATTTGGTATGGTTGCTTTGACCGCCGGAGTCAATATGCTGGTCGGAACGATTTCTCCAATCAATATAGCTGTCCAAACACAGTTGGGTGTAGAAGTGACAGAAGGACTATCTGATGTGACGTTTACTGCAGAATATGGCGGAACGGTCGGATTAGCTATGTTTTTAGGATTAGTTATCCATTTATTGATTGCTCGGTTTACACCTGTGAAGACGATTTTTTTAACAGGTCATATGCTTTGGTGGTTTCCTTTCGTATTTGTAGCAGCTGGTGTGGAAGCAGGACTGTCAGGGGGAGCATTGATTGGGATCAGCGGGATTTTATCGGCTTGTTATTGGTCTTTCATGCCGTGGATCATGCGCAAATATGTCTGGGATGCTACGGGAGATGATTCTTTCCTGATTGGTCATCCAACGGGTGTTTTGTCTTTAGTTTCAGGATTTGTAGCAAAACGAGTAGGAAATAAAGAAAAATCGACAGAAGATATCAAAGTACCTGAGAATCTTTCATTTTTCCGAGAAATCTCAATTACAGGTGCACTAGTCATGTTCTTGATGAATACCGTAGTTGGGATCATCGCACCTGTTTTGATACCAGAAGGGGATAATCTCCTGATGTTTTCGATTGAAGCAGGGTTGAATTTTGGTGCAGGACTACTCATTATGCTATATGGTGTCCGACTACTGATCAATCAAATCATTCCAGCGTTTCAAGGGATTGCAGAAAAAGTCGTACCGGGAGCGAAACCAGCATTTGATGTGCCTATTTTATTCAATTATCGACCAAATGCAGTGATTATCGGTTTTATCGTGGCAATGATCACTTCTACGATTTTAGTTGTTTTGGCGAATTCATTCCATCTATTCGGCGTGTTGCTTGTGCCATTAGTAATCACAAGTTTCTTTGAATGTGGTGGTGCAGCAGTCATCGGTGAAGGTCAAGGTGGCTTTCGTGGAGCGGTTGTCGGAACAATCGCAGCTTCATTTGTCATGGTCGTATTAGCTGGTTTTTCAGCTATTGTTTTTAGTACGACGATCCAAAGCTGGATATTGATTTTCGGCGGAAACGATTTGTCGTTATGGGGAATGATCGGTAGAGGATTCAGCGGTTTGTTTGGAGGGTTCTAGATGTTCAAATATATGGATAAAATCAAACAGTTATTAGATTTGGTTGAAAAGGAAGAAAAAAAGTCAATCAAAGAAGCAATCGATGTATTGACCCAAGCGAATCTGCAAAAACGTTCGGTCTATATTTTTGGTGCTAGTCATGCTGGTATCTTAGCAGAAGAGATGTATTATCGGGCTGGTGGGATGATGACCATCAATGCTATCTTTGGACGAGAAGTGATGCTAGATCGTTCCCCTATCACCTTTACCAGTCAAATGGAACGTTTAGAAGGATATGGAACGAATTTAGCAAAAACAGTTTCATTTAAAGATCAAGATGTATTGATCCTTCACTCGGTATCGGGAAGAAATCCAATCATTATTGATTTAGCGTTAGCTGCAAAAGCGAAGGGCGTAAAAATCATTAGTTTGACGAATGTCCAATATTCACGATCGGTGACTAGTCGTCATTCATCAGGGAAACGATTGTTTGAGGTTTCTGATATAGTTATTGATAACCATGGGGAGATAGGAGATGCTTGCTGTGAGCTGACAGGTATCGTACAAAAAGCTGGTCCTTCCTCTACTGTAATCGGTGCAGCCATCCTCAATACGATCATCGTGGAAGTTTGCGAACAGCTTATTGCAAATGGGATAAAACATCCTCCTATATTTTATTCGGCGAATTTAGATGGGGGCGATCTGCGAAACGCGGAATTATATGAGGAATATAAAGAAGTGATTCATTATGAATTATAAATAATACAATTGTTCATAAACAATTATTTAAAGCTACTTGGTTTCTCTCACAGAGAAGCAAGTAGCTTTAATTTGTGCTACAATCTTAAAAAGGTAGAGAGAAGACCAAATGGAATATAGAGGAGCCACAAAAATATGAGAAACATCAAGTTGACGATCGAATATGACGGAAAAAGATATTCAGGCTGGCAAAGACTTGGAGATGACGATAAAACCATCCAAGGGAAAATCGAAAAAGTGTTGCATCAGATGACAAATGAAGAGATAGAAATTATTGGATCAGGAAGAACAGACGCCGGCACGCATGCGCGAGGACAAGTGGCAAATTTCAAAACAAACTCAGAAATTGGACTGGCAGAAATGATCGACTTTATGAATCGCTATCTTCCGCGAGATATTGTCATCAAAAGAATCGAAGAGATGCCTGAGCGCTTCCATGCAAGATATAATGCGGTGGGCAAAAAATACAGCTATTATGTTTGGAACAACGTGATTCCTTCAGCATTTGAACGAAATCACAGCTTTTATTTTCCTCAAGAGTTGGATATGGATAAGCTGAATGCAGCTTGCGAAAAATTGATGGGTACACATGATTTCATTGGTTTTTCTGCATTGAAAAAATCAAAAAAATCTACGGTACGTACGATTGATGAATTATCTATCGAACGTAAGGGAGAAATGCTTCATTTTACTTTTGTCGGAGACGGATTTCTATATAAAATGGTGCGAATCATCATGGGAACATTACTAGAAATCGGTACAAGTGCCATGCCGATAGAAACAATCGATGAAATATTCGAAAGCAAAGTGCGGCAACATGCAGGAGAAACCGTCCCTGCACAAGGTCTGTTTTTGGATGAAGTTTATTATCGATAAAAATACTTTGATAATGGATGAAACACATGTTTCATAATATAAATATCGATGTTAAATAATGTATGAAGCAAATTAAAGAAATAGAAAATATAAAAAAGACTTTTTAGCCTGTTTATGTGTGCAGCTAAAAAGTCTTTCTTAAATAAAAATCTAGTGAGAATGTTGTACTTCTCTTCTTGGTTGTTTTTGTTTAGAAAAAGTAAATCGATAAAGTAAAAATAAAATCAAAGTAACGATAGATAAATATCTTGAAGCAATTGCTAGTTTTGTGTACTGATAAGTAATAACGACTTTATTTATACCTGGAGGAATAGTTAATTCAGTTGTGCCAAACTTAGATAATTTTGTTTGCACTAGTTTGCCATTAATAGAAGCCACTTGCCCTTTATAACGATAAATAGGTGTCGTCAAGACAGTATTTTTATTATTCGAATTATCTAATTCAATTGTAAGTTTGTTACTCATAAAATGAGTTATTGGATTTATTTCCTGGTTACCTAGTAAATATTGATCATTATTAATCATATCAGGATGATAGATTGACTCTTTGTTTGCATAATCAGTATGATTGTAATTTTCAGCTATAGCAATAGCATCTTTAGGTGCTATAAGTGTTAGTGACTCTTTGTTAGCATGGATAGAATTGCTTACTCCTGAGAGATGCAATATTAGTGCAAGAAACGTAAAGACCATTATTTTCCATGAATTATTTTTAGTAGAAAAAACATAATAGATCACTATACTCATCGTATAGGCTATAAATAAAGAAGAAAAACCATTTAATCGCCAGACAAATTGTAGACTCTTAACTGGTGTGTGGCTAAAAAGTTTCCAAGGAAATAAATTGGTTGAACAAAAAAGGACAAATACACCAAGAAAGAAAATAAACAAATCATCAGCAGATAATTTTTTTATAATATGATTTGTCAAATTAAGCTAGAATAAAATGCTTCTTGTACATAGCTCAAAAATATTTCGATTGGTGTTCTGTAATTCAATGATTTTCTTGGAATATGATTACGTTGATTGCTGACACTGGAAATAAATGTCTGATTCACTTCTCTAAAATCCATTGATTTCGGCAGTCCATTACGACGCAGAATCCCGTTAGAATTCTCGTTTAATGGGCGTTGAGAAGGTGTTCCAGGGTCCGCAAAATATATATCAATATCATGTTGGTTACTAATGGCTTTCCAGTTAGAAAATTCTTTTCCACAGTCAAACGTAATAGATTTAAAGAAGTTTTTAGGGAAGCGAGAAAACCATTGATTAAGGGCAGTTTCAATATCTAATGCCTTACGGCCGTTGGGTTTAATCGTGATAATGACTTTAGATAATCTTTCAACTAAAGTAATGACGGCACTTTTATGATGAATGCCAACGATCGTATCACCTTCAAGGTGACCAAACTCAGAATTGAAATCAGGATAATTATCAGGTCGATCATGGATTGAGCGCTGATACTGTTGTTTTCCCCGTTTTTCCTGATGGCCATTGGGTTTTCTTTTACCTTTCATCGGTAGTGTGTCAATATCAAATATTCCTTTAGAAAATAAACGATAAAGTGTTCTCATACCGCATGAAACAGGCCTTTCTTTTCGCCCGATAATGACGTCAGGCGTCCAACCAAGAGTGACTTTCTCTTTAATGTAATCTACTTCATGAGCAGGTAATTGAATGACTTTTCTACCACATTTTTTCTTATTTTCTTTATACTGGTGCCAATAATCAAGAGCAGTCTTGCCTTGCTTGAACTTATTGACTACACTATAAATAGTTTGTATAGCACGTCCCATTCGGTTAGCGATTTCAACCGGCTTATTATGTTGAAGATAATATGATTCTATCATTGTCAGTTCGTCTATGGTAAGATGTTTGTAGGTCATTTATGGTTACACTCCTTTGTTTTCTTTCGTCGGAAATACAATTTGAGTGTACCATAAATGCCTTTTTATTTTTCTAACTTAATTTTACAATTCGCGAAACAAAAAAAAGCAGCTTTTTTATTTAGTTGTCTCTATATTTTCTCTGCTTATCGGACAGTAGACATCTATTATCGTTCCGCAATTGCCGAAGCTATTGCAATAACACTTGTTATCCCTGTATTATTTTAGGCTTATCAAATTATCTCTGGAAAAGAAGAAAAGTATCCGTCTGTAAAGCTAGCATTGAGTATGAGTTTGCTAGTGTACAGCCATGTACTATCAACATTAATGAGTACAGCATTAATTATCATTTTTATTTTTATTCGTTTGGTTTCTAAAGGTTTCAAGAATGCAGATTTTATTGCTATATTTAAAAAATTATTTAGTGCGGCAGGAATGACATTGGTTCTGACGAGTGCTTTTTGGTATCCGATGTTGGAACAAATGCTCTACCAAAAAATCAACAAACCTAGCGTGACAAATTTATATGCTCATGCATCTAATGTGTTCGATAGTCTGACTGAAGCTATGAACAACGACTTAACTACTTACTCAATGGGACTAGTTGGTCTGTTATCTTTATGTATTCCCCTGATTTTATTTAAAAAATTAACAAACGTAGAAAAAAAGATTTATTATGGTACGTGTTTGACTTGGCTAGCTACAACTAGTTTGGTGCCATGGTATCTTCTGCAAAATACGCCAGCCAAATTGTTACAATTCCCTTGGCGGATCTTAAGCTTGCAAATAATATTCTCTTCTCTGATATTAACGATGATATTTTTCAAAAATAGAAGATACAATAAGACAAGAGAACTATTTTATTTATTTATGACTGTTTTGTTATTAATCACTTTAACTGTTTCTAGTAAAAAAAATTTCAATCAAAAAATAATTTCTCAGCCGGGACATATTGTTGTAAACAAAGAAACAGTAGAGGCGTATACCACTAAAGGAATGGATTATTTTTTATATGATTATTCTCCTATCGCTTCATTGGAGAATAAGGAGCATATAATAAAACACGAAGCAAAGATCGACAGTCAATGGGTAAACCTTCCTTATAAAACAACTGGTAGTTCTATCATATATAGAGTAACTAATGAGAAGAGCCAAGTAATCACACTCCCTGTATATGCTTATTTAGGAACGAACGTAGAAATAAATCATCAACCTGTAAAGGAGCAGGTGAATGCTAATGGATTGGTACAAATAAGCGGAGTCAAAGGAGTTGCTGATATTAAAGTAAGCACAAATTATACAGTAACGACTATTATTTCTTATCTTGTTACATTAACTGCATATTTATGTTTATTTTTAAAAATAATTTTTCATAAAAGGTAAATTAACTTTTCAGTTATAAAATAAATTGATTAAAAAGGAGAATCTGTCGATAAGGATTCTCTCTTTTTTTATACGCAAAATCTGTAAGGAATGAAGTAATCGCTTATTTCCTCACTTTATGATAAATTACAGCTAAAGTCACTAGCTTGTCTTCTTCGGAAAGGAGGAGAGTCTATGGATAAGGAACAAGTATTCATTCAAACACTTTATAATCTGATTTTAAATCCGAATACACGAGATTGGGAACGAAAAGTATTGATCCAGACAAAGAATGACATAAGAGAGAATACATCCGCTAAAGAACAGTTATCAAAACTAGAAGCAACACTACGTCCATTAGCTATCCGAATGAATTTAACGCCTGACGTAATGGATTTTTATTTATTGCTTACAGAAGGATTTGACACGCAGCAAAAATATGACTTTTCCAAGCATGCTATGCAAGATGCTGACTATCAAGAACGTGCAGTATTTGCAGGGGGATGTTTCTGGTGCATGGTCGAGCCGTTTGAATCGAAAAAAGGGATCCTATCCGTTTTGTCAGGATACACGGGCGGACATGTTGAAAAACCAAATTATGATCAAGTAAGTGGTGGTTACACAGGCCATGTGGAAGCTGTGGAGATCATTTATGATACGAGAGAGATAAGTTATAGCGATTTGTTGACAATCTATTGGCAAATAACTGATCCCACAGATGCCTTTGGACAATTTCAAGATAGAGGGAAGCAGTACCGTCCGGTGATTTTTTATCAAGACGAACGTCAGAAAAAATTAGCGGAGCAATCGAAACAGGAACTAGTCAGTTCAGGAACGTTCCGCCAACCAATCGTCACAAAAATTGAACCAGCTGGTACGTTTTGGCCAGCAGAAAATTATCATCAGCAATTTTACAAAAAACAACCGAAACGCTATAAAAAAATTCAGCAAGCACGTAAACAATTTCTGATCTATCAACGAATAAAAAACAAATGGTAAAAAAATACAAGAAAAAATCATTTTGACTAACTCCTTTTCTTTAAAATGTAGTAAACTAAAACCAGAACGAAAGAAAGCGTTTTAAAAATGGTAAGGAGGAGAAAACTTGTATATTGCAGATAGTGCACGTTATGAAAAAATGGAATATCGTAAATCCGGTCATTCAGGTTTGAAATTACCGATTTTATCTCTCGGATTATGGCAAAATTTTGGTGATTATGATCCTATCCATAACCAAAGAGAGATTTTAAGAGGTGCATTCGACATGGGAATTACCCATTTCGACCTTGCGAATAATTATGGAGGCCCTGCTGGAGCTGCAGAGAAAAACTTCGGGCGTATTTTTAGAGAAGATTTTCAAGCCTACCGTGATGAACTGATTATTTCTAGCAAAGCAGGTTATCATATGTGGGAAGGTCCATACGGAGAATGGGGCTCTCGTAAATCTATCATTTCAAGTTGTGATCAGAGTCTCCAAAGAATGGGGCTAGATTATGTCGACATCTTCTATCATCATCGTCCAGACCCTGATACACCTTTGGAAGAAACAGCAGAAGCATTGATGCAACTTGTAAGACAAGGAAAAGCATTATATATTGGTATATCCAACTATAATGGAGAAGATACCAAAAAAATGACTGAAATTTTAAAAAGAAAAGAAGCACCGTTCATTATTCATCAGATGCGCTACAATATGTTTTCTCGTGAACTACTAGAAGACGACTTATCTCCAGTATTAGAAGAAGAAGGTCTAGGAGCAATCACGTTCAGCCCGCTTGCCCAAGGTTTGCTGACAAATCGTTATCTGCATGGGATTCCTGAAGATTCTAGAGCACATCGTAAGGAAATACCATTCCTTTCAGAAGAACAAGTTGGATCAACTCTGGAAAAAATCAAAGCACTGCAGACAATCGCCGTATCACGAGGGCAATCATTAGCGCAAATGGCCCTTGCATGGAATTTGCGACAAAAATCTGTTACGAGTGTACTGGTTGGAGCAAGTCGGTTAAGTCAGTTACAAGAAAGTGTTCGAATGATGGATAATTTAGATTTCTCACCAGAAGAAGAATTGAAGATCGACCAAATTCTAGAATAGAAACGATGTAATCAAACTTTTTATCCATCTATCAAAAAATGTCATCAAGAATCGAATGAAGCTCATCTATTATTGAACATCATACGTTTTGTCGTTCAAAATAAAAATGATCGAAGGCTAGGAGTGAATTTTATCCTAGTCTTTTTTTATGGTAAATAGCTTCGTTTGTATATCCATGAACGGATGAATCATCTTTTTATACAAAAAATCATCAGATGATTCAAACGTGTTATAATAATTACGAAAAAATACATCAGATGAAAAGGAGGTATGTGGTTTGGAAGAAAATAAAACCCTAGTAGAAGTAACCACGGACAAGATCCTTAGATATTTAAAGGAAAAGCAGTTGCAAGTAGGAAATAAATTGCCGAATGAATATGAGTTGTCCGATTATTTAGAGGTGGGACGCAGCACGGTGCGAGAAGCTGTCCGAGCGCTTGCTTCTAGGAATATTCTTGAAGTTCGGCAAGGGGCGGGGACATTTGTCAGTGATAAGCGAGGGATTGCTAATGATCCACTCGGTTTTTCTTTGATTGAAGATCAGGACCGGATGATACGAGACTTGTTTGAGCTGAGATATTTACTGGAGCCAAAGATGGCAGGGTTAGCGGCGGAATATGCAACGAAAAATCAAATCAGCCGAATGAAAAGCTTAACGCAAAAGATTGAAACGTCTTTTCGAGAAGGTACACAAGATCATGTTCAATTAGACATCGATTTTCATACGACGATTGCAGAAGCTAGCGGAAACGTAGCGTTACTGCATATCATTCCGATCATTAATGAATCGATTGCTTTATTTAACAAAAATTATGATATCCAGCATTTGAAAATCGAGACGATCGATATCCACACAGAAATCGTTCAGGCTATCGAGAGGCGGAATGTACTTGCGGCATTTGATGCGATGACTGTCCATATGGCAACAAATCGGAGAGAATTACAGAAAATAATTGGGAAGAAAGAAACTAATTGACAGTTCATCTGATGTATTTTATGATAAATACATCAGATGAATTTTTGTTTTATATTTGGTAAAACGGACAAGCAAATAGTTTTTATTCACCGAAATGTAAGCGCTGACTAACAGGCAAAAAGAGATGACGGCAAGGAGAAGAAGCAGGAATGAGGGGATCTGGAATGAGTTTTATGGATAAATTAGCCAATGTTTTAGGGAACGTGGCAACGAGAATCAATAATTTAAGGTATATCATGGTGATAAAAAACGCATTTGCTGCATTGATTCCGGTAATTATTACGGGTGCTTTTGGCACGTTGTTTTCAGCAATGGTCTTTGATTCGGAAAATGGGTTAGCACAGATAAGTTTTTTGCGTTTTTTAGAAGAATTAAAACCTATCGCATCTGCCATCAGCTATGTCACACTAAGTTTCTTGACCATCTATGCTGTTTTTCTGATAGGGATCGAATTAGCAAAGCTGAATAAAGTGGATGGTGTATTCCCTGGTATTATCGCAGTGATGTCTTATTTATCTGTTAATCCAACTGTTTATGAATTAGTGAATGAAAATCAGACTGTTATAGTAGAAAACGTATTGGCTAAACAATATACAGATACGAAAGGGTTATTTTTGGGAATGTTGGTCTCCATCCTTTCCATTGAACTTTATTGCTGGTTGAGGAAACAGAAGAAACTACAGCTGAGAATGCCGGATACCGTGCCAACGAATGTTTCTGCCAGTTTTTCTGCGTTATTTCCCACGATTCTGACAGTATCAGGTATCGCGGCTGCGGGATTTATCATCAAAGAACTTACAGGGATGTACCTTTATGATATCATTTACAATGTCGTACAACGCCCATTAGAAGGTGTCGTTCAAGGGCTACCAGGTATTTTGTTATTGATGTTCATTGCGCAAGTCTTTTGGGTGATTGGTATCCATGGAAATCAAATGGTGAAGCCAATTCGAGAACCGTTGCTTTTAGCGGCAATTGCTGTAAATACGGAAGCTTTTGAAGCTGGAAAAGAAGTACCAAACATTATCACTATGCCATTTTGGGATATGTATATGAGTATGGGCGGGTCTGGGGTCACGATAGGTCTACTGATAGCAGTATTGCTAGTGGGAAAGCGAGAAGATATGAAACAAATCACCAAGTTATCTCTTGCTCCTGGGATCTTCAACATCAATGAACCAGTTATTTTTGGTATGCCGATCATGCTGAATCCTATTTTAGCTATCCCGTTTATCTTAACGCCGCTTGTTACAGGAACGATCGGTTATTTTGCAACCGCTTTAGGATTTGCGGCAAAAGCAGTTGTAATGGTTCCTTGGCCGATGCCGCCGATCGTCAATGCTTATCTGGCCACAGCAGGAAATATCGGTGCAGTTATTACGCAACTTGTTTGTATTGTTGTTTCTATTTTGATCTATCTGCCATTCGTAAAAGTAGCAAATCGTGTGGAAAATGATGTGATCTAAAAAACAGGAGGAAATCATGAAAATTACTATTCCAGAAAATTTTATTCTTGGTGCAGCATCTTCTGCTTGGCAAACGGAAGGTTGGAAAGGAAAAAAAGAAGGACAGGATTCGTTTATAGATAGCTGGTATAAAAATGAACATTTTGTTTGGCATAATGGGTATGGTCCAGCCGTAGCAACTAATTTTATGGAGCAGTACCAACAGGATGTAGATTTGATGAAATCCATCCATCTGACACATTATCGGACTTCTATCAATTGGGCTCGTTTTTTCACTGATTACGAGAATTGTATAGTAGATGAAGAATATGCTCAGCATATAAGTGAAATGATCGACTCTTTGATCGAAGCAGACGTAGAACCGATGATTTGTTTAGAACACTACGAAGTCCCTGCTTTTCTTTTGGAAAAATATGATGGCTGGTCTTCAAGAAAAGTGGTTGATTTTTATGCTAAGTACGCAAAGATTGCTTTTGATCGTTACGGTGACAGGGTAAAAAACTGGTTTACATTCAACGAACCAATCGTTCCCCAAACGCGTTGCTATTTGGATGCTGTTCGCTGGCCGCATGAACAAAACACAAAAAAATGGATGATGTGGAATTATCACAAAGTATTAGCAACGGCTAAAGCTGTAGAAATTTACCATAGTGGCAATTATGGCGGAAGGATTGGCTGTATTTTAAATCCTGAGATGGTCTATGCTCGTTCCAGTTCTCCAGAAGACCAAAAAGCTGCTTATATGTATGATCTGTTTTATAATCGAGTATTTTTTGATCCGATGGTAAAAGGGTACTACACAGAAGAGTTCCTAGAGTTGTGTCGAAAACAATCGATTTATTTCGATCCTGCAACAGAGGATTTAGAAACGATTCAGCATCATACAGTAGATTTCCTTGGGATCAATCAATATTACCCTAAACGCGTTCGTGCTCCTCGTTACCAATGGAATGAAGAGACACCTTTCCATCCAGAACGATATTATGAAGTCTTTGATTTACCTGGAAAGAAAATGAACAATTCTAGAGGGTGGGAGATCTATCCAAAAATCATGTACGATATAGCCATGTATCTAAAAGAAAATTATCATAATATCCCTTGGCTGATAACAGAAAATGGTATGGGAAGAGAACATGAAGAACAGTACATGGATGAGAAAGGGATCGTGCAAGATGACTATCGTATCGAATTTATCGGACAGCATTTGCGTTATTTGATCAAAGCAGCAGAAGAAGGTGCAAATTGCGAAGGTTATATGCTATGGGCATTCACTGACTGTGTTTCACCAATGAATGCATTTAAGAATCGATATGGATTAGTTCGAATCGAATTGAACGATGAACGGAGCAGAATATTGAAAAAGTCTGCTTCATGGTATCAGTCTCTGATTGATAAGAGAGAATTAAACTTGCCTAATGAATCCTATAAATAACTAGAAGTTTTTCGAAGATATTGATTGTATTTGATGGTTATTTGGAATAAAGGAGGTTGTGAAAGTAGCATTTTGACCTCGTATTCAAAAAAGTTGTGACAAAAGACTTGTCACAACTTTTTTTGTGCACGTTAAAAGAAATAAATACAATAAAAAAGAATTTGTGTGTTTAGTGTGCGCTTTCTTTTTTAGTGTGTATGCAACTTGGTATAGACCATAAACGTGATATTATCAACTTTTTAAAGCGCTTTTAAAGTTGGCACACTACTTGCTTTATATACAAGTGTAAGAATAGAAAGGAACGTGTTTAAAATGGAAAAGAGAACAATCATGCTTGTATGTTCAGCGGGAATGAGTACAAGCCTCCTAGTCACAAAAATGCAAAAAGCAGCAGAAGCAAAAGGAATGGAAGCAGATATCTTTGCTGTCTCTGCCTCAGATGCAGATAATCAACTAGAATCTAAAAATGTAGACGTTTTACTTTTAGGTCCGCAAGTACGTTTTATGCAAAATCAATTTGCTGAAAAGCTAGCACCTAAAGGCATTCCTTTAGATGTGATCAATATGGCTGACTATGGCATGATGAATGGTGAAAAAGTACTCGACCAAGCAGAAAAACTAATAAACAAATAATAAAAATATCGGAGGAAACAAGAAATGGAAGATCAAAAAAATCTAGAAGCCATCATGGGTCTGATCATGTTTGGCGGAAATGCAAAAAGCGATGCAATGGAAGCGATTGCTGCTGCGAAAAAAGGAGATTTCACTTTAGCAGATGAAAAAATCAAAGATGCAGAGGAATCTTTAGTCCAAGCACATCACTCTCAAACAGAGATGCTGACGCAAGAAGCACAAGGAAACCACGTTGAAGTAACACTTTTGACGGTTCACAGTCAAGATCACCTGATGACATCTATTGCTTTTACAGATTTAGCAAAAGAAATCATTGATCTGTATCGTCGGTTGGATGCGTAATTCACAGTAAAGAAAAGAGGGAAGATTTATGGATAAATTTGTTGCATTTATGGAGAAACATTTTATACCTGTCGCATCAAAAATTGGTGCACAACGGCATTTAGTTGCGATTCGGGATTCATTTATGGTGAGTATGCCGTTAATGATTTTAGGAGCATTAGCAGTAATGATCAATAACTTACCGATTCCCGGATTCCAAGAATTGATGAATTCAATTTTTGGCGGTGAATCATGGAAAGGATTCGGGGCTGCAGCTTGGAACGGCACATTTGCCATTCTTTCTGTCTTGATTGCTTTCTTACTTGCGTATCATTTAGCTAACGGCTACCGAAAAGACGGTGTTTCCGCAGGTGTGATTTCTTTAGGCTCTTTCTTTGCTTTAGGCGGAGCATTAGGTATGAGCTCAAACGGTTTGTTTATTGCTATTATTGTTGGGATTATTTCAACAGAAATCTTTGTACGTTTAAGCGGAAATGAAAAATTGATCATCAAAATGCCTGATGGTGTGCCACCAGCAGTTGCGAAAGCATTTGCTTCATTACTGCCAGCAATGATCACTATCTCTGCCTTTGCTTTAGTTGCTGCAATTTTTGCTGCATTTGGGGTTGATGATATCGTAGGTTCGTTCTATACAGTGGTCCAAGAACCATTTATGGGACTTGCGAACTCTTATCCATCTGCATTATTGCTTGCATTTATCACACCATTCTTATGGTTCTTTGGTTTACACGGGGCGAATATGGTCGATCCTTTGATGCAAACGATCAATGCGCCGGCAATCGAAGCAAATGTCAATGCGATCGCAGCTGGACATAGCGCACCATTTATCGTGAACAAACCTTTCTTCGACAGCTTTGTCAATTTAGGAGGAACAGGTGCAACATTAGGTTTACTGTTAGCTATTTATTTAGTAGGACGTAAAAACAAACCGTATATGGTTGTAACAAACTTGTCGATTGCGCCAGGTGTTTTCAATATCAATGAACCAACGATGTTTGGTTTACCGATCGTATTGAATCCAATCATGTTCATTCCATTTATTTTGACACCAATGGTCTTAGTTAGTGTTGCGTACTTTGCGACTTCTACAGGTTTAGTGCCAGCAGCTACTGTTATGCCACCATGGGTAACACCACCAGTTATTGGCGGTGTATTGGCAACGAAGAGTATTGCAGGTGGTGTACTGGCCGCTGTCAATCTGCTCCTTTCTATTTTGATCTATCTGC
Source organism: Enterococcus sp. ZQ21 (assembly GCF_030053755.1). Classification (NCBI taxonomy): domain Bacteria; kingdom Bacillati; phylum Bacillota; class Bacilli; order Lactobacillales; family Enterococcaceae; genus Enterococcus; species Enterococcus sp. ZQ21. The sequence goes on from NZ_CP125658.1 coordinate 321,531, forward strand.
CGTTCGTCAAGGTAGCTACGATCCAAGAAAGAAGAAAAGAAGCTTTGGATGCTTAATGAAAAAAGAAAGCAGAACCGGTTATCTGGTTCTGTTTTTTTTATGGAAACAAGTAATTTAAAACTTAGGATCGAATAATGAATGAGAAAATCGAGGTATATTTGTCTTGAAATTTGTGTATAAATAAAGAATCCCATTCATTCAAAAAAATCGAGCGATTGAAAAGCTATTTGAAATACAAGGTGCTATAATAGACCAAATATGAATGGGAGAGAGTACAAATGGAGAGAAGAACAGTCATAAAATTGCGGGATCGACCGACGTTGATAAAAGAAACAGCCGAATGGTTTGCTTCAAAATGGCATCTGCCAGTTGCTGTTTATGAAGAAAGTATCCAAGCAAGCACGAGAAAAAACACATCGGTTCCGCAATGGTATGTGGTATTGAATGAATGGGGAGAGATTATTGCAGGTGCAGGTGTTGTTGACAATGATTTTCATGATCGGGTAGATTTGACTCCGAATGTCTGTGCGCTGTTTGTTGAAAAAGACTACCGAAACCAACGGATTGCCAAAATGATTTTAGAAACGATCAAGCAAGACTTTGCAGAAATGGGCGTAAAGGTGCTTTACCTTGTGACGGATCATACGGATTTTTATGAAAAATACAATTGGCAGTTTATCGGGATGGCTCAGGATAATGAAGGAATTCCTGTGCGAGTGTACCAAATGACGCTGTAAGAGTAGATACATGAAACAGCATAGACGTGAGTATATAGAGAAGGAAACCGAAAAATTGTTCTATACTTAGAAATTTTTTCGAATCGCAGTATGCGAAATATGCACAACACAAGAATAACAAAAAAGCATGGAGAAGGCTAAACTGCCTTCCCATGCTTTTTCCTTGTTCTTTTCTCGTCGTAAATAAAAATGTTCCTAACGATTCTGAGAATAGGACGAATCGTCAAGAAAACAGCACCAGCCAAATAAAAATAGGTGCCATATCGATCGGGGATTTTAGTTAAGGAAGCAAGGCTTCCAAAAATATAGAAAATCCCGGTTAATAAGTCGACAGCTAGTGAGATCAATGTGTAACGGTTTTGGAAATAGAAGCGGAAGCGACGTCCTCGTATTTCGATATCTTCTTCTTTTCCTATTTCGATCTCATGGGTATTTCGTTTGATTTTGGGCATAAAGAAAATCACCTGTATTTTTTACTGATTTCAAGGTTTCAAAACAACTTTTATATTTTTATCTTCTTTTTTGTCAAAGATCTCATATGCTTGTGCTGCTTCTTCCAGTGGTAGCGAATGAGTAATGATTTGTGTAGGATCAAATAGTCCTTCTGCAATCATTTCGTAGATTTTCGGCATCAGATGGATAATTGGTGCCTGTCCATGCTTGACCGCAATATCTCGCATAAAAAACTCTTGAAGCGGGTAAGAAGAAGCTGGCGTCATATACACACCAGTTACTTGGACGGTTCCGAATTTTTTGACAGCTTGCGAAGCCATCTGTAATGGAGAAATCGTGCCGCTTTGTAGGCTCACCAAATTTTTTGCTTTTTCTTTTACAGGTTCTAACCCATCCATTCCTACACAATCGATGATGACATCGGCACCACCTTTAGCCAACTCATACAATTCCGTTCCAGCTTGTGCTGTGTCCTCTAAGAAATAAGTTTCCACGCCGTTGTAATTAGCCGCTTTATCTAAACGATGTTGTACTGGATCCACTGCAATCACGCGCTCTGCTCCAGCCATTACAGCGAATTTTTGAGCAAATAGACCGACTGGACCAGATCCTAGAATCACAACTGTATCGCCTTTTTTTACGCCTGCATTTTCAACGCTCCAATAAGCTGTAGGCAAAATATCTGATAAAAACAAAACTTTTTCATCAGGAAGATTATTATCTGGAACGACAAATGAAGTAGAGTCTGCATAAGGCACTCTTAGGTATTCTGCTTGCCCACCCCAATGATTGCCATTCAACTTGCCAAAACCGAAAAGCCCGCCATATAACTGATCTGGATTTGATTCATCACATTGGCTTTCCATGTGATTCAGGCAGAAATGACAATGACCACAACTGATATTAAAAGGGATAACTACTCGTTGCCCTTTTTTCAATGTTTGAACTTGTGATCCTACTTCTTCAACGATTCCCATAGGTTCGTGACCTACAACATACCCTTTTTCCAAAACTGCTTCACCATGATGGTAAAGATGCAGATCGGATCCGCAAATGGCGGTTGCTGTGATACGGATGATTGCGTCTGTTGGTTCTAATATTCTTGGATCATCTACGTTTCTGATTTCCATTTTTTGTTTTCCTTGCCAAGTGACTGCTTTCATTGGAGATGCTCCTTTCAGATTCACAAAATTGTCTGCATTATTGGTACTACAGATAGTTTCATTCTAAAGGAGTTCTTATCTTTTTGATAATGAAACGCTTTTTTCTCAACATAAAAATCCTCAAAAAAGCAAGAGTTCCAAAAATTTTTTTTATTAGAAAAAGAAGGAGTGTGCCTTCATTGTATCCTTACGTACAGTAAAGTATAGTTGAACTATTGAATCATTTTAACTATTTAAACAATAACCAACCATCATTCGTTTCAGTGAAAAAACAAATACGAGGAGGCGTAATGAAACAAATTCAAAATAAATGGAATAAACGGATCATTGTTATGATTAGTTCTGTCTGCCTGTTTTGCCTGACTGTTATGCTTTGTTTAATAAGCACCTTGGCAAATCAACATTTTATGTTAGAGCAAAACATGCAATCGGACTATGCGAAAAAAGTAGCTGCTGAGATCAATCGAGAGATCCAAAGCTATCATTATGAAATCGGAGCTCCGGCTGAAGCATTGGAAAAGATTGTTTCTGAAGAACTAGTACAAAAAAATATCGAGCTTTTCATCCGCAACAGATATGAAAAAGAACCAGCAGAGCTGATCGGAGAAAAAGAAGTAGAAGAAAAGCTCCAAGAGATAATCAATACATACAAACAAGAAGAAGCAGAGGATGATCCATTTGCTAGTGAAGAAAACAATTTACTCATCTATATGACTTCTGGGATTTTTCGACGAGGAATACAATCAATTTATTTGATGTCGTTCATCGATCAGATATTGACGATACGAGAGCGAATGGTTTCTTTTCTTCCAGTGATCAGTAGTATCTTACTTGTATTGCTGAGCGGAGTGTTTTACTTATACAGAATGTCTTGGAAGAAAGTTCTTTGGTCATTTGCAGTGGTGATAGGAGGTGCGGGCTTCCAATTATTAAGTCTGTCAGTCAGTCTCTATTTGTACGATATGACCAGTCAGTTAGATATTCGAACCCAAGCACTGCAACATTTGTTAGACACATATATTTTGTCATTCATCCAATTTTTTAGTGTAGTAGCAATCGTTGAAGTAGTGATAGCAGCTGGATTATGGTGGATTGGCAAGAGAGTGAATACTGAAAAAAAGGTTTTTTCAAAAAGAAACGAATATAAATAATAAGAGGTTGTGACGTGAAATCTGTCACAACCTCTTATTATGAATAAACGGTGTTCTCCTACCAACTCCTCAGTCAAAAGTCACAATATTCATAAAACATAGGAAGCTATTTTTTGAAATTGCTTCTTGTGACTCAGAGCTAAACGGTAGGTTCACAACCTCTTGGTAAACGGTGTTCAAAAGCCAGTTTCTCGGTATTAAGCCAAATTTATGTAAAAATGTGAGGAACCATTTTCACAAAATTTTTCTTAATACTCGAAACTAAACGACTTTTTCACAACCTCTTGGTAAACGGTGTTCAAAATCTTGCATCTGCGGTAATAAGTCCAACCAAGTCAAAAACATAAGTAGCTGTTTTTGCTTGGCTGTTCTTATTACTTGATGCAAGGCAGCTTTTTCACAACCTCCTGATTATTCAAACATTTTTTTTGCGGCACGAGCTAGAGTAGGGATGTCTTTGTCGTAACGCGGTGTTTTGACAAGACGGGACATAGGGATGCCCGCAAAATGGAAAGCAGCGATTTCTCCAGAACGTACAGCACTTTGTTCAGTAAAGATCATCTGATAAGGCTGCTCAACAAATTCTCCTGTAAAGGCCAGATTGGTTGAATGCTTAGGAATGACTTTTGGTCGATCACTTTTTGCACGGTTATTAAATAATGCAGAAGCATAAGGCATATAGACAGGGATATTATTTATTACGCTGTCGAAAATCTCTGTTTCTTTTTCCCGAATATTCACTGGACCAGGATCTACTTTTGAAAGTTGTCCGATCAGTTCTTCCAACATTTCTTTTCCGTTCATCTTAATATACTGTTTATCCACAAATTCGCCACGTCGTCTTGGATAAAGGAAATAACCCCAAATAACTGTTTCATTTGGTTTTTGAGACGTAAAATGCGGTTGATGATGCACGACGATAGACATATTGACATCTTTTTGGCCTAATGGCGTGATCGGTGTAGTTGAAATAAATGAATTCAAGGCATTTCCTGGTTCTTGAGTCGTGATACGGGTGATTTCATTCAATAACAGGTGGTTTTTCGTCGTCAGAGTAAAGCTGACCCATTCGCTCGCATCTCGATCCGCGAAAAATTTATCGGGATTTCCTAAGTTATAGAAACGTTCGCTGGCTTTTTTCCAGAGACTAGAAGCTGCACCATAGTCCATATTTTCTACAGCTGGTGTTTCGTAATCTCCCAAAGTAGCTGAATCTGTAATGGAACCATTCGTGAAAATGACCGCTGTATCTTCATCTACCGTGACATGTTCCTCTTCCTGAGTCAATGTATTAGTCATTTTCAAACCAGTGACAGTGATTTCATCTTGCATCGGTGTATCTTTGAATTCCCAGTCAGTGACACGGCGGTTCAAAATGATTTTGCATCCTTGTTCTTTCAAGTACTCGATCAAAGGAAGCATGATACTTTCGTACTGATTGTAACGTGTTCGATTGACGCCCACTAAATGCTCGATTTGAGTGAATTCATAAATCATTTGATGCATATAGCGACGCAATTCTTGAGCAGAACTACGTGTTCTGAAAGCAAATGTTGTTTCCCACATAAACCAGAAGTTTGTTTCAAAAAAGTGTGGATCATCTTTGAAATATTCTTCGATAGTGATATTGTCTAGTTTTTCTTCTTCTGAATCAGGCATGGCAATCAGTTTAGTCAGAAGAATACGGTCCTTGTTGTTGAAGCCCAGTTTTCCGCCGTCAATGATCCCTTTACCACCTTCCATCAAACGTGCTTTGTCAAAGGTACGGTGTTTTGCATCAAAATCTCTCGTATCTTCTTCAGCAGTCATTCCTGGCTCAGTAACAGAAGGTATTCGACTTAATAGATCCATCAAATCTACATAGGTACGGTAATTAAGCATGCGACCGCCTCGAGCAATATAGCCTTTTTGGTTTTCTAATGGATGATTTTTATTCCAATATTCATCCACTACAGTGTCGGTCGGTGCACCATCATTTGAACCGTGATCATCCAATGAATAAAAGGTGATCTGATCCCCTTTCCATTTGCCTTCTTGAATCAAATAAACAGCCGCTGCCATATTGGCAATACCGGCACCAATCATTATTGCTTTACTTTTTCTCATTGTGATTCCTCCAATGTCTTCCAAGTATGTCCGTAGTGATTCAACGAAATAGGATGCTAGATGGATTCAAATTCATCATATAAATGACTGTCATCTTCGAATAGCCCTGTTTTTTTTCCTAGATATGCAGCGCCAAGGGCAAGCAAACCTAAACCGATGCCGACTTTGATTAATTTTTTACTCATGAAAAACGCCTCCTTGCTTTCTCTTTCTATATCCAAGGATAGTTCGTTTTTATGAGAATGCCAAATGATAGGGTGAGAAGAAAAAGGAATTTTTGACAAAAAAGAAGAAGTGTCTGATTTTCCTGTAATTAGTAATAGGGTAGGGAAGAAGAAAAGTTTTGAGGAGATGTATGGTTCTATTTTTAGAAATTTGGGTAAAAAAAGCGCGAGACAGTGCCACTTTGAAAAGCTGATGACGGACTAAGCCTTATTTTAACTTGCTATGTTGTTTTGGATACTTCCATGATGTATGGATGGTGAAGAATGAGAACGGGAAGAGGAGGATTTTAGGCAAGGTGTGATCAATAAAACAACTTTTAAATAGACGAACAAGGTCTCTTTCTTTTACAATAAAAGAATAGGAACAAATTAAAAGAAAGTAGGTAGCTTATATGTTTCACTCAAATTTGATTGAATTTCTAGAATGGATCATTGCTATTTTAAATATTTGTTCTATCGGTATATTAGTTGCTGGGATCGTTCTTGTTCTATTCAAACTTTTTGATTGGTCTCATGTCAAGAAAAACTATGCAGAACGTAATACTCGTAATGCAGATACAAGAAAACTGTTAGCAAGTTATATTTTGTTAAGCTTGGAAGTACTAGTCGTTGCTGATATCATCGAGTCAGTTATCAAGCCGACTTGGACAGATATTTTGAAGCTTGCACTTATTATTATCATTCGAACAGTCATTTCTTATTTCTTGAATCAGGAAATAGAAGACAAAGAGAAACAAAGAAGAGGAGAGATGGGATGACGACAGAGTTGATGCAGTTTCTTCTTCCATATTTTGAAAAACTTGTACTGGGACTTGATATTTTTGCTATCTGTTTATTGATTTGGGGAGTTTGTCTGTCGATTAAGGATTTCTTGAAATACTTATTTGTCCATACAGAAGCGAAAAACGACCGAGTCAGTGAGAACAATGCTATTAAAAAGATGTTGGGAGGTTATATACTCCTAAGTTTAGAAATTCTTGTTTCGGCTGGGATCATCGAATCGATTATCAAACCTACTTTGCAGGATATTTTCCAGCTAGCTGCATTGGTAGTTATCCGAACGATCATTTCTTATTTTTTAAATAAAGAAATCGGGCCAGTAGATGTCCCAAATAAGTGAGGTTATGAGCCCGCCGTTTATCGAGAGGTTGTTAAGAAGTGGGCAGATTCAAGGAATAAGAAGAAATTTATGAAAATTTCGGCTTATTTCCGAAGAAGTTACTTTTGGAATATTGTTTATTCAGAATAAGAGGCTGTGACATGATGTTTATCACAGCCTCTTATTTATTTTGCACAGCTGAAACGATTGCTCGTTCGATCGTATTGATTGAAATAGGAATAATATTCTCATATTGGACTGCATCCGGTGTATATAATGTACGTTCACATAACACTCGGTTCGAAGGTTGCTTTGCATACTTCTTTATATCAGATATACTTGCATAGATTGTTGGTGCAACTTGAAAATCGAAAGTAGTTACAGCTTCCAAGGCTTCCCGATAAATCAGATAATGAACATCCGAATTTGTGACGATATAGATAGTCAGACGTTCTTTTGTCAGACGGAGAATTCCACTCAATTCGATGACAAAAGCTCGCATGCAATTAGGATTAAACCGTAGATCATAAGGTAGCCGTTTGGCCCAACTGGAAAAAAGTGTTTGGACGTCTTTATATAAATTTGCCTGTTCCTCATTTAGAAGATAAAATTTTTCCGGCATGAATAATTGATAGTTATCCCAAGCCGAACGCATCAGATGAATCAGTGCACGTTCAAATGGCTGATTCCCGAATAATTCTTGACGGAAATGAGTTTCAAAGGTAGCAACTAGTTCTTTTATTTCGGGAGTATTATCAATAAACACTTGGTGTAGCTGTTGAAAATCTTCCGCAATCAACTGATAAGAATGGAAACCATAATTACAAAGATTGAACAGTGTCAAAATAAAGACAAATTCTTCTTTTTTATAATAGGTTTGGAAATCAGTGGTTTCCCATGCTGACTCGACATAATTGTAAATAGGACGTTTTTTGATTTCTTCGATAAATGTTGGATCTATTGTCACCGTACACAACTGTTGGCGCAAGAAACTAATAGCAAAACCAATCGATAAGATTTCTTTATTTTCTTTATCATAAAATCTACCGCTATTCTCCGTTACAGATTCAATGAAACGATCCGCACGTTCAAAAAACGATTCAGGTAGCTCCCAGGACTTAAAGCTGCCTAAACGATAAGCCACATTAAGAAGCAACAGACGTCTTTCCATTTCAGTGAATCGAGGGGAGTAGCGGTCGATTTCGATCCCACAATCATGAAAATAAGCCAATACTTGTTTTTTTAAGGAGTAAGCTTTGCTGACAGAGATGAATTCACACTCAGTTAATTGGAGATAATCAGGTTCATCTTCTTCCAAATAAAGCAGGCAAGTTTTTAAAAACAACGAATTTTGGGTTAATTGCTGCATGATCTTACATCGAGGTATATGTTCTGAAAAATATAAAGTGTAACAATCCTTTTCCCGATGTGTATAAACAATTTGTTCTTCAAATTCTTTTTTTATGTTATTGATATCATTGAGTAAAGTGGTTTTGCAAACATGTAGAAGATTGGAGAGCTTTTCTAGATTGACTTCTTTATTTACATAGAATTGTCCACATAAAAACAGCTGTCTCAAAATATTCTTCTCAATATATTCTTCAATCATAGTAAAGCCTCCATCTTGTATTTTTTTGCACAATATGGAAAATATTATGACATGTTTTCTTTTGGAAATCATCAATTAATTTCTGAAAAAGCCTGTAAATTCCGTTAATAAAAGATTTTTATGTTATAAAAATTGAAAAATAAATATTTTCATTAGAAAATAGATTGTGAATTTATAACAAGAAAAAGGAATGCAAATACAGTTGATGAATGAATGATGGTCATTTAAGTTATTTGTTCGTTTTTTTTAGACTATCCATTTTAGAAGTCTGATTTATTAAAAAATTGTTCGTTTTTCCACGTTCAATTATCAGAAAAATCCGACTTTATTTATTTTTGTTTGAAATATTCTACGTGAATCTGATGTTATAAAAAAAATTTTCTCATTTTTGGCGCTATAGTGAAGAGGTGTTACAGATAAGCACATGTATCTGCGAGACATTGACCAACGAAATATGGAGGGAAGAAACATGAAAGATATGGATATCAAGGCCGTCTTTATAGGCGACAAAGCTGAAAATGGACCAGTTTACAAAATGTTGTTGAACAAGATGGTAGATGAACATCTTGGCTGGAGAGAAAATTATATTCCTTCAGATATGCCTGCAATTAGCGAAGGAGATAAGCTAACTCCAGATTATCTAGCCACCCGCGACCATATGATAGAAGTCTTGGATGAAGTCAGTCAGCGATTACGCGCAGGATCGATCCCCTGGCATTCAGCAGGCCGTTACTGGGGACAAATGAACGCTGAAACACTGATGCCTGCTTTATTAGCTTACAATTATGCGATGCTATGGAATCCCAATAACGTTGCACTAGAATCTTCTATGGCAACTTCGCAGATGGAAGCAGAAGTAGGACAGGATTTTGCCTCACTATTCAACATGGCAGACGGATGGGGACATATTACAGCAGATGGTTCTATTGCTAACCTTGAAGGATTATGGTACGCCCGTTGCATCAAATCGATTCCTTTAGCTGTCAAAGAAATTCTGCCTGAAAAAGTGAAAAACATGTCTGAGTGGGCTCTTTTGAATCTGTCTGTTGAAGAAATTTTGGAAATGACCGAAAGCTTTACGGATGAAGAGATGGATAAGGTCAAAGCCGCTTCTTCTCGTAGCGGAAAGAATATCCAAAAATTAGGGAAATGGCTGGTTCCTCAAACAAAACACTATTCTTGGATGAAGGCGTTAGATATTTGCGGAGTCGGCTTAGATCAGATGGTTGCTATCCCAGTTCAAGAGGATTATCGAATGGATATCAACGCTTTGGAAAAAACAATTCGTGAATTAGCTGATCAAAAAATCCCGATTCTAGGTGTGGTTGCTGTCGTAGGAACAACAGAAGAAGGACAAGTAGACAGTGTAGATAAAATCATCCAGTTAAGAGAAAAGTTAAAAGATGAAGGTACCTATTTCTATTTACATGTTGACGCTGCATATGGCGGGTACGCGCGTTCACTGTTTTTAAACGAAGCAGGAGAATTTGTGCCATATGCTTCCTTAGCTGAATTCTTTGAAGAGCATCATGTATTCCACCATTACGTAACGATCGACAAAGAGGTATATGAAGGATTCAGAGCTATTTCAGAAGCGGATTCTGTCACGATTGATCCGCATAAGATGGGCTATGTCCCTTATGCTGCTGGAGGAATCGTGATCAAACATAAAAATATGAGAAATATCATTTCTTATTTTGCACCATATGTGTTTGAAAAATCAGTCGAAGCACCAGATATGCTAGGTGCTTATATTTTAGAAGGCTCAAAAGCAGGAGCGACGGCTGCTGCAGTCTGGACAGCTCATCGTGTATTACCATTGAATGTGACCGGATATGGTCAATTGATTGGTGCATCAATCGAAGCAGCTCAAAGATTCAGAGAATTTTTAGAACAATTACACTTTACTGTAAAAGGAAAAACGATCGAAGTCTATCCACTGAATCATCCTGATTTTAATATGGTCAATTGGGTATTTAAAGTACAAGATTGTGCAGATTTGAACGCTATCAATGAATTAAATGAAAAAATGTTCGATCGGTCTTCTTATATGGATGGCGATGTTTATGGTGAACGGTTTATTACTTCTCATACGACATTTACACAAGAAGATTACGGTGATTCTCCGATCCGTTTTATTGAAAGAATGGGTCTATCGAAAGAAGAATGGCAAAAAGAACAGCAAATCACTCTGCTACGTGCGGCTATCATGACTCCTTATTTGAATGATGATCGAATTTTCAATTTTTATACAAAAGAAATCGCGAAAGCAATGGAAAAGAAACTAAACGAAATCATCAAATAGAACTGATTTTTGTGTGAAAGAATAGCAAGAGACATATGGAGAACAGACAATTATTTGCCTCATCAAAACAGTTGTATTTCCCCCTGTTTTTCATATATTCCTCAGCAAGACATTCTTTTTTATAAATCTTTCTATAGTTGGTTCGTTCGTTTCATGTATCAAACCCAGTTCACTAAGTTCGTTCAATGGATGTTTCGGTGATACTGGGTTTTGTACTGAATCGATGAAGCCTTGTCACTTTTGTTCTTGAACAAAAATAAAAGAAAACGAAAAACATGTCGCTATTGAAAGAAAGAAGGAATAAAGATGAAAGATGCTGGTTCATCAAAACAAATCACGACCATGACCTTTATCGGGATGACCTGTGCCCTTGTAGCAAGTGTACGAAATATTCCAGATGTGGCAGCAACGAGCTGGACGATGATTTTTTACATGCTGGTTGCCGTATTGTTATATGCCTTTCCGATCTCATTGATCTCTGGTGAATTTGCCGGAATGTTTCCTCAAAAAGGTGGTCCAGAACTTTGGGTATCGAATGCTCTAGGAAAAAAATGGGGATTCGTTGTCTCCTGGCTGTTATGGGTCCAAATGTTTCCAGGGATGGTGATGGTTGCTTCAGCACTCGCTCCGTTGTTTGGTAATATTATCGATAATGTGCCGCTTGGGCTGAACAGCAAATTTACATTAGTTGTTATTTTAGTTGTTTATTGGATCATCATTTTTTTGAATTTAACATTCGACATGGCAAAAATCGGAGGAAAAATCGGTGTTTGGTTAGGTCTATATGTGCCTTTGACGATGATGCTCTTATTAGGGCTTGCTGCGTGGTTCAAAGTTGGAATCGTACCAACCGGAACATTAGGCAATTTTTCATGGGACAAAGTAATACCAGATAGTACGACTGCATCCTCATTTGTTTATTTTGCGCCGATCATGTTTATTTTTACTGGCATCGAAATGTCCTCCGTGTATATCACTCGATTGAAGAATCCAGTGAAAACGTATATTCGTGGGGTATTTGCCGCGCTGATTTTTATATTTTTCGTCAATATTTTGAATGCTTTGGTTGTAGCAAATGTCGTACCAAAAGGTCAAATGGAATTGAATAATATCGCACAATCTATTTCGATTTATTGCCAAATTCTCGGTTTGCCGCATCTTATTGTGAATCTGTTTAGTTTGCTTGTCTTCATCGGTGTGGCCGTCCAATTATCTGCTTGGGCATCAGGACCTGCAAAGACAGTGACAGAAAGTGCTAGAAAAGGTGCGTATCCACCAAAATTCAATTTTTGGAAGACAAATCAATTTGACGTATCCAAATCCGTTATTTTGACTCAATCTGTCATTATCTCAATCTTTGCACTTTTTTATTTGCTGATTCCTGGCGTCAATCAAGCATTTTTGATGCTAGTTAATTCAACTACTGTAATCTATTGTATCGTCTATGTCATTATGGGGATCTCGGTTTTGAGATTACGTTATACACATGCAAAGTTGAACCGTCCATTCAGAATTGGAAAAAAAGAGAACAAAAGCAATCTTGGCGTCTGGGCGATCGTTATTGTTTTATTTGCGGCAATCGGCTTTTCTGTCGGACTGACGATGAAAGCTGGAACATGGATCAATCTAATTGCAGTCACAGCCATCAGTGTCATTTTGTTTGTAGTACCACTATGTATTGAAAAAATAAAGAAACCTTCTTGGGAACAGGAAGTCGCCATGCTGCTTGAAAAAGAAAAAGGTGAACTTGATGGAAAAACCGGCAATGAAACGGACTCTAACTAATCGAAATATCCAGTTAATCGCACTAGGTGGCGCAATTGGAACAGGATTATTCTTAGGTTCAGCAAAGGCAATTGCACTGGCAGGACCAGTTGTTATTCTCGTCTATTTGATATGCGGTGTGGCTATTTATGGCTTGATGCGGGCTATGGGTGATTTGTTTTTAGCAAATAGTAAATTTAACTCTATCAGTGATTTCATTGACTACTATTTGGGTGAAAAGTGGGCCTTTTTTGTCAATTGGACTTATTGGCTTTGCTGGCTTGGAGCTGGACTTGCGGAATTGACAGCAATAGGATTGTATATCCATTTCTGGTTTGTACATGTACCAGCTTTGATAAGCGGAGGTAGTGCATTAATGATCTTAATGGCAGTCAATCTTGTTGCCGTCAAATGGTTTGGCGAATTGGAATCTTTTTTCTCAATCATCAAGATTTTGGGGATTGTTCTTTTTATTTTATTGGGTATAGGTTTGAGCGTCTCATATTTTCATACCCAGTCTATCGGAATCAAAGCAAATTTTGGACAGCTCAATGAATTACTCCCGTTTGGCTTTGCTGGAATGATTGCTTCATTTCCTATGGTTTTATTCAGTTTTGCTGGAATTGAAATGATCGGATTAACAGTTGGTGAGACGAGTGACCCACAAAAGAATTTGAAAAATGCAATCAACTGTCTGCCTTGGCGTATCCTCTTTTTCTATGTAGGAACGATTCTGTCGATTTTATTCGTTGTTCCATGGCATTGTTTAGATTTAAAAGAAAGTCCTTTAGTCACTATGTTGCAAATGATCCATTGCCAAAGCGGGGCAGCAATCGTCAATCTGATGATTCTGGTTGCTTCTTTGTCTTCGGCAAATAGTGCGGTTTACAGTACTAGCAGGATCTTATATCAAACAGCAAAAGAAAAAAGTCTGCCCCCTTGGTTTTGTGCGCTTTCTAAGAAAGGCGTACCTTTACACGGTATTTTGATTACAGGAACGTTATTTCTTGTAGGCCTTTGTCTACATTTTTTTGTCGCTGATAGTCGATTGTTTTTTCAGCTTTTGGCAGGTATGACAACGAGTTGTTTTCTATTTGTGTGGTCTTCGATCTTATGTGCACATATTCAATTTGTTAAAGAAAAGAAACGGAACACTATACCAAGATATAAAGACCTTGCTTTGTTGGTATTTTTTGCGGCCATTGCTTTCAGCTTGTTATTCGAAACAGGAACTCACGCATGAGACTTTAACCCAATTAACTTTTGCAGGGATTGCTGGGTTGATCGATCCGCCAAAAGAAAGTGCAGTCAAAGCTGTAAAGGAATGCCAACAAGCAGGAATCTCAGTGAAAATGATTACGGGGGATCACAAAGATACAGCAAAAGCGATCGCGGAACAAATTGGCTTGAAACATACTGCTAAAGTTTTAGAAGGGATCGATTTGGATCTTATGTCTGAAGAAGAGTTGACTCGACAAGTACCAAAAGTCGATGTCTTTGCTCGAACGACACCAGAACACAAACTGCGAATCGTGAAAGCTTTGCAGAAAAATGGAGAAATCGTCGGAATGACCGGAGACGGCGTAAATGATGCACCTGCTTTGAAAAGAGCCGATATAGGAATCGCTATGGGAATCAAAGGTAGTGAAGTAAGCAAACAGGCAGCTGATATGGTTTTAGGAGATGATAATTTCCATACGATCGCAAAAGCCGTAAAAGAAGGTCGGCGTATTTTGGATAACTTGCAAAAGACCATCAATTTCTTCTTACCAACTGCGTTAGCTCAAGGATTGATCTTGATTTGGGCGCTGATACTGAATCGGCCGCTACCTTTGTCCCCAGTACAGATTTTATGGGTCAATATGGTAACGACAATCACTTTATCTTATGCATTAGGGTTCGAGTCGCCAGATCCAGAAATCATGAAGCGTCCACCAAGAGATCCAAAGCAAGGAATCCTATCAGGTTATCACTTGTTTCGGATCATCTATGTCGCACTACTGATCATGGTTCCTTCCTATTTATTGGCTATGCAATTTGAAGGGCAAAGCTTACAGCAAACCATTCTTCTGCAAAATATCGTCTTAGCTCAAGCTGTTTACATGATCAATTGCAGAGAGTTGTCCAAGCCGTCGTTGAACCAAGGTCTTTTGCAAAACAAAGCGCTTTTTCTTTCATTGGGTATCCTTGCTTTATTGCAGGGGATGGTTATTTTTCTGCCAAGCGGCCAGCAGCTGATCGGTACAGTAAGTTTAACGATGACACAACAGTTATTGATTGGGGCAAATGTGTTTCTTCTATTCTTAGTTGTAGAAATAGAAAAAGGGATCATGAATAAACTGTTTCGCAAAAAAGAAAAAACAGCTAGAGAATTCAGTCGCTAGCCGTTACTATAAAAAAGTTTTGAAAGTGAGTTCAGTCAAACGATTGAGCTCATTTTTCGTTGGAATAGAAGAAATGTATACAATAGGGATATCTAGAGAATCCAGAGGGAAATTGGAAATCAAGATATCTGTTTTTTCAAAAGAAATAGTGGAAAGATCGGTTAGTTCGATAGGTAAGAAGCAGACACGTTTTCCCAAGTAATCTTTTAATTCCTGCTGCAAGAACGCCTTCCATGAAGGTTCTCCTTGGAAAATAAAATAGACATTGAACAAATTCGGTTTGATAGAAAAAATCGTTTGTTGGATCAGTAAAGACAAGAGTTGAAGAAAGTAATTTGGTTCATTGATTTCCATTTCTTTATTTAGATCGTTCAGTAAATTCTCTTTCTGCTGATACAAGTGTGCATATTGCTGATCATACGTCTCTAAAAAACGATGGTATTGGCGTTCCAAAGGTTCGATCAGTATCGGCGATTCATGATATTTTAATACGAGGAGAGCCAAGTTATCAGTCAGAGATGTTTTTTTTAGTTGATCAAGAGACAGCTCTGAAGCTAGTTCCTCTACAAATGTTTCGAGGACCTCTAAAAATGGAGAATGATGCAGGCAGCGAGCGATTTCTTGTCCATAGTTATTGTTGTAATTCCAACTTTCCAGAAAGCAGAAAGAAGCAAAAGAAAGCTCAGTGTCTTTAAGATAAATACCTTCCGTTAAATACAATTTTTTCAATGCAGAGTCATACAGGGAGGAGAGTGTGCTGTTGATATGGATAGAAGAATCTAATCGGCAATTCGCTTTTATACGGATCGTATTGATAAAGAACCAACATGTTCCGAAAATCTCTTCTGTTTCAACAGCTAGTTCAGTTTGACTGAGGTTTCTCAAAAATTGAAAATAATGGGATTCATGGATCGAATAATCCTCGAAAAAATAGTTGTTATGAGTGAAAGGAATCAGCAATCGATGATAGAAAGTACGAATCGCACGCTCTTTTCCAAGAATACAAGCTGTATATTTCGTCAAATCGATCTGCAAGTCGTAACTTGCTAAACGCTGATTGATTTTAGTCACATGTCTTTTCAATGTCCCATAAGAAAGCCCGTGATCCGCTAGAAAATCAGGGACAGCAACTTTTTTTGTAAAAAGCAGATTTTTCAGCAGTTCGACACTGACTGATTGTTTGAAAAAAATCTCCCAAAGGTCATTTGTTAATAAATTTTGATGGTTTTGCAAACTGATTCCTGCTTGATCGCTGAAGATGTCCCAGCCTTCGGGCAGCTGAGAGCGAATAGATTGAAGGTCAGAAAAAATCGTTCGTTCGGTTGTCCCTATGATTTCAGCTAATTCATTTACGGTTATCTTTGTATGATTCAGCAATTGTTCGACTAAAGAAACATGACGTCGAATATCTTTTTCGGTAATGATTTTTTTCATTAGTGAATACATAAATCAGACTCCCTTCTATTCTAAGAATACGGAGAAAATAAACGGTGGTCAAGTTTCAACTGATCTTTCAACCAGTATTCATTTTTCTATTCTTACGTGGTATCTTTGAATAAAGTGAATCAATAAGAAAGAGATGGAAGCAGATGCTAACGAAAAAAGAACTAATCGATCACATCGATGAAACATACAATTTGTCTCCAGAATATATTTTTAAAAAATTTCCTGATTATTGCGTATTCAGACATCAAAAAAGCAAAAAATGGTTTGGGGTCCTGATGTCTGTTCCAGAAGAAAAAATCTATGATGATGCAAGTGACCATAGGATCATCGATATCCTTGATTTGAAGGTCGATCCTGAACTTGGCGGAATTTTGCGAGGAAAAGAGGGATATTTTCCAGCCTATCACATGAATAAAGAACATTGGATCTCTGTTGATCTACGTAAAATAGAAAAACTAGATGAACTAGCAGGTTTGATTGATGGAAGTTTCAAATCAACGCAATGAATTCTAGGAAAAATAGAGAAGAGGTTGTGACAGAAGTGTTTATCTTCAAGAATAAGAAGGAATTTACGAAAATTGCTTCTCAAATTTTTGGGAAATTTGAGCTTATTTCTGAAGAAGTTACTTCTGGAACACCGTTTATTCGAAAAAAGAGCTGCGACAAGAATTTTGTCCCAGCTCTTTTCTTTTTATTTTCCTAAATAAAATTCCCGCATCGTTTTTGCAATCATTTTGATCAAAGGATGATCTTCTGTGAAGCTAGAAGATAAATAAATTGTTCGTGTCAAGGGCAAATCTTTGATTTCCCGCAAGACGAAAGGATCATTTTTATCGTAAGACCAAGAAACTTTTGGGAAAAAGCTAACGGCTAAGCCTTGCTTGACAATAGAACGTAATGTCGCAGGATCATCTGTCGTCGAACTGATCGTCAATTCGATACTTTTCGCTTCAAGTGCTGCATCCAGTGTATGACGGAAGGCATTGCTCTTTGACAGCATCAAGATGGGGGTGCGTTGGATATCTTCTAATTGCAGATGTTCTTTTTTCGCAAGAGGATGTTTCTTAGGAATGGCTACATAAACAGGTTCTTTCATGATAGGAATATTGGTCATGCCAGGCTTCATCTCCGAAGTGATGTATAGTACAGGATCGGTAATATCATCTGGTAAATGATGTTGCATGATCGTTAATGGGATATCAGGATGCTTTTCCATAAATATTCGGACCAAGTTCGGAATAGAAACAGAGGCTACCTCTAAATACAAAATGACGGAAGTAACGATCTTCTCATTGACCGAAGACAATAATTTGATTCCTTCTTCTAATGTGTCTAATGTCTTGACTGCATATGGATAGAATTCTTCTGCATAAACAGTTGTCTCAATATTTCTGCCGCTATGGTAAAACAAAGGGACTCCTAATTCGTTTTCCAAATGTTTGATCGCACGGCTCAAGGCAGGTTGAGAAATAAATAATTCTTTGGCTGCTTGGGTGACATTTTTTGTTTCGAACACTTTTTTAAAATACTGTAGATGAAGCAATTTCATAATTATCCATCCCATCCATACCTTTTTGTTATGGTTTTTTCTTTTTTTGGCATTTTTTATTATAGCAGAAATTGACTAAGATAGCAGTGGAAAAAGTAAGTGCTAAGGAGGCGAGGCTCATGAGTACAGGTTTCTTATTTCCTGGGCAAGGCAGTCAGAAGTTAGGGATGTTAGCGGATATCCCTGAAATGTACATGGAACGTTTAGAAAATGTGACGGGGTATCGGTTAGTTGATAAAGAAGAAAACTATCAAGATACGGTTTTTATCCAGCTAGCATTACTGACAAAAGCAGTATTTTATTTAGATGAAATGGAAAAAAACGGTATTCAGCCTGATATTGCAGCAGGACATTCGATCGGTGCTTTTTGTGCAGCTGTTGCTTGTCGATCTTTGACATTTGAGAATGCAGCGGAACTAGTCTATCACCGCGCAGTCTTAATGAAAGAAGCTTATCCAAGCGGTTATGCAATGGGCGTAGTAGTAGGTGTGACGAGAAGCGAAGCAGAGGAAATTGTAGCAAAAACATTTGATCCTGACCACCCAGTCTATCTGTCAAATGAAAATTGTCCGATGCAACATACGTTATCTGGGAGTATCGAAGGTTTATCCGTTACGTTGGCAGAAGCCAAACGGCACCAAGCGCAAACAGCGAAGCTGCTGAAAGTTCCTGTGCCATCTCACTGTCTCTTGATGAATGATACGGTCAAGAAATTCAAGCCGTATATGCAGTCTGTCCATCTATCTGATGCTAGATGTTTGTATATAAAAAATACGGATGGAAGAGCCACTCAGGACGCAGAAGAGATTCGTAAAGATTTGTTGGAAAACCTAGCTTTCCCTGTGCAATGGAACCAAATGATGGACTTGGCAAAAGAATTAGGAATGGATCTGACGATTGAATTTCCCCCCGGCAATACTTTGACAAAGCTGATTCATACAAAATTTGGTGTAGATAAAGGGATCCGTACGATCAATCTAGACCAACATGGTATTGATGACGCCACGTTTCTATATCAAAAATGGAGATGACTAATTATGGAAAAACCAAACCGCAACTGGGCTTCTAAACGCGAAAAAAAAGCGCAGCGATTGGAAAAAATCAGCAACTTGCTCAATGGCAAGTATGTAGAAACTGAAAAAATCGTAGAAGTAATGGAAAAACTGATTGCTCCCGGCGATAAAGTTGTATTAGAAGGCGACAATCAAAAACAAGCAAGTTTTCTTTCAGAAAGTCTTGAAAAAGTAGATGCAGAAAAAGTGAATGATCTGCATTTGATTATGTCTAGTATCTCACGACCAGAACATTTGAATATTTTTGAAAAAGGAATCGCAAGCAAGATCGATTTTTCTTATGCTGGTGCACAAAGCTTGCGTGTCGCCCAAATGATTGAAGACGGCACAATGAAATTAGGTGATATCCATACTTATTTGGAACTTTATGGACGCTTATTCATCGATTTGATTCCAAATGTTGTTTTAGTAGCTGCAGATAAAGCAGATAAAGACGGCAACTTGTACACAGGTTTCAATACGGAAGAAACACCAACAATCATCGAAGCTGCAGCTTTCAAAGATGGTATCGTGATCGTTCAAGTCAACGAAGTTGTCGATTCTTTACCACGTGTAGATATCCCTGGTGACTGGGTAGACGTTGTCGTGAAAGCAGATCAACCTTATCAATTAGAAGCTTTATTCACACGAGATCCTCAAAACATCACAGAATTGCAAATCTTAATGGCAATGATGGCAATCAAAGGAATCTACGCAGAACACGGCGTACAATCTTTGAATCACGGTATTGGATTCAATACAGCAGCTATCGAATTGTTACTGCCAACTTATGGCGAATCACTAGGGTTGAAAGGGAAAATCGCGAAGAACTGGGTATTGAACCCACATCCAACGATGATTCCAGCCATCGAATCAGGTTGGGTTGAAAGCATCCATAGTTTTGGTGGCGAAGTTGGTATGGAAAAATATATTGCTGCTCGCCCCGATGTCTTTTTTGTCGGTAAAGACGGCACGATGCGCAGTAACCGAACATTATCACAAGCTGCAGGACAATATGCCATCGATATGTTTATCGGTTCAACCTTGCAATTAGATTACGAAGGAAACTCTTCTACCGTAACAAAAGGACGTTTATCTGGTTTTGGCGGTGCGCCTAACATGGGACATAATCCTGGCGGTCGTCGTCATTCTACACCAGCATGGCAATCACTTCGCGACAATGATGATCCATTAGGGAAAGGCCAAAAATTAGTTGTTCAAATGGTTGAAACATATGGTTCAAATAAAAAACCAGTCTTTGTCGAAGAATTAGATGCACTAGCTGTTCAAAAACAAGCAGGCTTAGCCAATGCACCAGTGATGATCTATAGCGAGGATACCACACATATCGTGACAGAAGAAGGAATTGCTTATTTGTACAAAGCAAAAACAAAAGAAGAACGACAAGCAGCAATTGCAGCCATCGGCGGTGTCACACCTCTTGGGATGACAAGTACTAAAGAATCACTAGACCGTTTGCGTGCAGCCGGCATCGTGAAATTACCAGAAGATCTAGGCATCAAACGTAGTGAAGCGAAACGTTCATTATTAGCTGCACAAACCATCGATGATTTGATCGAATGGTCAGATGGCCTGTATGAACCACCAATGAAATTCAGAACTTGGTCATAAAATTGGCGAGGAAAACCTTTTGTCGCCATTTACCCAGATGGAAGAAGAAAGACGAATAAGCAGAACGTGTATGCTCTGTTTTACAAAAAGGGGAGAGATCCATGGAACAATTAGCTTATAAATATCCAACGAAACAGCCGATCAATAAGAAAATCCATGTAGGAGTGGTCGGTTCAGGTGATTTGGAAATCTTGATGTTTCCGACAGAAAAAAAAGAATCTACTGTAAAAATCTGTACAGGAAGCGATGGCTTCGGAGAAGTATGGAACAACGTATTAACGAGATTTTTTGATCGTTATCCAATTTCAGCAGATATCGTGATCAATGACTTCGGTGCTACACCAGGAGTTGTGTACCTACGATTGACGCAAGCAATGGAGGAACTTTCAGATGAAAAATAGTTTTGTAGAATTAAACGCCAGAGAACGAGTGAACGCTCTACTTGACAATGGACGTGAATTGATTGATCCATTCGATCAAATCATCGCGCCAAGTTTGCCAGCACAAGGAATCGTCCCTGAAAGTGATGACGGGATCGTTGTCAGCCGTGGCACGATCAATGGCAAACAAGCAGTAGTAATCGCTATGGAAGGAAAATTCCAAGGTGGCGGTATCGGTGAAGTTTCCGGTGCAAAAATCGTTGCTGCACTCGAACATGTATTAGAAGAAAACAAAAAAGGAAATGAAATCTTTCCAGTCATCGTACTAGATACAGGCGGTGTTCGTCTGCAAGAAGCGAACTACGGACTGTTATCTATTTCAGAAATCGGAAATGCAATCATTGCTCTAAAACAATATGTACCAGTCATCGGTTTGATTCCAGGACGTGTAGGATCATTTGGCGGTATGTCGATTACTTCAGCATTGATGAGTTATTTAATCGCAACAAAAAAAGCGAGAGTCGGTTTGAATGGACCAGAAGTTATTGAACAAGAAGCAGGTGTTCGAGAATTTGATTCTAGTGACAAAGACTTGATTTGGAATACATTAGGATCTCGTCAACGGGTAGAATCAAAAATCATTGATGAATTAGTGACTGATAGTGTAGAAGCAATCAAAGCTGCTGTCATCGCAGCAATGGACGAACGAAAAGACACGCATCGCAGTGAAAGCTCAGCATTTTATTTATCATTACTTGATTCTTTGGATCTTTCAAAACCAATGAGCATTGACGATTACAATGAAGCGATTGCTAACCATCAAGCAAAATCAATGGACTTACCAGAAGTAGCAGAAGGAAATGAACCAGCTGCAGAAAGTGTTGGTTACGATTGGTTTGCGGCACTAACTGGCATGAAAAATCCAACTTCTTCTATCAGTACTGTGTATTATGGTAAATCAAGTAAATTCATAGAAGAAGCCATCGTGACCTCGATCGTACCTGATCCTAAAAATCCGATGTACCGTGTACGAAACGGTGAAGTTGGTTTAGTTGAAGGTTTCCGCATGGGACAAATTTTGGATCACGTTTACGAAGAAGATAAAGATAAAAAAGTGAAACGGCCAATCGTCGTTGTGATCGATGTACCAAGCCAAGCATACGGCTATAACGAAGAATTGATCGGTATTCATGTGGCTTTGGCTAATAGTGCTGCTGCTTATGCAAAACTCCGTCAAGCTGGACATCCAGTTATTGGATTGATTGCAGGAAATGCTATTTCAGGTGCATTTTTAGCGCATGGATTACAATCAAGCCGCTTGATTGCTTTAAACAATAAAGAAATCACTGTCCAAGCGATGTCTAAAGAAAGTGCTGCACGTGTGACAAAACGTTCGGTTGCTGAAATCGAAGCAGCTGCTGAAAAAGTTCCAGCTATCGCTTACGATATTAATAATTATACAAAACTAGGAGCGATCTATCATTTCCTAGAAGATATCACCGACCAAGCTGCTTCAGAACAAAATGTCAACAATGTCATCGAAGCAATTAATGAAGCCATTCAAGATGTCCGCAATACAAATGACACGATGCTGACAAATCGATACACGAACGAAACAGCCAAAACATTCGGACGTGTCGAAACAAATAAAGTCCGTGCCAAAATGGACGAAGAATGGGATGCATAAAAAATGATTCAAGCACATGATATTGTTCTTTTTGATAAACATGAAATAGAAAGGTTCCCCTTGCCTGAATGGGTCGTTCTCACTGAAAAGATGTTCGGAACAGTCCGTCGTGCGTTGACAGATCACGCCGAAATACTACCGATTGGATTACGTGGCCCTGCCCGTAATCAGAGATGGGCAACAGAAATCTCAAAACATGCTGTCAAACAAGTCATTCATCCGTGGGACATCATCGAACAAGAATCGTATAGACAAGAGAAAATCATGGATTATCCTGTTTATCAGCAATTTCATGCTGCTAGAAACATATTATCAGGATGCAAGTGGGGAATCGGCGGCAGCTTAGGATTTGAATTATCAACTGGGATTCCGGCAGTAAAAGAAACCAGTGATTTTGATTTGCTGCTGTACGCAGATTCTCCGATTGAATTGCCAATTCAGGCAATTCGATCGCATCCTGCTTTTTTTGAGCAATTCGATACCCAAGTAGTGACTCGGCAAGGCGGATTTTCACTAAAAGAGTATTTGAGAGAGCCAGAGAAAAAAATTCTATTGAAAACAGTCGAAGGACCTAAATTAACCAAAGAACTTTGGTAATAAAGAAAAAGAGAGAGAAAGAGATGTTTGAAAACAAAAAAATCAAAATCAACGTAAGTGACTTCCAGAAAGTATCAGCTGTAACGGCTGTTATGATGCAAACGATATTGAGCTTTGCTTTGGCAAACAGCCACAGCGCAACAAATACAGCTTTTCTTGGTACCTTTTACGTCATCGTTAAATACACAGCACCAATGTTTATTTTTGCAATTGTCTATAATATGGTAAAAACAAGTCAGCATTTGTCTTATTGGGAATTTTTGAAAGAAAAGTTTTTTGAACTAGTCGTTCCGTATCTTCTATGGACGACGGCTTATCTTTGGCTATTTCCAGCAGTCCAACAACAAACTCCGTATACGGATACTGCAAGCTTTTTACTGAAATATGTCACAGGTGATGGAGCGCCTCATTTATGGTATACCGTGATGATGCTGCAGATTCAATTGTTCATGCCGTTTTTTGTTTGGCTCGGTTACAAAGTATTTGCTAATAAAAAATATGTATGGCCAGTATTGATTGGTTCAACGATTTTATATGTTGCATGGTATCTGTTCTATCAAACACAAGTATTGACTGGTCCTTATCATGACGGCTGGTACTTGTTAGATCGGTTTGTTGCTAGTTTCATGATTTACGGGATTTATGGGGTAGCCGCATTTGTTTATCACGAAAAAGTCTATCAATATTTGGACAGAGTACGTTATCTTTTTTTACCTGTTGCCTTAGTTATCGCGTTCTTTTCTGTCCGTTCATTGCTCGCACACCCAGGAGACTTGAGCTTTGCGAATGCGCCTTACTTGAATACGATCCAAAGTTTGTACAGCTTAGTCATCATCTTTGCTGTCTTCATGGGCGCTTCAAAAATGATTGTAAATGATTCGCCAAAATTACCATTGTTCAAATGGTTGTCTGTTTATGCTTACCGTACGTATTTAGCCAATGTATTTGTTTTCCAAGTACTGTTGTTATTGTTTAAAGATAGTTGGCTGCAGTTACCTTCAGGAGTCATGATTCTTGTAGCTTATCTAATGACGTCAAGTTGTGCATTTGCTTTAAGCTGGTTGCTTCACATCATTTGGGCAGCCATCAAAAAAGGGTTCAACAAGTAATAGAAAGAAGGAGTGAGTGTCATGATAAATGACGAACGAAAAAAAGCAGTGACTCAGCAACTCGCTGCGTTGGTAGAGGAAGCATTGCTCGCAGAAGTAACATTAAGCCCAAAACCTGGATTAGTGGATGCACTGGATGCGGGTGCACATTCCGATATGGACTATGCTTTATTTCTTAAGTCTGCGAAGACGCTGACTCCTTTTTTTGAAGAAATGGCTCAAATAGCATGGCAACATGCTATCGATCAGGAGTTAAGAGAAAAGATTGCTGAGATTGGACGGAAAGCGGAAAAAGCGATGTTGATTGCTACAGATGGCATCAATACCCATAAAGGAGTGATTTGGGCAATGGGGCTATTGACCAGTGTGACTGCACAAAAAATCAGTATGGAACAGCCTTTTTCTTTAACGGAAATACTCGGTGATGTCAGCAAGCTTGCTGCTTTTCCTGATACAAAATATCGTCATAAAAAAACCACTCATGGGTATACGGTGAAGCAAAAATACGGCGTAAATGGTGCATATGAAGAAGCAGTGTTGGGTTATCCGCATATCAGGCTTGCAATCCAAGCTGCTAAGGAGCTAGATAATGATTCTGATGTACAGAAACAAATGCATATGTTGTTAGTTTTGATGAGTTCCTTAGATGACACCTGCGTATTGCATCGCAGTGATCAGAAAACGTTAGTGGAAATGCAAAAACTTGCTCATGCTGCTAGTCAAAGTGCTTTACCAAATCGTCCATTTATAGCACTGTTGCACTTTTGTCAGGAAAACCAAATCTCTCCTGGAGGAAGCGCAGATCTTTTGTCTGCCAGCTTGTTCATGCTGAAGATAGAGGAAATATGGGCTGCCAACACATATGTCTGTCCGCTGTTACTCAATGAGTAAATTAAGACAAAACTGCTAAAAAAACAGTTTATGCATCTGGTTATTGACTCTTCTTTTCGGCAAGGCTATGATAAAAATAGTTTTTTGTAATAAAAGATAACGAGGAAGACAATGAAAAAAATCAATTATTTAGCAATCATTTTGTTAGTGGGGTTATGTTTGTTTGCTTTGCCGACCCAAGGATTCGCTGTCGCAGGTGGTCATGGCGGCGGAACATCTAGCGGTCGAAGTTCGGGCAGAAGTTCATTTGGCGGTCGTTCATATGGGGGCAGTTATTTTGGCAGTCGTTCTTACGGCAGAGATTCTTATGGGTATTATGGTCCAAGTACAGGTCCTTCTAGTTATGAGCAAACGGGATTTCTTGCATTAGCTGTTTTGTCAGTAGGAGGGGTTTCCGCTTTTTCTATTGTCAAGAATAAAAGACAAAAGAAAAGGCTGAAAGCGGAGATATTGTCCCGCATGTCAGGAACGGCTAAAGAAAAGAAAGCACAGTTTCTGGAAATCCAAAAGATATTCATGAAGATCCAATCCGCTTGGGAAGAAGAAACTCCTGAAAAAGCCAGAAGCTGTTATACAGACAAGCTGTTTGCCGAACATCAGAAAGTTCTGCAAAAAAACAAAGCAGACGGTGTAAGAAATCATACTAAAAAAGTAACTATTCAGGAAGTAGGAAATTATCGACAGATCCACGAGAATAGTTTTGCCATCCGAATTGATTTCAGATGCTGTGATTATTTAGTTGATCGAAAAGATGGACGCTTGATCTCAGGAAGTACGACGCAACGACAGTATTTCTCTCAGATATGGTATTTTGATTTTTCTGAGAAAGAAAAAAGATGGCAGGCCGATTTTATTCAGCCGATTATGCTGGATTGACAGGAAATATTTATGAATGGAGCTGTGACAAAAATTTTGTCGCAGCTCCTTTTTCGAATAAACGGTGTTCCAGAGATAGCCTATCGGCAATAAGGCACGATTTTGTAAAATATGGGAAGCTATTTTTCAAAATCGCTTCTTATCGCTCAAGGCTGAACCTCTCTGTCACAACCTCTCCACTAAATGGTGTTCAAAAGCTTACATTTACGGTAATAAGCTCAACCAAACGAAAAATAGGAAGCACTATTTTTGTTTGGCTGTTCTTCTTACTTGATGCAGGACAGCTTTTTCATGACCTCTTTTTTGTATAGATGGGCAAAATTTTTGTAATAATAGGCGTATGTCTTTTTCATTGAGAAGTTGAAAAAGCATACGGCTTATTTTTTGTTTGCTAGGCTTACTTTCTTTCCACTTCAAGTGGCAGAAATATCTACTTTTTATTATGTAAGCGGAACCATATACTTGGAATCAGAAGGAGATCATTTCTATGAAAACAAGAACAATTGAAATACTTCACAGAATCATGACAGCCCAATATCCAGTAAAAGCGGAACGTCTAGCAGCTGAATTCAATGTCAGTCAGCGGACGATCCTTCAGGAAGTTCTTGAAGCGAATATCTGGTTGAGTAGTAAAAAGCTTCCGGAAATCAGAACAATTCGCAACAAAGGTTTTTCGTTGAAACTGGAGAATGACAAGCAAGTTCGATTAGAAACTGAAATAAAAGAGGTGAAAGACGGCTTTTTGAATCGGCGGGAACGTATTTTTGATTTAGTTTTAGCCATTGCTTACAGCCGAAACCCGATCCATCTAAACAAAAAAGAAGAAGAATTTCAAATCTCTAAAAGTACGTTAGATGAAGATATGAGACGATTACGAGCAACACTGGTCAGTTACGGAATCGAGATCGTCAGTTATGGAAAGCAGGGACTGGTTTATAAAGGTTCAGAACGATCTATCCGTACGATGATCTATGATTTTATCAATCAGAATCTGGGGATGACCGACTTCTTTATGAATCAAGATGCGCAACTAACACCGGCTCAAAAAATCTTTTTCCATTATTTTCCTTTGGTGGAAATCAAAAAAATAGAGGAGATCTATTCCAATAAGTTGTTAAAACAAGAGGATGATATTTATAAAAAGCAAATTCTGCTTTTTACATTGATCTGGATCCAGCGAATCAGGAAACATGAATTCATCTCCGCCATTAATTGGAAAAATACAGAAATAAAAGACAGCAGCTTCTCTGCATTTATCGACTACATGATTACGGAATTTCAATTGAACAATGTCCCACAAGTAGAAAGAAATTATCTTCGTTTCACTATCGAGACGTTCAATGCTAGAGATATCTCCAATTCGATTGAGTGGGTACAAGCTCAACTACTAACGATCCAATTGATCCAATTTGTAGAGAACGAGACACACATACCTTTTCATCTAAAAGAAGAAGCTTTATTCGAAAATCTCTATAAACACATGGCTGCACTGATCATAAGAATCAAGCATGCTATTCAAGTCATGAATCCATTGAAAGAAAACATCCGAACAAATTATTTTCCAATCCACCGCGCAGTCACTCATTTTGTTCCTACGATCGAAGAAGTAATCGGCGGCAAGATACTGGAGGACGAGATAGCTTTTCTTGTCATCCACTTTTCGACGATTGCCAGTGTGATCAAGCGAGACCTGAATTATGTTTATCAATCAGTTGTTGTCTGTAATCACGGCATGGCTACCGGGAATCTGTTAGCAGAAAATCTGAAAGAAAAATTTCCTCAAATCGAGATTACTGCAGTTTTAAGTTCAAAAGAAATCGAATTAGTGGATAAACTGGATGTCGATCTGATTTTCAGCACCTTTCAATTGAATTATCGCAATAAGCCGCTTTTAGTTATCGATCCAATTTTAACTGAGACGAATATTTTAGTTATAGAAGACTTTTTGAAAAGAAATGAAGAACTGCAGCGGTTAAAACCTAACAGTCATGAATCAACGCAGTTATTCACTCAAATAATCGGTGTCATGGAAGAAAGTGGTGGCCGAGTAGATCGCATCATCTATGGCAAGTTGGAAAAATTATTTGAAATAAACAATCTAGAAATCAACAAAAGGGAGATCCAGCCTATGTTAAAAGATATTTTGACGGACAGCAATATCATGATCAAAGAAAAAGCCGCTACTTGGGAGGAATCGATTGAACGAGCTGCTAAACCATTGGTCAAAGAAAACATTGTTGAAGAACGCTATGTCGAAGCGATGATTCGCGCAGTGAATGAATACGGGCCATATATCGTGATCGGCAAACACATGGCGCTAGCCCATGCTCGACCAGAAGATGGGGTCAATAAGTTAGGAGTCAGCGTAGCTACGATTGAGCAACCAATCGATTTCGGTAATCCTGAAATGGATCCAGTAAAGATTATTTTTTGTTTAGCGGCAGTAGATTCCTACTCGCATCTGAACATCATGAAAGAACTGATCGAACTGATCAACAATGAAGAGAAGTTGGATCGATTGATCGAGTGCACAAATGTTGAAGATTTCAAACAACTGCTTTTTCAGTAGTTGAAAAATAATAAATGATACGGGAGAGAACAAAGATGAACAAATTGAACATTTTATTCGTATGCGGCGCAGGTTTAGGAAGCAGTTTTGCAGCACAGATGTCTGCTGAGGATGTTTTGAACAAATTAGGAGTAGAAGCCAAACTGGACCATTGTGATATTTCTTCTGCAGTGTCCATGAAACCAGATGTGATCATCACAGCAGAAAATTTTCGCTCGCAGTTCGAAAAATTCTCAGTCGATCCTAAAACAGCGATGATCTATTTGAAAAATATTGTCTCGAAAAATGAAATTGAAGAAAAAATCACCCCAGTTCTACAAGATAAGGGAGTTATCTAAATAAAAAAGAAAAGAGGATAAAAACATGGGCGTTATCAATTTTATCATCGAAAATATTTTGACTCAGGCATCGATCACCATTGCATTGATTGCTATGTTGGGTCTACTGCTGCAGAAGAAATCAGCAGGACAAGTCATTTCTGGCACGTTAAAGACACTCCTAGGATTCCAAGTGTTGAGTGCCGGTTCGAGTATCATCGTTGGAAGTTTAACTTATTTCGGAAAAATTTTTACTGAAGGATTTCATATGCAAGGAATCATCCCTTCTATTGAGTCTATCAATGGTCAAGCAATGAATGATTTAGGTTTAGGTAGAGATATTGCACTGACGTTCTTAGCGATTTTTGTATTCAATATTATTTTGGCTCGTTTCACAAAATGGAAGTACATTTTTCTAACTGGTCAAGCCATTTTATGGATGGCGACGGTCTTTGGTTATTTCGCCGGTCTGCGAGGGATCGTATTGATCTTAGTCGGTGGTTTTATCGGAGCTTGTTTCGCCATTGCTATGCCAGCAGTAGCGCAACCAATTATACGTAAGATTACAGGATCGAATGATATTGCTTTAGGGCATTTTTGTACGATTGGATACTTATTTGAAGCTGGTGTGTCTAAGCTTTTTGGTGAGAAAGGTGAAAATAAAAAATCGATTGAAGATATCAAATTGCCCACGCATTTCGAGTTTCTGCAAGATACTTATTTGTCTGTCATGGTCGTGATGGTCCCACTATATATCATCACTGTTTTGTTTGCCGGTGAACCATTCGCTTCTGAATTATCAGGAGATCAAAACTATATCATGTTTGCCTTTTTGCAAGCCATCCAATTCGTAGTAGGTGTGTATGTATTGCTAGCTGGTGTACTTCTACTGTTAGGTGAAATCGTGCCGGCATTTCGAGGGATAGCTATGAAATTAGTTCCTGATGCGATTCCTGCCTTAGATTGTCCAGTTTTCTTTCCCTATAGCCCAAATGCTGTTATTTTAGGTTTCATTACGACAACAATCGGTACGATTATTGCCATGTTCACTTTGCCGATGTTCGGCTTAGCGATGATTTTACCAGGTATGCTAACGAATTTCTTTGCCGGAGGAACAGCGGGGATATTTGGTAACGCAGTTGGCGGACGTCGAGGAGCGATCATTGGCGGTATTGCTCATGGCTTTTTTATCACACTATTGCCTGCTTTGCTAGTAACGATCTTTAATTCGATGGGGTTCATCAATGCTACAGCAACCGATGTAGATACAGTAGCCGCCGCACTCTTATATGCCTGGATCTTAAGCCCAATTTTGAAAGCATTTTAATTGAAAGTAGGGAAAATGATGTTCGGATTTTTTAAGAAAAAAGAAAATGAACCAAAAAAAAGATCGATAAAAGAGGAAAAAATCCTCTCGCCAGAAGCGACCGAAAAGATTC
This sequence comes from Enterococcus sp. ZQ21, assembly GCF_030053755.1. Classification (NCBI taxonomy): domain Bacteria; kingdom Bacillati; phylum Bacillota; class Bacilli; order Lactobacillales; family Enterococcaceae; genus Enterococcus; species Enterococcus sp. ZQ21. The sequence goes on from NZ_CP125658.1 coordinate 352,070, forward strand.
AATCAGAGATTACACAATTAAACCAAGAGATTTCAACGACCCAAGAGAAGCCCAAATTAGCGGAACTTTACGAACAAGTTGGACTTAAATTTTCTGAATTGTATGAGAACGATCAAGCCATCCAATATTTAGAAAAGAGCTTGGAAAATAAACAGACGATCGGAGAGGGGTATAAAAAACTGATGAGCCTCTATAACCAGAAGCGTGCAGATGCTGCTCGTGCGGGTGATGATCAAGGAATCGATTACTACATGGGCAAAATGGATGAGATGCGACAAATTGCAAAACAAGTAACGATCAAAGGAAACAAATAAAAAGATAAGGTGGCAATAAAAGATGTATACAACATTGAAAGAAGTAACAAAAACAGCAGAAGAATTGAATTTTACAGTTGGAGCTTTTAATACGCATAACCTAGAAATGCTTCCTGCCATGCTAGGCGCAGCAAAAGAAATGGGTTCGCCGATCATTATTCAAACAAGTGTCGACACCGCAAAATATATCGGTATGCATGTGTTAGTCAATGTAATGACAGCTATTGCAGAAGAAGAAATGGTTGATGCAGTCTTACACTTAGACCACGCCCGAGACTTTGATGATATCAAAGAAGCAATCGATAGCGGATATACTTCTGTCATGTATGACGGGTCCCATCTGCCTTTCAAAGAAAATATCTTGAAGACGAAAGCAGTGGTAGAATATGCCCATGCACACGGTGTTTCCGTAGAAGGAGAACTTGGAACGATCGGCGGTACAGAAGAAGGAATCCATGTCGCTGAAAATGACAAAGTATATACAAGACCGGAAGACGCAGTGAAATTTGTAGAAGTTACAGGTGTGGATGCATTAGCTATTGCTATCGGTACGAATCATGGACAATTCAAATCAAAAACAGAAGTGAACATTCCCTTGCTGAAAGAAATCGATGCAGTAGTCGATGTCCCCCTCGTTATCCATGGCGGAACAGGTGTGAAAGAAGAAGATTATCCCGAATTGATCAATAACGGGATCCGCAAATTCAATGTTGGAACGGAGCTTTTAGTCAACTGGACAAAAGTGACTAAAGGAACCTTTAGTGAAACAGAAATCAACAAGTCTCTTCGCCATAATGTGATTCCAGCAAATGAAGCAGTAAAAGAAATTGTCAAGCATAAGATTGGACTGTTTATGAACTTGGAAAGTCCAATTAACTTAGGAAACAAATGAGATGAAAAAGTATTTCATTCTTCTAGCTGGTAGTCCTGGTACAGGAAAAACATATCTTATGAATAAACTACGGGAACGATTTCCAGATATGTATGCCATCACGCTCGATGAAATCAAGGAATATTATGCAGAATCCATCGGTTTTAACAACTTGGAAGAACGGGCGAAACAAGAAAGGACGAAAGTTTATCCTTTCTATTACAAAGCACTTGATCTGTATATGGAAGCAGGAAAGAAAGTGATTGTGTCAGAGTATCCTTTTAGTGATAAGCAAAAAAATCGACTCCAAGAATTAGCAGAAAGATACGGATATCAGGTAATGACGATTCGCCTAACAGCAGACTTTGAAGTGTTATGGCAACGTCGGTACAAACGTGATCGTGAACCAGATCGTCATTTGAGCTATATCATGGATCATTATCACTATGGCGACATATTGGAAGATCGATCGAAAGGGACGAATCATATTACGAAAGAAGCATTCAAAAAAATCATCACTGACCGAAAATATGACGAATTTCAGTTAGGAACACTATATGAATTTGATGTAACAGACTATACTCAAGTGGATTACACTCCACTATTGGATAAATTAGAAAAAGAAATCAATGACAATAAGTAACGAAGAAATGGTTTGATAGTGACAGATAATAAAAAAGACATTTGGTCCCCAGAGGAGCCAAATGTCTTTTTGTTCTAAAATATTTTTTCATATTCTTTTATTTATTGCCGATTTCCTTGTGTTTATTTGCCGTAATTAGGTCAGTCTTCTATACTTGATTACATAGTCATACATTTACTGAAAAGAAGGGAAGAGAATGAATAACAAGTTGGCTCAATACAAAAGACTGCTCGCACTTTCTCAAGCTGGTCTGTATTATGGAAAAGATGTATTCGATAAAGAACGATTTGAAGAGATTCGGACGATCTCATTGGAATTGATCAGTGAAATAGGAAAAGAAACTTTCGAAGAAATAAAAGCACTTACAGTTATTGAAGAAGGTCATCCCACACCAAAAGTCGATGTTCGTGCCTATATCAGAAAGGACGGCAAGATCCTACTAATCGAAGATAAACGGACGAGAGAATGGTCACTGCCAGGCGGATTTGCCGAAATAGGTTTGTCCCCTGAAGAAAACGTGCGGAAAGAAGTCTATGAAGAAACGGGTTTAACAGTAGAATCTACTCAGCTGCAAGCGGTTTTTGATACGAATAAACAAAAAGATATTCCGCAGCTTTTTCAGTATTATAAGCTTGTTTTTGCTTGTACGATCCACGACGAAGATGCAAAATTTATTGAGAACAATGAAACTTCCGACATGGGATTTTTTAGTATAGAAGAGCTGCCAAAGCTATCAGAAAAACGAACAACAAAGAAGCAGTTGCTTATTTTAGAAAACAAAAATCAGCTCTATTGCGATTGAGTTTTTTCGTAAAAGAAGAAAGCTGTTTACTCTGCGAGTTCTCTAAAAAATAACTCGTTCTTTTATTAAAAAATAGTTGCATTTGCAACAAAAAGAGGTAAACTAGTCTTACAAACAAAATAAAGGTGGGGTGAAATGGCTGAAATTCTTCGAGACATTGGAATGATTGCCCGAGCGTTGGATTCTATCAGCAATATCGAATTCAAAGAAGTTGATTTAACAAGAGGGCAGTATCTTTATTTAGTACGTATTTGCGAAAATCCAGGAATCATCCAAGAAAAACTAGCAGAAATGATCAAAGTAGATCGTACAACGACTGCACGAGCAATCAAGAAATTAGAATCCAATGGGATGATCGAACGTTTGGAAGATAAAGAAAATAAAAAAATCAAGAAACTTTATCCGACTAAAAAAGGAGCAGAAATCTATCCTTTCATCATCCGAGAAAACAACTACTCTAATGCAGTCGCATTAAATGGTCTGTCTGACGAGGAAGCAAAACAATTGGAATATCTTTTAAAGAAAGTATGCAAGAATGTTAGCGAAGATTGGAATTTTGTCAAAAAAGGTAATAAAAGGATCTATTGAAAGGAAGAAGCCGTGAATAAATACGAAATTCGAAAAATGACGCCTTTAGATGTAGACTTACTACAACAAATCAGTATCGAAACATTTACAGATACATTTGGAAAAGATAATTCGCCGGAGCATCTAGCTGCTTACTTGAGACAAGCTTATGCGCCAGAAAAACTTACAGAAGAGCTAAAAGAGAAAGAAACCGATTTTTTACTAGTAAGTATCGACCAAGAGCCTGCGGGTTACCTGAAACTAAATATAGGAACGAGTCAATCTGAGGAAATGGATAATCATTTTTTAGAGATCGAGCGAATCTATGTACGAAAAAAATTTAAACATCAAGGTATCGGTACATTTTTACTAGATACAGCTATTGAAAAAGCAAAAGAAAAGCAAAAAAAAGCTATTTGGCTCGGTGTGTGGGAACATAACGATGCTGCGCTTGCTTTCTATCGCAAAAGAGGATTTACCAAGTACAGTGAACATGTTTTTTATATGGGAGATGATCCCCAAACAGACTATCTATTCATCAAACAATTATTCTAATCAAGAGGTGTGAACATATGAAAAAAGTAATAGTGGATGCCGATTTCTGGGAAGTATTTCCTGAAGCAACCATCGAAATCTTATCCGTGAGTGGTATCGATAATCACGTAACAGAAGAAAATGAAGAAATGTATCATCAATTATTGAATAGCGCGGCAAAAGAAGCAAGAAATTACCTTACGGAAGAAACATTCAGCCAAAACGGAGTCATTGCTCAGTGGCGTCAGGCTTTTACCACATTCAAGACTAAAAAAGGTGCACGTTCTTCTATTGAAGCTTTACTGAAACGTGCAAATCAAGAACGGGAATTTTTCCCAATCAATCCGCTTGTAGATATTTATAATAGTATTTCCTTGTCTTTTGGCGTACCTTGTGGCGGAGAAGATATCGAAAAGATTTCAGGAAATCTGCATCTAGGAAAAGCCCAAGGTGGCGAATCATTCCTGCCTTTAGGTGCAGATTCCGATGCTCCGGCACTTCCGGAAGAAATCATCTACTATGATGAACAAGGAGCAATCTGTCGCTGTCTCAACTGGCGTGAAGCCCAAAGAACGATGCTGACGGAAGAAACGCAAGCAACGGTGCTGGTCATTGAATCTATCAATGCTGAACAAGCGGCACGCGGCGCACAGGCAATCGAAGCGTTGAAGGAAAAAATCGATCAAACCTTTGGCGTGTCCAGTGTCAGACACACACTAACCAAAGATGAATCAGAAGCAGAATTATAAAAAAAATCGAAAAAAGAAGAGCGGCATTCATTGCCGTTCTTTTTTTGTGAAAAAATTAATGGAGTACATCAAGTCTAGAAACTATTGCTTTATTTTTTTGAATAGGATCAAACACAAGGTGTTCGCGCTTTCGTGATATAATGGAATCAGTTTATAGAGGAAAGAAAATCAACTAGAAAGAAGGGTCAAACGATGATACAAAAAACACGTGTGATGCTTTATGTCAATGATGTAGAGATGATTTGCCGATTCTTTGTAGAAAAAATTGGTGCAGAAATGTCAGAAACGATCGAATTGCCAGAAGAATTTAAGAGTATTGTACTGAGTATCTCAAAAGAATTAGAATTAGGTGTATTTCCAAAAGTATTTGTGCAGAAGTTTTCACCAGAAGTATTGGGACCGCCACCTTCTTTAGTCTTTTTTACGAATGAATTTGAAACTATTTATGAGAACATGGACGAACCTGGAGAAATCACAGACAACAATGGCGTCTTGACTTTCAATTTTTCGGACCCTGAAGGCAATTATTTTGTTATAGGAAAAGCTGAGTCGTCTGGTTGAATAAAAAGGAGGAAAAACAGTGGATCTAATGGGAAGGCTAGAAGGTTATTTGAAGTATCGGCGAGCAAAACATAGTGAGAAGCTTCGAGCAAGGAATCTCAAATCAGGGAAAAAGAAGACAAAAGGCTGGGGAAAAATGGTCGATACAGGTTTTGGCGGACTAAATAACCTAAATCCTATCGATACAAAAGAATTCATCAAAGAAGAGCAGAAACGAAATGGTAAAGTCAAATCACACTATTGATTTTGATACTAGAATGAAGAAACTTTTTTAACACAATAAAGAAATTCTTTTGATCCAAAGTGAATGTTCATGGACTTTGAGATAAAGGGATTTGATCAGATGGAACGTTCGGATTTTGCTTGAAATCCGAATTTTTTGTTTACTTATGTTTTGTTTTAGTATATGATAAAACACGTTGTTTTATTAATCAATCGAAATTTTAACGGACTTTATTTATAATGTTCGGATTTAGGGGGATGGAAGATGAAGGAAAAAATACTTTCCTACTTCGAAATAGAAAAATTGAACACCACGGTAAAACGTGAGGTACTGGCAGGATTTACGACATTTATTTCAATGGCCTATATCTTATTTGTAAATCCAACTGTATTAGGCGCTTCTGGAATGGATGAAGGAGCGGTGTTCACTGCGACTGCATTAGCCAGTGCGATCGGCTGTATTTTGATGGGGGTATTAGCCCGTTATCCAATTGGAACGGCACCTGCTCTTGGGATCAATGCTTTCTTTGCTTATTCTGTTTGTTTAGGGATGGGGATCCCATGGGAAACAGCATTGTCCGGCGTATTCGTTGCTTCTTTGATCTTTATTTTGATTACAATCTTCAAACTGCGGGAAATGATCATTGATGCGATCCCAGCAGATTTGAAATATGCGATTTCTGGTGGTATCGGTCTATTTATTGCTTTCCTTGGTCTGAGCGAAGGTGGCATCATCGTTTCGAATGAATCTACATTAGTAGGATTAGGATCACTCAACGTTGGTTCTACTTGGTTGACGATTTTTGGATTAGTCGTCACGGCTATCTTGCTTGTTCGACGTGTACCAGGTGGCATTTTCATCGGGATGGCAGCTACAACGATTTTAGGTCTGGTCACAGGTTTGATTCCAATGCCTTCTGAAATTGTTGCTGCAGCACCAAGTTTGAAACCAACATTTTTAGTTGCGTTAAAACATGTAGGGGACATCAATTCTCTTCAAATGTGGGTCGTAGTACTAACATTCTTGCTTGTGACTTTCTTTGATACAGCAGGAACTTTAGTTGGATTAGCAAATCAAGCAGGCTTTATGAAAGACAACAAGATGCCTCGTGTAGGGAAAGCTTTAGCTTCTGATTCAACAGCTATGCTTGCGGGCTCCTTATTAGGTACTTCTCCTGTTGGTGCATTCGTAGAATCATCAGCTGGGATTGCTGTTGGAGGACGCTCAGGAATCACAGCTATTACTACAGGGATTTTCTTCTTGTTAGGTTTGTTCTTTTCTCCATTACTGTCAGTTGTTACTTCACAAGTAACTGCACCAGCATTGATCATGGTAGGTGTTTTGATGGCTCAATCATTACGTCAAATCGAATGGGGAAAATTAGAAATCGCGATCCCTTCATTCTTAATCTTGATTGGCATGCCTTTAACTTATAGTATTTCAGATGGGATTGCATTAGGTTTTATTTTCTATCCAATTACGATGTTAGCGGCTAAAAGAGGAAAAGAAGTATCTCCAATCATGTATGGTCTGTTCTTTGTATTCGTGGGATTCATGTGGATATTGAATGTGAAATAAAGAGGTTGTGAAATCAGCGTTCTGGCCTGAGTATTAGAGAAAAAAACGAAAAAATAGTTCCTCATATTTTACCGTTTTTGGAGCTAATACCGAGGGACAGCTGAGTGAACACCGTTTATAAAGAGATTGTGAAATCAGCGTTCTTCCCTGCATCAATCAATCCTTTCAAAAAACAGTTGAGGAAATTTCCTCAGCTGTTTTTTTGTGTTATTCTGTTACCGATAACAAGGTGCAATGACTATTTGAAAGCGTTACAATTTTTGGTAGAAGAAACTAAACTAGATGATTAAGCGAAAAATAGAAACATCCATTTATAGGAGGGAAATCATGGAACGAAAATGGTGGCACCATTCAGTTGTTTATCAAATCTATCCAAGAAGTTTTCAAGATTCAAATCAAGATGGGATTGGAGACTTGCAAGGGATTATTTCCAGATTGTATTATCTGGCATATTTGGGCATTGATGTGATTTGGCTTTCGCCGGTGTACGAGTCTCCAAATGATGACAATGGCTATGATATCAGCGATTATCAAGCAATCATGGCAGAATTCGGTACGATGGAAGAAATGGAGGAACTGATTGAAGAAGCAAAGAAAAGAAACATCCGTATCGTTATGGATCTGGTGGTGAATCATACTTCTGATGAACACCCGTGGTTCATTGAGGCGCGCAAAAACAAAGAAAATCCTTATCGTGACTACTATATTTGGCGTGATCCAGTCAATGGAGAGGAGCCTAATGGGTTGCGCTCGATATTCAGTGGACCTGCTTGGCAGTTGGAGGAGCAAACAGGGCAATATTTTCTGCACTTGTATAGCAAGCGTCAACCTGATTTGAATTGGAAAAACAAACAGGTTCGCCAAGCGATTTATCAAATGATGAATTTCTGGATCGACAAAGGTATTGGCGGCTTTCGTATGGACGTGATCGATATGATTGGCAAAGAACCGGATAAAGAAATCACAAGTAATGGACCTAAACTGCATGAGTATCTTCAGGAAATGAATCAAGCAACTTTTGGCGACAAAAATCTGATGACCGTTGGCGAAACATGGGGAGCAACTACCGAGATTGCTAAACTTTATTCCAATCCTAAAAGAAATGAATTATCCATGATCTTCCAATTCGAACACATAGGATTAGATCAGCAAGAAGGCAAAGACAAATGGGATTTAAAACCTTTGAGTATCTCTGAACTGAAAAAAGTATTATCGAAATGGCAAACTTCTTTGGGTGATGAAGGATGGAATAGTTTATTTTGGAATAATCATGATCTTCCGCGAATTGTTTCTCGTTGGGGAAATGACGATGTGTATCGAAAAGAAAGTGCCAAGATGTTTGCTATCTTGCTTCATATGATGAAAGGCACTCCTTATATTTATCAAGGAGAAGAATTAGGCATGACGAATTGCCCAATTGATGATATCTCGGAAGCAAAAGATATTGAGACAATCAATATGTATAACGAAAGGATTTCTTCTGGATTTACAAAAGAGGAAATCTTGGAATCAATCAATGCGAAAGGAAGAGACAATGCTAGGACGCCTATGCAATGGAACGCCCGTGAACATGCTGGGTTTACTACTGGAATTCCATGGCTTCGAGTCAACCCAAATTATAAAGAAATCAATGCAGAAGAAGCGTTAGCAGATCAAGATTCTGTTTTTTATATGTACAAGAAATTGATCGATTTGCGTAGAAAACATGACATCATCGTCTGGGGAGACTATGAATTAGTAGAAGAGACGCCAGAGCATGTCTTTGCCTATTCTCGCATATATGAAGATCAGCGATGGCTCGTTGTTTGCAATATGTCCAGTGAAAAACAGGTGTTCACTGTTCCACGTGAAGCTTTAAGGATTATTGTGTCAAATTATCCTCTGAAACAGTTACCAGACGGCAAAGTTGAGTTACGACCATATGAAGCATTTGTGGTGGAAGTAAATAAAGAAAAGCTTATTTGATTGAAACGTATTACCGAGAGGTTGTGACACATTTTTTGTCACAACTTCTTTTTCTCAAAACTAAACAGAGGAGGCGGTCATTACTCCGTGTTTTTTGACAAAAAATAAAAATCATACTATGATATGTACGCCAATGGAGGGGATGAAATGGAAAAGCCAATTGAAAAAGCGTTGGATGAATGTCTTTTCTTTAGCGTGAAAAAGCTAGATCGCCTATTGAATAAATTAGCGGATGAAGCGTTTAGAAAAACAGGTCTGGCACCAACTTATGGATTTATTTTATTGATATTAAAAGAAAAAGATGGTATACCGCAAAAAGATATTGCACAAATGCTCTATTCTGCGCCTTCAACAATCGCTCGTTTTGTTGAAAAATTAGAATATAAAGGATACGTCAAAACAGTTAGCGAAGGGCGCTTATCATTAGTTTATCTTACAGAACAAGGACGCCAAATTACTAAGGAAGTCGATGGTAGCTGGGAAGAACTCCATCAGTCGTACAAAGCAGTCTTGGGAAATGAAGCAAGTAAAGAATTAGCCGAGATAATGAATGAAGCAACAGATAAGTTACAAAAAAAATAAAAATTTTTTTAAGCAAATTAGTTGCATGTACAACTAACCGAGTGGTTTAATGATAGATGATTCTCGATAGGTTAATCAGAGTGAATTATGGAGGAATGACAATGTCACAATTTGATCAATCAATTATTTTACCTTCAGGAGTTCAATTGAAGAACCGATTGATGCTGTCGCCTATGACGACACAACTCAGCTTCTTCAATGGAGTGATCACCGAAGATGAGATCACTTATTATAAACAACGTTCTAAAGGACTTGGTGCTGTTATTACTGGTGCTGCAAATGTCCAAGATATCGGAAAAGGCTGGCCAGGTGAACTGAGCATCGCTCACGATGAAATGATTCCTCGGTTAAGTGAACTAGCTAAAGCAATCCAAGGAGAAGGTGCAAAAGCGATTGTTCAGATTTTCCACGGTGGACGAATGACTAGTCGAGCTACTCTATCCGGAGAACAGCCTGTATCTGCAAGTGCAGTTGCAGCGGAACGACCTGATGCAGAAACACCGCGAGCATTAAGTGAAAATGAAATCAAAGAAACAATCCAAGCATTTGGCGAAGCCACACGCAGAGCGATTGAATCAGGATTTGATGGTATCGAGTTGCATGGAGCAAATACGTATTTGATCCAACAATTTTTCTCTCCGCATTCGAATAGACGAGAGGATCAATGGGGCGGTAGCTTAGAAAATCGCTATCGTTTTATTGACGAATTATTAACAACGGTTTTCTCAACGGTTGAAAAATATGCAAAAAAACCATTCATCGTAGGGTATCGTTTCTCGCCAGAAGAATATGAAACACCAGGTATCCGTTTTGAAGACACGATCTGGCTTCTTGAACGATTACGTGAGACAAAATTAGATTATCTGCATGTTTCATTAAATGCGTATGATCGAAGAGCCCGTTCTGATAAATACAGCGATCAGTCGATTCTTGAAGCTGTCCATGACACGATCCAAGGAAAGATCCCTTTAATTGGTGTCGGAGGCATCCGTACTCGCAAAGACGTAGAGCAAGTACTGAAATATGCAGAACTTGCAGCAATTGGACAGCAAATGATCGTCGATCCTGACTGGGCAGAGAAATTATTGGAAAACCGTGAGGATGAATTTGTAACGAAACCTTTTGAAGAAGCATATAAAGAGCTTTATTTGCCAAGTCCATTATATAATTTCTTGAAAGCACGTTATCAATAACTCAATTTTTATAGAAAGAGGATGGGAAAATGAAAGTATTGATCGTATTAACAAATGTAGAAAAGTACGAAAAGATCGAGCGTCCTACAGGTTTGTGGTTAAGTGAACTGACTCATTTTTATGATGTATTAGTAAAAAATGGGATCGATGCAGATTTTGTCAGTCCTAAAGGCGGATATGTACCTTTAGAACCGCAAAGTGTTTTGAATATGGATGAAATCGATTGGGTCTATTATAAAGATGAAGATTTCAGAAATCGGGCCTTGGGAAATACCTTACGTCCTGATGATGTGGATGCAAAAGATTATGCAGCAGTTTATTATGCTGGTGGCCACGGAACAATGTGGGATTTTCCAGAAGCAACAGATCTTGGGAAAGTTGCTTCACAAATCTATCGAAATGAAGGACTGGTCTCAGCTGTTTGTCACGGTGTTGTCGGATTGTTGCCAGTTACAGATGAATCTGGAAAGTCTATTTTAGCTGGACGCACAGTGACTGGATTCAGTAATGAAGAAGAGGAAGCCAATGGTACAACGAATGAAGTACCATTCTTAGCAGAAGATGCTTTGAAAGAAAAAGGAGCTGACTATCAGTCAGGTCCAGCTTTTTCAGAAGTCGTTCAAATCGATGGACGTCTTCTTACAGGGCAAAACCCTCAATCTGCTCATCAATTGGGCGAAGTAGTGGTTGAAGCATTAAAGCATTAAAGCATTAAAAATTGTCAGCATAAAAATGTTTTGCCTATTCTAACTATTACATTACACACGCTAAAACACGTCTTTTCGTTCTTTTCTGTTTCCTATTTGGACAGAGGTACGCAAAAGGCGAGTTTTTTGCCTTTCTAAGAGTACATTTTTTGAAACATCTCTTCAGAAATGATACTCTTCAATTAGGTCAACTAATTTATTACTGAGAAGCAGACCTAGTCACACGGTAGGATGGACAGAGTGTGTTCTGCTACGCTGCTATGGATCATAGGAATGAGTAAACATGGTTTAAGAACATTGTGATTTCAGCCCATGTTGGCAGTCGCACACTTAATAAGAAAGAGGAATACAGATGAACATTGTAATTGTCGGCGGGTCGTTTGCAGGGATTCATGCGGCTATTTATCTTCGCCAATTGATACCAACAAGTGAAATATATTTGATTGAAAAGCAATCGAAGTTAGGGTGGATTCCTAGCGGGTTCAATCTGATAGTAAAAGGAAAGGTCACCAGTAAAAAACAACTTTTTTGGATCACCAAAGAAGAGCTGATCGACCGCTATCGTATCCATGTTTACACAGAAAAGACGGTAATAGGATTGGAAGAAAAGAAAGTCGTTTTAGCAGGCGGAGACAAACTGGATTTTGATCGTTTGATTTTGGCGACTGGTTCAAATCAAAATTTTCGAAATGTTCCTGCAGAAGCAAGGTTCATTCACCCAGTTAAAAAGATACAAAACATAGCTGCTCTTCAGCAAAAGATCATGGATGCAAAAAAAATTGCCATCATTGGAGCAGGTCAAGCAGGGATCGAAATAGCTGAAGGCTTAGCATCAGGAAAAACACAAATCCATCTTTATGAAAGCCGAAAGTCGATTCTTTTTCGTTACCTAGACCCTGAAATGACGGAGCCGTTAGTAAAGGAAATGAAAAATCAAGGGATATCGCTTTTCTTAGAAGAGCAAGTCGTATCTTTGTCCGAAAATGAAACCGCTGTAGTAGAGACGGAAAGGAGAAGGGAAAACTATGATCTTGTTTTGCTGGCTAACCATTCTCGCCCCAACAATCAGATGTGGGAAGAACAATTAACATTGAATGATGATGGAACGATCTGGGTAGATGACTATTTGCAAACGTCTCAAAAAGACGTCTATGCAATTGGCGATGCAATCCAAGTCACTTTTCGCCCAACAAATGAAAAAATGTACGTTTCTCTAGTAAATAACGCTGTCCGTACAGCGCGAAATGTCAGCAAGACAATTAGTGGTTCTGCGACAAAGGATCAGGGAACCTATCGACCAGTTGGTAATCAGTGGTTTGGCTATTTCTTAGGAAGCGTAGGTATGACAGAAGAAGAAAGCATTTTTTATCCCCAAAAAATTGAAACAGGGTACGCGGAATACAAGCTTGCAGCAATAAACCAGAGCAAAGTCAAAGTCAAATTCCTATTTGATTCTGAAAAAAAGATTCTTGGAGCACAGCTCCAAAGCAGAAAAGAAATGTTCCATCTTCTTGATCAACTGACAATCGCAGTAGAAGAAGGCTGGACGTTCGAACAGTTAGAAGAACATGAGCTGTTTTTCCAGCCAGAATATCGTGTACCTAATATGGTGTGGTCAAAGGTGGCGAATACTGCCTATGAAGATTGAAGCATTATTAGAAAGAAAAGAGCAGTTACAGATCCTGATTTTGCGAAACCTTGTTCTGCAAGGGGGAACAGCCTCTATCAATGGATTGAGAGAGCATGTCCAACTGTCAAAAACCTCTTTTGATCAATATTTGGAAGATATTGAATTGATTGGACGGATGATGGGAAAAAAAGTAGAAGTACAGCGAAACGAGTATCAGGCGCTGCTTGTGTTGGACGAAGATGTCAGTTTGGAAAAAATTCTTTTGTTTTTATTACAGGAAAGCTTGAAGTTTAAAATGCTTGTCTATTTATTAGAACACCAGCAAGTATCCATCGTTCGATTAGCGACAGCGTTTAATATCAGTGAGTCTTCTGTTTTTCGAAAGATCAAAGAATTGAACCAGCTCTTAGAGGAATTTGGATTACAAATCAAAAACGGACAATTATACGGAGAAGAGCTACAGATCCGATATTTTTATTATGAATTATTCCAATATATCCCGGAAGATCAACGACCGCTTTTTTTGCAAAATACACCAGAAAAAAGACCATTCATTCTAGGATTGGGCCGCGTATTAGAAACGACGTTTACGGCATCAGCAGAAGCACAGATTGCTTGCTGGCTCGGGATCACGAAAAAAAGACTATTGAATGAAAAAAGTACGTACGAAACTTTGAAAGAAAAGAAATTACTCTATCAGTCGGACCGGCTTTATCAAGCAATCGATCCAATCATCGTGATGCATCTTAGTCGAACAGCAGCAGAACTGAATGTATACGAAACAATGATGTTTTACAGCTTTTTTGTTTCTTTTTCGATAGTCGACGAAGAAATATTTTATCAATATGATTTGACACGGAGCAAAAAGTTACCCACCGCTGTTTTGGATACTTATATTCGGGAAACGATGCTATGGCATTATCGTCCTCGTCGTTTGAAAATCAAAGAGGAAAAAGCAGTAGGCTACCAAATTTCACAAATCAACAATGAATGGTTTTTCTTTGTTGGAAAGATCGAAGTCTACGAGCGTGATCGGCTTTTGGAGCAGCAGCAAAAAATGCTTGGGCATTCCTTAACACAGTTATTGGAGAAACTACAGGAAACAGCGATGCAGCAATTGCCAAGGAAAAGCGCCGAAGACAGTGCACTTAGTTATCTGATGATCCAGTATGCCAATGTTCTTTTGATGATCGATTTTTATATTGCGAAACCAGTAGTGATAGGGATCGATTTAGAAAGTTTGCCTATTTACCGTATTGCTTTCCAACAGTATCTGATCAGAGAACTGAGAGGAGTCAGCGGTATTGAGATTGAAAGTTATGAAGAAGGAAAAAACTATGATTTGGTCATAACGTTTTGTCAGAGAAACAAGCAACAGAGTGAATATTATCTATCAGAATTTGCGTCGCCTTATGACATTATCCGATTGAAAAGAAGAATAGAAATGTTGAAAAAAGAAAAGAATTGATCAAAAACTAGCATCATAATAAAAAACTGTCAAAAAAAAGAAAAAAAGAATAAAATTTTGACAGTTTCTTTTTTTAAATGAGTAGTATGATAAAAGCAGTTAAAGAAAGCGTTTGCAGATAATGGAGGGAATCACAATGACAGAACCAACGTATATCATGGCGATTGACCAAGGTACAACTAGCTCACGAGCAATTATCTTTGACAAGAAAGGAAGACATATCGGCAGTTCTCAAAAAGAGTTCACGCAATATTTCCCGCAAGAAAGCTGGGTTGAACATGATGCAAATGAAATCTGGAATTCTGTACAGTCAGTTATTGCCGGAGCTTTCATCGAATCAGGGATCAAACCAAACCAGATTGCTGGGATTGGCATAACGAACCAGCGTGAAACAACAGTAATCTGGGAAAAAGATACAGGACGTCCAATCTATCATGCAGTTGTTTGGCAATCCAGACAATCAGCTGGAATTGCAGATAACTTAAAAAATGAAGGATATCAAGAATTTTTCCACGAAAAAACAGGACTAGTGATCGATGCCTATTTCTCAGCAACGAAGATTCGCTGGATTCTTGATCATGTAGAAGGTGCGCAAGAACGCGCTGAAAAAGGCGAGTTAATGTTTGGAACGATTGATTCGTGGTTAGTATGGAAACTGACCGATGGACAAGCACATGTTACTGATTACTCGAATGCCAGTCGGACGATGTTGTTCAATATCCATCAGCTAGATTGGGATCAGGAAATTTTGGATTTATTGAATATTCCTCGAGTGATGTTACCAAAAGTTACTTCTAACTCAGAAGTTTATGGTTATACGCAAGGTTATCATTTTTATGGAAGCGAAGCACCAATTTCAGGGATGGCAGGAGACCAGCAAGCTGCATTATTCGGACAAATGGCATTCGAACCAGGTATGGTCAAGAATACTTATGGTACAGGTTCATTTATTGTCATGAATACCGGTGAAAAACCGCAATTATCCAAAAATAATTTATTGACGACAATTGGTTACGGTATAAATGGAAAGGTTTACTATGCTTTAGAAGGAAGTATTTTTGTGGCTGGTTCTTCGATTCAATGGCTGAGAGATGGTCTTCAAATGTTGCAAAAGGCTAGTGATTCGGAAGCCGCGGCAAAACGCTCCACAAACGAAGATGAGGTCTATGTTGTTCCTGCATTTGTTGGACTGGGTGCTCCTTATTGGGATCAGGCAGCACGAGGGGCTATGTTTGGTTTGACACGTGGAACGACAAAAGAAGATATCATTAAAGCTACTCTGCAGTCGATTGCCTATCAAGTGAGAGATATCATCGATACGATGCAAGATGACACTGGAATCAAGATTCCTGTATTGAAAGTGGATGGCGGTGCAGCAAATAATGAATATCTGATGCAATTCCAAACAGATATCTTGAATGTACCGATCCAACGAGCAGAAAACTTGGAAACAACAGCACTAGGGGCAGCATTTTTAGCAGGATTAGCTGTCGGCTATTGGAAAGATACAGACGAGATCCGTGAATTTTATGAAGCTGGCAAGCTATTTGAAGTTCAAATGGAGGAAGAGCGCCGAGAAAAACTTTACAATGGCTGGAAAAAAGCAGTAAAAGCTACCCAAGCATTTGAATAAGGAGGAAATCCATATGTTTTCAAACAAGACAAGACAAGATAGCATTCAAAAAATGCAGCAAGAAGAATTGGATCTGTTGATCATCGGTGGCGGAATCACTGGTGCTGGTGTGGCAGTCCAGGCTGCAGCATCAGGAATCAAAACAGGATTGATCGAAATGCAAGATTTTGCAGAAGGGACGTCCTCTCGCTCGACCAAACTTGTGCATGGCGGTATTCGTTATCTGAAAACATTTGATGTGGAAGTAGTAGCTGACACAGTTGGTGAACGTGCAGTCGTACAAGGTATTGCCCCACACATCCCAAAACCAGATCCAATGCTTTTACCAATCTATGAAGATGAAGGAGCAACAACCTTCAATATGTTCTCTGTCAAAGTAGCAATGGACCTTTACGACAAACTGGCAAATGTGACAGGAACTAAATATGAGAACTATACCCTGACACCAGAAGAAGTATTGGAAAGAGAACCATTTTTGAAAAAAGAAGGGCTAAAAGGTGCAGGTGTTTATCTGGATTTCCGCAACAATGATGCCCGTTTAGTGATCGATAATATCAAAAAGGCTGCAGAAGATGGGGCTTATCTAGTAAGTAAAATGAAAGCGGTTGGCTTTTTATATGAGGGCGATCAAATCGTTGGTGTCAAAGCTCGTGATCTGCTGACAGATGAAGTGATAGAGATCAAAGCAAAATTAGTGATCAATACGAGTGGTCCTTGGGTAGATAAAGTACGGAACTTGAATTTTACGCGTCCAGTCTCTCCTAAAATGCGTCCAACCAAAGGGATCCATTTAGTCGTAGATGCGAAAAAACTGCCTGTACCGCAACCCACATACTTCGATACAGGAAAACAAGATGGGCGGATGGTTTTTGCTATCCCAAGAGAAAACAAGACTTACTTTGGTACGACAGATACGGATTACCAAGGAGACTTTACGGATCCAAAAGTCACACAAGAAGACGTGGATTATCTATTGGATGTAATCAACCATCGCTATCCAGAAGCAAATATCACATTGGCAGATATCGAAGCAAGCTGGGCAGGGCTTCGTCCACTATTGATTGGTAATTCTGGTTCTGATTATAATGGCGGAGATAATGGATCGATTTCAGACAAGAGCTTCAATAAAGTGGTTGATACAGTAAGTGAATATAAGGAAAATAAAGTTTCTCGTGCTGAAGTAGAAGATGTGTTGAACCATTTGGAAAACAGCCGTGATGAAAAAGCACCTTCTACGATTTCCAGAGGTAGTTCTTTAGAAAGAGAACCAGATGGCTTGTTGACTTTATCAGGTGGGAAAATCACTGATTACCGTAAGATGGCAGAAGGAGCTTTACGATTGATTCGTCAGCTGTTAAAAGAAGAATACGGAATAGAGACGAAAGAAATCGACTCTAAAAAATATCAGATTTCAGGTGGAAACTTCGATCCAACGAAATTAGAAGAAACAGTGACGGAATTAGCAAAAGAAGGAGTAGCAGCCGGTTTAGAGGAAGAAGATGCTACTTATATCGCTGATTTTTACGGGACTAATGCTCGACGTATCTTTGAATTAGCAAAAGAAATGACACCTTATCCTGGTTTGAGTCTCGCTGAGTCAGCTCGGTTACGTTATGGCTTAGAAGAAGAAATGGTTTTAGCTCCAGGTGATTATCTCATTCGTCGGACGAATCATCTGTTGTTTGAACGAGATCAGCTGGATGAGATCAAGCAACCTGTGATCGATGCAATTGCTGGGTATTTTGGGTGGACAGAAGAGGAGAAGGCGCAACAGACTAAACGTTTAGAAGCATTGATCGCAGAATCAGATCTGCGGGAACTAAAGGGGGAGAAATAAATGAACAGTGATATGACTCAAATCATGGGGGAGTTTATTGGGACTTTGATCCTAGTTTTGCTTGGAGATGGTGTGTGTGCGGCTGTGAATCTAAACAAAAGTAAAGCACAAGCTTCTGGCTGGATTGTCATCGCATTTGGTTGGGGACTCGCTGTAACAATGGCTGTCTATATTTCTGGATTCATGGGCCCAGCTCATTTGAATCCTGCAGTCTCTCTAGCTATGGCGATGACAGGGGCAATTAGTTGGAATCTTGTCGTTCCTTTCATCATTGCGCAAGTTTTAGGCGCTTTTGCAGGAGCCATTCTTGTTTGGCTTTCTTATTTGCCGCATTGGAATGCAACGAAAGATGAAAGTGCGATTTTAGGTACGTTTGCAACAGGTCCTGCTATACGGAACTATCCAGCAAATGTAATCACAGAATTAATTGGTACTTTTGTATTAGTTCTTGGGTTGCTAGCTTTTGGACAAAACGAATTTGCACCTGGAACGAACGTATTCGCTGTAGGTGGATTGATCTTAGCCATCGGTCTTTCATTAGGAGGACCAACAGGATACGCAATCAACCCTGCTCGGGACTTTGGTCCTCGATTAGCACATGCGGTATTGCCAATAGCTAATAAAGGAACTTCAGATTGGGCATATTCATGGGTACCAATCGCAGGTCCAATGATCGGAGCAATTATTGCGGTAGGTGTCTATTCATTAATGGTGTAAATCTATAAAACATACTAAGGTTTGACAATCAAAAGGCGTCTTGCTATAGTTAAGTGGAAAATAAATAAGACCTAGAAGAATGGGGAATGTTTTGTGAGTGTAGCTGGTATCTAATCAGTAAGTCGAATAGCCAATAAACAAGGTTTATTTGGTGTGCTTATGAAACGGTACCTGTCAGGAAAACAATATCTTTGTATTCTAATGAGGATAGGACATGACTTTTTTAAGCTGTGTTCTATCCTTTTATTTATCTCTAGGCCCTTATTTATTTTGGGACAGGTATCTCTTCAAGAAAAGGAGAGAGTATGAACAACGAAATGATTAGTCAATTACAATTTGATCAGATCAAAAAGGAAGTCCAAGCAAGAGCAATCGGAAACTATAGCAAAAAACGAATCAGTAAGATGACGGCCTCGTCAAACCTACAAACCGTCTTGGATCGTCAAGAAGAAACAAGAGAAGCACGCTTGATCTTAGAAAGTAGTCAGCATGTTCCATTTATGGGATTGCCGAGGATTGATGCACTGACAGAACAAGTCAAAAAAGGATTGGTTCTGTCACCGGCTGATTTGATCGAATATGCGGATTTTCTAAGAAGCAGTCGGATGATCACAAAGTTTTTTGATAAGAATCAATACCAGGCACCTTTGTTATTTGCTTATAGCAAGCATCTTCCTGATTTGATAAATGTAGAAGAGTTGATTGACCAAAAAATAAAAAATAATAAAGTCAGTGACGATGCTTCACGTAATTTGCGTAAAGTACGCAAACAATTACAAATAATAGAAAAAGAAATCCAGTCAAAATTGCTGAAATTCTTGCGTCATCCGAAAAACAAAGAAATGATCCAAGAAGCAATAATCGTTCAAAAAGGTGAATGCTATACGATTCCTATCAAAGCCAGCTATAAAAATAAAGTAGATGGGACGATCATCGATGAATCGAACAAAGGAACGACGGTTTTTATTGAACCGACTGTGGTTTCTAAACTGAATGAACACTATCAGTTGTTAAAAGCTGAAGAAATCAGTGAAGAATATCAAGTTCTGGCTGCATTGACTGGTGCTATTGCAGAAAATGAAGAAGCAATCGATTTATTGATCGAAACGATGACGGTATTAGATATCATTTTTGCTCGGGCAAAATTCAGTCGAGAAATCAATGGGATCACGCCTAAAATCAATAAATCAGAACATATCGTCATCAAACAAGGCAGACATCCATTTTTACCTGATCATGCGGTACCATTGGATGTTGAAATCGGTAAAGACTATCGAGGCTTGATTATCACCGGAGCAAATGCCGGCGGCAAAACAGTCGTGTTGAAGACGGTCGGTTTATTGACTTTGATGGCGATGTTCGGCATGCAAGTTCCGGCAAAAGAAGGGACAGAGCTTGCTGTCTTTGATGAGGTTTTCGTCGATGTCGGTGACCACCAAAATTTAGAAAATGCGTTGAGTACATTTTCTGGTCATATGCAAAACATTGCAGCTATTTTGAAAAAGATAAAAAGGAATACATTGGTACTTCTGGATGAGATTGGCAGTGGAACAGAGCCAAATGAAGGGGCTGCATTAGCGATCGCAATCATGGAATCTATGTATGAGCAGGGGGCATTGATCATTGCCACGACCCATTATGGAGAAATTAAGAAATTTGCTAGGGATCATGAAGATTTTGTGCCGGCTGCTATGGCTTTCGATCGGGAAGCACTTCGTCCTAAATATCAATTGCGTGTTGGAGAAACAGGAGAAAGCCAAGCTTTATGGATTGCTCATAAAATGGCTATGTCTATGAAATTGATCCAGCAAGCAGAGCGTTACCTGGAGGAAAAAGCCTATCGGACACAGAAAAAAGAATTTCCTCCTAAGACAGCAGGTATAAATAGGAAGGACAATAAAAAAGAACGCCAGCTCTTTGCAAAAGGCGATCGAATATTTGTGAATGAATACCAAAAAGAAGCATTAGTTTATGAGGATATAGGTGAAGATACGATTGCCGTATATTTAGAAAAAGAAATGATCCGTGTGCCTCGTCAGCGTGTTCGTCTGGTGCGTTCAGCAGAAAATCTGTACCCGACAGGTTACGATTTAGACAGTCTGTTTATCGATTTTAAAACACGGAAACAGCAGCGTGACCTAGAGCGAGGATCAAAAAAAGCCCATAAAGCGTTAGTAAAAGAAATGCGTAAACGACAGGAAGAAAGAAGAGCAAAAGATGAAAACAACAAGTGATTATTTCAGAACAACGCATATGATCAGTGATTGCAAAAAAATAACAGCAGTAAAATCATTGGTTTTATTCTCTATGTAAGCTAAAATAAAAAAAAGAGTGCTGAGGAGGTGGGACGGTCAAATGAAAATAAGCACAAACTGGCGTAAAGAAATCCAAACAATTCCGAATCTTTTATCGATATTCCGTATTCTCTTGCTGCCGATTTATCTTTATTTTGTGCTGAGACAGTCGTTTTATGTAGCAGGAGCGGTCATTGTTGTCTCAGGTTTGTCTGATTATCTAGATGGGGTCATTGCTCGGAGATATAATCAGGTAACAGACTTAGGGAAGGTGCTTGATCCGTTTGCAGATAAATTGACACAACTTTTTCTGATTTTGTCTATGGCATGGTATCGACCGTGGCTTTGGCTGTTGTTTGGTCTATTCTTGATAAAAGAAGGCTTTATGTTTGTAGCTGGATTAATCGGGCTATCTAAAAATATCAAATTAAGTGGTGCGAAGTGGTATGGCAAAGTAGCGACTGCTGTCATCTATGTTGGCATGATCCTTTTGCTGCTTTTCCCAGAATTACCAACGCTGTGGGTGAGAGTCATTTTTGCCGTCATCGCTTACGGTCTTTTACAATCTTTTGTCTTGTATGCTGTCGAGTACCGAAAGATGTTTCAAAGAAAATAAAGAAGGGGTGTGACCTATGTCGCACTCCTTTTTTTGATAAATAGACTCCCAATAGCTACTTCTCGATAATAAGCCAACCAAACCAAAAACATGAGAAGTTGTTTTTAAAATTATTTCTTGTAACTCGGAGTTAAATGGGTAGGCTCACAACCGCTGGGTAAACGGTGTTCAAAAGCCAGTTTCTCGGTATTAAGCCAAATTTATGCAAAAATGTAGAAAGCCGTTTTCACAAAATTTTTCTTCATACTCGAAACTAAGCGACTTTTTCACAATCTCTTCCTTAAACGGTGTTCAATCAGCTGACCTTCGGTATTAGCTCAAAAAACGGCAAAATATGAGGAGCTATTTTCCCGTTTTTTTCTCTAATACTCAGATCAAACCGCTGATTTCACAACCTCTGATTCACGGTGTTCCAGAAGTAACTTCTTCGAAAAATAAGCCGAAATGTTACAAAAATTTGAGAAGCAATTTTCGTCAATTCCTTCTTATTTCTTGAAGCTGATCACTTCTGTCACAACCTCTACTGACTAAGGCTTGATATAAGCATAACCTTGGGATTGCAGTTCAACTAAATCAAGTACACCTGCTGGTACAACGATTACTTGTTCAGGTAAAGAACTTTCTGAAATATGATTAGCACGCATAGCATTCGCACAAGCGTGAAAAACGACTTCTTTCAAATCTAAGAATTCTGCATTGGCAGAGTCTAGATAACCGGTAATTGCGATACCGTTGACGGAAACGACGATCGTCGTTTCAGGAGAAGCTTTTATCAGGTTTTTTACGTTTTTCCCTGTTTCTGACCATTTTTCTAATTCATCAATATGGAAAACGACTTTCATTGAAATCATTCCTTTACTTTTTAATAATCATCTTGATCGCTTGCTCTAATTTAGCCGCTTGTTCTTCTGGATTACTATCGGGATTTTCAAAGCAATTTTTCAGATTATCTGCAACGATCATTCCCATTACGCGATCAATGCTAGAACGAACAGCGCTTAATTGAGTGATGACATCCATACATTCTTTTTCATCTTCGATCATTTTTTGGATACCACGAATTTGCCCCTCTGTACGTTTCAAACGGTTCAGGATATTTTTATTCTCAATCTCCATAGCACATTCTCCTCTATTTTTTATAACTCGATAATACCCCTAATCGGTATTTTATGCAAATATAAAAAGCAGTTAAAAAAATGAAGAGTCATTCTGGTTGACAGAATAAGAAAGCTCCTGTTTAATATACCCCGTAAGGTATTTATAAAATATAAACGAGGTGCAGAAAATGAGTTTGTTATTTCAGCCAATAAAATCGATAACAGTCCCAGAATTAAAGGAAAAGCTTTTAGAAAAGTCAGTATTACTTGATGTTAGAACACCTGCAGAATACCGGGGTGGGCATATAAAAGGAGCTAAAAATATTCCATTACAAAGCATAAACAGATATGATGGAGACAAAGAAAAGACCGTTTATGTGATTTGTCAATCAGGGATGAGGAGTAAACAAGCAGCAAAAGAATTAAAGAAATCTGGTTATGATGTGGTGAATGTACGTGGCGGTATGAATCAATGGTTTGATCGAACAGTAGGAGGGAAATAAGATGAAAATCGTTATTGTCGGAGGTGTAGCAGGTGGAATGTCTGCTGCTACACGGCTTCGCCGATTAATGGAAGATGCAGAAATCGTTGTTTTTGAAAAAGGACCGTATGTTTCTTTTGCAAATTGCGGCTTGCCTTATTATCTTTCTGGTGAAATCAGTGACCGGGAAAATCTTCTTGTCCAAACGCCAGAATCATTATCCGCTCGTTTTTGTTTAGATGTGCGTCCAAATCATGAAGTGACAGCTATCTTTCCTGAAAACAAAACGGTAGAAGTCGTACATGAGGGTCAAAAACACTTGGAACAGTACGATGTATTGGTTTTATCTCCTGGTGCAAAACCAGTTGTTCCGTCGATTCCAGGGATAACAGAAGCCGACAATGTTTTTTCTATTAGAAATGTACCAGATATCGATAAAGTGATGCATGCATTAGAAAAACAGCCAAAGCGTGCCGTGATCGTTGGTGCAGGATTCATCGGATTGGAAATGGCAGAAAACCTAAAAAAAAGAGGTTTAGAAGTCATGGTGATCGAACAAGCACCGCATATTCTTCCGACACTGGATGAAGAAATGGCAGCTTTTATAGAAAAAGAATTGTCTCATCAAGGAGTAGAAGTGATTACTTCTCATGCTGTCGCTGGATTTGAAGACCATGGGAAACGATTGCGACTGGATGACGGGCGTACCATTCCTGCTGATTTAGTTATTTTATCCATTGGTGTTCGTCCTGATAACCAGCTAGCAGTGACTGCTGGAATCGAATTAGGTATACGCGGGGGTATCCTAGTAGACGAACGTTATCAAACGAATATTCCTGATATTTATGCGGTGGGGGATGCTATCGTTGTAAAACAGCCAATCACTGGAAAAGATGCACTTATTTCTCTTGCTTCACCAGCCAATCGTCAAGGTAGACAAGTTGCGGACACAATTTCCGGAATTTCTAGAAGAAATCAAGGCAGTATTGGCACAGCAATTATACGAACATTTGGAATGACCGCCGCATCCACCGGATTAAGTGAAAGAACAGCCAAAGAAAACGAGCTGTCTTTTGAAGTCGTTCATGTGTCAGGAAAAGATCATGCAAGCTATTATCCAGAAGCAACAGATATTTTACTGAAGCTGATTTTCCATCCAGAGACTGGCGAGATTTATGGTGCACAAGGTGTTGGGGCAAAAGGTGTGGATAAACGGATCGATATTTTAGCAACAGCAATCAAAGGGCATTTGACGATCTTCGATTTGCCGGAGTTAGAATTGACGTATGCACCGCCATTTGGCTCAGCCAAAGATCCAGTAAACATGCTAGGATATGCAGCAATGAACATTGCAGAAGGGCTTAGTGAAACCGTACAATGGCATGAATTGCCGACAGAATTAGCCAAAGGAAAAATTTTATTAGATGTGCGAACAGCAGAAGAATTGGAAAAGGGCAAATTCAAGGAAGCCAAACATATCCCTTTGAATGAACTTCGGGACCGATTAAATGAATTAGACAGCCAACAAGAATATATCGTCAGCTGTCATAGCGGATTACGTAGCTATCTAGCGGAAAGAATCTTGAAGCAGTCTGGCTACCACGTAAAAAACCTTGATGGTGCATTTTCTTTATATCAAACTGTCCGACCTGAAGAACTGATATATCCTAACAAATGATACTCGTTAAAAAGCTTGCATTCGACTCTTAAAAGAGGTAAACTAATCGGTTCCACCACTTTAAAAAAAGAGGAGAATGTGTATGGTCAACACACAAAAGCAGTTAGAAGAAGCATATCTGAAGAACGTGTATCAAAAGCTAATCGATAAAAGAAACGAACTGCGTGAATCGATGGATACGGCAAAAGTAGAAGGAAACCAGTCGCTGAAAGAAATGGCTGGCGAGCTTCGATTGAATTTTGACAGTTACTTAGATAACCTGGATACTTTTTCGATGATTGAAATGAAAAATAGAGAAATCGATCAGATGAATATCAAACAGAAAAACGCAGAAAATCAGCTAGCAAAGATCGAACGTTTATTGAAAAGTCCCTACTTTGGAAAAGTCGTTGTAGACTTTCTGGATAATGAGCCAAAAGAATCCTTTTATATCGGTACAGCAAATTTCACAGATGATGCAGATGAAAATCTTGTTTATGATTGGCGTTCACCAATTGCCGAACTTTTTTACAATAACATGATTGGCCCATCTTCTTATACGGTTCGTCAAAATAAAATCGATACGGTTATCAAAGAAAGACGTCAATTTATTTTGGAAAGAGATCGTTTGGTCAAGTTTTTTGATACGTCTGTAGCTATCCAAGACGATGTGTTATTAGAAGTGTTAGGTCAAGATGAGACCAATGAAATGAAGGCTATCACTGCTACGATCCAATCGGAACAAAACACAATCATTCGGGATGTGAAAAGTCAAAATATCTTGGTAAATGGCGTAGCAGGAAGTGGTAAAACCTCTGCTATCATGCAGCGTATTGCGTATCTGCTCTATTTATATCGAGATACGATGACATCTGATGACTTGCTGATTCTATCGCCTAATCATCGGTTCATCGACTATATTTCGAATGTCCTACCATCATTAGGCGAAAGAAATCCCCTGAATCTAACCATCTTGCAGCTAGTTTCACAGCTTTCAGCAGAGGAAATAGAAGGTGAAGAAGCTTATTTCAAACGTATCACCAAAGAAAATGTATCAGAGCAAGCAGAACACTTGCGTAGTAAAGAGTATATTGATGATCTGAAACGATCAGATCCTTTGTTTCTAGATCATCCTGATTTTATCCGTGGACTTACTAAAAATGGAAAAACAGTTCTTTCTAAAAAAACGATCGAAAAAATATATGAGAAAGTCCCTGCTCATCCTAAATTGATCGACAGGCTTCAAGCAACGAAAAAGGCACTGATGAGCGAATGGAAGAATCATCTTTTGAAACAAGCAAAAAGTCCTGCTGTGCAGAATCAGGTACTCTCGTTGACAGAAGATAGGCAGTTGAAATTATTCGGTGAATTGATTTCTGATGATTCGGAACAAAGTATCGCAGTTTATGCAAGGAAACTTTTACAAAAAAACTATCGAAAAATAACCAGACAAATCGAAGAAATGGCATGGGTGGATGAGCACCGATTGTTTGAAAGAATTTATGAAAAACGATATGGCTCAGCTTATGTTTGGTCACACACACATACTGTTGATGAAGCAGTCATTTTATTAGCTATTCATCATTTGCTTGTTGAAAAGGTAAATGTACCAGCGTTTCGCTATCTATTGATTGATGAAGTACAAGATTATACCCTGGCACAATTAGGTCTATTGATCGAATTATTTCCAAAAACTCACTTTACTTTAGTAGGTGACGAGAATCAAGCAATCTTTAATTCTTCCACTACTTTTGCTGATATTATGCGTTGTTTCGACGACTACCATCTGCCGATCCATCGGTATGATCTTAGAAATAGTTACCGTTCTAGCGGAGCAATCACAGAGCTTTTCAAAACCTATGCTGTGGATCAAGAGAAGATCGACATCGTATCGATCCGACCGCAAGGAAAAGAACCCGAATACCGCTCTTTTCGATCCTCTGAAGAATTGTTGGAAATACTAGCTGAGATTTTGGCTTCTCTAAAAGGAGAAAAAGCGGCAATTATCACCCAAACAGAAGAGGAAACCCAAACGCTACAAGAATCGATTAAAAAAAGTTCATATGGATTAGAAAACTGCCAGATCATCCCTTTGAGTCTAGCAAAAGGACTAGAATTTGATCATGTAATCTTGTATCCATTTGAAAACGATAGAGATGAGAAGAGAAGACGCAGACAAATGTACACGGCGATATCTAGAGGAATGAAAAGCATTGTCGTATTGGAAAGAGAAACATAATTAAGAGATAAAAAAATAAAAAGAATAACTGATAAAAAGAACAAAATATTTTTCATTTGCCGATGAGAAATGTTTTGTTCTTTTTCTTAGGAAAAATTTAGGAACACTTTATGTGAAAAGAAATGAAAAGTATGGTAAACTCCTACGTCGTAACAAAAATGTGAGGTGAGGATATGAAAAAAGTAACAAGAGAAGAAGTTGCATCGATTTTGGTGAAAGATAAGTATTTTTCAAAAGGTAATTATTGGTTAAAAATTTGGCAAACGCTAGTGGCTCTTTTCGGTTGGATGATCGTTGTTCTTCCTTTTATATGGGTATTTTTCCCATTAACAAGACCAGAAAGAGCCAAAGATTTTTACTTGTACGCTTTTTTATTGGAAAAGAAAATGCTGTATTTCTTCATCGGCTTTTTTGCATTGATCTTTTTCAGCTTCCTGATTATCTCATTTGTGTTGACTAGATGGAACAATCGAAATTTGTATAGAAAAGTAAATAAGTCTTTTGAATATGAAGATGAAGAATTGAAAAAAAGACAAGAATTACTTGAAGAAATGTATACGGAACGTTTTGGAACAAAAGAAGAGAGAGAAACGGTCCGTTTTTATTCTGTCTCCGAAGAGAAAAATCTAGATACGACACTCATTGCAGATTTGTATAAAGAAAATGGGGTGGAACTGAAATGACCTCAATCACTCATACAGGTAATCAATTCCTAGACACTTGTTTGTCTATCATGTATTTTTTTCTCGTTTCTTACCCGATTTTAGGCGGATTTGCATGGTTTATTGGAGTTTGGTGTTATGTTTTTTTATACAAACATAAACAAAAAGAATGGGTAGATGTTCCATCGGGTGTCGAACCGTTCATTACGATCATGGTACCAGCCCATAATGAAGAGATCGTGATCGAAGATACGATCGAGTATTTGATGACGAAATTGAATTATCACAACTATGAAGTATTAGTGACCGATGATGGTTCAACGGACCAAACACCAGAAATATTAGCCAGACTGATGAAAAAATACGCTAATCTTCGTGTGGTTCGGATCGAAAAAAATAAAGGGAAAGCCCATGCGTTTAATATCGGACTTGCCTTTGCAAAAGGGAAATTGATTTTAAGCAATGATGCAGATACGGTACCGGAGCCAGATGCACTGAACAGATATGTGAATTATTTCATTCGCCCTGGTGCAAGACATATTGCTGCGGTCACTGCAAATATGGATGTCCAAAATCGTACCAAGTTGATTGCAAAATCGCAAACGGTTGAATTCTCGAGTATCGTTGGTATCATCAAACGAACACAGTCAGCTGTTTTCGGTGGCCTTTATGCGTACAGTGGGGCAAATACGATGTATCGAAAAGAAGCCTTGATCGATGTGGGCGGATTCAGGCAAGATCGAGCAACAGAAGACATCAGTATTGCGTGGGATCATCAGTTGAATGATTGGGTATCTGTTTTTGCTCCTGGGATCATCTTTTTCATGGAAGTACCTGTGACGTTGAAGATGCTATATCGACAAAGAAAACGTTGGGCAAAAGGTGGAACAGAAGTCTGGCTGACGAATTTCAAAAAAGTGATGCTCCATCCTTTTGAACATATCGGAAGAACGATCATCTTCATTGATCAAACATTGAGTATTGTCTGGTCAATATTCTTTTGTATTTCCGTGATTCTTTTTATTGGATTGATTGGGCATTATGTGTACCAAGGAAACTATGAACAGATCTATGTCACTTTTACATTCAGTTTTGTGTTCATCTGCTTTGAAATGGTCGCAGGATTTTTCCAGTTGCTAGCTTCGCTGATTGTAGATGATCGACGAAGAAAATTGAAATATCTTCTTTTCGCGCCACTATATATGCTTTTGTTCTGGATAGTGAACGCGATAACGATCGTGACGACTTTCATTCCAGCAGTCAAAACGATTTTAGGTTATGGAAGCGGGACATGGAAAAGTCCGGAACGTACAAAAAAATAAAAGATGCACCGTTTTTTAGACAAACAGCCTGTTGTGTTTATGGTTCTTCCAATCATTTTTGCTTATAATAAGAAATTAGTTAAAAAGTAGTAAGGATGGGAAAAGTGATGAAAAAAAGAATGAAGCCGTTGATCTGGCCGATTGCTGTTTCCGGTATTTTCTTCTTCGGACACACAGCTTTTGCAGAAACTTCTGAACCTGCTCAAACAGAGCCTTCAACAACTATAAGCTCTTCTGATGCTGAAAACGGAACCTCGGAAACAGAAATGACTTCCAATGTACCGACAGATAACTCAGGAGAAACGATTTCGTCTTCAGAAGATACATCAACGAATAGTTCTACCTCTTCTGACCAAATCGATCATTTGCAAGACTTGGAAAATAAAAGAAAAGAACTCGAAGAAGCATTAGAAGCTGCAAAAAACAAATTGAAAGAAGACCAAGCAGCAATCGATCAAGATTTAGCTGATCTTAAAAATAAAGCGGGAAATGACCGTGCACAACTTGAGAAAAAGCTTGCTGAAGCGAAAGCAAAAGCGGAAGCTGTCCAAACAGATCTTGACGGGAAGATCCAACAAGCAAAAGAGTTCAATCAACAATTAGATCAGGTTGCTCAAACAGCTTCTGGAAAGCTAAGTCAAACTCAAGCGGATATCACAGCGGCCAGTCAAGCGATCCATGGAAAGATCAGCGAAGCGCAAACAGTTGCTGCTGATTTTGAAGCAAAAAAAGCAGACTTAGCAGCTAGTTTCCAACGAATAAAAGATATTTTGCATTCGGCAGGAGAAAAATCAGTGGCCTCTGGAACCACGACAGAAACAGTTCAGCAAACGACAGAGCCATCCGAATCAACAAGTCAGACTTTACCAAAAACAAATGAAAAAACAGCTTCTGTCAATTATTCCTTCGTAGGCACAGGTGTGCTAGTTGCAACAGCTTACGGAATCATTCGCAAAAAGAAATAAAAAAGAGAGAATGGGAAGGTAGTGAACCTCGAAGTTAGACTGAAAAATCTAACTCTTGGGTCCCACTACATGTCCCATCTCTTTTTATTTATTAAGACAGCTATTCCTACTTATCTTGTGGAGACAGCTGTTCCACTACATGTGACCATCAGCATGCCATTGTCGCTGCCTAATACTTCGTAGTCCATTTTTACGCCAATGATCGCATCAGCTCCTAATGCTTTTGCACGTTCGGCCATTTCCGCAAGGGCTTCTTCTCTTGCGCCCATTAGTTCATTTTCATAACTTTTTGAACGGCCGCCAAAAACGTTTCGCAAACCAGCCCCAAAATCTTTCAATACATTGATCCCAGTAATAACTTCACCAAAAACGATTCCTTTATAAGCTACTACGGTTTTTCCTTCCACACTATTCGTGGTTGTTGTAATCATTTGATCACTCCTCTCTTTAATGAAAGTATAACAAAGTTCAAGATGTGCAACACATATTTTCCCAAAATTAGGAATTTATTATATACTTGAATTGTTCATTAATGAAAGCGAAACCAA
This sequence comes from Enterococcus sp. ZQ21, assembly GCF_030053755.1. Taxonomy (NCBI): domain Bacteria; kingdom Bacillati; phylum Bacillota; class Bacilli; order Lactobacillales; family Enterococcaceae; genus Enterococcus; species Enterococcus sp. ZQ21. The sequence continues at coordinate 382,526 of NZ_CP125658.1, forward strand.
TCGTTAGCAACTATGTAAAAGAAAGGAAGATTCTTGTGAAAAAGAGTATTTTGCTTATTTCTCATAGTCAAAAAGTAACAGATGGTATTAAAGAAATGATTGAGCAGATGCAAAAATCCGAAGAGGTTCAGATCTTTTCTCTCGGCGGAATAAATGGCGAGATCGGATCAGACCCGATGAAAATCGTAGAAGCTGTCAATGAGTCAAGCGATGCAGCTAGTTATTTTGTTTTTGCGGATATCGGCAGCGCGGTATTGAATTCGGAATTGGCAAAAGACATGTTGGAAGAAGAACAGCAGCAACGTTATCATCTGGTGGATGCGCCTTTAGTGGAAGGAGCTTTTGCAGCAGCCATCACTGCCGGTATAACGGATGATACTCAGCAAATCTTAACAGAAGCACAAAATGCCGGAAAGAAAGGATGGGAATAAATTGAAAAAAATCATGAATGATCCAAGCAATATTGTCGAAGAAATGCTGGAAGGATTAGTAAAAAGCTATCCAGAACTTGTTCATCGTGTAGAATTTTCCCGTGTTGTAGCCAAGAATCAGAAAGCAGAACAAGTTGGTTTGGTTTCTGGTGGAGGAAGCGGACATGAACCATCCCATGCCGGGTTTGTAGGGGAAGGAATGTTAAGTGCAGCGGTGCTTGGTGATGTGTTTACTTCTCCAACTCCAGATCAGATTCAAACGGCTATCAAGGAAGCGGATAGTGGAAAAGGAGTTTTACTAATCGTTAAGAATTATACAGGGGATGCATTGAACTTCGATATGGCAAAGGAACTAGCTGCTATGGACGATATTGAAGTAGAAAGTGTGATCGTAGATGATGATATCGCCGTTGAAAATAGTACGTATACTGCTGGAAAACGCGGAGTCGCAGGTACTGTCCTTGTACACAAAATCGTGGGCGATGCAGCAAGAAACGGTGCTTCCCTAGCAGAGTTGAAAGAATTGGGAGAAAAGGTCGTACAGGCAACTAAGACGATCGGTGTAGCGCTTCGGGCAGCAACTGTACCAGAAGTAGGAAAACCAGGATTCGAACTAGGAGAAGATGAGATCGAGTACGGTGTTGGTATCCACGGTGAGCCAGGCTATCGTCGAGAAAAGATGCAGCCTTCTAAAGTACTGGCAAAGGAACTTGTTACTAAGATTTTAGATGATTACTCGAATTTGCCAAAAGAAGCAGGTGTATTCGTCAACGGAATGGGCGGGACGCCTTTGATGGAACAGTTCGTATTCATGAATGATGTTTTAGCTCTGTTGGAAGAAAGAGGCATCAATGTAGTTTTCCGAAAAGTCGGTAATTTTATGACCTCACTAGATATGCAAGGCCTTTCTCTGACGCTGATCGACTTGACGGAGACACAATGGAAAGATTCTTTAGAAAGCAATGTACAGACGATTTCATGGTAAGACAATCTCAAGATAAAAGGGTGATAATATGAAACTAACCGTTCAAGAAATCCAAGAATGGCTCTCACAATTTGCAGAGGCAATCAATCAGAACAAACAATATCTCAGTGATCTAGATACCCCGATTGGCGATGGAGACCACGGAAATAATATGGGAAGAGGGGTTTCAGCTTATGAAGAAGCTTTTCAAACCGATCATCCTGAAACAATTAGTGATACATTCAAAGTATTCTCTATGGCGATGATATCGAAAGTTGGTGGTGCTTCTGGTCCGTTATACGGATCTGCATTCATGAACATGATGAAAGCGACAAAAGAGGTCGATTCTATTGATTCTCAAGAAAAATTAGGAGAAGTGATCGAGCAGGGAACAGCGGGTATTCAAAGCCGAGGAAAGGCAGAAGCTGACGATAAAACGATGTTAGATGTTTGGCTACCAGTTACAGAGGCATTGAAAGCAGGAAATCTAACAAAAGAAATCATTGACCAGGCAAAAGAACACACCAAAGACTTGGTAGCTAAAAAAGGACGAGCTTCCTATCTAGGAGAGCGTGCAATCGGACATATCGACCCGGGAGCTGCTTCCAGTGCCATTTTATTTACGACACTACTCAATGTGATCAAAACTTCATGACCGTTCCTGTAAATGGAAACAGAGGCTGAATTCGAAAAGCAAGCAGTTGCTTTTTCGATTCAGCTTTTTTACAGTTGTTTCTTTTAAATAAGATAGTTAAAATAAAAAAGAAAAGAGGGAACAAAATGGATCTAATGAAAGAAGACTATCAGTTATTTGACAGAGACAATTATGCATTCAAACAACTCAAAGAAATACACACACCAGATGAAGTCGAACAAATCAAATAAGAATACAAAGCACATTGGCAAAAATGGAAAGAGATCCAACTCCAGACTGCTGCACTTTTGCCTGATACGTATGGCATGAGCAAACCTAAAATCGAGAGTTGGACGAATGGCTGGAATTTACGCAGTCATTTTTGGAGCGCGTACCGAAGCGAATCTCGTCAAGACGAGAATGCCTGTCTAGCAGTTTTGTTGAATCAAAAACAATACCAAATCTATTTGATGTATCAGCACTATAAAAGTGACACGAGAGAAGGAAGCGTTGAAGGATACAATCAATTGCTATCTTTACTGCAGGAATGGAGTACTCAGGTAGCGATTGAAGAATATTATATCTGGCCTCAGCCTGAAAATGAGCTGGAAGATCATTTGCCTTTATCCGTTTATTTATCAGATAAGAGCAAGCAAGAAGAGCTGCGAGAAACAATGGGCAATCGAACCTTCCAACTTGGCAAACTGTTTTTTTCTCCAAATGAATACACAAACATCGAAGAGAAAACTGCTGAGGCGCTCAAAGAACTAGCGCCATTATATCATGCGATAAAAAATAAGTTATGAAAAAGCTGATTGCGTTGCGTACTAAATAGATGGCACATCATCGAATCCACTGCTCTCATGATGCAACATAAACAGACACCTGCGAAAAAATCATTTTTTTCGCAGGTGTCTGTTTGGTTTTTCCATCAGCCAAATCAGAATAAAAATTTAAACAAATCTAAAAACATAACGGTTAACGATCTCTAAAAAACGACGATTGCTTGTGTCCCGCTCATTCTTTTGTATATATGTTTCGATTTACATAACAGAAAAAATGAAAAAATATTCATTTTGTTATCAAACAAGGAAAAGTAAGAAAAAGGCTTCTTTTTTCACTGATAAGCCTATGGTAAAATCCATTTAAAGCGTTTTCTTTACGAAGAGAAGTAAGAAGGAGCAAGCATGAAAAAAATCATTTTCAGAGGAGTCATAGTCATCATCGCACTGAGTATAGGAGGGAAAATATTGATGGATAGAAGAGAAAAAGACAATGAAGAACTGCGTACCATCCAAACCGATCTGGCAAATTATTTGTATAATCATTATGAGATTTATACAAAAGATAAGGACAAAATCGATGAAGCAGATAAGAAATACAATGGTGGTAATGGAACAATAACAGATGACGAATACTTAGAGAGTTTAAAAAATGCTAGGCAATATTTCAACATCGAAAAAATAGAATTTACAGGTTTCTCTGTAGGCCCGATGAAAGGGGTGGTAGTTGGATTTATCATCAATGATGTTTACCCAGATGAAACGACGCTAGATACGAGATCAGCCGAAACAAATAAGTGGCTGTATTCCTTCAACAGTGGGAATACTAGGAATTCATATGTACTAACTAAAAAAAATTCTTCGACAGATGAAAAAATGCCCGAAGAAAACATTATCTATTATGACAAGGGAGTCAAGTGATGGACCAAAACAAAGAATTCTCTAAAACAGTATATGGCGTTGAAACAGGGAAAGTAAAAGTCAACGAAAAAATCGTTGAGGATAAATATCTTGTTATTGATGTCATTGATACCGACAAACATACGATCGAAAAAGAAAAAACACCAAAGAAAAACGGTATGCAGGCCATGGTCGTGGCTGAAATCAAGGATAAATACAAAGGCTATGATAAAGATGATTTGAAAAAGCAAGCCGACTACCCCAAATCCGTCATCAAAAAAGACCTGACTATCGCCTACGCGGGCACTAAAAACTGGCAGGACTGGAAAACGAACATCCGAGAAGTCGGCTTTGAGGACAAACACGACAACGGCGCCTTCCAGTCGGCTTTAGCGTATGCCGATGCAATCGAAAAGACCTATTCTGTCAAAGACGGCTACACCATTTCCACGACCGGTCATTCTTTAGGTGGAGCGCAGGCAATCTATGTCGCTGTTTTAAAAGGTTATCACGGATTTACATATGCAGCGGCAGGCCCAGGCTTGAGTGAGAAGCAGCTCATGAATTATGAAGGGCAGATCATCAATCTGTATGACACTTCAGACATCGTGACTAGTGGCTGGCTGACTGGCGGGAAAGGCCAACTGCCATTTCACAGTTTCGGAATCGACAACGCCGGCTGGAAAAACTATGGACACGATCTAAATCAGTTCAATCTCGACAAAAACGGGAATTACATCGATAAATATGGCGATATCGTCATCTATTCCGACCAACATGGAGGGGTCGCCCTCGAACAGACCTTACTCGCCCAGCAAATCATCAAAAACAAAGCTATGATCCGTCAAATGGAGACATATGGCGAAAAAAATCAATGGGAGAAAGATCGGATCAGTCAACTGAAAGAAGAAAACAAGTGGCTCCAGCTACAAATCAGTGCTTTCTCCAAGCTAGTGACTTGGCGGAAAAGATTCACAGCGAGCAGCGGCGGTTTATCGACTAATGAACAGATCTATTTAGACGACCAGCAGGCGCTGATGATCGTGAAACACGCGGCTTCCGTCTTCAATCAAGCGATGGAACAAGTGCTAGTCATTTACCAGCGTGGAATTCGTGATTTGGAACAGCTGTGGGCAGATGGTCTTGCGATGGTCCGCAGACAGACACCGCTTTTGTCTCAGAACGAAATGCTCGATGCTCTGCGAGAAGTCGGTTGTACAAAGCAGACGATCGTTGATGAACCTACGCAGGAATTCAGGGAAAAAATCTTCAAAATCAAGCAGCTTTCAGCAGAATTCTCTACCTTGGCAAAAGAGATCGAAGCGAAAATCAATGAGCTGGTCCAACGTGATCGGGACTTGGCACGACAATTATTTTAAAACAAGGAGTAGTGAGATGGAAAAAGAAAACCAGATTCATGAAACATACCGAAAAGAACGACTGCAGCTAGAAGATCAGGAAGATCAGCTCAGACAGATGCAAAAGAACATGCAGCAGCTGGCAGAAACGACTTATTCCAATATACGTTTTTCGGTGCGTTCCTTTGAATGCTCGAAGGATTCTTTGTATTTTGCACAAAAAGAACTCAGACGTTTAGAAGAGAGGTTCTCTCATGAATTGATGCAGAAACGAAAAAAAATCTATGATCAGCAAGATGAAGTCGAACGCCGTTATCGTGCTGATCTGCAACGATTAAACAAAAAGTAACAGGAAAGGAGACAATAAGTGATCATTCTAGAGGAAAAAATTTGGGAAGATTACCAGAAAGAGATACAAAAAATCTCAGCAAGAGCTTTAGGGATTGCGATGACTCAAGACAAAGTCACGAAATGCAAAAAGGCGAAACAAGCCGCAGAGGTGGAAGCAAGCACGGCAAAAAAAGCGGTATCCTCTGCAACGACTGGATTGGAAAAAGCAGTAAAGGGTCGTTTCGGCAAAAAAGTAACAGCGGCATTTAGTAAAAAAAGCCGAATGTTAGTAAGTTTTTAGAAAATCAGCTACAGTAATAAAGAGGTTGTGAAAAAGCTATTCTGCATCAAGCAGTAAGAACAAGCAGAAAAAATAGCTTTTCATATTTTTCATCTGATTGGGCTTAGTGTCGTAGATGCAAGCTTTTGAACACCGTTTAAGGAAGAGGTTGTGAACTTGCCGTTTCACTCTGAGTCACAAGGAACAATTTCAAAAAACAGCTTCTCATGTTTGATGATATTGTGACTTGTACCCGAGGAGTTGGCAGGAGAACACCGCTTATGTCAAATAGGAGTTGTGACAAAGCGTTTGTCACAGCTCCTATTTGACATAAGCGGCAATTTTACTTATAGATAGTATCAAAAAATGATTTTAGGACATAAAACACTCATCACCATTATTACCGAGAGTCTGATCCTGGTGGCCGAGGTGGCAAGCGGTATGCTTTTCCATGAAATGAGTATTCTGATCGTGGTCATAAACGGCATGTGTCTGCTTACTTATCGCACAAAAAGAAAAATCTTGATACAAATCAATTAACCAAGTTAAAAGAACAAGTAGAATAACAAACAAGGAAGAAATCCAAAGGAGGAATCTGCTATGAGACATGAAGGATTGTGTGTTTCACTCGTTCCATTATTCAATCATCTCGAGATAGAAGATCAGCAAAAAATCCACTCGCTAGTGACACACAGAAAAGTGGAAAAAGGAGAACAGATTCTTGCGCCGAATGGAGAGTCTCAATTAGTGATCGTGGCTTCCGGCAGTATGAAAGTGTATCAATTATCTGCTAGCGGAAAGGAACAGCTTTTACGAGTAGTAGAGCCGGGCGGATATGAGGGAGAGAGCCAGTTGCTAGGCGTTCCAAATGAGTCTTTATTTGGCGAAGCACTAGAAAAAACGGAAATTTGTGTATTGAGACAAAAAGATTTCTCGGAACTTTTACTGCATTATCCCGCCCTTAGTCTGAAACTTTTAGCAATCAACGCTGAGAAATTAACAAAAGTACAGCAGCAGACAACTTTTTTGATGATGGAAAAAGTAGAAGAACGAGTCGCTGTCTATCTGCTTGATTTAGCTAAAGCGACAGGGAAGAATCACTTTTTCCTGCCAATGAAAATGAAAGAACTTGCTGCATTTATCGGTACGACCCCCGAAACTTTATCTAGAAAATTTAAATTATTAGAGGAGAATGGTTATGTAAAAAGAGAGAATCGGGAAGTCTGGATCATTGATAAAGAGCAGTTAGAAGACTTGTAAATACAAAAATGACCTCCAAATGTTGGATTTTTGATCCCAATTTGGAGGCTAGTATGAAATTGAACATGCTCTTTTTTGTTATCCTTCCACTAAATCTCTTCTCCTATAACCGATAGCACCAAGGACGATCAGTGCAAGGCTGATACAGGATAACGTAAGGAATACGGAAAGATCGAAAGAATCGTTTGGCATCCGTGGTACCCAGCTAGGGACCGCTGTTTTGGAGAACCATTCTGGCAAATCCAAAATCCCGCCAAAGTAATTGAGCGCAAAGGAGTAAGCTAAGTAGATATAAGCAAATTTACCCATTCGAGGAAGCCATCCGAATAGAAAGCCACTCATCCCGATAAACACTAAAACAGCAGGCAGAAAGTTGAATCCGGCTTTAAGAAACAGCAATAGATCCATATCTTTCGCATCCTTCATCGATGCCAAAGCAGAAAGTCCTAGCGCACCAGAACTAATCAGAATCGACAATATAGAAAACAGGATCGCTAGTAACAGATTTGTCCAATAAAGTTGGTTCCTAGAAATTTTTGTTGCGAACAGCTGATTCATACGTCCGTGGGTTTCTTCTGTAAATAAACGATTGATGCTAGCAATTGGTAAAATAGCAGCTAGACAAATCAAAACGACCATGATCGTGCTTGTAAAGTTTTTTTCAATTGAGACGCCAGATTGGATAAACATCTGTTTCATTAAGTCGTTACTTTCTAAAAACTGTTGCATATTCCCGTAGATAGAGCCGTATGCCGCCCCCATCAAACCAAAAGTGATGAGCCAACTGATTGTCATTCCTTTATTTAGATAGAATAATAAACCACGCAAGGATAGAAGAGAACGTTTAGCATACGGTTTTCCTTCACGTTCGGGGATATAGCCGGTGTTCAAGTCTCGATGTTCCTCTAAAACAAATGAACTGATTATCAAGATGAGACTGAACAAAAACAAATAAAGCAAAGGAATCCAGTTATTAGTTGTAAATGGATAGGTCAAATAAGACCAGCCTAAAGGATTCCACATCGAAAGGGAGGAAACAGCTACATCTGTTATTGCTCTTAGAAGATAGAGTCCACCTAAAAACGCTAGAGACAGACCATTCGAACTGGCTGAACTTGGCATCAGTTGTGCAGCAAACAGTGCAACGGCACTCCCCAAAATCCCCGTACTACCTACAGATAGCCCAAAAAGCCAAGCACCTTCTGCAGTGATCGAATCTGCTTGAAAAAAAATCATCGTACAGCTGATCGATATTGCTAAAAGCAAATTGATCAGAATACTTTCAGCGATGACAGCTAAAGAGTTTGCTTGACGTCCGACTCGAAAGGAACGAATAAGTTCAATCAGACCAAGCTCTTCTTTTTTTCTCGTTTGGCTCACTACATGCAAAACCGAGATCACAGCAGCAAACAAACTGCAAAAAAGCAACATTTCATTTGCATACATCGCTCCTAAAGTATACTCAGCAGCATTCGAAGCGGGAGTTGGTCCGACCATTGCTATCATTGCCGGATTTTGCATTGTTTCGTATAATCCAGCTAACCCTTGTCCTGAAGTCAATTCTTCAAACGCAGGGACAAAACCACCAGAAAAAGCAGTGACACCGACTAGCCATATCAAAATTTTTTTCCAGTCACGGCTAAGGTTTTGAGAAAAAAGGGTGGACCAGCGTGAAAATTTATCAGTCATTTCGATTCCTCCTCATCCTTCATAGTGCCTCATGAATAAATCTTCAAGAGTCGGTGGAATAGATTCAAATTTTTTCACACCTAATTTGGAAGCTTCAGCTAAAATCACATCGAAAGCTTCGTTGTCAGCAGCAAATTGAGCAAGGTGGCCTTTTTGCACAAAATCATGGACACCGTTCAATTGTGCTAAGTGGCTGTTATCTGCTTCTGTTTCTATAGTAATGGTCGAGCGGGTCAAATGACGCAATTCATCGAGTGTTCCTTCTTCTACGACTGTTCCCTCGCGGATGATCACGACTTTATCTGCCAATCGTTCGACTTCACTGAGAATATGAGAAGAAAGCAGGATGGATTTACCCTGTTCTTTCAGTTTTTCAACTTCTTCTTGAAAAATGGTTTCCATCAAGGGATCTAAACCAGATGTAGGCTCATCAAGTAAATAGAGATCCGAATCAACAGATAAAGCAGCAATCAAGCCCACTTTTTGACGATTTCCTTTTGAATAGTTTTTTGCTTTTTTCTTAGGATCAAGAGAGAAACGTTGAATCAGTTCGTCCTTTTTTTGAGCGTTCCCTTTTCCATGAAGCTTCATGAAGAGATCGATGATCGCTCCTCCAGTCAAATTTCCCCATAAAGAGATGTCACCTGGAACATAAGAAAGACGTTCATGGATAGATAAACTATCTTCCCATACATCTTGACCAAAAATCGTTGCCGTTCCGCCGTCTTTTTTTATAATCCCTAAAAGTGTCCGAATCGTCGTGGATTTTCCAGAACCATTTGGTCCGATAAATCCAACGACTTCACCTGAATGTACGGTGAAAGAGACGTCTTTTAAAGCTTCGAAACGACCAAAGCTCTTTTTCAAATGTGTGACTTTGACGATTTCTGCCATAAAAACCCCACTCCTTTTTTTGAAAATATATACTAAATAAGATTAAACGGTTTAATGAAATGGTTTTATGCCTTTTTATAAAACTTTTTTTATTATTTTAGTACATAATATTCTTTTTATAAATTTCTGTCAATGAATTCATAAACAAGGAATTGCTGGCTTGATACTTTCTCAATAGATAGTTATAATAAACCTCAGAATAAATTTGAACTATATATATTATAAAAGTTTAAAATTACGGGAGGCTCTACAAATGAACGGTTTTGAAAAGAGAGCACAAGAGAAAAAGAAAGAGATTTTACAAGCAGCTTTTGACTTGATGAACACAGACATAGGAACCGCTGGAGTGACGATGGATAAGGTAGCTGAGAGCGCTCAGGTAAGTAAAGCGACGATTTTTAAATATTTTGGCAGCAAGGAAGGGCTGATTTATGAAGTATTTTTCACATTTATGAATGATTTAGGGCAAGAAGCGAAAGCGTTGATTGCGGAAAATCTTCCATTTGAAGAAACGTTGATTGCCATGAGTGAAAATAAAATCCGCTATCTCAATCGAGTGAACAAACAATTTTATATCGATTTGATGACATACTATACAAAAAAAGAAAAAAAAGAATTTTCTGACGCGATGGATGCGTATACGCAAGAAAGTTTCAGTATCATGCTTGATCTTTTCCATCGAGGGCGTAAAGAGGGAAAAGTGGATTTGAAATATTCGGATGAGTTCTTGATCCTCTATTTTCAAGCAATGGTAGAAGGAATTTCTAAGCCGGAGATATACGCAAAACTGCTTCCATATACAGCAGAATGGACAGAAGTCCTGATTAAGGGAATCGCGCCGAAGAAGAAATAAAGCATAAAAAAAGCCAAAACTGACGATAAAATGTCAGTTCGGCTTTTTTGGTTTATAAATGACGTAAAATCAAGCGGATTCTCGTGCTTCTTTGTCATAGACATCATGAACGTTGATGAATGAATCAAGAATAGGGTTTTGTCCGTCTAAATCTGATTGGAACCGAATGCCATCGATATTGATTCGAGCATTTCGATAGAAATCCGCACCTAATTGTCCCCAAGCGGGAGTAGAAGCATCTACATTGCAGAAAATATCGAAACCTTGACTCTTTAAGTAAGCAAATTTTTGATTTTCTGCTGAATAAGGCTGCCAGTCGCTAATATCTGCACCAAATGGATAAATCAGGATATTTGTTTTTCCTAGGATAGGTGCAACTTCTTGCTGCCATAATTCATTGTCTTTTTTGACATCCTCTAATGAAGCTTGAGTCATATTCAAGTGTCCCCAGGTATGGGAAGCAAAGCTCCAGCCATCTTTCTTCAACTGATCAGCTACTTTTTTAGCTTCTTCGATCTCTTTTTTTGTTTTCTCGTTATCTCCGTATTGAGACTTGGATGTTCGATAACCTAAAACACCGTTGTAACCTGTCAGGGCCAAGGTGCCTTTTGCGCCTCGATAAGAAAAATCAGGATGTTTCTTGACAAAAGCATCAATTAGAGGAACCATGTCAAAGTCCCCAATTTCTTCCTTATCATTCTCTTTATAAACATTTTTGATTTCATTGTTATTTGATACGACCAATCGGCTAGGAAAACCGGAATTATCCATATATTCATAATAGCTGACATCATCTTGCGAAAGAACTAATGGTTTTTTTCCTTCAGGTAGCGCGAGTCCGTTAAAGGAAAGATTTCCTTGTTCATCTTTTTGGATCAAATCATTCAAATTGACTAAAACAAAATCATTTTGATAGAGTTGTTCGATCGAACGGTTGAACTCTTCAACAGTTACCATATAGTCTTTATATCCTTGCGACTGTTGAGAGTGGAAGGCTTTTTGCGGGTCCACGATCAAGCTGTGAAAAAAGACGTGAGAGATCTGAGTAGGGTCAGACCAGTCAATCAGTTGTTCTTTCTCCTTTTTCAGTGTTTGAAGAAGCTGCTGTGTTTCCGCAGATCCGTTTTTACTGTTTTTCTCCAATAAAGCAATCGCTTGGTCATAATCATAGCTTTGTGCCAGATTTTTTGCTTGAGTAACTAGCTGTTGCTTATCATCCATTGGCTCTTTTGTCTTTTCTGTTATTTTTTTTTCAGGAATGATCGGTTCTTTTTTTGTGTATGCTCGGATGACAAAAAACAGACTTAAAATTAAAATAACGACAGTTAAAGCAGAAGTGGCTCCTAAAATAATTTTTTGCTTTTTTTCCATATACCTCGTCCCTTACTTTTTCATTTTTTTACTCGTCCCATTGCTCATTGTAACGAAGAAAGAATAAGAGGAAAAGTAAAGTGACTTCTCGATAAATTGCAGAAAAAATACAGAAAAAATAGTTTCTATTAACAATATTAAAAATAAAATGTTCGGGATTAGAGCGGATTCAAAAAAGAAAAAATGAGGAATTTAAAAAAAATATCCTTTTTCTGTTGACAAAGAAAAAGTTGCGCTCTATGATAGACACATATTAATAATAACCAAGACGAAGATCGAAACGAAGTAGTTGTTAAAGCCAATGTTTCAGAAAGCTGGTGGTTGCTGCAAACCAGTACATGCTTTAAAGCGAATTACATTTCAGGAGTCTCTGGCAGTGATTGCCACGCGACAGCGTTAAATGTTCGAGAGGTATGTTGGATATCTAGACATACAAATTGGGTGGTACCGCGAGATTTCGTCCCTTGGCTATATGCCAAGGGACTTTTTTTATTTTCCATCCCGAAGAAATACTTAATGACGCATGCTAGCAGGTTCCTGCTTTCATAAAAAACTACACGGAGGTCAGTAAAATGAATATTATTGATGAATTAACTTGGCGCGACGCCATTAATCAGCAAACAAACGAAGAAAGACTTCGCGAGCTCGTTGAAGAAAAGAGCATTTCACTTTATTGCGGCGTTGATCCAACTGGTGATTCGATGCATATCGGACATTTGATCCCATTTATGATGATGAAAAGATTCCAATTGGCAGGCCATCATCCATATATTCTGATTGGCGGCGGAACAGGAACGATCGGCGACCCAAGCGGCCGTAAAACAGAACGTGTGTTGCAAACGATGGAACAAGTGCAACATAACGTGGATGCACTTTCCAATCAAATGAGAAAATTGTTTGGTAAAGACGCAAATATCACATTTGTGAACAACTACGACTGGTTGTCAAAAATCTCTTTACTTGAATTTTTGAGAGACTACGGTAAAAACTTCAACATCAACACGATGTTAGCAAAAGATATCGTTGCCAGCCGTTTGGAAGTAGGGATCTCATTCACAGAATTCACTTACCAAATCCTGCAATCCATCGACTTTTTACATCTGCATAAAACATACGATGTACAACTACAAATCGGTGGAGCAGACCAATGGGGAAATATCACAGCTGGTTTAGACCTGATCCGAAAATTAGAAGGATCAGAAGCAGAAGCGTTCGGTTTGACGATTCCATTGATGTTGAAAGCGGACGGAACGAAATTCGGAAAAACCGCAGGTGGTGCCGTTTGGCTTGATCCTAAGAAAACTTCACCATTTGAATTCTACCAATTCTGGTTGAATCAAGATGATCGTGATGTAGTGAAATACTTGAAATTCTTTACGTTCTTATCTCAAGAAGAAATTGAAGAATTAGCGAAAAAAGTAGAGACAGAACCTGAGAAACGTGAAGCACAACGCCGTTTGGCAGAAGAAGTCACAAGATTTGTGCATAGTGAAGAAGACTTGAAAGAAGCGCAAAAAATAACACAAGCATTGTTCTCTGGAAATATTAAAGAACTAAATGCGGAAGAAATCGCGCAAGGATTCGGTAAAATGCCGAACGTTGAAATTTCAAGCACACCTGAAAATATCGTGGAGCTACTTGTTTCCACAAAAATTGAACCATCTAAACGTCAGGCACGGGAAGATGTTTCAAACGGAGCTATAAGTATTAACGGTGACCGCGTTACCGATTTAAATTTTGTCATAAATCCATCCGATGAATTCGATGGTAAGTTTGTGGTTATTCGAAAAGGTAAGAAAAATTACTTTTTGGCCAAAGTAATTGATTAGAATTTAGTAAGTTTTTGCCTTGAAAAAGGGGAATACTATTACAACATTCCAATTTTGAAACCCATCCTAAAATAGAACGCTGGTTGTCGTTAATACAATCTTTGCGAGGGAGTTTACTTTTGTAAATTCCCTCGTTTTTTTTAATTATTTCAAAAGTATGAACAATTCGAATAATTGATACATAATAAAATACGATTAAAAAACGGTCGAAAGCTTAGTTTACAGAATAGGAGAACAGGTGTAATGTAGGGCTCGACAAAATTTAAATATTTTTTTTAGGAGGGTTTCACTATGAGTGAATCATTGTCGAAAGATCTAAACCTAAATGCCCTATTCATTGGGGACAAAGCTGAGAACGGCCAAATCTATAAAGCTTTGTTGAATGAATTGGTGGACGAACATTTAGGCTGGCGTCAAAACTACATGCCTCAAGACATGCCTATCATTACGCCAGAAGAAAAAAGCAGTGCTAGTTTTGAACACACTGTGAATAAAACAAAAGATGTTCTATCAGAAATTTCAGCGCGGATGCGTACCCATTCCGTTCCTTGGCATAATGCCGGACGCTACTGGGGTCATATGAACTCTGAAACATTGATGCCATCTTTACTAGCGTACAATTTTGCTATGCTATGGAATGGTAATAACGTTGCTTACGAATCTTCTCCTGCAACAAGCCAAATGGAAGAAGAAGTAGGCATGGAATTTGCAAAATTAATGAGCTATAAAGATGGCTGGGGACACATCGTTGCTGATGGTTCTTTAGCAAACTTAGAAGGACTTTGGTATGCCCGTAACATCAAATCATTGCCACTTGCTATGAAAGAAGTGACACCTGAACTAGTTGCTGGAAAAAGCGATTGGGAATTGATGAACTTGTCAACAGAAGAAATCATGAACTTGTTAGACAGTGTTCCAGAAAAAATCGACGAAATCAAAGCTCACTCAGCACGTAGCGGAAAACATTTAGAAAAATTAGGAAAATGGTTGGTTCCACAAACAAAACACTATTCATGGCTAAAAGCTGCCGACATCATCGGTATCGGTTTAGACCAAGTAATTCCAGTGCCAGTTGACCATAACTATCGCATGGACATCAACGAACTTGAAAAAATCGTTCGTGGTCTAGCAGCTGAAAAAACACCAATCTTAGGTGTAGTCGGTGTTGTAGGATCAACAGAAGAAGGAGCAATCGACGGTATCGATAAAATCGTTGCATTGCGTCGCGTATTAGAAAAAGACGGTATTTACTTCTACTTGCACGTAGATGCTGCTTATGGCGGATACGGCCGTGCGATTTTCTTAGACGAAGACAACAACTTCATTCCATTCGAAGATTTAAAAGACGTTCATTACAAATACAATGTCTTTACAGAAAACAAAGATTATATCTTAGAAGAAGTACACAGTGCATATAAAGCAATCGAAGAAGCAGAATCTGTAACGATCGACCCACATAAAATGGGCTATGTTCCATATTCTGCCGGTGGTATCGTCATCAAAGATATCCGCATGAGAGACGTTATCTCTTACTTCGCAACATATGTATTTGAAAAAGGTGCAGATATCCCAGCATTACTTGGAGCGTATATCTTGGAAGGTTCAAAAGCAGGGGCAACAGCAGCAAGCGTTTGGGCAGCACATCATGTCTTACCTTTGAATGTCACAGGATACGGTAAATTGATGGGTACATCAATCGAAGGGGCGCATCGTTTCTACAACTTCTTGAATGACTTGTCATTCAAAGTAGGTGACAAAGAAATCGAAGTTCATCCATTAACTTATCCAGATTTCAACATGGTAGACTACGTATTCAAAGAAAAAGGCAACGACGATTTAGTTGCGATGAATAAATTGAACCATGACGTATACGATTATTCTTCATACGTGAAAGGAAGCATTTACGGTAATGAATTCTTAACTTCACATACTGACTTTGCTATCCCAGACTATGGCAACAGCCCATTGCAATTCGTGAACCAACTAGGATTCTCAGATGAAGAATGGAACCGTGCCGGAAAAGTAACTGTATTGCGTGCCAGCGTAATGACACCATACATGAACAAAGAAGAACACTTTGAAGAATATGCTGAAAAAATCAAAGCAGCTCTTCAAGAAAAATTGGAAAAAATCTACGCAGACCAATTATTGGCAAGCGAAGCAAAATAAGCAAAGTAATCATGTTAGAAAATAGCTTGAATGCTAACTGTTTCTGACGCATGTTTGGATCTGAAGAGCAAGGGGTGACCTAAGCTCTTCGATCCCTTTGTTTTGAGGTTGTCTTTGAAGAACTCCTTCAAGCAATAGACTCAAAGAATCCCCTCAAATATTCGCTGAATTGTTTCGTTTATTGCTGAAACTACTTTAAAGACACCGTTATTTTATCCAAAAAATCAAGGAGAGTGTCAACGGTGAGTAAATCTGAAGTAAGTAAAATGGGTCTTGGGACCTTTATCGGTCTGACAATGGCACTGTGTGCAACGGTTCGGAGTATTCCTACGTTAGCCGCAGTCGGTTGGACATTGATTTTTTATTCAATTTTTGCAGTTTTGTTTTTTGCCGGTCCGATATCAATGGTTTCCGGTGAGCTTTCAACGATGCTTCCTCAAGAAGGCGGTCCTCAGTTATGGGTAAAAACAGCACTGGGCAGCAAATGGGGATTTGTCGTTGCATGGCTATTATGGGTGCAAATGTTCCCAGGTATGGTAATGGTCGCTTCTACTTTAGGACCATTGTTAGGAAACACATTTGGTAATGTAGAACTTGGCAATAATCATTGGTTCGTTTTAGGTTGTATTTTAGTTATCTACTGGATCATCACGATCTTGAACTTGAAATTCGATATGGCAAAAGTCGGCGGGAACATCGGTGTATGGCTAGGGGTATATATCCCAGTAGTCATCATGTTCGTTTTAGGTGTTTTGGCAGCCTTCAAAGTCGGACTAGTCTCAAACGGCTATCTAGGTGACTTTTCATGGTCAAAAGCTTTCCCTGACTTGGAACATATTGATTCATTGAAATACTTAGCTGGTATCACATTTATTTTTGTTGGGATCGAAATGAGTTCTGTTTACATGCCTCGTTTGAAAGACGCAACAAAAAATTATACAAAAGGCGTATTTATCGCTTTGATCGGATTAGTTTTATTGAATGTCATCAATGCGATGCTTGTTGCCAATGTCGTACCAGATGGAAAAATGGAATTAGCAAATATCACGCAGCCAATCTTGATTGATTGCCAAATCCTAGGCTTACCAGAAGTGATCGGAAATATCTTCAGCTTCATGGTATTTATTGGTGTGCTTTTACAATTATCAGCTTGGGTTACTGGACCATCAAAAACAATCATCCAAGTAGCTCGTGAAGGATTCCTTCCACCAAAATTCGGATTCCATAAAGAAAACAAATACGGCGTATCTAGAAATGTCGTTCTAACACAATCAATCGTTATTTCATTATTTGCTTTGCTTTATGGTGTAATGGATGACGTAAGTGCTGTATTCTTGACACTTACAAATGCTACAACTGTTATTTATTGTATCGTGTACATTTTGATTGCTGTTTCATTGCTTAAAATGCGTAAGAAACATCCAGAATTCGAACGTCCTTACCGAATTGGTAAAAACGGAAACGGCTTAGCTTGGGTAGTCAGCTGCATGCTGATCTTCTCTATCATCGTTGTCGTATTTGCTACATTAGGTACAGCGACATTGAGTGATGCATTATTAGTAGCAGCTATCACAGTGGTCATGTTCGTTATTCCATTGATCATCAATCACTTCAAGAAAGATTCTTGGGGGATTGAGGTAGAAAAAAGTTTAGAAGAAAAATAAAAAAATAAGTCTTTCAGCCGACGATCTGTCGCTGATTTAGTAGGAGGTCCTGCCAAGTGAATAGTTTTTTCATGGCAGGGCCTTTTCATTTGAAATAGGAGATCGACGATGAATAAAAATATTTCTTTAAAAGAAAGTATCGCTGTATTGATCGTGTTGTTGGCACTCCTAGGAGTACTGATCATCGGATTCCAACTCTCGCCACATATCCCGATCCTTGCAGCTTTCATGTGTTTGTTGTTTTATGGCAGATTTAAAAAGTTTTCATGGGATGAGATCCATGACGGGATCATCAAAGGAATCACCCCGGGGATCATTCCGATCCTGATTTTTCTTTTGATTGGCGTCTTGGTTGCCTCTTGGATTCTATCTGGAACCATCCCTACGATCATGGTTTATGGATTCAAGCTTGTCTCTGTACGTTTCTTTTTACCGACAGCATTTCTTGTTTGTGCAATTGTCGGAGTGACAGTCGGCAGTTCATTTACGACGATTTCGACGATTGGGATTGCTTTTTTGGGAATCGGTCATTTGCTTGGATTCAACGATGCAATGACTACAGGTGCGGTCGTTTCTGGTGCATTTTTAGGGAATAACTGCTCGCCTCTATCGGATACGACGAACTTGGCGGCTGGTATCGGCGGAGTCAACCTATTCGAACATATCGCTGGC
Organism: Enterococcus sp. ZQ21; assembly: GCF_030053755.1. Lineage (NCBI taxonomy): Bacteria > Bacillati > Bacillota > Bacilli > Lactobacillales > Enterococcaceae > Enterococcus > Enterococcus sp. ZQ21. The sequence continues at coordinate 400,606 of NZ_CP125658.1, forward strand.
ATGCGTTATACGGATTTTCCGGCATTCGTCCTTTCGTTGCTTTTTTATACGATATTAGGACATAACAGTCATTCAGCCGACCTAGCCAGTATCAATGAAATGATCCAAAATATGAAAGCAAGCTTTTGGATCTCTCCTTGGACATTGATTCCGTTAGTTATTTTATTTGGCGGGGCAATCAAAAAAATCCCAGCTATCCCTACATTATTAGCAGGATCGACAGCCGCCCTCGTTCTTTCCTTTATCCATGAGAAAAGTTTGACGATTGGAAAAGCAGCAGACATCTTGATGAATGGTTATGTCGCGCATACACCTGATCCCAAGCTAGATGAACTGCTTTCTCGAGGCGGGATCATGAGTATGTTGGGCTCAGCCAGTTTGATTTTACTGGCATTGGCATTAGGTGGTTTATTGATCAAATATTTGATTGTTGAGACCATCGTGCAAGAATTAAAAGAAAAGATGGACCGACCTTCTCGTTTAGTCGGGTTTACTGCCTTAAGTTGTATCGGAGTCAATCTGATCGTTGGAGAGCAGTACTTGTCCATCATTCTTCCAGGAGAAACATTCAAACGCTCCTTTGATGAGGTTGGCTTATCAAAAAACTATTTGACACGGACGCTAGCAGATTCAGGAGCAACCGTCAATTCTCTTGTACCGTGGGGAGTTAGCGGCACATTCATTATGGGGACGATGAAAGTTAGCGCGTTGCATTACTTGCCATTCGCTTTTTTCTCGATCCTTGCTCCTGTCTTTACAATAATAGGCGGTTTTTTATTGAATCGCCGACATGTGAAAAATTGAAGAAAAGATCAAAAGGTTGTGACTATTTTTGTCACAGCCTTTTTTGCGAAACTAGCAATTTATACGATTGAAAAACTATCTTTTCTTTAAAAAGAAATAATAGGAATAGAAGCCTTGATAGTTGCGATAAAATAAAAATGGATAGATAAAATTCGAGAGAAACATGTATTGACGTAGCAGATGAAAGGGTCAGATTTGTTGGTGTATCAGGAGTGCCGTTAGAAGAACAAAAGGAGAGAAAAGATGGAATTATTAGAAAAAGAAAGTATTGATTTTTATTTGGAGCGTGCTTGGACTGTGTTACGGTATGCTTTTTTCAAGGAAGAAGAGTATGACGGGCTAAATAGTCATCAGGAGGCAGTTTTAGAATTTCTCAATTACTCAAGCAGATTGTGTGCTGGTTGGTCATGGCGAATCAAAGAAGGGCTTATAGTTTCTAAAAAAATATATGCACAAAAACTTTACGAATTCAGAGAAGAAAAAATCAACTATACGGATATCCGATTTTTTGACAAGATGAAAAAGTATCCTATTTATGTGAATAAAGAAATGATGAAGGCGAAAAGAATCACGCCTGAATCATTCTGGGCGGACGATGGTATCTATCGGACTTCTTTTCTTGAAGCAACTCAAGGAGCAGAGGGAACGGAAGAAGAATTTAACCAGTTGAATGATCGTCTTTTCCCAGATAAAGATCATCTGTATATTTACCTTTGGAACAATGAATTTACGAATTATTATAATGAAGGTCGTTATTGGGATGGCGCTTATGTGTGGTCAGTGTATGACGAAAAGAGAAAGGATTCACTGTTTTCGATGCTAGGTTAGTGATGATTTGATTTTTTCAGACTAAAAATAAATAAAAATTTTGAAGAGGAAGGAGCCGCCCTTGGCGGCTCCTCTTTTACAGTTCTTCGTAAGTCAGGATAAGCGGTTAGGATATAATACTTTCGTTTTTTCCATACGATGTTGGGCATTCTTTGAATAATCACTTTGGCGTAATAGATCGAGTCGTATTGAATATGAGTATCCTGATTTAATCTATAAAACCCCCACCCTAATGTTTTCCCAAGAACGATTGATTTATACGATCGATAGATTACACGATTACCATCTTGTAAAGAACAATCACCTAGAGGTAATTTGATCGTACCCTCTAAGTATTTTTTATTGGCAGTATAGATCGCGCAGTTGATAAATATCAAAGCTTGTTCCGTAGTATGGAAGGCAGCGGAATAGGTTATGTCCTCCAATCGTGCTCGTAGTGCATCCTCAGACTGTCCCACATGCCGTTCCATCGTATGCCCTTTCCCGCCGTCTGCATACCATTCGTCATAGTACAAATCAAGAGGGAAATACCATTCGAATTCATCGTCATCATCGTCATCCCCTTTGAAGTTTTTGATTGCTTCAAGGACGCGAGCTAGACTCAATGCATTCCATGCAGCGCCCATTGCGCCTTCGACTAATGTTTTACCTGTACCATCTTCTACGATGTCTCCAGTCTCTTCATCTAATACACCTCTTCGCCCATCGATCGTGATCGAGTCATCTATTGGGATGGCTGCTTCACTGTAAGCAAAATCGATCGCTCCCCACTGGTATTCTGGAACGGCTACTCGAGTGTCAGCGTACACGAACTTTCCTGTTGCATCAAGGACAACCGTTTGTCCGTATAAGGTAGCGATTATACCAGAAGGATCGAAGCTCAATCCGTTTTCAGTCGGTGCCAAGACTTCCGCTAAGTTCTTTTGTATATCGGCAGTGCGTGTATGATAGGCTTGCGCCATTTGCTGAGCCGTCTGGACAGCGACTTCTCTTGAGGGTGTTTCGATCACCCCAAATTCAAAAGTGGTGTTTTGCTGGATGTATTCCAGAAAGTCTTCTTGAGTCGCGATCTGGCTCATCAAGACAGACATCGGGACACTTAATTCGACTTCATGGACGAAGGAACCGTTGCTACCCCGATGGCCATAATTGTGACCGGAGATCGTCAGTAATGTTGTATCACTGCCGACTCGAGTTTCCATGACACGAACCATTTCCAGTAAGAAGAATTGATCTTCGATGAACATTCGATCAGCTACCGAGGCATCACGTCCGATCACGCCAGTTCGAGCCGTTTCAGTAGAAAGAGAACCATAAGAGATCAGTTTACGAAAAGCCGGATGGTCATTGATCGAAAAGCGATAAGCACCATGATCCGTTGTTCCTGTCAAATATTCCCGCATCAATGCATGACTGGTCACGTCTTGCGCGTATCTTTTTTGCAGACCTTGCGAGAAATTATAGGTACTAGTAGTAGAATCGATCCCCGAAGTGGCAAAAGCGGCCAATTCTTGTTGCAGGGCAGGATTATTGGAAGATAATTCATACAAGCTCGCATTCGTTTTGAGTAAGTCTGCAGTGGCGACACCTAAGGAAGAACCTAATTGGTAAAAACTATAACCAAGTCCTGCTCCTAGGATAGCAGAAACTACTGCAGCAGAAGCAGGGAGGGAAACCAATGCAGAACTTAATGTAGCACCAACAGCAGAAAAAGGAGAGAGAAAAGAGGAGAAACTGACGCCACCGGTGAAAGAAACCAATGCTGCGTTGTGCGGATCTGGTTCTTGGGTAGTGACAGGGATACGAGAGATAGACGGGAGTTCAGGAACAACTTCGGTCGTCGCGTGTTTTTCTGCTTTAATCGTATACGTTTCTTGGGCGTGCGTTTGGACAGGCGTGGCAGCAAATGGCAGAAGTGTCAACACAACAAAAAACAAATGAGTGAGTTTTTTCATGTTTTCTCCTTTCAAGAACACGTGCGACTGATTGACAAGGGGGCTTTTGCACCTCCGTTCATTCATATTCACTTACACATTTAATTATTCTTGAAAAAACGAAATAGTACAAGGCGTAATAGAAAAAATCGATTTAAAAAATGTTTTTTATATTATTGATGTTTCCTTCGTGTATTCTCATGGAAGACAGTAGTTATGTCAAATAATCGTTTGTTTTGGATGCATAATCGTTCACGTAACTGATAAAGAAAAAGAAGGGGTAGATTTATTTATTTTAATATTAATGTTATTTAATATTTGCTTTTAAAACTTATAAAAATAACGTTTTTTATGTAAAAAAACTGACCATAGGATAAATGGTCAGCAAATTCAGTGATTTAACTAAGTTTCGTGCTTTCTAAAGGAACGACTGTCTCTCTTTTGATCAAGCGATGAGGGATGACCAAACGTACGCCGCTACTTAATTCTTCATGGATCAGTTCACGCAGTTTTTGCATAGCGACACGTCCTAATTCGGAGATATCGATATCGATGCTTGTAAGGTAAGGATGTGTCAATGTTGAGAAGATCGAGTTGTTGAAGCTAATGACAGAAAGTGTCTCTGGAATGACATAACCATACATTTGTGCCAACTGCATCGTGCGAAGGGCGAAGATATCGTCAATGACTACCAATGCTGTGGCTTCGTTTTCTTTCAACGTTTTCTCAAAGGTCAGATAATCTTCTGTATGTTCCAGTACTACACTGGAAAACGCAGGAAAATCAGCTATCATCATCGCTTTTTGATAACCGAAATATCGTTCGAAATACAAACTCTCATGAGTCGTATTCGTCACGAATAGGATATTCTTATGTCCATTCTGGATCAAAAATTCTGTTGCTTGTTTGCCTAGAAGCTGGTTGTCATTATCTACATAAACGATTTCGTTTTCGTGATGATAAGGCTGTCCGATCAAAGTGAAAGGGATGTGGTTTTGGTATAAATAATCAATGACAGGGTCTTGACTATCTGAATACACTAGAATAAAACCATCTACTTGTTTTTGTAGATGCATACGCTGGACGTTCTCTAACAGTAAATCAAAATTTTTAGCAGTAGCAATCGCTGTCGTCATATCATAATTCCGCGCTTCTTCGTTGATTGCTTCCATGATCTCAAGATAAAAGGGATTCCCAATCCGCTCTTTTGAATCAAGAGGAGGTAAGATCACGCCGATGGCACTGGAAATGCGTTTTCCTAGATTGCGGGCAGTCATGTTAGGAACATAACCTAGTTCATCCATGATTTTTCGGACTTTCTTCTTTGTTGCCTCGGAAATACTAGGATGATCATTGATAACACGAGAGACGGTCGAGGTAGCAACGCCGGCTTTTTTCGCCACATCTTTTACGGTAATAGCCATGATAAAAACACCTTTCTCTTGTTATTGTGCAGAGAACCGGTAAATCGTCTGACTGACCCGTTCTTGACCAGGATGGAGGTTGATCGATCCAAAGTTGGGAAAATGAACGATATCAGGGATTTCTTGCGGTTCGATTGCTAATCCGTAGTTTGAATGCATCTGTTTTCCGTTGACAGAGAAATCAGCTTCAAATCCAGTCGTAGAAAATAATACCATACTTTTGTTGGAAGTTGCTATAGTCATTTGACGACCAGAATGCTTCTCGAATAATTGTAAGGAAGTTCTGGAAAGCCTAGGATGATGCAAAAGAAATACATCATCTAGTCCAGCTGGATAACAAGCAAGGATTTCTTGCAGTGTTGGAGATTTTCTAAAGTCGATGGGCAGGTCTTCTTTTTTCGTCCAATTTCCAGTAGGTAGTTTTTCTTGATCTAATTCAAGTATACCATCTAAGAAGACCGTTAACTGATGGTCATAGATATCTCTTTTTCCATTTCCTGAAAGGTTGAAGTAGGCATGATTGGTAGGATTGCAGATGGTTTCAACCAGGCTACTGGCAGAGGTCGTCATCTCTAACTCGTTTTTTGTCAAACGGTAAGTGATCGTAGCAGTGATTGGTCCTGGATAGGTAGAAAATTCATCTTTTAAGTAAAAGACCACGCCTATTGATGAAGGAGTTTTGAAAACTTCTACTTCCCAATATTGGAAAGACCAGCCTTTCGTGCCACCGTGGATATGGTGTGATCCGCAGTTTTTTTCCAATCTATGCTCACCCCAAGAAGCATCTCGGATCCTTCCAGCTACAGGTCCGACAGTTGCGCCAAAAAAGCTTTTATCTGTTAGAACATCTTCGAAACGATCGTAAGATAATAAAATATTTTCTGATTTTCCTTCTTTGTCTGGCGCGAAGATTTGATGCAGGCGGGCACCATAGTTGAGAAGAACGACTTCTAAATAGTCGTTCTTCAACGTGATTTTCTTTATTTCAGTCTCTGGAACTGGTACGACGGAGATTTCTGGATTATCCATGGTCATGCCACTTTTCTTTCAAGTAATCGATCGTAAGAAAAGTCGTATCAGGGACAAGCGGGATCTCCTCTCCAAGGTCTTCAGCACGTCCCACGCCAATTGGTTGAGCACCACTTGAGAGGATGGCTTGGATACCAGCTTGCGCGTCTTCGATCCCGATACATTCTTCTGTTTTTAGTCCGACAGCTTTTGCTGCAAGGAGGAAGATATCTGGTGCAGGTTTTCCGTTTGCTGCTTCTGCCGGGTCGGCAATAGCGTCAAAGTAAGGTGTGAGACCCATTTTTTTAAGTAGGAAAGGCCCATTTTTACTTGCAGAAGCAAGAGCGATCTTGATTTTTTCTTCTTTTAAAGAATCCAGTAAAGGGACGATCCCAGGGAAGACATCTTTTGGTTCGATCGTCTGGATCATCTCTAAATAATAATCATTTTTTCTTTTTGCTAATTCTGCAAATTCTTCCTTTGAAAAAGAGTGTTCTTTTCCGCCATAAGCTAAAAGCAAAGAGAGAGAGTCTTCTCGGCTGACGCCTTTTAGCTGTTCGTTGAATGTGCGGTCGATCGTAATGCCGATTTCCTGACCAAGCTTTTGCCAAGCACGATAATGGAATTCGGCAGTATCGGTGATGACGCCGTCTAAATCGAACAATACCCCTTTAAACATTTGCTTCCTCCTTTCTTAGCGTTATTTCTAGGCGATCCTCTAAAGTGTAAGACTGTTCATAGACGAAAAGTTCCAGAGGCATACCTTCTAATAACTCAAAAGTAACTTGTTCATCTGTAACTGAGATGAATAATAAACGTCCGCGATAATTGATATGGAAAGAATAAGCATTCCAGGTTTTTGGCAGAAATGGTGCGAATTTCAATTGATCATGGGCGGTTTTCATTTGAGCGAATCCTTGGACGATCGACAACCAGCTGCCAGTCATGGAAGTGATGTGCAAGCCGTCTTCTGTGTCGTTATTGTAATTATCCAAATCCAAGCGAGCTGTTCGTTGGTACATTTCTACAGCTTTGTTTTCCATTCCTAATTCTGCTGCTAAAATCGAATGGATACTTGGTGAAAGGGAAGACTCATGGACAGTCATTGGTTCATAGAAATCAAAGTTTTTTTGTTTTTCTTCTTTTGTAAAAGTATCGTTGAAGAAATAAATCCCCTGTAATACGTCTGCCTGCTTGATGAAGCAAGATCTAAGGATTTTGTCCCAAGACCAATGCTGGTTCAGAGGAAGATCGCTTGTGGGAATATCGGATACAGGCATGAGATCTTTATCTAAGAATGTGTCATGCTGGACAAAAATACCTAATTCTTCGTCCACTGGGAAGTACATGTTCTCTGCGATATCTTTCCATTTGGCTAGTTCTTCTTCGCTGATAGTGATAGCAGCTTCTTCTTGATAAGTTAAATAATTTTCTCGCGTGTAACGCAAGACCCAAGCTGCGATCGTATTTGTATACCAATTGTTATTGATGTTGTTTTCATATTCGTTTGGTCCAGTCACTCCGTGGATCATGTATTTATTTGCTCGTTTTGAAAAATGGACACGGTCTGCCCAGAAGCGGGCGATTTCTGCTAAAACTTCCAGACCTTCATTTTTTAAATATTCCGTATCACCGGTGTAATTCGTGTAATTGTAGATTGCATAGGCGATTGCACCATTTCGGTGGATCTCCTCGAAAGTGATTTCCCACTCGTTATGACATTCGACGCCAGTGAAGGTGACCATAGGATAAAGCGCGCCTTTCAATCCTTGTTGCTGAGCGTTGTGGATCGCTTGCGGCAGCTGGTTATGCCGGTATTTCAGAAGATTCTTAGTTACTTCGGGTTTGGCTAAAGCAAGATAAAGAGGGACTGCATACGCTTCTGTATCCCAGTAAGTGGCACCGCCGTATTTTTCTCCTGTGAATCCTTTGGGTCCGATATTCAATCGTTCATCTTCGCCGTAGTAAGTAGAGAATAGTTGGAACAAATTGAACCGAATACCTTGCTGTGCTTCTTCGTCTCCTTCGATGACCACATCGGCAAGCTTCCATCGTTCTGACCAAGCCGCTGTTTGTTCTTCTTTTGCTTGGATATAATTGTTTGTCTGATTTGCTAATTCTGAGACGGCTTTTTCTGCTTGCTGCGCTTCTGGGATATCTCGACTAGTAAGAACGATGATTTCTTTCTCTACTATCCATGTCTCGCCTTGAGATAATTCAGCAGACAGGCAACCATGTAAGGCTAAAGTATCTTCGTGATAGTCAGGAACGACTGCTTTTCCGTTAACGAAATGACGCATTGCTGCAGTAACAGTGAATTGTTCGATCCCGAAGTTGTTTGGAATAGTTTTAGTTGTCAAATAGCCGATTTCTTCTATGGTTCCACGATCGATCTCATTCCAAAAATGTTCATCATAGTTGCTGTCTTCGTTTTGGACATTTCCATCCAATTTCGATACGAGGTCGACTGTTCCATTACCTTCAAGCATTTCTATAGTCAAACGGATGTAAGCTGCTTCTTTTTTGACAATGCTTAAAAAACGTTCAAAGGAGATACGTACTTTATTAGTAGAAGTAGTGATTGTGAACGTACGAGATAGCACACCATTTTTCATATCTAGTTCCCAATAAAAATCTTCTGGTTCCAAAGAAGCCAAGTCGATCAGCTGATCGTTGATCGAAATATCTATTGCGATAAAGTTCAAGGCATTGATCACTTTTCCAAAGTACTCTGGATAACCGTTTTTCCACCAGCCGACACGTGTCTTATCAGGGTACCAGACACCTGCCAAATAAGTACCTTGATGGTGGTCCCCTGAGTAAGTTTCTTCAAAGTTCCCACGCATCCCCATATAACCGTTTCCAATACTTGTCAAAGATTCTTGCAGTCGAAGATTTTTTTTATCTAATTGGGTCGTGCTGATTTTCCATGGATCAATAGCAAATAGTCGTTTGATCTGTTTCATTGTTCTCCTCCTAATGAGCTGTTTATACGTTCATAATAAACGCAACCGATTGCGCAAGTCAATAGACAATAGGAAATATTTCATAGAAAAAAGCATAAAAATAAATTTTTTTCGAGCTATTTATAGAAGGGGACTTATGTATTATGGGTTTTAAAGAATGGTATAGACAGAAGAATAAAAAATAAAGCATTTACAAAAAAGAAAACGCACGCTATAATACATTTAACGAAACCGATTGCGTAAAGGAGCTAAACGGAATGAAAAAGATATTTAGTTTTGAGTTTTGGCAAAAATTTGGAAAGGCTTTAATGGTTGTGGTGGCAGTGATGCCGGCAGCTGGATTGATGATCAGTATAGGGAAATCAATTCCTTTGATCAATCCTGAGTGGACGCCGCTTGTTACAACGGGCGGAGTAATAGAAAATATTGGTTGGGCAATTATTGGGAATCTTCATATTTTATTTGCTTTAGCAATAGGAGGAAGTTGGGCAAAAGAACGGGCAGGTGGGGCATTTGCTGCTGGGATCTCATTTATTTTGATCAATCGGATCACTGGGGCCATCTTTGGGGTCACAAGCGATATGCTTGCGAATGAAGATGCGTTTACTCACACTCTTTTCGGTACGAAGATCATGGTTAAAGGGTTCTTTACAAGTGTGTTGGAAGCACCAGCTTTGAATATGGGTGTATTTGTAGGGATCATCGCTGGTTTTGTCGGGGCAATGGCTTATAATAAGTACTATAATTATAGAAAATTACCGGATGCTTTGTCTTTCTTCAATGGAAAGCGCTTTGTTCCGTTTGTCGTTATCTTATGGTCAACGATTGTGGCATTGATTCTTGCTGTTGTGTGGCCAAACGTACAGGCCGGAATCAATAATTTTGGTTTATGGATTGCAGAATCACAGGAAAGCGCACCGATTCTAGCACCGTTTTTATTTGGTACATTGGAACGTTTGCTATTACCGTTCGGATTGCATCATATGCTGACAATTCCTATCAACTATACACAGCTTGGCGGATCGTACGAGATTTTATCAGGCGCACAGGCAGGAACACAAGTTTTTGGACAAGATCCGTTATGGTTAGCTTGGGCCACTGATTTAGTGAATCTTAGAGGTGCAGGGGATATGTCGCAATATGAATTTGTGTTGCATAACTGGACACCTGCTCGTTTCAAAGTAGGACAAATGATTGGTTCTTCGGGTATTTTGATGGGGATGGCATTTGCGATGTACCGTAATGTCGATCCTGATAAGAAAGCAAGATATAAATCAATGTATTTTTCAGCAGCGTTAGCTGTCTTTCTAACAGGTGTAACAGAACCATTGGAGTTCATGTTCATGTTTGCGGCTGTACCATTATATGCCATTTATTCAGTCATTCAGGGAGCGGCATTTGCGATGGCAGACATTTTACCATTGCGGGTCCATTCATTTGGAAATATCGAATTGCTGACACGGACACCATTAGCTATCAAAGCGGGTCTAGGTGCAGATCTTATCAACTTCGTGTTATGTGTGATCGTTTTTGGTGTTGTTACGTATTTCTTAGCAAATTTCTTGATCAAAAAATTCAACTTTGCTACACCGGGGCGTAACGGAAATTATGACAATGACAGTGAAGAAACCACTGTATCTAACAGTGGAACAGGAACTGCAGACCAGCAAGTGGTGCAGATCATCCATTTGTTGGGCGGAAAAGAAAATATCAAAGATGTCGATGCCTGTATGACTCGTTTACGTGTAAGTGTAAACGATCGGGAAAAAGTTGGGACTGAAGAAGCCTGGAAACGAGCAGGAGCAATGGGACTGATCGTCAAAGACAATGGAGTCCAAGCAGTTTATGGACCAAAAGCAGATGTCTTGAAATCTGATATCGAAGATCTGCTGCAATCAGGAGCAGAGATTCCAGAGCCGCAAATGGTTTCTACAGGAAATGGACAAGCAGATAGCAAGAAATACTTAGGCATAGAACAAGAACTAGTTTCCGCAGCTTCTGGGGAAGTGATTCCTTTAGCTGAAGTAAAAGATCCAGTATTCTCACAAAAAATGATGGGTGATGGTTTTGCTGTTATTCCAACGTCAAGAGAAGTTGTTGCGCCGATCGCTGGAAAAGTGACAAGTATTTTCCCTAGCAAACATGCAATTGGGCTAGAAACGAAAGAGGGCGTCGAAGTTTTGATCCATATGGGGATTGATACAGTCCAAATGAATCAGTCAGCTTTTGAGATTGCTGTCAAAGAAGGACAAGAAGTAGGAACAGGAACGAAATTAGCTGAAATGAATCTTGAAGTGATCCAAAACGAAGAAAAAGATCCAACGATCATGATCGTATTTACGAATGATAAAGTGGAAGAAGTAGTGATCAAGCAATTAGGGACAGTGGCAGCTGGTAAAGTGATCGGCTCCATTAAAATATAAAGGGAGGTTGTGAAATCAGCGTCCTGACCTGAGTATTAGAGAGACAAAACGGAAAAATAGCTCCTCATATTTTGCCTTTTTTGAGCTAATACCGAAGGTCAGCTGATTGAACACTGTTTACTGGGGAGGTTGTGACAAAATTTTGTCACAACCCCTTTTGTTTCGAAATGAAGAGAAGGAGAAGAACCATGAAATTCATGACATTGAACACACATAGCTGGCTTGAGCCAGAACCAGATAAAAAATTACAGGAATTAGCAGATAAGATCCTGTTAGAAGATTATGAAGTGATCGCTTTACAAGAAATCAACCAATTACTGGAATCTGAAGAAGCAGACCCTGCAAAACTAATGAAGTTCTGTCCAGTAGAGAATCAAGTTCCTATCCGCAAAGATAATTTTGCCTACTGTTTAGTCCAGCTTTTAAAAGAACAAGGAAAAGAGTATTTTTGGAGTTGGGAAATGAGCCACATCGGTTATGATAAATATGAAGAAGGAAATGCGCTGCTTGCGAAAAGACCATTGGAAAGTCAGGTCCTCACCGTCTCCGAATCTCAAAAGAAAGAAGATTATCGAACGCGCAAGATCTTGATTGGAAAAACAAAGATAGATGATCAAGATATTTTTGTCTCTAGCTGCCACTTTTCTTGGTGGACAGATAAAAAAAGCGGCTTTTATTTTGAGTGGAAAAACTTGGAAAACTACTTTTTTGAAACCCGCGCACCACTTTTTTTCCTAGGTGATTTCAATAATCCGGCAGATTCTGAAGGTTATCATATAGTAAAGGAAAGTGGTCTTCTTCTTCAAGATTCGTATGTTATCGCGAATGAAAAAGGCAAAGCTGCTACTGTAGAAAAGAAGATTGATGGTTGGGAACAAAACACAGAAAAATTGCGTATAGATTTCATTTTTGTCCCTGAAGGAGTACGAGTAAAAAAATATCAACGGATTTTTGACGGGATCGATAGTCCAATCATCAGTGATCACTATGGGGCTGAAATCGAAATAGATGGACGATGAACGAACAAAAATATGACACAAAAAACTAAACAAAATAAAACTCTCCGATCGATCTTACCGTTCGGAGAGTTTTTTTTGATTGGATGTATCATCCGTTTTGACTAAGCATGTAGATGCTTGTATCTATGATAAATAAATAAGCACAGCAAGGTAAACCAACCAATCAAAGTAAGAGAAAGAATGAAATAGAAATAGATCGGCGTTCGATAATGAAGCGTGAGCTCGTTGATCCCTTTTTGCTGATTCACGATTGGGGTCCCGATATCCGTTAATTCATAATCAGTCAATGTTTTTCCATTTTGCTGTAGTACAGTCCGATCATAAACGATAACAGGGATATGAACCGTTTTGTCCCCAGTATTTTTCCACTTGATTGTCAAAAGACCGTCTGGATGTGTTTTTATGAAAGTTGTTTCGTTTTCTAATATTTCTTCGTTATATCGGTCGTATTTGTTGTCTTTTGTCTCCTTATAGATTGGCAGATAGTCAGGGGTGGTTTTTTGGAAAACGAATAAGCTGGTAGACATATCTTTGCTGAAGAATGTTTTCCTTGCTTCTTCCGGTGTATCGAATAGATAAGTATGTCGACTGACAAATGTTTCATTCTCCCACTTTTCTAGATGCTGGTATAAGTTTTGGATCGTCTGTGCAGAAAAAATAAGAATACCCAATATACCTAAAAGACGGAACCACTTTTGCTCAGACCATTGATTTAGTGATAGGGCAAGGTAAAGCAGAAGCAATAGCGTAAATGGGACGAAAAATCGAAATGGAAATTGAATTAAGCTAATAAAAGGCACATTTTTTTCGATCAATGTCGTCCATGGAATCAAGCTAGTAGAAAGAAAAAAGAAAACAAGACTTGTATAGAACACGATTTTTTGGAACAAGGTGTTCTTTTGTTGAAAGAAAATAAAAAGCAAAAAACCTGACAATATCAATATCGGAAAGGCTTTAGGATAATGAAGCCAATAACTGCCATCCAGGTCGATCGCCTTTTGACTCATTTCTCTGTTAACAAAGGGAGGAAGAATCTTATTCCCGCTGTAAACAATAGCCAGTCCTGCCCAAATATTTGCTGTCAGGACAAAATAAAGCAAGACCGACTTGATTAGTTGAAGCAGTGCTTTTCCTTTTTCAGTCTGGTTAAAAAAGTAATAAAGATAAAAAGGAATATACATCAAGGCTAACATGATCGAAGACAGTAGATGAATCTGCGTCATAAGTCCAACTGAGATCGCAACTTTGATTACAGGAAACTTTTTATGAAGGACGAAATCAACAATAGGGATCATGCATAAAGGATAGAAACAAGTCCCCCAACTAGTGAATCCTTGATTGATAGACCAATATTGAATAGAATACGTACTCATGAATAAAACGGCTACTGGTACACTTACCCAGTTCCGAACATTGACATATCTTAGTAAGATCAGCATAGAAAATCCTGAAATAAGATAAAGAATAAAATTTGAAAGAATCTGATAGTGAAACCAACTACCTGCAAGCAACACGATCAATCCTTGTAAATAAGCAAAAAATGGGCCGTAAACGGCATTAACGATCCTACCGCTTTGCTGGAATCCATAAAGGGAAGGAAAATAGTGGAAATCCCCATGTTTGATTTGTTGCGCAGCATCGTAGAACCGATTGTAATGGAAGGGGGCATCAGCACCCAAAATTAGTTTATGTGTGAATAAATGAGGCATGAGAAATGCCAAAGCAATGAAAAAAATTGCTAAAAACGGGCCATATTTTTTCAATTGTCGAACTCCTTTGCAAACTTTAGATAAATTCATCATATATCCTATGCGGTAGGGAGGCAAGAAATTAGAAAATTCATGAAAATATTTATGAATTTTACAAGAAAAACATAAGTGAAATTTCTAAGGAGAGAGGATGTGGCAAAGCCATGTCGCATTCCTTGTTTTGAGTCAAAATTTTCTTAATACTCGAAACAAAATCGCTTTTTCATGACCTCTCGGTAAACGGTGTTCAAAAGCTTGCATCTGCGGTAATAAGCCCAACCAAACAAAAAATATGAGGAACTATTTTTGTTTGGCTGTTCTTATGACTTGATGCAGGACAGCTTTTTTACAACCTCTCGATAAACGGTGTTCAATCAGCTGCTTCTCAGTAATAAGCCCACTAGCCTAGAAAAGATGAAAAGCTATTTTCTGGCTAGCGCTCTTATTACTCAAAGCATAACGCTGATTTCACAACCTCTGATTCACGGTGTTCCAGAAGTAGCTTCTTCGGAAATTTCTTCTTATTTCTTGAACCTAACCACTTCTGTCACAACCTCATCGGCTTTCATTTTCTATTTTTTTCCTGAACCCATATAATAAAAGAAAGAACAAAAAAACTTGCAAGGGAGGACGCATGTGAAGCAGAGAAAGCAAAAACAGTCTCGTCGGCTTTTGTTTCGTTTATTTTTATTGATATGTATCGTCGTAGGGTTACTAATCGCTTTGTATCCATTTTATGTGGATTCTTTAAATAGTCTTATGGATCAAAAACGAATGGAACAAGTACAAAAACGAACCGCAGCCGAAAATGAAGCGCAGCGAAAGAAAATGGAGGAGCAAAACCAACGATTAACTGACCAAGGATTCAATCCTGGGGCTGATCCTTTCGATGAACAGAACAGAAATGAAAGCACGACATCCGGCCAATTAGAGGAATGGCTGATCGGAAGTATCAATATACCTAAAATCCAAATAAATATTTCACTTTATGATCGGCTTAACGGCATGATTCTTGAGAATGGAGCAGGTGTCTTACAAGGAACTTCTTTCCCACTTGGTGGAAATTCGACGCATTCAGTGATTTCTGCTCACAGCGGGTTACCCAATCGACGATTATTTACCGAGTTAGATCGTTTAGAACACGGAGATACGTTTATTTTGACTGTTTTGGGGGAGAAATTGGCTTATCAAGTTGGGAATATACAAGTGGTACTGCCAGATGACACGTCTGTTCTAACGATTGAAGAAGGAAAAGACTTAGTTACCTTGCTTACATGTACACCGTATATGATCAACACGCATCGTTTGCTAGTGACGGGACATCGGATTCCTTATAGTGAATCGGTAAAAAACGAAGAAGAAAAAGGAAATCAGGAAAGAACTTTGCGACAGTTGCTTATTCTTGCAGGAACGATAATAGCTGTAGTTATACTGTTACTGTTTATTGGTCGACTGATTTATCAGTATCGGTTAAGTAAAAAAGTGCTTGATTTTTCATTTATTATAAGTGATTCAGCAGGAAATCCAGTAAAGGGTGGCTCATTTATTTTGAAACATAAGAAAAAAACACTTACTAGAAACGGTGTGCCGTTTTCAGTGCAAAGCGATCATTATGGGAAAGTCAAGCTGGATCAATTGCCTGGTGGGACTTATCGAATCGTGTCAGTTGATGATCCTAAAGTCGCTGCTTCTTTTGGTATCAGAAAATTAAAACAAGAAAAGATGTACTTTTTTGAGGGGCGAAAACTGGTGAAAGAGCTTCAAAAAAATGGTTTTTGGTTTAAACTCAATGACTAAGTAAGGAGAGAAAAAATGATTCGTACAACAACAGAATTGTCTGCTGAAGAACTGGAAACTGTTCTATCGATTTGGCTGCATGCTAATTTGGATTCTCATGGATTCATCTCACCAACTTATTGGGAGAGTCAAATAGAATCTGTTAGGAAAGCTTTGCCAGAGGCAGTGATTTACTTAGCAGAAATAGATCAAGAAATCGTCGGTTTTGCTGGGGTGATTGATCAGTTCATCGCAGGGATTTTTGTAAAGAGGGAATATCGGCAACAAAAAATCGGTACGCAACTAATGAAAAAAATAAAAGAAACCAATAAAACACTGACTTTGACAGTCTATCAAAAAAATCAATCAGCTATTCATTTCTATCTTTCACAAAGCTTTGCAATTCAAATACTGCAAAAAGATGAAGCAGTAAATGAGGAGGAGCTTGTGATGCAATGGAATCAAACCAATGATTTTTGATGAACAGAGTAACGAAATAATGCTCCCAGCCTAATTTTTGCTGGGAGCATTATTTCATTTTGAAGTCACTAATTTAACTGTGTGAAGATGCAGTTGTTACGACCTTTGATAAACGGTGTTCAAAAGCTTGCATCTGCGGTAATAAGTCCAACCAATTTAAAAACATAAGGAACTGTTTTTACTTGGCTGTTCTTATTACTTGATGCAGAACAGCTTTTTCACAACCTCTCCACTAAACGGTGTTCAATCAGCTGACCCTCGGTATTAGCTCAACAAACGGCAAAATATGAGGAACTATTTTCCATTTGTTTCCCTAATACTCAGGTCAAAACGCTGATTTCACAACCTCTTGATAAACGGTGTTCAATCAGCTGCTTCTCAGTAATAAGCCCACTAGCCTAGAAAATATGAAAAGCTATTTTCTGACTAGCGTTCTTATTACTCAAAGCGTAACGCTGATTTCACAACCTCTCTTTCACAACCTTATTTCCTACGATTAGTCAAGTAAAAGGTGTAAGAAAAATAGCTCATAAACGAAAGCGACAAAATCAAGGCACACCAAATAAAGCCCCGTTCGTAAAAAATTTTCGATCTGGGCAAAGAAGTGGTATACTGTAAGTGGTTTAGTTAATGGTCCACTGAGACCGCGTACGCATAGTCGTACTCTGTATGTGCCCTAACCATAGCGTGCATACATTTCAGAAGCTTGTTCATACAAGCAACTGTGGCAACCTTATCTTTCTTAGGGATAGGTTGCTTTTTTAATTTGTAGTAATAATCGACAATATGATTAGGAGCTGCGCGTTGCTGGCGAATCATATTTCGAATGGTGAAGAAAATAATTTTCCGTGCTTTGGGATTACCACGCTTATTGATGCGGTCTTGGCCAGTATACTTACCTGAATGATACCGTCGGATGTCAATTCCGACAAAGGCATTCAATTGTTTATGGGTTTTAAATCGTGTGATATCTCCTAATTCACCGAGCAATAAAGCGGCTGTGAGTGCGCCAATCCCAGGGAACGTTTGGTACAACAAAAAGCAAGGAGAGCCTTCGGCTTTTTTGATCATTTGTGTCGCCAGTGCTTCTTTTTGTTCGAGTAAATCTTGGAGAAGTTCGGCGTAATAGATCGTTTTTTGACAGTGGATACTGTCTTTTTCAACAGCTGGATAGGCACACTGTGCATAGTGGATGATTTGATCTGCCTTTTGCTCGGCACGATTCGCGGAGATTTTTTTCCGTGTTTCGTTGATCAGTTTATTTTTTATTTTTGTCCGAGTAGATGCCAATACAAAATCTGGATGGGGAAAAAGACGGATCAATGTCAATGCGTAAGGGGTCAGCCTGTTTGAAAAGAACTGTTCAAGCTCTGGAAAAGTCAACTGAAGGCAGTTGTGTAAATCCATGCGCAGACGAGTGATTTTCTTCTCAATTTCTTGATAAAAACGGGCTAAATCGCGCATCTCTAAGTAAAAATTGCTTTGTACTTCTTTTGGCTGACGTTGATTTTTAAGATGAGTCTGTGCGAGCCGATGGGCATCCGATTTATCTGTTTTCCAACTGCGTAAGGTGTTTTCTTCCATCTGCTTTTTCGCTTCTAACGGGTTTAACAAACAGTAAGAAAAGTGATGATCTTGAAAGAACTTTTCGACTGGTCTGGAATAAATCCCCGTTGCTTCAAAAACAATCAATGGACGTTCAGGCAAGTGCTGGATCTCTTCGAGTAATGCATGAAATCCTCTTTGAGTGTGTTCGATCTCGTCTTCAAATAAGCAGGTGTCGTCTTTGTATAGGACACTGTAGCTGTGTCCCATTGAAACATCTAATGCAAGAATGTAAGGCATTTGTTTTCCTCCTTTTTAAGTTTTGAAAGAACTTTACTGCTTCATTTCGATTCCAATTTCCTATACACGGGTTCATGGCCCCAACATACGTAAACCTGATTCTAAAATGACAGTAAAGAAGTTCGGTTTTTGATAGGGACTCGTAGTCCTCAAGGCTTTGTTCGAACTTTCTTTCATTCTTCACTATAATCTAAAAATAGAAAATAGAGGAGAACATCATTCGTCAATGATGTTCCCCTCTAATCTTAGTATGTTTTACTCGTTTATAATTTTCATCGAAGTATTTTCCGCTACGGATATCATCAGGCATGCCATCATATGGCGCTTCACTAATGACATCTTCATTGTCTATACCTGCATCACCCATATAAGTGATGGTAGCAAATTCAGGAACAAGTAATTTTGGATAAGTTTCATATTTTTCACGAGCTGCTTCCATTTCTGCGATATGTTCATTTTGGAAAGTAACAGTGATTTCTGGATGTTCTTCAACCCATTTAGGGAAAAAGATCATTCCGTGAAGTTTCTTTTCATTTGGCATAAAGTCTAATGCAACGTCTGTCCCTGTTGGTTCTGTCCAAGTAATTTTGAATACGCCATCTGTCAATTTAACGATATCAGCTTCTTGGTCTTTTACCCAACGACCTTTGACCATTCCGCCGTGGATACGGTAATCGACAGTATGGTCATTTTTTGCATACCATTCATATTCCCAACCGTTGTCATACGTATAAATAAAGTGAGTTCCAATAAAATCTTCCAATTCTTTAAATTCTTTCATGATTAAGCATCTCCCTCTAAATCAAAACATGTAATAAACTACATGTTTTTGATTACTCGTTTATGATAGAATGGATTTAAAGATTTGTCAAGGAGGAAAAACTGATGGCAAGAAAAAATACACTTCGCTATATTTTATTAGGGTTATTAAGTAAGAAGCAGATGACAGGATATGAATTGAATCAATCATTCAAAAATGAAATAGGAGAATTTTGGCAAGCAAAACATAGTCAGATTTATCCTGAGCTGGCAAAAATGGAAGAGCAAGGAATCATTCAACATCAAGTAGAGATCACAGGCGAAAAATTGGAAAAAAAAGTTTATGAATTAACAGAAGAAGGGAAGGAACAATTAGCAGAGTGGATTCATACACCGACCAATGAACTGCCGGTTAATCGAGACGAATTCGTTTTAAAATTGTATTTCGTCAAAGACGTGAATGATCCGGCATTAGTAGAAATTATCCAGCAGCAGCGTGATCTTCATGAAGAAAAACGCCTTCATCTATTAGAGCGAAAAAAAACAATCTTTCCTACAGAAAAAGAAAAACATGAAAATTACGGACATTACTTGATTTTAGCGCATGCGATCAATCGGGAAACAGAATATGCAAGTTGGCTGACAGATGTATTGGAAGAAGAAAACAACCGAAAAAAATAAACTAAAAAATATCCGAACAGTGATGGATGCTTCCTTTCTATATGAAAGAAATGCAGATCACCGTTCGGATATTCTTATGTTCAAACAGGCTTTTTCTAAGTGTTATATGTATCATCTACTTTTTAAAAAGTCTGATGTTTAGGAGATTAGCGGAGCTTAGAGTTCTTTTAACAGCTGCTCGTAGTCAGCTTTTTCATCGACAGGAAGGAGTTTGTAAGACAATTCGTCTGTCTCGTTGTCATGAATGATGTACATCTTCGCATTCTCTTCTTTGA
Source organism: Enterococcus sp. ZQ21 (assembly GCF_030053755.1). Classification (NCBI taxonomy): domain Bacteria; kingdom Bacillati; phylum Bacillota; class Bacilli; order Lactobacillales; family Enterococcaceae; genus Enterococcus; species Enterococcus sp. ZQ21. The sequence goes on from NZ_CP125658.1 coordinate 420,576, forward strand.
AGTTGCCAATTTGTAAAATCGTATAGCGTTCGTCGATCAATTCGATATCTTTGATTGCTTTTGAAAAAACTTTGCGGACATGATGCATTTTCTTTTGTCGGATTTCTGCCTTTTCTGCAGCTTTAGATAAGGTAAATCCGTCATCTAAGTATTTTTTGATCAGTTCTACTTTTATAACTGTAGGCAAACGATATTTTCTAGGACAATTCGCATCAGCTTCGATCGAACGAATGAATCCCTTTTGTTCCCAATACCTTAATTGACGTGGAGACACACCGACGATATCACTTAATTCACTGATGCCAACAACCAATTGATCGTTTTCCAACAAACGTTTAAGGGAAGCCCCAACCATTTTTGTCACTCCTTTTGTCCTCTTACTTTCCTTAATTATATCTGTATTAACTAATGTGTCAAGTAGGTTGACAAATGGCGGATTTAGGACTAAAGTATTCTAGTAGTTTCAGAAAAAATTCAGAAAGAAGGAGAAATATGAGTAACAACCAACCCGTAGATATTTACGGAAAACCATATAATCGGACACTTTTAGTTGTTGTCTTATTAATTGGTACATTTTGTACCGTTTTGAATCAGACCTTATTGACGACAGCTTTTCCTACATTGATGAAAGCTTTCGATATTTCAGCGTCTGATGTGCAATGGTTAACGACTGGTTTCTTGCTAGTCAACGGGATCATGATCCCAATAACAGCATGGCTGATCAATAAATTCAGTTCAAGAAATTTATATCTTTCTGCCATGACGATCTTTTTGATCGGAACGATTACTTGTTTTACAGCACCTAATTTTAGTACATTACTAATCGGTCGCTTGATCCAAGCTTGCGGTGTGGGAGTATCGATGCCATTATTGCAAAATATCATGTTGTCTATTTTTCCACCAGAAAAAAGAGGATCAGCAATGGGGATGTCAGGAATCGTTATTGGGCTTGCTCCTGCTTTAGGCCCTACATTATCTGGTTACATCATTGATAACTACCATTGGCGTGACTTGTTTGGTATGGTACTGCCAATCGTTGTTCTTGTCTTGGTTTTAGCATTCTTCCTAATGAAAAGTGTTATTCCATTGTCAAATCCTAGCATTGATATTTTATCAGCTATTTTGTCAACGATTGGATTCGGTAGTTTGCTTTACGGATTTTCTAGTGTAGGTGATGATGGCTGGGGAAGCTTGAAAGTAATTGGTTTCTTAGTCGTTGGTGTGATTTTCATCGCCTTGTTCTCATGGCGTCAATTACATTTGGAACATCCATTCTTGGAACTTCGCGTATTCAAATCATCTACATTTACGATTGCAGCTGTTTTAGCCGGTGTAACGAATATGGCGATGGTAGGGGCAGAAATGGTCGTGCCGTTGTATATCCAAAACATTCGCGGAGAATCAGCATTCCATTCTGGCTTGATGTTGTTGCCAGGTGCTTTGATCATGGGGGCTATGATGCCCGTTACGGGTGCGATTTTCGATAAATACGGCGCGAAACGTTTAGCCATTACAGGGATGTTCATTTTGACAGCCGCAACTGCACCATTTGCTTTCTTGACAAAAACGACTCCAGTTTTATATATCGTGATCCTTTATGCGATCCGTATGTTTGGGATCTCCATGGTCATGATGCCGGTAACGACTTCTGGTATGAATGCATTGCCAAATAACTTGATCAGTCACGGGACAGCGGTAAATAATACATTCCGTCAAATTGCAAGCTCAATCGGTACAGCTATTTTGATCAGTGTGTTGACGAATGTGACAAAAGCAAATATCCCAAGCAAATCTGTATTGGACAATACACCATTAGCTTATAAAGATCAGGCAATCAATGCCACACTGTCAGGTTACCATGCCGCGTTTATCGTAGCGATCATCTTTGGGATCCTTGGCTTTATTATTGCCTTTTTATTGAAGAAAAAAGAACCTGTTCTAACGAAAGCGGGGGATAATGCATGATTATTGGAGTTTTGATTGTCAGCTTGCTTGCTTTTGCTTTAACGAACGTGTTCGCTAAAAAAACATGGCAAACCTTTTTATCTTTGATTTTCGGACTAATCTTCGTCGCTTCACTAAGTTTGATCGTCGCTAATTTGTCCAATCACTTTGGAATGGAAAAAGTAACGGAAACGAAAACAGAAAAAATTGTTTCCAGTGCTGATTCCCAAGGAGCAGATATGCTTTTGTATAAAGCTTTAGGGAATGGAAAAGAAAAAGTGTATCTTTACCGAACGAATGAAAAACAAGAGAAACCAAAAGCAACTGGTACGGATAACGAAACAAATAAAGTAGAAAAGACGGACGGCGATGCTGAAAAAGTGACGAAAACTACTTATTGGGAATACAAAAACGACATGTATAAATTCTGGTTCAATATTGCTGATAACAATCACGAATATGACAGCCGAGTGAATACATTCAAAATCCCAGAGACATGGGTAGAATTAAGTACGGACCAAGCATCCAAGTTAGCTGAATTAGTGAAGAAACAGCAAAGTACGATGGAAAGTGAAGCAAAAGCTTATGTGCAAGACGGTATGGTAAAAGCAATGACTGAAAATCCGCAAATGAGCAAAGCAGAACAAGAACAACGTACGAAAGCCTTAACTGCTGAATTCCAACAACAAGCATTCGCGAAATTAGTGAAAGAAGCAAAAGGCGAATAATATTTTGAACACCGTTTATTCAAAAAAAGGGAACTGCGACAAGACTTTTGTCACAGTTCCTTTTTTTTTGCTATGCTATACTAGATGTAAAAAATAGGAGGAATAAAATGAGGAAAACTTATTCTTTTGAATCAAAAATCTATGCTTCCGAAGTCGGCAAGGGTGGCGCATATATTGTTTTTCCATATGATATAAGAGAAGAATTCGGTGCTGGAAGAGTGAAAGTCCAAGCAACTTTTGATAATGTGCCGTACGAAGGAGTATCGTGAATATGGGCGTGAAAAATTTAGATGGTTCGGTCTGCTATATCCTTGGACTACGAAAAGATATTCGTAAAAACATCGGAAAAGATATTGGTGATATCGTAGCAGTTACAGTGAAGCAAAAATAAAAACAAGAGGTTATGACAAAAGATGTGTCACAACCTCTTCTTTCATAATGGTTTTTCACCATCTTTATAATAAACGGGTTCTTTGATATGGAAATCTGTTTTTTCCAACCAATCTAAAATCTTGTAACCTAACTCTTCTGACATCGGAAAAGAAGCGTTGATTTGTGCATTGGAGATATGGTCAACATGGATACCGGAAGTGATCGTACAGCTTCCTGGAACGGCATTTTTGATGACCACAGCTATTTTTTCGGCTAAGACATCGTCTTTGTGGAAACGACCATCGTGGCTAGGGAAACGTACAGTTTGGATCTCTGTATCACGAGAAAATGTAGTGACTGTTCCGATATGTGGTGTATCTCCGCCTGTTAAAGTAATCAATAAGTCTTTACCGATTACTTTAACAGCAGCTTGGATCGTGAAACCTAGTTTTGTTACTTCAACTATCGTTTCTTTTTCCATATTAATCACCTTGCCAACGTTTTGAATGTTCATTTACAATCCCAAATTGATCCAAAAGTTTCATTGTATGGTGATCAACAAGATCTTGGATCGTCTGAGGCTGATTATAAAAAGCAGGGATCGGTGGTATGATTTGCACACCTAGTCGTGCTAATTTAGTCAAGTTTTCCAAGTGAATGGCATTTAATGGCGTTTCACGAGGGACAATGACTAACTTTCGTTGCTCCTTCATTGTTACATCAGCAGCACGTGCAATCAGGTTGTCGCCTAAACCAACAGAGATACCTGCGACTGTTTTCATACTTGCCGGTACGATGATCATTCCATCGGTCAAAAATGATCCGCTGGCGACAGCAGCACCTAGATCTTTGTTTGAATAATGGTAATCAAACAGGCTTTCGAATTCATTTAGGGATAAGTCGGATTCCAGCTTTAAGTTCTGTTTTGCCCATGGACTGATGATTCCGTGTGTTTCTACCATCGGATATTCTTTTAGTTTCTTCACTAGGTTGATGGCATAAATGGTGCCCGAAGCGCCACTTACACCAATCACGATTTTTTTCTTCCGTTGTGCCAATTGTTCCATTTTCCGCACTCCTTTTTATGATGTCAAAACAGTTGCAGATCATTCATTATTTCAAATATTTTTCCCAATCTTCTACTTCTTGGAATTTTGCACGTACAAAATGTTCTTTCATATCGAAAGGAACTGTACCGTCAAAGATAGTTTTTGCACTCATCCCACGGAAACGAATAGAGCCAGGATTATATTCTGGTAATTCTGATGGGTCCAATGGATGGTTTCTCATTCCTGGGAGCACAATAATGTCTTTATCTCCTTGGAAACGAGTGTTGAAAGTCCAAACTACATCGTTCATGTCGAAAATATCAACATCTTCATCGACTAAAATGACTGTCTTCAATTCTTTGAAGGCTGATAAGGCAAGAATAGCTGCTTGGCGTTGAATACCTTCATCCGCTTCGTTTTCTTTACGAATCTGCATGATGGTCATCAATTTACCGCCACCTGCAGGAGGATTGTAGACATTTACTACTTTTCCTGGAATAGCTTTATCAACCAAAGCAAGAATACTTGCTTCTGTAGGAATACCGGCCATAGATACGTGTTCTTCACTTGGACCAATCGTTGTTTGCATGATTGGATTGTCTTTTCGATGAGTAACTGCTTTGACTTTTACTACTTGTACAGCTGGATTAGCATCCCCAGTATAACCAGGAAATTCTGGCATTGCTTTCCCTGAGTTCGTGTTGATATCTTCTTGCATTGTTTCATTTGGCATGATTTCTGCTTCAATGATGAATTCAGCACGAGCAATACCCACTTCATCGACTGCTACACCATCAACGATTTGAATAGGTTCGTTACGCAAAGCTCCTGCACACCATAGTTCGTTGTAGCCAAGTGGAGTGGTAGGTGGTTCGAAAGTCGTACCAATGGCAATTGCTGGATCTAAACCAATATTGATAGTGATAGGCATTGGTTTATTCAATGCTTCAAATTGTTTTTGGAAGTGACCAATGTGGCGCCCACCAGGCATGATGTACATACCGATCGTATCTTTGTCTTCTAGGACCATACGATGGATCGTTACATCGCTCATTGTTTTTTCTGGATCTGATCCTAAGACTACACCCATCGTGATGTATGGACCTGCATCTTCAGGAGTATTTGTAGGTGCAGGCAAAATGTTGCGAATATCGAAGTCTGCATCGGTAGCTAGATGAACGACTTCTTGTGCTGGAGCGTCTGCTTTGTCTACTTTCACAGGTTTGATTGGATTTTCTACAGCGTCTTTCAAGAAACGGCCAAGTGTTCGATAATCATGGTGCAAAATTTCACCTACACGTTTACGACTAGCCATTGTCCCGATGTTCACACGTGTGCCGGGGAAACCTTTGATATTGTTGAAAGTCATAGCTGGTCCTTCTTGAGTCGGACGTTTTACTGTACCGCCAGCACCGATATAACGGTAAACACCAGATAATTCTGCTTCAGGATCGATTTCAATATCTGTTTCGTGATATTGACCTGGAAGTGTTTTTAGTTCTTCGATGACTTTTCTTAAATCATACGGTTGATCTGTCATGAAAAATTCCTCCTTAGTTGTCTTTACCTATCTATAGTAAAAGGTACAAAGGAGGAAAACAATTCAACTTGTTTGATAAAATATTCCTTAATGGAATGGATACGGTTTTTTGATAATAGAATAAATTATGATATACTTACAACAATAAGAAAGCGCATACTAAATGCTAATGGAAGGAAAGTGAAAAAAATGGAGGAGTCATTTCCTAAAGCAGTAAAAGTAGAAAATATAGCGAATATTTTGAAAGTTACATTTGAAAACGGGGAAGTAAAATACGTGAAATCTCATTGGACAGAAGAGATAACCGATGCCTTGCAATTTGGAAAAAAAGGAAGAGGAAAAAGAAAAAATCTTCTCGCTTTGTCTACTAATATGTGGATTGAGACTGAAGTAACGATTGAAGCAGATGGAACAGTATTCATAAATGGAAAAGACAAATATACACCGCAAAAACTGTGGCTCAAAGGGGAAAACCATATTCCAGAATTATAAATAGGCAAGAGGTTGTGACAGAAGTGGTCAGCTTCAAGAAATAAGAAGGAATATACGAAAATTGCTTCTCAAATTTTTGTGACATTTCGGCTTATTTCCGAAGAAGCTACTTCAGGAACACCGTGAATCAGAGGTTGTGACCGAGGAGTTGGAAGGAGAACGCCGTTTATCGAGAGGTTATGAAAAGCTGTTTATTCAAAAAAAGGGTGGTGACAACAATTTTGTCACCACCCTTTGTAGTAATTGGAAAAAACGAATAGCTTTATTCTGCACGCAAAGCGATAGCAGCGTCTTTTTTCGCTGCCATTCGTGCAGGAAGATGACCGCCAAGCATCGTCAATACAGTAGAGACAATCACTAGAATGATCGAATGGACAGGATTTAGTTGCGCAACATTTTTTAGATCCGTCATGCTGTACAAGATGCTATTGATAGGGAATGTAGCTAGCCAGGCAATAAACACACCTAGTATCCCAGAAGAAATACCTAAAATACACGTTTCTGCGTCAAATACGCGAGTGATGTCTTTTTTCCGTGCACCTAAAGCTTTTAGTACACCGATTTCTTTTGTCCGTTCAATCACAGATGTATAAGTAATGATACTGATCATGATCATACTTGTTACTAAAGAGATCCCTGCAAAAGCAATGAGGACATAAGTGATAGCATCCATCAATCCGCCAGTCAGTTCAGTCATCGTTCCAGCTAAATCAGTATAAATGATTTTATCTTCATCTGATTTGCCTTTATTGTAATCATCTAAATAATCCAAGATTTTTTCTTTGTCTTCAAAATTGTTCGGATAAATCATGATACTTGAAGGCAAGCTGTCTCCGCCTAAATAACTAAGCAATGTTTGTTTGGCATTTTCGTCAACTTTTTCAGTAGTTAAGACATTTACATCACTGTCTTTTTGGGCTTTGACGATTTCTGATTCTTTGTTCTCATTGACGATTTGAGTCGTTAATTGATCACTATAAGCGATTCCTGGCGATAAGAGATTCATTGTAGAAGAAGACTTCACGCGTAGGATTCCTGAAATCTTCAATTCATCTGAAGAATTCTGGTACATCGAATCATAATCTGTATTAGGAATGAAATTCCCAGTTGGAAGTTTTGTATAGTAAGTATTGTTGTTTACTAACTTGAATGTTGTACCGACGATCTCATCGAAATCAAGTTTTTCGTCTTCCTTCACATCAAATCCAAGATTTTTCAATGCATTGATATTAGTATTATTGTTGCCGTCTACGATCAGCACGACATCTGTTGCTGAGGCTGGATAACTTCCGGCAAGTAAAGAATAATTGTCTTTTAAAAAGTTTTCTTTGCTAGTGTCAAGCTGTGTAGGGAAACTTGACACTCCCACACCTGTCATTGCTGACATCGTACTAGACAAGGAAAGAGATTCCGCATCAGGGTTTTGATTCGAGAAGCTGACAGGCTGTACTTTGCCATTTACATCACGTAAAAGATTGATTCCTGTTGTACGAGTAAACCCAATATTATTACTTAAATTAGGATCGATGCCTGTTACATAATCGACGTAGGTTTGATCGATTTTATTCGTATGCTGTGCTTTGTCTTCTTCGCTGACTTTTGCTGTGATCGTTTTGCTGTCTGGATACTCTGCTTTGCTTGCACCTAATCCAGCATCGTCACGGGTCTGGTTAGTCGTTACCTTAGAAATAGTGATCGGAAATTTCGCCATCGTTTCAGCTTGCGTGTTATCGATTTGCTTTTGGAAACCAGAAGAAAGGGAAAGGACGATCGCGATTCCGATGATCCCGATACTGGAAGCAAAGGAAGTCAAGAAAGTACGTCCTTTTTTTGTTCGGATATTGTTGAAAGAAAGCTTCAACGCTGTCCAAAAACTCATCTTCGTTCTGCGTAGGTTAAATTGATCATCTTTTGGTCGTTCGATGTGAGGATGGGAATCCGTTAAGATCTTACCATCAGAAAATTCAATGATCCGGTCTGCATATTGATTGGCCAGTTCAGGATTATGTGTGACCATGATCACTAATTTTTCTTTCGATAACTCTTGGATCAGTTCCATGATCTGGATACTTGTTTCTGTATCTAAAGCTCCGGTTGGCTCATCACACAAAAGGATATCTGGATCATTGGCTAGCGCTCGAGCGATTGCTACCCGCTGCATTTGTCCACCAGATAGCTGATTTGGCTTTTTGTGCATATGATCTGTCAAGCCGACCCGATGCAAGGCATCTTCTGCCCGTTTTCGTTTTTCGTCTTTAGAAACACCACTTAATGTCATCCCAAGTTCAACATTTTCAATAATGCCTAAATGACCAATCAAGTTATAACTTTGGAAAATGAACCCGATAGAATTGTTTCGGTAGGCATCCCAGTCGTTGTCTTTGAAGTCTTTAGTAGACTTTCCGTTGATCACCATATCACCGGAATCATAATTATCTAGTCCACCAATCACATTCAGCATAGTCGTTTTACCAGAACCACTAGGACCTAAAATCGCTACGAATTCTTTTTGTCTGAAAGCGACAGATACACCATCCAATGCTTTAGTGGTGGTTTCGCCGACTTTATAATATTTTTTTATATCTTTTAATTGAAGCATAATCACCCTTCTCCCGTATTGAAATATTCGGTATACTAATAAGTATATCAGAACAATGATTGTAGTATACAAAATAAATGTTAACTGAAGATGAACTGCAAGAAAAAATCTAGAAATTTTTCAAAAAACAGAGGGAGAACAATGAATCGTATTTTAATAGTAGAAGATGATCCGCAATTACAGTTGCTTTACCGTTCTGTGTTGGAACGAGCGGGCTTTTCAGTCATCACTGCACTGAATGGAGAGGATGCGCTGAAAAAACTAGAAACGACACGTATAGAATTGATCATTACAGATATCATGATGCCGAAAATGGATGGCTATGACTTGCTAGACTCATTACGTAGCACCAGATTTGACACACCTGTTCTGATGATTACGGCAAAGGCCGATTTTGAGGATAAGAAACGCGGGTTCAAACTAGGAGCAGATGATTATATGACAAAACCCATCGATGTCAATGAGATGATCCTACGTGTGGAAGCATTGCTTCGACGTTCAAAAATCAATTACAGCAGTAGCTTGATGATTGGACAAACAAAATTAGAGCTGGATACTTATACAGTGCTACAAGATCAGCATTCGTTGATTCTGCCTCAAAAAGAATTTCTGCTTCTGTATAAATTACTGTCTTATCCCAACAAGATCTTCACTCGCCAACAGTTGATGGATGACATTTGGGGATTAGATACGAATACAGAAGAACGAACGATCGATGTACATATCAAACGTTTAAGGACCCGTTTTGAAAAGACGGAAGATTTTCAAATCATGACAGTACGGGGACTAGGCTATAAGGCGGTTATTTAAAGATGAAAAAAAAGCTATTTTCACAATTATGGATCTATTTTGCCAGTATTGTCTTCATTTCGATCTTAGTGACACTGCTGTGTTTTCTCGGTTTTATTTTCTTATTGTCTCGGCATTCTATCTCACCTGCTGAATCGGCTGGAAAACCAACGCTATACCCGTTATTCGTCTTTGCAGGGTTCAGTATGATCGTGGGTACAGGAATATCGATTTTTGTTGGGCGGCGTATTCTGCATCCAATCAGTGCACTAGGGACAAATATGAGTCTGGTAGCAACGGGAGATTTTTCGATTCGAATGGATGAGCAGCAGAAAGTAGCAGAAGTACAGCAACTGTATAAAGATTTCAATGTTATGGTCCAAGAACTCAATAGTATCGAAACATTGAGGAATGATTTTGTGTCCAGTGTATCCCATGAATTCAAAACACCATTAGCAACGATCCAAGGATATGTACAATTGTTACAAGCCCCAAATCTCTCTGACGAAGAATGCCAAATATTTTTATATCGGATTATCGAAAGTATCACGCAGCTTTCACAATTAACAGAGAATATCTTAAAATTGAACAAACTGGAAAACCAGCGTATCCAACTGGAAAAAAAAGAGTACCGATTAGATGAACAAATTCGAGAAGTAATCGTTTTTTTGCAGCCTAAATGGGAGAAAGAACAGCTAGAATTGGATATCGAACTGGCTGCAGTAAATTACACAGGCAATGAAGAGTTTTTGTACCAAGTGTGGTTGAATATCATGGATAACGCCATAAAGTACAATCAAGTCAATGGACAGATTCATATCAAACTATTTGAGGCAGCCACAGAGATTGTACTGGAAGTGACCGATTCAGGTGTAGGAATGAATGAAGAGACCAGAGATCGAATGTTTGAAAAATTTTATCAAGGAGATACAAGCCGTCAAATTTCTGGGAATGGGCTAGGACTTTCACTGGTCAAAAAAATTCTAGAACTGCATGATGGTCGTATTGATTATAGCAGTATCGAAGGAGTAGGAACGACAGCAATGATACGGTTAAGTAAACAATAGGAAAAAGAATAAAACCCCCTAAAAATTCGATTGAAGGTTTTTAGGGGGGGAGTCGTTTTTTTGTGATTAGGGAAATGTTCTTACGGTTCTTTCGACATAAAATCGCTGCTTTCTTATTGAACTACGAGAAATGATAGATGTGTCATTGAAACAAGGATATGATCCAAAAAAGAGAGCGAAAGTCATGAGTCGCTCTCTTTTTTGGATGGATTGATAGACAGAAAATGAAGGGCCTAGTTCTCTTCTTGTTTCAAATACTCCCAAAATGTGTCTGAAGCCAAAGAATGTTCACCGATTTTACGCGTAAATGCGAGATAACTTTCTTTTGTTGGAGAGATGGGGAGGATCACAGTATTTTCTTTTAACAGATTTTTGACTGTTTTTTCCATAACAATAGCAATCCCCATGTCATTTGCAATCATATTGATGATCAAGTCGGTCCTAGATCCTTTATAAGAGATTCTCGGTTCAAATCCAGCTTCGCGACACAAGTCTAGCACAGGTTGATACAAGTTCGTAGTAGGGCCAAGAACCAAAAAATTCTCCTTTTTCAGTTCACTTAGATCCAATTTCTTTTTAGCAGCTAAAGGATGGGTTTTAGGCAGAACTGCTACAAAATCGTCTGTTTCAGTAGGTAGCCACTCAATCGAACTTGGTGGGGCCTGGAAGCTTCTGGCAAAGTGGATCGTATCACTATGTTCATTTGTATCGTCATAAGTCAGTTCGATACTTTCCACTTCTTTCAACTGGACCGTAAATTCAGGATGACGTTTCAAAAATTCGGTAATCTTGGAAAAGCCTTGGTAATTGATCATGGTTGGTATCGTTAAGATATTTAATGAAAGATTGTTTTCTTGCGTATAGGTTTCAAGCACTTCTTGCATGGCATGGTATTGTTCTACGACATTTTTTACATAAGGGAGCAACAAGCTTCCAGCTTCGGTCAACTCGATTTTTCTATGGGCACGTTCGAATAATTTGACGTCTAATTCTGTTTCTAACGAAAGAATCTGTTTAGAAATGTTTCCTTGGGTGGTGAATTGTCGTTCAGCAGTTTTGGTAAAATTCATCGTTTCGGCTAAATCAAGAAAAACTTCAAATTTATGGATATCCATCATATTCCTCCTACTTATTCCAATAAAGAATACTTTAACACAAAAAATGAATTGGTGTAACCTACTCTGTCTGGTACAATCTTTCTTGCAGTGAAAGCAGTGATTGCAGAAAATTTTCTGTAATAATTTTCGCTTTATAGAGAAAGAGAGGAGTTTTTTTGATGCCAACTGGAGTTTTGATCAATGTAGGTTCCGTTTTGCTTGGCGGACTAATTGGCGGATTAGTAGGAAATAAATTAAGCGAACACTTTAAAGCGCAGCTGACGATGGTTTTTGGTGTGTGTTCAATGGGGATGGGTATCTATTCCATTGCGCCAATGAAAAATATGCCAGCTGTTATTTTTGCTTTGGTGATAGGAACAGCGATTGGACTGATTGTTCATTTAGGTAATGGGATTAACAAGGGCGCTGCGTTGATGCAAGTGCCTATTTCTAAAATCTTTCCTAGTGAAAAGCTTGGTATGACCCACGATGAATTTATCAGCACATTAGTAACGGTCATTGTTTTATTTTGTGCAAGTGGTACGGGGATTTATGGAAGCTTAGATTCTGGGATGACTGGAGATAGTACGATTTTGATTTCTAAATCTGTCCTTGATTTTTTCACAGCAGCAATTTTTGCATGTAATTTAGGATATGTCGTTTCCGTAGTAGCGATTCCCCAATTCATTATTTTTTATATCTTGTTCTTATTGGCAAAATTTATTTATCCATTGACTACACCAGATATGATCTTAGACTTTAAAGCTTGCGGTGGATTCTTGATGGTTGCTACCGGTTTTAGAATGATCAACGTGAAAATGTTCCCAGTAGCTGACATGATACCAGCGATGATCGTTATCATGCCACTAAGTTGGATGTGGACGAATTGGATCATGCCACTGTTATAATAATAATCAAAGAGAAGCCATTTTTTGCTGACTAAAAGGGATCAAACCTTTTAGTCAGTTTTTTTGTATTTGACAAACTGATTTTGAAACTATATTATATGATGTATAATATAGATTGTAATAAAATATTACACTTGAGAATAGAAGGTGACGTAATGCACATCCAGATTCCAACTGTTCTTCTTGATGGCACTGTGTTAGCAGCATTAAGCAAAGAAGATATGTATGGTTATGCCTTAACAAAAATCGTACAAGAAAGCCTCTCAGTCAGTGAATCTACACTTTATCCGGTTTTGAGAAGATTGAAAAAAGAAGGGTATCTTGAGACCTATGATGAACCTTTTGAAGGTAGGAACCGTCGATATTACTCGTTGACACCAATAGGAAGTCGTCATTTAGAAGAAATTATTGATGAATGGATTGTTTTTCGAGATTCTTTAGACCGGTTATTGGAGGAGAGCACAAATGAATGATTATTTGAATGAAGTTGTGGATCATCTTCAAGAAATTCCTGAAGACGATCGTTTTGATTTGATCCAATATTATGAGGAATATTTTTTAGATTCCGGAAAAACATTAGATCAGGTCATTGATGAATATGGTACACCAAAGCAGTTTGCTTTAAAATTAAAAATCAGTTACTTTTCAGAAGAAGAACAAGCAGAAGACGAGTTAGTGAGGAGTCCAAAAAGACAAATGCGTCTGATTTGGTTAATCATTATCGGTTTATTTGCTTCTCCTGTCCTCATTCCACTAGCATTGGGGTTTATATTGGTTATTGGGGGACTATTGATTGCTTTGCTGGCGCTCATTTTTAGTATCTATGTTCTATGTATCAGTATCTTAGGTATTGGCTTATTCATGATCATCTCAGGAATCAGTGTGTTTGGTCAATCGATTCTGAGTGGGTTATTCTTTATCGGTGTTGGTCTGTTCGCCACGGGAAGCGCAGTATTTATTTCGCCACTGTTGCTGAAAGGAACAAAATGGCTTTTTTATGTCATGATGAACTTTGTTAAATGGATGGGACGGCGTTTTATTACAAAAAGAGATCTGCATTCAGCGGGCGCTTGAAGGAGGACAGATAAATGAGATTGAAACATTTTTTGATTACCGGTATTATCCTGATGGTTACTGGCGGACTCCTAGCAGGTGCAACTTATACATTAGGCGCTCAAAAGAGTCTGACTTGGGATGATGGCCCTCGATTGATCGATATGGTGACGGAGACGAAAAAAATCAAAGAGGCAAACAAAATCGTCATCCATGCAGAACATCAAACAGTGTCAGTCATACGCGGGTTGGATTTTGAGATAAAAACGACCTACGATAAGACAGAAAAGCCAGAAATAAAGGAGAAAAATGGTGTATTGACCGTGAATGCAGTCAAAAAATCAGAAGGTGCGATTATTAGTTTGGAAGACACCAGTGCACAAATCACTATTGTTGTCCCTGCAGATCAGGAATTATCTGAATTGACAATCGAAGGGAATAATAGTGCAATCGACATCAACGAAGTATCGATCAAAAAAGTAAATACTATGACACACGATGGTTGGGTATCATTCAATGAATTTACGGGAGGAACAATAACGGTGAAAGATGAATTAGGTTCTCTTCGTTTAGATGAAGTCAAGGTGGATAACTTGACCGTCATAGGAGAAAGCAGTAATTTACATCTAGAAGACAGTTTGGTCAGCAAAGAAGGAAACGTCACTCTAAACAATAGTAATTTATCTTTGCATGAGATGGAAAACAGTGGCTATACTCTCCAAATATCTGGTGAATCTCATATTGAAAAAGACTACCAGCCAATAACAAATACGTTGTTAGAGCAAGGACAGAAACGGCTGAAGATCACTGCCAAAGACACTTCGATCAATATCACGACAGATCAAGAAGACGATGAAACAGATTGATCTAGCAAACAACTGGATAGTTTAAGAAAAAACAGCAAAGATCGGAAGGATCTTTGCTGTTTTTCATCGCTTAACACACATAACTATAGTAAAATAAGTAAGAACATATCTATAAAGAAAACAGGGTGAAAAAGTATATGAAGGCAGAAGAAGGTCAAAGAGAAAAGTTAAAAACAGAAATGGAAAGATTACATACTTATATCACTCAACTAAGTCAAACCTTTTATGATCCAGATAAAGAAAAAGTGATGGTCAACTATCCGAACAATTCAGAAGGTCGTCAATTAGAGCAAGTGTACCATGAAGTTTTCAAACATTTATTGACGGTGAAGAAAGAACTGGACTATTATTCTTTACCGATTATCGATACAGGAATATTGAAGTATGATGGGGAGAAGGAACGATTTATCTTTAAATCTGTTCGGGAAGACTTGCCTCTTTCAGCAGGAATGGATCTAGAAATCTTGGTAGAAGACTATTTTACAGAAGAAAAACACTGGGTTCGAACAAGATTGGATTATTTGCCGCAAGCAGCCGGAGGAACACAAGCAAGCGGTTGGTACATCACTGAAGACAAAGATTTGGAACTAGAAGGTGCAATGGCGCGAATTCGAAAAAAGGATTAAAAAGCAACACTATATTTATTGAAGGATAAAGGAGCGCAGAAAGTAGAATGAGAGAAAAAAGAGCAATTTATATCAATGGTTATGCAGGAATCGTCGGTTTGGTCGTATTAGCTTTAGTTGGTTTATTTTTCTTCTATTTAGGCATGTGGCAAGCGAAAGTTTGGGCACTATTTTTAAGTATTTTTCTTTGGCTGATAGCGTTACTGTTGCTAAGTTCGGCAACTGTAGTCAGCCCTAATCAAGCAAAAGTGATTTTGTTTTTTGGACAATATTTAGGTACGATCCGGGAAAATGGCTTTTTCCTTACGATTCCTTTGGCACAAAAAATGACTGTTTCGTTGAAAGTTCGGAATTTCAACAGTTCTGTTTTAAAAGTCAATGATTTAGACGGAAATCCCATCGAAATCTCAGCGGTAGTCGTGTTTAAAGTCATTGATACAGCAAAGGCATTATTCGATGTAGCGTATTATCAAGATTTTGTAGAAATCCAAAGTGAGACAGCCATCCGGCATATCGCTAGCCAATATCCGTATGATACCTTCAATGATGATGATTTGACGCTTCGAGGAAACACTACGGCAGTGTCTGACGAGTTGAAAAAGGAGTTGCAAGAGCGTTTAGCAGTAGCAGGTGTCGAAGTAATCGAAACACGATTGAATCATTTAGCCTATGCAACAGAAATCGCCAGTGCCATGCTGCAACGTCAACAAGCAAGAGCTATTTTGTCTGCTCGACAAACCATTGTTGAAGGAGCTGTCACGATCACTCAAATGGCTTTGGAACAAATCGAAGAAGGACAAGAAATCAATTTCACCGATGATCGAAAAGTCCAATTAATCAATAATTTACTTGTCTCAATCATTACAGACAAAGGAACGCAACCCGTTATCAATACAGGCGATATGAAAGACCGTAAGTGATATAGTTTTTGTAAGATAGGAAGAAGGAGTTTAGGACGATTGTCTTAAACTCTTTTTTAGTTGTTCAATGAAAATGACAAAATTGAAAGAAGAATGATAGATGATTCGAAGGCATAATTGTTCGTTTTTTTCTATAATCAATATATAAAGTAAGAGAGAAGGGGAAAAAGTGAAAAAACTTCTGATCGGACTACTTGTTTTCATCGTTGTGGCACTTGCAGGGGTGAAAATCGCAGATTACGTAGTGATGGGCGGAGAAGAATACTATGTACAGATTACGACAGATGGTGCAAAAATAGTATCCAAAGCAGACTCTGGACAAGAAACAGTCAACTATAGATATATCCTGCCTGGTTATACGAAAGAGGGTAAGGAAAAAGAACTAGATTTCAATGGGCAATTGACTCGACCGCTTCGTAAAGGAGCATATTTGAAAATCACCTGGAACAAAAAGAAAGGTGTCACTTCATATGAAGAAGTCGAAAAAAAAGATGTGCCGAAAACAGCACTAGAAAAACTAATTAAAGGGTAGGGAAAGAAATGAACAAAATAGTCGAAGTACAGAATGTAACAAAAGTATACGGGAAAAACAATGAGAAAAAGACGCAAGCATTAAGCGGCATCAGCTTCGATGTAGAAAAAGGTGAATTTATTGGCATCATGGGTGCTTCCGGTTCAGGTAAATCAACGCTTTTGAATATTTTATCCACATTAGACAAACCAACAGATGGACATATCCGAATCAATCAAAAAGATGTGACGACATTAAAAGGAAATCAACTAGCAGATTTTCGTGCGAATGAAATCGGCTTTATTTTCCAAGATTTCAATTTATTAGAAAGTTTGACAGCACAAGAAAATATCGCTGTTCCTCTTTCTTTACAAGGTGTCAGACCAAAAGAAATCAAGCAACGTGTCCAAAAAATTGCAGAACGTTTATCGATTGCTCATATTTTGGAAAGCTATCCTTCTGAGATTTCCGGTGGACAAAAACAACGGGTCGCTGCCGCACGTGCGTTGATCACACAACCAACGATTTTATTAGGGGATGAGCCTACAGGTGCGCTGGATTCTAAAAGTGCCCGTGATCTTTTAGATACGATGGACGAATTGAATACAAAAGATCATGTATCGATTCTTCTAGTGACACATGATCCGTTTTCTGCAAGTTATTGCCAACGTATTTTATTTATCAAGGATGGCGGTATCCATCAAGAAGTGAAACGTGGAGATCAAAGCCGGGATTCCTTCTATCGGGAAATACTATCTATTCTTGGAAACTTGGAACAGTAGGGGGAGATCGACTATGCTTTGGAAATTATCACTTACTGGAATCAAGAGCCGTTTAAGAGATTACTTGGTATTATTCTCAGGATTAGTTATGGCATCTGCTATTTTTTATATGTTTGAATCAATGGCGAGCAACGAAGCCTTTTTGAAAAGCAATACGGTCGTTGCTGCTACAGTTATCATTTTCCGACTAGGTTCTGTTTTACTAGGGATCATCACATTCGTTTATATTTTATACGCGAATTCCTTTTTGATGACGATGCGACAAAAAGACTATGCCATGTTTATGATGCTAGGAGCAAAAGGCAGAAAAATCGCACAGATGATTTTTTCTGAAACATTCGTAGTAGGGATCGCGGCTACTTTAGTAGGTTCAGCTGTCGGTGTAGGATTGACAAGTATCGTCCACCGATTATTAGTGGATCAGTTAGATATCAATATTTCGCATTTTACACCTTTTAGCATTCATGGGTTGTTGATCACCGTTTTGTTTTTTGCTATTTTGTTTTTATTAGCAGCTATTGTCAATGCTTTTTCGATTGTCAAAAAACCGATTTTAGCATTGATTCGTGCGGATCAGACACCAACAAGAATCAAGCAGCATAAATTCTTGTTCTTCCTTGAAGTAGTACTAGGGATTGCTTTTCTAGGCTGCGGTTATTATATGATGAAACATGTGGGGACCTATCAAGTTTTTGGTATGGGAGTAGCTCTAGTCACGATCGTATTAGGAACTTATTTCATTTTCCACTCTGTGATCATTTTCTTCTTATCATTATTAAAGAAATCAGAACAGATTTCATTGAAAAAATTGAACAATTTCACATTGTCACAGTTAAGTTTTCGTATTCGTGAATATACACAAATGCTCTCCATGGTTGCTATGCTGTTTGCTTTAGCACTTGGTGCTTTGACAGTAGGTCTAGGATTTAGAAATGAAATTTCGGAAATGACGGAAAATGCTGCTGGTTATGACCTAGTGATGAATAATCCTCGGGCAGAAGATCAGCAAAAAATCAAAGAACTATCACCAACACTTTCTGCTTCTTATACTCAAAAAGAAGATGCGGGAACGATTTACTATAATGCAAGTGAATTTGCGGCTCAACCATTGGTCATGATAAAATATGAAGATGGGACACCGCCGAAAATCACGAAAGAAAAAGTTCCTGCTGAAAAAATGAATGAACTGACTGTACAAGATGAGCTTCGTGGCTATGAATTGCCTGAACAGCAAGAAAAAGAAATCAAGGTAGTCAGTCAATCGGAATTTGATCAACTGAGTTTGCCACAATCCACTTTACAGCTAGTTCAGGTCAAAGACTTCCAAGCAAACTTGGAACCAATCAAAGCACTTGCTACACAAAATAAAACGAACAATCCATCTTTGCAAAAAGTAGAGTACAGTAACCAGAAGTATGAAATGTATGAAGGATATAATAGTCTATTCTCTGGTTTTGAATTTATGGGATTCTTCTTAGGTTTAGCTTTCTTGACTATGCTTGCTAGCTGTTTGATGTTCAAGATCTTGTCAGGAAGCAAGAGTGACATCGCTCGTTATGAAATGCTTGAAAAGATAGGAACACGACGCGGATTGCTTAAACAATCGATCCGTAGAGAAGTAGGTGTGTTATTCTTAGCACCAGGAATCTTAGGTGTAGTCCATGTCTTATTCGGATTACAAATGTTTGGTCTATTCATGCAAAATCCATATAAAGATATTTGGGTGCCATTTACGATCTTCTTCGTATTGTATTTCATCTACTATGTACTGACGACATGGTTGTATACTGGAATCGTATTGAAAAAGAGGTTGTGACAGAAGTGATCAGCTTCAAGAAATTTCGGCTTATCTCCGAAGAAGCTACTTCTGGAACACCGTTTGTTCAGAAAGAGGGACTGTGACAAGATTTTTGTCACAGTCCCTCTTTCGTGATCTTTTATTAGAATATAGTAAATTTTTTCTCGTTACTCACGGAATAAGCTGTTAAGAAAACGGTTTCCATGTATACTGGAATCAGTACAAATGAAAGAAAAGAGGGTGCAAGGAACATGGAAATCAATGAACAAAATTTTGGCGGAAACTATCACTTGATCACGATCACGAATCAAAATGGGACATCTTTGTCTGTCAGTGATCTAGGTGCACGAGTCGTCCATTTTCAAACAATGATCGATAATGAAAAACGAGAGTTGGTTCTAAGCTTTGATGAAGCAAAAGAATATCTGGAAAAAGATCCTTATATCGGAGCTTCAATCGGACGTATGGCTGGACGGATCACGGATGGCACATTCAAATTAGATGATGAAACATTCAAAGTAAAAACAGATCCAGATACTGGCCATTGTTTACATGGCGGTGCACCTAGCTTTGAAGCCAAGCAGTGGCATTATACAGTTATTAATGGTGAGAACGAAGCCTCAGTCATTTTCTATCAGACTAGTCCAGACATGGAAAATGGATTTCCTGGCACTTTAGACGTAGAAGTACGGTATACACTGACGAATGATGATACATGGCGAGTGACAGTCCAAGGGATCAGTGACCAGAAAACAGTATTCAATCCGACGAATCATGTTTATTTCAATTTAACTGGTGATCCAACACAGCCAATCGACGAACATACGCTTTGGTTGAACAGCCGATTATTTGCTACGCTCAATAAAGATACGACGCCTACAGGAGAAGTGGTTTCAGTAAGCGGTACAGCATTTGACTTTCAACATCCTAAAAAATTAGGTGAGGTATTCGCCAGTGATTTTCGCCAATCAACGATGGTAGGCGGTATCGATCATCCATTTTTATTAAAAAAACAGGCTGATCTGCTAAATGCAGCGGAATTGACGAGCCCTGATGAAAAAGTATCAATCCAAGTAAAAACGGATGCTTCAGGAATTGTGATTTTTACCGCAAATTTTGGAGAAGATGGGCCAGAAATGCGTGGAAAAAAATTAGTAGATCATGGCGGTATCACATTTGAGACTCAAGAACTACCAGGAGCAGAGCGACTTGAAAGTTTTGGAGATGTCACTCTGGAACCTAACCAAGTACGCGAATTTGTAACGGAATACAAAATAAATAAATATAAAGAAATAGAATAAATTAAAAAAGGGAATGTGACACTGTCACACGCCCTTTTTTATTTATTCTATTTCTTTAAAGGCAGATCAAGCCAGAATGATTTGTCTAAACTTAACAAAGTTAGTACAGGAACAGTTGCAGCTTTAACTGTACGAGTAGTTGTTTCTGGTATCTGTCTTGCCGTGAACGTGTTCCACAAATCCCAGATTGAAGCGACACGGAAGATGGAAGAAGCATTGTTGACGCGTTTTATCGTTGAAAATTCTAATCCTGTGATTGGCACGCCATCTGTTGTCCATTTGATTGGCACATCGAATCGCTTAGACATATGGAGAATTTCAGTATTTGCTTCTTCAGTTGTTGTTGCTTCTTTTTTCGGTTCATCATATTTTGTCAGGTCGTACGCTTCGATGATCGCGTTCAATTTTTGTGAATATTGGCGATCTGTAGCATAACGTCCTTCCAAATATTTGGTTGCTTCTTTGTAGTCTTTTGTTTCCGACTTCCAAGTTGGTTTGTAGAAGTCAGGATTGCCAGTCAGTCCATTTTTGATCAAGTCGGCATAGTCTTCCAAACTTTCCTTGTAAGAAGGATACTTACGGAATTGGGCGCGGATTTGGTAGCTTTGTCCCGAACTATCTTGTTCAAGTGTATTGAAGGTCACGCTGCTTCCTTTATACGATCCTTTGATACCAAAAAGGTTATGATTTGGTTCGCTTGATAATAAGCTGTTTCCAGATCCACTTTCCAGGATGGCTTGAGCCATCATGACTGATGCGTAGATTCCTTCTTTTTGGCCGATTTCCTGTGCATCATCTGCAATCTTTTTCAGGAACTGATCAGTTGTTTGGTTTTGACTGAAATGGAACGAGCCATCTAATCCATCTAAAATAGATGAGCCGCCTGTCAGCGAACCTGAAGCAGCAGGTAAACCTGCTAAGTTTACTCGGACAGCAAAATCAGGCGTGAAATCTGAAATAGAAGTTACTCGAACTTTATCTCCTGGTTGGGGCGCATGGATAAATTGTCCGTTCCCAATATAGATACCTACATGGTGAGTAACACCGGAAGAAGGTCCCCAGAAGACGAGATCGCCAGGTTGGGCCTGACTTACTGGAATCTGCGTACCTGCATATTGCTGTTCGCCTGTCCAGCCACCGATATAATGACCGGTTGCTTTCATATATACGTAATAAGTCAAACCAGAACAGTCAAAAGTATTTGGACCTTTTGCTCCCCATACGTATGGTTTTCCAAGATGCTTGAATGCTTCTCGAACGATTGCTTGTTGGACATTTGTTGCATTTGTAGGCAATACAGCATCAATTGGTGATTTTACAACAAAATCAGAAGAAGCAGAAGATGGATCCTCTATACCGCTTTGATTTGCTGTATTTGGACGAGACGAAGCATTGTTCGTTCCGCCATTCGATGAACCATTGTTTGGATGATTTGGTTCTCTCTGAGTATTTCCATTGTTATTCGATCCAGATGGGTTTGTTTGATTCGAAGAATTCCCGCTGTTCGAATTATTGTTATTATTATTTGAATTATTTGAATTATTTGAACCATTATTATTGTTGCTATTGTTGCTATTGTTGTTATTACCCTCATCTGGTTTATTTGGCGTTTCCGGATCTGGTGTACTAGGGACTTCTTCACTAGGATCAGTTGGTTCCTCTGTTGAAGTATCCGGTACAGGTTCAAATTCTGCAGTAATAGATAAATTGTTCGTACCTACTGTAAAAGTCTTTGCCTCATAGTTCACTTCTTTAGCACCATTCACAGCGACGGAAGCAATTTGTTCACCTTCAGCTGGCGTAATAGTGTAAGTCACCTTTGTTCCTGCTGATAAACCTTCTACCGTTCCGCTTTCTGTGATATTCAAAGGTTGCTGTTCAGCGGTATCCTCTGACGAAGCAGTTAGTTGGATCTTCCCTATCAAAGAAGGAGCAATCGTAAGGGTATATGTCTCGGCTGGTTTTTCATTTTCTGATGGATCAGCCGGATCAGTTGGTTCGGACGATTCTGTTGATGAGTCAGTTGTTCCGGTTGTGCCTTCTGTAGAAGAATCCGTAGTTTCGCTAGTAGATGAGCTGGAAGTAGACGTACCTGTTGAGACTGTTTGATCGGTTGTTTGATTATCTACAGCAAATACGGCATTAGTCGACAAAACAGTAGGAGCAATCAGCCAAGTAGCAGCTAGCAAACGCATCGTTTTTTTGTTTTTCATAATAAACTAGTCCTTTTCCTTTCATTGATTTTCTGTTTTATTCAGCATTCATAAGTTATTCGATTGAACAGATAATCGTGTCGAAAAGCTTTTTCTTTCCATGAATCTGCTTGTGTATTCTAAATAAAACAAGTTGTAAAAAAGCAACGAGCAGTCATTCGTTGTGGTTTGTCGTTCATTTTATTGCATAAACCATCTTTGTTTGGGGATAAACAAGTGGGGATAAAAATGGTCATGCATATGTAAATTATACCAAAGATTGGAGAGTATCACAAAAAATTTATAAAAATAACGATCCTAAAAAAGAAAAAAACTGAAATATGTGATAAGCATCTCATACTTCAGTCTTTTTTCGTTCATTATTCGTAAGACATTAGGTCTTCATCAAACCCGCTAACAAGGGTGGTGATCATTGCTACGACTAGACTAACAGCCAATCCTGCTAAGTACCAGAAAAAAGTACCGGAAATAAAGGCTGGCAATGTGGTCAGACTACCAAATACAAAAGCGATCGCTTTCACTTGAGCAAATCCCATGACAGCTCCACCAGCAGCTGCACCGATGCAAGCAGCAACAAATGGTTTTTTCAATGGAATCGCGATTCCGTAAACAGTAGGCTCGGTCACTCCCGCAAGTAAAATCGAAGCGAAAGCAGAACCAGAAATCGAACGTGTTTTTGAACGTTTACTTCGGAGGAATACCCCTAAAGCTGCACCAGCCATTCCAAAATTAGCTGCTCCTGTCAACGGAACGATACGGTCGAACCCATAAGCTGAGATATTGCTGATCATGACAGGATTTACAGCCCATTGGATACCAAATATCACCAAAATGTTCCAGCCTCCAGCGATGATTGCTCCACTGATCGGTCCGTTAATATCCATCATCCAAGTAATTGCTGCAGCTAAACCTTCACCAAGATAAACACCGGCAGGTCCGAAGACCATTAATGTCAAAGGAACCGTGATGACTAATGAAAGTAAAGGTACAAATACTAATTGCATGTTTTCACGAATATATTTTTTAAGGAATCTTTCGACAAAAGAATAAAAGAAAATACCTAAAATCGCCGGCATGACAGTAGACGTGTACTGCATCAGCACTACAGGAATCCCCAGAAAATCAGTAGCTGCTTTACCACTATCTGAAAGTAAAGAGGTCAAATTTGGCTCAATCAGCGCTGCAGCAATGACAGCCGCGATATATCCATTCACTTTAAACGTTTTGGCGGCAGAAAAAGCGAGAAAGATTGGCAGAAAATAAAAGGCAGCATTCGACGCAGCAGACAAAATATGATAAGTCCCGCTCGTTTCACTAAGCCAGCCAATCGTAGTCGCTAAAACAACCAGACCTTTTAATATACCAGAACCGGCAAATAGGGGAATGATTGGCGTAAAGATTTCCGATATCAAACCAAATAGTTTTTCGATCGGATTTAGCTTTTCTTTCGGAGCTGAATGATCGATTTGACGTGTCAATTCCTTATAAGCAGGGGCCAATCCCTGATCCATAATTACTTCTGCATATCTATCGAGTAAAATGAAATATTTGATGGAAGGGATTTGCTGCTTTAATTTTTCTACATTTGCTGCCGGCTGTTTTTGTAATTTGATACGAAGCCGAGTCGCACATGGGAGGACAGAATCAATATTGTCTTTTCCCCCTAACTGATCAATCAGCAGATGAATCTGTTCGGACAGTACCATCTGTTCAGGATTCATTGTCGTTTCCATTAGAAGACCACTCCACTCACTAAGATAATATTGGCATAAGGTGTCATCTCGCCTGTACGAATAAATGCATGGCAGTTATTCAAATCTTTTTTCATTTCTTCATGTGGGATAAAGCTAATCGGTGTATCTGGTAACAGTAATTTGATTTTTTCCAATATTTCCGGATTCATTGTCTTTATTTCTTCCGCCAATTCAATGGATTGTACTTCAAGTTCTTCTAAAACGTTTTCTAAAACAGATAAAAAACTTGGAAGTCCGTTTGAAACAGCTAAATCTATTTTTTCAGTACCAAAGGGAACAGGCATGCCTGCGTCCCCGATACTTAATTTGTCAAAGTGTCCCATTTGTGCGATTACTCGCGAAATATCTGAATTGATGACTTTTCCTTTTTTCATGTTTGTTTCTTCCTCTCGTTGTTAATTTATGACTGCTGATTGTTCTAAAGCTTCACGGTAAGGGATAGAAGGTTGCGCACCATAAGACTGTACGGCAATAGAAGAGGCTAGATTTCCATAAAGGATCGCTTCTTTCAAGTTACCAAGGTCTGGCAGAAGTGTGCTGCTCAATGCCCCAATAAATGTATCACCTGCGGCTGTCGTATCGACAGCATCTACTTTAAAAGCAGGGACGATACCGTGTTCTTTTTCTGTGTGGTAGAAAGCACCGGCACTGCCCAATGTAATGATTACTGTTCCAATGCCTAATTCATGCATTTTTTCAGCTGCTGCGACCAAACTGTCATGGTCTGTAACTCTGATTCCTGTAATAATTTCTGTTTCTGTCTCATTTGGTATAATGATATCTGTCTTTTCGAGTAGTTCAGTAGGAATGGTTTCTCTAGCTGGTGCAGGATTCAGGATCGTTGTTTTTCCTGCGTCTTTTGCAATAGAAAAAGCTAGGATCGTCGCATCTAAACTACTTTCGAATTGAGCAATAATAAAGTCACTGTTTGTAATCAATTCTTTGTTCTTTCGAACTTCTTGTTCATGGAAAGCATTATTTGCGCCTGCATGAATCAAGATACTGTTTTCTCCTGCGGCATCCACCATAATCATTGCTTGTCCGGTTGCGGCGCCCTCAATTTCAGCAATTCCAGATGTATCGATGTTTTCTTTCGTCAGTAGATCCAACAATTGCTGTCCTTCACTGTCAGTTCCAACACCTCCAATAAAAGATGTTCGTGCGCCTGAACGTTTGGCTGCCACTGCTTGGTTGGCGCCTTTGCCTCCGCCAGCGTGAAAAATCTCATGTGCATGCATCGTTTCTCCTGGTTTTGGCATTTTGGTTAAACGAAGGGTAGTGTCCATATTAATACTTCCAATTACTGTAACCGTGTTCATTTCACAAACCTCCAACTATCTCATTTATTTTGATGGGAAGAATTATTTTTTTAAAACGTTTTAGTAAAACGTTTTAATAGTTCGATAAAAATATAGCACACCTTGAAAGCTATTTCAAGGGTGCAGTCGAAAATCTTTTTTCTAGTCGTACAGGTAGCCGTTTTTCTTCCCACTCTTTTTCTGGGAATTGGATTCGATCTAACAATAATTGGGCAGATGTTTGCCCCAATTCGAAGATTGGTTGTGCGATTGTCGTCAGTTTTGGCTTGATATATTCGCACATATCTATATTATCATAGCCAATAATGCTATAGTCTTCTGGGATGCTTTTTCCAGCTTCCTCTAATCCGCGATATAATCCAAAAGCTAATTCATCATTTAAAGCAAACACACCAGTTGCAGCAGAATCAAGAAGTTTGGCTGTGATTTGGTAGCCGCCTTGTTTTGAGAACTGTGTAGGCAAGAGGATCAGTCGGTCATGAGGGATTTGGTAAACATCAAGAGCAGATTTAAACCCATCAATCCGAGCGTGGACATTTTCTGGCAGATTTTCAGGATAGACAAGGGCGATCGTTTGATGTCCTAGACTAAGTAGGTGCATACCTGCCAGATAACCACCGCGAAAATCGTCTGTTCGTACGGCATCACTAAATCCTTCAGATTTTTTTTGATCCAAAACAATGAAGGGCCGGCCTTGTTTTTTCAAATTTTCGTTGATTGCATTCGTAGAGACAGCAGAAGTCGCAATAATGAATCCATCCACACCTCGACGTGTGAGCTCGGCTAGGTACTCGATTTCTTTTTGATGATCAGAATCAGCATTACATAATATCGTGACGAAGTTCTGATTGTACAAGATATCTTCAATTCCTCGCATCAATGTACTGAAGAATGGATTCGTGATATCAGGAACGAGTACGCCAATCGTTTTCGTTTCCTTGGTAATCATTTGTCTAGCAAAATAATCAGGTTGATAGCCTAATTCTTCTTTAGCAGCTAAAACTTTCTGAACGGTTTTCGGACTGAATTTCTCCGTATTTCCATTTAATATCAAGGAGACAGTTGTGATTGAAACACCGGAAAGTTTAGCGACTTCTTTGATTGTGATCTTTTTTTTCACCATGTTCATACTCCTATCTAAATCCTGTGGTTATTTTCCCATGAAATCAAAAAGAAGTAAATGAAAATCACATACGCTAGTACCCTATTTGCTTTGTTGGATTGCTTCGATTATTTGTTTCGTTGAACGTACTCGTGCAGTTTTCGGAAATATCTTTTTTATGAACAATTGATGCGATTCTTTGTCGCGATCACTACAAGCATCTTCAGCAAGCACGACATGGTACCCGTGTTGAAAGGCATCTAATGCAGTAGCATATACACCGTTTGTTGTCGCTACACCGCTTAAAATGATGGTTTCGATTCCACGACGGCGAAGTTGAAGATCAAGAGAAGTACCAAAAAAAGCACTTGGATTGTATTTTGTGATAGTCAACATATTGTCTGTATCTTTCAAAGAATCCTTCAAAAGTAAATCAGTGAATTCTGGAGGTACAGAAGCAGCAGTCATTCCACCCATATCAGTTTGTTGACTCAAATAAGGGAAAGTGGAGATGTCTACATTCACTAAAACTTTCAAGGCAGCGGTACGTTTCAATGTTTTTGCTAACGAATCATTGTTTGTCAGAATAGATGCTGCAGTGTGTGGAGAGAGTGTACCGTTATTTACGATCCCTTTTTGCATGTCGATCGCGACAAAAGCAGTTTTTGATAAATCAAAAATCATATTTTTCTTTAAATCATTCATGATGTTCCTTCTTTCAAATAACAATGTTTTTTATGTAAGTAAATCATAAATCGTTTATTTGTCAACTAAATAAAGAATTCCTTTCTTTAGTCTAGAGAAATTCAATGGTAAAATGAATAAGTGTGAGAAAACGCATTCGATGCATAGATATAGCGAGAAATATCGTGAAAATGGAGGAATCAGAGTGAAGTATGTCGAAGTAAAAAATGAATACAAACGATACAAGATGGGAGAAACGACCATTACAGCAAATGACGATATTTCTTTTTCAATTGAAAAAGGCGAATTAGTGATTATACTTGGCCCTAGTGGAGCGGGAAAGTCAACGATTCTTAATATTTTAGGTGGGATGGACACACCTGATGAAGGGCAGATTATTATTGATAACACAGATATTGCACAATTTTCAGACAAGCAGCTTACTGCTTACCGACGAACAGATGTAGGGTTCGTCTTCCAATTCTACAATCTCGTTCCTAATCTAACAGCAAAAGAAAATGTGGAATTGGCAACGGAAGTTTCCCCTGATGCGCTTGATCCTGTCGAAGTATTGACGCAAGTGGGCCTAGCTCATCGATTGAATAACTTTCCGTCCCAATTATCAGGAGGCGAACAGCAGAGGGTTTCCATTGCTCGAGCATTAGCCAAAAACCCTAAACTGCTTTTATGTGATGAGCCGACAGGTGCACTGGATTTTGAAACAGGAAAGCAAGTATTGAAATTATTGCAAAATGCTAGCAGACAACACGGTAATACTGTTTTGATCATTACACATAATTCTGCTTTAGCGCCCATCGCTGACAGAGTTATCCACATCAATGATGCGAAAGTAAGGACAGTTGAATTGAATGAGCATCCTTCATCCATTGATGAGATTGTATGGTAGGAGGATTTTATGAAAACAAAAACATATCTTAAAGCAGGTTTTCGCGAAATCCGGCAATCTAAAGGGCGGTTCATTGCAATCATCCTTATTGTCATGCTAGGAACACTTTTATTCGTAGGTGTCAAAACTGCTGGACCTGTCATGCAAAAAACGATGGATCACTATGTTGATACAGCAGGACTTTCTGATTTGCAAATCGTTTCTACTGGTGATTTGACACAAAAAGATATCGCTCAAGCAGAAAAGATTCCAGATGCAAAAGTAGAAACAGGAAAACAGTTCTATTATTCCAATACTGGCAAAAATGAAGTGATTCAAATCTTTTCTTATAACAAAAATAGCAGGCAGAACAAGCTACAATTAATTGATGGAAAATGCCCGGAAAAATCCAACCAACTTTTATTAGATGAAAAAGCGGAGAATGAGGAGAATGAAGGGTATAAAATCGGTGATGTCTATCAGATTGATTCAGATGAATTGAAAGAAAAAGAGTATACCATCACTGGCTTTGTCCGTTCTCCATTGTTCATCAACAATTTGGAGAGAGGATACGCGAATGTCGGAAATGGTAGCGTGGATTATTTTGTCTATTTGCCTGAATCCAATTTCAAGACGGATATTTATTCTGTCTTATATCTGGATTTTACGAACGTAAAGAATTTGAATACGTACAGCAAAGCTTACAAAGATAAAATGGAGCAAAATCAAGAAAAGGCAGAAAAGTATTTACAAGATCGACCCGAAGAACGCTTAGAAGAGCTGAAAAAATCGGCAAACGAAGAATTAGAACCAGCACAGCAAAAAATAACAGAAGGCAAAGCACAAATAGCACAGGGAAGAACACAGTTAGAAGATGCTAAAAAACAGTTAGCGCAGCAGTCAGCAGCTATCCAGCAGCTTCCTGAAGCGCAACGGACAATCGCTGTACAAACTTTGTCTCAACAAGAAACTCAACTCGCTGAACAAGAAAGGCAGTTAGTTGAGAAAGAACGAGAACTAGCTTCTGCAGAGGAAGAATGGAACAAAAATGCAGAAAAAATTGAAAATTTAACTAAACCATCATACCTATACAATGAACGTTCAGAAAATGTCGGGTTTCAAGAATTTGGTGATCTGGCTGAACGTATCGCAGCAATCGCCAATGTTTTTCCTGTTTTCTTTTTCTTTATTGCTGCATTGATCACCTTTACGACAATGACGCGTATGGTAGAAGAAAACCGCAGGGAAATCGGAACATTGAAGGCGTTAGGTTATACGAAAGTTGAAATCGCAAAAAAATATGCAATCTATGCAAGTCTAGCCTCAGGAATAGGCATTGTTTTAGGAACGATATTAGGAACGAATCTTTTACCAAGGATCATTTTTGAACTATCTAACGAGCGATATGACATTGGGAGTGCCCTTGTTTTTTATGACTGGCCACCTATTTTACAAGCAGCTGCCGCATTCTTCATTGCCGCATTTGGCGCTGCAATGATTGTTTTGTTCAAAGATTTAAGAGAACGGCCTGCTGCACTGCTTCAGCCGAAAGCACCGAAGCCAGGGAAACGTATTTTTCTTGAATACATCACTCCGCTGTGGTCACGCCTTAGCTTTAATCAAAAAATCAGTTATCGAAATCTCTTCCGATACAAGTCAAGAATGCTTATGGCGATTATCGGAATTGCTGGATGTGCCGGTCTGATGGTTGCGGGCGTGGGATTGAAAGATTCTCTAAGTTCTGTCTCAGCCAAACAATTTGGACCGATCATTGACTATCAAGCAATTGTTACATTAGATTCATCCACGGAAGAGAATCATCAAAAAGCAGCGGATATGTTGCAGCAGCAAGAAAAAGTAAATGAGATCCTAGCTATTCATACTCAAACCGTAGAATTGAGAAAAAAAGGGCATGCTTCACAAAGTCTGACAGTGATCGTACCGAGTAAAACAGCTGATTTTGATCGTTTTATCCATTTAACAGATCTTGAAGAGAACCCACGTTCCTTACCTAAAGCAGGAATCGCTATTACGCAAAAAGCAGCAGAACTATTTGACTTATCTACAGGAGATCATATATCGCTTTATGATGAAAATCAAAAAGAATGGAAAGTCGAAGTAAAAGAAATCGTGAAAAACTATCTAGGCAGCTTTATTTATCTGTCCCCTGAATATTATGCTTCAGTGACTGATCAATCGATGTCGGATAATGCATTTTTGCTGCGTACAGATAAGATGACAACGAAAGAAGAAGAAATGCTTTCCGAGAAACTGCTGGCTACAGACGCTGTGACAAATACGTCTTTCATGTCCAAACAAATCGAAACGCAAGAAGAATCAATGGCGAACTTAGACTCAGTTGTATTAATCTTTGTCGTATTGTCAGGATTGCTGGCTTTTATCGTCTTGTATAATCTAACTAATATCAATATTTCTGAACGTGTACGCGAATTATCTACGATAAAAGTCCTTGGATTTTTTGATAAAGAAGTCACGATGTATATTGTTCGAGAAAATATCATCTTTACTCTCTTAGGGATCATTGGAGGATTTGGTGTAGGATATGTATTGACTGACTTTATCTTACAACAAGCATCTATGGAGAATGTCATCTTTCCATTAGTGATTACATGGTGGGCTTATGTTTTATCAGCAGGATTAACCATCGTATTCACGGTTATTGTGATGATTGTTACCCATTTCAAATTAAAGCATATCGATATGATTGATGCGTTGAAATCGAATGAATAAAAATAGAGGTTGTGAAATCAGCGGTTTGACCTGAGTATTAGAGAAACAAACGGCAAAATAGTTCCTCATATTTTGCCGTTTTTTGAGCTAATACCGAAGGCCAGCTGATTGAACACCGTTTAAGAAAGAGGTTGTGACAGAAGTGGTCAGCTTCAAGAAATAAGAAGGAATTTACGAAAACAGCTCCTCATATTTTTCATTTGAAAGGACTTATTGTCGTAGATGTAAGCTTCTGAACAACATTTATAGAAGAAACAAGAACTTTAAACAAGAGACTAGACAAATACATGTCTGTTCTCTTGTTTTTTATTGGACAACACCCTCTTAGGAAGTATAAAGATAAATTTTACAAACGCTTTCGGTTCAGTTATAATAATAAATGATAACTTGTATATATAAGTTGTGATAAGTAAGAAATCAGTTGAATGGAGGCAAATATCCATGACATTTAAAGACAAAGTCATTTATCAAATCTATCCCAAATCTTACAAAGACAGTAATGGTGATGGAATTGGAGATTTAAAAGGAATTAAAGAAAAACTGCCATATTTGAATGATCTAGGGATCGATATGATCTGGCTAAATCCTATTTATCCAAGTCCTCAAAAAGACAACGGTTATGATATCTCTGATTACACAGCCATCGATCCTATCTTTGGTACGATGGAAGAATTCGAGCAACTAATAGCTAAAGCAAAAGAATACCAAATAGAAGTCATGCTTGATATGGTATTGAATCATGTTTCGACAGAACATGAGTGGTTCAAAAAAGCACTAGCAGGGGATCAGTATTATCAGGACTTCTTCATTTTAAGAGAAGAACCAACGGACTGGGTATCAAAATTTGGTGGGAGTGCTTGGTCGCCCTTTGGAGATACAGGGAAATATTATCTGCACTTATATGATCAGACACAAGCTGACTTGAACTGGCGGAACCAAGCAGTAAGAGAGGAATTATTCAAAGTAGTTCGTTTTTGGATGGAAAAAGGGGTAAAAGGATTCCGTTTCGATGTTATCAATGTTATCGGTAAAGACGAGCAATTGAAAAATAATAAAGAAAATGATGGTAAACCTGAATATACAGACAAACCAATCACCCATACGTATCTAAAAGAATTGAACCAAGCAACGTTTGGGACGGATTCCACTATCATCACAGTCGGTGAAATGAGCTCTACGACGATCGAAAATTGTATCTTGTATACAGAACCTAGTAGAGAAGAATTATCAATGGTCTTTAATTTTCATCACTTGAAAGTCGACTATGAAAATGGCAATAAATGGTCAACTCCTCCATTTGATTTTGCAGAATTAAAGCGACTGTTCCATACTTGGGGAGAAAAGATGAGTGATGGTAATGGCTGGAATGCTTTATTTTTTAATAACCATGATCAGCCACGTGCGCTCAATCGGTTTGTAGCTATCGATCAGTATCGAAAACAAGGAGCAGAGATGCTAGCAACCATGATCCATTTAAATCGTGGAACACCATACATTTATATGGGAGAGGAAATCGGCATGGTCGATCCAGACTATTCCTCGATTTCCGACTATATTGACGTAGAAAGTTTGAATGCTTACAAGTTGCTCCTTGCACAAGGATGTACAGAAAAAGAGGCGTTCCGTCGAATCAAAGCAAAATCTCGTGATAACTCTCGAACACCCATGCAATGGTCCGATGCAGAACAAGCAGGTTTTACTACAGGAAAACCTTGGTTAAAAGTTGCAGGTAAGTTAGAAGAGATCAATGTAGAGAAAGAACGATCTTCTGAGGATTCTATTTTGTCCTATTATAAGAAATTGATTCGGTTGAGAAAAACATATCCAATCGTTGCACAAGGCGATTATCATGCTTATGGAGCAGATCATCCGCAAGTTTATGGCTATCTTCGCCAATTTGAAGGGCAGCAGCTACTTGTATTAACAAATTTCTATGATAAAGATACAAGGATCACCATTCCAGAAGGATTCACAGAAGCCGATATTCTTATCGATAATTATTCCGATACTGTTCTCCATCAAAACCTGGAGCTAAAACCATATCAGGCAATTGCTTTACTGAAAAACTAAAATAAAAAAGTATAAAACGCCGATCCTACGAGCTATTCTCGTGAGATCGACGTTTTGTGTTTTATTTAAAATAATCTTCTTCAGAAAATGAAGAGTGTTCATACTCTCCTTTGTCGCCATAAAATTTATTGTAGCGTTGTTTGAATTTACGGAAAATAAAAGTAACGAGTAATTTGACTAGCGTATAGATAGGAATACCGAAAATAACGCCCACAATTCCCATTAGATCACCCATGACAAGCAAAACGATCAAGATCGTAATCGGATGGATCTGCAAACGATCACCCATTACTCGAGGAATTACCAAGTCACCATGGAGAAGTTGTACGGCAAACCAGACAATGACAAATTTGACAGCCATAAAAGTAGAGTCTTGGAATGCAATGATCAAACCCGGGAAAAAAGCGATAAACGGTCCAATATATGGAATAATACATAATAACCCAGCAGAAATAGCTAAAACACTGGCAAATTCTAATCCGATCAGTAAGAAACAAACCCAGTAGACTGCTCCAAGGATAAATGAAGCAATGATCTGCCCCTTTAAAAATGAACCCAATTGTTGATTAGCAATCTTTGTCAAATTTTTAAAGTCTGTACGAAAGGCTGGTGGGACAATGGCTAAAACTGACTGATAAAATTTTTGAGGATTTCTCAAAAGGAAAAAAGTGACAATGGGCCCAGTAAATAAAGTAATGAAAATAGCTGTAACAGTTGAAAAAATATTGCTGATCCGTTGTGCGCCGCTTTCCCAATAATTTCCAATAAAGCCAGCTATATCAGACGTCACGTCATCAATAGAAGTAAAAAATTGATTAAATGAATCGGCAAAAGGTGTTTTCTCCAAAAATTGACGGAGACTCTCTTGGAAATCTTGAAATAAATCTGGCAAACTGCTAATCAATGTTTTTGTCTGTTCTTCAAGAAAAGGAACAAGCCATACGCTTCCAAGCCCCAATAAAAATAAAATAATCACATAAACAATAATGACTGACAGGTTCCTCGAAAGGTGCTTGCTTAAACGCTTGATGACTGGTTCCAAAAGATAATATAAGATCAGCGCAAACAATAATGGGGGCAAGATAGTAGCGATAATAATCCCAACAGGCTTGAATATAAATGAAATCTGATGGAAAAAATAAATGATCAGTGCCAGCAGGATCACCATACCTAAAACATAGTAAGAGGTTTTGCCTCCCAAAAAGCGGATCAAACGATTCGTTGTATCTGTTTCTTTTTTCACTCATTTTCCTCCTTTGTCTATAACTTTATTATAGACAAAAGAGGGGATAAAAGGAAAATGATAGAGGTTGATTGAAAAAATATCGTGAATCATCCATACAAAAGTTCTCCTCAATTAAAATAAGAAAACGCTTGACAGCTCTTTTAACCCTATGATAAATTAAATTCTGTTGCTAAAACGTAACTATTACGATTTACTAGAGGCGAATCGGAACATTATGAAAG
Source organism: Enterococcus sp. ZQ21 (assembly GCF_030053755.1). Lineage (NCBI taxonomy): Bacteria > Bacillati > Bacillota > Bacilli > Lactobacillales > Enterococcaceae > Enterococcus > Enterococcus sp. ZQ21. The sequence goes on from NZ_CP125658.1 coordinate 455,264, forward strand.
AAGATGAGAAGGAGTGTTATAAATGAAACGACTGATAGGTATATTGGCTACACTGGTTTTAACAGGTATGTTAGCTGGTTGCGGGGCAAGTGGAGAAGCAGGGGACAGTAAAGAAAAATTGAGCGTGATGACGACCTTTTATCCTATGTATGATTTTACAAAAGCAATCGTCGGGGATGAAGGAGAAGTAGAATTATTGATTCCAGCAGGGACTGATTCCCACGATTATGAACCTTCTGCTAAAGACATGGCAAAGATCCAAGATACAGATATCTTTGTTTATAATGATGAAAACATGGAAACATGGGTCCCCGCAATCCAAAAAACATTACAAGAAGGCAACGTCCATACGATAAAGGCGACAGAAGGTATGCTTTTACTTCCGGGAAGTGAAGAAGGACATGATCATGACCATGAACACGGGGAAGAAGGTCATACACATGAGTTAGACCCGCATGTATGGTTAGCACCAAGTTTAGCAATCAAGCAGGTAGCAAGCATACGTGATCAGCTGATTGAAGCCTACCCAGAAAAACAGGAAGTATGGACAAAAAATGCAGCAGCCTATACCGAGAAACTTCAAGCACTCCATCAGCTTTATCAAGAAACATTTAAGCAAGCAAAACAAAGATCTTTTGTCACGCAACATGCTGCATTCAACTATCTGGCATTAGAATATGGATTGAATCAAGTATCTATTGCTGGTCTTTATTCTAGTGAAGAACCCTCTGCGGCGAGAATCGCTGAACTGAAACACTTTGTTAAAGAACATGGGATCAACTATATTTATTTTGAAGAAAACGCCAAAGATAGTATTGCTAGAACGTTAGCAAACGAAGCAGGTGTATCTTTAGAAGTATTGAATCCTTTGGAGGGGTTGACGAATGAACAAATAGAAAATGGAGAAAACTATCTTTCTATCATGGAAGCAAACCTCGAAGCGTTGAAAAAAACGACAGAGACAGAAAACCCGTTAGAAGATACTTTGACCCCCAAAAAAGAAAAGAGCGTCTATAACGGTTATTTCGAAGACGAGGATGTACAAGATCGCTCTCTTTCAGATTGGTCAGGAACTTGGCAGACAGTAGATACGTATGTAGAAGATGGGACATTTGATCCTGTTTTTGAATATAAAGAAAAATTGAATCAGGATAAAACAGCACAAGAATATAAAGAATACTATACGAAGGGCTATCAAACAGATATTGCTTCAATCAAGATCGGTGAGAAAGAGATGGCATTTACGTTTAAGGATGGAACAACGAAACGTTCAAATTATCGTTATGTAGGGAAAGAAATCTTGACCTACGAGGCAGGAAACCGTGGTGTAAGGTATCTATTCGAAGCAGAAGATAAGGAAAGTGGCGCGTTTAGATATATTCAATTCAGTGATCACACGATTGCACCGGCTGACTCCGAACATTTTCATTTATATGCAGGAAATGAAAGTCAAGAAGCATTGCTAAAAGAAATGGAAAATTGGCCAACATTTTATCCAGACACAATGGATGGCCGTGAAATTGCACAGGAAATGCTTTTGCACTGAGAGACAAAAAGAACCGAAGGGTTTGGATCGGCTGATTATTTAGTCGGTCCAAACTATTCGGTTCTTTTTATGAAATTAACTTTTTTAATCCACGGATAGAGACAGGGATAGTCTCACCGTTTGCCAACGTGACTTCTCTGGTTTTTTTATTAATCGACCGCACGTTTTGTGTGTTGATAACATAAGATTTATGGCAACGAATAAAATTCCGATGCATTTTCTCGATTTCTTTGATCTTCTCGTAGAATTGCAATTGAGCATGAGTCAAATGAACTTCCAATTTATGTGGTGCGCCTAACGAAGTAGAAAAATATTGGATTTCTTTGATCGGTAAAAATTTGATCTCATCATTGAACTCTATTTTGAAGATATCTTTTTGGATCTGGGACATTTGAAAATCTTCAAAAATTTTGCTCAGGATCTGCTCGACATTTTCTTTTAAATCATAAAGGTCTTCTTTCACAATATAGTCAGTCGGCTCAATGTTGCTTTTTAAGATTTTCATCGACATTTCCGTATGAGAAGTCACGTAGATGATTTTTCCTAAAGGATCTAATTCACGGATCAATTTACCAATCGCTACGCCATCCATTTCACTGTCTTCTAATTCAATATCTAAAAAGTAAATACCAAAAGAAGAAGTTCTGATCTTGGCCGCATTGAGAAGTTCTTCCGGATCAGAGGTAGAAATATGAACATAACTGTCTAAGTTTTCAATCATGATCCTGTTTTTGATCACCGTTGATAAAACTTCCAATTGTTTTGGATCGTCTTCACAAATATAAATGGGAATCATATCATTACTCCTTTATTTTATTTGTATATAAATCGTTTGAGAAAAACGTTGGTTTTCAATTGATGTTTCAAGGAAAAGATAAGGGTTTGTCTTTGTCAATTCATCCAAGATAAACAAGCCAAGTCCTTCGTTTTTTGGATTTGTTTTTGTTGAGAAACCTTTTTGTTTCAACTGGTTTAACGGTAATGTATTGGTTGTTGTATTGATTACACGAATCATCACGGAATGATTTTTCTTGATGATTGTCAATTCGATCTTTTTCTTCTTTGCAGCACTAGCTCCTTCAATCGCATTGTCCAAGATAATACCAAGCATACGTACAAGGTTTACCGTATGTTTCGTATCCAACTCGATTGGCTTAGGAAAATGAAGCTGGACGATCAATCCTTTTTCCTGTGCCATCATAAGTTTTAATGACAGCAAACTGCGTATTTCAGGAACTTTCATATTATCCAACATACTTAGATTGGCCGGGAAAAGGTTCATCATCTGGCGTGTAGGCAATATCGTTTGATCGTAGTACGACCGTAATCCTTCCAAGTCGCCTTCTGCAATATAGCTGTGAAGAGAAAAGAGCAGATTTTGGTAATCATGTTTGAATTCTCTCAAGTCTTGATAGTTTTTTTCCAGATCTTTGATATAATCCTGCTGCATCCTGACTTGTTGCTCTAACAACTGATCAGCTAACTTCTTATTAGAGATTTTCCAATAATAAACCAAGATGATCAAGCCGACACACAGATAGAGAATAAAAAAACTAGTATTCAAAGCTAAGACATCAGGTGTTTCACCAGAAAAACGGGTATAAAAAATAATGATATAGTATGTAAATAATATCAACGTCCCAATCGTACCGATCATACGGCGGTCCACTGTGTGAAACCAAGTCTCTAACGATTTTTTAAAACAAAAAGCTAATAAAGCAGATAAAAGAGCGGATAAGGCAATGTGAAAATACTGCAAGGAATCTCCTGGTTCAACAACCGCAGATTTCAAAACAAAAAAATCGCCGATGCTTGTTAAATGATCTCCTAAAAGCGACGTCAATAATCCAAAAGGAAGCGCGTAAACTAATTGTTGACGCGAAGTCGAAAAGAAGAAAAAAGTAAGCATCAGCATTCCTATAGCAATTAGAGCAGTAAAAATCCCTAAAACTGAGTAGACCCATCCAATCAAAATGCAAGAAATCAGAGTGAATCCTGCAAACAGATAATTGTATCGGATATGATGGTCAATCAATAAGATACAAATTGTGTAAATCAAATATTGCAACGCTATGGACCATAAAAACATAAAGTACAGCTCCCATTGATTTTTACCAAATTATAGCACAATTAGCGTATTATTTTTTTAATTTTTCAGGGATTTTGAATTCAGAACTCATACCAAAGCAGCAGCCAGATACAAAAAAGTCAGATAAGTTAGTTAATTGTTTAATGATTGTTTTTTTCATGAAAGATTCCTCCAAAATTCATCAAGTAGTTTGTAATAGGGAGCAACGTAGCTATTTCTAAAACAATCCCAAGTAGCAAATAGGTAGAAAAGTAAGAAGCTGAGAAAAATAAAGTGATGAGAGAAAAAATTAGAAACATGCTGATCGCCTTCTTTAATAATGGTGGACGTTTCTCGGGTTCAATGGGATTGATGGCTGTACCTCTTGATCCATAGCGAAGCAGTAACAAAAAGCAGCTGATTAACAAAAAGACCATCATTGGGAAGGAGATAGTCAATTGCAGATGTTTCATCACCAAAGGAACGCCCCATAAATAAAGCAGTGTCCACAGCAGACAAACGAATTCAGAGTCGGAATGCAATCCATAAGCATATCTGCGGATGCAGATATAGGAAAGAAAGGTGATTCCTGTTTCCGCCCATGAGCCCGTCACCAGAGAAAACACTAGAACGACCGCTAGTTTTCCAAGGTTGTTCAATAAAACTTCTAAGGCAAATTTTACTTGGACATACACCATATCTTCTTCCGATTTGTCTCCGCTGAATAAGGTTTCTAATAATTTGTTCACAACTTTATCTTTCATCTCATACGTACCTCCACCACAAATTCTATGCTAAAAAAAATAAAAAACGTGTTTTGTTTCATAAAAAGTGGTTTTGACATCAAAACCGTCATGATTTCCTTAAAAAAAATCTTCATTTTTTTAAATCCTTTCCAAAAAAGGTGACAGTTTTGATACGAAAAGTACATTTTATGACAAGTTTGTGTTTTTTCGAGTATTTTATGTTAAAAATTTACTGACCTTAGAAAAGGTGATGGAGGGATTCTTATGGAAAATGAACAATTGTTTGAAGTCGGCGAAACATATGCATTTAAATCTGATTTATTTGAATCACCAATAAAAGGAAAAATAGAAAAAATCTATGAAAATAGCGTGATGATACGTGTCATGAATTGCGCAGCAGAAGACAATGATACCGCTCATAATCTGCACTGGCAGTTAGTCGTACGCAAATCAAGTACAATAGAAGAATAAAAACAGATAAAATGTTGAGAGCATAAAAGAGTAGAAGTTCATCCATTCTACTCTTTTATTTTCATGAATAGGCGTGACTTCTAGCTACTATTGGCGAAGCAGCCTTTAAGGAGCAGATAAAGTCAAGGCTTTTATTTCTATAAATGAAGTAGTAAAATGAAGAACAGATTTTATTACAGGAAGGATGCCGATAATTGTGATTATTGTTGCAGGAACGATCGGTGCAGGGAAAAGCACACTGACTGAAATGCTTGCCCAAGATTTAGAAACAAAACCTTTTTATGAGAACGTGGAGGATAATGAAGTATTGCCACTGTTTTATTCTAATCCGGAAAAGTATACTTTTTTATTGCAGATATTTTTTTTGAACAAACGTTTTTTGGCGATTAAAGATGCTTTCAGCCATGATGACAATGTACTAGACCGCTCCATCTACGAAGATAGTATGTTGTTTCATCTGAATGCCGATTTAGGGCGTGTTTCTGAAGTAGAAGTAAAGCAGTATGAGGGTCTTTTAGAGACGATGCTGAAGGAATTAGAAGAAATTTCGCCGCAAAAGAAACCGGATCTACTGGTTTATATTCGTGTATCCTTTGAAACTATGTTAGCAAGAATCAAAAAAAGAGGTCGGGAATATGAACAGCTAGAGCAAGATCCTGAACTCTATTCCTACTATAAAGAACTCAATCGACGTTATGAAGAATGGTATGAACAGTTTGATATATGTCCCAAAATAGTAATCGATGGGGACAAATACGATTTCGTAGCCGATCCAGCATGTGGAGAACAAATCGTACAAGAAATCAAGATGCGGGCAAAGAAAATGACAGAAGAGGCAGATGGCCAGTCGATCCGCTACACTACAAATAACCCGAAAGCAAAGGGTATCTTTACAACTAAATAATAAAAAAACTAAGCAAATTGCTCACTCACAAAATTTCTTTGTGAACAGCATCCTGCTTAGTTTTTTTGATTCAGGGGAATCAAAAGGTGAAACGGTTCGTATGATAAAACTGCCATAACTGAAATGTCTGAGTGAGGGCCATGATCAAGAATAAAATAGAAACGACCAAAATCGAATAGGCGCCAAACAAATGATGACAGAATACAAGGACAATAGCCCCTGCGATAAAGGCAAGAACGACAGTTAAATAGTGGAAAAATCGATCAAAATCTGCTTTTTCTTTAGAAATACAATAATCATATAAATTTGTTGCTACCCCTTTTAAATTTCCTGTTGTGAATAAATTGGTGTAGGCACGCCCGTTGATTTTATCAAAAGCCACCCACTGGATCGAGGCCGTAAAAGCAATTAAAATCGTTACTAATGCGGGATGTTCATGGACAGGTGTCAAACTGACAAAGAAAAAAATCACCGCTTCATAATATAGAACAAATAAGCGCCAGAAATGTTTTTCTTTTTTTCTAAAATAATCAATCAAATACTTTGTTAGAAGAATCCCTAAGAAAAAGAAAAGGGTAGACAATACTTTTTTGCCAACGCTTAGCCACTCTCCGTCAAAAGCTTGGATGATCGATAGGATGATATTGCCAGTTTGAGCAGAGGCAAAAGCACCATACTGGATATAAGTATAACTGTCCATTGCTCCTCCGATAAATGTCAGCAAAAGACCTATTGTACGCCCTTCGTGAAAGGAAGTCTGCATTTTTTTCATCACCTTTTATGAATATAATTTTGTCTTCCTTATCTTAGCATAAACGATTGAAAAAAAGGAAAAATTTTCAGAAAACTAAAATCATCTCGCTCCCCATTTTCATTTTTAGAAAGGTCTGTTAGTATAAAGAAAAAATAGACAACGAGATTTTAAATAATCAAATTGGAAGAAACAACTTCAAAGAAGAAAGATGGGAAGGAAATCAATCAGTTGGATGAAAAAGAAATTCTCCGATTACAAAAAGAACTGAATCGTTGGGAGAACAAATATAAAAAGCTTCAACAAGTCTTTCGGCTACAAGAAGAAATCATTGCTACCTATGAAGCGGCTTATGGAGAAGCCCCTGGACTTATTGAGGAAGAAATGCAGGAAAAAGAAAGCAAAGAAAACAACTCTTTCTTTAAAATGATGGAGAAACGTTCTTATAATCGCTTCAATCAAGAACAAAAAGCAGCTATCACATACGATATGCAGAAACATCTTCGAATCATAGCGGGAGCTGGGAGCGGCAAGACGCAAACAATCTGTGCAAAAGCTGTGTACCTGATGACACAAAAACAAGTAGACGAAGAACGCATACTGATGATTACTTTTACACGGAATGCTGCAAATGAACTAAAAAAACGAGTAGATAATTTCAGCCAAAGGAAAACTGCTGTCCATATCGGAACATTCCACAGTATCTTTTTCAGGATATACAATGAGATTTGTCGAAAATTCCCTGATGTGGCAATGCAAGGGATACAAGGAGACTTTTCAAAAGATACTGCGCAAAAAGTAAATGCTGTTTTGCAACAGCTGATACGTAAATATAATCTTTATCTTTTTGATCAATATGGAGAAAAAACGATTGCTTCTCGCTTAGACTATTGGCAGAATATGAACCTATCAATAGAAGAAATGATCCAGTTAGTTAAAGAAAAATATGATTCCATTGATAAGAATACAAGACAACCGATATCAGAACGACTGTATGGATTGCTCACAGAACTCCAAGAACAAAAAAGAAGGCAGCAATTGTTAGAGTTCAATGATGTACTCCAAAATTTGAAAAGCGCTTTGGAGAATGACGAGATTCAGCGCTATATTGGACAGAAATATGATTATCTATTTATTGATGAATTTCAGGATACTAATCCACTTCAATGGGAAATCGTGAAGCGGATGACAAAGGAAAACGGGATCAAGTTAATCGTTGTTGGAGATGATGACCAAAGTATCTATGGATTCAGAGGATCAGAGCCAGCATATATCAAGAACTTTGAAAAAGAATATCCTACTAAAACTCTTTTCTTATTAACTAATTACCGCTCTCGGGCAGCTATTGTCCAAGGAGCGAATAGATTGATCAGCTATAACAAAAATGATCGGATACCAAAGGCGATGATTCCAGCACAAAAAGAAGCGGGCATTATGGAGGCTTATTTGTTCTCAGATACAAAAGCAGAAAGCCAGTGGCTGATAAGTCAAATTCAGTCATTTATTCAAAAAAATGGGAAATATAAGGAATCGATCATATTATACCGATCGGCTTCGCAAACACAGCAACTTGTCCAATCTCTGCTGAAAACGAATATTCCTTTTGTACTGGAAGCAGATAGTCCATATGAAGGTATCTTTGGCATCAAGTTTTTCCAACAGTTCTATCAAAAAATCGTTCATTGGCAAACAGCACAGAATCCGCAAAAGAAAAATCAGGCCTATCAGCAGTTGTTGCGGCAGCTGATGGTAGACTGCTATCTGAAAAAAAATGAATGTGATCAATACTTTTCTCCTAAATATCAAAATATAGCCATTACGGATTATATTTTGTCGGTAAGACCTAATTTAAAATCCAAATCTGCAGAAATCCGCCAGTTTGAGGAAGCGTTGCGTAAAACAGACCAGCATCAAGAAATCTATTCGCTTGTACAAAGCTATCTTCATCTGCCACGTATAGCTAAGGAAATCGATCAGAGTGATCAAGAATGGATACGAGAAGAAGTAAAGCAACATGCTACTTTTAGAAGTATCCAAACCTTATCGCAAGAAATCCAAGCAACAGCTAAAGAATTAAAAACCCGCTTGATTGCTTACAGACAAGGAAAACTTGATGCGCTATGTATCCAGAGCATTCATAAAAGTAAAGGTCTTAGTTACAGAAATGTCTTTTTAATTGGCTGTAACGAAGGAAGTTTGCCTTATAACGGAGCAACAGAAAAGAAAGTCATTGACTCTAATGAAATAAAAGCAGAACCAGCGACGACGATAGAAGAAGAACGAAGACTATTTTATGTTGCGATGACTAGAGCAAGAAATCGTCTGTATCTATGTGTACCTCAAATGAAAAATACAAGAAAATTGAAAGTATCGAGATTTGTCAAAGAAACCGGTAGTCGTATGAAAAAAGGAAAGTGATGGAAAAGAGGTTGTGACAGGAGTGGTCAGCTTCAAGAAATAAGAAGGAATTTACGGAAATTGCTTCTCAAATTTTTGTAAAATTTCGGCTTATTTTCGAAGAAGCTACTTCTGGAACACCGTTTATTCGGAAAAGGGAGGTGTGACAAGATTTTTGTCACACCTCCCTTATTTATTTTTTAAAAATGAGAATACTATTATTAAAATAGGGAATAAATAGAATAATTCTCATTATTTAAACGCAAATAATCGATTTTTTTTCGACTTTTTTTATTTTTTATTAGCTAATAATTGGTATTTTAAAAGAAATTGCTGTAGAATTGGATTATAATTAAAAAGGAGTGAGAAAATGATAAAAGTATATACTTCGCCTAGCTGTACTTCCTGTAGAAAAGCAAGAGCATGGTTGCAAGCAAATCAACTTGAATTTGAAGAGAAGAATATTTTTGCCGAACCGTTAACAGAAAGTGAGATCAAAAAGATCTTAGCAGCGACTGAAGGAGGAGTTCAAGATATTATTTCCACTCGGTCGAAAATTTACGAGAAGTTGGGAATAGATTTTAACGAATTAACTTTAAAGCAAATGATCGTCCTATTCAAAGAATATCCTTCATTATTGAGACGACCTATTTTGATTGATGAAAAAAGAATACTAATCGGATTCAATGAAGATGAAATCCGGTCATTTGTCCCTCGTGAAATTCGGTGTGTTGCTAGAAACCTAATCTATTTACAAAACAATAACATCTTAAATTCATAGGGAGGGAGTCTTCGTGGAAGTGAAAGTCTATGGATCGGCGCACTGTGTAACCAGTCTGAAGGCGAAACAATGGTTAGAATACCATCAATTGCCTTATCAATTTGTTGACTTAGAAGAACGCGATCTAAGTACAGAAGAAGCAGAAGAATTATGCAGTTTTGAAGAAGTGCAAGCAGAACAGCTATTTGCGACTTGGTCTGAGGCTTTCCATAACATTGCGATAGACCTTTCCTCTGTAGGTAAAAAAACAACTGATTTCTTTATGTACACAACATACAAAACTCCTTAGACGTCCGTTGATCATTATCGATGAAGTTCTATTTATTGGATACAATGAGCAGTTGATGGAGCAACTTATCCTAAATAAATAGTCTTTACCTATTTTAATCAATTTCTGAGCGCTTCGTACAGTTGGAACAGTCGAACACTTAACATCAAGTGTGTTATGTGTTCTTTTTTTTGTCTTTATTTTTCTACTATAAAAGATATGCTCGATTTATTTGGTCAAAATTCAAATGTACGAGGGAAAATAGGCTGAGAAATATATTGACATGTGTAAATTTACATGATATATTCATTTTTGTTGTTTTAAGTAATACGCAAATAAAGCAGCATTAAAAAAACTTGAAAAATAGTTATTGACATGTTGATGATGACATGATAAGATAACTGAGTCGTTAAAAAAGAACAGCTTACGAAGCTTGATTCTATCGAAAAAAACTTCAAAAAAAGTTCTTGACAAATAACAAACAACAAGTTATGATAAATGAGTTGTTGAAAGATTTCGAAAAAACGAAATCGAAAAAACTTTTAAAAAAGAGTTGACAATCACTTGTCGCTCTGATATGATATAAAAGTTGCTACGGCAGCCAAAAATAAATCGGAAAAACACTTCCGATGAAGTAGACCTTTGAAAACTGAACAAAGTAAGACAAACCAAATGTGTAGGGCGTCTTGATTCAATTCAAGACAACAAACATTTTTAACAAGCAAGCAATATGCTAGCAAACAAATTGAGCTTAACAATCGCAAGATTGTTCGAACTTTTTATGAGAGTTTGATCCTGGCTCAGGACGAACGCTGGCGGCGTGCCTAATACATGCAAGTCGTACGCTTCTTTTTCCACCGGAGCTTGCTCCACCGGAAAAAGAGGAGTGGCGAACGGGTGAGTAACACGTGGGTAACCTGCCCATCAGAAGGGGATAACACTTGGAAACAGGTGCTAATACCGTATAACAATCGAAACCGCATGGTTTTGATTTGAAAGGCGCTTTCGGGTGTCACTGATGGATGGACCCGCGGTGCATTAGCTAGTTGGTGAGGTAACGGCTCACCAAGGCCACGATGCATAGCCGACCTGAGAGGGTGATCGGCCACATTGGGACTGAGACACGGCCCAAACTCCTACGGGAGGCAGCAGTAGGGAATCTTCGGCAATGGACGAAAGTCTGACCGAGCAACGCCGCGTGAGTGAAGAAGGTTTTCGGATCGTAAAACTCTGTTGTTAGAGAAGAACAAGGATGAGAGTAACTGTTCATCCCTTGACGGTATCTAACCAGAAAGCCACGGCTAACTACGTGCCAGCAGCCGCGGTAATACGTAGGTGGCAAGCGTTGTCCGGATTTATTGGGCGTAAAGCGAGCGCAGGCGGTTTCTTAAGTCTGATGTGAAAGCCCCCGGCTCAACCGGGGAGGGTCATTGGAAACTGGGAGACTTGAGTGCAGAAGAGGAGAGTGGAATTCCATGTGTAGCGGTGAAATGCGTAGATATATGGAGGAACACCAGTGGCGAAGGCGGCTCTCTGGTCTGTAACTGACGCTGAGGCTCGAAAGCGTGGGGAGCAAACAGGATTAGATACCCTGGTAGTCCACGCCGTAAACGATGAGTGCTAAGTGTTGGAGGGTTTCCGCCCTTCAGTGCTGCAGCTAACGCATTAAGCACTCCGCCTGGGGAGTACGACCGCAAGGTTGAAACTCAAAGGAATTGACGGGGGCCCGCACAAGCGGTGGAGCATGTGGTTTAATTCGAAGCAACGCGAAGAACCTTACCAGGTCTTGACATCCTTTGACCACTCTAGAGATAGAGCTTCCCCTTCGGGGGCAAAGTGACAGGTGGTGCATGGTTGTCGTCAGCTCGTGTCGTGAGATGTTGGGTTAAGTCCCGCAACGAGCGCAACCCTTATTGTTAGTTGCCATCATTCAGTTGGGCACTCTAGCAAGACTGCCGGTGACAAACCGGAGGAAGGTGGGGATGACGTCAAATCATCATGCCCCTTATGACCTGGGCTACACACGTGCTACAATGGGAAGTACAACGAGTTGCGAAGTCGCGAGGCTAAGCTAATCTCTTAAAGCTTCTCTCAGTTCGGATTGCAGGCTGCAACTCGCCTGCATGAAGCCGGAATCGCTAGTAATCGCGGATCAGCACGCCGCGGTGAATACGTTCCCGGGCCTTGTACACACCGCCCGTCACACCACGAGAGTTTGTAACACCCGAAGTCGGTGAGGTAACCTTTTTGGAGCCAGCCGCCTAAGGTGGGATAGATGATTGGGGTGAAGTCGTAACAAGGTAGC
>NZ_CP125658.1:472500-1777500 GCF_030053755.1 Enterococcus sp. ZQ21
AGTTCATGATCGGGTAATCCTGGATAGTAGACCTTTTCTACTGCTGGATGAGAGAAAAGAAAATCAGCTACTGCAAAAGCATTTTTTTGATGTTCCTCCATACGAACACTTAGAGTCTTGATTCCACGCTGAAGTAACCAGCTATCTTGAGGACCAAGAACGGCACCGATAGCATTTTGATAAAATCCGATCTGCTCAGCCAGCTCTTTATGTCTAGTAGTCACTAGACCAGCTACTACATCGCTGTGTCCGCCTAGATATTTGGTGCCGCTGTGGACAACGATATCAGAACCAAGATCTAATGGTCTTTGAAAATAAGGAGTAGCAAATGTGTTGTCAGCAATAACTATCAATCCATGTCGATGAGCCAGAGTGGCACTTTTTTCTAAATCAGTAATCTTTAGAAGCGGATTGCTAGGTGTTTCAAGATAAAGTGCTTTTGTATTGGGTTGGATGGATTGTTCTATTTTATCAAGATTGCTCGTATCTATGATCGTGTACTCGAGACCATTTTTAGTAAGAACCTTGTCAAATAGACGGAATGTTCCTCCATAGACATCATCTCCTAATAAGATATGATCGCCAGCTTCAAAAAGAGAAAAAACGGCATGAATCCCAGAAAGACCAGAAGAAAAAGCGAATCCTCGAACACCCCCTTCCAAATCAGCAATCAGTTCTTCCAATGCAAAACGAGTAGGATTACCAGATCTTGAATATTCATATTGTTTAGGATGACCGACTCCATCTTGCCGATAAGTGGATGTTTGATAAATAGGTACACTGACAGCTCCTGTTGTGGAATCTTCACTGATGCCTCCGTGGATCAATTTTGTTTGAATGTGCATGTTTCTTTCCTCCTATAAGTAAATGTTTTTTGATAAATAGCGGTCTGCTGCGTCTGGAAAAATCGTAACGACACGATGACCAGGTGGTAAACGACGAATTTCTCTTAATGCTGCTGCAAAAGCCGCACCACTCGAACTTCCAACTAATAGTCCTTGTTCTCGTGCTAATTGCCTAGTATAGTTAAACCCTTCTATATCAGAGATTGTCTCGATCTGATCGATTGAAAGGGGAGAAAGAAACGGCGGAATGAATTCTACACCGATACCCTCAATTTCATGAGGGGCTGGATCTCCGCCATTTAACACAGAGCCCTCTGGTTCTACACCGATTATTCGAATGTCGGGATATTTTTCTTTCAAAAAGGTAGAAGTTCCAGCAAAGGTTCCACCGCTACCGATCCCCGCCACAAAACTATGGATATCTTCTTTGATTTCATGAAAGATTTCCGGTCCTAACGTATGATAGTAAGCAGCGGGGTTATCTTTATTTTCAAATTGAAGAGGCAGATAGCTGTTCGATATCTCTTCTGCAAGTTTTTTACTTTTGCTGATGGCACCGACGATTCCTTTCTCACTAGGAGAATGGATGATCTTTGCTCCCAATGCTTTCATCAATTGTTGTTTTTCTAAGCTGAACTTCTCTGGAACAACAAAAATCGTTCTTAACCGATGTGTGAGTGCGGCCAGAGCAATCCCAATCCCTGTGTTTCCGGCAGTCGGTTCGATGATCGTCGTTTTTTCATTGATTTTTCCTTGGGCAAGTCCTTCTTTGATCAAATAACTGCCCAATCGATCTTTGATACTTCCTCCTGGATTTAAATATTCCAGTTTTGCATAAATAGCAGAACCTTTAGGCATAGAATAGTGCTGATTGTCAAAGCGATAAAGCGGTGTAGAACCAATAGCTTCTGTAATTGTCGAGATAATCATATGGACCTCCTAAAAAAGATAATAAAAAAAGGAGCTGACTATTAAATCAGCTCCTTGAAAGACATAGAGAAAAATTGAGTAGACAAAAAGGTAAGTTACCTGGTACTCATTCTATGAAGGGCAATTAATAGACATGACAAATAGTATGCTGCTTTTACGCACCATACAACAGCAACGATTCCATTGTTTTTGGTTGCTGACTGTCATGTGTATCCCTCCAAGTAAAATTTTTATTAACGATAGCATGAAAAAAAATAAAAGTCAAATGCTTGAAAGGAAAAATTTTTTGATAGTATCGTTTACCCGTATTTACTTTTTTTGTCAAATAGTCATGAAACCTTAAAAGATAGAGAATACTCTAGTTTTCTGACCGGTTGTCTGATACAATAAAGTTGATTATGATAAAGAAAAGAAGGAGCAAAAATAATGATCTCAGCAAGTGATTTAAGAGCCGGTATGACATTCGTTCAAGACGGTAAATTGATTAAAGTTCTGGATGCAAGCCACCATAAACCTGGTAAAGGAAATACAGTTATGCGTATGAAACTGAAAGATGTCCGTTCAGGCGCAACATACGATACAACGTTCAGACCAGAAGAAAAATTTGAAAAAGCACATATCGACACAAAACCTGTGCAATATTTGTACACGATGGACGATACAGCTTTCTTCATGGATTTGGAAACATATGAACAATATGAAATTCCTGTAGAAACAGTAGAAGAAGAAATGAAATATATCCTAGAAAACATGGAAGTAAAAATCCAATTCTTCGGTAGCGAAGTTATCGGTGTTCAATTACCAACAACTGTCGTGTTGCGTGTCGTGGAAACACAACCTTCAATCAAAGGTGCAACAGTTACTGGTTCAGGTAAACCAGCGACAATGGAAACTGGCTTAGTGGTCAATGTTCCTGACTTCATCGAAACAGATGAATTATTGGAAATCAATACAGCAGAAGGTTCTTATGTAAAACGTGCGTCAAAATAATGAGCTGACGAATTGATAAGAAGTTGAAAAACATAGCTTGGCCTCTTGAAAAGTGGATCATCCGATCTGCCTTTCAAGAGGTTTTTTGTAGAATCAGCCGATTGAAAAATAAAAAAGTATTTGTTTTATTTACACTTTGAAATACAATTTAATTGAAAGATGTGATCTGTCGAATATTTTGAAAGAGAGGAATCTTTATGGGATTCATCCTATTACTGTTTTTTTATCTTTTGATTTTTTTGTTGTGGGCAATAATTGTAACGCTTGCATTTCCAGAAGTGGCTTTGTACATAATTGTTGTTTTGTTTTCGATGTTCCTTCCGAATGAAATAGGTGGGCGATATATTGAATTATTGGAATTTTTTCAGCCTATCATCCATTATTTTCAACGATTTACAGAAGCGCATCTATCTGTAAAATTATTTATTCTTTTAAGCATTCCACTGAGTTACCTGCTGTTGTCTAGTCTATTACAATTTTATGGTATTTATCCATTGCAGATCATAGGATCATGTATGACGATCATTACTGTTTTTTATTTATTAAATGTTATTTTTCAATTAGCTTTGATTTGGAATATTTTGTTGACAGTTCCGATCTCTCTCGTAGCAATTGGTATCCGTTTAGTTGTTTATCATTCTTTGAATAAGTATTTTCGTAAGTGTACGTATTTATTCACTTTTTTACTCAAAGAAAAAAATGAAAAGAAAGATACTTCTGATCATACGCAACAATCATCTGATCAAAATAGGAACAACGAAAAAACTTCTTTAGTAATCAACGAGCCTTTTGAACTGGAAGCTTATTTTAGGCTGATCTTAGGTGTAGATGAACAGGCAACAAAAGAAGAGATCAAACATGCCTATCGACAAAAAGTCATGAAGTATCATCCAGATAAATCCGTAGAAGAAAATGCGAAAGAAAAGTACGAAGAGATTATCGAAGCCTATAAATATTTGAAATAGTTTCAAATTGCCATGTTTCCTTTTATTTTCCTACTGCTTGTATAACCAAGACAGCGTTTTCTTTCTCTTTATATTAAAATAATATTATAATTAAATTAGTTTAAAAAGAGAAAACGGAGGCTGAATAATGGAGAAGCATACGACGAAAGAGACACAGAAAGAAAATAGCAACGTAAAAAAACAATTGAACTTTGCGGATAATCATGAATTTATGTTAGCTAGCCAGAATTGTGTCGCTCCCTTTAACCATTTAGAGATTATTCAAGACGGAAAAGTTATATGGAGCCAGAAAGCTTATGCATTTTTAGAAGAGGAATGTCCAAACTGTGCGAATCCAAGTCTTTGGGAAAATGCGCGATGTAACCATCAAACGGGTCTCTTTCGTGTCACTGAGCAAATCTTTCAGTTACGGGGATTTGATATGGCCAACCTCACACTGGTTCTTACTCCAAACAATAAATGGATTGTCTTTGATACATTGATGAGTATCGAATGTTCAAGAGCAGCGATTGAGTTTGCGGATCGCTGGTTTAATGAAAACGGGTATCCAGAAGTGGAGGGGAATCTTGCAGGAATCATTATCAGTCATTCCCATGTCGATCATTTTGGTGGCATACGCGGTTTGTTTAAAGACTTCAAAGTAGATCCTTCTGTTCCGATTTATGTACCTGAAGGATTTACGGAAGCTGCTATTTCTGAGAACCTTATGGTAGGGAAGGCCATGGGAAGAAGAGCAGTCTTTCAATATGGCTCTTCCTTAGAAAAAAGTCCATTTGGTTCCTTATCTGTTGGGATTGGACAAGGACAATCTACAGGCACGATCAGTTTTGAGCTTCCTACTTGTGAGATCACTGAAAATAAAATAATCGCTATCGATGGATTAGATCTGGATTTCCAATTGACCCCTGGCACAGAAGCCCCTGCCGAAATGAATACGTATATTCCAGCATATCAAGCGCTTTGGATGGCAGAAAACTGCACTTGTACGATGCATAATCTTTATACTCTGCGAGGGGCACAGATACGAGATGGAAAAAGCTGGTCGAGATACCTTATCGAGGCACAACGGCGCTATGGACCAAAAGCAAAAGTATTGTTCCATGCGCATACTTGGCCGCGGTACGCCACTGAGGAGGAACCAGATGCTATTAACAGGTATTTACTAGACCAAGCACGGTTATATAAAGGAATTCATGATGAATCACTTAAAGCTGTCAATGCCGGGTATACCATAAACGAATTAGCAGAACAAGTCGCTTTGCCAGAAGAGCTGACAAACCAGTGGTATCTAAGACCATATTACGGAACGATTGCTCATAATAGCAAGGCGGTTTATCAAAAGTATATCGGTTGGTATGATTCAAATCCGGTGAATTTAAATCCGCTTCCTCCTGAACGGGAAGCGAAACAAATGGTAAAGTACATGGGTGGAGCAGAGGCCATCTTAGAAAAAGCACATGAAGATTATGAAAAAGGAAATTATCAATGGGCGGCAAAAGTTACGAATTTGGTCATTTACGCAGATCCTGAAAATAAAGAGGCAAGAGCGCTTTGCCGACGATCGTTGACACAATTGGGGTATCAATCGGAATCTGGGGCTTGGCGAAATGAGTACTTGACTGGAGCACTGGAATTAAAGGAAGATGTGGACTTGTTTTCAATTGAATCGGCTGATTCGTCAGAGTTATCGGCACAGATGAATGGAGAAATGTTGCTGGATTATTTAAGCATCCATACTATCTCGACCAAAAAACAACAGACGGGCATGGTAAAGTTCACAGATGATTGGCAACTTTCAAATGGTCAAATCCATTCATTGACAACGACTTATTTCATCGATTACTGGCAAGGAATTTTGACTTATTATCCTATTTCTTCAGACAAAGAGGAGGTCACGCTCATTTATGAAGGAAAAAGATTAGCATTCCTCCAGCAAATGCTTGATTCCTCGGGTGAACCACGAAACTGGTCCATGCTTTTTAAAGCAGATACAAACAACTATTTCAATATCATGGAACCGTGAAAATAGTTGAAATAACTCATAAATTTAAGATATCCGAACGATATGGAAGTAAAAAGGGTTTATCATCGCTAAACAGCGATAAACCTCTGCTGGTATGCAGGAATATTCTTCTGATAGTTCGGATATTTTATTTTTTGTACCCATTTTTATTTTTGTTTTAAAAAAATGTTTCGAAATATACTAGACAATTCAGAAAATTTTGTATAATATTATTCCAATAAAATTCAAATCTTTATCAAATGAAATTCCAATAAAAACGGAAAAAATGTGAAAAGAGGAATGAAAAAATGACAGAATTGATAATTGGCGGAGTCACAGCAAGCACATTAGCAGAAAAGTATCAGACACCTCTGTATGTGTATGACGAAGAAAAGATGAGACAAACGATGCTGTCATTCAAGCGAGGCTTTGTATCGAAGCATTTTGATACAAAAGTGCTTTACGCCTCTAAAGCATTCCAAACGATTGAGATGCTACGTTTAGTCCATGAATATGGATTTGGGCTGGATGTTGTCAGCGGTGGGGAAATCTATACCGCTTTGCAAGCTGATTTTCCTAGAGATGCTATTTATTTCCATGGTAATAACAAGACCCCAGAAGAACTGATCTATGCACTTGAAAATGAGTTGTTGCATGTTGTTGCCGATAATTTGATGGAAGTCGAGTTATTAGAAGAATTAAGCCAACGCTATTCTAAAAAAGTCGATGTCATGCTTCGGTTGAATGTCGGTGTAGAAGCCCATACTCATGAATATATCGTCACTGCACATATTGATTCAAAATTCGGCATGAGCTATGAAAGTAAAGAGTGTCAGCAAGCTCTCCAATTGATAAAAGAAAGCAGCTATCTAGAGTTAGAAGGTTTTCATGCCCATATTGGGTCACAAATTTTTGATGTTACTGCTTGGCTAGCTGAAATCGACAAATTGACGAGTTACTTAACCGATTTTGAGCAACCACTTTCCTTGAATCTCGGGGGAGGATTCGGGATTCGTTATACACAAAATGATCAGCCAATCCCAATCGAAGAGGCACTAAAAAAGCTGATTGAATATACGGAAGAAGCTTTGGACAAACGAAAACTGACGATTCGTCAACTACTGATCGAACCAGGAAGAAGTATTGTTGGGGAAGCTGGTACAACACTATACACGATTGGCTTCATCAAAAAGACACCACATAAAAAATATTACTTTGTAGATGGCGGGATGACAGATAATATCCGCCCAGCTCTGTATCAGGCAGCATACGATTGTGATTTAGCAGAAAAATTGTCGGAAGAAAAAACAGAAAAAGTGACGATTGCAGGAAAAATGTGTGAATCAGGAGATGTGGTAATCAAAGAAACTTATTTGCCGAAAGCAAAATCAGGTGATCTTTTAGCTGTTTATTCCACGGGGGCTTACGGATACTCAATGAGCAGCAACTACAATCGAGCGACACGACCAGCAGTTGTTTTTGTCAATAATGGTCAATCAAGACTGGTTGTTCGCAGACAAGCATTTTCTGATCTACTAAGGGGGGAAGTTTCTTATGATCCTTCATAAATATAATGGCTGTGGAAATGATTTTATCTTATTAGATTACACAGAGGATACGAATTATAGTCAATTAGCCGCTTCTTTATGCGCAAAAGAAAAATATGACACAGACGGATTGATCGCCGTAAAAACCGATCCGTTGGAAATGATCTATTACAACAAAGATGGTAGCCGTGCCCCTATGTGCGGAAATGGTATTCGCTGTTTTGCTCGATATGTGAATGATCAAAATAGGATGGATGAACAGGAATTCAACGTAGAGACGTTAGCAGGCACAAGAAAAATTACGGTGTTGGATCCCTCACCTTTTTATTGCAGCGTAGATATGGGAGTGCCAGATGATTCTCCAGAAAAAATCAAAGCTGCACAATCTTATCCAATAAAAAACCAGGAAATAGAAATTGGTGGCGAAAAAGTAACGATCACTAGTTTATTTTTAGGGACGATCCATACCGTTGTTTTTGTTGAAAATGCGCGTGAGGAAGTTTGGAAAAAAAGAGGCGAACTGATCTGTCATCATCCTTTATTCAAAGAAAAAACCAATGTCAACTTTGTAGAAGTAGTCAATGAACAAGAATTGACCGTCCGTACCTATGAAAGAGGAGTAGGTTGGACACTTGCTTGCGGTACAGGTTGCTGTGCCTCTTATGCGGTTGCGAAGGAAACTGGGAAGATTTCAGCAGATCAGGTAGTCGTTCACTTGGAACAAGGAGACTTGATGATCTCTGGTGAGGATACGATACAAATGGCTGGTCCAGCAGTTCATGAATGGACAAGAATATTGGAGGAATGAAGATGATAAAAGGTTCGATCGTGGCGCTGATCACGCCGATGAATGAAGAGGGATCAGTAGATTATGCTGGTTTGGAAAAATTGATCCAATTCCATTTAGATGAACAAACAGACGGATTATTAGTTTTGGGTACAACAGGAGAATCTTCTACACTCACACAATCTGAGGAGGAGAAGATCCTTCAACTGACAGTAAAGAAAGTGGCTGGCCGTGTGCCGGTGATTGCAGGAGCTGGAACGAATAATACGAAAGAAACGATTGAAAAAGCGAAGCATTTTGCTTCTTTGGGCGCAGATGCACTTTTGGTCATCACTCCTTACTACAACAAAACAAGTGATGCAGGATTAGCTGCTCATTTCACAGCAATTGCAGAAGCTTCACCAATTCCGCTTATTTTATATAATGTCCCTTCTAGAACAGGCATGTCGATTCCAATCCATGTACTAGTAGATTTAGCAGAACATCCTAATATCATTGGTTTGAAAGAAGCCTCAGGAGATATGGCTTATGTGATGGATGCCGCTCGATTGATTAGCGAAAAATTCAGCCTTTACAGCGGAAATGATGATTTGATCCTGCCAGTAATGAGTGTAGGAGGGAGCGGTGTAATCAGTGTATGGGCAAATATCCAGCCTAAAATAGTCCATGAGTTAGTAAAAGATATGATGGACGGAAGATGGCAGCAAGCAAAAGAAAAACAATTAAATGCACTTGAGCTGATCCATGCCTTGTTCAGTGAGACCAATCCTATTCCTGTCAAAGCAGCTATGTCATTATTAAATTTACCTTCAGGACCTCTACGCCTGCCTTTAGTGTCCCTTTCGGAAGAGAAAAAGAAACAATTAGCTCAGCTTTTGCTAAGGGAAAGGACGGTTGAAAAATGAAAATCGGACTGATTGGCAGTGGACAGATGGGGAATAGAGTCGAAGAAGTTGCACAAGAAAGAGAAGACACGGTCCTTCTTTTACGGACGGCACCTAAAGAAGCAACTACACTTGCTTTTACGGAACTGCCAGAACTGCTTATTGATTTTTCTCATCCAGATAATTTAGAGATGATCCTTTCGTATAGCTTGTCTTATCAACTTCCGTTAGTCATTGGCACGACAGGTTATACACAATCACAGTTCCAAGAAATGGAAGAACATGCCAAGCAGGTACCTGTGATGTATAGTGCTAATTTTTCGTTAGGCATCATGGTGATGAACCAACTGATCAAGCAAGCAGCTGCAATGTTGCAAGGCTGGCAGATCGAACTGATTGAAAAACATCATAGTCGTAAAAAAGATGCACCATCTGGTACCGCGAATATGCTTCTTCAAACAATCCAAGAAGTACAAAAGCTTCAGCCTGTATACAACTGGCAAGGACAAAAAAGAGAAGAAAATCAAATTGGTGTACACAGTATTCGTGCAGGTTCTTTACCTGGTGAACATGAGGTAATGTTTGCAGCTCCCGATGAAGTATTTACGGTCAAACATGAATCTTTTTCTAATCGAATCTTTGCTGCAGGTGCAGTAGAAGCAGCGGACTGGTTGAAAAATCAGCCACCAGGTTATTACAAATTAGAAGATTTATTAATGGATAAAGGGGTGTAAGAAACGTGGAAGCTCAAGAAATCATCCGCTACGTTCAAACGGCATCTAAAAAGACGCCTGTGAAAGTCTATCTGAATGTAACCGAGCCAATCAAATTTAAAGACAGCAAAGTTTTTGGTGAAGGAAACAGCTTCGTTGTTTTTGGTGACTACGAGTCGATTGCTCCGGTTTTAGAAGCTGAAGCGGAAAAAATCATTGAAATCGAAATCGAAACTGCTGCAAGATACAGTGCAGTTCCTTTGCTGGATATCAAAAAAATTAATGCCCGTATCGAACCAGGTGCTATTATCAGAGATCAAGTGTCCATCGGCAACAATGCCGTGATCATGATGGGAGCGATTATCAATATCGGTGCAGTAATCGGTGAAAACACGATGATTGATATGGGTGCTGTCTTAGGTGGACGAGCGACAGTGGGCAAAAACTGCCATATTGGTGCAGGAGCTGTCTTAGCGGGTGTAATCGAACCCGCATCGGCTAAACCGGTTATCGTAGAAGATGGCGTGCTGGTAGGTGCGAATGCAGTGATTGTTGAAGGTGTCCATATCGGAAAAGATGCAGTCGTGGCAGCAGGAGCAGTGGTTTTAGAAGATGTGGCAGCAGGCACTGTTGTCGGTGGAATACCTGCACGTGTCTTGAAAATAAGTGATGATCAGACAAAAGAAAATACAGCATTGATTGCTGCGTTACGCGAATTATAGAGGAGATGGAGAAAAATGCGCGAAATAGATACCTGTATTGTGGGGGCAACCGGATTAGTCGGACAAACGATGCTCAAAGTGTTAGAAGAATATGATTTTCCAGTAGGACAATTGAAATTATTAGCGTCAAAACGTTCAGCTGGCAAAGTTTGTGTATTCAAGGGGAAGAAACACACTGTACAGGAATTGACAGAAACTTCATTTGAAGGATATGATTTAGCGCTATTTTCTGCAGGTGCTTCTGTATCCAAAGAGTTTGCGCCAATCGCAAGAAGTCAAGGATTATTTGTTATAGATAATTCCTCGGCATGGCGAGAAGATTCGGATATTCCATTGATCGTTCCAGAGGTCAATCTTGAAGACTATACATTGAATCGGCTGATTGCGAATCCAAATTGTTCAACCATTCAAGCGGTACTACCGCTTAAAGCTTTACAAGAAGCCTTTGGAATCCAACGAGTCAATTATTCGACCTATCAAGCAGTTTCTGGTTCTGGACAGAAAGGTATCCAAGATCTTTACCGCACGCAAAATGACGAGGAACCAGCTTTGTATCCTTATAATATTAGTCAAACGGTGATTCCAGAAATCGATCAGCCTTTGGAAAACGGCTATACCAAAGAAGAACAGAAAATGATAAATGAGACCCGTAAGATTCTGCATCAGCCTGATTTGCCAGTATCAGCAACCTGTGTACGTGTGCCAATCGAGAATGGACACGGAGTCTCGGTGGCCGTTCAGTTGCAAAAAGAGTTTACGATTGAAGAAGTTAAAGAGTGTCTCAGTCAGTTTCCAGGAATCCAATTAGAAGATGATCTAGCAGCACATAAATATCCAACGAGCATTCTTGCTAGAGGAACAGATACGGTTTATGCTGGGAGGATCAGAAAAGACACCTCTTTAGAGAACGGACTGTTGTTCTATACAACTGCCGATAACATACGCAAAGGAGCCGCTGCGAATGCCGTACAGATTGCTGCAGCTTTAATGCAGAAAATAGCGGAGGTGGCAAGATGAGTAATACGCTGAAAATAGCAAAATTCGGCGGAACATCGATGTCTCATGAAGAACAATTCAAAAAAGTCCGTACAATTGTTCTTTCAGATCCCAATCGTCAAGTGATCGTTGTTTCTGCTTTAGGCAAACGTACATCAGATGATGACAAAGTAACAGACTTACTTTATTTGATTTATGCCTACCTTCAGCATCATGTTGATTGGACACCCCTTTGGGAAAGGATCTGTGAACGTTTCATTCAAGTAAGAGACCTTCTTGACCTGCAGTTACCTATGGAAGAGGAACTGGCACGCATACAAAAACAACTGGAAGATGAAAAGATAACTGAAGATTATTTAGTAAGCAGAGGTGAATATCTGACTGCTCGACTGATGGCTGAGTATCTTGGTTACCAGTTCATTGATGCAAAGGACCTGCTGTTCTTTGACTATGATGGAAAAATCGATGAGGAAAAAACAGCACAGGAAATCACAAAAGCATTTAAAAGATATCCGAAAATGGTTGTTCCAGGATTTTACGGGGCAAACCCTGCAGGCAAAGAAAAATTATTGGGACGTGGGGGAAGCGACATTACTGGCGCGTTACTGGCGAAAATGCTACAAGCGGCGAGTTATGAGAATTGGACAGATGTTTCAGGAATCATGATGGCTGATCCGAGAATCATCGATCATCCTAAAATCATCGAGGAAATCTCTTTTAGAGAACTGAGAGAGATGGCTTATATGGGGGCTAATGTTCTTCATGAAGCAGCTGTTTTCCCAGTTCAAGAGGCGGATATCCCCATCCAAATAAAAAATACCAATGATCCTTTCGCTCAAGGAACAAAAATATCGAATCACGAAGTGGAAAAGGAAAATGGACTGACAGGAATAGCTGGACGCAAGGATTTTCTTTCGATCACTTTATTCAAACGTCATATGTCCGATGAAATCGGGTTTATCTGGAAAGCAATGAGCATTTTTGCTAAACATGAGATATCAATCGAACATATTCCTTCAGGGATCGACAATATCGGAGTGATCGTCTCAGCAGAAGCGATTGCCGATAAATTATTTCTCATCACGAAAGAATTAAAAGAAACACTTGGCGTGGAAGAAATCGTCGTGATCGAAGACTTAGCTTTGATCTCTGTCGTTGGCGGACCGCATAAAGAATTGATCGGTTTATCTGGAAAAGTGTTATCGATATTGAATAAATTAGAAATTCGCACATCGATCTTATCACAAGGAGCACAGGAGTTGAATCTAATCATCGGTGTACCGAATGATCAGTATGAAACCGTAGTGAAGGGTATCTATGAAGGGATGGTGAATACGGATGCTGAAAGAATATCGAATGGCACTCCATCAAATTCCTGAAATCGGATTTCATGAATTCAAAACAAAAAAATATTTATATGAACAAGTAAAAAATAGTGGAGCCGTTATCCATGAAATCGGCGAAACAGGACTGCTTCTTTATTTTGATAATCAACAAGAAGAAACGATTGCTTTTCGAACAGATATCGATGCACTGCCAGTCAAAGAAGAAACAAATCTCTCTTTTGCTTCTAAGCATGAAGGGTATATGCATGCATGTGGTCATGACGGACATATGGCGATGCTTTTAGGGTTGACCGACTTTATAACTGAACACATCGAGGAGCTTATTTATAATGTAGTACTGATCTATCAGCCATCAGAAGAAATTTCCGGCGGCGCACAAAGTGTTATTCAGTCAGGATTGTTAGATAAATATGAAGTACAAGCAATATTTGGCTTTCATCTATGGCCTGGACTAGCGAAAGGAGAAGTTTTTTCTCGACCAGGACCTTTGATGGCACAAAGCAGTGAAACAGACATTATCATCAAGGGCCAGTCCGCGCATATTGCTTCTAGTGAAAAAGGAATCGATAGTCTGGAGGCAGCTGTACGATTTTTGAAAAATGTTTATGATTTTGATCGGCAATTACCGGCAGAGTGGAATCATCTAATGAAATTTGGTCAAATCCAAGGTGGAACGATCCGAAATGTTTTAGCTGGAGAAGTTATTGTATCCGGAAGTATCCGTTCTTACAGTTCAGATATGCAAAATTATTTGAAGAGGGGATTAGCCCATTTAGCAGAACAGTTTCACTCTGCAGCTACTATTTCTTTCCGCTATAATGACGGCTATCCAGCTGTAATCAATCATAGAGGCTTATACGCAGCATTGTCGGATTCAAACAAACTACATGAATTAGAGGATCCAGTTCTTCAAGCCGAAGATTTTGGCATATATACGCAACAATATCCATGTGTATTTTTCTTTTTAGGTGTCGGTGATACCCCTGCTTTACATGATCCGACGTTCGATTTTGATATGGATGTTTTAGAAAATGGTGTAGAATGGTACAAAACGATTCTTTTTACAGAAAATCTTCTTGAAGAAATCGATAGCAGTTCAAAAGAGGAGCGAGTAAATAATGATGAATTTATCCAATCGATTTAATCCTAGGCTTTCTAGAATAGAAGTATCTAAAATACGGCAATTCGATCAGCAAATATCGTCGATACCAGATGTGATCAAGCTCACCTTGGGAGAACCGGATTTTCCGACTCCCGAACATGTCAAACAAGCCGGAATAACAGCGATTGAAGAAGACTTTTCTCACTATACCGGAATGAGAGGACTGGAGGAACTGCGGGAAGCTGCTTGTATGTTTCAGCAGCAGCGTTATGGATTAACTTATGATCCGCAAACGGAAGTTTTGACGACGGTTGGTGCAACGGAAGCGATTGCTTCTGCATTGTTATCTGTTTTAGAAGAAGGAGACAAGGTTCTTATTCCAGCGCCTGCTTATTCAGGATATCAGCCATTAGTGGAACTAGCTGGTGCTGAATTGATCCCGATAGATACTTCTGACACAGGGTTTGTCTGTCAGCCGGAACAATTTGAACGAGCATTTGAACAATATGGATCAGCTATCAAAGCAGTCATTTTAAATTATCCTAACAATCCCACTGGGACGACATTGTCTGCAAGCCAGTTGGAAGCAATCGCTGAAGTTTTAAAAAAATATCCGGTATTTGTTATAAGTGATGAAGTATATGCTGAATTGACTTACAGTGGAACGCATATGTCCATAGCTGCTTATCTTCCGGAACAAACAATCGTGATAAGCGGGCTATCCAAGTCACATGCGATGACTGGTTGGCGAGTGGGGTTTATTTTTGCTCAAAAAGCCCTTATTGACGAACTAATTAAAGTCCATCAATATCTGGTGACTGCGGCTACAACGATGTCGCAAAAAGCTGCGGCTGAAGCGCTAATAAATGGAGTAAAAGATAGCGAGAACATGAAAGAGCAATATCAAACACGAAGAGACTATCTGGTCCAGCAATTGGCGCCTTTAGGATTTGAAGTGACTCAGCCAAACGGTGCATTTTATTTATTTTGCAAACTCCCAGTTGTCATTCAAACCGACTCTTGGCAGTTTTGTGTAGACTTAGCGGAACAGGCAAAAGTTGCGTGTATCCCTGGCATTGCATTTGGCCCAGAAGGAGAAGGCTATATACGAATTTCTTATGCTAGCAGTATGGAAAACTTACATGAAGCGTGCAAACGGATCAAAGACTTTTTAACAGAACGGTGATTCATGAATTTTCTCAAAAAACAATCGGCATCTTCGCGGTATATTCTGCAAGCTGCCGATTGTTTTTTAAATTTGGTTCAAATGAACGCGTTTCTTTTGATTCATAACTGATGTAATGTTAAGTTTAAATTGTTTAGAATGATTTTAAAAGAATATTCAAGGAGGTTTCATCAATGGAAAAAATCAAAGTTGTCATTGTAGGTGCATCTCATGGAGGGCATCAATCGATCTTGGAACTATTGACACGATACGGTGAAAATGTAGATATCACGCTATTTGAAGCAGGAGACTATGTTTCCTTCATGTCATGCGGTATGGAGCTGTATCTAGAAGACAAGGTAACAGATGTAAATGATGTACGTAATTTCAGACCAGAAAACTTTCCGCAATCCAATGTTCATATTTTAAATAATCACGAAGTAAAAACGATCGATGCAGATAAAAAAACAGTAACGGTTACTAGCGCATCAGATAACGAAACAAAAGAATATCCTTATGATAAATTGATCTTGAGTTCTGGTGTCAAACCAAACAATTTGCCAGTACCAGGGGCAGATTTAGAAAATGTCTACTTGATGCGTGGATACAATTGGGCAACCAAAATCAAAGAAAAATTAAATGATCCGGCTATTAAAAAAATCGCTGTCGTAGGTGCTGGTTACATTGGGATCGAAGCAGCAGAAGCAAGCCGAAAAGCTGGGAAAGAAGTCGTCTTGCTTGATGTGATCGACAGACCCTTAGGCACTTATTTAGATGCTGAGATGACAGACATTTTAGAACAACACCTAAATGAAAACGGTATTGAAGTTTTGACAAACGCCAAAATCGAAGCCTTTACCGGAAACGGAAAAGTGGAAGCAATCAAAACAAGTGAAAAAGAAATCCCAGCAGATTTAGTCATCCAAGCTGCTGGTGTGAAGGCAAATACTGAATGGTTAAAAGGGATCGTCGACTTAGATGAACGTGGCTGGATCCAAACGAATGAATACTTGCAAACAAATCTTCCAGATGTGTATGCAGTAGGAGATGCTACACTTGCTTATTCTATCCCAGCACGCAAAAAAATGCCGATCGCTTTAGCGACTGTTGCACGTAGAGAAGCACGTTATGTAGTAAAACATCTTTTTGAAGAAGTACCAAACAAACCGTTCGGCGGAGTCGTAGGTTCCTCCGCATTAAGTGTCTTCGACTACCATTTTGCAGCAAGCGGATTGAATAGCTTCACTGCAGCAAAAGCAGGAGTAGATGTACGAGTGTCTTATTATGAAGATACGTTACGACCAAAATATGTACCAGAAGAACAAGGAAATCCAAAAGTGTCCATCCAATTATTCTCAGATCCAATGACCCATCAATTGCTAGGAGGAGCAGTATTATCTACCTATGATGTTACAGGTCAAGGAAATGTGTTGGCACTAGCGATACAAAATAAACTGACTTTAGAAGAACTGGCAGAAGCCGACTTCTTCTTCCAACCAGGTTTTGACCGACAATGGAGCATGTTGAATCTAGCCGCTCAACAAGCACTAGGAGAAGAACCATTTGTAGAATAAGGAAACGAAATATTTGAAAAGAGGTTGTGACAGAAGTGGTCAGCTTCAAGAAATAAGAAGGAATTGACGGAAATTGCTTCTCAAATTTTTGTGAAATTTCGGCTTATTTCCGTAGAAGCTACTTCTGGAACACCGTGTATCAGAGGTTGTGAAAAAGCTGCCCTGCATCAAGTAATAAGAACAGTCAAGTAAAAACAGCTTCTTATGTTTTTAACTTGGTTGGACTTATTACCGCAGATGCAAGCTTTTGAACACCGTTTACCAAGAGGTTGTAAAATCAGTGTTTTGAACTGAGTATTAGAGAAACAAACGGCAAAATAGTTCCTCATATTTTGCCGTTTTTTGAGCGAATATCGAGGGGCAGTTGATTGAACACCCTTTGTTCGGAATAAGGAACTGTGACACGACTCGTGTCACAGTCCTTTTTTTAGTGAAAGGATACATTTCTTCCTTGTATATTCCATGCGTGTTTGAGAGAAAGCATATATAATTTAATTAACAGATAGTTAGGGGGAGAAAGAATGGTTTTTTCAATCACAATGAAACTGGTATTCGGATTGATCGGCTTGTTATTAGTGGTGCGTTTGCTTGGGAAGAAATCCATGTCGGAAGTCACACCATTTGATTTAGTCTATACGCTTGTTTTAGGGGGGATCTTAGAAGAATCAACCTATGATGACAATGTCCATGTAGGTCATGTCCTATTTGCCATTGCGCTTTGGGCAGTAATGATTTATGGCATCGAACGTATCGTCCAAAAAAATGAAAAAGTCAATCGCTGGGTTAAAGGCGAGCCCTCTGTTTTAATCAAAGACGGCGTCATCAACATGACAGAGTTGGCAAATAACCATATCGAGATGGAGCAGTTGCGAGCAATCTTAAGACAGCAGGAATGCTTTTCTCTTGAAAATGCCAAACATGTTATCCTAGAGAATGCCGGTCAAATGAGTGTATTGAAAAAATCAGATGATGACAAAGCTTTGTCGATCTTGCTAGTGGATGAAGGACAAATCCAGCATAAAGTACTTCAATCCAATCAACTAGATGAATCGTGGCTTCTGGAGAATTTGAAGAAAGAAGGCTATGCAGACGTAAAACAGCTGATTTATGTCGAATGGTCAGAAGAAAAAGGGTTCTACGTACTAAACAAAGAAGATGTGATGCATGAGTCTTACCGGATAGATGGATAGACAGAGGTTGTGAAATCAGCGCTTTGACTTGATACTCAAAACTAAGCGACTTTTTCGCAACCTCCACTAAACGGTGTTCAATCAGCTAATAATAAGATCAAAACGCTGATTGAACAGCCTCTCATGTCACAAACCATTTTTTTGTTTCTTTTAACTCAATATGCCGTACATCTTCCCAAACTATCGGCTGATGGTCGATCATAAAATAATCTTCATAGGCTTCACCAATGAAATGACCTTCAACCTCATCTAAGAGTCTTCCAAATTCATCTGTTAAATTGAGCTGGATGATTACTGCTTTACGAGATAAAAAAGCTTCTGTCAGTATACTATCGATTTCTTGTAATGTCATTTGTTGTTTAGGGAGAGGTTGTTTGCGTGCTTCTTCTTCATTTTTTTTGATACCGTTGACTAGTTCTTCCATCGCAAAAGCGGTCCCCCATTTTAATCCAAATGGACGATCTCGATACTCGTTATAGTCAATGAATTTTTTTGCTGTCCGTCTCATCTTTTCCACCTTCTAATCCACTCATACCACCTGCATGCCCACCAACGAGAGAGCTACGTGCGATGGCGCGTCCTCCTTGCAAGAGACTATGCGCATGGATGATTGATTTAAAGCCGTATTTTTTTCTGATCGTATCGACTACAAAATCAACTTTCGCTTCATTTATCTGCTTCTCAGGATCTTCAAAAAGGTTAAGCTGTAAACCTGTCGCGTATACGAGGTTGGAACAGTTCACACCTATACGCCGAATATCCTGACAGCGGTAATGCTGGTGGAAAATGGTCAATAAAGCCTCTGCTAGATCTCTGCTAGCATTTGTCGCTTCGATTTTTATTTGCTGGTGAAAACCGGTCTTACCATTTGGATCAAGATAACCTAAGGAGTATCCTACCCATAAGCTGACTACTTGTGCTTTTGCTGCAGATCGTCTCAAGCGGGTGCCGACTTGATCGGCCATTTCTTTGATAACAATCTCGATTTCTTCTTGCCTCGTATAATCTCTATCTAGAATTTGACTATTTCCGATACTTTTTGATTTCGGTATATATTCTTGCCCTAAAAAACTTCGATCGATTCCCCAAGCATGGGCATAAAGCTGAGTACCGATGATCCCTAACGTGCTTTTCAAGTGATAATAATCCGCGTGAGCTAAATCATAAACCGAATGTATACCCATTTGTTTCAGTCGTTTTGCTGTTCGTTTGCCGATTCCCCAAAAGTCAGTGATATCTGAGATTGTCCATAACTTTTCTGGGACATCTTCATAACGCCATTCAGCAATCATTTGTTTTCCGTCTTTTGAGCCATTATCTAAGGCTAGTTTAGCAAGTAGTGGGTTATCGCCTATTCCTATAGTCGTGTAGATTCCGGTCTGTTCAAATACATCTTTATGGATCAGTTTAGCCATGTCGTACGCATTCGTTTTACCAAAGAGTGCCATGCTATTTGTTACATCAAGGAAGCTTTCATCAACGGAATAGACATGATGGTTCGCTTCATCTGCATATTTTTTATAGATAGTATTGATTTCTCTGTTTTTTTCCATATAATAGGCCATCCTTGGAGCAACAATATATAAATCACTTGGATAGGGGAAGGGTAAATCTCTGGCACGACTGATATTGGTGATGCCGTACGCTTTTTTTGCTGCAGGACTGGAAGCCAAGATTAATCCGCTACCCCGTGTTTCTGTCGAATCAGACGGATAGGACATTACTACTAATTTAGTTGTAAGGGGATCAAGATCCTTTTCCACGCACTCTACGGAGGCGTAAAAAGATTTGCAGTCAATACATAAAATATCTCGTGAAGGTTCTTTTTCATAAACAAATACTGGATTTTGATTCGCCCACATAACAATCACCTCTTCTACATAATTAGAACATATGTTCCCTTTTTGTGTCAATAAAAAACAGCAATTTTCAAATGTGAGCCTTTTGCTCATGTTTGAAAATTGCTGAGAGGTTTTTTGTATCTGTTTATTTAGCTGTGTTCATTGATTTTTCTATCAAACATGAACGGCTTCTGGATCAATCTTTGTTGTCCCATTTCCAATGTGTGCAACATAAAATTCTGGAGCATAGCCGACAACTTTCATATATTCATCATAGACATTGTTTTTGAAGGCAGGTATATTTTCTTCTTTGACAAGAGCAATCGCACAGCCACCAAATCCAGCTCCTGTCATTCGTGCACCTAAGACACCTGCTTGTTTTTGAGCAGCGTCCACTAGTGTATCTAACTCGATCCCAGTCACTTCATAATCATAGCGAAGAGAGTGGTGAGAATCATTTAGCAGTTGTCCAAATGCTTCCAAGTTTCCAGCTTCTAATTCAGCTTTTGCTTTCAAAGTACGTTGATTTTCATAAACAGCATGACGAGCTCTGCGTATCAATGTATCATCACCGATTTGGTCAATAGTTGATTCAAATTCTTCTTCATCTAAGTCTCCTAAAGAAGAGATAGGTAAAGTTTTTTGCAAACGTGCCAAGGCTTCTTCGCATTCGCTGCGACGTTCATTGTATTTTGAATCTGCCAATTCCCGACGTTTATTCGTATTCATGATGACGATTGCATAACCATCTAGTTTCACTGGGACCATTTCATATTTCAGCGTATTTGTATCTAACAAAATCGCATGATCTAGCTCACCGAAGCCGATGGCAAACTGATCCATGATACCTGAATTGACACCGATGAATTCATTTTCTACTTTTTTACCCGTTTGGACTAGTTCCAAACGATCCGTTTTTAAATCAAACAGATCTTCTAATACAACACCTACCAATAATTCTAATGAAGCACTACTGGAAAGTCCTGCACCGTTAGGAATTGTTCCTTCCACCAACAACTCAAATCCATGATCAATTGGGTGTCCAGCTTCTTTTAATTTAAGGACCATTCCTTTTACGTAGTTTGCCCAATTTGCTTTTTTATCATATTCTAGCTCATCTAAAGTAAAACTGATGACGCCGATATCATCAAAGTTTGTGGAATAAACTAATATTTTATTATCGTCTCTAGGTGCGGCGACACCTTGCGTTCCATAAGTGATGGAAGCAGGGAAGACATGACCGCCATTGTAATCAGTGTGCTCACCAATCAAATTGATGCGACCTGGCGAGAAGTATTGTGTCGTTTTTTTAGGGCCGAATGTTTCGGCAAATTTTGTGTTTAAGCTTCTTTTGATTTCCATGATGAGTTATTCCTCTCTTGTTTTGATTTTGAATTCTGTCACTGTTTCAAATGTTGTTCCGGCTTTTAAATGAATCGAACCAAATGCTGAGAAGCGCTCTGCCCCTGGAGCTGTTTGAGTCTCAAATGTGATGCCGCCGTGATGTGCCAGTTTTCGACCACGCATTTCTGGTGTTTCTGGACCGAAATTTGCAGTGAAAATAACCATACTAGAAGCATCTGTAGCGATATCTACTTGGATTTTTTTATCCGGACTAGTCAAGCGAGCAGCTTCTTTATCCAAGCCAGATTCTTTTAAGAAAAATGGATGATCGATTCCGTCAACGAGTTCTTTTTGATCCAAATCACTAGCAAAAACGGACGCTAGTTTTTTAGGCGTTTGAAAATCGAAAGCATTTCCTGCAGTATTTTCTTTTACTCCTATAGGAATACTGTCTGCTCGTAAAGGAGCGTAAGCTTCACTATTGAGCCAAAGCTCATGTTGATCGATCGTTTGAGAAGCATCTCCCGTCAAGTTGAAGTAGACATGATTTGTCGGATTGAATAAAGTATCTTGATCACTGATGCCGCGAGTGGTCACCCGCCAGATATTATCTTGTGTCAAAGTATAACGGACTTCCACATCCAATGTACCTGGAAAACCATGTTCTCCGTCGGGACTTGTAGTAGTAAAAATGACAGAAGCTTCATTTTCGCCATTCAAAATGACATAAGACCATTTTTTTAATTCAAATCCAGGAGAACCACCATGCAGATTATGCCCAGTTTTTGGATCTATAGCTAATTGGTAAGTTTTTTCATTGAGAGAAAAGCGGCCATTTTCGATCCTCCCTGCGGTGCGACCGATAGATGCGCCGATATACGGGTCTTTTTCGATATATTCTTCAGCGGTGTCAAATCCCAAAACTAATTCTTGATCATTTGTTTTTAAACGAACGATCCTAGCACCTAAATCAGAGACAGAAAGTACTAGCTTGTTTTTATTCTCAAAGGTTATCAAATGATAACCTTGGCCGAAATCTTTTTCTGTAATCTTCATTTTCAAGATCCTTTCTTAATGTGAAGGAACTACTGCATCGTGAAGTTCATCTTCCATTGTATCAGCTGGAGCCAATTTGTTTTCTAATTCCTCAACGATTTGTGCATGTTTTTTCTCTGTCAATGTAATCTTCCAAGCAAAAATAATAGCGGAGAAAATCATCAAAGCAGCAGGAGCATAGAATGCATAAGCTTTGAAAGTCGTTACGCCATGAGCAGTGATATCAGCAGCAGTAGCATTACCAGTCATCCCAGAAGCGATAGCGACAAACCCTACGATCCCGTTAGACAAAGCACCAGCAATTTTATCTAGTAAAGGACGAATAGAGAGAGTAACAGCTTCATTACGGATACCATTTTTCCATTGACCATATTCAACAGAGTCTGTGATTGTCATCAAAGCGGATAAGAAAATCAATTGTTGAGGGAAGTAGAACAATACTAACCCGATGATAACGATTGGCAAACTTGAACCTGCGATCGTAAAGAAAAAGTAGGAAGAAATCATCATTGCAATCCCGCCAAGGTAAACATAGCGACGAGAGATGACGCGTGTAAGCATTGGGAATAATGGGACAGCTATTAAACCAAGTAAGGCAGCAACTAGACCAACGATCCAAAATTCAGTTGGTTGGCCAAGTACATATTTGAAGAAGTAGAACAATACGGCAGTCGTTGTTACATTAGCAATCGCATAAGCGATATAAGCAAGGGCAAGCCACATCAATTGATCGTTTTGAGCAACTGCTTTGAACACATCTTTGATTCCGGCTTTTTCATTTTGTTGACGGATCGCAGTATCGACTTCTTTTGTTCCCAAGGCAGTGATAATCGCAGTGCCGCCTGAAATAACAGCGGCAATCACACCGAACCAGAACCAACCTGAAGCGCCTTCAATATGTTTATGAGTAACAAGATAGGTAAAGAAAGTAACGATAGGGACAACGACTAGTGTAGTACCATTTGCACCTAGAGAAGAGCCGAAACGAGCAAACGTAGCAAATTTTTCACGTTCCTTTGTTTCCGTGCTCAAAGCAGGAATCATTGACCAAAAAGCGATATCCTTGAATGAATAAAAACTATCCAACAAGATGAAAACGATTGCAAATAATATGATAAATAAAGTCGTATTATGAGTAGCTAAGCCAAAGAAATTGGTAAAGATTGCTACCAAGAGTACAGAACTAACAATACCACCGATAACTAACCATGGTTTGAATTTGCCATATTTTGTACGGGTATTATCAATAACGCCACCAATTAAAGGATCAAAAATAATTTCAACTAAGCGAATACCTACAACTAAGCTTGTAACTGTAGCAATCATTTTTGCATTCGTTGCCTTATCTGTTCCTGCAAACATCTGGCTTGTCACGAATACCATAAAATAAGTGCTTAATGTAACATAGAATGTGTCGTGTCCAAAAGCGCCTAAAGCGTAGGACATACGTTGGATCATTTTGCTTTTCATAATCTGTATTCCTCTCCTGTTCAATATATAATACTAAGTAAACCGGTTACAACGAATAACAAAGATCTTTTAATGACTTAAACTTAACAAGAAATCGCTTCCTTTTTAATATATTTCTGTGACTTTTATTTAACTTTTTGTTGCATTATACTAAAGAAGTAAGGAGGGGAAGAAATGGAGCAATCGATTTTTTTAAAAAAGGAACATCAACAAGTAGAAAAAGAATTGTATTTTGATTTTTGCGGCTTCTCTAAAACGATGCCGTTTCATTCTTTTGGTCCTGCTATTCGCAATGATTACATCTTACACATCGTGATGGAAGGTAAAGGATCTTATCATGTGAAAAACCAACAGTTTCAATTGAAAAAAGGAGATCTATTCTTGATTCGTCCAGGAGACTCGACATTTTACTTATCAGATGGGGAAGATCCATGGATGTATTGCTGGCTTTCTTTCGGTGGACATGCGGCAGAAGAAATCATCCGGCAGTCGCTTTTCAGAGAAGACCAGTACACGATGGTCTCTTCCGATATACAAAAATATATCGACATTATTTTAGAATGCATGAAAGATACGGAAGAAACCTTGGAAAATGAATTACAGTTAACAGCACTAACCTACCGTTTTTTATCAGTCCTTTTAAAAGACGGCGGAAAGATCAGCGGTGGCATACAAAAAGTTCATTCCTCTTTAGCTGTTGAGACAGTCAAATACATCGAGGCACATTACGCGGAAAATTTATCTGTTGAGGAAATCGCCCAGCATTTAGCTGTCAACCGGAGTCACTTGTCACGAGTATTCAAAAATCATATGGGTACCAGTATCAAGGAATATTTGATTGGGGTACGGATTAATCGAGGGGCGTTTCTTCTTTCCCTGACGGATGAATCCGTGGAAAGCATTGCCTATCAAGTAGGGTTCAATAGTCTAGTCGTATTTAGCCGAATGTTCAAAAAAAGTACCGGAGAAACGGCTACGAACTATCGTAAACGGATGAAAAACGAAAATTTCAAGAATATTGCTTTGGATACTTTGAAAAAACAGTTGGAAAAACAAACTGCAGTCTCTTGGACGACCTAATTTGCTTGGACAAAAGGACAAGCATCGGCAAAAGAAACTTGTGGCGGTTATGCTACACTGTAAAACGAAGACTAAAAAAGGAGGAGAAGGGATGCGTACACTTATCATCATCAGCCATCCAACGATGGAGGAATCTCTGAATCAGCAATTTTTCAAAGAAGCTTCTTCCGGTTTATCCGTTACTTGGCATCATTTAGAATCAAGTTATCCAGATGGAAAGATAGATGTAAAGGCTGAGCTACAGCTTCTGGCACAGCATGATCGAATCATTTTCCAGTTTCCATTTTACTGGTATAGTTCCCCTGCTCATTTAAAAATTTGGCAAGATAATGTTTTGGAACAAGCAGCACATGTATTAGAAGGAAAAGAATTAGGAATCGTATTGACAACAGGTGTGGCGGAAAAGGAATACCAAGCTGGAGGGAAAGAAGAATATACGATCTCCGAATTTTTGAGACCATATCAGCGAATCGCAAACAAATTCCATATGACCTATCTTCCGCCATTCGTTTTAGCACAATTTATGTATTTATCCCAAGAAAAACGTTGGGAGAAGCTAATTGCTTATCAGCAGTATCTCTCATTGGAAGGGAAGCCATCGCTTACTCAACGGATTGACTGGTTTATTCAAAGAGTACAGGGAAATCAGAAAATGCAGGAAGAAGATTCGGAAAAACAAACATATATCATAGAAGCACTGACTGACGCAAAAGAGCAAATCGAAGACTTGACCTTTACACTGCAAGAAATGAAAGGAACTTCATTATGACAAATGAATGGTTGATCCAACAATTAGATGAATTAAGTGAAAAATCAGAATATCAAG
Source organism: Enterococcus sp. ZQ21 (assembly GCF_030053755.1). Classification (NCBI taxonomy): domain Bacteria; kingdom Bacillati; phylum Bacillota; class Bacilli; order Lactobacillales; family Enterococcaceae; genus Enterococcus; species Enterococcus sp. ZQ21. The sequence continues at coordinate 497,876 of NZ_CP125658.1, forward strand.
ACCGTGCACTCTTATATGAGATAAAGAAACTGATGGCTGAGATAGATGAACGAACAACACAGTTGCAAGGAGAAATCGACGGACGATCTTGGAATCATCTCAACTGGTGAAATTTTCTTATAAATAACAAGGATAAAAATGTGCACAATGACAATTATTTGCTACAATAAGAATATGAAGCGTTTGATAACGCTGTTATACATAAAAATTGGTGGTGAAAAAAATGTATGATGAAAATGAGTGGGGAGAAAATGTTCGGATGACCCGAAGAAGACAGCAAAAACAGGCAGCACGTAAGCGGATGATCATGATTGGGGCAGCAATTGCCGTTTTTTTGATCATAGTAGGAGGAATAGCGGGGCTGTATTTTCACGGGAAAAATTCGTCAGATGCAAAAAGCACGACCGTAACGGAAACAACGACAAAGAAAACAGATGCGAAACAAACAAGTGAGGCATCGACTGAAACAAAAGAAACACAAACTTCTGAAGAAAAAACAGCAGATGATTTGTCAGAGCAACTCCAAGCAATCGTCAATGATTATTCGAAAAAGATGGAAGAAAAGACGCCTGTGTTGATTGAAGAATACCAAACAGAAATCCAGGGAAATCAGGAGGGCATAGCTGGTTTATCCGCAGTTGCTAACCAAAAAGCACGTGAGCTCCAAGCTATCTCCGACGAAGGGATCGGAAAGTTACGTGCAGCGTATCAGTCAGCAGATAATAAAGACGGTGTAGCCTTAGATACCTTGATCAATCAGCTATCGGCTAACTATACGAATCATGTCGCTAAGATTTCCGACATATATTTGCAGACGAGCGCTTCTCTTCAAGCAGAGTCAACAAGCACACAAGAAACAGCATCTTCTGAGTCTGAGACGATAGAATCAACAGAAGCTTCTGGAATGCAAGCTCGAACAACGCAAGACACAACAGAAAACACTGAAACGACTACTAGCAGTACGACGTCACAGGCTGCGACAACTGTTGTTTTGGAAGGAGAAGGCCCAAATCAAATAGCCGAACGAACTGGCGTACCAGTAGAAACGATTTTGTCACTGAATGGGATGAGTATGGATGACTATTTCCTGACTCCCGGTGAGACACTAAAATTGAATTGATAAAAGCAATAAAAAGAACGAAGACTCCCTTGATGGAAGCTTCGTTCTTTTTATTTGGCGGTTCTTTTTTCACGTATAAAGTAATGGATCGTCATGTAAAGCAAGAAAACGAGACCAATGATCAAAGAAATTCTAGTTTCAGGATTGATAAACATGAAAATCAACACGATAGCTAAAAAAGCAAGTGTCGCATAATTCGTGTAAGGAGACAGCGGCATTTTAAAAGGATGATCATGCATTTTATCTGCGTGAGTCTTTTTGAAGCGAATCTCACTGATCAAAATCACCACCCAAGGAACCATACCAGGTAAAATACTTGAACTGTATACGAAGACAAAGATATTTTCGGACTGGTTGATGAACATTGGCAGAAGATAGTTTAAGATCAAACCAATCAAGATTCCGCCTGAGATGGCTACGACAGGGTAAAAAGGCGCACCATGACGAGATAATTTCAGAAACTTTTTAGACATCTTTCCATTCATCGCAAGTGTATAGACCATACGGCTTGCACTAAAAATGCCTGAATTGCAACCTGATAATGCCGCTGTAATCACGACAAAATTGATCAACCCTGCAGCAAATGTAATGCCGATTTTAGAAAAAGTTTGGACAAAAGGCGAGCCAATCTCACTCAATTGATTCCACGGATAAATACTCACGATGATAAAAATGGCACCAATATAAAAAATCAAGATTCGACCGATAGTGGATTGAACAGCTTCAATGATCGTCTTTTTAGGATTCTCTGCTTCGCCAGCAGTCATTCCGATCAGTTCGATCCCTTGATAGGAAGCAACGACGATCGATAATGCAAAGAAAAAGCCTTTGACACCGCCAGTGAAGAATCCACCGTTTTTCCAAAGATTTGAGATCCCTACCGCCTGGCCATGATTACCAAATCCAAATAAAATCACCCCAAGACCTGCAATGATCATCAAAATGATTGTTATGACTTTGATGATCGAAAACCAAAATTCTAATTCGCCAAACGCTTTGACAGAAATAAGATTTGCCAGCATAAGAAATAAGACGACAATGATGCCGGGAATAATTGCTGGCAGATTGGGCCACCAATAATTCATATAAGATCCTACAGCGATTACTTCACTTATCCCTACGACAATATATTGAAAAATATTACTCCAAGCGGTCAAGTAGCCAGCCACAGGATGGATGTACTCGCTCGCGTAGTTTGCAAAAGAACCAGTCGAAGGATCGACGTAAAGCATTTCGCCTAAAGCACGCATAATCAAATACAAAAAGAATCCTGCAATCGCATAAGCTCCCATCACTGAGGGCCCTGTCCAGCGTATGGTTGAGGAGGCACCCATAAACAGACCGACGCCGATCGTTCCACCTAGTGCGATCATTTGGATATGACGGGCACTAAGACTTCGAGTTAACTTTTCTTCTTCCATACAAAAACTCCTTTCGTTGTTGAGTCAACAGGAAAAATAATTAAACGTTTCAATAGATAGTTGTATTATTTTTAGGTTAGCCTTATTGAACTCTTGATGTGATTCTACAGAAAATTTTCATAAAATGCGAGGAAAATTCGAAAAAAACTTTTTCATCTTTCTACTTGTAAATGCTTTCCTTTTTAGTTAAACTATATTTAAATAAAAAGTTAGGGGAACCTAAAAAGGAGTGTAGGATTTGGAACGAACGGCCATTGCAATTCAAGACCTTTCAGCCGCTTATCAAGGGAAAACTGTTTTGAAAACCATCAATTTAACAATAAAGTCACAAAAAATCACTGGTATCATCGGACCAAATGGCGCAGGAAAATCAACATTCATGAAAGCATTGCTAGAGTTGATACCAGCTTCTACTGGTAAAGTCACTTTTTCAGGACAGCCAGTAAAATCAGTCCGTAAAAAAATAGCCTATGTGGAGCAGCGAAGCGAATTGGATCTTTCCTTTCCAATCGATGTGTTAGGCGTTGTACTTTTAGGGACATATCCATCTTTACGAATCGGACAGCGGCCCGGGAAAAAAGAAAAAGAACGAGCAAGACAAGCATTAAAAAAAGTAGGGATGGAAGACTATGCCAAAAGACAGATCAGCGAACTATCGGGTGGTCAGCTTCAGAGAGTTTTTATTGCACGAGCTCTAGCTCAAGATGCAGAGTGGATCTTTTTAGATGAACCATTCGTAGGAATCGATGCATTGAGTGAACGAAAAATCTTTGACATCTTGCAAGAGTTGAAGAATTCAGGAAAAACGATTCTGATCGTCCATCATGATCTTCATAAAGTAGAAGAATATTTCGATGAAGTTGTTCTTTTAAATAAACAGCTGATCGCTTCTGGTCCAGTACAAGAAGTCTTTACATCAAAGAATCTTCAACTGGCCTATGGTGAGATCATCGGACATTTAGTAAAAGGAGGAGAGAAAAAATGATCCAATCTTTTATTGATGGATTGATGAATTATCAATTTCTACAATATGCTTTGGTCACTTCCATGCTTGTAGGACTGGCTTCTGGAGTCATCGGTTCCTTTATTATTTTACGTGGGATGTCTTTGATGGGAGATGCTATCTCTCACGCAGTTCTTCCAGGTGTAGCCATTTCTTATATGTTTGGTTTTAGTTACATTTTTGGAGCCACTGCTTTTGGGATGTTGACAGCAGCGGTGATTGGTTTCGTGACACAGCGGAGCCGATTGAAAAATGATACAGCGATCGGGATTGTCTTTAGTTCGTTTTTTGCATTAGGAATCATCTTGATTTCATATGCTCAAAGTGCGACAGACTTGTATCATATTTTATTTGGGAATGTCTTAGCTGTTAGGGAGAGCGATCTGCTGCTGACAGCACTAGTCAGCGGAATCGTCTTGATATTTGTTTTTTTCTTTTATAAAGAATTGAAGATCACATCATTCGATCCAACAATGGCAAAAGCTTATGGGCTGAATACGTCACTGATCCATTATCTTTTAATGTTCTTTTTGACATTAGTCGCTGTAGTTAGTTTGCAGACGGTAGGAACGATCTTGGTGATTGCCATGTTGATCACACCAGCTGCCACAGCTTACTTGTTGACGAACCATTTATTGAAAATGATTATCACGGCTGCAGGGATCGGTATGTTCAGTGCCGTTGTCGGCGTATTTTTCAGTTATAGTTACAATTGGCCATCAGGAGCCACGATTGTTTTAGCATGTACCGCATTTTTTATCCTTGCTTTTTTATTCTCACCAACAAAAGGAATTTTATTTCAGAAAGGAAGCAGATAGATGAAAACAAAGAAATCACTCTTTTTGATCCTGGCAATTAGTTTATTAGCGTTAGTTGGCTGCGGAAAGCAAACTTCAGATCAAGCAGACGAAGTAAGTAAAGAAAAGCTGTCAGTCGTGGCAACCAATTCGATCTTGGCAGATATGGCAAAAGAGGTCGGAACAGATAAAATAGATATCCACAGTATCGTACCAGTCGGAACAGATCCGCATGAATATGAAGTACTACCAGAAGACATCAAAAAGGCAAGCGACGCAGATGTCATTTTATACAACGGATTGAATCTTGAAACAGGTAACAGCTGGTTCGATAACTTGATGGAAACAGCTAAGAAAGAAGAAGGAAAAGATTATTTTGCAGTTAGCAAAAATGTAGAACCTCTTTATTTAACTAGCGGGGAAGAACATACAAAAGCGGATCCTCATGCTTGGCTAGACCTATCTAACGGAATAAAATATGTGCAGGAAATCGCACGTATATTCTCTGAAAAAGATGCAGAAAATGCGACACATTATAAGCGAAATGCAGAAACATATGTGGAAAAACTAAAAGAATTAGATACACAAGCGAAGGAAAGTTTTGCTTCTATCGAAGAGAACAAAAAATTATTAGTAACAAGTGAAGGAGCATTCAAATATTTTTCAAGGGCTTATGATTTGCCAGCAGCATATATATGGGAAATCAATACAGAAAGCCAAGGCACGCCTGACCAAATGAAAGCAATTATTGATCAGGTAAGAGCAAAAGAAGTGCCAGTTTTATTCGTGGAAACCAGTGTAGATCCAAGAAGTATGGAGCGAGTAGCAAAAGAAACGGGTTTGGAAATTTATGATAAATTGTTCACTGATTCTATAGCCAAAGAAGGAGAACAAGGAGATTCTTACTATCAGATGATGAAATGGAACATCGAAACAATCCATGAAGGTTTATCCCAAACAAAAGAGAGCTGAAAAACGCAAGGTCTGGCTTAAGGAGCGGACCTTGCGTTTTTTTACAAGAAACCGGAAAAAAATTATGATGTTTTTCGGCGTACAGATACCCTTTTTGAGAAAATTCCGTTATAGTTAGAGTAAGGAAGGAAGGTGTGGCTATGAATTTTACACGTAAAGATAAATATACGATTAAAGAAGAAGTATTTCGATTGATTAGCCAGCAAGAAAATACCGACAAGGATCAAGACCTTCAATTTCTTGAAGCAGAATTAGCTAAATTATTCATAGCAAATCAAAACGAGACAACAGAACCAGATGAAGAGCTGTACATAGGCAAATGGTTGTTTGATGAATTTCAGCCTTTAGATGAAAATACCGGTATCGGTTATTTTGTGTTCCTTTCTCCAGTCGGCTTCACACCTGGCGTATTAGTTAAACAAAACGACGAAATAACCGTCAAAGCATGGCCTGCTTTGTTTTCAGTAATCAAAGCAGAAGGAGTAATCAAAAAGATCCAGTCGGCCTATTATAAAAGTCAATTTATTGCCAACAGCAAATTAATGAATATGTTTTATAACCGTCTAGTAGAAATTGCCAGACCCGGGAAGATCCCGCAAACATTCACGTATACGCAGCAAAAAAATCTCTATGAAGAAGTACTGTATTCCCGTGATCTGTCTGAGTTTTCACCTTGGGAAGAGGTAAGACTCCATGAATTGTTAAGTACAAAACCAGTTTCTTTGAATTTTTTCAACGCATTGGATAACAAAAGAAAATTGATTTCGACAAATTATTGGGAAGTATTTGCTGCAAGAAAAAAATGGATGGAAGAAAAGAAGATTGCTGATCAGCAGATCCAGTTTGTCCAACTGAAAAAAGAAAAACTATATTATGGATTATACAGCCGTTAACAGCAAGCGAGGAAGACCATGACATTAAAAGAAGAAATCATACAAGAAAGCAAACGATTAGGAATTGACAAGATCGGGTTTACGACGGCGGAGCCTTTTGATTCATTAAAAGAATCGTTGGAAGAGCAAAAAGCAGCCGGCCACACTTCTGGTTTCGAACACCCAAATATCGATGAGCGTCTTTATCCAGAAATGACATTTGATCAGCCAAAATCAATCATTTCCATTGCTCTTGCGTATCCTACTAGGATCCATGAAGAAGTACCTAGGGATGAAAAACGAGGGCAATTTGCTCGTGCCTCATGGGGGATCGACTATCATGATATACTGAGAGACCGATTAAATCGATTGATCGAATTCATCCAAACAAGAGCAGAAAAATGGCAAAAAGAAGAGGAATGGCGTCTAGCTCCGCAAGTAGACACTGGGGAACTGATCGATGTCGCTGTAGCACAGCGAGCTGGATTAGGATTTATCGGCCGAAACGGATTGTTGATCACCGAAGAGTTCGGTTCATTTGTCTATCTTGGTGAGATCGTCACTAATATCGTATTTGAGCCGGATAAACCAGGAGAGTTTGGTTGCGGTGACTGTATGCGTTGTGTGACTGCTTGTCCGACGAAAGCATTGCTTGGTGATGGCAGAATGAATGCACAGCGATGTTTATCTTATCAAACGCAGACAAAAGGGATGATGCCCGAAGAATATCGGAAAAAAATGCGAAATGTCATTTATGGATGCGATATCTGCCAGTTAGTCTGCCCTTACAATCAAGGAAAAGATTTTCATTTTCATGAAGAGATGGAACCAAAAATAGATGAAGTATATCCAAAATTAAAGCCGATGCTGTCGATGTCGAATAAAGACTTCAAGCAGCAATTTGGGCATTTAGCCGGTTCGTGGCGTGGAAAAAAACCTTTGCAGAGAAACGCATTGATCGCTTTAGCTAATCTAGGAGATCGAACGGCATTGCCTGAGATTTCAGAATGTTTAACGGATGTCCGCCCTGTCATCAGAGGAACAGCAGCTTGGGCTATTGGACGTCTAGGAACAAAAGAGCCAGAAAAATGGCTTGATGTATTAGATGAAACATTAGCTGAAGAATCGGAAGAAGTCGTCATAAATGAACTAGAACATGCACAAAAATTATTGCGGAGAAAGTTAAAATAAAAAAATAGTAAGCATTATTCATTGTTTTTGTCCAGTAATTGTTGTAACAATTACTGGTTTTTTTGTATTTTTTACGTTTTTTTAAGAGGATTTGATAAAAATCAAACATTTTTTTGCTTTTTTTTATGGATTATTGCAGTAAATATTACAGAAAAGATGTTTTTCATTCAAAAATAAAAAAACATAGAAAAACGATTACTTTGCTTATATAACAACGATTTGATGGTTTTACATCAAAAAAGTTTTTGTTCAAATGTTACAAATATTAAATAATTCGTCATTTTGTCATTAAATGTCATGATTCTTTTACCTATGAAATATTTCTAAATGATAAAGTTAATAGCGTCGAAAGAATAAAAAACGGAGAAAAAAGGAGTTTAATATGAATTCATTTAAGAAAATTGTTTTAGGTACAACTTTTGCTGCTGGTGCTACTGCAATGTTTGTAGGAACTACAAATGCTCACGCTGATGAAGTTTACACAGTAAAATCAGGTGATTCATTATCTAAGATTTCACAAAAATTTGCAGGAGACAACTCAATGATCGATGCAATTGCTGAAAAGAATTCAATTGCAGACATCAACCGCATTTATGTTGGTGAACAATTAACAATCCCAACTTCAAATGATTCTTCAGCAACAACAGAAAGCAACACAACAGAAAATACAGCATCTACAACTGAAACAGCAACGCAAGAACATACATACGTTGCACCTGTTGAAACAGTTGAAGTAGCTCCTGCTGCCCCAGCTGCTGCAACGGCGCCAACTTCAAGCTCTGCAAAAGAATGGATCGCACAAAAAGAATCAGGCGGTTCATACACAGCTACTAACGGACGTTACATTGGCCGTTACCAATTAGATGCTTCATACTTAAACGGCGACTATTCAGCTGCCAATCAAGAACGTGTAGCAGAACAATACGTAACATCTCGTTATGGTTCATGGGATGCTGCTAAAACATTCTGGTTAGCAAACGGTTGGTACTAAGCCGATAAAAGAAAAATGATGAAACCGAGAGTCTTGTTTATTCAAGTTCTCGGTTTTTTTTATGAAAAATAAATGATTTGTTTCCCTCTGCACAGCAGTACAAATAAAAACTCGGATAATGTATAATAAAGAAAACGCTTTTTTTGTTTAGGGGAGGAGGAGCGATGAGTACAAAAGAGAGTCTCGAATTAGAGGAAATCACAAGTGAAAATCCACTGTTATCCAGTATTCGATCCATTATTGAAACGGCATTCTACGGTAATAATGTTCAAGAAGTTTTTGACAGGAAGACAGCTTATCAACTAGCAAAAGGGAGTCCAGGAACGATTATCACAGATTTAACGGTCTCACATGCTGAAGAACTAGATTTACCAGCTGACGCTAGGACACTAGTATTCAATGATGGGAGTATTGTAGGAAGAACAGCAAGTGCTCGGCGTATCTTTGAGGACTTGGACAAGGAGCAAAGTAAATACGAGAAGATCTTGAGAGAAGCCGTGTATCAAAGTCGAAAGCGACAATTTTATCATACAAAAGTAATCGTTGGTCTATCTGAAGAATTTTCTGTACAAAGTCATTTGTTGATTCCAGAAGGATTTGAGAACAATCTGTATTCTTATATACTGAATTTTCAGCCAGCGAATGCGAAGACCCTGGCTACTTATCAAAAATCTGCGTCCTTTGATGAGGGAGATCTTTATATCTTTTGTGATCCCGAATGGACGCATGAAGCCTTTCCCAATGGACTCGTTTTATTTGATTCTCTCCATAATACAGCTGCTGTGCTAGGATTACGTTACTTTGGGGAATTAAAAAAAGCGACTTTGACGCTTGCTTGGGCATTGGGGAATCGCAATGGTTTTATTGCCTGCCATGGCGGGATGAAACAATATACCAGTAATGATCAAACTTATACGATGGCTGTATTTGGGTTGTCCGGTTCTGGAAAATCAACGATCACCTTAGCAAAACATTCGGAAGGGCATTCTGTTACGATCCTACATGACGATGCTTTTGTTATTTCTAGAAAAAATGGTTTTGCTACTGCCTTGGAACCTTCTTACTTTGATAAAACACAAGACTATCCGTCTGATGATCCGGCCATTTCTTCTTTCCTTACTTGTCAGAATGTAGGCGTGACATGTACGAGTAAGGGAGAAAAAGTCCTAGTGACAGGAGATAGACGAAACGGAAATGGGCGGACAGTCAAATCACGTTATGCGACACCAGACCGAGTCGATCATCTTAGCGAAAAGATCGATGCTGTTTTTTGGATCATGAAAGATGATTCACTTCCGCCAATTATCAAGATCAATGACCCGGTTTTAGCAGCGTCTTTTGGTGCAACATTAGCAACAAAACGATCAGACGCGGAAAATATCACTACAAAAAGACAGCTAGATGAGCTAGTCATTGAACCATTTGCTAATCCTTTCCGTGTCTATCCTCTTAGGGAAGACTATCAAGCTTTTCGAGAGTTGTTTGTGAAACAGCAAACAGCCTGCTATGTCTTGAATACTGGATATTTCGATGATAAAAAAATCAAACCTGAAACGACATTGTCAATCGTTGAAAGAATCGTGCAACAAACGGCAGAATTCAAGTCGTTTGGTCCGTTTGAAGACATCCACTATTTACCTATACCAGATTTTCCTGTTTCTTTTGAGGATACGTCCTATAAAAATCTGGTGAAACAACGACTTGATAGTCGTTTACGATTCATTGAAGCTCAGATAGGAAAAGATCTCTTGCCAGATGAAGCAAAAGAAAGTTTGGAGAATTTGATTCAGAAATTGAACTAAAATAACAGCTTTTTCAAGAAGTAATCCATGCGCAATATCGCTCGGGATCCTTACTTGAAAAAGCTGTTTTTCTATGATGGATTTTTCGTAATATAGGTGGAGATGTCCTTTTGATAATCTTCCGTAGGCCAATGACCAGTATTTAAGAAGTTAGCTAATAGATAGCCGATATAAGGGCCTGTCGTCAAACCAGAAGAGCCTAGACCGCTAGCAGCCAGTAGACTTGGGTCATCTGGCAATATGCCGAAGAATGGGGAAAAATCTGACGTATAAGCACGGGTGCCTACACGGAACTCGTAGGACCAATTTTTTATCTGATCTGGATCAGCCAAGAACTGTTCTGCACTCTTAGTCAATCCCTCATAAGCTTCGCTAGTAGGGGCCAAATCCCATCCTTGATCGTTCTCATGGGTAGCACCTAAAAGGATCTTTCCATCCATGAAAGGAATGAAATCAGCTTCTCCGTCAAGCATAGCAACAGGCCAGTCTTGACTCATCTTATAAGATGTCTGAAATGCTAAGAGCTGCCCTTTTTGCGGACGTATATCTGCAGAATAGCCTAATTTTTTCAATAGAGGCTTAAGTGCAGGACCAGGTGTCAAGATTACGCGGTCAGCTGTGTATTCTCCAAACGGTCCCTTGACGAGCCAAGAATCGTTCTTCTTATGCAAGGTGACTTTTGCCTGGATCTGCTCGATTTGTTTTTGTACTAAACGCTGACCAAGATGTTCTAAATATGCTTTTCCATCCAGACGACCACCACCACTGATGCGTAGTGAAACTGCTGGCTTCAATAACGGAAGAGCTTGGGACGTCTGTTCAGGTGAAAGCCATTCGATATTTCCAATTTCTGGCGCTTCTTCTTTTCGTTTCTCCGCAAGAATAGCTAATTCAGCTAAATCTTGTTCAGGTCGAAGCAAAAGTGTCCCTGATTGTGCATAAATCGTTTGATCAAGTTGGAAATCTTTTATGAGTTTAGGGAAAAAAGCAGCGCCGTCTTTAGCCAGACGATACCATTGTTTGTTTCTGCGTTTTGACAACCAAGGGGAGATGATCCCAGCGCTTGCTTTCGTTGCCTGTCCTGTCCCTTCATCAAACAAAGCAACATCGAATGTTGATGTATCCAAGTAATTGGCTAGAGTCATACCAATGATCCCGCCACCGATAATGGCAATTTTTTCCATAAAAAAGCCTCCTTTTTACAAACAACCATTTTCACACAAAAAAACGGCAGATGCAACACCTGCCGTATATGGAAACTATGCTTTTTTAGCAAAAAACAGAGAATAGACGAATCGAGCAAAGCTGATAAGAAGTAACAGCAATAAGACGCCCAACGCCGCTTTTGATCCTAATGTAGTAGACACTTCGTAATTATGGGAAGTATGATGCTGAACATAATTGATGATAACCGCTACTAATGAAGTAGCCACAGCACCAGAAAACTGTTGCAAGGTATTGAACATTGCATTCCCGTCTCCTTGCAGTTCTTCATTCAGCGCATTCATTCCAGTCGTCATCATATTGCTGTAAGACAAACCGATACCGACCATATAAAAAACATGACAGGCAATCAATACACCCAATGAAGCGTGTCCGATAAGCAGGAATAATGCTAACCAACCAATCAAAGAAAGGATCAGTCCAGCAAAAATTGGCTTCTTCGGTCCATATTGATCCAGCATTTTACCAGAAAAAGGAGAAAGCAAAGCACCAACCGCTGCACCGGGAAGCATGGCTAATCCAGCGACAAAAGGACTGCTTCCTTGAACGATCTGAAGGAAATTCGGTAAGACAAAAGACACACCAAGTAATAAAAACTGATAAACCAAGAAGCCAATCAAAAACAAACGGAATGTTTTATTTGAAAGAATGGACAGCCGAATCAGCGGATGTTCCACTTTTTTACTTCGATAGTAAAATAGGAACCAGCCGATCCCGCCGATGATCAAAGCAATCCAACTAGAAAGTGTTCCCAACGTACTCAAAAATGTCAGACTTCCACTAAACAAAAGAAAGATTCCTAAAACGCTCCACCAATCCAAATAACCACTTTTTTGTACTGCCATCTCGGGAATAGCAAACCAGCCGATAATCAAAGAAAGGAGCAAAATGGGCACAAGAAACAGGAAAATATGATTCCATGTAAAATGTGAAGTCATAATGCCTCCGTAAGTGGGTCCAATCGCTGGAGCAATGGCCGTTGTCAAAGTACCGACGCCCATCATCGTGCCTCGTCGATTGAGGGGGGCAAATGTCAAGATAATATGGAACATCAACGGAAGAGCGATACCTGTTGCTGCCCCTTGGAGCAATCGACCAAACAATAGAACCATGAAGGTAGGAGAGAAGAAATCGATCATTATACCTGCCAAGAAAAGCAGATTTGAAGCTAAAAAGAGTTTTTTGAGACTAAAATTGCGATTCAAATAAGTAGACAGCGGAACAATGATCGAAATCATCAAAAGATAAATCGTTGTTACCCATTGGACTTGTGCGGTCGTTAAATCAAACTGTCTGATAAGAGTTGGGAAAGTTACATTCATGGCCGTCTCGATCAATACGCCCGCAAAAGACATCATCCCTGTTGCAATTACTGCAGGTACTAAAAGCAGCTGTTTTTGTTTTGTCATTTACATCACCTCTAAAAAATTTCGTAAAAAAAGAGAGTGATTTCTATTATAAAAATAGAAACCGCCTCTCTCTCGACACGCCGAAACGTGTTATCTGTACGATTTATTTACTTAACTTATTCTAGCACAAACTGAAAAATAGTGTCAACACGATTAGCCAAGTCACTCAAAAAGAGGTATGATAATAAATAACTAAATGGAATTTCGCGGAGGAAGAAAAATGGAAAAAATCGAATGGCGTAAAGACAAGAGCTATAGTATGAAAAAAAGCCCGCAAATACTAGAGGTTCCTAAAAAACCATTCTTTAGCATCAGAGGGATCGGCGACCCGAATCAGGAAGACTTTAAACGAAGAGTAGCCTGTCTATATGCAGTCAGCTATGCAATACGCATGTCGCCTAAAAAAAATTGGCTGATTCCTGATTATCAGATGTATACTGTCTATCCATTGGAAGGACAATGGGGACTGCAAGAAAAGTATTTGCATGAACCAGTGATGAAAAAGGAACATTTTTCTTATCAATTGATGATCCGACAGCCTGACTTTGTTACAGAAGCGATAGCACAAGAAGCCATTCAGCGTTCTCTGAGCAAACTTCCGGAAGACTTGAGAGAACAAGTAGCATTCGGAAAGATGGAAGAAGGTCTTTGTGCCCAAATCTTACACATTGGTTCCTATGATGAAGAACCAGAATCCTTTGAGAAATTAGAAGCATTCATTGCAGAAGAAGGCTATCAAAGAACTTCTAAAGAACACAAAGAAATCTATATCAGCGATCCACGAAAATCTGCACCTGAAAAAATGAAGACGATTTTGCGTGTCAAAATAGAAAAAAGATAGCAACCTGAATAAAACCGAAAAATAAAAGTAAAAAATACCAAAATAAGAAGAAATATTACTTGTCTTTTGCTATAATCAATATTGAGAGGTGTCTAATATGAAAAAGAAACAGCGACAAGCATTGATCCGCCAAATGATTACAGAACAACCGATTGGGACACAGGAAGAGCTGCTTACACGGTTGCATGAAGCAGGTGCCGATGTGACTCAAGCTACGATTTCTCGAGACATCAGAGAAATGAAGTTAGTAAAAAGCCAAGATGAAAATAAAATAGTACGCTATACATTATTTAACCAACCATCTGTTTCTTTAAATGAAGAACGTTTGCGTACGGCAATTAGGCGTGAGGTTTTACGTATACAGTCTGTTCAATTCATGGTTATCGTATTGACTGAACGAAATGGCGCTGATGTGGTAACGAATTGGTTAGACGAAGTTGCTTATCCCGAAGTTGTTGGAACGATGGCAGGTGTAGATACATTCATTATTATTTGCCGCTCAGAAGAAGAAGCACAGCGATTTGCGGAAAAATTAGAAAAAATGAGGGAATAGATGAGGAGGACTTTTATATGGAAGATATGAAAGCGCTACAAAATGGATCGGATATTCGAGGGATTGCATTACCAGTTGAAGGTCATGAAGTCAATTTGACGACAGACAGGGTAGAAAAGATCGGCTGGGGACTAGCAAACTGGCTAAAGAAAAAGAAGAAATCAACTAATCCAACTAGAAAATGGACGATTGGGATTGGTCATGACAGCAGGATCAGCGGACCAGCACTAAAAGAGGCGTTGATCCAAAGTCTGAAAGAACAAGGGATACATGTCATTGATTTCGAATTAGCTACTACGCCAGCTATGTTTATGTCCACTCAATTTGAACAATTCTCATGCGACGCTGCGGTCATGCTGACTGCTAGCCATCTTCCCTATTATTACAACGGAATAAAATTTTTCACCTCAGAAGGAGGGGCAGAAAAAGAAGATATTGCTTATATCCTGTCACAGCAGCAAAAAATAAACAGTGAACAAGCAGGAAGTGTGGAAAAAGCAGACCTTTTGACACCTTATGCGCAAGATTTAGTCACAAAAATCAAAAAAGGGATGGGAACACAAGATGACAAACCACTAAAAGGTTGGAAAATCATCGTGGATGCTGGAAATGGTGCTGGAGGATTTTTTGCTGAAAAAGTATTGAATAGCTTAGGCGCTGATACAACAGGATCTCAATTTTTGGAACCAGATGGTCGATTTCCTAATCACATCCCCAACCCTGATAACAAAGAAGCGATGGAAAGTATCAAGCAGGCTGTTTTAGCAAATGAAGCAGATCTTGGAATCATTTTTGACACAGATGTGGATCGTTCAGCTGTGGTCAGTGCTTCTGGAACAGTCATCAATCGAAATAATTTGATCGCAGTATTAAGTACGATCGTATTAAAAGAGCATCCAGGGGCAAGGATCGTAACGAATTCGCCTACTTCTTCTCATCTACAAAAATTCATTGAAGAAAAAGGAGGTACCCAAATTCGTTATATTTCCGGCTATCGAAATGTAATCAATAAAGCATTAGAACTTAATCGTCTTGGGAAAGATACACAGCTAGCTATCGAAACAAGCGGTCACGCTGCATTCAAGGAAAATTATTTTCTGGATGATGGTGCATACGTCATCGCGAAGATCCTGATGCTTTTGCCAGAATTAAAAAGAAAAGGTATCACATTGGATGAACAAATCAAAGAGTTGAAACAGCCTGTAGAAGTACAAGAAATCCGACTAAAATTGTTCAGTGATGAACCACGCGAACAAGGAAACAAGATATTAGAAGAAATGAAGCGACTGTTGGAAGAAGAAAAAGGGATGAACTTCGACCCGGCAAATGAAGAAGGTATTCGGTATAATCTGCAAGAACCTTATGGAAGCGGTTGGTTTTTGATTCGCTTAAGCTTACATGAGCCGTTGTTAGTATTGCAGATAGAAAATGACGAGAGCGGAAAGAACCAGCTAGTGTTAGAAAAACTAGCAAACTTATTCGGACATTTTTCTAATCTTGAATCATTATCAGCAGAATAAACCAATCTTCTTGAAAGGTAGTTGCTTGGACAACAAAAAAAGTGGTAAGGTTAAACCGAGTGCTGGTAGGGTGGCCAGCAAAAGGAGGAAAAAAATGGTAACGAATATGGTTATTTTTTTAACAGTATTGGTCTATGGGGTCAACTTTCTGGTATATATGTATCTCAAAATCAATCATATAAAAGATTATTTAGAAAAGATTGCTATTTATTTTGGAACGAATATGACCCTGTTGTTCACGAGTGGCATCTTTTTGTTTTTTGGAAAAATAGTAGAAGACGGTATTCTGGTATTTGAATAAGCAGAATTTTTGTAGAAAGCGCCTTACTTGTCATACACTATAATTATAGCAAATAGCAAATGGTCAATCGAAAGGAGCAGTACAATGAAAAAAGCATACGAAACAGCAATGATCAACCATGGCGGGCGCAATGGAGAGGTCGAGGCACCCAATGGCTCGATGCATATGAAAATCACTCCTCCGGGAATCCATGCAGAAGGAACAAATCCAGAACAATTATTTGCAGCAGGTTATGCTTCTTGTTTCAATGGGGCGGTACAACATATGATCAAAGAAGCAGGAATGACAGCAGAGTCCACAGTAAAAGCACGTGTCTCTCTTTATAATTTAGATGATGGCGGCTATCAGATCGGTGTAGTATTAGAAGTGCATATCGATGGCATCAGCGAAGAAGAAGCCCAAAAAATTGCAGAAGATGCGCATGAATTCTGCCCTTACTCCAAAGCAACTAGAGGAAATATCGATGTAGAAGTAACGATTGTTTAGAAGAATAAAGGAAATCGAACCAGACTAAAAACGTGAAAGGACCGCTTTTTGTCTGGTTTTTTTGACAAACAAAGCAGATGATTTGGAAAATAGACGATTATCGGTTATCATATTTTTGTACCAATCGGTAGGTAAAAAAGAAGTGAAGGAAAAAGGATGGAAAAATATCAAAATATTGTGATCGGTTTTGGAAAGGGCGGTAAGACTTTAGCGAAGGCGTTAGCTTCAAAAGGCGAATCGGTTTTAGTCGTTGAAAAGTCAACACGTATGTATGGCGGAACATGTATCAACATCGGCTGTATTCCTTCTAAATCATTGATTTTCAATGGAGAAAGAGGAATCGATTTTACAGAGGCTGTTGCTCGGAAAGAAAAATTGACGGGCATGCTTCGCGCCAAAAATTATCATATGATCAGCGATGAGGCGACTGGGACAGTGATGGACGGTACAGCACGTTTTCTTTCTAACCATCAAATCGAAGTGACGAATAATGGTGAAAAAGTAATTGTTGAAGGCGAACGGATTTTCATCAATACTGGTTCTGAACCAATCATTTTACCAATCAAAGGATTGAATACAAGTCGCTACTTGATTGATTCTACGCAAGCAATGGATCAGGAACAATTACCGGAAAAATTAGTGATCATTGGGGCTGGATATATTGGTCTGGAATTTGCATCAATGTTCAATGAATACGGATCTAAAGTTATCGTTCTTGATGCCCATCCTGAATTTCTTCCTCGTGAAGATGAAGACATCGCACAAATGATTTTAGAAGATTTGACGAATGCAGGGATCGAGTTCCACTTAGGTGTGACTGTCGATGAAGTAGCAGACCAAGAATCAACAGCTGCCGTTACCTTTACAGAAGATGGACAAGAAATAACAATCCAAGCGTCAAAAGTTTTGGCTGCAACTGGACGAAAAGCTAATACAGCTTCTCTTGGATTAGAAAATACAGATGTTAAACTGACCGATCGCGGAGCAATCGCTGTAGATGAATACCTTCGTACAGATGCGGAAAACATTTGGGCGATTGGAGACGTCAAAGGCGGACTGCAGTTCACTTATATCTCTTTAGATGATTATCGGATCATTATGGATCAGTTGAAAGGCGAAAATACACGAACAACGAATAATCGGAAAGCTGTGCCTTACAGTGTATTTATCACTCCAACTTTATCTAATGTAGGATTAACAGAAAAACAAGCCAAAGCACAAGGCGTCAATTACAAATTATTCAAGTATATGACAAGCGGCGTCCCTAAAGCACAAGTATTAGAAGATCCTAAAGGGATATTCAAAGTTTTAGTTGATCCTGAAACTGACTTGATTCTAGGCGCAAGTATTTATGCGGAAGATTCTCATGAAGTCATCAACTTGATTTCGCTAGCTATGAATGGAAAACTTCCTTATACGTTATTGAGAGATCAAATCTATTCTCATCCAACAATGAGTGAAGCTCTAAATGATGTATTAAAATAAATAACGAATGGAGAATTTATCATGTTCAACAACAAAAATACAGCAGTAGTTCTAACTGACCCGCAAGTCGAGTTCTTGAAACCAGCAGGCGGTGGCTTTGGTTTGACAAAAGATATCTTAGAAAAATACAATACGATCGAAAATATGATTGAAATGGTGAAACAATCAAAAGAAAAAGGATACAAACTCTTTATTTCTCCTCATTATTTTTATCCACATGACCATAAATGGCAATTTGGCGGTGCAGGAGAACATATGATGCTTGAGCAGCAGATGTTTGCTAGAAAAAGTCAATATGAACCAGTGGAAGAAGGTTCAGGAGCCGATTTTATCGAAGAATTGAAACCATATTTGGATGAAAATACGATTATCAGCTCTCCTCATAAAATCTTTGGACCAGAAAGCAACGACTTAGCGCTTCAATTGAGAAAAAATGGAATCGACACAGTAATTCTTGGTGGAATGAATGGAAACTTGTGTAGCGATTCCCATATGCGTGAATTGGTAGAGAGTGGATTCAATGTTGTGGTAGCGACAGATGCAATTGGTGCTCCTGGCCAAGAAGCAATGGATGCAGCGTTGACGAACTTTGGTTTTATTGCAGATCAAGTGATGACAACAGAGAAAGTATTAGAGCAACTATCATAAGATAGGAACTGCTTTTGTCCTCGCAGTTCTTGAATCAATGAACATCTAGCTACAAGAGAACAGTTTTATAGTGAGGGCTGTGTCAGATAATTTGGCACAGTCTTTTTTTAAACGATTAGGAAGATAAAATGATGAATTTATTGTATAATATAGGACTATGAGAGATGAAAAAGGAGAATATCATTGAAAACAAAGGAAAAGATCTTGGAAGCGACCAAAGATCTTATTTATAAAAAAGGCTATCATGAAACGTCAATCCGGGATATTCTAGCAGCTTCTGAGACGGGAAAAGGTCAATTTTACTATTACTTTTCTTCAAAAAAAGAAGTTTGTCTAGCGGTGATCCATGCGCATATGGACGTGTGGCAGACAGAATTGTTTGAAGACATCTTAAATGCTGGAAAACAGCCAGAAGAAGCACTAGAAGAAATGTTGGATTGGATTTTCGCTGATCATAAGGCACAAATCACTTATCATGGCTGTCCTGTGGGGAATTTGATTATTGAGTTGAGTACAGTGGATGAAGAATTCCGTCTATTGCTACTAGAATTAGTCAATCAATGGGTCAAGTATACGAAACAAAATATCTTGGCACTTTCTGAAGAAAAACTGTCCGATGCAGAGGCAGACCGTCAAGCCAAAGCGTTGATTGCTGAAATCCAGGGCAGTATCTTATTGTTGAAAGTCACACAAGATCTATCACTACTTAGACAGAATTTCCAATTGATCAAAGAAAGATTGTTAACTTCGCAAAAGGTTCTTTAATAATTAGAGGTTGTGACAGAAGTGGTCAGCTTCAAGAAATAAGAAGGAATTTACGAAAATTGCTTCTCAAATTTTTGTGAAATTTCGGCTTATTTTTCGAAGAAGCTACTTCTGGAACACCGTGAATCAGAGGTTGTGAAATCAGCGTTTTGACCTGAGTATTAGAGAAACAAACGGCAAAATAGTTCCTCATATTTTGCCATTTGTTGAGCTAATACCGAGGGTCAGCTGATTGAACACCGTTTAAGGAAGAGGTTGTGAAAAAGCTGCCCTGCATCAAGTAATAAGAACAGCCAAGTAAAAACAGCTTCTTATGTTTTTAAATTGGTTGGACTTATTACCGCAGATGCAAGCTTTTGAACACCGTTTAAGGAAGAGGTCGTGAAAAAGTCGCTTAGTTTCAAGTATTAAGAAAAATTTTGTGAAAATGGCTTTCTACATTTTTGCATAAATTTGGCTTAATACCGAGAAACTGGCTTTTGAACACCGTTTACCCAGAGGTCGTGAACTTGCCGTTTCACTCTGAGTCACAAGGAGCAATTTCAAAAAACAGCTTCTCATGTTTGTTGAATATTGTGACTTGTGACCGAGGAGTTGGCATGAGAAAAACGTTTACTGGAGAGTTTGTCGCAACTTTTTTAATTCTCTATTCATTGAAAGCGTTTTGTTGGTATGAACTTCTTGTTGCAGTGTATGATAGATAAAAAGAGGGGGAGGTATTAGGATGTGTGGTCGTTATTTTTTTGATCTAGAGTCGGAGCTCCTTCAGAATTATTATCGAGAAGCCCAGAAGAAACAACCGGAACAGGCAGCAAAATTAGCAGCTGGAGAAATTTTTCCGTCAAATCTTGTTGTGACATTAAGAAAAAAGGAAGAAAACAATCTCACTCCGGAAATCATGAAGTGGGGATTTACCGGATTTAAAAAAGGACAATTGATGATCAATGCCCGGGCAGAGACAGTAGAAGAAAAAAAGACCTTTCATCAACCATTTTTGCAAAATCGTTGTGTTTTCCCAATGGGCGGCTTTTATGAGTGGAATGAAGAAAAAGACAAATTTATGTTTTCAAATAAGGAAAAAATAGTGTATATTGGCGGCTTTTATCGTAGCCATCACGATGAAAAAACGGCAGAATCAATCATAATGACTACTGAACCTAATCGCACAGTCGCACCAATCCATGACCGAATGCCTCTTGTTTTGACTGAAGAACAAATCGAACCTTGGGTAACAGATATTTCTTTTGCGCGAAAAATCATTACTCAGCAGATGCCTGAATTAGTAATGGAGAAGGTATAACAGATTCGATTTTTTAAAGAAAGATCGGCAAAAAACAAAAAAGACTTCAGCACAGATCCCAAAAACAAAGAGAACAGAAGAAATGCTCATAAGCTGCATATACTGCATCTATAGAGTCACAGTCGACCTTTCTAAGGTATAGCTTCTATTTGTTTTTTACTCGTGCTGCGAGTCTTTTTTTGTTTATACCTAACGATGTTTATCATTACGACTCTTTGAATTCTTGGAATCTAAAATTCCAACTTAACGACTGGTTGGCAGTTGTATATTCTCTGAATTTATAGATAAGAGGTTGCCATTTATCCACATTGATATGAGTTGGATCATGTAAAATCCCTTCTTCTACAAAAATAGCTACGATCTCACATTCTACAATAGCAAAGTCTTCTCTAGTTGAAATTCGTTGAACCAACGTTTCTATTTGAATCGGGCATTCTTTGATCCGAACAGTTGCAACTTCTTCACCTGCTAGTTTCGTGAATTTTCCCAATTGAAATTTGTCAGAGCAAAAGGAATAGCCAGCTTTTTGTTTATAATCGGGCATGATAGGATGGCCTGTCGTCTTTGCGATTTTCTCGATTTTTTCCCAAAGTGTTTGATCTGCAAGATTGAAGGTAACGGCATGTCCCACTTTTAAATTTGTATACCCTTTACTGTGCATACTGATTCCAATGACAATCGTTTTGCCAAGTGTCCAAGTGGAGCTGATTGGCGTGAGGTTGTCATTACCAGTCATTTCATCCTTAGTCGTCATCAGCACGACGGGAAATCCGTAATAGAAACTTTCTTTTTCCATTTTTTTAAACATAATCCTCACCTCTGAATATAGTATACTAAGCTTATTCCTCGATGCTCATCGATGTGTGAAAGGAGAGAAAAAAATGGCTGGATTTCCTCATCTTCAGCAAACGACTAAACTCTTAGCAGATCATTCGCGACTTGAGATCCTTACTTTATTGATGGATGGAAGATTCCATACCGTGCATGAACTAGCAAAGAAAGCAAAAATAAAAGATCACACAGCATCTTATCATATAAAAAAACTTCATTCTCTTGATTGGGTGATGTCTTATAAACAGGGAAGAAATGTCTATTATCGATTATCATCTCTGGAAATCGCTGATTTGTTAGAAAATCTTATGGTAGTTAGTCCGGTTAAACCGATCAAATCATTTAATGAAAACAAAGAATATAGTGAATTAAAAGCAGGAAGATCTTGTTATCGGCATTTAGCCGGTGTGATAGGTGTAGTTTTTTTCAACTTTCTCCTTCACAACAACTATCTTGTGATGGAAAACCATCATGTGGAACTTACAGAAGAAGGCGTTTGTTATTTCAAAGACTTAGGAATAGATATTGACGCACTGAAAAAACAATCTGGAGTACTTGTGAAGCCTTGCTTAGATTGGACAGAACGAACATTTCATTTAGGAGGAAATCTCGGGAACGCGTTTTTCCGATGGTGTAAAGAGAAAGAATATATCACATTGAATCCAGAAAACAGAGGTGTTCGCTTAATTGCTGAAGGGAATTTATTTTTCCAAAAATTTGAATCGAGCCAATAGGAAAGTCGTTTCTAATACAATAAAAAGGTTGTGACAAAAATCTTGTCGCAACCTTTTTCCTACGTATGTTTTTTATTTCTTGAATGGAGGTGTCCCATACATTTTTGGTGTTACTGGTTCTAATTTTGGTGCAGCGCCTTCGATCTTAGGTTCTTTCAACCATTGATATTCGCCTTCGCCGTCCAATGCTTTGCCGCTAGCCCAAGAACCTTCACTACTTTGGTCTCCCTCTGAGAAGTTATAGAAGTCATAAGCAATGTCTTTTCGTTCTTTGTCACGCGGGAAAGTACTTGGGACTAAGATTGAACCTTCTTTTTCTTCTAATTCTTTCACTGCACATTCCCATAGGTTTTGATGATAGCTATCTCTTGCAAGGAGAACAGACAGCATATCTTTTACGCCACGATCATCGATCATTTCGTAAATACGTGCTACTTGAAGTCTTCCTTGTGATTCGGCATTTAAATTAGCTCTAAAATCTGCTAACAAGTTGCCACTCGCAATGATATAGGCACCGCTCCATGGATTGCCCACGCTGTCAGCAGGACGAGGTCCTAAGCCAGCTACGATCGCGTGCTGTGGATTCATTCCAGAGATAATGGCACCGATTGTTGGATCTTTTTGCATCGCTGCTTCTTGATCTTCAACAGGCGCACCCTCTAATAAACGAGCAACCATTGTCGCCAACATTTCTACGTGGCCGATTTCTTCTGTTGCAATGTCCATCAGCATATCTTTATATTTTTCTTCTCCTCGGCAGCTCCAACCTTGGAACAGGTACTGCATAGCTACACTCATCTCGCCATATTGGCCGCCGATCAGCTCCTGCAGATATTTCGCGATTAATGGATTCGGACGATCTGGTTTTGCCTCAAACTGCAATTCTTTCTGGTGTCTAAACATCAAAATTCCTCCTAATCTTTTTTTAATACATTCTCATTCTGCTACGAAAGATTAAAAAATCCAAAGAAAACGCTCGCTAATTATATAAAGTGTTGGTATCATTAATAATTTTTCGATAATCACACCTTATAAATTGTTATTTTCAGAACAAAATGATATCGTTATATTAAAACCGACATCGGTTACATTAAAATTTGGAGGTAAAATATGAAAAAATTATTGTTTACAGGATTGTTGGCAAGTTCAGCATTGTTTTTATTAGGAGGATGCGGATCAAGTAATACAAGCGATGCCAGCTCAAGTGTAGCAAATTCTTCTGAAAAAACAAGTGATGGAAGAAAAAATATTGATTTCTGGTCCTTTTGGGGGTCGGGCGCACGAAAAGAAGCCATCGAAGAAATCATTGAGGATTTCAACCAATCACAAGACGAGATCCATGTAAATTATAAGTATCAGCCATGGGGGGATATTTGGACCAAATCTTTATCTGCAATAACGGCTGGAAATGCACCTGATGTTATTGTACAGGACATAAATTCCGTTGCGCAAAGAGCAGAAGCACAGCAAGCAACCAATCTCTCCGAGTATGTAGATAAAGATACTTCTAAGGATTTTTATCCCCAGCTTTGGGACACAGTAGAATATAAGGGTGATCCTTATGCCATCCCATTCAATACAGATACACAAGTCATTTTTTATAATAAAAAGTTATTTAAAGAAGCTGGGATCAGCGAACAAGATCTACCGACAACTTGGGATGAATTAGAAGAAACAGCACGTAAACTAGATAAAAAAGAAGGAAAAGAGTTTACGCGTATCGGTTTTTATCCATTATGGAATTTAGGTGCTGATGTATGGGCATTAAACGCAGACAACGGGACTAGTTGGTTTGATAAGGACGAAAAGGTCAAGATTGATACTAAAAACAAAGTGGAAGCCTTAGAATGGATTCAAGACTGGCAAGATTATTATGGAAAAAATACAATCAACAAATTAGAAGCAGAATTTGGTTCTGGTGTGTCTGATCCATTTATTTCTGGATTAGTAGCCATGCGCGCCCAAAACATTAATTATTACTCTAGCTTGATGGAAAACGCACCGGATGATTTTGATTTTGGCGTGATGCAGCTTCCAGAAAAAGAGGAAGGTTCAGGTCATTGGTCATGGGGTGGCGGATTCGTCTTGGAAGTACCATACGGAGCAAAAGATCCTGAAGCCTCTTATGAATTCATCAAATATCTTTCTTCTCCAGAAGTACAAGAAAAATTCGGCGAAAAAAGTTTTGATATCATGGCAAGTAAAACAGCCAACGAGAATTTAGTGAATAATGACAACCTAACGGACAAAGGGAAAATGATCTATCAAATGGCGGACGAAAACTTTAAAAATACGGTGATCACACCAGTTCCTTTAGATGCACCGGATTATACGACATTAGTGAATGAACAGATCGACCAGATTCTTTTAGGAACAAAATCAGCAAAAGAAGGATTGGCAGATGCACAAAAAGCAGTAGAGAACTTAGTCAAGCAAAATCAATAATCCGTTTTTGACTGTCTAGGTACAGAGGAGGCAAGAAAATTTGAAGCGTTTATCTATCCGAAAGAAAAAAGAAGCAAGATGGGCCTATTTATTTATCTCGCCTTTTATTATCGGTTTTTTAATCTTTATGCTAGGGCCTATGCTTTTTTCAGTTATTGGTAGTTTCACCGATTATAATTTGACATCCAAGATGAATTTCATTGGTCTAGCAAATTTCAAAAGAATGTTCGTTCATGATGATTTATTTTGGAAATCGTTATACAACACCGTTTATTTCGTCATCTTCAATGTACCGCTGACGACGATTTTCAGTGTGTTTTTAGCCACAGTACTCAATCAAAAAATCAAAGGAATCAGTGTATTCCGTACAGTTTTCTATTTACCGGCAGTCTTATCAGGAGTAGCAGTCTACATCTTATGGATGCAGCTGCTTTCTCCATCTGCAGGATTGATCAACACATTTCTGGGCTGGTTCCATATCCCTGGACCAGCTTGGTTGTTTGATCCACAATGGACGAAACCTGCGTTGATTTTGATGAAAATATGGAGCTCTGGAGGAGCAATGCTACTTTACTTAGCTACATTACAAAATGTTCCTAGATCTTTATATGAATCAGCAGAAATCGATGGAGCAGGCGTTTGGGGAAAGTTCAAAAGTATTACTTTGCCATTAATCACTCCTATTATTTTTTACGATGTGATCACCTCTACGATCGGTTCTTTCCAAATTTTTCAAGAAGCTTATGTCATGACGAAAAATGGAACAGGTGGACCTGCAAATTCCTTGCTTTTTTATAATCTGCATATGTGGAACAAGGCGTTCGTCGCTTTTGATATGGGATATGCGATGGCTATGTCGATGATCCTATTTCTGATCGTTTTGGTTCTGACCTTCGTCAATTTGAAGCTTGCACCTAAATGGGTCTATTATTCTGGAGGTGACGGCAAATGATGGATTATTTTAAAAAAACCAGTGTGAATCGGCAATCAAAAAAGATGCTAAGCTATGTGCTTATGACGATAATAGGAATTATTTTGCTCATTCCATTGCTTTGGATGGTATTTACTTCATTGAAACCGATGGAAGAAATCGTTCGTTATCCTCCGACCTTTTTCCCAGAAAAAATCGTATGGGAAAACTATCTGGATACGATTGCCGCATTTCCTTTTTGGCGCTATGCAAGAAATACGTTATTCATCACTGTGCTAGTAGTGATCGGTAATGTCCTTTCGAATTCTTTTATTGCTTATGGATTTGCGAAGCTTGATTTTCCTGGGAAAAAGCTGATGTTTGCTTTGGTTCTTTCTACGATGATGATCCCGGGGTTTGTAACGATGATTCCTCAATATGTATTATTCTCCAAGATCGGCTGGGTAGGTACTTATTTGCCCCTGATCGTTCCATCGTTCTTCGGCAATGCGTTCAATATATTTCTGATGCGTCAATTTTACTTATCGATCAATAATGAATTGATCGAAGCTGCTGAAATCGACGGAGCGAATCATTTGTATATTTGGAGTCATTTGATGCTTCCATTGACGAAACCTGCTTTAATCACGATTGCAATCAATTCCTTCAACGCGGCTTGGAATGATTTCTTAGGTCCTCTGTTATATATCCAAGATCAAGAAAAATACACGTTGCAGATTGGCTTGCAAGTTTTTCAGAACCAAGCGACGACACAATGGAATTATCTGATGGCAGGAGCAACACTTGTCTTGATTCCGACGATCTTGCTGTTCTTTTTTGCACAACGTTATTTCATTGAAGGAATGGATTTGACAGGAGGATCAAAAGGATGATGAATCGGTCGATTGGTAAAAGAGCCAATGATTATTTTTTAGAAATCATTGAATGGATTCCGCGTCTTATCCAGTTACAGCTACTGTGGTTCCTGTGCGTCTTGCCTGTTTTCACATTAGGAACGGCAAGTCGAACAGTTCTCTATATGATTTATTATTACAAAAAAAATGAAGAGAAAAAGCTCAGTTCATTATACTGGAAGAAGTTTCGTGAGAATCTTTCTCTTTATGGAAAGCAAGATAGTTTAGCAAGTAGTTATTTTCTTCTTTTATTCATCGATTATCGGATTTTCCATTATTTGGGTGGGAGAATTGGCTATACATTGATGTATACTACGTTGTTTTTGCTTCTATTAAGTGCTGTTCTTTTTAGTTACAAAATCTTGCTTCAACTGGAAAATCAAAAAGAAGTCTCTTGGATTGCAGCATTTTTCTTGTTTTTTAATGATTTTAAAAGTGCACTTTTCTATTTAGCAGGCACGTCGATACTTCTGATTGCATTATGGTTTGCAGGACCAGTCTACCTTGCTTTATTAGGTTTCAGCTTCTTGTTTTATTTTCAAGTCCTGCTTTTTATCCATCGTACGCAAGAAAAGGGTCTTAAAAAGGAGGAATAACATGCTGCGTTTGATTGCTAAAATCGATGATAGTATTATCAATAAGTTTGCTAAACAACGAGAAACGGACAATCGGAAAATCAATTTTTTGAAATTTATCAGTAATATCTCTAATGGCGGTTTTATTTGGCTGCTCCTTGCTACGGTTTTAGTTTTGATACCTGATACAAGAGAATATGGTCTAGCTATTCTTATAGGCAGTCTAATCTATTTTTTTGTTGGTCTACTTCTCATTAAAAAAACGACAAAACGGAAAAGACCTTATGAAAAAAATCGTCGGCTTGTCCTTTATACAAGTAAACCGAAGACTTCTTCTTTTCCTTCAGGGCATACGGCACTTGCTTTTTTATCTGTAGCAGCGTTGTTCGAGTTAAGTCGTATTGCAGGAATACTAGCTTTTCTATTTGCTTGTTTGATCGCTTATTCAAGAATTTTTTTACTTTTACATTATCCTACTGATGTTTTAGGAGGAGCTATTTTAGGAAGTGTTATCGGTATCTTGTGTGCTGCCGTTATCTGAATCAATTGCATGAATAAAGCATGAGTGCGTAAATACGCATTCGTGCTTTATTTTTTTGTTTTTCAAGGAAATAGTCGGAGATTATTTACCTGTCTTAATAACTTGAGTTCTGTTAAATGAGATTGTTATAAAATTTTATAATCTAATTTTAATAATAAGTGTTGTATAATTGGTGTTTTTTAACTAAAATGGATATTGTTTGATTTAAAGTTAAAATTAAATTAGATTATAATTAGATAGATGTTGTTTTTGGTGTTTGTTGTGAAAGAAGACACATGTTTTAGAAAAGAGTATAAGAATGTGAAAGGGGTAAAATTGAAGCTTTTGCAGTTAGCAGCTGTCAGTCTGCTATTTGGACCGTATTTCCAGTCTGTCTATCATATGACAGCATTGGATGTAGCTGCTGAGTCAACAGAAGTGAAGGAGGATGAGGTATTTCTAGATGAGGATTATGCAAAAATCGAAGGGAGGTATATCGAAAAAGAAGAAACGTTTGAATGGCATCTGGCTTTTGAAAAGAAAGAGAGTGCGAACGAAGGTAGGATACGTTTAGCAATCGATACAGCTGCTGCCGGCATTGGTACTGTAAAAAACGTTCGGGGAACAGGTCTTTCCTCTTACGATGAAGATGGAGAAGACTTAAAAGTCGAGACAATCGATGGTCAAGAATGGTATGTCGGAAAATTTTATTCGAAAGAAGCTGAGACCGGCACATTGGTTTTTGAAACAGAAAAGATTCCAGATGTGAATGAAGGGGAACTACCTCTTCAAGTGGTGGTCGATGAAAGAATAGCTAGTCAAGAATTACAAGAAAATGAAACAGATACAGAGGATTCCGCTGAAAATCAACGTAGCGAAGAAAATGAAACGGAAGAGCTGGACGCACCAATCGTGCCCAGAGGTCAAGCACTCCAACGCATTCAACGCCGGTTATTCAACGGTATTTTAGAGCGTCTTGGACCAACAGCTACGCAAGATCCATATGAATATATCTATCCTAGCGGAATAGCTGAAAACGATCAGCACCGCTATCCACGATTTACAACGAATGACTATACGAAAGTATTAGGAAATTGGTCACAAAGCAATGAACACTATCAGGGAGAAAAAGGCTCACCATATGATGGAGAGAACTTAATCGATGATAGTGATTACACAATCGGGGGAGCGAACTGGCGAAATTACGACTATGCGGCTGATAATGGATCAGCTGCAAGCGAAGAAGATGTAAATGTGCCAGCGCAAACTGTTCAGCTTTGGGGAGATGAACGGAATTTTGAAAACAGTTACTTGGATTATAACGGGGCATATATCAAAAAATGGGTAGAACCAGTTCCCTCTAACAATCCAACGGCTGACTTACATCCTGAAGATGCAACGACACTTTATAACGTTTATCTAGATGTGATCGGAAGTGAGAAACAAGAAATCAGTCCAATCGATATCGTTTTTGTTCTAGATAAATCAGCCAGTATGAATGAAGGGACACTGGAAGGCGGAGGACAAAGTAAAAATGCGGCACTGATAGAAGCGGTAAATGAAATTAGTGAAAATCTGCTATCCGACCCAAATATGGATATTCGGATCGGTATGGTGAATTTTTATCATAATAGTACAGTCATCAATAACCAGGAACAAATCAGTTCGGACATCTTTCCGTTGACAAATGACATCAATCGTCTAACAGGTAGTGAGAATACAGCACTGAATCGTACACCCATCGGAGGAACGCCGCTTACACTAGGACTTAAAAATGGTTATGAAACATTGTATGCGGATAACGGCGGAGAAAATAGAAATCCAGAAAAGATCCTGATCGTCGTAGGAGACGGAACACCCACCTTCAGTTATGCACCGATCCAAACAAGATCTCGCACAAGTATTTGGGGAGCTTGGAGCAGTTGGAGTGTCATGGGGGATAAGATTGCCATAGATCGTGGTGATTTGTTCAAAAACTTTGAAACCTTTTCTGGGAATACTTCTAATGCAGGATTTACTTATCCAGTTACCTATGCATCTGACTTTGACCGTCCTGTTAATGGAACAAATGTGCAATATCGTTACGGAGAAGTAAAAGAAGGTGATGATAAAGCAACTCACTGGGTTGGTACAGGAAGCGCAAGCAATGATACTAACGGTAGTCCAACTTCACAAGAAAAGTCGTCAGCCATCAATACTGTTGCATATCATCATTGGCTGAAAAACAAGTACCAAGAGAACCCGCCAAGTATTTTCTCCATTGGGTTAGGAATTGACGGAAGTATTGCCGGTAGACAGCGGCTCGATGCAATCGGACGAAATGTATTAAAAAACATTGCTGATTTAAACGATGATGGCACAACACCGCGTTATTACGATGCGAATAACAAGAATGACATCATTACAGCCTTGGAGGATATCTCCTCTACCTTCAAGAAAACGATCCAGCAAGCCACACTTTATGATGAAACTGGATTTAATGTTTCACCGTTTGGAGCTGGCAGATCGGCGGATATTCAGTTTTACCATCTAGATCCAGGAGAAAACGGCATGAAGTACCAAGAGCCAGAAATATGGGATGAAGCGCGTCATGGACAAGCGCCACCAGAAGTAGTAGCGACACCAACAACGTATGTTGGGCGAGAAAACCAAGCCTATAAATTTTCTCCAATCTCGTTAGGTGAAGGAGAAATGGTCAGAATCAAGTATCAAGTAAAATTGGATGCAGGAGCTCAAGACGGGAACTTCTATGCAGTGAACAATATGGCCTATATCCAAAACTTGGAGGATTATGAAAACGATGTTATGAACGGGCGAATGTATTTTCCAACGTCATCTATACGTTATGAGCATAAGGACCGGAATTTCCAAATAAGCAAGACGGGGCAAGATGGGGAACCTTTAGCAGGAATCGAATTTGCATTATACGATCAAAATCCGGATGCTGGAGAGGTCGAACCAATCGAAACAAGTAGAACTACAGCGGATGGAATGGCAATCTTCGAAACGAAGATCCCTGTGCTGGGGGATGAAACAGGTGCTGTCAGTGATATTTTCTGGATCAGAGAGATCGCTGGACCGGCACGTTATCAGTTAGTGGATGAGACGTATCAATTCCAAATCAAAAAATATAGTTCCAGCGGAGATACAGCGCTTGGTCACTATGAGTTGGTAGCAGCAAATACTTCAGGAGTAAGAGTTGGTGGAGAAGAAGGTAGCGATCCTGATTCTTATTATGAAGGCGAATACCACAAACTTTCAATTGTTCAAAATGTCAATGAGGACGAAACGGATTATGAAGACTTGTATGTCAAATTGGAAATGCGGAATGAATTCAAGCCAGTCCACATGAACATCAATAAATTAATTGAAGGAAGCACTACGCCAATCAATGGGGCAGAGTTTGAACTTTATCAAACCGATGGAAGCGGACTTGAAATTGGAACGCCGGTAGCTAAAGGAATCTCTGGTGCGAATGAAGCAGACGAAGAGAAAGGAATGCTCACATTCTATTCAGTAAATGAAAATGGAGAATATTTGCTCGTGGAGGGTGAGAAAGTCATTCATCCTATTGGAGAACCAGATTCATTTATTCATATAGACAATGAAGAAAATGCCAACTATGCAGAATACAAAATCGTTGAAAGTCAAAGCCCAGAAGGTTTCAAAGAACCTGACGAAAACGACACATGGATCTTGCGACTGTACGATAATGAGGCAGGTACCATCCAGCTTAGACAAACAGGTGAAGCAAATTGGCAATATCTCACCCATTCAACAGACGAAGAGGGCCGATTATGGGTAGAATTTACTGCTTACAATATGTTTGATTATCGGGAGATCCGAGTTAGAAAATTAGATCATGAAGGCAATCCTTTAGATGGTGCAGGTTTTGATATCAGGAAAATAGGGGATTCTTCCTTCCCGCTGTATCGAGCATACACAGGCAACCCGTTAGAACCCGAAGAATCGAAACGTTTGTCTGAAATCGGTTACTTCTATCTTTATACAGTCGGTGTAGAGAAATATGTCGATTTAGAATACAGCCAGCCGCTGCGTTTATCTATCGGCGAATATGAGGTCTCAGAATCTGTTGCACCAAACGGGTATCAATTGTCTGATCAAGTATTCCAGTTTGCACTGAATGAAGAAGGGAAATTTGTCATTGGAGAGACAGTCATCGAAGACGAAACTGATCCGTTACCGGAGGGTTATGACATCATCGATGGTGTATTACAAGTAACCTTAGAAGATGAACTAGCACCAATCGATCTGGAACTTTTGAAAGTTGACAGTATAAGTAGTCGACGTCTTGAAGGCGCAGAATTTTCAATTGAGAAACAAAATAGTGCAGGAGACTATGAACTCATCGTCGGAGGCTTGGCACCAGATCCAAACGATTCTTCCCTATTCAATGCTTTGGATTTGACGGAAGGATTCTATCGGATCAAGGAAGTGAAGTCGCCGGACGGCTACAGGAAACTTCCAGGCTACTTTATTTTAGAAATTAGTTATCGTGAAGAACCAGAAGTGGAAAATGATCGGGTCGTTCCAGGAAAAGAAGCCGGGACACTAAAAGTTGAGGTTTCTTATTATCCAAACGAAGAAGCAGAGACTCCTGATCTGCAGCAAGAATTAGAGTATGAACTTTTGGATACGAACCGAATCAGGCTACGGCTTAGTGTCGGGAACGATTCTGAAAATCCATTGCCTGCTACAGGGGGATCCGGACGATTGTTCTATATCCTGCTTGCTGCATTCTTCGTGGCACTTGCCGGTGCAGCCTATGGTTTGCATGTCAGACAATCTAAAAAGGAGGGGGCAAGGTAATGAAAAAGCTGTTGTGTTTGATGCTTCAATTACTTGTTTTACTGCCATTTGTAGCAGTCCTTCTTCCTCAAACGATGTCGGCAGAAGAATTAGGGGAAGACGTTGTGGAATTTGTATTGCATAAACGGATGATTCGAGATATCGATTATAACGACCAATTTGAATTCCATGAAAATGACGGTCTGGCTATCTCTGAGGAAGCGGGAAAAACAGCAGATATCATTTCGCAGACGGTCCCGCTAAATGGAGCGACATTCGCCGTTTACGATATGACCGATTATTATCATGACAAAAAAGCTGCTGAGAACATGACCTCTAGAGAATTCGTCCAGCAAATCGCTGAAACGAGCAGAAACAATATCCGTCAGTTGATCACAGAAGAAAGACTTGCCCAGGTTGGGGAGTCGGTAACGACTGGAAAAGATACGGTTGGTGGATTAGGAGATGGGATTGCACGCATCCAAGTACCTAAGAAAAACCAAGATCGAGATGCAGTTTATTTGATTTTTGAAGAATCAATTGATCCGGAAATCGGGTTGAATGTGGATATTGATCAAACAGCAATCCCGATTGCTGCTGTTTTGCCAATCTATCATCCAACAGAACCAACCGAGGAACTGCAAGAGATCCATATCTATCCTAAAAATGTCGGTTATTTAAGAGATCCATACTTTTTCAAGTATGGACGACAAAGAGGAACAACCGAAAAAGGACGCCCATTAGAAGGTGCTGTTTTTGCTCTGTATCAGATGATAGAAGGAGAAAAATATTATTTAGACATGGCTCCTGCGAATGACTTGAAAAATCAATGGATCAAACCAGCAAACAACGATCCTTTG
The DNA here is from genome assembly GCF_030053755.1 of Enterococcus sp. ZQ21. Classification (NCBI taxonomy): domain Bacteria; kingdom Bacillati; phylum Bacillota; class Bacilli; order Lactobacillales; family Enterococcaceae; genus Enterococcus; species Enterococcus sp. ZQ21. Next base: position 531,175 of record NZ_CP125658.1, read on the forward strand.
AATGATAAAAATGTAAGCAAATTCATTTCAGATAAAGACGGTCTAGTCACGACAGGTCAACGATTTTTGCCCTCTGGTACCTATTATTTTGAGGAATTGAAAAGTGTAGAAGGGTACGAAATGGACGAAGCAAGTAAGCAAATCGAGGTCATTGTCCCTGAATCTTGGGTGGATGCAGAAGGACAGCCGCAATATGTAATGGTCAATGGGCAGAAGATGGCTGAATTGGAATCCGGAAAAGTTCCAGCCTCTGCCTATGAATCAGCAACACCACGCGTGTATAACGAGACCATAAAAGAAACAACGGACAAACCGAAAGAACCAAGTGGACCAAGCAATCCAAATCAACCTGTGAAAGGGTCCGTATTTCCACAAACCAATGAAGCAAGAACATTGATTTCTTTGTTAGGAATCCTTTTGTTGTTAGGTGCTGTTTTATTAATAAAAAAAGAACGGGGAGAAAAAAATGAATAAAAAAATGATGACCATGGGGATGAGTGCACTGTTGCTCGCAGCTGTAGGATTAGGAAGTTTTGGAAATGGAAAATTAGTTCACGCTGAAGAAGTCACGGAAAAACCAAGTGAAGTGACGATCACATTACACAAAAAAGCATTCACGACTGTGCCTGAAGAACGACCGAATAGCGGGTTGATATCAGATGATTTTGGTAATGAGAATCTTCCAGGCGTCGATTTTGAAATGTTTGATGTTACAGATGTCTATTATAATTTGCTGAAAGATGACCCTAGAACAACTGACATAGATGATGATGGGTTAGAACCTGCCGCTGCGATTGCTTTGATCCAATCAGATCACACAGCAGCATGGTTTGTATCTTATGGTATCGAAAGTATAGATAAGCAGACGACTGGCGAAAATGGTGAATCTGTTTTCAAAAATGTCCAAGTGACGGAAGAGGCACCTTCTTCGAGAGATAAAGTCTATCTCTTCTTAGAAACATATTCACCAGCTCATATTTCAAGAATCGCGTCTCCAATGGTTGTCATGATGCCAGTTATGATACCAGATATTATTGGCGGTGTATGGGATGGAACCTCTTGGAAAGATACGTACAACACCGATGTACACTTATATCCTAAAAATGAAATCCAAGATTCTTCCAAAGAAATGAATGTAGATGAAGCAGACGTTAGAACTGTGACGATTCGCAATGAAAATGGTGAAGAAGAAACGATCCGATATGTTGACTTGGAAAAAGGAAAAACAGTTTCTTATACAATAACTGCACCGATTCCTTACTTTATTGATGAAATCAATGAGGACAATACAACAGTCATCACGGATTTCGCGATCACAGATACGCCAACAGAAGGTTTGAGTTATTTTGATCAGGAACTCCTTGTACAAGCAGGAGATACAACACTGATAAAAGATACTGATTATACAGTAACAAAAGCGGGTAACGGTTTTGCCGTGGAGATCATTCTTGAAACAGGAGGTATACCGAACACAGCAACGCTTGAAAAATTAGGGAATCATCGTGGCGGGGAATTAACTGTTACCTATGACTTGCAAGTCAACGCAATCATCAATGCAGATGAATTCCATAACAATACAGCATTGATCGAAATCGGTAGAGGTGACGAGTATGACTACAACGAACGTCGCGTGCCACCAGAAGAAGTAACGACTGGCGGGAGAAGATTTGAAAAGTTTGATGCTTCAAGCAATGCTTTACTAGACGGTGCAAGATTTGAATTGTGGAACGAAGAGAAAACTGCTTATGCTGTTTTCTATAAAGATGGCGTACGTCTATCTGTTTATGAGTCAGGTGCTGATGCAGAAGAAATCACAATCGATTGGGTAAGTGATAATAGTGTAGAGGCAACAGAATTTGTCTCAAATGACCAAGGATACTTCGAAGTTGTTGGATTAGATTACGGAACATACTTCATGAAAGAAACAGTAGCACCAGAAGGATATGTTTTACCAACAGGTGAAGCAGCTTTCACAGAGTTCAATGTAGAATATGGTAGCTATGATGATGAACTTGTGATTGTGGACTATGAGTATCCAGGAGCAGCACGCGTACCAAACGTAAGACAAGGATTTCTTCCTTCTACTGGAGGAAACGGGATCTTAGCATTCTTGCTGATCGGTCTAAGTTTGATGATTGGGGCTTACAGCTGGTACCGTAAATCTAAAATGAAGTCTGAAGTATAAGCAACAAAAATAAGCTGCAGCAATCGGTTTTTATAAAGGTTGCTGCAGTTTTTTTAAATAAGAAGGTGAAGAAAATGAAAAAGAAAACAGAGAAAAGACCTCAAACAAAAATCAGTATGTTATTACAATTATTCATGGCAGTGATGTTTCTTACAGGAGCTGCAGTTTTTACATATCCATTTTTAGCTGATGCTCTCAGCAATTATTTGGACCAAAGAAGGATCGAGAATTATCAAAAACAGCTTGCACGAGAGAAAGAAGAAAAACATGAGCAACGATTAGCAGTACAAGAAAAGAAAAATCAGGCGCTTGCTCGTACGGCAGCCATCCCAGGAATGGGTCAAGTCAAAGATCCTTTTGAACAAGCGGTTAGAGATGTCCGAAATCCAGGAAAAGAATACTACGAACAACATATGATCGGAGCAATCTATATTCCGAAAATCAATGTTAGCTTGCCTTTATTCGATGAAACAAATGATCTTTTATTAGATAGAGGAGCGACAGTTCTACAAGGTACCTCTTTTCCAATTGGAGGAGAAAATACACATTCCGTCATTACCGCCCATAGCGGTGTTGCTGAGAAAAAATTGTTTACAGATCTTGAAAAAATGGAGAAAAATGACCGTTTCTATCTTGAAGTATATGGTCAGATGCTCGCTTATGAAGTCGTTGAGAAAATCGTTGTCCTTCCAACAAAAACAGATACATTAGCAATCAGAGAAAAACAGGATCTGGTCACACTTATTACTTGCACACCTTATACTGTGAACACCCACAGGTTACTAGTGACAGGAAAGCGAGTCCCCTTTACAGAAGAAGCCTCTTCGAAGATGGAAAAGACAAAAAGATACCATCTTTATCGATTACTTGCGCTCTTATTAGGTGTATTGCTAATACTTACTCTTTTCGGTTATTGGGGTTATCGAAAATTTAAAAGACAAAAACAACCAAAGAAAAATAACAGATGATAGACCAATTATTAAGAATAACATAATAAATTTAAGCTGCTTGGAAGAGACAAAAGCGATTAAATCGCCTATTTCCAGTTTTTTTGAACGTTTTCTAAAATGACATTTTACAGGTAAGCCAACTTGTTTCACAAAGGCTTCTTTGATATTGTAGAAGCAAGAAGAAAGATGGAGGGATTTTTTATGGCAAAAATCATGGTAGTCGAGGATGAAGAAATCATTCGACAATTGATTATGGAAGAACTTGAGAAATGGCAATTCGAAACCTTTGGAACGACCGATTTCAACCAAGTATTTTCAGACTTTGAAAGAGAAGAACCACAGCTTGTATTGCTAGACATCAATCTTCCTGTTTTGGATGGGTATTATTGGTGTCAAAAAATACGTGAAGTATCGAAAGTACCAATTATTTTTATCTCCAGCAGGAATACGAATATGGATATGATCATGGCCATGAACATGGGAGCAGATGATTTTGTGACAAAGCCTTTCCAAATCGATGTACTGATTGCCAAAATCAATGCGTTGCTTCGCCGTTCTTATAATTACACAGAATTATCCAGTGAGATGATGAGCCATAATGGTATTACGTTGAATGTCGACAACGGAAGTATGGAGATCAATGGAGAGATCATTGATTTGAGCAAAAATGAATACCGCCTGCTATTTATTTTGATGAAACACAACGGAAAGATCTTAAGCCGTGAAAAATTGCTGCGAGCACTTTGGGATGACGAGCGGTTTGTAGATGACAATACATTGACAGTGAATATCAATCGGTTACGCCGAAAAATCGAACAGGCAGGTATCCAAGGATATATCGAAACAAAAGTAGGACAGGGATATATCGTTCCCTGAAAGGATGAGCGGTTAAGATGAATTTCTTTAAATATTTGAAAGATCAGTGGACATTGATCTTGGGATGGCTGTTTTTTATTGCCTTAACGATCTTTGTGATGTGGCTAGCCCCAAATATCAAAGTGGATTTGAGCACGATTGCTTATTTAGCTTTGATCGAGGGCATCTTTCTGATTTTTTATCTGCTAGGCGGCTACTTGAGCAAAAGAAGATGGTGGGGGAAGTTAGCTGACATACAAAAAACATCTCCTTTGCAAAATTATTTGAGTGGCGGGCGGACAGAAGAAGAAAAACTGGTAGAAGAATATATCAATCAGCTGATCCGCGAACATCAAGAAGTGATGCAATCAGCAATCAGCAATCAACAAGACCAAAAAGATTATATTGACTCATGGGTCCATGAGATCAAAGTACCACTTTCCGCTTCCAAGTTACTGGTTCGTTCGATCGAGTTCGATATTGACGATCAAAAGTATACCTTACTCGAAAATGAATTATCAAAAATCGACGAATACGTAGAGCAAGTCTTGTATTATGCAAGACTCGACAGTTTCTCGCGGGACTATCTCATCCAAGAGTATGGATTGAAAGGAATCATCCAGCCTGTGATACGCAGTCAGGCCAATTATTTTATCCAAAAAAATCTTCGCTACGAAATCATTGGTGAGGATCATACTGTTTTGACTGATGCTAAATGGGTCGCTTTTATCTTCAACCAACTGCTTAGCAATGCCATCAAATATACGCCGGACCACGGAAATATCATGGTGAGCATAAAAAAGGAAGCGCAAGGAGTCAGTCTTTCTGTTAAAGATTCAGGAATCGGTATTCCGGAGGAAGATTTGAAACGAATCTTTGATAAGGGATTTACTGGAAGAAATGGACGACTTAGCAAAACGCATTCAACAGGATTAGGCCTGTATTTGGCAAAAAATCTGGCAGAAAAATTAGGTATCCAATTGACGGCTGAATCAACTGAAGGAAAAGGGACGACAATGACTTTATTTTTCCCAATCTTAAATTTTTATAATGAAAAACGTTAGAAAATCGTTAGAAACGAAAAAAAACGCTTGTGTTGTTAACGTTTTCGCTGATAAGTTTCTTATCATGTGAAATAAAAGGAGATTGGTTATGGAAATTTTAATAGCATTAGTCCCTATGTTGGCATGGGGTAGTATTGGTTTAGTAAGTGGTAAAATTGGTGGCGATGCCAATCAACAAACACTAGGAATGACGATTGGTGCATTTCTGTTTTCTTTAGTTGTCTTTTTCGTTGTTAGTCCTGTAATCACCCCTTGGATTTTCTTGATCGGATTTTTATCTGGCTTAGCTTGGAGTGTTGGACAAAATGGACAATTCCATGGAATGAAGTACATGGGTGTTTCTGTAGGGTTACCATTGTCTACTGGTTTTCAATTAATTTTGAATACGATTGCGGGAGCCGTTTTCTTCCAAGAATGGACACAAACGAAAGATTATGTATACGGTATTATTGCTTTAGCTCTTCTTGTAAGCGGTGCGTATTTGACGGCACGACAAGATGACGAAGGAAAAATAGATACAGATAATAAAATGCTTGATTTTGGTAAGGGTTTTAGAGCATTGATCTTCTCTACGATTGGTTATGGCGTATATACGATCATTGTCAACTGGGCGAATTTGGATGCGATGTCAATTATCTTACCTCAAAGTATCGGAATGATCTTAGGTGCAAGCTTCTTTGCTTTCCGTAAAGTTAAAGTAGATCAATTTGTATGGAAAAACATGATCTGTGGATTATTATGGGGCTTAGGTAATATCTGTATGCTTCTTACAGTCAAATCCCTTGGTTTAGCGGTTGGATTCTCACTTTCACAAATGGGGATCATTATCTCTACTTTAGGCGGGATTTTCATCCTTGGCGAAAGAAAAACGAAAAAAGAGCTCATTTATGTTATTGTTGGTTGCCTTTTAGTCATTTTAGGTGGTATCCTTTTAGGGTACATGAAAACAGTTTAATCACTGTTTTCCAACCTAAAATGGGGAGGAACTTCAATGGATTTGTTTCGTAAGAAAGAGATCAATCTCAATCATACGAGTGAGATGAAAAAAGAACTAAAAACGTCTGATTTGATCATGCTTGGAATTGGCGCGATCATCGGTACGGGAATATTTGTGGTGACAGGGGTTGCGGCCAATCAAAATGCTGGTCCAGCACTGTCACTTTCATTTGTTTTAGCTGCAATCGTTGTCATTTTGTCTGGACTGAGTTTCGCAGAGTTTGCTTCGCGAGTGCCAGTGATCGGTGGGCCATATGCCTATCTGTATGTTGTCTTTGGTGAATTTGCTGCCTGGTTGACAGGGTGGTTGTTGATCGGGGAATTTTTGCTAGCAGTTTCCTCTGTGGCTTCCGGCTGGTCTGGCTATATGCAAGGTTTCTTGAAAAGCTTAGGGGCCGAACTTCCACAAGCATTAACTGGCGGGTACAATCCGGAAAATGGTACATACATTGACTTGATTGCGGTGCTCGTAGTGATATTCGTCACTTACATCGTGTCGCTTGAAGCCAAGAAAGCATTACGTTTGAATAATGTCATGGTATATGTCAAATTTGGTATCATCGCGTTGTTTATCATTGTAGGGATATTTTTCGTTAAGCCTGATAATTGGCAGCCATTCATGCCTTTTGGTTTTTCCGGTGTGCTAGATGGTGCAGCTCTTGTTTTTTTTGCTTTCTTGGGATTTGATGCTGTTGCAATGGCAGCTGAGGAAGTCAAAAACCCACAAAAAGATGTACCAAGAGGGATCATTGGTTCGATACTAATCGCTACGGTCCTTTATATCATCGTGACGTTGATCTTGACAGGAATCGTTCCTTATACTGAACTAGGCGTTAATGATCCAGTGGCCTTTGCCATGAGGTATGTAGGACATGGGACAGTTGGTGCAGTGATCGCTGTAGGGGCAATCTTGACGTTGCTGACGGTGACGATCTCGATGATGTATTCACTCGCTCGTTTGTTGTTTGCTGTCAGCAAGGATGGTTTGCTGCCTAAATTTATGACAGAAATCGATCAAAAGCATCGTACACCGAAAAAAGCGACTTATGCCGCTGGTGTGGCAGCCATATTCTTTGCCGGATTTTTCCCATTGAATGTATTAGCGGAACTAACGAATATCATGGCGCTTGCCTATTTGATGCTAGTTAGTCTAGGCTTACTGAAGTTAAGAAAAGTGTTTGGCAAACCAAAAGCAGGAGAATTCAAAGTGCCATTCGTTCCGATCTTGCCAATCGTCTCGATCTTGACTTGTATCGTCTTGATGCTTCGTCTGCAGACGGTGACTTGGATCGTGTTCGGTATCGTAATGGTTATTGGACTGATTATTTATTTTGGCTATGGCTATGGACACAGCAAGATGAACGAGAAATAGATTCCAATGGAGAAGTTAGAAGAAAGATAAGGAAAACGCCCGTCAACAGTTTATTGAACTGTTGATGGGCGTTTGTTTTAGTAACAAGCAAAAAATGGTCTATTGGGTTAAATCCAAAAGTTTTTGTTTCAGATCTTCTTCCATGTGTCCAAGTTCTACTTCTGCATGACGACGTTTTTCTTTTCCTTCTTTTTGGATACGCAAAGTTTCTTGGATCGTTTCGATCAAATCGTTTTGTGTAGTTTGCAGGGTCTCAATATCCACGATTCCGCGTTCGTTTTCTTTCGCTGTTTCGATGGCTGAGATTTTCAGCATTTCTGAATTTTTCTTCAATAAGTCGTTTGTTGTTTCAGAGACTTGGCGTTGAGCGGTCACTGCATCTTTTTGACGAAGCAAGGTCAATGCGATCACGACTTGGTTTTTCCACAGCGGAATGGCTGTAGCGATAGATGCTTGGATCTTTTCAGCTAAGGCCTGATTTGTATTTTGAATCAAGCGGATTTGTGGGGCTTGCTGAATCGTGATCTGTCTAGCTAAGCGAAGGTCATGTGTACGTTTATCCAGACGATCTAGGAATTGTGTATAATCGTTGGCGATTTGGACATCCATCTGATCACCAGTTTCTTCTGCTTTTTTCATTGCTTCTGGAATGATCGTTGTTTGAAGTTCTTCCATTTTCAATTCTCCAGCAGCAATATAAATATTCAATGCATCAAAGTAGTCTTTGTTTTTTTGGTAAAGCTGTTCTAACATCAGATTATCTTTTAATAGTCCGTCTTTTTCTTTATCTAATTTCACTGAGATCTTGTCGATTTGTGCACCAATTTTTTGATATTTTGCTGTCACTTCATAAATCGATTGTTTGACCTTACCGAAGACACGTTGGAAGATATTTCCTTCTCCGGCACGCAGTTCATCAGGGTTGGCTTCTTGGAGACGGTACATCAGTTCAGTCAACGAATCTCCGACTGGGCCAATATCTTGAGCTTGTACGTGATTCAACATTGATTGTGAGAACTCACTTAATTTCGCTTGAGCAGCTGAGCCATAGCTGATGACAGACTGTGCATCATTGGCATCGATTTTTGCTGCCAGCTGTTTTGCTTGTTCTTGGCGTTCCGCCGGTAGTTTGTCAATTAAGCGAGCAGCTGTCTGTTGCTCTTGGAGCTGATCAATCTCCGCTTGTTGTGAAGTGGTCAGCGTGTCTGTTGGGGTTGAAAACGGGTTGTTCAATAAGTCTTCAAGTGTATCATTAACTGGTGTGATATCTTTTGTTTCAGTCGGTTTATGATCCATAAAAAATTCCTCCTTGTCGTATCTGTTCTCGATTCTTACATGAATGTCTCTACTTTAGAAAAAGTACTCGAAACAACCAGACATCATCTGAATGTTCCGAGTCTTCTTTTATGAACAAAAGAGTTAATCCTTTTGTTCTGGTTCATATTTATTATCACGCTTTAAGCTCTGTTTCGCAACAGATATCTCTACGTCGATATCATCTAGATCCTCAGCAACGAATTTTTGATAATCTTGTGCGATTAAAGCTGACAGCTGGTCGATGATCTGCGCGCTTTCTTCTAGTTTTTCATAGGTCTGTTTGTTTTTGATCTCATGGTCATTGATCTCATTATACTTATTTGTCAAATCAACTAGATTCGGCAGATGCGTATAAAGAAATTGACTTGCTTCATGCAGTCGATTTGGTTCCTTCACTAATTCTTTGAATAAAGCTTTTGCCGCTTTGACTGGGTCATGACGGAGATCGATTGCTTTAAGTTTGGCTGTCTGCTGCATGTTCACTTGCAACTGATTGATCTCATTTTTTGTTTGATTCATCGTTTGTCGGAAAAATGAGATTTCATTCGCTGTCATACCGCTTTTTTCATAGTGAGTCTCAAGTTCGTCAGTCAGTGCAGGGATTTCTTCTTGTTTGCCTTTTTTCCTGCGCGAACCGAAGAGCCCCCACAAAACTAAAACCACGCCTATCAATAAAAGTCCTAGAACAAAAGAAAAACCATTGTTTCGGACAAAGAGAAACAGCAAGACCAGTGCTAGAAGCCACGGCCAATTTCGTTTTATCATAATAAGCCCTCCAAGTCATTTATCGTTGAGTATTGAATTCTTTCCGTTATTCGATTACATTCTTATTTTAGCATACTGACTACTAGAAAGAGTATCGGACTAAAGATGGATTTTCTATATTTAGAGAAAATCTAAGGTTTATCTATGGTAAACTAATAGGGAATTTTCGAGAAAAATTGAAAAATGAAAAAAAAGCAGTTATGATTACAAAGAAAGCAGGAGAAGATATGCTGAACAATGAGCAATTTGAAGAAAAAACAATCAGTCGCAAAGAAATCTATAGCGGGAAAATTATCGATGTTGCTGTAGATGAAGTTCGTTTACCAGACGGAGGAACTTCGAAGAGGGAACTGGTATTTCATCCTGGCGGTGTTGGGATCATTGCTTTTGATGAACATGACCGCCTGCTCCTTGTCAAACAGTTTCGAAAGCCTTTAGAAAAAGTGATCTTGGAGATTCCAGCTGGAAAAATCGATCCAGGAGAAGGAAAAAATCCTGAAATGACTGCAGCCAGAGAATTAGAAGAAGAAACCGGCTATCGTGCGAAGTCGCTGAGCCATCTTACTTCGATGTATCTTTCACCAGGTTTTGCAAATGAAGTCCTTCATATTTATCATGCACAAGGAGTAGAGAAGGTCGAGAATCCTTTAGCTCAAGATGAAGACGAAGTACTGGAGCTGTATCATCTAACTCTTGAAGAGGCACAACAAGCGATGAAAGATCAGTTGATTTGTGATGCAAAGACGATTTATGCGATTCAATACTGGGAATTATTGACCAAAGGAAAGTAGAGGGATCGGCTTATGGCCAAAGGACCGCTTATTACGCGAAGCGAACTTCGCAAGCGACAACAAGCACAAGCAAGCGAGTCATTAAAAAAACAGCGAAAAGCAGAAACAGCTTATCGGCAAGAAGAAAAAAAGATTGCCAGCTTTTATCGTAAAGAAAGCAAAAAGAATAAACCAATCACGAAAACAAGGATCAGTGAACGAGAAAAGACGACCAAATGGAACTCTTTTTTGATGAAATCTCTTATTATTGTTATCCTAATGTTATGTGTGGTTTTTTTAGCAATCGCATTTATATAGAAAGAAGGAATTAAAAAGATGAAAATCGGTATTATCGGCGCAATGGAAGAAGAAGTAAAAATTTTGAGAGAGAACCTAAGCGAACCATTATCATGGGAACGCGCAGGCGCTTTATTTATTTCAGGTTCATTAGGTAACCACGAAGTGATTGTCGTACGTTCCGGTATAGGAAAAGTCTTAGCATCTATTACCACAAGTCTGTTGATCCAACAATACGGCGTGAACATGGTGATCAATACAGGTTCAGCTGGCGGGATCGGTGAAGGCTTACAAGTAGGCGACATTGTTATATCAGATAAAGTAGCTTACTTTGATGCAGATGCAACAGGATTTGGCTACAAACCAGGACAATTACCAGGAATGCCTCTATATTATGAAGCAAGCACATATTTGCGCAGTGAAATGGTTAAAGCAGCAAAAGCAACGAATTTGAACGCAAAAGAAGGATTGATCGTTACAGGTGATACATTTGTCGACTCGCCAGATAAAATCAAAGAAATCTTAACGAATTTCCCTGAAGCATTAGCTTGCGAAATGGAAGGAGCCGCTGTTGGACAAACAGCTCGTCAGTTCAATATCCCATTTTTGATCGTACGTGCAATGAGCGACACAGCAGATCACTCGGCGACACAAAGCTTTGACGAATTTATCGAAGACGCAGGCAAACGATCAGCAGAAATGGTGATCGAATTTGTCAAACATCTCGTATAAGGAGGACTAAGATGAACGCATTGATCTCGATTGACTACACATATGATTTTGTTGCAGAGGATGGAAAGCTGACTACTGGGACAGCAGGACAAGTAATTGAAAAAAAGCTGACTGCTCATACAAAGAAGTTTATTGATCAAAAGGATTTTGTCGTTTTTGCCATTGATGCGCATGATCCAAAAGATTCCTTTCATCCGGAGAACCGCTTATTTCCTCCGCATAATGTGATAGGAACGGGTGGACGGGAATTGTACGGCTCTTTAAAAAGTTTATACCAAGACTATGAGCAAGAGGAAAATGTTTATTGGATAGACAAACGGCATTATTCCGCTTTTAATGGAACAGATCTAGACATCCGTTTGCGAGAACGCCAGATCACAGATATTTATTTGACCGGCGTATGTACAGATATCTGTGTGTTGCATACAGCAGTCGATGCGTATAATCTAGGATACAAACTCCATATTTTCAAAGATGCCGTGGCAAGTTTCGATCCCGTTGGACATGAATGGGCATTGAGACATTTTGAATCCACACTAGGCGCAGAAATTTTATAAAAAAACAAAGTGATTTGATAAAATAAAAAGCACAAAATAATAAAAAAAGAGCATAAAACAAACGACTTTGTTTTATGCTCTTTTTTATACGTTATTTTAAAAAAACTTATTCTTTTTACGTTAATAAATCTCTTTATTATCAACAACTTAAGTTATATTTTTTCTTTTTATAAAATACACTTATTATAATTTTGTTTTTTATTGACAGTAAAAATAAATTAGGTAATACTTTAAGTAAACGCTTTCTAATTTGTTACGGGAGGAATACACTTGTTAAAAAAACGTATAAAATACAGTGCGCTAATGATGAATCTCCTTATGCTCAGTACCCCGGTTTTAATTTCTGTCGTTGAAGTTGCTGCTAACGAACAACAGTCTGTGAACGAAGAAAATGCACACGTGAACATTGAAGGGATGTCAACAATGGAGGAAGTACCAAGAACTAGTGAAGATATGGATACGGAAGAAGGAAATGATCCTATGATGAAAGAATCAGAAAATGAAAAGACAAAAAAGCAATCTGAAGAAGCAAATGAAGAGTGGAAAGGGGTTGTTTTCGGAGAAAGCACAAGTGCTAGTAGGTATGCCATTGAACCATTAGAAGACGGCGTGCGGCTCTCTTCCACGAATAACGGCGGAAAATTCCAGTCAAGCGGATCAGATGGAATGACCTATTATTATCAAGCAATCCCCAAAGACATCAACTTTAGGATGCGGGCGACGATCGAAATAGAATCTTGGACCTATACGAATGCCCAAGAAGGATTTGCTTTAATGGTAAGAGACGCAGTACCAAAAGATCATTTGTTTGGGCAGGCATTTTATTCAAATTCATTTGCCATACTAGGCAGTCGGATCGAATATGTCTGGGACTCGGATAGACAAGAAGTGGTCAACACGAGCGGCAGCAAATATACGATGCGACTTGGATTAGGGACACGGGCAATCACAGGAATATCATCTGAAGATCCGCAAGCTGCGCCAGCTCCTGAGAGTGTCTCAGTGGAAACAACACCTTTAGAGACTTCAGCAGGGTTCTTGGAAAAAGAAACAGGTTCTTATAATATATTCGGAAACGGTCATGGGAATCTGTTTCCGGCCACGAACTCGATTACTAAACTGGACGTAGAGATGAAAAAAACGAATACTGGTTTAGAGGCATATTATTACGATCCTGAAACAGGAGAAGAAATGGCTTCTGACATCATGTATGACTGGGAAAAATTATACGCTTCAGATGAATCGGTTATTTATGCAGGATTTGCTGCAGCAAGGAATATGACGATCAAGGTAGAAGGAATCGAAGTTGCTTACTCGGATCCTGCGACAGATCCTCCTGGGCAAGAAAGACCTACTCGCTTGATTGATCCGATTTACACTGTGACCTCTAGTAATCATTCAGGAAACCAAGACCATACTATGTCCTTTAGAGCAAATGCTGACGGATTATTAACAATCAAAAATCAAGCAACAGGAGAGGTACTTGAGAACGCAAAAGACTTGGCAATCACTGCAAATCGGGAATTTGATTATCAGACAAAACTGATGGAAGGAACGAACGAATTTACTTTCAGTTTTACACCAGATAAAAACTATCCGCCAGAAGAATACGTAGAGATGGCTAGTTATGAAACAAAAGAGATTCTGCATACAGTTGACTACCGTAAACCTAACTATTCGACAGTTTATGTAACACCGGAAGGGTCAGATACAGGAAACGGAAGCAGACAAAATCCGTTATCTCTGACGCAAGCATTGAGATACGCATATGCTGGGCAGACAATCGTCCTGGCTCCTGGAACTTATTCCTTTGAAAGAGGATTGACGATTCCAAAAGGAGTTAACGGGACAAGAGAAAACCCGATTCAATTGATTGCAGAGAAAAATCCAGAAAACAAGCGACCTGTACTTGATTTTAAAGGAACTGGAAATGGGATGACACTGTTTAGTCATTACTGGGTTTTACGTGGGTTTGACGTTACAAATAGTGCCGCTATGCAAAAAGGATTGCAGATTTCTGGAAACCATAATTTGATTGAAGAGATCCATGCTTATCGGAATGGAAATACAGGAATCCAAATCAGTGGTAGCTCAAATGATCCTTTCGAAGCATGGCCAGCGCATAACTTAGTCAAGAACTGTACATCTTTTGAAAATGCCGATCCAGGATTTGAAGATGCCGATGGATTTGCGGCCAAACTGACAATAGGAGAAGGGAATGTATTTGACGGTTGTATCGCTTATCATAATGCAGATGATGGTTGGGATCTTTTTGCTAAAAATGAAACAGGTTCAATCGGGAAAGTAGTCATCAAAAACTCAGTTGCTTATCGAAACGGTTGGGTACCGGGAGTTGAAGGAGAAGGGAACGGTAATGGATTCAAAATGGGTGGTTCCTCTTTATCGGGCCCTCATGAATTGATCAATAGTTTGTCTTTCGAAAATCTTGCAAAAGGAATCGATTCCAATAGCGGAACAGATATTATCGTCAATAGCAGTACAAGTTTTAATAACGGTTCATATAATGTGGCTCTTTATACCTCTTCGGCAGGAAACACAGACTTCCATGCTTCTGGTATCTTATCTTTCCGAACAGAAAATCTTGAGATGAGAGAGCAGATCCGCCCATTGAATCAAAACGAAGATCAAATCTATCACTCGTTGAACTACTATTGGAATGAACGAGAGAAACAATCAGAAAATACTCTTGGACATACCGTATCAAAAGATTGGATCGAATCTCTAAATACACATTCGCAAGAAGGGCAGCAGCCTGTTACTCGCTATGCGAATGGAAGCATCCATGTCCATGGATTGATGCAAATCAAACCGGAGAATCGTCAAACAGAAAAGGGAAGAGTAGATGGTCTTCCACTATCTGTAGGTGCTACTTTTGACGGAGAAACCTCACCGTCTTCGGAGTATCCAGAATATGCAATCGTACAAGAACCAAATCAGACAAAACCAAATGAACAAAATAATCCGATTATTATACAAGAAGCAAATGGTGTGGCGGAGAATGCAGAAGGAAATATCATTGAACTGAAGCCTTTTACAGTTTTTGTGTCAACTTTCACACCAAATCAAGGAACGCCTGTCTTTGAAGATATGCGTTATTTCCCAGAAAAGATCCAAATCGTTGAAACACAGTCAAGTGCTCAATTTTCTAATCATACCGCTATTTTTTCAGCACCTTCAAAAGGAGAATATACGCTAGAAGTCACTTATCGTTCGGAAATATTTGATGGGGAAAAATGGTCTGCTCATACAGAATCTGTTACCCAGCAAAAAGCGATCACTGTGCGAGAAACTGCCGATGTGCCCCCGGGAAATGACAAACCAGAAAGAGAAAATCCAGGAAATGAATCACCAAATGGAAAACCAAATGGAAAACCAAATGGAAAACCAAATGGAAAACCTTCTCATCCGGATAGGACAGCAAAAGAAAGTGAAAAAAATGGCACTCAAGGACTCCCAAAAACGGGAGAATTTAATAACCCGTTGCTAGCATTAGCTGGAGGAATTTTGTTAATCGGTGTAGTTGTTTATGTCATGAAACAGCGAAAAAAATAAGTGGAATTTCTCCTTTTATGATGTAAAACAATTGACTGAGGAAAGTAAAAATAGAAGGAAATGAGACCAATAGATGTCTCACTTCCTTCTATCTTTTTATAGATGAGGTTCTCCTTGCTGCTTTTGATTGGCTGTTCTTATTACTTGATGCAGGACAGCTTTTTCACAATCTCTCCACTAAACGGTGTTCAATCAGCTGACCCTCGGTATTAGCTCAACAAACGGCAAAATATGAAGAACTATTTTTCCGTTTTTTTCTCTAATACTCAGGTCAGGACGCTGATTTCACAACCTCTCGATAAACGGTGTTCAAAAGCCAGTTTCTCAGTAGTAAGTCAAATTTATGCAAAAATGTGGAAAGCTATTTTCACAAAATTTTTCTTACTACTTGAAACTAAGCGGCTTTTTCACAACTTCTTACCAGATTCGCACTCTTTTTTCTGGCGCTAGATACATAGCGTCTTGTTCCGTGATACCAAATGTTTCATAGAATTCGTCAAGGTTTTTTGGTTGCACGTTTGCTCGGAGTTTAGCAGGGGCATGGACATCGATTTGCAGTAAAAGTTGTTGGTATTCTTTTTTTGCTTTTGTACGCCAAATCGTTGCCCAATTGACAAAAAATTCCTCGATAGAAAGATCTGATTCCGTTTTTGCTGCTTCCAATGCACAGCTTAGACCGCCTGCATCAGCAATATTTTCCGAAACGGTTAATTTTCCGTTTACTTTTCCGTCAGCAAAAGGCAGACCATCGAATTCTTCGATCATTGCTTGTGCTTTGTTTTGAAATTGTGTAAGATCTTCTTCTGTCCACCAGTTGTTCAAGTTGCCATATTCGTCAAATAAAGCGCCGTTATTATCAAATGCATGGGAAATCTCATGAGCGATAACAGCTCCGATTCCACCATAATTAGCAGAGCTTGATTGTTCTAGACTGTAAAATGGTGCTTGAAGGATCGCTGCCGGAAAGACGATCACATTCCGAAATGGATGATAATAAGCATTGACCGTGTCAGCACTCATTTCCCATTCTGAACGATCCACTGGTTTGTTCCATTTGCTGAAACGATCTTTTAATGTGAGTTTGCTGAAAACAAGAGTATTTGAAAGCAAAGTACCACCCTGATCTGCAGGTACTGTTTTGAACTGGTCGAATAATGCTGGGATCTTATCGGGGTAGCCTACTTGGATACCTAAGTTATTTAATTTTATGACGGCTTTTTCTTTTGTTGCATCCCCAAGCCAGTCATTTTCTTCTAGACGTTTTTTATAAACGGCGATCATTTTTTTCACCATTTGTTCTACGTCTTTTTTAGCAGCTTCGCCAAAATATTTTTTTCCGTAGTAATCGCCAACTACTTGATCGAATTGTCCAGAGGCAAGGTAATACGCTGCTTTTTTCTGAGGCATTGCTTCGTCTGTTCCAGACAATACGCGAGAATAGATTCCGCTGACTTGGCGGAATTCTTCTGATAAATAACCACTAAGAGAACGTACTGTTTTAATGATCATCCAGCTTTTGAATAACGGAAAATGAGCTTCTGTCAGGATGTCATTCAAATGATCGAAGTACACTGGATCAGTTACGATCACTTTATCTGGAGTTGTCCCAATCAAACCCGTGACAAGTTTTTTCAAGTCCAGTTTATCTGTGTATTGAATAAATGTATCAAAAGATTGCGGATTATACATTTTGCTGTAATCTGCGTTTTCTTCTGCACTTTTTACATGAGGAGCAATCAATTTATCAAATTGCACTGCTTGTTCCGTGATTGCTTCTGCCTGACTTTTTTCTTTGCCGGCAAGCTCTAATAACTGAACAGCCATATCAAAGAAAACGCCTATTAGTTGTGCACCGTTGGGATGGTCTGATGCATAATACGTCTTATCTGGAAGGAATAAAGAAGGCGGATAAGCAAAGAAGGCGTTCGTTTGCGCATTCTTCATATCTGCATCTACATCCAGATTAAATGGCAATGGTAATGTATCCAACAGCCATTCTGGAAATTGCTTATTCAATTCGTCGAAAGACTGCAATGATTCAATTTTTTCGATTATAGGTTGAAGTGGTTGAGCATGCAACTCATTTCTTCGGTCATAATCGTTTGCCAGTTGATAATATGCAAGGAAATGTTTCATTTTTTCTGAAGACACTTTTTCTGGATGGGCAAGCAGATCGTCTGTTTCTCCCATCAAAAGTTGGTCGATCCCGTCAACTAAATCTTGGAAACCGCCTGTAGCTGGTTTATCTGCAGGGATTTTTGCTGTTTTTTGCCATTCTTCATTGACTGCTTCATAGAAATCTTGTTTCAATCGTTCTTTGTTCATTCATCGATCGCTCCTTTTTTGTTTCGTGTGCCCATTATCTTACAAAATGAAGGAATTAACAAATAGAACATAAAAAATTGAAAATTCGAACAATCAAACTGATTTGTTTTTTTCAATCCTTCACTTATAATGAAAAAAAGGAGGCGATCCCAACTGAATCAAGTAGTGGATAAACCTTTATATTTCAAAGTAGATAAAAAAATTAAAAAATTAGCCAGCACTCAGCAGCTGCAGTCAAGAAAAAGTAAATTGCTTTTTTTAGCTCTGGTTTTTGAAGATCAAAGTTATGTGATTATCGATCAATCAGGACATCCGGTAGAATATTCTCCAGCAAAATATACTTATCAAGAGGGTCTTTCTTGTAAAAAATGGAAGCTGATCAATGAAGAGCCAATCGAGTTATCTAGATGGATCAACAGAAAAGAAGATATTCCCGCTTTGATCGAAGAAAAAAGGTCAGGAAAAGAACTCACAAATTGTTGGGTGGGATTGCCAGAAGAACGTTTTTTAAGGTATAAGAAATGGGCTACCCCCTCAGGCTATCTTTGTGGTACTTACGCGGCAGCAGTTCTGCTTGCCTATTATCAAGACTATCGTAAAGAGTGGATGCTTCCAAATGAGATTCGCAAGAAAAATACGGCTGATTCGATGGTTTTGACGAAGGCATTGCGTAGCCAGATCCAACCACTAGGACTTCCTACGATTCCTTTTCAGGTTAGTACAGGGATTTCTAGTTTTTTAAAGAAGAATGGCAATCATGAGCGTGCACGAGCAACTCTTCTAGGTTCATGGCAGCGAGCTACAAAACGTATACGTGAAGGCAAACCTGTGATGATTGGTATTTTGAAAGTACTTGGCAGTACATATGGCAATCATTGGGTGACAGCGTACGCTTATTTTGAAACTGAAACAGGAGAACGTTATTACAAAGTACACGACAACTGGGGCGATTATCATAAAGTCATTCCTGCCAGTTGGAGTAACGGAACAGTTTCACTTCCTTAAGAATTTGCTGAAATTAACAGAAAATCTTGGAAAAATATGTTAAACTATCGAAGAATAGAGAAGTTTTGGGGAGGACTACATGAGTAATAAGTATCAGGATGACACGTTGAAGATTTTTAGTTTGAATGGCAACCGTCCATTAGCTGAAAAAATCGCGAAAGTGTTCGGAACAGAATTAGGTAAAAGCGTCGTGAAGCAATTTAGTGATGGCGAGATTTCCATCAATATCGAAGAAAGTATTCGAGGGGATCATGTGTATATCGTTCAATCAACGAATGCACCTGTCAATGACTACTATATGGAACTACTGATCATGATCGATGCAATGAAGCGAGCAAGTGCGAAAACGATCAATGTCGTATTGCCTTACTATGGGTATGCTAGGCAAGACCGCACGGCGAAACCTCATGAACCGATCACTGCGAAATTGATCGCTAACTTGATCGAAGAAGCAGGGGCAACTCGAGTACTGACTTTAGATCTGCACACGGTTCAAGTACAAGGATTCTTTGATATTCCTGTAGATAATTTATTTACGATGCCGTTGTTTGCTCATTATTACCGTCAATTAGGTCTGACGGGAGATGACATCGTAGTTGTTTCGCCAAAAAACAGCGGTGTTCAGCGTGCACGTAGTCTTTCAGAATATTTGAACAGCACATTAGCCATCGTAGATCATGCAGATGATGCTTCAACTGAGGGTGGTTATGTGATCGGTGATGTTCAAGGAAAGACATGTATCATGGTAGATGATATCTTGAACACAGGAGCAACGCTTGCACGAGCAGCAAATGTATTAAAAGAAAACGGCGCAAAAGAAGTATATGCCTGTGCGTCACATGGATTATTGTCCGATCATGCGAAAAGTATTTTAGACAATGCACCAATCAAAGATATTTGTATCACTGATTCTGTTTTCACAGAAGAAAATCGTCATCCAGAAAACTTAACAATCGTTACATGTTCAGAATTAATGGGTGAAGCGGTCAAACGCATCCATGAAAATACACCGATGAGTCCGTTATTCCGTCTGGAAGAAAAAGAATTCGAATAAACAAAAAAAAGAGGGAAAGAAGTTGTGACAGAAGTGAGCAGCTTCAAGGAGCTGCGACAAGACTTTTGTCACAGCTCCTTTTTTCTATGCCCATGAAACGTCCTCTAGACAAAAATGAGCTCTTCTTTGGTTTGTTCGCTATTTTATGCTAGAATGTGCCTAGCAATAATTTGGAAGGGATGAATGAAGTGAAAACTATTTATCTGGATCATGCGGCAACTACCCCCATGCATCCACAAGTAATTGAAGCGATGACGGCAATCATGCAAGACACGTTTGGAAATCCTTCAAGCATACATGGATTTGGTCGCCACGCGCATGAAAAATTGGAAACAGCAAGACAAATCATTGCAGACAGTCTGCAAGCAAAACCTCACGAGATCATCTTTAACAGTGGGGGAACAGAAGGGGATAATACAGCTATCTTAGAAACAGCGTTCTCGCGTCAAAAAGAAGGCAGACATCTAATCACTACAGCTATCGAACATCCTGCTGTTCTTAATACCATGAAATATTTAGAGACAAAGGGGTTTGACGTTACATATCTGCCTGTAGATGAAAAAGGGAATCTGTCGATCGAAGAGGTCAAAAAAGCGTTACGAGAAGATACGATCTTGGTCTCTGTGATGTATGGGAACAATGAAATCGGAAATTTGATGCCAATCAAAGAAATCGGTGAACTTTTAGCGGATCATCCAGCTTATTTCCATACAGATGCGGTACAAGCGTACGGAAACCAAACGATCCATCCAGAAGAATTAGGAATCGATTTATTAAGTATCTCTGCTCATAAAATCAATGGGCCAAAAGGCGTCGGTTTCTTATATAAACGAGACGGAGTAAATATCCCTGCATTGCTTTTAGGCGGGGAGCAGGAAGAAAAGCGGCGTGCAGGTACAGAAAATTTAGCAGGGATCTGGGGTATGGCAAAAGCAGTTGAACTGCTGTCACCTGAAGAACGTGAAGCACGTAACAACAAATATAAAGGATTACAGCAATTGATTCTTGATACATTAGAAGCAAACGAAATCCCTTATCAAGTAAATGGTGATTTAACGAATAAACTCCCTCATGTGTTGAATCTTCGCTTAATTGGCGAAGCAAATGATTTGCTACTGATGAAGCTTGATCTTAATGGGGTCGCTATTTCTACTGGTTCAGCTTGTACAGCAGGAAATATCGAGCCTTCACACGTATTAGAAGCAATGTATGGAGAAGATACACCGATACTAAAAGAATCCATCCGTATCAGCTTTGGTTTGGGAAATACCGAAGACGACATCCAGTATTTCCTTGATCAATTAGTTCGTGCTGTCAAAAAATAACTAGTGAAGTCATTCTTATATGAACAGATGTCTGAGAGAACGCCTTCATTTTTTAGGGAACTTAACTGAAAAACCTAGTAAAAATCAGGATAAACTTTTATAATAAAGAGAAACTAATTTTATCGAGGTGAAAATCATGGCATTTGAAACAACAGCAACGGTACTGGGCGCACCAATTAGCTATCGTTTGCATCCTGATGCAAAAAGATATACATTGCGCGATAATGGATTTACAGAAACAAACGGAGGCAATTATCAATTGATCCGACCATTAGATGCCACGCCGCAAAGCAAAGAAGGATTCAAATTAAAAATCACTGTATCAAAAGATATTCAAACATTGAAAATGTCGATCACTACAGCAAATGGATTGAAAGCAGTCAATATTTTCAAAGATCCAAAACAGAAAATGAGCCAAGATAAATTTTATTTTCTGATGGATGGGATGATTAGCCGTGGGTTATTCGAAAAAGTCGAATGATCTGTGGATATAAAAAGACAACTAGTTTTGAAACGGCCTATTGTTAGATGACTAACTTTGTAAGGACGACGCAAATTAGTTGTCTTTTTTATTTTTAAATTTAACACATGTTGTTATTTTTAATATTTTGCTGATTTATTGTTTCTAAGTAAAGAAATTTAAATTGAAACGATTGTTATTTAGGGAAAAAGGTATTTTTTGAAAAAAGAATCCCGTATAATGATTGTTGTGCAAACGCTATACAAAATGAAAAAGAAAAGAGGGATGTTTATGGAAAATGAACAGTCGGTCGTTTTAACGAATTGGAAGAGAAATTATTTGTTCTTTTTATCGGGACAGTTTTTGTCAGGAATCACTAGTATGGTCGTCCAATATGCGATCATCTGGTATTTGACAAGAGAAACCGGTTCGGCGACAATTTTGAGTTTTGCTACTTTACTAGGAATGATTCCCATGGTTTTACTAAGCCCATTTGTAGGACCGCTAGTGGATCGCTGGGATAAAAAAGCTCTTTTGATTGTCACGGATATTATTGTAGCGATTTTCGCGCTTATTTTAGCAGTAGTCGGAACGATTTCAGAATCCTTCCCGATTTGGCTAGTTTTTGTGTCTTTGTTTATGCGTTCGGTCGCACAAACATTCCAAATGCCAACGATCCAGTCGATTATGCCGACAATCGTTCCATCTTCTCACATAACAAGGACGAATGGACAGTTAGGAATGGTCCAGTCAGCGAATTTCATCATTGCGCCAGCTCTAGGTGCGGCTTTGTTTTCAGTCGTTCCTGTCAATTACCTTATTTTATTAGATGTATTGGGGGCAGTTTTTGGTGTCGGCTTATTGATTTTTGTGAAGATCCCAAAAGTTTCTCCTGAAATATTGGAAGTTCCGCTTACTATTTTTAAAGATGCAAAATTTGGGCTGCAGCAATTGATGGATAACAAAGGGTTATGGTACATAACGATCAATGGTGCATTTGTGATGCTGTTGTTCATGCCAGCAATCAGTCTGTATCCATTGATGACGCTAGATTACTTTGGTGGTTCCGTTGGACAGGCGGGAGCAGTGGAAGTAGTCTACGCAGTCGGAATGCTCTTAGGCGGTGCACTGATCAGTTTTATAGGAACATGGAAAGACCGAATGAAACCTATTATTATAGCCTACATCATTATGGGCCTGACGATCGGTGCAAGCGGATTGGTTCCAAACGATAGTCAAGGGTTCTTGTACTTTCTTATCTTGAATGCAGGAGCAGGTTGTGCAACGCCATATTTCAATACACTGCTGATGGCAATGGATCCAGCAGAGTTATGAATCGAATGTTTTAGGTCGTGTCTTAGGGAACTTCAACTCTTTGATGAACCTGGCAGGTCCAATTGGATTATTATTTGCAGGACCATTAGCTGATCGTTTAGGGGTAGAAAAAATGTTCTTGTTTTCTGGAATCGGGATTTTATTATGCGGAATCGTTTTATTTTTAACGTCAGCTGCTCGAAATTATGATAAAGAATTACAGAAAAAATTGGTAAAAGAACACCATGAGCAAAAAGACGAATAGTATGGAATGGAGTTGTGACAGAAGTCTTGTTACAACTCCATTTCTGATCCTAATGTTCCTGTGGCAATAAGCCTACTCAAATGAAAAATATGAGTAATTATCTTTATTTGTTTAATACTTGATATAGGGCAGTTTTTTCACGACCTATCGTACTTCCTCTTTGCTTCATAGATTTCTTTGATTTGTTGCTCAGATAACGGAGTGCCAAATGGTAGTTTTTCCTTTAAGAGTTCTCTTTCCGGTGCGTCTACGCCTACATTGACATCGTTCTCGATAGGTACGCTGTAATGATGGATATGTCCATGAAGATTGCGGATAGTGTCGTTAGGCCCGAGCAACATCGGATAATGAGTCAAGTAATATTGTTGATGGTCGAATTTAACGATGGCACCTACATCATAAAAATAAAATTTGGGACTTCCGTCAGTAAGCCTAGGATCATTTTTTTCTAAATAACGGAAAAAAGCACGACTGTCATGGTTCCCTTTGATCAAGTGGATTGTTCCTTGCAGTTGAGTGACCAGTTCCAAAATTTCTGCATTTGCTTTTTCATATTGCGGATGCATAGCAAGGTCGCCTAGATGATAAACATGGTCGGTTTCTTTTATTACTGCATTCCAGCTAGTGATCAACTGTTGGTTCATTTCATCCACATTTGCAAAGAGCCGCGGAGCAAAGTCGTTTTTTCCTAATAAGCGTTCATGGAAAAAGTGCATATCACTGGTAAAGTAATTCATGTATCTCTTGCCTCCCTTTTTTCTTAGAGTAAACAAAATCACTTATCTGAGCAACTCATAACATCTAAAAAGAAAAGGTTGTAAATGAGACGTGCAGCTTTAAGCGATAAGAAGCAATTTTGAAAAATAGTTTTTCACAATTTACAAAATTATTCCTTATTGCCGAAAGGCTGGCCCTTTTTATGAGTATGCCAATTTTTTATATCGAATGCTCAAAAGATGAGTGATTTTTTGGTTGACTATCATGTTTGTGTACTGAATAGGTCCAGTAGAACAGTATTTTTACGACTTGATAATTAAGGGATGAAATTTTCAGAAATATGACGTATAATGTAAAATACTGAAAAGTTGCGACCTTCAACTCGTAGATGTTTCAGAATCTAATTGAAATGATGGTGATATCATGACAGACAACAGCAAAACACGCGTTGTCGTAGGGATGAGCGGCGGTGTCGACTCATCTGTAACAGCACTTTTGTTAAAGGAACAAGGATACGACGTGATCGGAATATTCATGAAAAATTGGGATGACACGGACGAAAACGGTGTATGCACGGCCACGGAAGATTATAAGGATGTAGCGAAAGTAGCTGCTCAAATCGGGATTCCTTATTACTCTGTGAATTTTGAAAAAGAATATTGGGATCGTGTATTTGAATATTTCCTAGCCGAATACCGCGCAGGACGTACACCTAACCCAGACGTGATGTGCAACAAAGAAATCAAATTCAAAGCATTCTTGGATTATGCAATGGATCTTGGCGCCGATTATGTAGCTACTGGACATTATGCGCAAGTCACTCGCGATGAAAACGGCGTGGTCCACATGCTTCGTGGAGTAGACAATAATAAAGATCAAACTTACTTCCTTAGCCAATTATCACAAGAACAGCTTTCAAAAACGATGTTCCCTCTAGGCGGCATGGAAAAATCAGAAGTACGGGCAATTGCTGAACGCGCAGGCCTTGCGACTGCTAAGAAAAAAGATTCAACGGGAATCTGCTTTATTGGTGAAAAGAACTTCAAACAATTTTTGAGCAACTATCTGCCAGCAAAAAAAGGAAATATGGTCACTCTTGATGGTGAAGTCAAAGGACAACATGCTGGCTTGATGTATTATACGATTGGTCAACGTCAAGGACTAGGGATCGGTGGCGGAGGAGATTCGCAAGAACCCTGGTTTGTTGTAGGAAAAGATCTAGCGACAAACACATTATATGTGGGGCAAGGGTTCCATCATCCTGCATTGTATGCCACAAGCTTGGATGCAAGTGAAATCCACTTTACGACGAATGAACCAATGCCAAAAGAATTCAAGTGTACAGCGAAATTCCGTTATCGTCAGCAAGACGTTCCTGTGACAGTTCGCTTATTGGATGATAATCGTGCAGAAGTCGTATTCGACGAACCTGTACGTGCAATCACTCCTGGACAAGCAGTTGTATTTTATGATGGAATGGAATGTCTGGGTGGTGGTTTGATCGACCACGCATATCAAGAAACAAAAGTTTTACAATACGTTTAAGCGATATTAAATGAATCAAAACAGCTATGGCTAACAAAAGAAACACCTTTTCTTTTGGATAGCATAGCTGTTTTTTTGCAATAAAATTAATTTTTATTCACTTTATACTTGAAATACTTGTGTAAAAAGTTCATAATATCCAATAATATGAATAAAGTTGCTTTTTGTTAAGCAAGAGCAGTTGCAAAATAGAAGGGAATCTTTTGCAAGTGATTTGTTCAATTTTATAAGTGAGGGTGATGGAAATGGAAAAGAAATCGACGGGTATTAGCAAATGGGGACTGGTTGCTCTGGTTGTCAGTTCGTCAATCGGAAGCGGTGTGTTTGGGATCACAAGTGATCTGGCTAGTTCTGCAGCTCCAGGGCCAGCGATCCTTTCATGGATAATCGTTGGGATTGGTATTTTAGCTTTGGTATTATCGCTGAATCATTTAGGAGAAAAACGTCCAGATCTAGATAGTGGTATTTTCGGTTACGCGGAAGCTTCATTTGGTAAATTAGGTGGCTTCATCAGTGGTTGGGGTTACTGGTTGTCTGCGTGGCTGGGAAATGTTGCTTTTGCAACGATGCTGATGAGCGCCATGGGAGAATTTTTCCCGATATTCAAAGGTGGACAAAATGTTCCTTCTATTTTATTTGCAAGTATTTTTATTTGGGGTCTGACTTTATTAGTAAACAATGGAGTTGAAGGAGCGAGCGTCATCAATACAATCGTGACGATCTGTAAATTAGTGCCATTATTCCTATTTTTAATATTTGTATTTATCGCATTTAAAGTGAATATATTCACTGCTGATTTTTGGGGTAACGTATCTGATAATCTAGTGAATGGAACAGGGCAGCAAGGAACGATCTGGTTGCAGATTAAAGGTTGTTTGATGGTTATGATGTGGGTCTTTGTAGGGATCGAAGGCGCAAGTGTTTTAGCCAACCGCGCGAAGAAACGTTCAGAAGCCCAGCAAGCATCGATCATTGGTCTGCTTTGTTTATTGTTTATCTATATCCTTGCTTCGATCTTGCCATACGGCGTCTTATCTCAAGAAGAGTTAGCAACTATTTCACAACCTGCTATGGCAAATATTTTAAAAGGAATCGTGGGAAATTGGGGAGCAGCGCTGATCAATATCGGCTTGATTATTTCGATCATTGGTTCTTGGTTGTCTTGGACGATGCTCCCAGCAGAAACAACGATGTTGATGGCTCGAGACGGTCTGTTGCCGAAAGGTTGGGGAAAAACGAATAAAAAAAATGCCCCAACTTATTCGTTAGTTGTTACTGCAATCTTGACTAATCTATTCTTATTGACTTTCTTAGTTACTGATTATGCCTATCAATTTGCCTATTCTTTATGTACAGCGGCAATTTTGATTTGTTATCTACTTGTCGGGATCTATCAAGTCCAGTTTTCTTTAAAAGAAGGAATCAAAAAACAAGTAGTGATCGGTGGGATTGCTGTAGTTTTTGAATTGATGGGCATCATTTTAGCAGGATTTTCTTATGTCCTTTTATGTAGTATTGCCTATCTTCCTGGTTTTTGCTTCTACTGGATCGCTTGTCGTGAAACCAAACATCAAATTACGGGAAAAGAAAAAGTAATGATTGGGCTGATTTGTGTGGCCGCACTGCTTTCAATCGGGTTGCTTGCTGTAGGCTGGATCAAGATATAAGGGGGAAAGAAACATGAAAATCGCAAATTTCGGTGTAGAAGAATGGCTAAATAAATGGGAAAAGAAAGCGGTATATGATATTGCACAAAGCTCGATCGAAGCATTGACATTAGACGAACTCGTTGGCTTAGATGGGACTAGCGTAAGTGAATTTTTCGAAAAACGCAAAAACGAACCATTGGACTATGGCTGGATCGAAGGATCAGATGTTTTCAAACAAGAAGTCGCTTCTCTTTATCAAACCGTCAATCCGGAAAACATCTTACAAACGAATGGAGCGAATGGTGCTAATCTTTTAGCTCTATACGCGTTAGTGGAAGCAGGAGACCATGTTGTTTCGATGCTTCCTACTTATCAGCAATTATATGACATCCCCAAATCTTTAGGTGCCGCTGTTGACTTTGTTCATTTGAAGGAAGAAGAAGATTGGCAGTTTGATTTAGAACAGCTAGAAGCCTTAGTCAAACCTGAAACAAAAATCATCTGTTTGAATAGTGCAAACAATCCTACAGGCACATTGCTAGATCGGAAAACTTTAGAAAAAATCGCAGAAATTGCTCGTACAGTAGATGCATATGTATTGATAGATGAAGTATATGCGCCTTTAACGGATAAAGGTGAATTCTTGTCGATCGTAGATGTCTATGAAAAAGGTATAGCAACCAATTCCCTATCCAAAACCTACTCCATTCCAGGTATTCGTATTGGCTGGACAGCTACTGGACCTGAGTTGGCAGAAGTTTTTCGAAAGTATCGAGACTACACGATGATTTGCGGCGGAGTCCTGTCAGATGATCTTGCTGTACATGCATTGAAGAATAAAGAAAAAATATTGGAGCGAAACAAAAAGATCATTACAGAGAACCTTGTGATTTTAAAACAATGGGTAGCCAATGAACCGAAAGTTGAACTTGTCGCTCCCAATTACGTCTCTACTTCTTTCATTAAATTAGCCATCGAAGAAGATGACCAGACATTTTGTATCAATTTATTAGAAGAAACAGGAGTACTATTAGTACCAGGAAGTGCCTTTGATTTACCGAAGCATGCCCGACTAGGTTACTGTTGTAAAAAAGAAACCTTGGAAAAGGGATTATTCCTCTTATCTGAGTTCTTGAAAAAACAGGCCTAAACAAAAACACTGCAAGGACAGTCTGTGACAACTGTTCAAGCAGTGTTTTTCATTTACGCTTATTGTCTATGAGAAGGAGAGTGCCCTGAAGATATGGAGACTCCTGAAGCTTTTTCTTCTGCAGTTTCTTGCTGATGGATTTCTTGTGTATTGTGTCGTACAAGCAAGAAGTTGACCAAAACAAGAAGAGAAGTCGAAAGAAAAACGCCACGATAACCAAATGCACTGGAAACACTGGAGCCAATCATAGGCCCTACTACGTTACCAGTTGCTTGGAAAGATTGGTTATAACTGAAGATCCGTCCAGCAGCTTGATGAGGCGAATATTTTGTGATCAATGCTTGGACAGCAGGGAGCAGACAAGCATCAGAGATACCAATCAAAAAACGTAAGGCAGCTAATTGCCAAACATTCGTGACGAATGACATTGGGATATAAACCAGAATCGCAAAACCCAAACCAATCGCAAGTATTCTTTCACTCCCGATCTTGTCACCTAAGCGACCAAATCTTGGAGCGGCTATCAAAGTGGCAATCCCAGGTATCGAAGCGATGATTCCGCTGATCAACGTAACATTCCCATGTCCATGCAGCAATTGGCGAATGTACAGACTGATGATTGGACTAATGGAATTGTTGGATGCTTGGATGATCATCGTTGTGACGAACATACCGATGACGACGTGTGGATATTTCAAGTCTTTGAAAATCTGTTTGGCAGAAACCATGTTTTCTTTTTTCACTGGGACAAATTTTTCATGGACGAAAAACAGACTCAACAAGAAGACGAAAAATAAGATGATCCCTGTAATGAAAAAGGTAGGGCGATAGCCAAACGCTGAAGCAGAGATCCCGCCAAGAAGCGGTCCAAGTAATGTTCCTGTAACAGAACCAGTTGCTAAGGTTCCAAGAACTTGACCACTTTTTTCTTTTGGCGTCCCAGTTGCGACAAGGGCAGTGGCATTACTGATATAACCAGAAAAAATCCCTTGAAGCAGACGCAATGCGACTAATTGATACACACTAGTCACGCAACCCATCAAAGAAATGACGATTGCCATTCCTAATGAAGCACGCAACAGCATCAATTTTCTTCCTTTTTGGTCGGCTAATTTTCCCCACCAAGGAGAGATCAGCGTAGTCACCAAGAAAGTAGATGAAAAAGTCAATCCGCTCCAAAAGTTCAATTGTGACGTACTATAATTACCTAACGTATCTATGTAAAGTGACATAAAAGGCATGACTAAACTAAATCCGATACCAGCCATAAATGTTCCAAACCATA
The DNA here is from genome assembly GCF_030053755.1 of Enterococcus sp. ZQ21. Lineage (NCBI taxonomy): Bacteria > Bacillati > Bacillota > Bacilli > Lactobacillales > Enterococcaceae > Enterococcus > Enterococcus sp. ZQ21. Next base: position 560,702 of record NZ_CP125658.1, read on the forward strand.
AGACAAACAAGTTTTGTTCCCAAGTTTCTCTTTTCCTAAATAATTTTTCCTTTATTCTTGCAGCCAATTAGACTCCTTCTTTCTGAAAATTTTCATCTACAGCTCTTTATTATAAACTACAATATGTAGTTTATCAATGAAAGTCTCTTTTTTCTCTTTCTTTTTCGTGGTAAACTGAAAGAGTGAAGGATTTATTTTATGAGAGGAAACATGGAAATGAAAAAAAGAAATCTGTCTCAAGAGAAAATCATCGACTGCTTTCGAGAACTAGCAGAAGAGATGGATGTTCAGCAAATAACCTTTCAGCATTTAGCCAAACGCTTGGATATCAAGGCTCCCTCGCTGTATAACCATTTCAAAAATATTCGTGATGTCAAAACAGCGCTAACAGCGAAACTTCTGCAGGAACTTAATGACCAGCTGCGTCGGGCTCTTGTAGGAAAAAGTGGTCAGGAAGCACTGCAGATCTATGCAGAAACTTATCGATCCTTTGCTTTTTCAAATCAAGCAGTGTATGAGTTACTGATCAGTGTACCGCATACCAATGAAGCTGTTTTATTAGATGGAATCCATGAAACGAATCAGATCATTTTGCAGATATTTGAGGCTTTTCAATTAACGAAAGAAGAAAAAGTTCATCGAAGCAGGGAACTTCGTAGTATGATCCACGGTTATCTTTCCTTACGTTTTTTAGGATACTTTACAAAAGAACCAACAATCGATCCAGAAGACAGCTATTTTTGGATGATCAATGACTTTATCGCTACTTTGCCTTAAACAATCAGATTCATTTGTAACAATTTTAAGATGTTCATTAAATGACCCTTTTATAAGAGAAAATTCTTGCAACTTTCTTGAAAAGTGACTAAGATGAGTCTAGAAAAGCTGAAAGAAGGAGCACGAGTATGTATCAAGTAATTACCATGTTCGGGGACAATGAGCCTTGGTGGTTTTTTGAAGACTGGGAAGAAGATATTGAAGCAGAAGAAACATTCGAGTCTTTCGAAGAAGCACGACAAGCGTACGAAAAACAATGGAACGAAATCCATCAAAATTATGAATATATCAATGCAAAAAGTAACTTTCTCAGCGCCTTTTGGAATGACGGAGATGAGCGCTGGTGTGAAGAGTGTGACGATGATTTACAGCAATACAAAGGACTTGCGTTGTTGAAAAATCATCAGCCCATCACAGTAGAAAGCGGAAAGGAATTTTATGAAACAACTAATTCTAGCGGAAAAACCAAGCGTTGCGAAAGACCTAAGCAAGGTGCTTGGTGCTAATCAAAAGCACAAAAATTATTATGAAGGACCCAAGGTGATCGTTACTTGGGCCCTTGGTCATTTATTAGGATTGAAAATGCCGGAAGATCTGAATAAGGAATGGCAGAGCTGGCAAATGGACACGTTGCCAATGATCCCTAAAAAACTAGGAATCAAACCACTTCCTAAAACAGGACATCAATTAAAAGCAATCAAGCAGCTGGCTCAGCGAAAAGATGTCTCAGAAGCAGTCATTGCGACAGATGCCGGAAGAGAAGGGGAACTTGTTGCTCGCTGGATCTTAGAGTATGTGCATTTCAATAAACCAGTGAAGCGGTTATGGATCTCTTCTCAAACAGATAAAGCAATCAAAACTGGATTCAAGCAACTAAGACCTGCGAAAGAATATGATGCATTGTATGAATCTGCTCTTGCCCGGGCAAAAGCGGACTGGCTGGTAGGATTGAATGTGACCAGAGCCTTAACTGTGAAGTACGCGGATAATTTATCAGCAGGCCGTGTGCAGACACCGACACTAGCATTAGTGAGAGACCAAGAAAAGAAAATCGAGCAGTTCCGTCCACAAACGTATTTCACGATCACGTTGCAAGCTGGAAAAGAACAAGCCAAAATGCTTCAAAAAAATCAATTTGCTTTAAAAACACAAGAAGAAGCACAAAAACTTGTTCAATTGATCAGTACAAGCAAAGGAACTGTCACAGAAGTCCAAGAAAAATTAAAAACGGAATCTGCGCCATTGCCTTATGATTTAACAGAGATCCAAAGAGAAGCCAATCAACGCTATGGCTATTCTGCAAAGAAAACATTAAATCTTGTACAAAGTTTGTATGAGACCCATAAGATCGTTACTTATCCGCGTACAGACAGCAAATATCTGACAAATGACATGAAAAGTACGATGAAAGAACGATTGCAAGCAGTCAGCGACTTTGCTCCTGAGGTCAAGCAGTATTTGAAAAACGGAGCCATCGTCCAACAGACAAAAGTATTCCAAGACAGTAAAGTGACCGATCACCATGCACTTTTGCCAACTGAAAACAGAGCACGTTATGAAAAATTAAGTAATGAAGAGCAAAAAATCTATCAAATGATTGTCTCTCGTTTTTTAGGACTGTTTGCTCAACCCCATAAAGTCAGCCAAACAAAAGTTACGGTTGAATTTGGTAAAGAACGATTCATTTTTCGGCAAAATCGTGTCGTCCAAGCAGGATGGAAAGGCGAAACTGAAACTGAGACGGAAACAGTCAAATGGGAAAAAGGAATGAGAATCAATCCCGATTTCACCATCAAAAAAGAACTATCTGCACCGCCTAAACCATTGTCAGAAGCAAGCTTGCTTGGACAAATGGAAAAATACAGTCTGGGAACCCCAGCTACGCGTGCAGAGATTATCGAGAAACTAATCAAATCTGAACTGATGGAACGTACCCCTCAAGGACTGCAAGTATCTCCTAAAGGTAAGCAATTATTAGTATTGGTAAATCCCTCTTTAGTAACACCAGATTTGACAGAAAGCTGGGAAAAAGACCTTGAAGCTATTGCTGCAGGAAAGAAACAAGCAGGAACCTTCTTGAATGGAATCGAAAAAGAAACAAAACGCTTGGTGAATGAGATCAAATCAAGCAAACAAGAATATCAAGATTTCTCGATTACCCAAAAGAAATGTCCAGAATGTGGGGCCAATCTGCGCGAGAAAAACACACGTGACGGCAAAATCTATGTCTGCACCAATTCAGATTGCAACTACCGCAGAAGAAAAGATCCAAAAGTCTCTAATCATCGATGCCCGCAATGTCACCGGAAAATGGAAATCATCGAAGGTAAAAACGGTGCTTATTTCCGTTGTAAATACGATGGAACGACAGAAAAAATGCTTGATAAAAAAGAGCAGAAGAAGAAAATGACCAAACATGAAGAACGACGCTTGCTGAAAAAATATGCACAAGCAGAAGAACCAGAAGAAAGCCCATTAGCAGCAGCACTAAAAGCAGCAATGAAGAAGTAATAAGATATGAAAGAGGTTGTGATAGAAGTGGTCAGCTTCAAGAAATAAGAAGGAATTTACGGAAATTGCTTCTCAAATTTTTGTGAAATTTCGGCTTATTTCCGAAGAAGCTACTTCTGGAACACCATTTATTCGGAAAAAAGGACTGTGACAAGACTTTTGTCACAGTCCTTTTTCATTTAAAAAAATGTTTACTTCATTTGACGTATATTATTGGTGAGGCTTCAATTCATTTGGCTTCACTTTTTCTGTTTCTCTTATGATATAAACAGGACGCTGTTTCGTTTCTAAGAAGATTTTCCCGATATATTTCCCGATGATTCCAAGACATAACAATTGGATTCCACCAATGAACAGGAAGATCGAGACCATGGAAGGCCATCCTGATGTAGGATCACCAAACAACAATGCCCGCAAAATAATGAACAAAATTGCAATACCAGAACCGACACAAGACAAAGCGCCGATAAATGAAGCAATCGTTAACGGTGCATCCGAGAAGTTCACGATACCATCAATCGAGTAGTTGAATAATTTCCAGAAGGACCAAGATGTTTCGCCAGCCACACGTTCGCGGTTTTCATAAGAAATATATTCTGTTTTAAATCCGACCCAGCTAAATAATCCTTTTGAAAATCGGTTGTATTCTGTTAATTCTAGGACGGCATCCACCATTTGACGAGTCATCAAGCGGAAATCACGAGCGCCATCGACCATTTCTGTATCGCTGATTTTATTGATCAACTGGTAGAATTTTTTCGCAAAGAAACTGCGTATCGCAGGCTCGCCTTCACGAGTCGAACGCCGGGTGCCGACACAATCGATATCAGAAGTAGTGATCCGGTTGATCATCTCAGGAAGCAGTTCGGGCGGATCTTGCAGATCAACATCCATCACGGTCACTAAATCTCCTGTAGAAGCTTGCAATCCAGCGTACAGAGCCGCTTCTTTCCCAAAATTTCTGGAAAATGAGACAAAGCGGACATAAGGATAAGCTGAGGCTAGCTTCTTGATTGCTGCTAACGTACCGTCTTTTGATCCGTCGTCAATAAACAAATATTCGAACTCATGGGCACCTTTGAATTTTTCAACCTCATCAAAAAAAAGAGGAACAGTTTTTTCTTCATTAAAACATGGGACAACAATTGATACTTTCATCGTTTCTATCCTTTCAATCGTATGTTTATATATGGTTTACATTCAAAATTTAATAAACCTTAAATAACACCTTTAAAATTTGATTTTACGTAAAAGAACAGGTATTCTTTTTGTAAACTAACGTATTTAGTTTACCATGTTTCCTCGGTTTATCAAACTTTTAAGAACAATTTTTATTAGTTGGCAAGTAGTTTTGGATAGAGAAAAAGGAGGAAGTTCCAGTCTATTGACCAGGAGCAAACAAAATGAAAATACACACACCTATCGGCTTTTTATGGTTAGATGCAGATGAATCCGGATTGACTGCTGTATCTTTTCAGCCAATTTCAGAAAGCGAATCAGCGAATCAGCAAATTTTAACGCGCACACAAGAACAGTTTGAAGAATATTTTGCGGGAAAAAGAAAAGAATTTGATGTTCCTTTATCTATAAAGAGAGGTACGCCTTTTCAGCAAAATGTCTGGAAAGCTTTGTCGACCATTCCTTATGGAGAAATCCGAACGTATAAAGAAGTAGCCGTTGCTGTTGATAGTCCGAAAGCTGTGCGAGCGATTGGGCAGGCAAATCGAACCAATCCATTGCCAATCGTTATTCCTTGTCATCGAGTGATCGGGCAAAATGGAAAACTGACAGGATATATGGGAAACGCAATAGATGGGGTTGAAGTCAAACGCCAATTGTTGTTGTTAGAAGGATATCTGCAAAATTAAAAACAGTTGTGATTCGGACATTGTTCCATGCGAGAATCACAACTGTTTTTTCATGTTCATTCTAAACTTTGATCAGCCAAATAAATAGTAAAGCCATCACTGTTTGGAGAAGCCCGACAGCTAATCCATAAGATAAGAAGCGTGTACCTTCTTTCATGAATTTTGCAAAGTCTAAACGCAGACCAATTGCCGCTAAAGCAGTGATCTCAAACCAGCTGCTGATAAAATGTGCCGATTGGTCAATAACTACAGGTAAAGAAAACAAGCTGTTGACCAAACAAAAGATCACAAACCCTAATACATACCAAGGAAGCGGTAATTTTCGTTTTTTCTGCGTATCAGTTGGCGTTTCAAACAGAGCTGGTTGTTTCTTGTGCATGAATTTTTCAAACAGATAGACAACAACAACGAGCATCATAATACGTAGAATCTTAAATAGCATGGCGAATTCGACAACAGAATTGTCAAGTAAGCTTGCCCCAGCGACTACTTGACCAACAGATTGGAGTGTACCACCCAAAAGTGCACTTTTTTCAATGAGATTTCCACCAAACAACTGTAATCCAAGAAAAGGGAGAGTCAACATCATCACAGTACCCAGTAGATTGACTAGTGTGATGATCTGTCCTTTTTCTTCCTCTTTCGCATGGATGGAAGGGGCAATCGAAGCAATAGCAGAAGAACCACAAACAGCGTTTCCTCCAGCCATCATCAAAGAAGAAGTATCGCTGAATTGCAGTTTTTTACCAATCAAGTAAGCACCGATGATAGTGACTGACATTTGCAGTAACACAAAAACAATTCCTTTTATACCAATTTGAGCAATCGTTTGAGCTGTGACAGTTGCACCTAGTAAAAAAACAGAGAATTCTAATAGTTTGCTTTCAGCAAATTTTGTGCCGATTGCTAGAACAGGCTGTTTAAAAAAAGTATTTCCTAATAAAATACCCAATAAAATAGCAATAGTCGCTCCACCTAACTGTGGCAGATAAATAGCAAGAAGCCTGCTGAAGGCAGCGATGGCAAAAGAAAGCAGTAAACCGGGTAAGATTTCGCGGACCGCTGAATCCTTTACAGATTTTATTGGATGTGACAATGATTTCATTTGATCGGTTCCTTTCGTCAATAAATACTAAAAGCATACTCGAACATAGTAGCACTAAACCAGTATTTTGACAAAAGAACAAGAGGTCGTGACAAAAGTCTTGTCACGACCTCTTGTTTCGAATAAACGGTGTTCAAAAGCCAGTTTCTCGGTATTAAGCCAAATTTATGAAAAAATGTGGAAAGCCATTTTCACAAAATTTTTCTTAATACTCGAAACTAAGCGGCTTTTTCACGACCTCTTGGTAAACGGTGTTCCAGAAGTAGCTTCTTCGGAAATAAGCCGAAATTTCACAAAAATTTGAGAAGCAATTTTCGTAAATTCCTTCTTATTTCTTGAAGCTGACCACTTCTTTTACGACCTCTTGGTAAACGGTGTTCAAAAGCTTGCATCTGCGGTAATAAGCCCAACCAGTACAAAAACATGAACAGCTGTTTTTGTTTGGCCGTTCTTATTACTTGATGCAGAACAGCTTTTTCACAACCTATTGAATCGATTATTAAGCGATTTTTTTAGAAACAAATTTTCCATGTTTGCTATGTTCTTTAATTAAGAAACGTACGTAATGAGCAAGAACGTAGAAGACAACTACACTTGCAAACAGACATTCCGCAACTTTTAAGAAATCCAATACGCTACTATAGATACCTAAACTGTTGAAGTAATGAACAGTAGTAAATATAGCTGTTGCAGAGATAACAAGCGGGAATGTAAAGGCTGCATAGCTTGGATAAAAACGAAGCTTGAACAAACGTGGAAGCATAGACAGCACAACGAAATACAATACTTGAGATAAAGCGAACAATGCTACGACAAGATAAAAATTAGGTTCAGCAAAGTTTTTAAGATAACCTGTTAGGCAAAGAGAACCAGGTGCTGCAACGATCGTAATCAGCGGACGTGTCGGATGAGCCATATTTCTTACGAAAAAGACACGTTTGATGATGATCGGCAATAAGAACGCATAGCAGATCAATGAAATCCAAAAGAAAATTTTTCCAATAAGCGGGAAGAAGTTCCCGGCAGTTACAGTGATGACCCCAAATCCAACGTAAATGATAAACCAGCTTGGATAAATTGCTTCAATTGAAAGATCAGCTTTGATAACATGGTGATAATTGAAATAAAAGACAAGGATCACTTGGAAGATAACAGCGCACAGCCAAATGAATTTGACAATTGGTGCAATACTTTCATATGAAACAAAATAAGTACAAATAACCATGAGTGACATCGTAAAAGTTGGTGAAACGGAGGCGATGATTGGATCATGCAACGTTTGTTTCGTGTGTTCGAATAAGATAAACAATTTAACAAAAATGAATATCATAAGAATCATAGAGATACCGCCAGTTAGATTGCCTAAAGCAACATGGTGATAGTCTTTAAACAGATTTCCAAGGGAAGCTAACCCAAGGATCAACCCGCAGATCGGGATCGGAATAATTTTCAAAAAGTTCTTCATATATAATATTCTCCTTTTTATTTAATAGATTTTAGTACCAAGATGAACGAATACATTGTAAAATGAATAGGAATGTATGATTACGAGCAAGCAGACAGCTGATTGTCTTCATCTAAGTTACTAGTTGGATCAGCAACTGTTTTGTTGTACATTTCTATTATAGATGGTTTTTTGTATATTTAAATCAAATAGTTTTTATAGTAATTATCATAAAAAGTTATGGAAGTGGTGCCATGTTTAAGTTATTAACGACTTTTCGAGCAGTATATGAAACAAGAAATTTTTCCAGAGCAGCAGAAGTACTGTTTTTATCTCAACCAGCAGTCTCGAATCAAATCAAACAGTTGGAGCGGGAATTGAATATCGATCTTTTTCAACGTAACGGAAGAAAAGAGATGCTTCCAACTAAGCAAGCCGACTTATTATATGAACGGACACTGGTTTTGTTAGAAGAATGGGAAGAAACTCAGCAAAAATTGCTCAATGAACAAAATGAAGAAGAAGTATGTCGGATCGTTGCTTCCCACACCTTTGCTGTCTATCTTTTGCCTCAGTTGATGAAACATCTGATCAAAAGGTTTCCTAAAGTGCATTTTGAGATCGAAATCGCGAATTCTCATGAATCATTAGAACAAGTAGCGAAACATGAATCCGATTTTGGTTTTATCGAAAAGCCATTAGAGACTTCCGGCGTACAAAGATACTCTTTGATGGAAGACCAGCTAGTCATCGCTGGGGACCCAAAAAGCAAATTGTGGCTTGTAAGAGAAGCAAACTCTGGTGTTTTTCATTACACGCAGCGTTATTTTGAAGAGATGAATATCCAAGATAAGAAGATGATCGTGAAAAGTAACGATGTAATTGTTGCGTTGCTGAAGGAAGGAATCGGTCGCTCGATTTTGTCTAAGCGCTCTGTTCCAGAAAATGTGCCAATGACTCCGTTGAATTTCCATCGATATTTTTATTTCATCCAACGAACCAATCTGGTTTCTGATCAGCTGCTAGAGATTGCCGAAGAGATCCTTCGATACAATGAAAGCACAGAAACTTCTCACAGCGAGGAGAATCTCAGTTGGTAGATAATTGCATGTATCAAAAAAAGTTCTATGATACACTAAAGATAAGCAGTAGGCTTTTGTACTGCATTTGCTCAAGCAACTGCACAAACGGAAAGTTAATTTTTCCCAAATGTCTATGGAAAGACTTTCCATTATCTAACTGGACCGCTATAATAATCAGCAGTATGGTTTTTAAGAAAAGGGATGAAACATGGAAAAAAAATTAAAAGCTTCGAACGATAATCGTATTGATTATGGCGTGATTTTACCAGTCTTTCTGTTATGTTTGATTGGTCTGCTCTCATTATATGTAGCACTTAGCCATGATCCGAACAATCCAGCAGTCTTGAAAGGCGTAGGGATGCAAGTTGTGTGGTATTTAGTTGGAGCGGCAGCAATCGTTGTCATCATGCATTTGAATTCCAAATGGATCTGGAAACTGACTCCTTACCTTTATGGTTTGGGGTTAGTGGTAATGGGACTCTTGCTCAAATTCTATGATCAGAATTTAGCTGCTTCAACAGGGTCTAAAAACTGGTTTCGATTCGGTGCGTTTACTTTCCAGCCAGCAGAGTTGATGAAGATTGCGTACATCTTGATGATGGCACTGATCGTAACTAAACATAATACGCAAGTAAAAGAACGGACGATGAAATCGGACTTTTGGCTGATTGGGAAGCTCTTGATCGTGACAATACCGGTTTTAGCATTGATCATGGCCCAAGATGACTTTGGAACGATGCTTGTCTTTCTTGCGATCTTTGGCGGGATTTTCTTGATGTCTGGAATCTCTTGGCGCATCATCGCACCTGTAGTAATCTTGGCAGTAGTCGTTGGAGCAGGAACGATCTTCTTGGTTACGACTGAAGGCGGAAGAGACTTGCTTTACAAAGTTGGCTTCAAATCTTATCAGTTTGCACGTATTGATTCATGGCTGGACCCTTTCCATGATACGTCAGGAATGAGTTATCAGCCGGCCCAAGGACTTTTGGCAATTGGTACCGGTGGCTTGTTTGGTAAAGGATTCAACGTAAGCAATATTTATGTGCCTGTTCGTGAGTCCGATATGATTTTTACCGTTATCGGTGAAAACTTCGGCTTTATCGGTGGTGCATTCGTCATTTTCTTGTATTTTATTTTAATCTATCGTATGATTCGGGTGTGTTTCGATACGAATAATGAATTTTACGCCTATATCGCAAGCGGTTTGATCATGATGCTGCTGTTCCATGTCTTTGAGAATATTGGAGCAAATATCGGATTACTTCCTTTAACAGGGATCCCATTGCCTTTCATTAGTCAGGGAGGATCTTCGATTTTAGGGAACATGATCGGTATCGGGTTGATATTATCGATGAGATACCAAAATGAAGCACCTGCAAGATCTTCAAGGAGGTAAGAAAATTGTACACCTTTTACTGGTACCCGAAATGTTCAACATGCAAAAAAGCCAAAGCGTGGTTAGACCAGCATGGCGTTAGTTATCAAACTGTTGATATGATCAAAGAAGTACCGAAGGCCTCAACGATTGAGACTTGGCTAGAAACGAGTCAAGTACCAATCCGTCGCCTGTTCAACACAAGCGGGATGAAATATCGGGAACTTGGACTGAAAGATCAAGTAGGCGAGTTTACGGCTTCAAAAGCGAGCCAAGTCTTATCGACAGATGGTATGCTGATCAAGCGACCACTGATCTTACGAGAGGACCAGCTTGTTGCAATTGGATTCAATGAAAAAATTTATGAAGGAGAACTGATATAAAATGGCAGGCAAGCATTTGAAGAAAAAGGACAACCTTTGGATCTTATTTAATGGAAAGGAATACTGTGTTGGTTTGACAAATGAAGCGCAAGAAGAACTTGGAGACATCACGTTTGCCAATCTGCCAAAAGCAGGACAATCGCTAAAAAAAGATGAACCTCTGATCGAAGTTGAAGCGGAAAAAGCGATCAATGAATTTGCCAGCCCGCTAACGGGTACAGTTTCTTCTGTTAATGATAAAATCGGTGAAGATATCAATATCTTGAATGATTCAGATGAAATGAATGCGTGGATCTTAAGTTTCAAAGATGTTGATCCAAAAGAATTTGACGAATTATAAAATCAGAAAATCACTTGAAAAAAGTTGACACTGATTCTTCCAGTTGCTATAATCATAAGCAATCCTATATGAAACGAGAAAGCTTTGAAAAGAAGAGTACATGTCACGGACGTTTGAAGAGAGCCCTGTTTGCTGAAAATGGGTAACGAAAATGAGATGGAAGATGGTCTTAGAGCAGAGTAAGCGAGCGTAAGCAAACTTACTACGGGAGTGCCCGTTACAGCGCGACAGTATACGGAAAGAAGCTAAGTCCAAGTACTGGAAGAGGCTGTTATTGCGAAGTAACGGTAAATCAAGGTGGTAACACGGAAGTTCAAGCTTTCGTCCTTTTGCTTAAGGCAAGAGGGCGAAGGCTTTTTTGTTTGAAAAATCATAAGAGAAAGATGTGAATGGCATGTCATTAATCCAACTAACGAATGTCAAAAAGACATTCAATGGGAAAAACGGAAACATCCAAGCCGTCAATGACGTTTCACTAAACGTTGAAAAAGGGGATATTTATGGAATCGTCGGCTATTCTGGCGCAGGAAAAAGTACATTAGTCCGTCTCCTGAATGGACTTGAGCTTCCCACGAGCGGCGAAGTGATCGTAAACGATCAAGATATTACAAAATTAAAAAACAAAGAATTACGTACATTCCGAAAGAAAATCGGTATGATCTTCCAGCATTTCAACCTGTTATGGTCAAGAACTGTACTTGAAAATATCCAGCTGCCGCTGGAATTAGCTGGCGTACCAAAGAGCAAACGTAAAGAACGGGCAGAAGAACTGTTGCGTTTAGTCGGGTTAGAAGGACGCGGACAAGCATATCCTTCACAACTTTCCGGCGGACAGAAACAACGCGTCGGTATCGCACGAGCATTGGCAAATGATCCTGAGATCCTGCTTTGTGATGAGGCTACTAGCGCATTGGACCCGCAAACAACAGAAGAAGTATTAGACTTATTGTTAGCGATCAATAAGAAATTGAATTTGACCATCGTCTTGATCACACATGAAATGAATGTGATCCGCAAAATCTGCAACAAAGTCGCTGTGATGGAGTTGGGGAAAGTCGTAGAAGAAGGAGACGTATTGACTGTCTTCAGACAACCGAAAAAAGAAGTAACCAAACGCTTTGTACAACAAGACATCGAACCAGAAGCTGATTCGACAGAACTATTAGCTGAACTCATCAAAGAAAATCCAAGCGGCCGTTTGGCAACTTTGACCTTTAGCGAAAGAAATGCCAACGAGCCAGTCATTTCCCAAGCGATTCGACGCTATAACATCGATGTCAACGTTGTGTATGGAAAGATCAAACAAGTGAAAGAAGGTTCCTTTGGTTCATTGACTGTCTTGATGACTGGTGAAACCAAAGAATTAGATCAAGCAGAAGTGTTCATCAAAGAACAAGGAGTAGGAATTGAGGTGATCCATCGTGGATAAAAGCTTTTCAGAGACATATCTAGATTTTAAACAAATCAACCCGGAAACGATGAATCAGGCTATCCTTGATACACTATATATGACATTAATCTCAATGGTCTTAGTGACGATCATCGGATTAGTTTTGGGATTGATCCTTTACTCTATTGGACGCAAAAACAAACCGTATGCTCGAATCATTTATGGAATCGTATCGATCATCAGTAATATTTTCCGGTCAACGCCATTTATGATCCTGATGGTTTTGATCATTCCATTTACTAAAGCAATCGTAGGCACTATGCTAGGTGCGCAAGCAGCCATTCCAGCTCTTGTTTTATCCGCAGCACCATTTTATGCCCGTCTAGTAGAGATTGCTTTTCGTGAAGTCAGCCCTGGTGTACTGGAAGCAGCAGATGCAATGGGAGCAAGTTACTGGGAAATCATCTGGAAGGTCTTGATACCTGAAAGTATTCCCGCATTGATTTCTGGATTAACAGTTACAACGATCTCGATGATCGGATTTACTGCGATGGCCGGCGCGATCGGCGCAGGTGGACTTGGAGGTCTTGCTTGGCAGGAAGGCTACCAGCGTGGTAATCTGACAGTGACATTCGTTGCGACTTTAATTATTTTACTAATCGTATTTATCGTTCAAGGAATCGGTGATTTCTTAACTAAGAAAACAGACAAAAGATAATAGGATATAGGGGGATGTAGGATATGAAAAAGAAAATTTTTGGATTAGCAGCAGCGCTTTTGCTGACTGTAGGATTAGCAGCATGCGGTAACAACAGCGACAGCAAAGATTCAGCAAATAAAGCAGACGACACGACATTGAAAGTCGGCGCTTCACCGACACCGCACGCAGAGATTTTGGAACATGTGAAACCATTATTGAAAGATGAAGGAATCGATCTTGAAATCGTCAAATTCGATGACTATGTATTACCGAACCAATCTTTGGAAGAAGGCGACATTGATGCCAATTACTTCCAGCATATTCCTTATTTGAACAAAGAAATCAAAGAAAAAGGATATGACTTTGTCAATGCCGGTGCTGTCCACATCGAACCAATGGGCTTGTACTCTAAAAAAGTCAAAGATGTTTCCGAATTAAAAGATGGTGCAACAATCATTACTTCAAATTCTGAATCAGACTGGGGACGCATCATCACAATTCTACAAGATGCTGGCTTAGTCAAAGTCAAAGATGGAGTAGATCTGGAAACAGCAACATTCGATGATATTGAAGAAAACCCTAAGAACTTGAAGTTCAACCATACGATCGACCCATCACTTTTAGCTTCTACGTACCAAAATGATGAAGGTGACCTAGTTGCAATCAACGCAAACTTCGCTTACGGCGCAGGGTTGAATCCATTAGAAGATGCCGTATTGCTTGAAAAGGACAACTCTCCTTACGTGAATATTATTGCGACTCGTAAAGGTGATGAAGACAGTGACAAAATCAAAAAACTGATTGAAGTGCTTCACCGCAAAGAAGTCCAAGAATGGATCACAGACAAATGGGGCGGCTCTGTTAAACCAGTAAAGGCTGATGCAAAATAAGGTATGGAACAAAAAAGATGAGAAATAAGTCTGTAATGGCTTATTTCTCATCTTTTTTATACCTGTTCTAATTTAGAAATCAAAATTGTTTAATAATAAATAAAAGATATTTGATTTTAGTAAGGAAGGTCATTGCGCTTCATTCTCAATTAGTCTAAAATGAGTGAGAACGAAAGAGAATTTGGGGGTATAATGCATGTCTGTCTTAGAAATAAAAAATCTACATGTGTCGATCGAGGAAAAAGAAATCCTTAAAGGCGTAAACCTAACAATGAAAACCGGAGAAATCCATGCCATCATGGGACCTAACGGCACAGGAAAATCTACCTTATCTGCCGCTATCATGGGCAATCCAAACTATGAAGTAACAGAAGGCGAAATTTTGTTTGACGGGAAAAATGTTTTAGACTTGGAAGTAGATGAACGTGCGCGACTTGGCTTATTTTTAGCTATGCAATATCCAAGTGAGATACCAGGTATCACGAATGCGGAATTCATGCGTGCAGCGATCAATGCGAAACGTGATGAAAACGACAAAATTTCTGTTATGGCATTTTTGAAAAAGTTAGATGAAAAAATGGCTTTACTAAATATGCCAGAAGAAATGGCTGAACGTTATCTGAACGAAGGTTTTTCTGGCGGAGAAAAGAAACGGAATGAGATCCTGCAATTGTTGATGTTAGAACCAACATTTGCAATTTTAGACGAAATCGATTCAGGTCTGGATATCGATGCTTTGAAAGTCGTTGCTAAAGGAGTAAATGAAATGCGCGGAGACAATTTCGGTGCATTGATCATCACCCACTATCAACGATTATTGAACTATATCACACCTGATGTCGTTCACATCATGATGGAAGGCCGAGTAGTCATGACAGGGAATGCTGACCTAGCTAAACGTCTGGAAGCAGAAGGCTACGCTGGTATCAGTAAAGAATTAGGAATCGACTATAAAGAAGAAGAAGCGTAAGGGGGAGCAAGAATGAAAGAAAAAAACTGGCTCGATTATCTTGACGCGGTAAATGATTTTTCTTTAAGTAAAGGCGAACCTGATTGGATGAGAACCTTCCGTCAAGACGCACTAGCGAAAGCAGATGAACTGCCATTGCCGCATATCGATCGGGTGAAATTCCATCGCTGGTCGTTATTTGATGTGAAAGAAACACAAACCATCAGTGAAACAGGCACGATTCCGGCATTTGATGCAATGAAAGACAATCCTGTGCTTGTCCAACAAGGTTCATGGACGATTTTTGAACAACTGCCTGTGGAATTAGCAGAAAAAGGAGTCATTTTTACCGACTTGTTCACTGCAATGATCGAATATCCAGAACTAGTCCAAGAATATTATATGAAAAAAGCAGTAAACATGAACGAAGACCAATTGACTGCACTCCATGTAGCTTTTATGAACAGCGGTATTTTCCTGTATGTGCCTAAAAATGTCGTGATCGATGAACCACTCGAGTCCTTATTCATTCAAGATGGCGCATCCGATGAGCACTTCTTCAAGCATGTGTTGATCGTGGCAGATGAACATAGTGAATTTTCTTATCTGGAACGTTTCCAGACAACCAAAGAACAAGTAGCAAAATCATCAGGTAATATCATCGTGGAAGTCATCGCTAAAGCTGGTTCAAAAATCAAATATTCAGCCGTAGATCAATTAGGAGAAAATATTACTTCTTATATGAATCGCCGTGGGCACATTTTACGAGATGCTTCTGTCGACTGGGCAATTGGTGTCATGAATGACGGTCATGTGATCGCTGACTTTGACTCAGATTTAGCAGGAGAAGGTGCACACGCAGAAGTCAAAATCGTGGCAATCAGCTCGGGCAGACAAATCCAAGGAATCGATACGCGAGTAACCAATAAAGCCCCTCATACGATCGGGCATATTTTGCAACACGGAGTGATCCGAGAAAAAGGAACATTGACCTTTAATGGTATCGGCCACATCTTGAAAGGGGCAAAAGGTGCAGATGCCCAACAAGAAAGTCGTGTCTTGATGCTTTCTGATAAAGCACGTGGTGATGCGAATCCTATTCTTTTGATCGATGAAAACGAAGTAACTGCTGGACATGCTGCCAGTGTAGGACGAGTTGATCCAGAAGAAATGTACTATCTGATGAGTCGAGGATTGCATAAAGAAGAAGCAGAGCGCTTAGTGATTCGAGGATTCCTCGGTTCTGTCTTAACAGCAATCCCTGTAGAACAAGTTCGGAAAGAATTAGTCGAAGTAATCGAAGGGAAGTTGAATGGATGATCGATGCTAAAAAGCTACGCAATGATTTTCCTATCTTATTTCAAGACGTCAATGATGAACCTTTAGTTTATCTGGATAATGCAGCGACGACCCAAAAGCCAAAACAAGTACTCCAGGCATTAGCGCACTATTACGAACACGATAACGCCAATGTTCATCGCGGTGTCCATACGTTAGCAGAACGCGCGACCCATGATTATGAACAAGCAAGAGAAAAAGTACGGGCGTTCATCCATGCAAAAGAAACAGCAGAAGTGCTGTTTACTCGTGGTACGACGACAAGCTTGAATTGGGTAGCCAGAAGCTTCGGCGACCGCTATATCAAAGCAGGAGACGAGATAGTGCTCTCTTACATGGAACATCATTCTAATGTTATCCCGTGGCAGCAGTTGGCAAAACGAACAGGTGCTGTCTTGAAATATATCGAACTAACAGAAGAAGGCTTCCTGGATATGGAGGATGCAGCGAAAAAGATTACGGACAAAACCAAAATCGTCTCCATTGCTCATGTATCCAATGTCTTAGGTGTCATCAATCCTGTTCAAGAATTAGCTGAACTTGTCCATGAAAACGGCGGGGTCATCGTAGTAGATGGTGCTCAATCTGCCCCGCACATGACCATTGATGTTCAAGCACTAGACTGTGATTTCTTTGCTTTCAGCGGACACAAAATGTGCGGACCAACAGGTATCGGTGTTTTATATGGTAAACGAAAATGGTTAGAAGAAATGGAACCTGTTGAATTTGGTGGCGAAATGATCGATTTTGTCGAATTATACGACAGTACATGGAAAGAACTACCTTGGAAATTCGAAGCAGGGACACCAAATATCGCTGGCGCTATCGCATTAGGTCATGCAATCGATTATTTGCAAGAACTCGGCATGGACAATATCCATCGATATGAAGAAGAACTAGCCGCTTATGTGTTGCCAAAATTACAAGCAATCGATGGATTGACTGTTTATGGTCCGCAAGACCCGAATTTTCGGACAGGAGTCATTGCGTTCAATTTGGATGGGTTACATCCCCATGATGTCGCGACAGCTTTAGACATGGAAGGGGTAGCCGTTAGAGCAGGTCATCATTGTGCGCAACCGCTATTGAAGTACCTTGAAGTATCAGCGACTGCTCGCGCCAGCTTTTATTTCTACAACACAACGCAAGACGCCGACCGTTTAGTTGAAGCAATCATGGCAACAAAGGAGTTTTTCCAACATGGGACTATCTAAATTAGACAATTTATACCGTCAAGTGATCTTGGATCATTCTTCCCATCCACATCATCGTGGAAGCTTGACTGACTCGACAAGCAAGATCGAATTGAACAACCCCACATGTGGAGATGTGATCGAATTGCAAGTTGATGTAAAAGATGGAATCATCAAAAATATCGCCTTTGACGGCAGCGGCTGTTCCATCAGTACAGCAAGTGCCTCGATGATGACAGATGCCGTCATTGGAAAATCAATAGAAGAAGCAGAACATTTAACTGTAGACTTTCTACAGCTTGTCCAAGGAAAAGAAGTCAAAGATCCCGACCAATTAGGCGATGCTGCTATGCTTGGTGGTGTAGCTAAATTTCCCGCTCGGATCAAATGTGCGACACTTGCCTGGAAAGCACTAGGAAAAGCAATGGAAAACGATGGTACCGCAGCTTTCCATCATTACCACAAGGAAGAGGAGTGAGAACATGGGCGTACCAGAATTAGAAGAATATAAATTCGGGTTTCACGATGATGTCGAACCGGTTTTCAGTACAGGAGAAGGCTTGACAGAAGAAGTGATCCGTGAGATGTCAAGAATCAAAGGCGAACCAGAATGGATGCTTGAATTCCGTCTGAAATCTCTAGAAACATTCAATAAAATGCCAATGCAAACATGGGGGCCCGACCTTTCAGACATCGATTTCGATGCCATCAAATATTACCAAAAACCAAGTGACAAACCCGCTCGTGACTGGGAAGACGTACCAGAAAAAATCAAAGATACATTTGAAAAGATTGGTATACCAGAAGCTGAACGAGCTTATCTAGCCGGTGCTTCCGCACAATATGAATCAGAAGTCGTGTACCATAATATGAAAGATGAATTCGAAAAGTTAGGAATCGTCTTTACTGACACTGACTCTGCTTTGAAAGAATACCCTGAATTATTCAAAGAGTACTTTTCAAAACTTGTACCGCCAACCGACAACAAATTAGCAGCGCTGAATTCAGCCGTATGGTCAGGTGGCACCTTTATTTACGTGCCAAAAGGCGTCAAAGTCGATGTTCCATTACAAACGTACTTCCGGATCAATGCGGAAAACACGGGGCAATTCGAACGTACGCTGATCATTGTTGACGAAGGAGCAAGCATCCACTATGTCGAAGGTTGTACGGCACCTACTTATTCAAGTAATAGTCTGCATGCTGCCATCGTAGAAATCTTTACAAGAAAAGATGCGTATTGCCGTTACACCACGATCCAAAACTGGTCAGACAATGTGTACAACTTAGTAACCAAACGAGCAAAAGCATACGAAGGCGCAACCGTTGAATGGATCGACGGAAACTTAGGTGCAAAAACAACGATGAAATACCCAAGTGTTTACTTAGATGGAAAAGGTGCACGAGGCACCATGCTCTCCATCGCCTTTGCAGGAGCAAACCAAATCCAAGATACGGGTGCAAAAATGATCCATAATGCACCAAATACATCTAGCTCTATCGTCTCTAAATCAATTTCAAAAGACGGCGGAGAAGTAAACTATCGAGGACAAGTAACCTTTGCCAAAAACAGTGCGGGTTCGATCTCTCATATCGAATGTGACACGATCATCATGGACGAATGGTCGAAATCCGATACGATCCCATTCAATGAGATCCACAACAGCCAAGTCTCTTTAGAACACGAAGCCAAAGTCTCAAAAATCTCAGAAGAACAACTCTACTATCTGATGAGCCGAGGCCTGACCGAATCTGAAGCAACTGAAATGATCGTCATGGGCTTTGTTGAACCATTCACCAAAGAACTTCCAATGGAATATGCAGTCGAACTCAACCGATTGATCAGTTATGAGATGGAAGGTAGTGTGGGTTAACAACTATTTCATTGCTCGAAACGTTGATATTAAAGCGTTTCGAGCATTTTTTTATTCATCAGTATATTAACTTAAAACAACGATCGTCTAGAAATAATGAACTGAACAGCTAATAGTATCTATTTGTCTGATGAATCTAAAGACTTGAATGTTTACTACTAGATTGTTCAAATTCTAGTAGTAGCTCAAGCAACATTTTTTAATCACTACTTTGAGTGCGAACGACAATAATAAAATGTATGAAAGGGGATGGGAATAATTCTCTTCCCTTTTTACTAAATACATTCTTTTCCGTTATTAGAGAGGACTGAGCACACAATATAATCCTATTCGTTGATATGATGCCAAACAAACTTGCGAAGGCTGAGCTTGCTGGTGAGTAACCTTTTTAGAAATGGAGCGAGATAAATTCACTTCTTCCATTTGTTCGAACTAATTGGGCCGTCGGTAATGAGTATCACGATTAGAATGAACGATTGGATTCACTTTGACTTGGCGGGTAGCGAGTCTAGCACTTAACATATTATTTACTGATCCTGCATTAAGCTTGAATTTAATGGACTAACTAATGATAGCAATATCGCGATAATCAACAAGTAGTAATAAATGAATTTTCTCTGCGGGAATTCTAAACTCAAAATTATCTGTCAGCCAATTTCAGTTGGCTTTTTTCTGCTTATTTGGAGATAAAGAATTTTTCAACATATCCTCTTTATAATTTTTTGGTTAATTTTTCCGTATTTTTCCAAAGTTTTCTAGCCTTGGTTGCTGCTATTTCTTCACGCCATTGCGTCAGGTATCACTATTTGGATTTGGAACTGTACCCCCAGAATTAATGGGTACCTTTAATTTGATTTTTTATCAAACGCCGGAAGATGCTGTCTTTAAAGCCCTTGGGGTAGAATAGACAACTTTTTATTAAGCTAATATCTTCAGAAAATTAATCAATGAACTTAACTTCATAGTTTAAACAGAAAAAATTAATTGCTTAAATAACTTTTCCATTTGCTGGTTTGACCACGTACCAATCTATATTACTTACTAGATTAGTCGTTAATCTATTCGGATCGAATGGGCAAAATATTTTTGTGTATGTTCGTCCTTGATTATGATTCCAAAAAGAATCATTGGGAGGCTGTGGCGTAAATATTATACTATAAGCCAGAAATACCTATATTTAGTTATTTCTGGATTTTTTGATAGAAAAATAACAGAAGAATAATACAAATAGCCTAATACTAGAATAGTTAGTCATTTTTTTTTACCTATCATTCTGAACTTTTTTATTTAGGAACTTTCATCTCAAAGCTTTTTCAATTAATTTGTACCCTTGTTTTTTTTGATAAGATCATGTGCATTGTTCTATCTCTACGTTCATCTCCTACTTAATGCCTATCTGGCTCCTGAGGGGTTCTTTTTAAGGCGTCGTCATAGTCTTGGATGAGGATTTCTTGGTAATCTGAGGGAATGGCTTCCCAAGAGAGCAGGCGAACGTTCATGACGTGTTTTCCTTTGTGTTTGATTACAGCATGATTCTTACCTTTTTCTACCTCTCCAGCGTGAAAAGACAGCCATGTACCATGGCCAAAGATATCATTACATACCCAATGTTCGATGGAATTGTCCACGTATCCTACAGGGAGTGTGGTATAGCCGATTTGTGGTTTCAAAAAAGGATTGAATCGATCAATCGTTTCATTTTTGTATTGATAATTGATAAGAAAAAGATAGACCAAACAAAAGACGAGCAGAAAGAAAGATAGTGTCTTTTTGAGTGAGAAGGGTTGTTTTGATGAATAAGATTTCTTGATAACAAGAGGTTCATCCGGCAATGTTGGTTCTATTGATTCGGTAGCTGATTCAATAGAAGGAAAATCAATCGGCAGACCTAAAGTCTGATGTAAAAGTGACAGCATTTCAAGGTCTGGCATTGTACGAGAATTTTCCCAACTAGAAATCGTTTTATCGGAAACACCGATTTTTTCGCCTAATTCTTTTTGCGTAAGCTTACAATTTCTGCGGTAAGTTCGTATTTTTTCTCCGATGTTCATCTTCTTCTCCTTTCGATTCTACAGTATATAGATTTATTCTACATGACCTATACACTTGATAGATACGTTTTTTTGATGAAAAACGGTATGATTTTATCGAAGAATCATTTAAGTAAGGGAGAGTGGTGATAATCAAAAAAAAGTTCACAGTTTTACTCACAATCATAGTAATCGGTATCATGAGTGGTTTTGCCTTGGTTAGTGTAAATAAACAGGTACTCTATCGGACAAATGAATTTTTCCATCAAACAGATACTTATACTCCGATTCGATTGCCACAACATTTTATTGGGCAAGAAGAATATGAGCAGCTAATCATGGTATTTGAAAATGTCTCATCAGAAACTGAGCTTTCTTATATGAAAAAAACAGTAAATGAATCCAATGAAGTAGATACATCTTTGAACTTCAAGATACAGCCAAAGCTTGAAATGACATTGTATTATCAAGGGGATGTCAAAGCTTCTCACGAGAAGGTACCCTATTCTAATACCTCCTTTCGCGTAACGTCCATTGAAGAATCGATCAAAATAAAAGATTTTGAAGGTGAATTTTTCTTGATGACGAGAGAAAAAGAAGCCTATGAACGGTTCATTTCACTATTCACTGATCGATTCAATCAAGCATTTCACACTGATTATGCCACTAATATTTTTGAAGACTTTGAAAATAGCTATTCGTATTCGGTTATTTCAAGTACAGACGTATATAATTATCGAGTGTATTTAACTATTGGGTTGATTCTTTTATTCCTTTTGTTACCGTCCTTTTTCTTATTGATGAATAAAGAAATCAGTTTATTGTTGAATAATGGCTTTTCATTACATCAAGTATTGTGGTGTTTATTGGGGAAAAAGAAAATCATTATTACATTCATAATTGCAGGAATCATTGGTGGTTTTATTTTTATGTATTATAAGGAGCAATTTCTTTATTTGTTCCAGATGTACGTTTTCTTGTTCAGCGGAATATATGGTATCTCTTTGATTTCTCTTTTATTAGTTGAAAAAATCGCTTCGTTAAGAGAAGCGTTCAACTATATCCAATACATTCTTTTTATATTTGGATTGTTGTTTTCTCTTCTTTTGACCGTTGCCAATGTCGAATTAGCAACTATCGTTTTTTCTTCTTCACAGTTAGCTGTTTCCCATGAACCTCCAAAAGAAATCGCTGATGAAGACTATTATGTGTTTTATCCAGTAACCATCGGGAAAAACCACGTGGATTTTATTTATTCCAATCGTTTTGCATCAGCAGCAGATCAGGAATTATATGAAACTTTGAATAAAAATGGAAGTATATTAGTCAATGTATCAGATTACTTGAATGAAGAAAACGAACAGTTTGGCAGAGGGATAAAAATAAATCTGAATTATCTTAAGAAATTTCCTTTGATTGATGTCTCTGGAAGGTTGATCCAAATAACCGAAGAAGAAACGCACCCTGTTATATTGATCCCTGAACGATATAGACATACAGATTTAAAAAATGACCTGGCGCAAATAACAGAATATTATCAAGAAATCAGTGAAAAAGAACCGGAATTTCTATTTATAAAAAACAATCAACCCATTTATACATTTATTCCTTCTATCCCCTGGATCGAACATTATCCGGTTGTTGAAATACTGACATTGAAAAACAGTACGTATTGGGAAAGGAATATTCTCAGCGGAGAAATCTATCCACCGTTAAAGATCAAAATAGGCTCTTTGTCGAAAGAAAGGTTATTTGAGCTGATTGAAGAAAGTCAGTTACGTGATAACTTGCAGTTATCATTTCCGTATACTCAGACTGAAGAGATAGCTGTCAAAGTGTTAAGCAGATCATTTCATTACTTGATACAGATATGTTTTCTCACTTTCTTTTCTTTCTTCTTGTTGAGCTATGTCATGTTATGCATATATTTTGTCTACAATTGTCGGAAAATCGCTATCTTTCGTTCAAGTGGTTATTCGCTCTTTGAAACGTATAAAGATTTCTTCATGATGAACCTCATCAAATGGGGAACGACAAGTGTAATCTTCCTTTTTCTTATAGAAAGAGAGCCTAAATATCTTTTTAATATTTTTTTCTTTAGCTTCATTGATTTTATTCTTTCAGTTGTTTTTATTTTGTCTACAGAAAAGAAAAGTCAGTTATTGCTGATGAATGGAGGTTAACAATTGGAGCCGTTGATAGTGATAAAAGGTGCGAAAAAAATCATTCGAAACAAAACGATTCTTCATTTGGATCGTTTCACTGCGGATGCTGGGGATCTTGTGACTGTTGTTGGAGAAAGTGGAGCAGGTAAAAGTACGTTATTGAATATATTAGGATTGAATGATCAGTTCAGTTCAGGACAATTCTATTTGTTCGATCAAGAGACGAAACAATTAACTGGAAGAGAGAAGCGCTTGATAAAAAGAAATACCATATCTTTTCTTTTTCAAGATTTTGGGTTGATTGAATATGAAACAATCGATTTTAATTTAGATATTGGATTGAAGTTTTCGAATTTAAATGTTTCAGATAAGCGAACAGCAAAGTATGAGGCATTGAAAAAAGTAAATATAAACAAGAAGCTAAGTACGCCTATCTACACATTATCTGGTGGTGAGAAGCAAAGAATCGCCTGTGCGAGAGTTTTATTGAAGAATAGCAAAATCATTTTAGCCGATGAACCAACTGGGTCATTGGATAAACGAAATAAGGATAAAGTAGTTGAAATTTTATCGCAACAGGCTTCCCAAGGTACGTTAGTTATCGTGGTCACGCATGATCCATATCTGACCAAAATAGGAAACAAGAAGATCATGCTTTAGAAAACAAATGAAAAAACAAACTTTTTCTAATAAAAACAACAAAAAAATGTCTGGAAAATCGAACATAAAAGTGTCCGATTTGAATATCCCAACAGCGGAAGAAGAAAAACAAAATAGATAACATTTGTTCTAAGAATTAGTTACGTTAAATACGGAACGCAAGATAGACTTGAAAAACGGTAACAAAAGAAGTAGTATATTAAGGTGTGATGTGCTACTTGACATTTATTCTGCTGAGCGAACTTTCTGGATTGTGTAGCCTTATATCTATTCAGGATGTATCGAGCAGATTAGTAAAGGTGTTCTTGATGATTTTCATCTTGAACACCTTTGTTTTTAGCAATTCGCAAAAAACGAAAAGTAGGAGAATTGATAAATGAAAAAAAGATTTTTAGCACTTGCCATCGTACTAGGCACTGGCTTATTGTCAGGCTGTACGAATGCCGGTGAAAAAACAGCCGTTAGTTATAAAGGCGGTACAATCAGCGAACAAGAAGTAATGGATAGCTTGAAAAAAATGCAAGGAGCAGATTCCGCTGTGCAACAGTTGATCGTTTATCAAGTATTTGAAGATAAATATGGAGATGACGTATCAACCAAAGAAATCGATTCCCAATATGATCAAACAAAGAAACAATTGGGTGATTCATTTGATTCACAATTGAAATCTGCAGGTTACACAGAACAAACATTCAAAGACAGTATCAAACAAAGTCTAGCCTTTCAAGAAGGTCTAAAGAAACATATCAAATTGACCGATGAAGATTTAAAAACGGCTTGGGAATCTTTCCATCCAGAAGTGGAAGCTCAAATTATCCAAGTAGCAAGTGAAGATGATGCAAAAGATGTGAAGAAAGCTGCTGATAAGGGAGACGATTTCTCTAAATTAGCCAAAGACAAGTCAACTGATACTACGACAAAAGAAGATGGCGGAAAAGTGAAATTTGATTCCACTACTACAACGGTTCCGGCAGAAGTCAAAGAAGCAGCCTTTAAGTTGAAAGATGGTCAAGTTTCTGATGTGATCACTTCTACCAATGCTTCAACTTATACTACGGAATATTATGTGGTTAAAATGATGAAAAACCAAAACAAAGGCAACGACATGGATAAATACAAAAAAGAATTGAAAGAAATTGCAACAGACACAAAATTAAGTGACAGTACCTTCCAGAATAAAGTAATTGGCGAAGTATTGAAAGACGCTAATGTAAAAATCAAAGACAAAGACTTTGAAAATGTTTTGAGTACATTCACTTCAGATTCTAGTACAGCAAGTAGTAAATAAGCGGTATAAATAAAAAATATGAACTATTTAAATCAATAAAACTGTTCATCTAAATCTTTTTATTAGAACTAAATCAACAGTAGTTTAATTACTACTTGATTTAGTTCTTTTTATTTTAAAAATTTTTTTTACTTAGAATCCAGCGACCCTAGATATTTTTCTGTATAATCTTAAATAAAGAAAACAATATCAAAAAATGCACGTAGAAGTAGATAAATGGAGTGGTTTTGCAAATTTCTTTTATTTCTAGAAGTTATTCACGTATACGGATTTGTTTTTCTCACAAATAAAAAGGCAGGAAGTACAATGGATCATTTGTATATAAAATATATTCATCAATTTTCCGTTTTGGTGTTAGGCACACTAATTATAGCGGGGATTGTCGCATTTATTATTCAAGGTCGTGACATATTAACAGTACATCAAGAGTTTTTCAGTTATGCATTTGGTATTCCTCTGATCGCTATAAGGTCTGATAACAAAAAGTGGAAGAAACGCTATTACATTTTCTTGCTATTTTTGTGTTTTTATCTGCCACCTAAAATTTTTACTTTATTAGGTATACAATGCGTATCATTTTCTTTTATTTCCTATATCATTGTTTTAATTTTCCTCAGTTTCATAGTATGGGTGTTTTATCTTGTCAAAAAATAAATGAATGTTTCATGAACAGTACTTCATCACAGCCTAATTTTTTTCTTTATGCTATCGTTATATTAAAGAAATCAATCAGAAGGGAAAGAAAGTGATGAAAAAAGTTTTATTAGTGGTAAACCCCAGTTCAGGCGGTGAACAAGCAAAGGAATTTGAGCAATTAGCGATAGCAAAATTGGAATCGGTGTTTGATGAAGTGGTCGTCTTGCATACAAAAAAAGCAGGGGATGCAAAAAACTTTACTCGCGAAGCGGCTACGGAAGGGTATCATAGTGTGTTTGTCATGGGCGGAGATGGAACAGTCAACGAAGGAATCAGTGGAATCGCTGAACAAGAACATCGGCCAAATTTCGGATTTTTCCCATTGGGTACGGTGAATGACTTGGCTCGAGCATTAGGGATACCGCTAGAACCTGAGGAAGCGATCAATCATTTTTCGATTGAATCAGTCAAGCCATTGGATATTGGAAAAATAAATGACGACTATTTTATGAATGTCGTCGCAATTGGCTCTATCCCTGAAGCAATCAATGATGTAGATGCGGAGAAGAAGACGAAATTTGGAAAACTAGCTTATTTCATGTCAGGAATCAAACAGTTAGCTTCCACACAATCCTACTCGTTTCACGTAGAAGTTGATGGAAAGAAGGAAGAAATTGAGAGCAGTACCTTGCTGATAGGACTAACTAACTCAGTCGGCGGTTTTGAAACATTACTTCCAAATGCAAAAGTGGATGATGGTAAGCTCCATTTGGTTTATTTAAAAGATTCTTCTTTGATCGATACGCTTAAAACATTGCCAGACCTATTAAAAGGAGTAGATGAATCTACGAAAAATCTAGCCTATCTTACTTGTGAGCAATTAGTTGTGTCATTAGCTGATGAGGAAGAATTGACGACGAATGTTGATGGAGATGAAGGGGATAAATTACCTGTGACAATCAAAGTGTTACCCTCACATTTACAGGTTTATTGTTAAAATGGAGGTTGTGACCGAAGAGTTGTCAGGAGGACATCGGTTGTTCGGAATAAGGGACTGTGACAAGACTTTTGTCACAGCCTTTTTCCTACGATTAGTCAAGTAAAAGGTGCAAGAAAAATAGCTCGTAAACGAAAGCGACAAAATCAAGGCACACTAAATAAAGCCCCGTTCGTAAAAAATTTTCGATCTGGGCAAAGAAGTGGTATACTGTAAGTGGTTTAGTTAATGGTCCACTGAGACCGCGTACGCATAGTCGTACTCTGTATGTGCCCTAACCATAGCGTGCATACATTTCAGAAGCTTGTTCATACAAGCAACTGTGGCAACCTTATCTTTCTTAGGGATAGGTTGCTTTTTTAATTTGTAGTAATAATCGACAATATGATTAGGAGCTGCGCGTTGCTGGCGAATCATATTTCGAATGGTGAAGAAAATAATTTTCCGTGCTTTGGGATTACCACGCTTATTGATGCGGTCTTGGCCAGTATACTTACCTGAATGATACCGTCGGATGTCGATTCCGACAAAGGCATTCAATTGTTTATGGGTTTTAAATCGTGTGATATCTCCTAATTCACCGAGCAATAAAGCGGCTGTGAGTGCGCCAATCCCAGGGAACGTTTGGTACAACAAAAAGCAAGGAGAGGCTTCGGCTTTTTTGATCATTTGTGTTGCCAGTGCTTTTTTTTGTTCGAGTAAATCTTGGAGAAGTTCGGCGTAATAGATCGTTTTTTGACAGTGAATACTGTCTTTTTCAACAGCTGGATAGGCACACTGTGCATAGTGGATGATTTGATCTGCCTTTTGCTCGGCACGATTCGCGGAGATTTTTTTCCGTGTTTCGTTGATCAGTTTATTTTTTATTTTTGTCCGAGTAGATGCCAATACAAAATCTGGATGGGGAAAAAGACGGATCAATGTCAATGCGTAAGGGGTCATCCTGTTTGAAAAGAACTGTTCAAGCTCTGGAAAAGTCAACTGAAGGCAGTTGTGTAAATCCATGCGCAGACGAGTGATTTTCTTCTCAATTTCTTGATAAAAACGGGCTAAATCGCGCATCTCTAAGTAAAAATTGCTTTGTACTTCTTTTGGCTGACGTTGATTTTTAAGATGAGTCTGTGCGAGCCGATGGGCATCCGATTTATCTGTTTTCCAACTGCGTAAGGTGTTTTCTTCCATCTGTTTTTTCGCTTCTAACGGGTTTAACAAACAGTAAGAAAAGTGATGATCTTGAAAGAACTTTTCGACTGGTCTGGAATAAATCCCCGTTGCTTCAAAAACAATCAATGGACGTTCAGGCAAGTGCTGGATCTCTTCGAGTAATGCATGAAATCCTCTTTGAGTGTGTTCGATCTCGTCTTCAAATAAGCAGGTGTCGTCTTTGTATAGGACACTGTAGCTGTGTCCCATTGAAACATCTAATGCAAGAATGTAAGGCATTTGTTTTCCTCCTTTTTAAGTTTTGAAAGAACTTTACTGCTTCATTTCGATTCCAATTTCCTATACACGGGCTCATGGCCCCAACATACGTAAACCTGATTCTAAAATGACAGTAAAGAAGTTCGGTTTTTGATAGGGACTCGTAGTCCTCAAGGCTTTGTTCGAACTTTCTTTCATTCTTCACTATAATCTAAAAATAGAAAATAGAGGAGAACATCATTCGTCAATGATGTTCCCCTCTAATCTTAGTATGTTTTTGTACAAAAAAGAAATTTTCACCTAACAGAAAAATTTGCCATAAAAATACATATTTTAAATATGAAAGTACAATTACAAATAAATTAAAACGTTAAAATAAAATTGTCAAAACGTCAGAGAGGATGGTGGAGAATGAATCAATATGTAAAAAAGCTGATTGCGTCGATTTTGTTTGTCTTCCCTCTCTTGATGGTGACATCCGTTTTTGCCGATGTAGAGAAAACAAGCGAATCAACGCAATCAGAGAATCAAAGTTTTGACAAGACTACTTTTTCAGAAGAATTAATTACTTCTGAAACTACAGAATCCCAAAGTGAGGCGCCTACTTCTAATACAAGGCAAGAAGAAAATAAGACAAGTGAGACCTCAGAAGTAGCTGAACAAACGTCTGATAGCAGTGAAGAGGTACAGGTTAGAGTTGTTTCAGCGGATGGGTACAGCGAAGCTGCCACAACAGAAGAACTGACGCAGCTTCTCGCAGACGAATCAGTAGCTAAGATTCGTTTAACTCAGCCTTTGACTTTAGACAGGGAATTGGAGATCAAGCGAGATATCGTTATCGATTTTGGCGGACTTGCTCATAATTTCGGCACACATCACATCTATATCAATGAGACACCTCAGTCGATCGAGTTTCAGAATTTTAAAGGAACGGCAGCTCATCCAGGTGGGTTGATACCAAATATCGATGGAAATGCCATTATCATTGCTTATATGTCCGATTTTTGGGGAAACAGATATCATTTTACGGGAGAAATAAAATTTACCGGGAAACTTGACTTATATGATGGTTCTAAATTAGGCCTGATTTACGCCCCTCGTGCAACTGTCACATTAGATGGTGTTTCCGGTGTATTGGATGTCCAACCAGTGAAAGAAGGGATGAATGCCGCTCCGGGTAAAGCTTATTTTTGTAGAAGCTATCAGCTAAATGTAATCAATGGTAGTCAGCTTTATGGACCATATCTAGGAAAATTCTATGGTTTTCTAGATTCAGGTGATGAGACGGGCAGTGGAAAAACAGCACCAGGACTCCATATCTTGAGTGGTTCAAAGGTCTCTCTTGACTATGATCGGGCAGATGGCGTCAGCGATGAAGGAGAGGCTGTCGATACGCTACCCGGGAATGTCACATTTGAAGTCAGTGGCTCAGGAAGTGAATTTTCGGTAAATACAAAGATCAATATTACCAACGACAACAATCGCGGAATTATCCAAATGAGAGGCTCAGGATCAAGAGTCGCTGTGTCGAATGATGGGAAAATCACAATCAATACAGCGACTACTGGCGGATTTCGCCTGCAAGGAGATTCTAGTCAAATCCATGTATCAAGTGGTGGACAAATCTCGGTTAAAATGGCTGGAGATGGCGACCAACCTGGAAACAATGGGATGCGTTTTGTAGGGAAAGGACTTTCTTTGATCGTAGAAGGAGCCGGATCAGTCATCGATATTGATAAGCAAAGTGGTCGTTCTAGCGCAGTTCGTTTTGAGAACGGTACGCAAAAACTAACAGTAACTAATGGAGGCTCACTGAAGGTAAGAAATGCAGGGGATGGCAAATCTTATGTGAACAGACTCAATCAAGGAAACCAAGCGATCCAATTTTATGACGCTTCTGGTTTTCTAGAAAGTCCAGGGTCAGCTGATTTTACGGTTACTGGAGAAAAATCAAATATCGATATACGCGCAGATTCCGGAGCTACCGTAGATACAACTGGAGATATTGATTTGAACTTTATGGCTGGCGAAAAAACTTATTTAGTCATGGTCGGGAAAACTGGGGAAGATAAGACTGGCATCATCAGTGGGGATGTGTTGAATGTACACTTAGAATCTCCTACCTATTTCGATTTCCAAAACAAACGGATCGGAAGCGAGACTAATGGCATAGGTGGCTGGGTATTTCAAGGAAATGGCGATTCTTCATTGAAGATCGCTCATTCAGAAATTGCTTTATGGCGAAAGGCAGGAGCAACGTTCGATAACTTTGAAAAAGATCCGGATTATTTTTCTGATATGACAGACTTATCGATCAATGGAACCGACTTAGGTAATTTTGTATCAAGCCCTAGTGCAGGTTTAACAAATGAATTTGCTCAGACAGGTGCCGGAATGAAAAATTATAATCGAATCAGTGCCAATAACCAGCTTCCGATGATTGAATCCTTAAGAGTACCAACGAATGCAGATGAAAAAATCTATGGGCATGTCGTTGTTCCCGAAG
Source organism: Enterococcus sp. ZQ21 (assembly GCF_030053755.1). NCBI lineage: Bacteria > Bacillati > Bacillota > Bacilli > Lactobacillales > Enterococcaceae > Enterococcus > Enterococcus sp. ZQ21. Next base: position 591,625 of record NZ_CP125658.1, read on the forward strand.
GTGTCGAGGCAAAGCCAAGAGATGCTTGGACAGGCGAAGTAGAAGTGACTTTACGTATTACTTATGCAGATACGACGAAATCACCTGTAGAAATTACTGCTCTCACACAAGGACAAACAGATGAAAATGAAGGGGCAGGATATAATCCGTGGGGAGAAGGCGAACAAGGCGGTTTGTTTGAAGTTCAAGTACCCAACGAAGAAAGACTAACAACGGGGGATCAAGTGCAAGTAGTTGCTGCTAAAAAAGTAAGAGGCGGCCAAGAAGTGACAGAACTGGACTCTTCCAAAACGACAGTCGATGTGATTCCCCCTGAACCTGCTAATTTAAGTACCACATTGATCAATGCAGCTTCTCGCACGATCACAGGTACAGGTGAAGCAGGAGCTTTGGTTTCATTGAAAAAAAATCAAGCTGTTTTGTCCGAAACAACTATTGATGATACAGGGAAATTTGTTCTTTCTATCCCAGAAAATCAACTTTTTGCAGGAGATGTATTAGAAATTGTATTAAACGACCAAGCAGGAGAAGCTGCTGCTAAGGGTGTGCAGAACAAGCCAAGTACCAACGATGAAATTGGGAATCACAATCCAAGTGATACGCCAGTTGTTTATCATGATGCCCCGCCTTTTGCACCTGCTACGAAGATCGTAGTAGAAGGTGGTCTCTCATTTCTTGCCCCTTCCAAACTCGATTTTGGTCAGATCAAAGCAACTGGTTTGATACAAGAAGCATTTGGCCAAATGGATGGGCAGGAAAAATTATGGATTTATGATCAGCGAGAAACAAAAAGTCCATGGATCTTAACGATAAAATTATCTCAGCCTTTCACAAATGATGCAGGATTTTCTATGCAGGATGTCCTATATTTCAAGAAAGCTGAGGAGTATCAATTAGTGAATGAAGAAGAACTGGAAATTGTCAGAGGACAAAATTCAACGAATGTGCAAGCAGATTATTCAGAATATTTAAATAACGGTCGGGCGTTTAAACTTGTCTTAACCAAAGAAAATCAGATAGCTGGTAATTACTCAGCAGAGATAACATGGACATTAGCAGATGCGCCGACAGAATAAAGATCAAGGAGGATGATTGATGAATCGAATATGGAATAAAAGTCATCGAAACAACTGCTCTTTACTTCTGATCCTTCTCCTTGGATTCATCCTTTGGCAGACACCTGTCCATGCCTCCGAATTCAATTTTGCGGTAGATTTTGAATTACCGGCTAATCAGATTGATAAGAACAAAACATATATAAATGTAAGGATGGAGCCTGGGAAAACACAGGAAATCCCCTACACGGTCTTTAACCGAACAGATAAATCAGTAACAGTTGAGACATTGATCCACTCCGCTACGACGAATTCAAACGGTGTGATCGAATATGGAGAATCAAAAAGTAAATTTGATGAAACATTAAGTTATGATATGAAAAACTTAGCAAAAACAGTGGGAGAAATAACTGTTCCTCCTCAAAGTGCGGTCACTGAGACACTTTCACTGAAAGCGCCAGAAAAAGAGCTGGCTGGTGTGGTCGCAGGAGGGATCACGTTTCAAGAAAAAAAAGAGAACGTTTCTAACAAAAGTACAGTTGGTGTCGTCAATCAGTTTTCTCAAGTGAAAGCAATCTTGATTCGAAATAGCGAAAAAGAGTCTTCCCCAGATTTGAAATTAAAAAAAGCTTATGCGGATCAAAGCGATGGAAGAAATGTGATTAAGGCGAATCTTCAAAATCCAAATGCTTCTTATATGTTCGGCTTGACTACATCGGTTGAAATCTACAAAAAAGAAACAAAAGAGCCTTACCTTTCAATAAAAAAAGAAAAAATAGATGTAGCACCCAATACAAATTTTGATTTACTTGTCCCATTAGAAGGAAAAAAATTAGCTCCGGGACATTATCAAGCGGTTGTGAAGGGTGCTTGGAAAGAAAAACGCTGGAATCTCCATACCGATTTTGAAATAACTGATGATGCAGCGGACCAATTGAATGAAAAGGATATTGATTTAAAAAATCAGCCAGAAACATTTGACTGGCGATGGCTGATATTTGTTGGAGTCATTCTTATTGGCTTATTTGCTGGATTATTTATTTTAAAAGAAAGAAGGAAAAAGAAATGAAAAAAACAATTGCATTAAGTACCGTTCTAGCTGGAAGTCTATTATTATGTACACAAAGTGTTTTTGCTGAGAATAAGAGCTCAGCCACTACAGAAGGAACGATTTCTGTAACAAAACCAGATGCCGCAAATCCTGAAGACGTTGTTCCAGTTCCTCCTGTTGATCCAAATGATCCCGATACGCCGTTTACACCTGACGAACCAAATCAGGGAACATCCGGATTACTGACGATTGACCAAGCTCCAGATCTTGATTTTGGAACAATCAAGTTAGGTACAGCAAAAACAGTATATGCTGCATTACAAAACGGAACGGACAGTACAGGGACAGCAACACAAGTACAGAATTTCGTACAAGTAACGGATAAAAGCGGAAATTATGCCGGTTGGAAACTATCAGTCAAACGAACAGAATTTATTGGTACAACATCTGATACGAATAAACTAACTGGTTCAAAGGTGAAATTCAAAAACGCCGTGATTCGAAATAGCGCAACTAATAGCAGTGGAACGCCATCTACTATTTCTGGTACTGGCGCTGAAGGAATTGAGATCCCAGCAGATCAGGCAGTAGATCTAGTAACTGCAGGAGCAAATGAAGGGATTGGCACATGGATTTATTCATTAGGAGAGAATGTGGAACAAGGGAGACAATCAGTGGAATTATTTGTTCCTGTATCCAATTATGCCGTAGACAACTACGTTTCAACATTCACATGGTCGTTAACAGATGCTCCTACAGAAGGGAAAGCGTAAAATCAAATCAATGACTTCAGGGAGTGGAGCCGATTCAAGGCCTACTCCCTGAAGTCTGCTATGCTTACGTCTCAGCTCTTATTCATCAACTCGAAGCAGTTTTTTGGAAGTCATGGAAACGTTCCTTTGTCTTTTCAAAGATCTTTCGACCAACGAGTAAGGAGTCACCATTGAAAAATTCTAACACATAATGAGCAGAATCAATTTTCTGCAATTGCGATAAGTTGATACAGTAAGATTTTAATAGTAAAAAGTAAGCATACTTTTCTAACTCTGTCTTCAATTGTTTTAAAGAAGTATTCACTAATTTATCTTCTGTAGTTGTTTTGACCATAACTTGGTTTTTCAAACCTTTGATACTTTCAATATATAAAATTTCCCGAGGATACAGGACGAGACTTCCACCTTTTTGATCAATAAAGATTTTATCGACATTTACGATCTGCTGTTCTTTCCAATTGATCTGTTCTAGCACTTGACGAATTTGTTCAGATAAATTCCTGTCTTTTCTGATATATCCAATCGGAAGGATTTTCCGATTGATGATCTCTACTGCAAAATTCGTATAAGCGGTGAAAAAAACAATATTACTATGTGCATTTTTTTTACGTATTTGTTCGGCGACATCAATACCTGTGAGTGATTGCTTCAAGTCGATATCGATAAAGAAAACATCGTGATTATCAATAGTGCCCAACTGGATCAACTGATTGATTTGAGAGACAGAAGTGAGCTGCACGATATTCTCGATATGATGATTGACCAATTCTTTGATGATCCATTCGCTGTGAAACTGGTTATCTTCTATGATAAAATACTTTTTCATATGCAGGCTCCTATTAAAAAAATATGTGTACATTTTGAAACAAAACAATGGAGGAATAAGATGGTCGCAACAGTGACACTTTATTTGACCTTTACTTTGATTTTAGATTTAGGTATCTATTTATTCTTTTCGAAACAACTGCTAGTAAAAAACAGCTTTGGTTGTATAGCTTTGATGGTGGTGACACTTTTACTTCCTATCCCTAAAGTGAGCTTTCCTTACCTAGTTGGCTTATTATTGATGTTTCTTTTTTATTTTACTACGAAAAACCTGTTTATCAGCTGTTTGATCAGTAATCTTTTTTTTGCTATCACTGGACTCAGCTTTTTTCTGGTTTTTGATCTGATGGATTATTTAGGAAAGAGACATCTTGGAACAGCAAGTTTTTTTGCACTACTTATCGCATTTATTTTCTATCTATTAGTAAAAAGTATAGACAAACAGACGAGATTTCTCAACTTGCTTTTTACTTATCCAACTGAACACTATTTTGGAGGTATTTGTATTTTATTAAGCTGGGGCGTGATTTACTTGGTATTGGGAAGTGTTCACTTCCGCTCATCTAATTATCTGCTTCTATCTCTTTTGTCGATAGTCATCAGTTTTTTTTCTTTGTTTTTTTCCATTATGTTGATCAGTTTCCAAGTAAAAGAAAGACAACATCAGGAATCGCTTCAACTGTATCAAATAAATGAAGAATATTACCATCATCTAGAGGAATTCAAACATGATTATAAAAGTCTACTGTTTTCATTAAAAATTATTCTTCAGGAAAATAAAAAAGAAACGTTGGAATTTTTAGAAATCTTAGAAGATCATTCTGCAGCTATTTTTGAAAAACCGCAAATACAACAGCTAACAAATATTGTATCCCCAGCTGTCAGGGGTGTCTTTTTAAAATTTCTAGAAAAAGCAGAATCGGAGAAAATCCCGATCCAAGTAGTTATTCCTGTCGAAGTGAAAACAATCCCGATTGATCTGGTTGTTTTTATTCGCTGTTTATCTATTTTTATTTCTAACGCATTCGATCATCGTGTAGCCGATCAGAGTCCGATTACGATCAATCTGCTGGAAGAAAAAGAGGGATTACGTTTTAGTATAGCGAACAAGGCAAATCCAACGAATTTGACGCTATCGGAGATGGTCAAAAGAGGAAAAACCTCTAAAAAAAATGGCGGGTTAGGTCTATACAGTGCGAAAAAAATGCTGGATGTTTACGAAAATGCAGAACTAAAAATCGATTTTTCAAAGCAGAATCACTGTTTCTTTGTAGAAATGTATCTGGCATCTAGAAAGAGCAAATCAGCCTACTGACTTACTGTCAAAGGATAAGCTTGAGGAAAGTCTACACGGAGATAGAGACAACAACACAGCATATTCAAAAGAAACAGAAGCGTGATGACCGTTGTCACCCTTCTGTTTCTTTTGCTATGTAGTTAAACAAAGTAGTTGACACTTTCGCTACTTAGTATTAGTACGAAAGTATACTTCATGATACTAAGTAGATAAGAAGTGAAAAGCGGAACCCACGATCGTCAAAATGCTAACTGCTTTGCTTACACCAGATAAAGGGAAGAGCAATATCGCTTATTTTAGGCGTGGAGAAGCAAGAAAATCCCTACGATCACACAAAAAATGCTGACCCAGCAGTTAAGAGAGTTAGAACAAGATGGCATTGTCCATCGAAAAGTCTATAACCAAGTCCCGCCTAAAGTAGAGTACTCGCTCACCGAAGAAGGAAAATCATTAAGAGAGATTCTAGTAGCGATGTCTGTTTGGGGAGAAGAACGTATCGAAAAACAAAAAGCCTCAGGGGAAGAAGTCACATTACTGCATACACATGGTGGCTACCTAAATTACTGATTTTCTATGACATTTATTTTAAATAAAAGAAAACAGGAGTTTTTTTAAAAGCATCATCTATTTTTTATGTAAAAAAATGGTATGATTAATCAAGTAAGAAATGATTGGAAGAAGGCAAGCAAATGAATAGCATGGAAAAAGTCAACCAGTTTAGAGATGAACGTAATTGGCGACAATTTCATAACGAAAAAGATTTGGCTATCTCTATTTCATTGGAAGCATCTGAATTGTTAGAACTTTTTCAATGGAAAACGCCGGAAGAAGTAAAAGAAACACAATTAGAACGAATCAAAGAAGAACTGGCAGATGTATTGATCTATTCATACATGATGGCAGACAACCTTCAGCTGGATCTAGATGAGATCATTGAAGAAAAATTGATCAAAAATAATTTGAAATATCCTGTAGAAAAAAGCGCAGGTGTACGAAAAAAATACACAGAGTTGTAGAAATGTGTCATTCGGCTGTTGGAAAGAGCAAAAGAAAAACAGTAAAATGAGTCTGGAGGGAGAGAAAATGAAAAAAAAAGGAAAAGCAAAAAGATGGCTAGTCAATATCCTCTTGTTCCTCTTGTTATTAGTAGGACTAGCTTTGATTTTCAATGAACAGATCAAGGATTATCTTGTCAGAGAGACAGGAGATAAATATGCTATAGCGAATGTAACAAAAGAAGATCTGAAAAAGAATAACGATAAAGATGTCAGTTTTGACTTTGATGCGGTAGAACCAATGACGACAGAAGGGGTCATGAGGTCGCAGATGAGAGGAACAGATCTACCAGTGATTGCTAGTATCGCAGTCCCTTCAGTTTCAATCAATTTACCGATTTTCAAAGGCTTGGATAATACGTCACTACTTTACGGAGCAGGAACATTATCTCCAGATCAAGAAATGGGAAAAGGAAATTATGCCTTAGCAAGCCATCGTGCAACGAACCCTGAATTGTTGTTTACACCGCTGGAAAATTTAGAGATGGGTGCCAAGATCTATTTGACAGATTTAGAAAATGTGTATACATACAAAACATTTTTTAAAGAAAAAGTTGCTCCTACAGATACCCAATTACTGAATGAAGTCGAGGGAAAAGAAATTGTCACACTAATTACTTGTGGCGACATGGATGCCGTCACGCGACTAGTTGTACAAGGAGAACTGGAAAGTGTTACACCGATAAAAGATGCGACAGATGATATGAGATCTGCTTTCAATCTAGAGACAAAAACATTTTAGGATACTGGGACATAAGTCGTTACAGATTAAAAACAGCCAAAGGATATGAATCGATAAGGAAAAACCAATTTGCTGAAAAAAAGAGGAACGCAAAGAGGTGCATCTCTGATTTGGTTGTTCTCTAGATAGACTTGTGTTCCAGTTTTTTTATTTTTTATATGAAAAGGCTTGCATAAATAAAAATTCGATGGTATGATGATTTTGAATAAGAAATGGATTGTTACTGTACGGCAGGCAAAACCAGAATTCAGCTAAGAAACAGTAGGCGAATTCTAGGTTTTTTTATTTTTCTTGAGAGGGCGAAGCAAAATGAAAATTGATAAAATTTTGAATAACAACGTCGTCATTTCGAAAAATGGATTCGGGGAAGAAGTCGTTTGTATGGGAAAAGGACTAGCCTTTCAAAAAAAGATTGGGGACGAGATTTCGCCAGAAGCTGTCCAAAAAGAATTTGTTTTAAGAGATTCTTTTGCTAAAAACCAATTCCAGCAGCTGATGGCTGATATTCCGGCAGAGGAGATCGAATGGGTCAAGCAAGTAGTCGAACTGGCTGAAGATAAACTAAAAGTTGAATTTTCGCCTAATATTTATCTGACATTGACCGATCATCTTCATTATGCGATCACACGAGCAAAAGAAAATATTCAACTGCCTAATCCATTATTATTTGAAACAAAAAAATTTTATCCGAAAGAATATCAAGCAGCGAAAGAGGCTCTTTTGTTCGTGAAACAAAAGACGGGTGTGGAACTTTCTGAGGATGAAGCCGGTTTTATTGCCTTTCATTTTGTGAATAGCCAACAAGGAAACGAAGACATGCAAGTGACGATGACCGCTACCACAATGGTAAGAGATATACTGAGTATCATCAGTAAATTCTTCGGCATCGTGTTCGATGAAGAATCTTTGAATTATCAGCGTATCATTACTCATCTGCAGTTTTTTGCCCAGCGTTATCTCAAAGGGGAAGGATCTGACGAACAAGATGAATTTCTCTACGCATTAGTTCAAGGAAAGTATCCAAAAGCGTTTCATTGTGTCGAACGGATCAATGAGTATCTTCGACAAACGCAAAAACAGGAAATGGGGATCGCAGAGCAGATTTATTTAACGATTCATATTCAAAGAGTAGTAAGTGAGAAAAAAAGCATCCAATCATAAGGATTGTTACTGTATGGCAGGCAAAACCTGGATTGAAAAAATAGGTTCACGAATGTTTGTGACTGTTTTTTTCAATCTGGGTTTTTATTTTTTAAATAAAAAAGAAAGAAGGAAAAAACAATGGATAATCAAGCAGTTGGTCGTCGTGTATGGGAAGCGGTAGGAGGACAAAAGAATGTCAAAAGTTTAGTACATTGTGCTACGCGGTTGCGATTCAGATTAAAAGATGAATCTTTAGCAGATACGCAAAAGTTAAAAGAAGACCCGGACGTGATCCAAGTCGTCCAAAGTGGCGGTCAGTATCAAGTAGTGATTGGCAGTAATGTAGCAGATGTTTATCAATCGATCGTGGATGAGGAAGGTCTTGCAGTTTCGGAGGATGGAAAAGAAGAGTCCAAAAATATTTTGAATCGTCTAATTGATATCATTTCTAGTATATTTACACCTTTTCTAGGGGCGATGGCAGCCGCCGGGGTATTGAAAGGATTCTTGTCATTGGCAACGGTGATGGGCTGGCTGACAGCTGATAGCGGTACTTATCAAATATTGTTTGCTGCAGCAGATGGTGTCTTTACCTTCTTACCTGTCATGCTTGCTTTTACAGCAGCTAAAAAGTTCAAAGCCAACCAGTTTTTAGCAGTAGCAATTGCTATGGCACTTGTGTACCCAGCTATCACAGCAGTTGCTGGTGCGGGAGAAGCTATCAGTTTCTTTGGGATCCCAGTGATTCTTTCACCATCTGGTTATACTTCTTCTGTCATACCAATCATTCTAGCGGTATGGGTTCAAAGTAAATTAGAGCCATTCGTAAAAAAAGTGATTCCGCAATTTCTGCAAATGATTTTAGTTCCGCTTGTCGTTTTAGTAGTGATGGTTCCATTAACATTTCTTGCTTTAGGACCAATCGGGACGGTTGCCGGTAATGCTTTAGGCGGTCTCTTCAACTCGATTTATGGATTTAGTCCAATCGTAGCAGGTCTAATCATGGGAAGTTTATGGCAAGTATTCGTGATGTTCGGCATGCATTGGGGATTCGTACCAATCATGTTCTTGAATATCGAACAATATGGGTTTGATGTATTGATGCCAATGCTTCTTCCAGCCATCTTGGCACAAGGTGGGGCTGCTTTAGCTGTAGCATTGCGAACAAAAGATACGAAACTTCGAGCATTAGGGATTTCTTCTACAGTGACTTCGTTATTTGGAATCACTGAACCAACTGTGTATGGTGTGACATTACCTTTGAAGAAACCATTCATTGCCGCTTGTATTTCTGGAGGTATTGGTGGAGCTATTATCGGATTTTCCGGAGTAAAAGCTTTCTCCAGCAGTTTGGTCAGCTTATTGACAATTCCGACTTTCATTAGTACGGTGGATGGTGTAGAGTCAAATGTGACAGTAGCAGTAATAGCTACAGGAATTGCTTTTGTTCTTGCATTCGTAGGTACATTGATTTTAGGATTTGACGAACAAACACAAGACAATCAATTAGAAAACAAACATGCGAATGCAGGAGAAACGATTACTTCAGCACGGCATACCTTAAAAAGTCCTTTAACGGGTAAAGTACTGCCATTGAGTGAAGTACCAGACCAAGTTTTTTCTTCTGGCGTGATGGGAAAAGGTATCGCTATTGATCCAGAATTAGGAGAACTAGTTGCACCTGCAGACGGAGAGATAACGACTATTTTCCCAACTGGACATGCTGTAGGGATCACAACGACTGACGGAGCGGAGATTTTGATTCATATCGGGATGGATACAGTAGAATTAAATGGGAATGGCTTTGAGATCTTAGTCAAACAAGGGGATCTCGTCAAAGCAGGAGATTTATTGATTCGTTTTGACATCGAAGCAATTAGAGCAGCTGGCTATAGCGTAATCACTCCAGTTGTCATTACGAATACTGATGCATTTGCCGATATACTTGAATTAGACCAAAAAGAGATTATTGCAAACGAAGATGTTCTAGCAATTGTAAAATAAGGAGGAAATCAGGATGCAATCACGCTTTTCAGAAAAATTTTTATGGGGTGGCGCAACCGCTGCCAATCAATTAGAAGGAGCTTATGATCGAGACGGAAAAGGGTTATCCGTTGCAGATGCTATGCCTGGAGGTAAGCAGCGCTTTGCGATTATCGGCAGTGAAGAATTTGACTGGACGATTGATCAAGAAAAATATATTTACCCGAATCATCGCGGAATCGATCATTACGATCGTTTCAAAGAAGATCTTGCCTTGTTTGCGGAAATGGGATTCAAATGTTATCGTTTTTCGATTGCCTGGACACGGATTTTTCCAAATGGAGACGAAGGTACTCCTAACGAAGCGGGATTAGAATTTTATGATCAGCTGATTGATGAGTGCTTAAAATATGATATTGAACCTGTGATCACGATTTCTCATTACGAAATGCCTCTTCATTTGGCAAAAGAATACGGTGGCTGGAAAAATCGAAAACTGATCGACTTCTATGAACGATTTGCTCAGACAGTATTAGAGAGATACAGCAGTAAAGTCAAATATTGGATGACTTTCAATGAAATCAATTCGGCCTTTCACTTTCCAGCTTTAAGTCAAGGATTAGTAAAAAGCAATGGAGCAGGAGAGTACCAAAATATTTTCCAAGCATGGCATAATCAATTCGTTGCAAGTAGCAAAGCCGTAAAAATCGGCCACGAATTGCGTTCGGATATCCAAATCGGCTGCATGATTATCTATGCAACAACTTACAGCATCGATGCCAATCCAGTCAATCAGGCAGCAACAATGATCCAAAACCAAGAATTCAATTTTTTCTGCACGGATGTCCAAGTACGTGGAGAATACCCTGCATACACAGCGCGTACCCATAAAAAATATGGAGTCGATCCGGAAAAATTAGAGCAAACGGAAGAAGACTTCCAGTTGCTAAAAGAATATCCAGTGGACTACATCGGATTTAGTTATTATATGTCTACGGCAATCAATGAGACTGATCCTCAAGCAGCAACTTCAGAAGGGAACTTGCTGGGAGGAGTAAAAAATCCGTTTCTTGAGGCAAGTGAATGGGGCTGGCAGATCGATCCAGAAGGGCTGAGAATCGCATTGAATGAATTATACAATCGTTACCAGAAACCATTATTCATTGTTGAAAACGGTCTTGGAGCCATTGATCATATGGAAGAGGATGGCACGATTATTGATGATTATCGGATCGATTATTTACGTCGTCATATCGAAGCGATGGCTAATGCAGTAGCAGACGGTGTAGATTTGATGGGCTATACGCCTTGGGGATGTATCGATCTTGTCAGTGCATCAACAGGAGAAATGAGTAAACGTTACGGCTTTATCTATGTGGATCTAGACGATGAAGGAAATGGGACACTGAATCGATCAAAGAAAAAATCTTTTGATTGGTATAAAGAAGTAATTGCCTCAAATGGCGTAAACTTGTAATTAAAGCAGCTGAATGAAAAAGAACACACTTCTCACATGTGATTTGTGTTCTTTTTTTATTTTTTATGTGCTATTCTTTTAGTAATAGTAAAGCAAAGGGTGACGTTATGAAAAGGACACGTGTACTATACTTGGAAGTCGCAGATAAAATTAAAGAAGATATTTTCTCAGGAAAATATCCAGTCGGTTCGATGTTGCCGACAGAAAGTGAATTAGAAGAACTGTTTCAAGTCAGCAAAATCACTGTCCGAAAGGCAATCGAACTGCTGGCATCAGATGAATATGTCGAAAAGAAAAGTGGTCGTGGGACGACGGTTCTAAGCAATCGTCCTTACAATCGATTATCCAAAGCGGCAAGCTTTACGCAAATCTTGGAGAACTCCCGATATGAAGTCCGGAAAGAAACGCTGGATTTGCAATTGGTCAATATAAAGAAGGAAGATCCTTTGTTTTCCTTTTTCGGTGAGCAAGCTGTTTGTTTTAAGCGCTTATATTATTTGAACAATCAGCCTTATATTTATTTTGTCCATTATCTTCCACAAGAAATGATGCAATTCAGCAGAGAAGAATTTGGCAAAGAATCTTTGTATCGTTTGCTGACGAAAAAAGGATATACTATTGACTCATTTTCTGATGATTTCTCTGCAGTATTTTTAACAGAAGAAGAACAAGGAATTCTGAAAACAAACGCACAGATCGGCATCAAACGGATACGGAAATCGTCTACGCAAATTGGGGAAATGATTGAATATTCGGAGGCGGTCTACCATACGGATCTGCATCCTTACCATATTGATTATGAAACATAAATAAAAAAAGAGGTTGTGAAAAAGCTGCCCTGCATCAAGTACTAAGAACAGCCAAACAAAAATAGCTTCTCATATTTTTCGTTTGGTTAGGCTTATTACCGCAGATGTAAGCTTTTGAACACCGTTTACCAAGAGGTCGTGAGCTTGCCCTTCAGCTCCGAGTCACAAGGAACAATTTCAAAAAACAGCTATTCATGTTTTTGAATTGGTTGGACTTATTACCGCAGATACACGGCTGTTTCTGGATTACCACTTATTCTGGATAAGGGAGTGTGGCACGACTTTTGTCATATCTCCTTTTCTTTCTAAAAAGAAAACAGCAAAAGAAGGAGAGATTGTTAGAAAAGCGTTTACAATTAACAGAGAAGTGTGTTACTATTCACTTGTAAACATTATAATGTTATAAAAGGAGAAAGAAGATGGATAAATTTATAGGAATTATCGAACAAAAAATCATGCCCGTAGCCAATCGTATTGGTACTCAGCGACATATGACTGCCATTAGAAAAGGAATCATTGCCACTATGCCACTGACAATCGTAGGATCATTTTTTACAATTTTACTGAACATCCCAATTGAATCAGTTGCAGCAGTCATTGAGCCATACCGTGAGATATTAGATATTCCTTTTCGCTATACTGTTGGTATCCTTGCTCTTTATGCGACATTTGGGATAGCTTCTTCTTTGGCGAAAAGCTATCGACTCGATTCCCTAACAGCAGGTATCTTGGCATTAATGTCTTTTCTGATCGTAGCAGCTCCTCCTACACGTATTTTAGAAGATATGGGGGAAGTCACAGCCGGACGTTACATTAACATTGCTAATCTAGGATCGGGCTCATTATTTGGAGCTATCGTGACAGCAATTATTTCAGTAGAAATTTACCGGTTTTTTATTGAGAAAAAAATAACCATCAGAATGCCAGATGGTGTACCGCCGGAAGTAACAAATTCTTTTGTGGCATTGATACCAGGAGCAGTTATCTTGATTTTCTTTTGGATCATCCGCCATATGCTTGGGTTCGATTTAAATGGATTCTTGAGTCAACTACTTATGCCTTTAAAAGGTGTATTAGCGGGTAACAGCTTGTTTGGCGGTCTTTTGACTGTCTTCCTGATTTGTTTCTTCTGGGTATTAGGAATCCATGGCCCAGCGATCATGGGTCCGGTTATTCGTCCGTTTTGGGATATTTCGATTGCTGAAAATATTGATGCGTTTAATGCAGGGACAAGTGCTAACGCCATGCCGAATATTTTCACTGAACAATTTCTACAATGGTTCGTTTGGATTGGCGGAGCAGGAACCACTCTTGCGTTAGTCGTCTTATTCATGTTTTCTAAATCCAAGTATTTAAAAAGCTTAGGACGTTTGTCCATTCTGCCGGGATTGTTCAATATTAATGAACCAATGATTTTTGGTGCACCAGTAGTGATGAACCCAGTTTTAGGAATTCCATTTATTCTTGCACCTCTTGTGACGACGACTCTGTCTTATATTCTCACTGTCAGTGGTGTCGTGCCAATGATGGTTGCGCGTCTGCCATTTGCGATGCCTGCGCCGATTGCTGCTTGGATGAGCACGAACTGGAGTATTGCAGCAGGATTATTGGTTATTGGTAATTTCTTGATTACTTTGGCTATTTATTATCCATTCTTCAAAGTGTTTGAAAAACAGCAATTAGCCAGAGAAGCAGAGGAGCAAGCGAAAGAGCAAGCAGATCTCACTCTGACAGATGGCGTCACCGAAGAACGACTATAATTGAAAAGAAAGAAGAGAACAAATCATGAAATGTTCATTAGGCATTTCCCTTTACCCAGACCACAGTGATCCTCAAAAAGATCGTGAGTATATCGAAACAGCCCATCAATACGGATTCAGCAGGATTTTTATGAGTATGCTTGAAATCTCGGAAGATCCGGAAGTTGTTCAGAAAAAATTCCAGCAATTGATCTTTTTTGCAAAAGAGAGAGGATTTGAAACGATATTAGATGTTTCGCCCGCTATTTTTGAACAACTGAATATTTCTTATGACGATTTAGGATTCTTCCATAAATTAGGAGCAGATGGTATTCGTTTAGACTTAGGATTTGATGGAAAAAAAGAAGCACTTTTGACTTTTAATCCTTATCAATTGGCCATCGAGTTGAATATGAGTAACGATGTCGCTTATCTAGAAAATATCTTGACACATCAGGCGAATACATCTTTTCTATATGGCTGTCACAATTTTTATCCGCAAGAAGGAACCGGTTTACCGTATCATTTTTTCCAATCTAGTAGTGAACGATTCAAAAAAAACGGTATTCGAACGGCAGCCTTCATTACCTCACAATCAGGTAGAATCGGACCATGGGATATCAATGATGGACTGCCTACTTTAGAAATGCATCGCCATTTCTCTGTAGAAACAGCAGCTAAGCATTTGTTTGCCACAAATCTAATTGATGATATAATTATTGGAAACGCATACGCAAGTGAAGAAGAATTGAAGTCATTAGGGCATTTGGATCGTTACCAGACTGTTTTTAGGGTCGAGTTTGTTGCAAATATAAATGAGGTGGAACGGCAAATCGTATTGGAAGAGCAGCATGTTCGTCGAGGGGACATCACAGATCAAGTGATACGATCAACGGAAGTTCGAAAAAAATATCAAAAATATGAAAACAAAGCACATGATACCGAGTTTGAATTTGTCGTAGGAGATGTTGTCGTTGGAAATGACCGTTTTGGCAAATATAAAAACGAGCTGCAAATCGTTTTAGAGCCCCACAGTGATCCGCGAAAGAATAAAGTAGGGCATATTATTCAAGAAGAATTGATCTTGCTGCCATTCATTCATCCATGGTCTAAATTCAAATTTATAGAAAAGTAGGAATGATTATGTATGATTTAGTCATTAAAAATGCAAGAAAGTTTAACGGGATGACCTTCGATATCGGGATAACCAAAGGAAAGATCTGCGAAATTGCACCTCTCATCACAAAAAAAGCTCGTCAGAAAATCAGCTTGACCCCTCAGCAATATTTGTCGGCTGGTTGGATCGACGATCATGTTCATTGTTTTGAAGAAATGACCCTGTATTATGATTATCCAGATCAAATCGGCGTGAATAAAGGTGTGACAACAGTCATCGATGCGGGGACGACTGGGGCAGAAAACATTGCTGATTTTTATGAACATGCTAAACAGGCAAAAACAAATGTCTATGCGCTTTTGAATATCTCAAAATGGGGAATCATTGCACAAGATGAACTAGCAGACCTAAACAAGATCCAAGCTGATATGGTAAAGCAAAAAATCGAGGAACTGCCGGATTTCATTATTGGTCTCAAAGCACGGATGAGCAAGAGCGTAGTGGGTCAAAACGGCATCACTCCGCTACAGCTAGCAAAAAGGATACAAAAAGAAAACCATCAGCTTCCTTTGATGGTTCATATCGGTTCTGCTCCGCCAAATTTGTTGGATATTTTAGCTTTACTGGAATCAGGAGATATTATGACTCATTGTTTCAATGGAAAAACAAACGGGATCTTGGAACAGAAAACGAAAAAAATCAAACAAATAGCTGTAGAAGCAAAAAATCGAGGAATCATCTTCGATATTGGACACGGGACGGATAGTTTTAATTTCCAAGTTGCAGAAACCGCCTATCACCAAGGGATAAAAGCAGATACGATCAGCACAGACATCTATATTCGTAATCGTAAAAACGGTCCAGTCTACGATTTGGCCACAACAATGGAAAAATTGCGGCTTGTCGGATATACGTGGGAAGAAATCATCGAAAAGGTGACGGAAGTTCCAGCACAGAATTTTCACTTGAAGACGAAGGGACAAATCAAAGAAGGCTTTGACGCTGATTTTACTGTTTTTGAATTGATCAATCAACCTAAGGAACTAATCGATTCCAATGGAGAGAAAAGACAGTCAAATCAGCAAATTAAACCAGTACAAACGATTATCGGAGGAAAAAGTTATGCATGCGAATCATGAGAAATTTCAGCTGAAAAAAGTAATCAATGCTTCAGGAAGAATGACGATTCTAGGAGTCTCGACCCTCTCAGAGACAGTTCTTGACGCGCAACGTTTTGGTGGCCAGCATTTTTTTGAGATGGAAGAATTAAGCATTCAAACAGGAAAATATTTAGCCGATTTGTTAGAAGTAGAAGATGTCCAGATCGTTTCATCCGCATCTGCAGGAATCGCTCAATCGGTAGCTGCTGTTATAGGTAAAGGAGAACTGTATCCCCGTTATCATCCTTATGCAGAATCCATCAAAAAACGACAAATCATTTTGCCAAAAGGACACAATGTAGATTACGGCACGGCTGTGGAAATCATGGTACAGCAAGGAGGCGGTCAGGTAGTCGAAGCAGGTTACGCTAATATGTGTACGCCGGAACAGATCGAAATGATGATCACAGAAGAAACAGCAGGGATTCTCTATATAAAAAGCCATCACACGGTACAAAAAAGTATGCTTGACGTGTCAGAGGCAGCACAGATTGCCAAAAAGCACCAGCTTCCGTTAATCGTTGATGCTGCGGCAGAAGAAGATCTGAAAAAATATGTGCAGTTGGGCGCTGATCTAGTTATTTATTCAGGGGCAAAAGCGATCGAAGGACCAAGCGCCGGAATGGTGATTGGAAAAAAAACTTATGTTTCATGGGTTCGGATGCAATCAAAAGGAATCGGACGTTCTATGAAAATCGGAAAGGAAAGTATCCTCGGTTTTGTCCAAGCAGTGGAAGACTATTTGAATAAAGGCAGTGAGTCTGGCCTTGCAATGAAAGAAAGACTACAACCGTTCATCGAACAACTCAATCAGATCGATCGTTTGGAAGCTAAAATCGTTCAAGATAGCGCAGGTCGAGAAATCTATCGAGCAAGTGTGAAAGTTTCAGGAGATCAATCAGCTAAACAAGTGATTAAAGCATTGAAAGAAAAAAATCCTGCCATCTATACAAGAGAATACCAGGCAAACAACGGCATCATTGAATTTGATATCCGTTCCGTCAATCAACAGGAGATGGAGAAAATCATCGATCGCTTAAAAGAAATCTTGAAGAACTAGGAGAGAAAAAGGAATGAGATTAAGTCCCAATTATTTAAAAGATAAGATATGTCTAAATGTGTTAGCAAATTCTGTAGAAAACGCAAAAGAATGCTATGAGGCCGCGGAAGGCCATATTGTTTTAGGGGTTCTTTCAAAGAACTTTTCTGACGACGAAACAGCTATTGCAGAAATGAAAAAATACCAGCAAGCAACAAATAATGCCTTATCTATCTGTCTAGGCGCGGGAGACCCAAACCAGAGCCAGATGGTCACTCGTTTAGCCGAAGTATTGCAGCCTCAGCATGTCAATCAAGTCTTTACAGGAGTAGGAGCTTCCCGAGCTGTATTGAAACAGACAGAAACAGTCATCAACGGTTTGGTTTCTCCCACGGGAAAAGAAGGATATGTCAACATCGCAACTGGTCCTTTAAGTTCACAAGGACCTGCAGGAGTCGTGACACTTGAAACAGCTATTCGATTGTTGAAAGATATGGGCGGCAGCTCAATCAAATATTTTCCTATGAAGGGACTTGTTCATATCAAAGAATATAAAGCCTTAGCAGAAGCTTGTGCTGCCAATGATTTTTATTTAGAGCCAACTGGTGGGATCGACCTTGATAATGTGGAAGAAATCGTACGGATCGCAATAGACGCAGGAGTGAAAAAGGTCATCCCTCATGTATATAGTGCAATTATCGACAAGGATACAGGTAATACACGCCCAGAAGAGGTACGCCAACTGTTGCAATTGATGAAAAAAATCGTGGAATAAGGTGAGAAGAATGAAAATTGGTGCATTTGGGGAAGTCATGCTGCGACTCACGCCTCCAGAACATTTGATGCTGGAACAAACCCATACCTTACGCATGGCTTACACAGGGACTGGCGTAAATCTAGTAGGGAACCT
This sequence comes from Enterococcus sp. ZQ21, assembly GCF_030053755.1. Lineage (NCBI taxonomy): Bacteria > Bacillati > Bacillota > Bacilli > Lactobacillales > Enterococcaceae > Enterococcus > Enterococcus sp. ZQ21. Next base: position 609,800 of record NZ_CP125658.1, read on the forward strand.
TGCCCATTTTGGTGTTGAAAGTTATTTACTGACGGCTCTGCCAGACAATCGTCTAGGAAAAGCAGCACTCACTAATTTGAACGGACTAGGTATCCAAACGAAGTATGTGATCCATCAATATCAACACATCGGGACTTATTTTGCAGAAATGGGGTATGGTGTCCGTCCGACAGAAGTCACTTATCAAAACCGAAAACATAGCTCATTTGGTTTATCTGTAATAGAGGATTATGACTGTGCAGCATTTATTGATGAGATCGATTTGATCCATATCTGCGGGATCAGTTTAAGCTTATCTGATGAGACGGCTGAAACAGCTATCCAGTTAGCAGAACAAGCACATAAAGCAGGGAAAAAAGTTTGTTTTGATTTCAATTATCGTCCTAGTTTGAATCAAGAAGATGGAAAAAAAGAACAGATGAAGAAGCGTTATCATTCAATGTTACCTTATTGCGACATCTTGTTTGGCTCAGTTAGAGATCTGACAGAACTGGTGCAGTGGGAGGAAACAGACAATGTAGAAAACGAACATGATCCTATTTCTTATATCCAGTCCTTTATGAATCACTACGATATCCAGTGGTTTGCTGGGACGAGGCGAGAAAGTGTGGATGGAAGAAAACAGTTAAGTGGTTACTTGATCACACAACAAGAAGCAGAGAAAACAACAGTTTATCCCTTGGATGTACTTGATCGAATCGGGGCAGGAGATGCATTTGCTGCTGGAATCTTACTCGGTTTCTCTGAGAAGTGGTCCTTACAGAAGACCGTTTATTTTGCCTTAGGAAATGCTCGATTAGCTCATTCGATCCAAGGAGATGTTCCGTTAACGACAAGAGTACAAGTCGAGCGTCTGCTGAATGATCCTGAAACAGACTTGATCCGTTAAGTATACCAATCAGACAAGGTGAAAAACTATCTTACATCGAGTATCAAAAAAGCTCATGACGAATTTTGGTCATGGGTTTTTTCTTTTATTTGAGTCTTTGCAAATAAAAAATCATATAACGAAGAGTACAGAAAAAGAGACATGACACATGAGGTCCGTAACCATAAAATTTTACACTAGGTATGCTGGAAGATTCTAAGAAAACACTCGAGAAGGTTTGATACTATCTTACTAAAATAGGAAAAAGTCAAATTTCCCCCTGTTAGATTTTTGATATACACCGATACAGATAACAAACCAACTTATTTGTAAACTTAAACAAAATTCATGGGTAATTAATGTTTGATAGTTACAATGAGGACTATAAAAATTATCGAGGTGGATAAATGGAATGATTTAAAGTATCGTAAGCTTAGAATATACTTATCAACACACATATCTTACGGGGAGATTTAAGTCTGCCATCAAATAAACACAGAGAACTATGATGAAATCATTGAAAGTGTTAAAATTCCCTTTTTGAATAGAAAACCATTTGAAACAATCCATGTAAGATATAAAATTCTTAATTAAAAGAGGAGAAAAAATGAAAAATAAAAAAAAGAAACTCAAAGGAATGAAAGCAAATGATCTTTTAGTAGGTATTTTGGTTGTTATTGTATTCATTATGCTAGTTCTAAGACATACAATATTCAAAAACAGCCAATTTGATTTTCTTCCGCTGATTTCATTTATTGTTGTATTAGGGATTCTTATTGTTAGTTTCATAAACGTAGAACCTACGAAAAAACATGAGGTATTCGTTGAAAAGGGCCTGGGATTTGGGTATACTATCAATCCTAGAAATCTGTTTGGACTGTTTCTCTATATTATTTTGCTAGTAGCAACTATATTGCCTTACTTTATATAAAGTAAGCTTTTAAGTCTCCAAAAATTGTAAATCATTTATTAATAAGAGCATACAAAACTCAACCATGTAGATATATAGCGTATGTAATCTAAAGAAATCAATTTAAAGATAAACGTAAAGTATGACGCTAAGAGGGAACTGTGACAAAAGTCTTGTCGCAGTTCCTTTTTCCGAATAAACGGAGTTCAAAAGCTTGCATCTGCGGTAATAAGCTCAACCAAACGTAAAATATGAGGAACTATTTTTGTTTGGCTGTTCTTATTACTTGATGCAGGGCAGCTTTTTCACAACCTCTGATACACGGTGTTCCAGAAGTAACTTCTTCGAAAAATAAGCCGAAATTTCACAAAAATTTGAAAAGCAATTTTCGTAAATTCCTTCTTATTTCTTGAAGCTACCCACTTCTGTCACAACCTCCATCCATTATGAAAGGAGAACACTGCAAGCAGAACTACGGTCTTCTGTATGATTCAAAGAGATGTCGATTTTCAAAGTTTGAAACATAATCTAAAAAATAAATATCTCTATTATCTAAATGTTCCTGTTCGATTCCTTGTTGGATTCTAAAGTCAATAGCTAATAAACTGCAATTTGTTTCCATGATCCCCAGTGACGCTTCGAATATAATATAAATTGTTCCTTTCTTTAACCTAGGGAGTGTGATTGGATTTTTTGCATATGACTGACAATATATTTTACTTTTTGAGTTGTCTTCTTGGATAGGCTACAATTAACTAGACAGAAAAATTAAGGTGTGTAGACTAGAAGAAAACATACCAGGAGGAATTTTTATGTCTAAGAGAACACGAAGAACTTTTTCACAAGAATTCAAGCAACAAATCGTCAATCTTTACTTAGCTGGAAAGCCACGTGTAGAAATCATTCGAGAATATGAACTAACGGCTTCAGCATTTGACAAATGGGTAAAGCAATCTAAAACGAGTGGTTCATTCAAAGAAAAAGATAATCTTACGCCTGAACAAAAAGAATTGTTAGAACTACGTAAAAGAAACCAGCAATTAGAAATGGAAAATGATATTTTAAAGCAAGCAGCGCTGATATTCGGACGAAGAGACAAGTAATCGATGCGAATAAGCATCTTTACCCTATATCAGCGATGTGCAGAATATTAGGTCTATCACGTCAGTCCTATTATTATCAATCAAAACCAAAGAAAGACGAATCAGAACTTGAAGAAGTAGTCGCTGAAGAATTTATCCGCAGCCGAAAGGCCTACGGCTCAAGAAAAATAAAAAAAGCCTTATCAAAACGAGGCATTCAGATCAGCCGACGAAAAATTAGTAGAATCATGAAAAATAGAGGATTAAAATCGAGCTATACTGTTGCTTATTTTAAAGTACATCATTCTACTTGCAATGAAGCCAAAACGACAAACGTATTGAATCGTAAATTCTTAAGAGACAACCCATTAGAAGCGATCGTAACAGACTTGACTTATGTACGAGTCGGGAAAAAATGGAATTATGTCTGTTTCATTTTGGATCTGTTCAATCGAGAAATTCTCGGCTATTCTTGTGGAGAACATAAAGATGCCGTTCTAGTAAAAAAAGCATTTAGCCGTATCAAACAACCTCTGACAGAGGTTGAGATTTTTCATACTGATCGTGGAAAAGAGTTTGATAACCAAGCTATTGATGAATTATTAACAACTTTTGACATCAATCGATCATTGAGTCATAAAGGCTGTCCTTTTGATAATGCCGTAGCTGAATCAACTTATAAGTCGTTGAAAGTAGAATTTGTCTATCAATACACATTTGAAACCTTACAACAATTGGATTTGGAGTTATTTGACTATGTCAATTGGTGGAACCACCTTCGGTTGCACGGTACACTTGGCTACGAGACACCGGTTGGTTACCGTAACCAGAGATTGGCGCAGCGAATCCTTGATAATGAGCTCGGATGTGCTAACGCTAGCGAGGCAGTCTAACTTTAACTGTTAGCTCCTGCCGAAGATCGTCACATCCGAGGAGGCTCATTGTCAAGGACAATCGGAATAGCATACGGAAAGAAGTTCTGCACCTTATAAAATTTGTCAAAAAAACTGTTGCCATTCCATCTACATAAAATAGGTGAAATTCTATTGTTTTTTCTTTTCGAACATAAATCGAGTTAACAACATTGGTTTTTAACATTTCAAGATGATCTTTATAGATTTTGGAAATAGGGACCTCATTTACATCTACCATTTCTTTTAATGTAGTTAATGGTTTTTTTCTTTTTTTCACGCAGTGTATTTTTTCTTTATATTTTTCAAAAAGAAAATCCGTATCTAACAATATTCCTTTTCAAATAAGTATATGGATCTGGTCAATATAACTTACATAAGGATTGTTAAATAGTAGTTTGGTAATAATCGTTTTTTAGTAACGTAGCAAATATTCCCTAAAAATTAATAGCTGTTTGCTATGGTGGTAATAAACTCAAAGATCTATAACACAGGATCATTCAATTTGTAATGATTATATTTCGAAAAGGCTTCTATCTTATCGAAAATGCTATCTACGTCAGCTGTTGCTAAATCCTGATAAAGGATGGAAAGCCCATTTTTTTTGATCTCATCATTCATATAAGCTTGATCCATTTCATTGTACATAATCAAATCAGCTTGGGGAATATCAGTAGTAATATCGTAGCTAATGATTGAAAGGTCCCATTCGGGTTCAACTTTTATACGTAATTGTTCCTGAAGCTTCTTTGATCTACTCCAGATCATACCGGCTCCGCTACTCTTAAGAATTCCCCCTCTTGTGTTTACCGAATAAATCCATACCAGCTTTTTCATACCTTTCACTCCTTAATACTTTTATTGTGTCTATATAATATAAGTAATGTAGTATATACTTTAATACTCTTGAACTTGATAGTTATCTTCAGTTAGCAGAGAAGATCATTATCTGTTCATTTAACCTAATCATAGACCACTCTTGGAAATAATCAAGTTGTTCGTATACCAGTATACTTTTTCAACATACTGAGTTGAGTACTGACTAGCTATAAATCACTAATTCTATAATTTCATTAACAATAGTAGCTTTAGGGAGCTTAAGACGTATCTCTTGAAGTTTCTTGCGAATAAATTTTTTATAAACTGTGAGGGGAGCTAACAAAATGGCTAAACACACGACACTTTTCCTTGTTTACGGTGTTTGCATAAGATTTGCATAAGAGGAGAAAAATTGTTATGTAGCAAAAAAAGCAGGTCCTTATCAGTAGCGCTTTGACTTAAGGTGTAGCCAAGAATCAGGAAAAGGATTGGCTAAAAAAGTATGATCACCAGAAGTTTTGGATGAATGAAATGCCGTACCTCTCATCTTGAGACTGTTAGAAGAAAGAAAAAAAAAGAAGGGGCACTAGAAACAACTGTATTTCGTGAATGGATCGTAAAAGAATAAGAAATATTGTTTTTACAAAAACCTGACCGAAAAACAGTACACATTTTCGTATTTTTTCGTTTTTTCTTGACTACTGATGGCGCTATCAGTATCATAAATGGCAGATAGACACAGCCAAATAAAAAAAGGCACCTCTGCTTCTAGTGGCAGCTAGAAGCAGAGACCTTGAAAAGTCATCACACGTGACCGTCCAAGTTTGCCATAGTCAATGTAAATACATCAACCTTGTTTATTGTATCGAATCTAAAAGGAGAAATCTACCCTTTAGAGGAGAAATTTCAACAAAATGTATGCGTTTTATTTGCTGAGCAAAAGGTATTGGACGTTTGTGTTCAATACCTTTTTTGTCTGAACATACACCTGAAGATAAAACTGCTCTGTTCGAAGATCTCTTGTGCTTTTAATAGAGCTATAGCCAGCAGAATCGGTCAGTGTAAAAAGATGTTTTTTCGTCAAAGGAACTAGCCTTTGCGTATCTTATTATGGAAGCAGATTTTATTTGGCTGTTTTCTATCGCTGAAAGGAGAGGAGCAACCGATGCAAGTGATCGCTATTTTGAATCACAATGCTATCATTGCGAAATCAGAGGAAGGGGAGTGGGTGTTGATCAAAAAAGGAATAGGCTTTGGACGCAAGATCGGGGATCCAATCAATGAAAGAGATGTGGAAAGTGTCTATCAAAAAATTTAAAAATCGGGGAGTCACTGTTCAACAGGCTTGACCCATTTCGCTTCAGCGGAATGCGTCAAGCCTGTTTTTTTGAAGGGAGGAAATACCGCTGGAATTGACTCAAGTCATTTATGAAGAGTTGCTGATCATTCAGTCAAAAGCACAAACGAAACGCCAAATCTTAAAAGAATTAACAAAACTCATGACAGATAAAGGCGTAATAACTGATACAGAAAGTTTCTTGGATGATGTCTATCAAAGAGAAGCAGAAGGAGCAACAGGAATCGGACAAGGAATTGCTATCCCTCATGGTAAATCACCAAGTGTCCGGCAGACAGTGATCGCAGCTGCTACTTTAGCTGATCCGATTCCATGGGAAACATTAGATGATCGTCCTGTAGAAATCGTGATTTTATTTGCTGTACAAGAAGGTGACAAAAATAAAGGGCATCTTCAGCTTTTGCAAAAGATTGCCGTACTTTTGGCAAGAGAGAGGTTTATCAAAGAACTGAAAAAAGCTGCTTCAATCGAGGAATTATATATATTATTGACACAAAATGACTAGGAGGAATAATGACTTATGTTAGTAACAGGAAAAGAAATACTAGCCGTAGCGAAAGAGAGAAGCTTTGCCGTTCCTGCCTTTAATGCAGGTTCTGGGCAATTATTGAACGCAGTGATAGAAGCTTGTGAAGAAGCAGAATCTCCTGTTATGATTGCAATCCATCCAGAAGAACTGAAATTTTTGGCAGACAGTTTCATCGCTCAAGTGAAATATGCAGCTGAGCAGACAGATATTCCCGTATGTATCCATTTAGACCATGGTGATGAATTCAAACAAATTATTCATGCCATCCGCTTAGGTTTTACTTCTGTTATGATCGATGCATCCCATCAATCGTATGAAACAAATGTCATGTTATCTAAAAAAATAGTAGAAGCAGCTCACGCTGTTGGTATTTCTGTAGAGGCCGAACTGGGGACGATCGGAGACACAGGTAATACTGTAGAAGGCGGTGTCAGCGAGATTATTTATACGGATCCGTTAACAGCACAAGCATTCATTGAGGAGACCGGAATCGACAGTTTAGCGATCGCTATTGGAACAGCCCACGGGATCTATCCTAAAGAACTCAAACCCAAGCTTCGCTTCGATATTTTAGAATCGATTCGATCATTGACTACTATTCCTTTAGTCCTTCATGGAGGATCAAGCAACCCAGATGAGGAGATTCGTCAGGCAGTAGAATTAGGAATAAATAAAATCAATATTTCCAGTGATATCAAAATGGCATTCGCAGAAAAACTCCGAGATATCTTGAACTCAGGAGATTTAGAGATACGTGAACCGAATATACTGTTTCCACCTTGTATGGAAGCTGCAAAACAGGTTGCTTTAGATAAAATTTATTTATTCCAATCAGATGGCAAAGCAAAATACTATATGTGAGGGGGCAACAAAATGAAGATCGTAGGAATCGCAGCTTGTACCGCGGGGATTGCACACACGTATATCGCAAAGGAAAAACTGCTTCAAGCAGCAGAGAGCCTTGGACATGAAATCTGGATTGAGACACAAGGTCTTGCTGGAACACAAGAGCCACTAGAGCAAAAGTGCATTGCTGCTGCAGATGTCGTGCTTATTGCAGCAGATATCAAGGTAAACGGAAAAGAGCGTTTTCGTGGAAAAAAAGTAGTCGAAGTACCAACTAGTTTAGTTGTCAAATCTCCGAGAAAGCTGATCGAAAAATTAGAAGAGATGCTGAATGAAAGAATGGAAGGGGAATAAGATGGAGATACTGAAATCAATAGGCTTCAAAAAACATTTAATGACGGCGATCTCTTTCTTTTTACCTATCGTCGTCGCTTCCGGATTCTTGCTAGCTATTGGGAATATGATGGATGGAGTCACTATTGAATCATTCACAGATGGGTTTTCTTTTGCAGATACGATGACAACGATGGGAGGATATGGTTTAGGTTTATTACCAATGATTGTTTCCTGTGCCATTTCTTATTCAATAGCAGATAAGCCTGGTATTGCCCCTGGTTTGATTACTGGGATGACCGCTAGTGGGATTGGAGCGGGATTTTTAGGTGGAATGGTTGGCGGATATTTATCTGGATTAGTTGTTATTGGACTAACGGCAGGAATCAAAGTACCTAAATGGATGGATGGTCTAATGCCGACTCTGGTTTTACCATTTCTCAGTTCTTTCATTGGAGGATTGGTCATGTATTACGTGATAGGGACACCTATTAATTGGATTACAGAGATGGTTACAGGTTATCTAAGTAATTTAGATACTTCTTCGTTATTTTTATATGGTGCAGTAATTGGAGTATTATCATCAATCGATTACGGTGGAGCAATCAACAAAGTAGTATTTGCTTTTGTGTTTGCTTTGTTTTCAGAAGGAATCTATGAACCAATCACTGTATTGATTTTAGCTTCGATGGTAACCCCTTTCGGCTTGTCGATCGCTTATTTCTTAGGGAAAATCATTCGTAAAAATATATTCAATCGTCAAGAAATCGATACATTGAAGACCGCTTTTCCTATGGGGATCTGTCAGATCACAGAGGGATGTTTCCCTATCGTATTGAACGACTTGGCACGCAATGTCATAGCAACGGGAGTCGGTGGGGCAGTAGGTGGCGGATTAAGCATGCTTTGGGGCGCAGATAGCCGTATTCCGGCATCGGGAATGTTTGCAGTCGCTACGATGACCAGACCATGGGCATTCATTGGTGCATTGTTAGCTGGTTCTTTTGTCACAGGAATAACCATTTTATTATTGAAAAAACCAGTAGATCCGAATGCAGAAATCATCCAAGAAGAAAAAGAGGAAGAAGACATATCTTGGGATGATTTGACAATTAGTTAGGAGAGGCAGAATGGATTACAAGAAAAAAGTACAATAGATGTACCTTGAGGCAGGAATGGTATGAAAGAATCAGAGTTAGAAAGAATCGAATATACAGATTTTGGTTTAGGAGCGATCGAAACTGTCCAGAGCATCGGCACCCTCCTTGAAATGACGATGAAGGAAAAATGAGAACCTTTCGTTGTCGAAAAGGTCTGGTATACCTTATGTCGAAGGAAAGGAAACAAAAAAACTTTCCTGTACTATTCCAAAAAGGAAAGAAAGTTATTATACAGTAAAAAAAGAAATTATTCTTCATGCTAGAGATCAGTACACGATCGAGCCCAATATCAAACACTAGTTCCAGGCAGGCGCAACAGGTGCGGTTATCACTGAATTTTCTTCCAGCAGTGACGATTCAAGTGATATTTTTACAAATCCAGCTATTTATCGTTAACAAAAAGATTTTTAGGAGAAGCTGATGAACAAAAATGATCAAATTTTGATCGTTTAGTTCGTCGGCTTTTTTATTTAGAGAAACATCATTTATCAGTGAAACATAACACGAGAACAAAATGATTTTTTCGTTAATAAAAGAAACAAGTATTTGTTGTTTAAAATAATACACGTTATTGGCATATAGGACGAAATCCCAGTATCTTCTATAAGTAAGTCATTTCATATCGATGAAAACACGTTATTTATTTTTGTTTTATCTATAAAATAGCTGAAAAATGATTTTTTCCTAAATACTATATATAGTGGTGTCTATCCTATATACCACTAAAAAACTACAAAATCTAGTCTTTTATTTTAAAAAAACACGTGTAGAATGAAGATAGACTTTTGAGTTAGGGAGTGTTTTTTTATGAAACTTACTGTTTTTTGCGGTTCCCGTTTTGGTAATAAAGAAAGTTACAAATTTATTGCGCAAACGTTAGGAAAATACATGGCACAAGAAGAAATCGAACTGGTTTACGGTGGTTCATACTCCGGGATTATGGGAGTGATTAGTAAAACAGTACTGGAAAATAACGGAAAAGTCACAGGTATCTATCCGAATGGGCTTTTTGAAACTGAATTGCCTGGAAAAGATGTTACTACATTTATTCCTACAGAAACGATCGATGAAAGAAAGGTATTATTATTTGAAAAGGGAGATGCTGTCCTCGTTTTCCCTGGAGGTCTAGGTACATTGGAGGAATTCTCACAACTTCTTTCTTGGATAGCAATCGGTCTGACGCCTGACAAGCCAATCGGAATATTGAATATTGGCGGTTATTACAGCGGCTTGCAACAATTATTAGAAACTTTTGCAAAAGAGGATTTTATGGATAAAAAATGGTTGGATCAAGTAATCTTTTCCAACAATCCATTGGAACTGGTCAATGAATTACGAGCAGTATCTATTAAAAATCAGTTATTATTGAAGGAGGCAAAATAATGAGTCAAATATATTTAGCAGGACCATTTTTTTCAGAGGAGCAAATCGATCGAGTAAGTCGTATCGAAAAAGCGTTGGAGGAAAACAAAACAGTCACAAGTTTCTACTCTCCACGTCATCACCAAGAAAGCAATTATGAACTATTCAGCGCTGGATGGGCGCAGGAAGTATACGAAAAAGATATGGAAGAACTGACAAATGCAGAATTTGTTGTTGCTATCCTTGACTTTGAGCATCAAACAATCGATCCAGGAACGGCTTACGAATTAGGTGTGGCAACTATGTTGAAAAAACCGATGATCATTGTACAAGAAGAGACGGTACCTACAAACTTGATGATTACACAAAGTCTCCATACGTATTTAAAATCAGACCAAGCTGTACGTGAATATGATTTTGAAACATTGCCTGTTGAAACTTACGTAGGCGAGTACTTATAGAAGAGGAAGGGTTGTATGTCAGTGATTTTGATTTCAGGAACGATTGGTGCAGGTAAGAGCAGTTTGACGGATATGCTTGCAAAAGAGATTGATTCTAAACCATTTTATGAAAATGTCGAAGATAACGAAGTATTGCCGCTCTTTTATTCAAATCCTGAGCAGTACGCATTTTTATTGCAAATCTTCTTTTTGAACAAGCGATTTTTAGCAATGAAAAATGCTTTAGTGAACGATGACAATGTGCTAGACCGATCCATCTATGAAGATAGCCTGTTGTTCCATCTAAACGCTGATTTAGGTCGGGTAACGGATATCGAAGTACAGCAGTACGATAGCTTATTAGATACGATGCTAAACGAGTTAGATGATGTTGCTCCAAAAAAACGGCCTGATTTGATGGTCCATATCAAAGTTTCTTTGGACACGATGCTAGAACGTATCAAAAAACGTGGGCGTGATTATGAACAGCTAGAAAGCGATGAAACGTTATATACCTATTACGAAACGTTGAACACCCGCTATAATCAATGGTATGAAGATTTTGATGTATGTCCTAAAATACAAGTGGATGGGGATACATTCGATTTTGTAGAAAATCCAGAAGATGCAAAAAAGGTGATCCGTCAGATCCAAGAAAAATTAGCTGAATTGGAAGGAAAGCCTGCTGGAAAATATTTTACGGATAACCAGCATGCAAAAGGTCAAGAATTAGGCTAAAAATAAAAAACCAAACGACGGGAAAGAAAAATTACTACGTGATGTAGAATAAGCCTTTCTGTCGTTTGGTTATTTTATATTCAAATATTTGAAATAAATAAATCTTTACTCTTTGATTTGTAAACTGAAATGATCCACTGTTTGTTTTACTGATGAAGCTTGATCAAAGGAAGAAGCTGAGTTTGAAGTTCATAAAAATCAGCCATAGTGAGTTTTGCTTGATTTTGTTTATCTTCTTCTACTTTTTACATAATTTTGAACAGGATAAGATTCAAATGTTTTAAATGAATCTTTGACTAGTTTGTGACAGTTGTCGCATATGCTCAAGCTTCCTTGGTCATTAAATTCTGTATGGATATTTTTGTTGTTATTACATGTACAATAATCAGGACTATCGATCATCCATTTCGTCTCCTTTACAATCATCTTGCTTCTTTACTATAGCAGAAAAGAAGGGGAGAAACAAAAGAAGATCCAACAGACGGCACTATAGACTGTAGATGTTGCCATCCTCATCCTTCAAACGGTAATTACCGATTTTTGTAAATATGACTGTTGTTTCTTTTTTATTTTCTTTTCCTGAAATAATATATTCGTCATCTTTGGTAGTGATCTTGATATCTGTCAGCACTGTTTTTTCTTCAGATGATTCAGAAGAATCAGTTCCTTGTGTCTGATACGTGCGTGTCCATTCCATTTTTTTATCTGTAAATGTCAACTGTCCCGCGGATAAATCCATATCTTTACGTACTTTTAGCGTATATACACTGTTAGTGATATCTGCTTTTTCCGCTTTTAAGACAGAAGAATCGGTTGTTTCATCCGAGGATTGGTCAGAGCCGCCAAACAAATTACAGCCAGTCAATGTCAAAAGTCCCGCAGACAAAATAAATAGTACGATTAATTTCTTCAAAATACTTCCCCCATTTGATAGGATAAAGAAATTATACCATTGGAAAGTAAAACTTCAAACGGATGGAAGAGAAAAACGCACAAAACACCCACAAATAGAGTAAATTTTAGAATAAAATTTTAAAAAGGCAAAAAATCCGCCACTTTCAGAAAGCGTTTTAAAAAAGTGTTGCAATCTTTTAAAAAAATGCTATATTAAAAATGAACCGGTTCAAATACTTGTTTAAGTATAATTAATAGTGAGAGGAAGTTGCTCTACTGAAGACTTTAGTTATATGGATATTGATGACAAGCAACACTATGCAAAGAAAGCGGTCATCATAATCGAACAACAAGAAAGAGAAATCAAATGTAACTGGCAGGAGTGAGAATGTATGGCATCGATCCGTGACGTGGCTAAGATGGCTGGTGTTTCAGTGGGAACAGTTTCCCGTTACTTGAATGGTCAGCAACTGAAGGAAAAGAACATGAAAAAAATAGCAGAAGCGATTTCAGCGTTGGACTATAAAGAAAACATCATTGCTAAAGGGTTGAAGAATAATCGAAGCTTCTCTATTGGACTTTTGATAAACGGGATTTCCAGCCGTTTTGGGTCGGAAGTTGTCTCAGGGATCGAAAGAGTAGCTGAAGAAAATGGGTATAGCTTATTATTAAGCGGGTTTGCCGATCAGCCAGAAAAAATTGAACAAAAAATTGAATACCTGATGAAGCATGTGATCGATGGGCTGATTGTCTTCTTATCCGAAGAAGAGTGGTCTGGATTTGAAATGCTCACAAAAATGAGTATTCCAGTTATCGCATTGAATTGTCCAGAAGGGCCAGCAGGTATTGATACAATATTAGTGAATGATCGAGAAAGTGTAGCAAAAGTGATCGCTCATCATGGTGAACAAGGACATAAAAAAATCGGATTTATTGCTGCCACTCAAACAGACTACGTAGCAAGAGAACGTTTAGCAGGAGCCAAAGAAGCGGTACAAAATGATCCATCGATCCAATTAGAGGTCTTTACAGGAGACTATTCTAGAAAAAGTGGCTATTATGGGGCAAAAGAATTATTAGAAAAAGGAGTAACAGCGATTTTTGTCAGCAATTATAATATGTCGATCGGTGCTATCGAATGTTTCAATCAAGAAGGTATCAGAATCGGGAAGGACATTGCGTTTAGTCATTATGATTATTTGGATAAAAACGAATTGAGCATCCTTCCGAAAATCACGATTACACCACCAACAGATAAAATTGGGGAACAAGCCGCAGAACAGCTGTTGAAACGAATCAAAAAAGAAGAGGAAGAAAATGAAAAAGTGATTGTGATGGAAAATATCATACATGGAATCAACTAAAACGAACTAAAAAAGAAAAAGAGGTGCTTTGATGAAAAAATATCAATTTCCAGCAAATTTTTGGTGGGGTTCTGCAGCAAGTGGCCCACAAACAGAAGGAAGGATTTCAGGTGATGGAAAAGGAGAGAACATTTTTGATTATTGGTACAAAAAAGAACCGCAAAAGTTCTTTGACCAAGTAGGACCTGAAAAAACTTCACAAGTTTATACGAAGTATCAAGAGGATGTACAGTTGATGAAACAGACTGGGCATAATTCATTTCGAACATCTATCCAATGGAGCCGTTTGATACCTGATGAATCTGGAACAATCAACGAAGAAGCCGTTCGTTTCTATCATCGTTATTTTGATGAGTTGATTGAAAACGGTATCGAACCCTTTGTGAATCTGTATCATTTCGATATGCCGGTGTATCTGCAAGAAAAAGGCGGATGGTTGAACCGAGAAACGGTTGAAGCCTATGAAAAATATGCCAAAAGTTGTTTTGAATTGTTTGGTTCGAAAGTAAAAAAATGGTTTACTCATAATGAACCAATCGTTCCAGTCGAAGCAGGTTATTTATATCGATGGCATTATCCAGAAGAGTCAGATATGAAAAAAGCGATCCAAGTTGGCTATCATGAAGCGTTGGCTTCAGCGTTAGCCATCAAATCTTACCATGAAATGGAGCAAGGTGGTGTTATTGGTATCATCTTGAATCTGACACCAAGCTATCCAAGAGACGAATCAAACCCTGAAGATGTTAAAGCAGCGCAAATAGCAGATGCGTTCTTCAATCGTTCATTCCTTGATCCAGCTGTAAAAGGCGAGTTTCCAAGTGAATTGATTGAGATAGTAAAAGAACTTGATCTCATGCCTGTGATCCATGCAGAGGATTTGACGGTTATCAAAGAAAATACAGTAGATCTTTTAGGTATCAATTATTACCAGCCACGCCGGGTAAAAGCAAAAGAAACACCAATCGATACTAAAAACGGTCCAATGCCTGAGGATTATTTCGACAATTATGAAATGCCTGGTCGTAAAATGAATCCTTATCGCGGATGGGAGATCTATGAACAAGGAATCTATGATATTTTGATCAATGTACGAGATCATTATGGAAATATCGACTGCTTTATTTCTGAAAACGGTATGGGTGTAGAAAACGAAGCACGATTTATCAAAGAAGATGGCATGATCCACGATGATTATCGGATCGAATTTGTCCAATCTCATCTGAAATATGTCCATCAAGCCATTCAAGAAGGTGCCAATTGTTTAGGCTATCATATGTGGACATGTATGGATAACTGGTCGTGGACCAATGCATATAAGAATCGATATGGCTTTATTTCAGTAGACTTAGCACAAGATGGAAAAAGAACAATCAAAAAATCGGGTCATTGGTTCAAAGACGTATCAGATAAAAACGGATTTGAGGCTTAAGAAAGAATAGTTGAGAGCAAATGCGTGAAATTCTCCATTCTTACCA
Source organism: Enterococcus sp. ZQ21 (assembly GCF_030053755.1). Classification (NCBI taxonomy): domain Bacteria; kingdom Bacillati; phylum Bacillota; class Bacilli; order Lactobacillales; family Enterococcaceae; genus Enterococcus; species Enterococcus sp. ZQ21. The sequence continues at coordinate 624,888 of NZ_CP125658.1, forward strand.
TTTTGTGAAAAAGAAGTTCAATTATTTACGATCTTTTTCAACTTTTTTGTCTTTCTATTTCATTTTTTGTATATAATAGAATAGTCAAAATTAAATAGGAGTGGAGGAAAGCATGAGGAAAAAAAGACCGTTTCTTCTCTTTTGGTTATTCGGTTTTTTCTTACTGCTTATTTTATCCGCAGCATTTTCAGGAAAAATGACAGCAGATCTTGCTCAGAAAGAAACAGAAAAAATCGTAGCAAGCAAAGAATCAGTAGATAATTTCAAAAAAGAATTCTCAACTTATTGGTGGGCGGAGTATAAAATAACTGCCAATTACGAAAAAGGCGAATTGGACATTTATTTGCCAAAAGGAAAAGAAGAAAATCAATTTATTAATATCGATGACGTACTTAGTGCGATTTCTCTCAGACAATATCAATTCAAAGACAAACATTTGACCGTTTTGCTTTTGACTCATGATGGCGACAAAGTAGCCCGTTTGAAAAATGGAAAAGTGATCACCGCTTATTCTGAAAAAGTAGACAAAAAAGTGGTCGCCGATCGTTTAGCGGAATGGAAAAAGACAAATGAACAAGTCAAGAAAACAACTATCTCTTCTCAAAAAAACGAATCGACAGGAACAAGCCCTTCAGATTCTGGCAGTGGGCAAACGATAACGGGAAATGAAGAAAATCAAGCCTCAATCATTACGAATGAGTCATCAGAAGGACAATATCAAACTTATGGGCAATGAAAAACAGAGGTTGTGAAATCAGCGTTTTGACCTGAGTATTAGAGAAACAAACGGCAAAATAGTTCCTCATATTTTGCCGTTTTTTGAGCTAATACCGAAGGTCAGCTGATTGAACACCGTTTAAGAAAGAGGTTGTGAACCTGCCGTTTCAGTCTGAGTCACAAGGAGCAATTTCAAAAAATAGCTCCTTATATTTTTCGTTTGGTTGGGCTTATTACCGCAGATGCAAGCTTTTGAACACCGTTTACCAAGAGGTCTTGAGCCTGCCGTTTAACTCTGAGCCACAAGGAACAATTTCAAAAAACAGCTTCTCATGTTTTATAAATATTGTGACTTGTGGCCGAGGAGTTGGCAGGAGAACACCGTTTAAAGAAGAAGTTGTGAAAAAGCTGTCCTGCATCAAGAAATAAGGAGCTGCGACAAGAATTTTGTCACAGCCTCTTTCCTACGATTAGTCAAGTAAAAGGTGTAAGAAAAATAGCTCATAAACGAAAGCGACAAAATCAAGGCACACCAAATAAAGCCTCGTTCGTAAAAAATTTTCGATCTGGGCAAAGAAGTGGTATACTGTAAGTGGTTTAGTTAATGGTCCACTGAGACCGCGTACGCATAGTCGTACTCTGTATGTGCCCTAACCATAGCGTGCATACATTTCAGAAGCTTGTTCATACAAGCAACTGTGGCAACCTTATCTTTCTTAGGGATAGGTTGCTTTTTTAATTTGTAGTAATAATCGACAATATGATTAGGAGCTGCGCGTTGCTGGCGAATCATATTTCGAATGGTGAAGAAAATAATTTTCCGTGCTTTGGGATTACCACGCTTATTGATGCGGTCTTGGCCAGTATACTTACCTGATTGATACCGTCGGATGTCAATTCCGACAAAGGCATTCAATTGTTTATGGGTTTTAAATCGTGTGATATCTCCTAATTCACCGAGCAATAAAGCGGCTGTGAGTGCGCCGATCCCAGGGAACGTTTGGTACAACAAAAAGCAAGGAGAGCCTTCGGCTTTTTTGATCATTTGTGTCGCCAGTGCTTCTTTTTGTTCGAGTAAATCTTGGAGAAGTTCGGCGTAATAAATCGTTTTTTGACAGTGGATACTGTCTTTTTCAACAGCTGGGTAGGCACACTGTGCATAGTGGATGATTTGATCTGCCTTTTGCTCGGCACGATTCGCGGAGATTTTTTTCCGTGTTTCGTTGATTAGTTTATTTTTTATTTTTGTCCGAGTAGATGCCAATACAAAATCTGGATGGGGAAAAAGACGGATCAATGTCAATGCGTAAGGGGTCAGCCTGTTTGAAAAGAACTGTTCAAGCTCTGGAAAAGTCAACTGAAGGCAGTTGTGTAAATCCATGCGCAGACGAGTGATTTTCTTCTCAATCTCTTGATAAAAACGGGCTAAATCGCGCATCTCTAAGTAAAAATTGCTTTGTACTTCTTTTGGCTGACGTTGATTTTTAAGATGAGTCTGTGCGAGCCGGTGGGCATCCGATTTATCTGTTTTCCAACTGCGTAAGGTGCTTTCTTCCATCTGTTTTTTCGCTTCTAACGGGTTTAACAAACAGTAAGAAAAGTGATGATCTTGAAAGAACTTTTCGACTGGTCTGGAATAAATCCCCGTTGCTTCAAAAACAATCAATGGACGTTCAGGCAAGTGCTGGATCTCTTCGAGTAATGCATGAAATCCTCTTTGAGTGTGTTCGATCTCGTCTTCAAATAAGCAGGTGTCGTCTTTGTATAGGACACTGTAGCTGTGTCCCATTGAAACATCTAATGCAAGAATGTAAGGCATTTGTATTCCTCCTTTTTAAGTTTTGAAAGAACTTTACTGCTTCATTTCGATTCCAATTTCCTATACACGGGCTCATGGCCCCAACATACGTAAACCTGATTCTAAAATGACAGTAAAGAAGTTCGGTTTTTGATAGGGACTCGTAGTCCTCAAGGCTTTGTTCGAACTTTCTTTCACTCTTCACTATAATCTAAAAATAGAAAATAGAGGAGAACATCATTCGTCAATGATGTTCCCCTCTAATCTTAGTATGTTTTTTTGTACGAATACCGAGAAACTGGCTTTTGAATACCGTGGAGTGAAGCGGTCACCACAAGACTTTTATCTCTTCATTAGTTTAATCGCTTACATCGCAGCGGTTTTATGCTGTGAAAAGTTGACGGAATAATCTTTAGAAAGAATAAAAAAATCTTAAGATAACAACTTTTTTAGGAAATTTTCATTTTTCAGGAGCAAAATAAGAAAAAATGTGAATAGAGAGAAGTGATATACGTGACACAACTTAAAAAATTGTGCCAAAATCGTTTAGCAATCGTTTTGACAGCTGTTTTCTTTTTCTGGCTGAAGACGATCATTGCCTACTATGCAGATTTTTCATTAGGTGTGGAAGGTACGATCCAGTACTTTATCTTGTGGATCAACCCAATTGCGACTACCTTATTGTTTTTTGGCCTTTCTTTGTATATTAAAAAGCCAAAGCCAGCGTTAGCTATTCTTTTGATCATTGATATTTTAAATACGCTTTTGTTGTACTTGAATATTATTTTTTATCGGGAATTCACAGATTTCATTACAGTCAAATCTGTATTAGGCTTTTCGAAAGTGTCGCAAGGATTGTCAGGAAGCTCCTTTTCTTTGATGAAGCCCCATGATGTCATCTACTGGCTGGATATCGCTGTGTTCATTGGGCTACTGGTTTGGTTGAAGGTCAAGAAAATACCTATCAAAAGTCAACCTGTCGGCAAACCGATGGCTATCGCTGTTACCTGTCTTTCAGGGCTTATTTTTTCAGGAAATCTAGCGCTGAGCGAAGCCAACCGTCCACAATTGCTGCAGCGAACATTTGACCGTTCATATATTGTCAAATATCTAGGAATCGATGCGTATACTATTTATGACGGAATCAAAACAGGAATGACTAGCAGTGTTCGCGCGCATGCAAGCAGTAATGGGATTGATGAAGTTTTAGATTATACAAAGAAACATTATGCAGAGCCAAATCCCAAAACATTTGGGATCGCTAAAGGGAAAAATGTGATCGTTCTCCATTTAGAAAGTTTCCAGCAGTTTTTGATTAATATGAAGGTAGACGGACAAGAAGTCACACCGTTTTTAAATAGTATTTTCCAGAATCAAGCAACGATCAGCTTTGACAATTTCTTTCATGAAGTAGGACAGGGAAAGACAAGTGATGCTGAAAATATGTTGGAAACTGGCACATTTGGTTTACCTCAAGGCTCATTATTCACAGAGCTTGGGTCAGACAATGTCTTTCAAGCCGCACCAGCGATCCTTGGACAAAAGCAAGGCTATACAAGCGCTGTTTTCCATGGGAATGTAGCTAGTTTTTGGAATAGAGATCATGTATATAAAAACTTAGGTTATGACAATTTCTTTGATCGATCTTATTTTGATGAATCCGACGAAACGTTAGGTTATGGGATATTAGATAAAGATTTATTCAGAGAATCTGCCCAATATCTTGAGCATCTACAACAGCCGTTTTACACGAAATTTCTTTCCGTAACCAACCACACGCCTTATTATACGGATGACAAGAATTTCGACTTTCCATCTTTGAATACTGGAAATAGCACAGTAGATAACTATGTTCGAACGGCACATTATCTGGATCAATCATTGGAACAATTTTTTACGTATTTGAAAAAATCTGGTATTTACCAAAATTCAATCTTTGTGATTTACGGGGATCATTTTGGGATCTCGAATACAGATAATAAAGATTTAGCAAGCGCTCTTGGTAAAGATCCAGATACATGGGATGAATTTGACAACGCACAGATGCAACGAGTGCCATTGATGATCCATATGCCTGGTTATACTAAAGGGTCAGTCAATCACGAATACGGTGGAGAAATCGATGTTTTGCCGACATTACTTCATCTCTTGGGAATCGATGATAAAGACTATCTCCATTTTGGTACGGATTTATTATCTCCTCAGCATGATCAAGTAGTGGCTTTTCGAAATGGGAACTTCGTGACACCCAAATACACCATCTTAGGAGGAAAAGCTTACAATAACCAAACAGGAGAAATCATCGATACGAAAGCAGCAAGAATCGATGAGGAAATCTCCAAAGATCAGGAAAAAGTCAAGACTGCGTTAAGTCTTTCAGATAAGCTGAATCAGGAAAATCTCTTGCGGTTTTATGTGCCAAACGGATTTGAGACGATTGATCCGAAAAAATATGACTATAAAAATGAAGCGGAACGTAATGAAGCAATCGAAAAGCAAAAAGGCGAACATTCGACAAGTGTCTTTTCAAAAAATGGTAATAAAACAACAACCAACTTATATCCAGTAACAAGAACAGACGTTGAACAGCAAAAAAATAATCAATAAACAATCAAACCAACCTTCAGTAGTTAGACAACATTCTAATGCTTGAAGGTTGGTATTTTTTATGAAAAAACATTTTTTTATTTTTTTCGTGTATTTTTCCTTTTTAACGTATCTATTTATTGAATGTGGAAAAATTTAAATTAAAAAGGAGAACTATTATGTATGATGGTGAATTGATCAAGAAACTTCGAGTCAACAAGAAGTTGACACAGTCCCAATTAGCGGAAGGAATCTGTTCTAAGACTTCTCTAGTCGGGATTGAGACAAATTCAGTGAAAAAAATGTCATTTGTAACATTGAGATCATTTTTAGAGCGAATGAACATGACACTTGCAGAATATGAATGGATGCGAAACCAGCTGGATGAACCAATAAAGTTAAAGAAAAAAAGACGAATGCTAGATCGGGTACAAGAAGACAGCTTTGATCCTTATAAAGAGATCAGCAATAACCGTAGGCATTTTAAGAAAACAGAAGATCTGTATTATTTGGTTTTGAATCTTCACATGGTCGAAAAAACAGAAGTATCTGAGACAGAATTTGAATTTTTACGTTATGAATGCCGAATCATTGAAGAATACTTGATGCAGATACCAGACTATGGTCAATTTGAACTATCTATTCTAGCTGATTTTCCTTGGATATTCAGTGATCGGTTCATTGAGAACAATTATTTGAAAATCAAAAAAAGAATGCGACGATTAGCACAGTTGAACAATCATGAGCAGTATCTCTTTACTTTTTTAATGAACCTGACTTCGTTTTATATAGAAAATGGTCGGTTGAAAAAGGCACGTAGTGTGAATGAAGATATGAAACGGAGCTTAGCACATAAAGAAAGAAGTACAGTGATCTATGAAACATTGATGGCAGATTATTATCAAAGATTGATTTCTGCTGCTTTAGGGGAAGAAAAGACGAAAGACTACCAAGAATTCTTCACAGTGCTCGAATATATGTTAGGAAAGAATCAACGGAGGTCCTTAGAGAAAAAACTGCTGGCCATTGCTGAACCCAGCAACTAGACCAGCAGTTTATAATTTGTATCACTTCGCCGCTTTTTCAGACGGTTTGTTTATATCGAATGGCGGGAAAAAGCGGGCGATCTCTTTTACCGCAGCATCACGGGAATCAGAAGCGTGAATGATGTTTTCAGTCCCCGGCAGCGCGTAGTCTCCTCGGATCGTACCTGGAACAGCATCGGCAGCTTTTGTTGCCCCAACCATCTTACGGACGATATCGATCACTTCCTCGCCGACCAGCACAAGATAAACGACAGGACCGGAAGTCATGTAATCGATCAGTTCATCAAAAAAACTGCGCTCAGTCAAGTGCTGATAATGTTCTTTTGCTAATTCAGGAGTCATAGTTTCAAACTTCATTTCAGCAATGGCCAGTCCCTTTGCTTCAAAACGTTGAATGATGCTTCCGACTAAATGGCGTCTCACGCCGTCTGGCTTGATAATAACAAGTGTTCTTTCCATAACAGCACCTCGTTTCCTACTATATTTCTATTATAGCGGGAGGTGGAAAATGAGACAAATAAAACCGCGTGAGACAGGAATATAACGTGTGTATTTTAAAAAAAGTATGAAAAACATGGAAAATTGATTTGACATCCTCTTTTTTAGTTGTTATATTAACGAAGGAAAACCGAATAAGATTTGTTAGGTGAGGCTCCTATACAAACATAGGCTACTGCCCAAAAACGTCGAGAGACGCCAATGGGTAGAACAGGAATTGTCGAGATAAGGCTTTTCATAAGGTAGCTAAAAGCAGGTATCTGCTTTTTACGTTGTACAGTGTCAAAACTCAACGATGAGATCTGAGAAGCTTTTTTTAATATGCTTTTTCAAACCTTTCGCTGAGTATTTGGCGAGAGGTTTTTTTGTTGCCGCAAATCCCCATCGGTGAAAAATAAAAAGGAGGTGGTCTAATTGGGAAAATAACTATTCGAAAAATGATTGGAAGTCATGAATTAAAATTACTTAGTAAAGGAGATGAGAACAAATGGATGACAGTCATTCGAAAAACAAGGATCTAGAGGAAAGGCCAGGGCTATTATCTATCTGTTCTCAGCCCCTTTCAGTTTTTTCTCTATCGATCCGATGAATAGCTAAAGACCAAAAGCAGCGAGAACAGCTGTCTTTTGGACACAAAGGAGAGATTGAGATGGAAAAAAAGAAAGATACACAAAAAATTTATGCAGCTTTTGCTGGAAAAACGAAACAAGAATTATTTGAACTATTCCATGCATCAGCAAATGGATTGACAGAAGAACAAATCGAACGTTCAAGAGAAAATTACGGTGAAAATGCGATTTCATATGGCAAAAAAACACCATTCATCGTAGAAATATTGAAAGCATACATCACGCCATTTACATTAGTGTTGATCGCATTAGGAATTATTTCATTCATCACGGAATATGTATTAGCAGCTCCTGGAGATAAAGATCTTTTCGGTGTAGCCATTATCTTCACTATGGTTATCGTCAGCGGGACAATGACGTTGATTCAGTCCGTACGTTCCAATCAAGCGGCTGAAAAACTGAAATCACTTGTGAAAGTAACGGCAGCTGTAAAACGTAATGGAAAGTACACAGAGATTCCTATGGAAGAAATCGTCTGTGGAGATCTTGTTCGGCTTTCAGCAGGGGATATGATACCAGCGGATATGCGTTTATTGTCCGCAAAGGATTTATTCATTTCCCAAGCAGCATTGACAGGGGAAAGCTATCCAGTAGAAAAGAATGCGAAAGTATGTGAAGACGATCAGCAAAGCGAAACAAGTTACGAAAATCTTGTCTTTATGGGAAGTAATGTCATCAGTGGAAGTGCGGAAGGAATCATTGTTTCTGTTGGAAATGAAACACTATTTGGTCATGTAGCAGAAACGCTATCTGAAAAACCAATTCAATCAAGCTTTGAATTAGGCATCCATAAAACATCCATGCTACTGATCAAATTTATGTCATTGATGGCTCCAGCAGTTATCGTCATCAATGGGCTTACAAAAGGGGATTGGCTAGAAGCTTTTCTTTTTGGACTATCTGTAGCAGTTGGTCTAACACCTGAAATGCTTCCAATGATCGTTACGACGAATTTGGTCAAAGGAGCAAGTGTGATGGCCAAAAAAGGAACAGTGATCAAAAATTTGAATGCCATCCAAAACTTTGGTGCAATCGATGTGTTATGCACGGATAAAACGGGGACATTGACACAAGATAAAATCATTCTTGAATATCATATGGATTGTGAAGGAAATGAAGATGATCGTGTTTTGCGCCATGCGTATCTAAATAGCTACTATCAAACAGGGCTGAAAAATTTGTTAGATGTGGCTATCATTGATGAAGCAACAGAAACTTTAGATACAGATAAGATCAATTATCAAAAAGTGGATGAAATTCCTTTTGATTTTGAACGTCGTCGTATGAGTGTTGTGGTTGCTGATCCAGCTGGTAAAACACAAATGATCACAAAAGGCGCGATTGAAGAAATGCTGAACATTTCTAAATTTATTGATCTTGGCGGTACTGTCACACCATTAACAAAAGAACGAAAAGAAGCCGTACTTGCAAAAGTACAGTCACTTAATGAAGATGGCTTACGAGTGATTGGTGTCGCACAAAAGACCAATCCAAGCGTCGTTGGAGAATTTTCAGTCAAAGATGAGTCAGACATGGTTTTGATTGGTTATCTTGCTTTCCTTGATCCACCAAAAGAAACAACGAAACAAGCGTTGAAAGCTCTGAAAGAACATGGTGTAGCTGTAAAAGTTCTGACTGGGGACAACGAATTAGTTACACGTTCAGTGTGCCGTCAAGTAGGTCTAGAGATCAATGAATTGGTTACCGGTGAGAAAATCTCGGAAATGAGTGATCATGAATTAGCACAAGTAGCTGAAGACCATGAAGTATTCGTAAAATTGAATCCTCAGCAAAAAGCACGTTTGACGACAGCTTTACGTAAAAATGGTCATACTGTCGGATTTTTAGGAGATGGTATCAATGACGCTCCTGCAATGAAAGTGGCTGATATCGGTATTTCTGTAGATACAGCTGTGGATATTGCGAAAGAATCTGCAGACGTGATCCTTTTAGAAAAAGATTTGACGATTTTGGAAAGAGGCCTTCTTTCTGGACGAGAAACTTTTGGGAATATCATGAAATATATCAAGGCTACAGCAAGTTCTAATTTTGGCAATATGTTTTCCGTGCTGATTGCAAGTACGTTCCTGCCATTTTTACCAATGCTGCCTTTACAACTTTTGTTTTTGAATCTGATCTATGATGTTTCCTGCATTTCCTTGCCATGGGATCGGATGGATAAAGAATATTTGGACGAGCCAAAAAAATGGAATGCATCTAGTATTGGGAAATTCATGGTTTACTTTGGCCCAACAAGTTCGATATTTGATATTACTACTTACTTGTTGATGTATTTTGTTATTTGTCCTGCTGTAGTGGGCGGAAGTTTCCATACATTGGATAGTTCACAGCAAGTGATTTTCATCGCATTATTCCATGCAGGATGGTTTGTCGAATCACTATGGACACAAACCTTAGTGCTCCATGCACTGCGTACACCGAAAGTACCATTTATCCAAAGCAACGCAACATTTGCCATGTTTGTTATCACTACATTAGGAATTATTGTCGGTTCTGTCCTTCCTTTTACAAGTTTTGGTGCTGAATTAGGCTTGATGCCACTTCCTGGCAATTACTGGTTATGGTTATTTGCTACAGTCATCGCTTATCTGGCGCTTGTGACAGCTGTGAAGAAAATCTATATCCGTCGATTCCAAGAACTCTTATAAACGAGAAGGCTGGTTCTTTGCTTCTGTTCTTTTTGGACCAGTCGTGCTAAACTATGTGTATTGTTTTGGAAAGGATTAATGTATAGATGAAAGGTGCAATATTTGATTTAGATGGTTTGTTAGTTGACACAGAAAAAACGTATCGTGATGGCTGGCTTTGGGGATTTCAGCAATTTGATATCCATATCCCAAAAGAAATCGTTGACGCTTGGGGCGGAAAAAACTGGAAACAAAATTTTGATATTTTAGTGAAAGCAGCAGGTAGCCCTGAAAAAGTACAGGAAGTCCGTGCGAAGCGTGAAGAATATTTTTATCAACAGCTGACAAGCGGAGCCATCCACTTAAAACCATATGCAAAAGAAATATTGGCAGACTTAAAAGAACGTCATATGAAACTAGGCATTGCTACGACCACTGTTACGAAAAGAGCAACAGATATCTTGGATCACTTTAAATTAGCTGATTACTTTGACACGTTTACATTCGGAGACGAAGTGTCGGAGAACAAGCCTTCACCGATTCCTTATCTGACAGCTTTGGAACGAACAGGATTAGAAGCTAGTTCAGCCTTTGCAGTGGAAGATTCTTTAGTAGGAGCAACAGCTGCTTCACGAGCAGGATTAGGCGTTGTTTTGATACCTGATTCCAGTTTTGTTCGAAATTATACCGTCGAAGAAAAGGAAAAATTGAAACTTCTTGCGGAAGGAAAAGATCTTCGAACTGTTATTGAAATGTTAGATAAAAAAACAGAAAAATAAATATAGAAAAAATAATTTGAATTTCGTGCTTGACTTTTTAGTTTTCCTCATGTAGATTAATCCCAACAACAAAATATCGATTTCGTTGAAAAGGAAAGTAAGTTTGGAAACTTTGCAGAGAGGCTCTGGCTGGTGAGAAGAGTCAAGTAAGAAAAGCTGAAAATGGCCTTGGAGAATAATTTGTCGATAAGTAGGCAAATTCGGAACTGTTCGACCGTTAAAACGAACGCCAATCTCTCTTTTTGAGATGTTGGGCTTGAGGGAAGGAAACTTCCGAAAAAAGGTGGTACCGCGATACGTCGTCCTTTTACTGACATAGTTTATGTTAGTAAAAGGATTTTTTTTTTGAATATTATTTGCATTGAAATGGTAAGTACGATAGAAGAACCTTTGACAGAGAGCTTCGGTAGCTGAGAAGAAGCAAGGAACGACTATTGGAAAATGGCCATCGAGCAATTCATCCCGAGCATAGATGTAAGGCGATGACGGCTGCGACCGATATCTTGCTAGAGTATGATCGTACTTGAAGAGGAGTTGTGTGTGAACACAGCTTGAACATGAGGTGGTAACACGCAAAAAAGCGTCCTCAAGAAAATGACATTTTCATTTTCTTGAGGACGCTTTTTTTAGATAAGGAGGAATTTTAATGATTGAATTGCGAGATGTTTCTGTATGTTTCAAACAAAAAGAAAAAGAGATACAGGCAGTAGATTCTGTAGATTTAACGATTGAAAAAGGCGATGTTTATGGAATCGTCGGTTACTCAGGTGCAGGGAAAAGTACGTTAGTTCGTGTGATGAATTTGCTGCAGAAACCAACAGCAGGAGAAGTCATTGTCAATCAGACGAATTTGAGTCAGCTCTCTCCCAAAGAATTGCGAAAAGAAAGAAAGGCCATCGGTATGATCTTTCAGCATTTCAATCTAATGGAAAGCCGAACTATTTTTGACAACGTTGATTTTTCTTTAAAGTATTCTGGAAAATCGAAACAGGAACGTCGTCAAAAAGTGAATGAACTACTGGAACTTGTCGGTTTGGAAGAAAAAGCATCTGCTTATCCTAAACAACTGTCGGGGGGACAAAAACAACGAGTAGCAATCGCACGAGCTTTGGCGAATGAACCTAAGGTATTATTATGTGATGAAGCAACCAGTGCACTTGATCCGAAAACGACCCTTCAGATCCTTGCATTGTTAAAAAAATTGAATCGCCAGTTAGGTTTAACAATCGTCCTGATCACTCATGAGATGCAAGTTGTCAAAGAAATCTGCAACAAGGTAGCGGTTATGGAAGATGGAAGAATCATTGAAAAAGGTAGCAGCATCCAGATCTTCAGCAATCCTGAAGAAGAATTGACCAAAGATTTTATTCGAACAGCTACTCATCTTGACCAAGCATTAGAAACGATCATTGCCCATTCTGCTTTTGCCGATCAGATCGCCAATAAATGGCTGGTGGAATTAAGTTATATTGGAAATCAGACGAACGAACCTCTAATCGCTCATCTGTACAGCAAATATCAAGTAACAGCGAATATTTTATATGGCAATGTAGAGTTATTACAAGAAACGCCGTTAGGGAGTTTGATCGTTACTTTAGCTGGAGAAACCAAACAGCGGCAAAAAGCATTGGATTATTTGATCAAATCTGGTGTAAAAATAAATATTTTACAAAAAAACGAATTAGATAGTCGTATCAAAGTGATCGAAGGAGGAAGATAAAATGACTGATTTCTTTAAAACATATTTGCCCAATGTTTATTTGATTCCGGATGAATTTGTCGAAGCGACGAAGCAAACACTATATATGTCTTTTTGGACAGCATTCATTGGCGGGATGATCGGAATCATCTTAGGTGTGACGTTAGTAGTGACACGCCCTAATGGATTACTAGCTAACCGTCTGCTATTTGAAATACTTGATAAGCTGATCAATATCATTCGTTCCATCCCTTTCATTATCTTGCTTTCTCTTTTAGCATTGACTACTCGTTTCTTAGTTGGAACGACGATTGGTGCGAAAGCAGCTTTAGTGCCATTGATTTTTGGAGTTGTTCCGTTTTTTGCTCGTCAAATCGAGAACGCACTGCTAGAAGTTGATCCTGGGGTGATCGAAGCGACAGAAGCGATGGGAACCAGTCCAATCGGTATTATTTTACGTGTGTATTTGGTAGAAGGTTTGCCTGGTATCATTCGGGTCTCGGCGTTGACTATCATCAACGTGATCGGACTGACTACCATGGCTGGAGCAGTAGGTGCAGGCGGATTAGGGAATCTTGCTATATCGAGAGGGTATAATCGATTCCAAACAGATGTAACGATTGTGTCTACATTATTGATTCTAATCTTAGTTTTTTTAAGTCAATTTATCAGTAATCAACTGATTAAAAAAATTACACATTGAAAGTGGAGGAGAAAAAATGAAAAAAATTATTCGTTTTGTAGTCATTGCATTTGTAGCAATTATTTGGTTGGCAGGGTGTAGCCAAGGAAAAGCAGATACAACTGACAAAAAAGAAACTACCGTAAAACTAGGGATTATTGGAGAAGATACAGATGTATGGGACAACGTGAAAGACCGTTTGAAAAAGGAGAACATTAATTTGGAATACGTGAAATTTACAGATTACAATCAACCAAATGCGGCTTTAGCAGATGGATCGATTGATTTGAATTCTTTCCAACATCAATTCTTTTTAGACAATTACAATAAAGAACACGGAACTGATTTAGTATCGATCGGAAATACTGTCAATGCACCGCTGGGAATTTATTCTAACACTTTGAAGGATGTAGCTGATATCAAAGACGGAGCAAAAGTAGCAATCCCTAATGATGTTACAAATGGCGGCAGAGCTCTTCTGTTATTGCAAACTGCTGGATTGATCAAAGTGGATAAGGCAAAAGGACAAGCGCCCACTGTTTCTGATATTACCGAGAATAGAAAAAATCTAGACATTTCTGAATTAGATGCTTCCCAAACAGCACGTGCTTTGTCAGATGTAGACATTTCAGTGATCAATAGCGGTGTAGCTGTAGATGCTGGATTTAATCCTGCTTCTGATGCCATCTTCTTAGAACCAGTGGATGACCATGCACGTCCTTATGTGAATATCATCGTTGCAAGAAAAGAAGATGAAAACAATAAAACGTATCAAAAAATAGTAGACGCTTATCAAACAGAAGACACAGTCAAAGTAATCGAGAAAACATCAAAAGGATCAAGCGTGCCTGCATGGGAAACATTCGGGAGAAAATAAGAAAAATGACTAGCATAGGAGGAATTTTTTATGACAACAACAATCTCAACAAACCAATTGAAGGATCTAATCCAATATCGTTTACCAGAATATCAAGCACTTGCTCTAGATATCCACGAACATCCTGAAGTAAGTAACTATGAGTTTTATTCCTCAGCAGCGTTGATTAAACAATTAGAAAAAGAAGGGTTTTGGGTAGAAAAAGAAGTAGCTGGACACCGAACAGCCTTTGATGCACGTTATATTTCCAATAAACCCGGTCCCACAATTGCCTTTTTGGCAGAATTCGATGCTTTACCAGGTATTGGTCATGCATGCGGGCATAATTTGTTTGGTACTTACTCCGTATTAGCCGCCAGCATAGTGAAGCAATTTATTGATGAAACTGGTGGAGAAATCCGTGTATATGGCACCCCAGGGGAAGAAGGGGGCGAGAACGGATCAGCTAAAGGCAGCTTTGTTCGAGAAGGTTTTTTTGAGGATGTCGATGTAGCATTATGCGTCCATCCAGCTTTTCGTTATGGGAAAACGACAGAATCTTTAGCGAATGATCCAGTCGACATCAAATTTTACGGTGTCGCTTCCCATGCAGCAGCAGCACCTGAAAAAGGAGTAAATGCTTTGGAAGCATTGATCCAAGTGTTTAATGGAATCAACTCTCTACGCTTGCAATTGCCAAAAGATGTCAATATCCATGGGATCATTACAGACGGAGGAGTAGCTGCCAACGTCATTCCAGATTACGCTGCTGGACGTTTCTATTTACGTGCAGGAAATCGGCAAACATTAGATAAAGTATATGAAAAAGTGGAAAATATCGTACGAGGTGCTGCGATAAGTACGGGCACGACTTTTGAGTTTGGATTGTTTCAAAATGCAGTTGATGATGTCATCGTTACTCCTTCTTTTGATGACTTATTCTTCCAGCATGCAAAAGAAGCAGGTGTTCCAGATGAAGAAATAGAAACGGAACAAAGAACAAGTCTCGGTTCTTCTGATGTAGGAAATGTCAGCCAAGTCATACCAACAATCCAGCCTACGGTAGCAATCTCTGAGACATATATTGCCGGACACACAGAAGAATTCAAAGCTGCTGCTAAAAGTGACAAAGGCCTTGCTTCTATTGCGATTGCAGCAGAACTACTCGCCAATACAACTCTTGATCTGTTGAAAGAGCCAAAGCTATTAGAAAGAATCAAGCAAGAACATCAAGAAATAGTAGCAAGAAAAAAACAAGAGGGTGCTACTTTCTAGTAAAAAATAAACTTGTGTGTGAAAGTTATAAAAATAATTTTCAGAAAAATGAAAAAATATTTTCTTTTTCATTGACAAATGATCTTATGGAAGGTAAACTTCATACAAGTCAACTTTTCACGCAGTAGCGGTTAGGTGTTTTGTTCAGAAAGTCGGTGGTCGCTGTGAACCGATCAAGCCTAATTGACGAATTACATGGAAAGTCCATACATTTGAATAAAAGTTTGAAAGTGAAAAACAGATCTGTTTTTAATTAAGGTGGTACCGCGGAGTCATTCGTCCTTAGTTTAAAACAGGTCTTTTTATTTTTATAAAGGAGGAATCGCGGATGAATTGCGGCGGAGTAATCCGATATCTTAACTTTTTTAGAACATAAGAACAACTAAAAAAGGAGAGATTATCATGGGAAAAAAAGGAACACCAAGTTTTTTAGAAGCAACACTTGTATTAATGGTTATTGTTTTAGGCATTGCGATTGGCGTTGTCGGATTAAAGGTCTCACCTAATATCACTATCTTAGCAGCGATCGGAATGGTCATGTTGTATGCAGTGATAAAAAGATACCCGACAGATTGGCTGCACGAAGGAATCATCAATGGCATCAAACCAGGAATCATCCCAATCTTTATTTTTATTTTAGTCGGTTCATTGATTGCTGTATGGATACAAGCAGGGATCATTCCAACTCTAATGGTCATTGGGTTCAAATTGATCAGTGTCCAGTGGTTTGTCCCTTCTGTATTTGTTGTGTGTGCAATCGTAGGTAGCGCTGTAGGGAGTGCCTTTACTGTTATGTCAACGATTGGGATTGCATTTTTCGGTATTGGGACAACACTAGGCCTAAATCCAGCGCTGGTTGTTGGAGCTATTGTTTCAGGTGCCGTTTTTGGAGATAAGATGTCTCCATTATCCGAATCAACAAATCTAGCAGCAGCTATTGTTGATGCCGATTTGTTCAAACACATCAAGCATATGATGTGGTCAACTGTTCCGGCATTTGTTGTTTCTTTCTTTTTATTCATGATTTTAGGACACACAAGTAAAGCCGCAAGTCTTTCATCTATTCGTGAAGTGACTGATGTTCTAGAAGCAAACTTTACTATTTCAATCTGGTCACTGATTCCTTTATTTTTAATGTTACTGTGTGCATGGAAAAAGGTACCGGCAATTTTGACGATTTTGTTGAATATCGCTGTAGCAGTAGGAATGATTTTTATTCAAAACCCACAAACTTCCTTAACGAAGTTGGCTGGTGTCATCGAATCAGGGTTTGTTTCAAATACTGGAAACCAACAAATCGATTCACTGCTTAGCCGCGGAGGAATCGAAAGTATGATGCCTACTGTGTCATTGATTATTCTAACTTTGTCATTAGGTGGATTGTTGATCGAATTTGGCTTGATCTCAACCGTGATGGAACGAGTATCAAGAAAGATGACGAACACACCAAAATTGATTTTTACAACATTGATGACAAGTATCGGAGTAAATATTTTTATTGGTGAACAATTCCTATCTGTTATTCTGCCTGGTAATGCATTTAAAGAAACTTATGAAAAAGCAGGATTTGATCCAACTGTATTAGGTAGAACGCTAGAAGATGGTGGAACAGTAATCAACTACTTAGTGCCTTGGGGAATTGCCGGAAGTTTCGTAGCAAGTACATTTGGTATTCCTACACTCACTTACTTGCCATTCGTATTTTTCAGTTTGCTTTCTCCTGTGTTTTCGATGGTCAGTGCCTTCACAGGTTGGGGAATCTCAAAAAAATTTGTGAAACCGCAAGAAGCAGTAAGCAAGACAGCGCAATTAGAACAATAAAAACATAAAAAGGGATTGTGACAAGACTTTTGTCACAATCCCTTTTTACGAATAAACGGTATTCAAAAGCCAGTTTCTCGGTATTAAGCCAAATTTATGCAAAAATGTGGAAAGTCATTTTCACAAAATTTTTCTTAATACGCGAAACTAAGCGACTTTTTCACAACCTCTCGATAAACGGTGTTCAAAAGCTTGCATCTGCGGTAATAAGCCTAACCAAACGAAAAATAGGAGAAGCTATTTTTCGTTTGGCTGTTCTTATTACTTGATGCAGGGCAGCTTTTTCACAACCCCTTATTCACGGTGTTCCAGAAGTAGCTTCTTCTTATTTCTTGAAGCTGATCACTTCTGGAACATCCTCTTTTTTTATTTGGACGGATAATGGTCATTCCATTTCTTTGATCATTTTTTTCATTTTGTCGATCTCTTCTTCTTGTGCCTGAATGATTTCTTCCGCTAATTTTTTTACTTCAGGATCTTTTAAATCAGCTCGTTTACTTGTCAGGATAGCGATAGAATGATGAGGAATCATGGCCTTCATCCAAGCTGTGTCGTTGACAGTAGTTTGGCTTCGTACCATAAACAAGGAACCGGCAAAAACAAGAAGACTAGCGGCTAAGATCATAACATTTATCTTTTTGTTTTCATACATTTTCCACATGAACAACAGCATGATGACTGCCATGACTGCACCCATCATCAACGCCATGAATACTCGTGTACGACTGAAGAAGATATGATCGAGCGCATAGACATTCAAGTACATCATACCAAACATAACTACCGTTGAAACACCGATCATCAACAAAAACTTCCAATACTTTTTCATTTAAAACAAACTCCTTTTTTTCATTCCTTTCTTCTATCATGTCATGAGCGTGGAGAACAATCAATTAATCTGCACAGATGGTTTTTGAACACCGTTTATCAAGAGGTCGTGAGCCTGCCGTTTAACGCTGAGTCACAAGGAACAATTTCAAAAAACAGCTTCTCATGTTTGTTGAATATTGTGACTTGTGACCGAGGAGTTGGCAGGAGAACACCGTTTACTTGGAAAAAGGAACTGCAACAATTTTTGTCGCAGCTCCTTTTTTTCAATAGCTCCAGCTATTCAATATAAATAAAATAAAATTTTCTATCGATTTCATTCATTCGTCAATACGAACACATCATTCTTTTTTTGATAACTGAAATAAATGAACAGGTAAAGCAGGCCAGTCAATACAGTTACCCCAATGGAGTTCGTGAACAGGATACCAAGGAAAATCAATCCTAAGACAGCTAATGCAAAAAAGCTGATTCCTTTATCCCATAATGTTCCTTTTCTTAGTGCCAGTACAAAGGATGCCGCGCTGATAATGATCCAGATCAATAATACTGTATACGAAAGGGAACCTGCCAGATAGCCAAATAATTTGTCACCGACAAAATAAGAAAGAGCTACGCCAAGATAAAGAACACTGGTACAAAATAAAACAGCACGTTGCGGTACTTGATGCTTGTTTAAAACAGCTAGTTTTCTAGAGGAACCTTTTCGATCCTTCAAACGAAAGAACAAAATTCTCGAAGATGCATACACACCCGAATTGATAGATGAGAACAAAGCAAGGACAATCACAAAATTGACGATATCCGCTGCAAATGGGATATTCATTTTTTCAAATACCATCACAAAAGGACTGACATTCGTACCTGCTAAAGTATTCCAAGGAAAAAGAATCAAAAGCAAAAACAAAGGAATGATGTAAAAGGAAATGATTCTTCCCATGACACCTTTGATGGCTTTAGGAATCGCACGCTTAGGATCATCTGCTTCGCTTACCGTGATAGCAATCAGTTCAGAACCGCCGTAAGAATAGATAACTACAAGCAAAGAACTGATGATTCCCTTCATACCATGAGGAGTAAACCCACCATGGTCAGTCAATTGCTGAAGGGTAGGGAAAACGCCTGTGCCCAACATTTGCTGACCGACAAGATAAGTAGCAAAAATGATCAGTAAGATAATGACACTGATTTTAGCAAAAGCCAGCCAATATTCTGTTTCTGCGAATAACCGTACCGAATAAAGATTGATGATCGTAGTCAAAACAGCCAACATAAAAACAAATACCCAGGCTGGAATGTGCGGGAACCACAACTGCAAAAAGGAAGCAGCTGCAACAGCTTCAGCGATGATATTGATAATCCACATAGACCAGTAGACCCAATCAGTAAAATCAGCAGAATGAGCACCTAGATAAGGGCGTATCAAACCAGATAATCCGTGATGCGTGTCGCCACCGCTTAAAACGATTTTTCCCAGACCTTTCATCACGATATATAAAATCAGTCCACCAATCAAAAAAGCAATCAATACAGAAGGGCCGGCGATCCCAATCGCTTCGCCACTTCCTTTAAATAGACCTGCACCGATTGCTCCACCTAAAGCTAACATGGTGATATGTCTGGAGCTAAGTTGTTTTTTCAATTTTTTATCTTCCATAAATGACCTCTTTCTTTTAAATTCACAATCAAAATTTATATTAAGAATAAATAGCAATATTTAACAATGACTAATGATAACAAATTTTCAGACAATTACAACTATTCAGAAAACTTTTAGGCGAATTTTAATAGAAGAATGATTTATTTCATCATATTTTCATACAAATGTTAAATTTTCATATAAATATAGGAAGCGTTTTACTGGCTTTTTACTATTTAAACAGGCTATCATAGGAAAAAGTGACAGAGAAAGTGAGGCGGAAAAGATGAACAAAAATGACGTACTGCTAGTTGCAAAAAATAAATCACTTTATTTTTTGCCTTCCATCCGCTCTTTAGATGTTTGGTCCGGAAAAGATTTATTACAGTCGGAATTCATTAAATCAGCTAGACAACAGTTGGCAAATTATCAGCTGATCGTTTTTTTAGATTATGGATTTGATATGGAGATGGCTCGACGCGTGCGCCCATTTACCAATGCAAAAATTGTGTTATTTTTTTGGAATCACTTCAAAGCAGAACACGAAGCGATGCTGAAGCAGGCACAAGATGAACCGGCAATCGATGAGATTTATCATTTTGATTTTTTGGAAGCAAAAGAACTTGGGCTGAAACATAATAGTTCATTTTATTCGAAACATATGAATTTTTCTTCTAGCGAACCAAAGACGGATCTATTTTTTGGTGCAACGAATAATGGGAGAAAAGAACGAGCAGAAAGCTATAAGCAGGAATTTATAAAAAGAGATGTTACGACCAACTATTTCATTCTTCCACATCGAGGGAATGAACAACCTGGATATCTTACTTATGAAGAGTACCTGAAAAAAACAGGGGAATCGCGCGGGATTCTGGAACTGTTGCGGGAGGGTCAGCAAGGAGTGACTTTGCGGACATTTGAATCTATGTATTTTCAAAAGAAACTAGTGACGGATAATCAAGCGATTGCTCATTATCATTTTTATCGTCCTGAAAATATTTTTTTGCTTCGAGAACGTGATTTAGATGAATTACCGGAATTTCTGCATACACCTTTTAAGCCAATCCCATCAGAGCTATTGGAATTTTATGATGCAGAAAATTGGGCAAAACGATTTATCACTAACGATTCCACTATTTATGAGCAATACGAATATGACCTCTCCTCTGTTGAAAATAAATAAAAAACCTACATTTTGAAGAGATTATGTACCGAAACAAACAAGCACAATTCTTATGGCATCATGAGAGTTGTGTTTTCTTTTTGATCTTTCATTGGGCTTAAAAAAAGAGAACCAGCTGCTGATTCAGCTGATTCTCATCAGAGAGCCTTTTACTCTGCGCCAAGGATTCCTTCTTTTGCATGGACTAATTGGGTCAAAAAGGCACAATATGGTGTAGCAATATCATATTTTTGTCCTTTTCGCCAAACGGCACCATTGATGTAGTCGATTTCAGTCAAACGATGGTTTTTGATCAGGTCTTGGTACATAGATGGGTAATGCAACCCGATGTTGTCAGGATCATAAGTAGAAGCAATATGTTGGTACACTTCTTCTTGATCTAGTATGATTCCTTCTTTTGCTGCGATAGAAGCAAATTCAGATACGATTGTTCGAACCATGCTCTCTGTCGCTTTTTGCGCGCCTAGTTCAGCAATATTACAATCCAAAATCGTGCATAAACCATTCAATGTTCCATTTACACAAGCTTTTCGCCAAATGGAATAACGAACATTATGGCTATAGATCGGATTTAATTTTGCTTCTTGAAAGACTTCTACAACTTTTTTTGTAAATGCTTCGCCTTCTGGTTCCAAGTTCTCTAGTTCGATTTCTCCATCACCTAACAATGTGACTTTTCCGGGACCAGCTAGACCAGCTGTCCACATCGTGATCCCAAATATGATATTTTTCTTTGGCACATATTTTTCCAGTACATCTTCATGACCTAATCCATTTAGTAAACACAAAACATAAGTATTGTCAGTAATAATGGATTGGATCGAACGAAACATATCATCTAATTGATTCGCCTTTGTTAATGCTACGATCAAGTCCACGTGTTCGTTGCTTTCGATGATTTCTTCTGGTGAATAGATTGGCAGTTTTGCGACCACTTCTTTACCGTTAAAGTCAGCAATCAACCCATTTGTACGAATGGCTTCAATGTGAGCAGGCCAACGATCGATCAAGAGGACCTCATTTCCGCTTTGATGTAGCATCAATCCGATTCGGCTGCCCATTGCTCCGGCTCCAGCTATTGCGATTTTCATGTTTTTTCTCTCCTTTATCAATGAGTTCCCTTTTAGTATATAGAAAAATGGAAGAAAATAGCATTGTTTTGTTTGAAAAAAATGAAAAAAAGTGTCTTACTTAAGAAGAAAGTGAGGGATACAGATGGATATTTTGGCGGCAATTGATTCATTTAAAGGAAGTGCTTCTTCATTTGAACTAAATCAGGCAGTTCTAAATGGCTGGGAAGATCGTAAAGGAAGAAAAATCAATGTGCCGATTGCAGATGGCGGAGAAAATACTGCAGAAGCAATCTATTACGCGCTCGGGGGAACATGGCGTACCATTGATGGGATGGATCTCTTATTCCGTCAGCGAAAAATCAGCTATTTATTGACAACTTGGCAAGGAAAAAATACCGCAGTCATCGAATCTGCACAAGCATTGGGGTTAGATCTACTTGATAAACCAACGGATCAAACTATCCGACTTGCTTCCAGTTATGCCTTAGGAGAACTTATCAAAGATGCACTGCTTCAAGAAGTAGAACAAATTATTGTCACTTTAGGAGGAAGCGGGTGTAGCGATGGTGGTCTAGGATTACTCCAATCCTTGGGTGCTTCTTTAGAAGGGTACACAGAAGGAAATCCTTTATTATCTACTAAAAAACTTCATTTTGATCGAAGAAACGTTCTTGTTTCTAAAGTAAAATTGATTATCGCTGCAGATGTTACCAATCCATATACAGGTCAACAAGGAGCTGCTTGGCAATTTGGAAGACAAAAAGGAGGAATAGATACGACGCTAGCTTTCTTAGATAAACAAGCAGGAAAGATTGCTCAGCAAATAAAAGATTTCTGGGAGGTGGATTTAGATGATATTCCAGGAAGTGGAGCAGCAGGCGGTATTGGTGGAGCCCTTTTTTTGTTGGGAGCGAAGATGGTTTCTGGTTTCGATTTAGTCAGCCAAATCACTGGATTGGAAAAAAAGATCGAACAAGCAGATGTCATCATTACAGGAGAAGGGCGGATCGATCAGCAAACGATCCACGGAAAAGTTCCATACGGTGTAGCAGTGCTTGCAAAAAAATATCGAAAACCAATCATCGCTATTTGCGGAAGTAGAGACCAAGAGCTAGAAGGACTCTCTGATTTTCTCCCAATTGTCTTAAGTATTCATTTGGGTCCAATAGGTTTAGAAGAAGCAATGGAACACAGGCAAACATTGGAAAAAACAAAAATCTTAGGACAGACACTTAGCAGATTTTTCACCATCCTCCCGAAGTAGTTGACAAAATCATTTTCTTTATGCTATCGTAATTTCAAATATAGGACAAAGTGAGGGATCCGTGCATTGAAAAATTAAGTCGATTGATGAAAGCTGCATTCAGACTGTACCTTGTGGAGACAAGGGAGCAGTGTGCAGATTTTCGGGATTGGCTTGGTTTTTTCGATGTATGGGTCTTTTTGTGTGTACCCAACCCTTGCATCCTCTTTAGCCAGTTCTGAAAATAGGACTGGTCTTTTTTTACGAGGTGATGGAAAATGTCTAAAATCGAAATAAAAAATCTGACATTCGGCTACGACAGCCAAGGCACATTATTATTTGAACAAGCAAATCTAAATTTTGACACACAATGGAAACTAGGACTTATCGGACGAAACGGTCGAGGAAAGACAACTTTACTGAATATTCTACAAAACAAACTACCTTATCAAGGGCAAGTAATCCATCAGCAAGAATTTGTCTATTTCCCGCAACAGACAAAAGATAAAGAACGTTTAACCTATTACGTGTTAAATGATATTACGGATTTTGAGATATGGGAAATCGAAAGAGAGCTCCAATTGATGCAAACAGATCCTGAAATCTTATGGAGAGAATTCAGCACACTATCGGGGGGAGAGAAGACAAAAGTCCTACTGGCACTTTTATTTGTGGATGACACTCATTTCCCGTTAATCGATGAACCAACGAATCATTTGGATATCTCTGGTAGAAAACAAGTAGCGGCTTATTTGAAAAAGAAAAAACAAGGCTTCATCGTGGTCAGCCATGACCGGGGATTTATCGATGAAGTAGTGGACCATGTTTTAGCAATCGAAAAAAGTCAACTGGAACTTTATCAAGGGAATTTCTCTATCTATGAAGAACAGAAAAAACTTCGTGATGAATTTGAAATGGCTCAAAATGAAAAATTGAAAAAAGAAGTCAGTAGGCTAAAGAAAACAGCAGCTGAAAAAGCCGAATGGTCTCGTTCCCGAGAAGGAGATAAAACAAAGAAACAAGTCGGATTCATCGATACTGAATCTAGACGAGTGAATAAAGGAGCAGTGGGTGCTGATGCTGCACGGACGATGAAACGATCCAAAGCAATCGTGAATCGGATGGAGACCCAGATCAGCGAGAAAGAAAAACTATTAAAAGATATCGAATATATCGATTCTTTGACGATGAATAGCCAAGCGTCTCACCATAAGCGACTTTTAAGCGTAGAAGATCTTCAATTAGGGTATGAAAATCTGTTATTCGAGCCAATTCATTTTACAATCGAGCCTCATCAGCGGGTGGCGATTTCAGGTCCTAACGGTGCAGGAAAGTCATCCATTATCCATTATCTTCTGGGGGCATTCAACGGCAAGGTTATAGGAGAAAAATCCCAGCCAAAACATCTGAGCATTAGTTATGTACGCCAAAATTATGAAGACAATCGAGGAACGTTGGCGGAATTTGCAGAGAAAAACCAAGTAGACTACCAAGCATTTTTGAACAACCTCCGAAAGCTTGGGATGGAAAGAGATGTTTTTCATAACAAGATTGAGCAGATGAGTATGGGCCAACGGAAAAAAGTGGAATTGGCTAAATCTTTATCACAGCCAGCTGAACTATATATATGGGATGAACCATTGAATTATTTGGATGTCTTCAATCAAGAACAATTAGAACAACTGATCTTGAACGTGAAACCTGCCATGTTACTGGTGGAACATGATCAAACCTTCCTGGATAAAGTATCTACTGAGATTATTTCTCTTGAGAAAATCTAACCCTTGTAATCTCAAGAACAACAAGGTATGGTTAAGGGGAACTTTGCCAACGAAGGAGAGAATCACATGCTTTATGTAACGAGACACGGAGAAACAACTTGGAACGCACAAGGATTAGTTTGCGGACGGGCAGATGTGCCGCTGACTGAAAAAGGACAGATGCAGGCACAGAAACTAGCAGAAAAGGTAGTAGATTTGCCTGTTCCAATCACGAAAATCATCCATTCCCCTCTTCAACGAGCAAGAGATACAGCACAAGCAGTTGCTGATCGTCTCAGCTTGCCGCTGACCGTTGATGAACGATTGGTAGAAATGGATTTTGGGGATTATGATGGACTGCCAAGCAAAGATGAGAACTTTCAAAAAGCACGTTTAGCATTCGCTGTACGATTCCCAAATGGGGAGTCAGTCTTAGATGTGTATGCACGGATCGTTCCTTTATTGAAAGAATGCATTGAAGACGAAGAAAATGTCTATCTGTTAGTTTGCCATAATGCCTTGATAAGAGTGATCAATGCTTATTTTCATCCGATGCCTAATGAGGGGTTCTTTAGATTCATGGTAGATAATACAGAATTGGTTTCTTATGAGTAATTATGTGTTTGTGTTATTTAAATAAAATATTTCAAGGCACTGCTTTTGCTTAGCAGTGCCTTTTTTTAGGTTATGACAATTCTTTTGGTAATATAAACTCAACCTTTAGAAATGAAATTTAATTATTTTAATAAAAGTGTTGAAATTTTATTTCTTTAGATATATACTCTAGTCATAGAAATGAAGACGGATACAGAAAAAGAGGGATAATATGTTTGGCTTTTCAATATTTATGAACGATTCTTTGTCAGAAGAGAAGAAACAGTATATCCGCCAAATGGCATCCAATGGCTTTGTCGGTATTTTCACTTCCATGCATATACCAGAAGATGATGTTTCGGCATATCAAAAGCGATTGATCGAACTAGGAAGCGAAGCGAAAAAGAATAAACTAGAATTGATGGTCGATATTTCAGGAGAGGCATTGGAACGAGCTGGTTTTTCATTAGAAGATCTCACGCCTTTGAAAGCAATTGGTGTAACAGGTTTAAGAATGGATTATCATATTTCCAATCAGCAGATTGCCGACTGGTCACATCAATTGAAAATCAGTTTGAATGCTAGCACGATCACGCCTAAAGATATCGATGAATTGAAAGAAGCAGAAGCTGATTTCTCACAGATTGAAGCTTGGCATAATTATTATCCACGTCCCGAAACAGGGCTGGACAAAGAATGGTATCAGAAAAAAAATCAATGGCTCAAAATTCAAGGTCTCCTTGTCCAAGGTTTTGTACCAGGAGATACAGAGTTGAGAGGCCCACTATATCAAGGATTGCCGACTTTGGAAGAACATCGCGGGGTCCATCCTCTTGCAGGCGCTCTAGATCTATTAGCAAGTAACACGGATATTGTTTACATCGGAGATGCAGGTCTGTCAGAAAACGTTCAGGAGCAATTTGCTTCTTTCCAAAAAGAACAGACAGTCTTGCTCCATACGGAACCTGTAGATGAAGAATTTTACGAATATATATTAGGGAAGCATACGAATCGGCAAGACGATGCAAGAGATGTCATACGAAGCGCAGATGCACGTTTTCGAGAGATTCCGCCTATCCCAGCAAGAAATACAGCTACGCGTATGAAAGGGTCTATTACTTTAGATAACGAAAAGTATTTGCGCTATATGGGTGAGATCCAATTAACTAAATATGATTTGCCAGCGGATGAAAAAGTGAATGTAGTAGCCAAAGTTATCAAAGAAGAGCTACCATTGATCAACCAAATCAAAGCTGGTATGAACTATCAATTTATAAGAAAAGAAGGAAGATAAAAATGAGCAAAATCAATTTAGAGAACCTAACAACGGAACTCAGAAACCAAGAAACTTTTGGATTAGATGAGATGAGTATTTCTCAAGCCGTTCAACTAATGAACAAAGAAGATCAGAAAGTGGCCGCTGCGGTTGAAAAAGAACTGACAAGTATCGAACCAGTGATTGCTAACACGATTGAATCCTTTAAAAAAGGTGGACGTCTGATTTATATGGGAGCCGGAACAAGTGGAAGACTAGGTGTGTTAGATGCTGCTGAATGCGTACCGACATTCGGTGTAGAACCGGAAATGGTCATAGGTCTAATTGCTGGTGGAGAAGAAGCAATGACTGTAGCTGTCGAAGGGGCCGAGGATTCTTATGAGCTAGGGCAAGAAGATCTAATCAAGCTGAATTTGACAAAAAATGATATAGTTATTGGTATCGCAGCTAGCGGTCGTACACCATATGTGATCGGTGGATTAGATTACGCAAAATCGATCGGTGCTGTCACAGGAACGATTTCTTGCAATAAACAAGCCGAAATCAGTAAACACGCGGATTTCCCAATCGAAGTCGATGCAGGTCCAGAATTTTTGACAGGCTCTACTCGATTGAAGTCAGGAACAGCACAAAAACTGATCTTGAATATGATTTCTACTATCAGTATGATTGGTATAGGTAAAGTATTCAATAACTTGATGGTCGATGTCAAACCAACAAATGAAAAACTAATCGAACGCTCAAAACGAATCATCATGCAAGCGACAGAAGCTGATTACGAAACAGCTGAAAAGTACTTTGAAGAAGCAGATCAAAATGTTAAGCTGGCTATCGTCATGATTTTGACAAATAGTGATAAAGAGGAAGCTCAAGCAAAATTAGCTGAAGCAAACGGATTTGTAAAAGGGACCTTATGAGGGGGAAAAGACCATGGCAAAAAACGAACTGACTTTGGAAGAACTGGCAAAACAAATTTATAAAGGGGCAGGCGGCATGGGCAATGTAGAAAGCATTGTCCACTGCATGACTCGTGTGCGTATGAAGATCATCAATGATGATCTTGTAAATGTCTCTGAATTAAAAGCGATTCCAGGAGTGCTTGGTGTAGTAGAAGATGAACAGCTTCAAGTCATCATCGGACCTGGGAAAGTGAACAAAGTAGCACAGCAAATGGTTGATTTGGCAGGCGTGAAATTAGGAGAAAAACTTCCTTCTGTAAGTGCAGCTACAGCAAATTCATCAGCATCTGGAAAAGACCGTGTAAACGAACGGGCACAAGAAATGAAAGCGGCACAAAAATCGAAACAAAAACCATCTAAAATCAAATCGGTATTAAAAGACATTTCTAATATCTTTGTGCCAATGATTCCTGCATTTGTCGGTACTGGGATCGTGGCAGGGATTGCCGCAGTTTTAGCAAACTTAGTCACAGCCGGAACACTTGATGCAGCAACATGGCAACAATATATCGATGTGATGAACATCTTGAAAAACGGGATGTTTAGCTACCTAGTTATCTATACAGGTATCAATGCTGCACAAGTTTTTGGTGCAACACCAACTCTTGGTGGAGTTATCGGGGCCGTTGTGATGCTGACAGGGATGAATCCGGAAGCACCACTGAAAAACTTATTTACTGGTGAAGCTCTTGCAGCTGGACAAGGTGGGATCTTAGGTGTCATCTTCGCTGTTTGGCTATTGTCAATCGTTGAGAAAAAACTGCATAAAGTAGTACCTGATGCGGTAGATATCATCGTTACACCAACTCTTTCATTGATTGCCATCGGTCTGATTGAAATTTTCTTCATCATGCCTTTAGCAGGTTTCATTTCTGATGGCATGGTCGGTGGGATCAACTGGGTACTTGGCGTTGGTGGAGCATTTGCCGGCTTCGTTCTAGGCACATTATTCTTGCCGATGGTTATGTTCGGACTGCATCAAATTTTGACTCCAATCCATGTGCAAATGATTGATGAAACTGGTCGTACGCTATTGCTTCCAATTCTTGCGATGGCTGGTGCAGGACAAGTGGGTGCAGCATTGGCATTATGGATTCGCTGCAAAAAAGATAAAGAATTAACAGAAATGATCAAAGGAGCTTTACCAGTCGGGATCCTAGGAATCGGCGAACCATTGATTTACGGAGTAACATTACCTCTAGGACGCCCATTTATTACTGCTTGTATCGGTGGAGGTATCGGCGGGGCAGTGATCGGAATGATCGGAAATGTCGGGGCTATCGCTATTGGACCTTCAGGAGCCGCTTTGATCCCATTGATCTCTGACGGTAAATGGTTAGGCTACATCCTTGGATTATTGGCAGCTTATGCTGGTGGCTTCGTTGCTACATTCTTCTTCGGTATTCCTAAAGACCGTTTAGAAAAAGAAGAATTAGCGACTGAAACAGCCACAGTAAATGAAGTGCCTGAAAAAGCAGTACCTCAAACTTCAGCTGAAAGTGTGACTATCCTCTCATCAGTTGCTGACGGAACAGTTGTTTCTTTAGATAAAGCAAGTGATCCAGTTTTTGCACAAAAGATGATGGGTGAAGGCTACTTTGTAGAACCAGAAAACGGACATATTCATTCTCCAGTTACTGGGGTAGTCAGTTCTGTCTTCCCAACGAAACACGCTATTGGGATCACAACGCCAAATGGTTTAGAAATCTTGCTTCATATGGGAATCAACACAGTTGACTTAGGCGGTACGCCATTTGATGTGAAAGTAACAGAAGGGCAGCAAGTGACACCTGATACGCTTGTAGCAGAAGCTGACTTAGAAGCGATCAAAGCAGCAGGCAAAGAAACATCCATGATCGTCTTGGTAACCAATATGGATCGTGTAAAAAACTTTGTCTTGGAAAAAACAGGTAAAGCAAAAGCAAAAGCACCTGTGATGGATGTCAAAGCTTAATATGATAGAAACAATAGAAACGAAAGAAGAAGCTGAAATCTATTTTTCAGCTTCTTCTTTTTTATTATTTATTGTTTTCTGCTAAAATCTGATAAATTCGTGTCACATCAGATGGTGTTCCCCGTAATTCATAATCTGCCAAGAAAGGAAAGCCAAATGTTTGTGCATATTGTTTGGCTGTTAGACAATACTGATTATTGAAGTTTTTATTCCCGCTACCGACTACACCAAGACAAAGTTTATGATTGTCTTCATGTTCCAGATATTCACGCATCGTTTCGGTCAAGATTTCTGTATCACCGTTATCTAAACCATTTCCGCCGTCTAAATAAGTAGGAACGAAAGTAAAAAATGGTTCTGTTTCTTTCGTAAAATCACTATTTTCATGGATTTCTTTTAAAGTAACTTCAGGATTGACAGGATCTTCTGCATGCATTTTTTCAGCATATTCTGCTAGATGTTTGGCAAAGGCACGCGTATTTCCTGAAATCGATATATATAAAATGTTCATGGATCATCCCCCAATTC
Organism: Enterococcus sp. ZQ21; assembly: GCF_030053755.1. NCBI lineage: Bacteria > Bacillati > Bacillota > Bacilli > Lactobacillales > Enterococcaceae > Enterococcus > Enterococcus sp. ZQ21. The sequence continues at coordinate 654,959 of NZ_CP125658.1, forward strand.
TTTCCTTTTAGTATAGCATCTTTTTTAAGTTTTTTGGTGGTGTAATTTGGAAAGGGACTAGGCGCTTTGCTTGTATAATGAGAAAAAAGCCGGTAGAATTATATTTCTATTAAAGTTTTTATTAATTAAGTAAAAATAAAAAAGGTTTGTTATACTTTTTGATAAAAGCGGTTTTATTTTGGAGGATGCTTACATGGATACAGAGCAACAGAAAAAAGGAATTGGTTTAATTCCACTTGCTGCCTTAGTAATTGGTTCAGCGATTGGAGGTGGCGTATTTGGTATTATGACGGACATCTCCGGATCGGCTGGCGGCCCAGCTATTTTCAGTTGGGTACTCGTAGGAACAGCAATGTTGATGCTCTCCTTGTCGATCAATAATATCAATAAAAAACGTCCAGATTTAAAAGGCGGGATCTTTAGTTACGCAGAAGAAGGTTTTGGCCGTTTCGCTGGTTTTATCAGCGGTTGGGGTTACTGGCTCACATGCTGGTTAGGCAACGTAGCTTTTGCAACATTGTTGATGAGCGCATTAGGATATTTCTTCCCAGTATTTGAAGGTGGGCAAAATCTGGCATCGATCGTGATGAGTACAGTCTTTTTATGGGGATATGCATGGCTAGTGAATCGGGGAGTCGAAAATGCTAGTTTCGTCAATGCTATCGTCACATTCTGTAAATTAGTGCCATTATTTTTATTTATTGTAGTAGCTATCAGCACGTTTTCGATCCAACAATTCATTGATAACTTTTCTAGCGACATTATATTGAATGCGAATGGACAGCCGATCCCGTTTTCCAGTCAAGTATTGAGTTGCATCATGGTGATGCTTTGGGTATTTGTTGGTATTGAAGGAGCCTCTGTCGTAGGTTCACGAGCAAAAAAACAATCAGATGTTGGGAAAGCAACGATTCTAGGGATATTCGGCTTGATTATTATTTACGTCTTGGTTTCCATGCTTCCATATGGGACAATGACGATGAATCAGCTGCAAACGATCAAGGCGCAGCCTGCTATGGGCTATGTGTTTGAAATGATGGTTGGTAAATGGGGAGCAGTCGTGATCAACGGCGGTTTGATCATTTCTTTAGTTGGTGTTTGGCTCTCATGGACGATCTTACCGATTGAAACAATGGGAAACATGGCTGAAGATGGACTTTTGCCTAAAGCATGGGGAAAACTCAACAAAAATGAGGCACCAACTTATGCTATCGTATTGACGACGTTATGTACGAATGTCTTTTTACTTTCATTATTATTCACTGACAGTGCTTATAACTTTGCTTACACACTTGGTACAGCAGCTATTTTCTTTACGTGGCTTTTCTTAGGATTGTACCAAATGAAACTTTCTTATCAGCGGAAAGAATGGGTCCAATTTTTAGTAGGGCTTTTAGCAAGTGCCTTTCAAGTATGGGCTATGCTAGTCGTAGCCTTTAATGAAGTAATGCTTGTTCTTGTTCTTTTCTTGCCAGGCATTTATTTTTATCTCAAAGCACGTAAGGAGCAAAACGAGCCTGTACAACATATCCACTTAGATAAGATTTTACTTATAGGTGTGACGATGGTCGGAGTGATTGCAATGGTTTTATTTGCCACTGGGATGCTTCACGTATAGAAGTATAAAAGAAGTATAAAGAGAGGTTGTGAGCCTGTCGTTTATTCAAAAACATACTAGGAAAGGAGCTGTGACACAAATGTTGTCACAGCTCCTTTTTCAGAATAAACGGTGTTTAAGAGACAGCCAATCGGCAATAAGGCTGAACGTCTCTTTCACAACCTCTTTTTTGATGAGTCATCATACATTTTTTCGCTTAAATACGAGATATCCTAATGCTAAGAACAAAACGATGTAAGCTAAATTACCGAACAGCATTTGATTAGTAGAAAGATGAGTCAATTGCTTCATGATCTCTTCGTTTCCAATTTGGTTTTGCAGATTCAACATACTGATCGGATTCCATTTGATCCACTCCCATTTTTGGATGAGTGCGATAAGGATACCAGATATGATTGACGAAGCAAAATAAAAGACGATTCCTGCTGAGATGGATGCACCGGAACTATTGATAAAGCAAGCAATCATCAACACTAAACTTAAAATCAGCCATAAACCGATATAACTACCCAAAGTATAAGTGAACAAGCTTTGGATCAGTGTTTGACCAGTAGAAACCTTCTCCGTGAAGGAAATCGAAGGGAAAAGAATCAGTTTCATCAACACAGTGACAATAATAGCTAAAAGGTATAAATAAACAGAATAAATAACTAATGTGATCCATTTGCTTACTAATATTTCTCCTCGAGAATACTTTCGATAAAGGAGATTTTTCAATGTACCATATTGTGCTTCCATCGAAATGATCGTGCTTGCAGCTGCAATCATGATAAAGACAATCCAAGATGTGGCACTAAAAAGCTGAGCAGTCATTTCAATTGGATCAATGATCGTCGTGTATTTTTTGGCTAGAAGTGCTGTTCCTATGAGCAAAACAACTAATAGAACAGATAAAACAGCAGTTGACTTTTTCTTGATCAATTTAAATAATTCTTGTTTTACAAGCAATGTCATTTTTCTTCTTCCCCCTTTACTGAATCCAGAATTTCCAATAGAGAAGATTCCAAATCATTCGTCAGATGCTGGACGTCTGTCACATGGATATTTTGTGCAGACAATAACTGGATCACGGTTCCTAATAATTCTTCGTTTTCTTTTAAAAGCTTGATTTTATCAGAATCTTCCAAAGTATATCCAGCTTCTGTCAAGATCGTTCGAGCAGCTAGATCATTCGTTGTAGAGATAATGATGAAATCTTGCGCTGCTTGGCTCAATTCAGCCATTGTACATTGCTTGATGATCTTTCCTTGATTGATCAGGATCAGCTCATCCACCATTTTTTCAAGCTCACTGAGTAAGTGACTGGAGATCAAGAAAGAGGTGCCTTGAGTAGCTAAGTCGGTAATGATTTTTCGCACATCTCTTGTTGCTTGTGGATCCAACCCGTTCATCGGTTCATCTAAAATAACGATAGAAGGATGGTTCAGTAAGGCAAGAGCAATCCCTAGCTTTTGTTTCATTCCCAACGAGTAAGATTTCGCTTTTTTGTGAATGTACTTTTCCATCTTGAGCTGATTCACGATAGTATCGATAGCAGATACATCGTTTGTTTCAGAGAATAACTTCAGATGATCATAGCCTGTTAAGAATGGGTAGATACCCGGATATTCGATCAATGCTCCTACTTGTTCCAACCCTTTATGACTAGAGGGAGAAATCTCATTTTCACCAATACGGATTGTTCCATCTGAGTAATGGATCAGTCCTAAAATAGCTTTCATGATCGTTGTTTTTCCAGCGCCATTAGGACCTACTAATCCAACGATTTTGCCAGGAGATAAGTTAAAACTGACATCGCTGAGGGCTTGTTTGTGACCAAAGTTCTTGGATAATTCTTGGACCGAAAGACTTTTCAAAAATATTCACTCCTTTTCTATAGATAGTACAAGCATACACCTGATGAGTGGAGAAGTCGCTAGGTCATTGGACTTATTTCTTATTTTTTCATAAAAAAATTGAATATTAAATAAAAAGGCTTATTTTTTCTGATCAGTACTTATTCCAAGTGTCTAGTGGCCGCTAGTAATCTTGATGCCAATGATACTGATGAGTAGCATCCCCACAAAGAACCAAGTGGAAAGATTCAGCTTATCATGAAACAAGACCACACCAATTATGACCGAACCAACTGCGCCAATCCCTGTCCGGATAGGATAAGAGAGACTCATCGGCAAACTTTTGATTGCCTTTGATAAAAAGTAAAAACTAGCAATCATTCCAATCACTGTGTAAAAAGAATAATTTATTTTAGAAAAACCATCACTCCATTTCATCATCGTTGACCAGAATACTTCCAAAATTCCTGCTATGATTAATTCCATCCATGCCATACATACGTTCCTCCTTCAATATAAAAAATACACAAAAAGAGGAGAATCATCCCTTCAAAGACCTAATGGAATGATCATCCTCTTTTTTACTACCCGGTGGCAGATCGTATATCTTTTTCTGTAGTATAGCACACCTATCCAGATATCGGCAATCTCATACTTTTTAGTAAAGTGTACCAAGCATTGACGGATATATCGTTAGCAGAAAAGAAGATGAATGCTTTGCAATTTCATAGAAAGGAGTTGTTATTTATTAATCATTTAAAAAAAACAGTAACTAGACCTTATTTCTATATATTAGCGGGCAATAAATTAAAAAAAGCTTTACCTTACAATAAGTAAGATAATTTTTGTGATAAAAAAATAACGAAAAATATTTAAAAATAGTGTCTATTTCGTGAGAAAACAACTATATTTTTTATGTGTTTTGCTTTATAATTAAAAAAATATTGTCATTTTATGGAGGAAAATATATGGAAAATTATCTTAGCCTTTTAGGCGTCTTGATTGTTATTCTCGGGTTTGCATTTAAATTAGACTCGATATTGATCGTAATGGTTGCTTTAGTTGTGACAGCTTTGACTGGCGGTCTTGGCATTCAAGGAATGTTAGAACTTTTAGGCACAAGTTTTGTGAACAATCGTGGGATGGCGATTTTCATCATCATTATGTTGGCGACAGGAACACTTGAAAGAAATGGTCTGAAAGAATCAGCGGCTTCCTTGATCAAGCGGTTCAAGAAAGTATCTGCTGGCATGATCGTAGATATTTATGGAATATTTCGAATGATCTTTGCAGCTTTTAACGTGAGTTTTGGTGGAGTTGCTGGATTTGTTCGTCCGATCATTCTACCTATGGCATTGGGAACCATCGAATCAAAAGGATTAAAAGTCCATCCTAAGCATGAAGAAGAACTAAAAGGTATGGCTTCGGCTATGGAAAATGTCTGCTGGTTCTTTGGCCAAGTACTATTCATCGGAGGCGCAGGGGCGTTGCTAGTCCAATCAACACTGAAAGATCTAGGATATGACGTAACATTGGGACAGCTTGCTTTAGTGGAAGTTCCAGTGGCTATCACGGCTTTAGTTGTGGCAAGTGTCTACTTCTATCTTAAAGAAAAGAAATTAGCGAAGAAATATTATCCAGGAAAGGGGCAATAAGATGGACTTTTTTACAAATCCTGATATTTTATTAGGCGATAAATTACTGGAGATTCTTTATATCGTGATGGGACTCGTATTGATTTACACTGGAGTAAGAAATTTAACAGATAAAACCAATCCTCATCGTTATGGGTCAGCCTTTTTCTGGACGGTCTTAGGGGTAGTTATTGCAGGAGGAAGATGGCTTCCGGCAATCGTGAACGGTGGCTTGATCTTTGCGATGACCATACCAGCAATTGCTAAGAAAGTCAGCAAAGGAGAAAGCCGGCTTCCATCAAAAGAATATATGGAAAAAATGTCAGACAAACTAGGAATGAAAATCTTTATTCCAGCTTTGAGTATCGGTGTCTTTGCGATCTTGTTTGCTCTATTTACCAATTTAGGTGCTTTAGTCGGCGTGGGCGTCGGTGTTTTTGCAGCCATGCTAATCTTGATGTTCTTTTCTCGAGATAATCGACCAAGTACATTTTTAGATGATGCAGCAGATATGCTGGGCACAGTAGGGCCGTTAAGCATGTTGCCAATGCTTTTAGCTTCTCTAGGTGCGGTATTTACAAGCGCTGGAGTTGGGACAGTGATTTCCAATGCAGTAGGTACGATCGTTCCAGAAGGAAATGTGAACATCGGCATCATCATTTACGCTCTTGGCATGGTGATATTTACGGTAATCATGGGGAATGCATTTGCGGCCATCACCGTGATGACGGTTGGGATCGGTGCACCATTCGTATTTAGTCATGGAGCGAATCCAGCGTTAATAGGAATGGTTGCATTGACTTGCGGTTTTTGTGGGACCCTGCTGACACCGATGGCTGCTAACTTCAATATCGTGCCTGTAGCGATGCTGGAGATGAAAGACAAATACGGAGTGATCAAAAACCAGTTGTTTATTGCGTTATTTATGCTAGTTTTCCAAATTGCTTATATGATTCTATTTAAATAATAGAAGAGAAGGGTTGTGACAGAATAATTGTCGCAACCTCTTCTAACATTGTAGTGGAACACTATTTTTTATAAGAATATATTAAGTTTGATCTGTTATGTTATTTAAACTATTGTTTCCTTTATTTACGCTGTTCAAGGAAAATGGTATGATAAAAGATAACCATATGTTAAATCAATCGGACGGAGGAACAACAGATGAAAGTACTAGTAACAGGTTTTGATCCATTTGGTGGGGACAAAGTGAATCCAGCCTATGAAGCAGTAAAAAAAATGCCAGATGAAATCAGCGGTGCTGAAATCATCAAAGTAGAAGTACCGACCGTATTCGAAAAAAGCAGTCAAGTAGTCAAAGAAGCCATCCAACAGCACCAACCAGATGTCGTGATCTGTGTCGGACAAGCAGGTGGGCGGTCAGCAGTCTCGTTCGAACGTGTCGCAATCAATCTAGCAGAAGCAAGAATCCCTGATAATGAAGGAAATCAGCCATTCGATACGGCTTTAGAAGAAAACGGTCCAGCCGCTTACTTTACCTCATTGCCAATCAAAGCAATGACAAAAAATGTACAAGATCATGGTCTACCAGCGTACATCTCTTATACAGCAGGAACATTTGTCTGCAATGATATCATGTATCGTTTGCTTCATTTGATCGAAACACAATTCCCGGCAATTCGAGGTGGGTTCATCCACGTGCCATTCTCACCCGATCAAGTGATCGATCGTCCAGTGGGTACGCCTTCTATGTCTTTAGAAGACATTGCTTCTTCTTTGACTTATGCAGTTGAAGCAGCAGTAGAAAATAAAGAAGATATTTCCGGAAATGCCGGAACAACTCACTAATTTAGCAAGAAACACTGGCTGGTTGCTAACGTTATGTTAGTAGCCAGCTTTTTGTAATTAGAAAGGAAAGAAACAGCCGTGGAAGAATGGCAATCCGTCTTTGAAGAATGGTTTCCAAAAGAAATCAGCAAAAGCTATCCCATCAAAATTTCTAAACAATACACAAGCAGTCAACGTTGGGAGATCTATGCAAAATTAACGAAAAAACAGCGGGAACTAGTCGATAAGCACCGCCGATATCTAATCAGCTCTCGTTTTATGGAAGAACATTATTTAGCTGCAACAGATTGGGTGTTTTCTGACTTCAAGATCAATCCGTTTTTTCGAACAAAACGAAGCCAGCAAAAATTGTATTGTGAGTGTGGTAGAGAATTAAAAGTGCAATACATCGTTAAATCGCCAAAAACCGGAAAGATCCTAAAACTAGGCATCAACCACTTTGCCGATCACCTGCATGTCTCTCCGACAGTGGCAGCTTCGATCCATCAGGGAATGACAAAAGTTGATCTGGCCTTAGACGAATTATTATGGCTTAAGCAGAAGAATATCGATTTTCCTGAAGGACTATGGCAAAAATACTGTTTTGTCTTGTACCAAAATCGTCGGATGAAACAGCCATATTTACCGGATATAAAATTAGCTCAGCGGCTCGCAGAATTTCGCCAAGTAGAAATGCCGATTTACATAGCGGATTATCAAGCATTGGAAAATGAAATCAAGAAAATAAGTGAACACATCAATGGGCAGCCAAAAAAGCGACAGATAAAAAAAGAACTATTTGACGACTTTGCAGAAGAATTAGTAAAGGATGTAGAAGAATTCTTGACCAACTATCGCGCATTTTTACGTAAAGATTGGCAATCCATCGTATATGAAGAAGTGCCAGTACATCCTAATGCTTATTTTGAAACATTTATTTCTGTGTTGAGAAAGACAAAACGTCAACGAACACCAGAAGTCACTGCTCAGATGGAATATTTTGCGAAAAACCAACGATTCATCCAACCAAAAATCTATCTATTTATTTGGAAGCAATATTGTCGCTATGGTTTTACAGAAGGGTTCTTCGACAGCATTCCTCGGATAGTCAGAAATGGTTTTTTAAAAGTATTGCGTAAAGAACGAGAAGCTATACAATCTGCTGATAAGAAAGACCGTACAGTCTCAAAAGAAAAATGGCAACTAGTAGTGAAAGATATCCAATCTGGAAATGTGCAAGAGACAATCGACAAATGGAAAGGAAAACATTATCGTTTTACTGAAGCTCAGAAACAAGCGTTGGAATATTATCAGAAGTTAGAAGAATCACTGCGTTTCAATGATGAGGCAAGAAAGTATCTAAAGGAATTACTATAAAAAATAGAGGCTGGGACAGAAGCGTTTAACTCCAAGAAATAAGAAGGAATTCACGAAAATTGCTTTTCGAATTTTTGTGAATTTCAGCTTATTTCCGAAGGAGTTGCTTCTGCTTCAGCCGTTTATACGTGTTTAGAGCGTGAGACAAAAGTGTTCTTTACTTTTGTCCCACGCTCAGTTTTTTTATGCGTGTTGTTGTGCGTTGTAGTATTCTTCTTCCATTTTTTGCATACGTTCACGTTCTTTTTGGTTATACCAAGGTGAAACGGTAAATGCAAGGACATCATTCAGCAAGTAAACAGAGCTGTTCACGAACATCGCCAAACTTGCAGATCCATGCGTAAATGAAATATACCAAAGGACCATTTGAGCAAGCCCTGAAGCTAACCACCAGTAATATTGGTTGTTGTAACGCAAGAAACTGATGATACCAGCAGTCAAGCTAATAGAAAAAGCAATGGCATCTACCCACGGCCGAGGATCATCTGTATAACGACCAATCAGGAATCCTGAAACAAGATAGACAAGGAAAGTACTGATGATTGCGATAAACCAGCTTTTTCCAGTGAATTTTCGGATTTTTGAAGCCATATTATGATTCCATTCTTTACTTAACAATACGGGGATATCCAATGTGATCATATAAGCAATCTGTTCACCGATACTTAAATAGTTCTTTGCTGAGAATCCAACGATAATAAAACAAATCGCAGACAAAATACCTAAAATACCGTTGACTGATTTTGCCGCATTGATGGATAAAATACACAATACACCAAGGGTGGTACCGATAAATGTAATAACGGACAGCCAAGTGATGGGACTATTGACAAGAGTCATGACCTGGCAGCCAAGACTGAAAAAGAAAAGATAATAATTTTGTTGCGGCCAGCCTTTTAGCTGATGAGCTAAAAACTGAAAATATGACTTCATGTATGAGGACTCCTTAAGACACTAAATGTAGTGTGTTCTGTATTTACTAACACAATCTATTGTATGCTTTTCTTGAAAAAAAACTAGTCTTTCAATTATAAATAATTTGTGTTATGATAATTTTCTGTTTGTTTTCTTGAAAATATAATTTCTTACTTTCATTTATTATATTGGGAACAGGAAGAGTGTCTTGGAGGACCTACTTTCTGTTTTTTTTTTTGCCTTTTTTCTTATAAAAAGGAAAAACAGCTATTTTTTTCAATCTGACACATTTACAATGGAACTGGAGATTAATATAGATCCGAGCTTAAACGAAGAATAGGAGTGCTCATATGAACCTTACAACGATCCATCATATAGCCATCATTGTTTCAGATTATCAGAAATCACGTGATTTTTATGTTAATAAATTAGGATTTGAAGTAATCAGAGAAAATTACCGCAAAGAACGAGATGACTATAAATTAGATCTGAAACTAGGAAGTGCTGAATTGGAGATTTTTGGAATTGCTAATGCGCCACAACGACCAAACTATCCAGAAGCTTGTGGCTTGCGTCATCTTGCTTTCAAAGTAGACGATATTGAAGAAACAATTGCAGAATTGCAGTCCTTAGGGATCGAATCAGAACCGATTAGAGAAGATACCTTTACAGGAAAAAAAATGACGTTTTTCTTTGATCCAGACGGATTGCCATTAGAACTGCACGAATAAAGATAACAAAATTGTCACTTTTTTTTCGTTTCATTCGATTTTTCATTCGTTCATTTCTTGATATTCTTTAAAAAAAAGAAACAGGAGAATGAAGAATGAAAAAAATGATGTTTGGTGTTGCTGCCCTCATCGTAATAGGGATTACCGGTATGACGGGACTGCTCAATGCCGCTTTTCACATGGATGATATTAGTGACCAGGAATATCGGATCTCATTGAAAAAAGCAGCAGCAATTGTAAAAAACGAAACAAAAGAACATAACATATCTGCTATTCATTTTGCAGTTGAAAAAGACTTGGATAATCCTACGAATGCAACATATGAATACCAGTTTTTTTGTGAAGGACAAGTCATAGCAGTCAATCCATCCACTGGGAAAACAACCGTACGAAATGACACGAAAAAGGCCGCAGAACATCTTTTTGATATAGAAAAAGCGGAAGAGTTCAAACAACCGCAAGCAGCGATGAAGGAAGCAGTCAGCTACTACGGGAAAAAAGCAAAAGTGAAAGAGTGGACACTTCTAGTCAAAGATGAACGTCCTTATTATAAAGTCCGATTAATAGATGGAGAACAGGACCGTCAGGTATGGATATCTGCATAGAAGAAGGATATTGCTTCTCTTTTTTACAATATAAGAGTAAGCTAAGAGAGTAAAGATGAAAGGAAGTTGAGATAACATGGAAAAAATGAAATGCCCTAATTGCGGAAAAAAATTTGCATACGAAGAAGTCAATAATGTAGTCGAACATAATGATAAAGAAATGCCAGTCGTCTGCCCTTATTGCCGAACTGAAGCGGCAAGAATCGTTACTCATGGTTATTTCATTACTGAAAAGATTGAAGATTTTTTAAAATAACGATTTTGCGATTTCTTTTTTTGCATGTTAGAATGGAGAAAAGGAGAGGAAACTATGATTCGTTTTGCGAGAAAAGAAGATGCTCCAGAAATCGCCCCATTGATCTTAGTGATTCTAAAAGACATGGAATTGCCATTTTTGAAGCAGACAGGGGAACAAAAGGCTTTAGAGATTTTAGAAGAAGCAATCACTGATCCAAATTATCGTTACAGTTATTCACGAGGTATCGTAGAAGAAATAGACGGTAAAGTTGCAGGAGTTGCTTACGGTTATACAGATGAAGAAGAATCAATCATCGATCAGCCACTGGTACCTATCTTAGAGAAATATCAGCTAGATGCGTCTACACGTTTGTTTATTGATAAAGAAACGTTTCCCGATGAATGGTATTTGGACTCTATCAGCGTATCAGAAGATTTTAGAGGACAAGGCATCGGTTCACGGTTATTAGAAGCATTACCTAAATTGGCGAAGAAAGCTAATCGCTCCGTCATCGGTCTAAGTGTGGATGAAAAAAATCCAAAGGCTAAAAAATTATACGAACGCCATGACTTCAAAGTTGTCGGTCAGCGGATGATCAGTGGTCATCTTTATGATCATATGCAAAAGAAATTAAATTGATTTAAATTGTCAAATAGTGAAAAATAATAATGGTGTAAAGAAGAATGAACGTTACTAAAAATTGAATAGGTTTTAATAAGGTTGTGACAGAAGTGGTCAGCTTCAAGAAATAAGAAGGAATTTACGAAAATTGCTTCTCAAATTTTTGTAAAATTTCGGCTTATTTTTCGAAGAAGCTACTTCTGGAACACCGTGTATCAGAGGTTGTGAAAAAGCTGCCCTGCATCAAGTAATAAGAACAGCCAAATAAAAATAGCTGCTCATATTTTTCGTTTGGTTGGGCTTATTACCGCAGATGCAAGCTTTTGAACACCGTTTATTCGAAATAAAGGACTGTGACACGATTTTTGTCACAGTCCTATTTGCTATCCGTTGTAAAACTGTATTCGACTCCGAATGAATCTTTCAATCTTGTTTGGTTATCAGCTACCCATGTAAATTCCTTTTTGTAATCTTTTCCGATTAGATAAGTTTTTTTATTATCAGAATCGATTTCCACTCTTCCATTTTTGACTTTCCTGTTGAAACTTTGCAGTAACTCTGGATTTTCAGTAGAAATAGTTTCGGAAGGAAAGTCTTCTTTAATCATTTCAGCCAGTAACAGTCGATCGGTTTCGCTTAACAATTTTGTTGGAGAGGTATTTAAATTTATATTTTGTTTAAATTCTTTACTGATTTCTAAATACCCATTATCTAAAATATAAGTTCCTCTAGTTTGTAAGGTTCCATTAGCTGTAATTTGTTCTATTGTGACGTGAGTTATTTTATTGTAATTCGAATTGCAACCGCTGATTATGAATAATAATAACAAATGCGATGTATAAATAGTTCTTTTTAATAACTTTTTTTTCATATGTCCCTCTCCTTTACCTTCTTTTTTCTGATATTTTACCATATTTGCGAAAAAATAGTAATATAATTAAAGTTTTGTTTGGTGTGCATAAAAATTCAATATATAATCAGGATATAAAAATATAAATGGAGGTTTTTTATGATTAAAAATGTTTTTTATCTAGCTGTTTTTTGCTGTCCGTTGCTGTTTTATTAAGTAATAACTGTGTCCATGCTGAAGCAAAAGATTTTAGCTATGGTGAGGATGCTCCTTCTCACATTGTAGAAACTACTATTTTTGATTTTGATCAAATGAAGTTTATCACTATTTCCCCACAAGCTATATTGACTCGTTATTGGACAAGCGGATGGACAACGACTGGAAATCCTGCCCCAGCTGTTGCATTCTTCCAATCTGGAGCCTATCGAGGTTGGCTTGGAAAATATAGGGAAATGCCCCTTTCAAATGGAACTCGAGGTTATTATGAGGGATATTTTTATCACCATTCCTTACCTTTACCGATTCCTTCAAAAATAAATATCAGGAAGGAGATAATATAAGTGAAAAAATTTAAGAACTTATTTATTTTAATAATGGCTATATGGGGATTAACCGCTTTTTCACAAAAAATCCATGCTGATACAAATGATTTAAGTGCTTAGCAAGTAATGAGTACTATCAATAGCAGAGGTAGTAAAGTTATCTACCACACAAGACGATCGGCTACTTTAAGCGGTCTAACAAATACAATTATATATAATGATGGTATTTATTGTGGGCAATTATATTTACAAACTTGGTCTTACGACAAAGATTTTACTACAGGAAGATTTTGGTATGTAGGGATATATAGAGGAACAGTCAGATCGAATGGAGGATGTCCTATCGGACGATTAAAGTCTTAATATGTGTTATGAGAATATAGAAGGATAAAACAGCACTTTTTTAGTTCATCATCAAGAGTGTTTGAATACCTCCGTCTCGAAGGGGATTTTGGTATTTCCTATTTTTGATAAGAAATATTGGGAGTCGTTACTCGATCAAGTAACGACTCCCAATATCGTAGATTCTTAATTTTGACTTAGAGTTTGAGATTGTTTATTGTTAGCTTGCTTTCATTTTTTCTAGTTCACATCAAATCGATAGGATAAAGGCTTTTCTTTGCTTTTGTCTTTACGGTAGAGCCAGTAATCTAAAACCGCAGCAATACAAATACAAACTGGAGCATCTTCATCATTTGAGACATCCAATACATAGTAATCTCCTGAAAAAAGTGTTGCTTTATCCATTTTCATGATTTGCTGATTGAAATGATGGATTTGATATTGATGATTATAGATATCACCTTGGACTGTCCAGTGAAGTCTACGAATATAATAAAAATCACCGGGCCAATTGAATATTTTCTGCATGGTTCCCACCTTTTCGAACTCTTTATACAGCTCAAAACGCGTACCGAATGTCAGGCTTATCTGCTTGATGTGAGCAACGAGATCGCCATTCATGGCATAAAGAGACAATGCATCGCCCTTTGTTCCCCAGCGACCAACCATCAAAAACAGGGAATGTCCTTTTTCGTTTTTGACAATTGTCCGAGTTGCACGTCCAAGCTGTTTTTCCTGAATGAAAAATTCTGACATCTATATCCCTCTTTTCTAGATAAAACTACAAGTCTTCTGCAATCGCGCGCAATATGGCTTTTCCTACGCCAGATTCAAGGTTTGTGTCCGTTGTATATTTGGCATAATCTTTTACTTCGATTTCTGCATTTCCCATTGAGAAACTGACTCCTGCTACTTGCAGCATGCTGACATCATTGAAGTTATCGCCAATCGTCATGACTTCTTCTAAAGAAATCCCACGCTCGTGAGCGACATGGGCAACAGCAATTCCTTTTTGAGCGTTTTTATGGTTCACTTCGATATTGTTTTGACCAGAGGAAGTAACGGCCAGATCGCCTAAAAGAGAAATCTGCTTTCCAACTGGACCTAATACAGCTGGCCCTTCTGTATGAAAACAAATAATTTTTAAAACTTCCAGATTCTTTTCTTCCAAGATAGCACGAATACTGTCCACGTATGTGATGTGCAATAATTCCAGCTTAGCTGAGGCCATGGCAATCGCCATTTTATACGTAAGGTGAGGTAAATGGGTAGCCACCATGGAAGCAAAACTTTCGATTCGTTTCGCTTGATTTTCAGAATAAAGACCATCGTTGGTTGCTACTTCATAGTAAATACCGTTAGCATCTAGAATATCTAAAACAGAGATTGCTTGATTATTTGGAATCGATACGGTAAACAGTGAATTTCCTTCTTTATCAAATACCTGTGCCCCGTTCAAAGTGATCATCGCACAATCGATTCCTACCTCATCTAAAGCTGCGCGAGCTTCTTGATAGTTTCGACCAGTAGCGACCATGAACTCAACACCGGCATCATTTGCAAAACGTATCGCCTCGGCATTTTCAGGAGAAACACTCATATGGGCATCTAATAATGTGCCGTCCATATCTGATGCAATTAATTTGATCATAATGATTATCGTTCCTTTCTGCTTCTTGTTCCTAGTTTACCATATTAATCAAGTGCTGAGGGTGAAGATTGTCCCTTGTGATTGAAGAAAATGTGAGTTATTCTTTTTATTAGGAGGTGGAGGTTTTGAAAGAAATCATTCATAACAGTTGGCAAGAAGTTTTGTCCCCAGAATTTTCAAAAGATTATTATCTGCATCTAAGAGAATTTTTAAAAAAAGAATATGCGTCCCAAAAGATCCATCCAGATATGTATCATATCTATGAAGCATTGGAATTGACTCCTTATGAAGAAGTTAAAGTGGTGATTTTAGGACAAGATCCTTATCATGGAGAAAATCAAGCTCATGGCTTATCTTTTTCTGTGCAACCCGGCGTAAAGATCCCGCCATCGTTAAGAAATATCTATAAAGAGCTTAATGATGATCTTGGAATCGCACCTGTTCAACATGGAAATCTAGTGTCATGGGCTAAACAGGGAGTCCTTTTACTCAACACCGTTCTTACCGTTCGGGAAGGGCAAGCGTATTCTCATCGCGGGAAAGGTTGGGAAAGATTAACAGACACGATCATTGAAAAATTAAATGAACGGGAAAAACCAATCGTGTTTATCTTGTGGGGAAAACCGGCACAAGAAAAAATCAAAATGATCGATAAGAGTCGCCATATCATCATAACATCTCCACATCCCAGTCCGTTATCTGCAAGTCGTGGCTTTTTTGGTTCCAAACCCTTCTCGAAAACGAATGATGCGCTCCTTGCGTTAGGAGAAGAACCGATTGATTGGCAACTGCCTGAAACAGTGTAATAAAACAGCGCTTTCCTGTTATAGCGCAGTTCGCTATGTATGTGAAAAACTTAATTTTTCCAGCATTTTTGACTGATACAGATAAAATAAACTGTTCTTTTTTTCTGGAATAGTGTATGATAATACATATAAAAACGTCTGGAGGTCATCTTGTGGAATTGTTTGATAGTTTAAGATTTAAGATTGTTCGCCGTGGGATCAAAATCGTTTTCCCGGAAGCTACTGATGCTCGTATTTTAGGCGCAGCTGCCCGGTTGAAAGCAGAAGAACTTGTGGAACCCATTTTAGTAGGGAACGAAGAAGAAATAAGAAATGCAGCGCATGCCAGAGGAATCAAAACATCTAGCTTTACGATCATCAGCCCTGATAATTACGATAAGTGGGATGAAATGGTGGATGCTTTTGTTGAGCGCAGAAATGGAAAGGCATCCAAAGAACAAGCAGAAAAGATTTTAAAAGATGTGAATTACTTTGGTACGATGCTTACGTATATGGGGATTGCAGACGGAATGGTCTCTGGAGCGATCCATTCGACTGGCGACACTGTTCGCCCAGCACTTCAGATCATCAAAACAAAGCCTGGCATCAGTCGGACAAGCGGAGCGATGATCATGGTACGTGGAAGAGATCAAGAAAAATATGTCTTTTCGGATTGTGCGATCAACGTGAATCCAACTGCGCAAGAATTGGCTGAAATCGCCGTAGATTCTGCAAAAACAGCAGAATTGTTCGATATCGAACCAAAAGTAGCAATGATGAGCTTCTCGACAAAAGGCTCAGCGAAATCGCCAGAAGTAGACAAAGTAGTTGAAGCAACTAAAATCGCTAAAAAACTAGCGCCACAATACATGATCGACGGCGAATTGCAATTTGATGCTTCTTATGTTCCTTCAGTTGCACAACTGAAAGCGCCAGATTCAGAAGTAGCTGGTCAAGCAACAGTCTTTGTATTTCCAGAATTGCAGTCAGGAAATATCGGCTATAAAATTGCTCAGCGTTTCGGTAACTTTGAAGCAATCGGACCAATTCTACAAGGCTTGAACAAACCGGTTTCTGATTTGTCTCGTGGAGCAAATGAAGAAGATGTATATAAATTATCGATTATCACAGCAGCACAAACATTGATTGATTAACAAATACACGCGAACTAGCCAAAAACAGCAGCTGCTGTTCTTGACTAGTTCATTTTTTCTTTAAAAAAACTTCATTACGCGATATACTGGCAAAAAGAAAGAAGAGCGGGAGAAGATGAAAAATGATCGAACTATCAGGATTAACAATGACAGAACAATTCGCAGAGGCAATTGGTCATTCCGCAATGCCAGGTGACAATCTGATATTGACTGGTGATCTAGGTGCGGGTAAAACAACGTTGACGAAAGGAATTGCCCAAGGATTAGGGATAACGCAAATGATCAAAAGTCCGACATACACGATTATTAGAGAATATAGTCAAGGTCGGATTCCGTTGTATCATATGGATATTTATCGGGTAGCAGCTAGCGGAGCAGATTTAGGGTTAGATGAATATTTTGAAGGTGATGGGCTTTCCGTTGTAGAATGGGGAAATCTATTAGAAGAAGCACTGCCGGAGGATTATTTGGAACTGATTTTAGAAAAAAGTGATACAGATTTAGAAAAGCGGTATGTGAAACTAATCTCATACGGGGAGCAAAGTGAAACCTTCAAACAGCGAATTCTAGAAAAATGGGCTGAAAATCATGAGTGAAGAAGTTGGGATCATCTTGCGGGAAGCAGTGCCAGGAGATGCAAAAGACATTCTTTTGATGATGGGACAAGTCAATAAGGAGACAGAATTTTTAGTTTTGGATGAAGCAGAACTCCTGTTACCACCAGAAACCTTAGAAGAAGAGTTGGATTATATATACGAAAGCAATAATAATTTATTGCTGCTTGCAATCTATGAAGGGACGATTATTGGAACAGCATCTGTCAAGGCAGACAGTCAATTTCGTTTGTCTCACGTGGGAGAAGTCGGTATCAGTATTCTGCAGGAATATTGGGGAATGGGACTAGGCACTCTTATGCTAGAAGAAATCATCAGTTGGGCGAAGGAAATGGGTGTACTTTTTCGATTGGAGCTTGACGTTCAAGTTCGTAATGAAAGAGCCGTACACCTTTACCGAAAAATGGGCTTCCAAATCGAAGCGGTCATGCCTAGAGGGGCAAGAACAGATCTAGGCGAATTTTTAGATGTATATAAAATGAGTTATTTGATTGAATAGAAGAAATAGGAAAAGAGTGAGAAACTGTCATCCTTTTGAGAAGGCAGAAAAACACACGAAGGGACTATGACAAAATACGTGTCACAGTCCCTTTTTCTGAATAAACGGTGTTCAATCAGCTAACCTTCGGTATTAGCTCAAAAAACAGCAAAATATGAGGAACTATTTTGCCGTTTGTTTCTCTAATACTCAGATCAAAACGCTGATTTCACAACCTCGTGGTAAACGGTGTTCAAAAGCTTGCATCTGCGGTAATAAGTCCAACCAAATGAAAAATATCAGAAGCTATTTTTGTTTGGCTGTTCTTATTACTTGATGCAGAACAGCTTTTTCACAACCTCTTCCTTATACGGTGTTCTCCTGCCAGCTCCTCGGTCACCAGTCACAATATTTAATAAACATGAGGAGCTATTTTTTGAAATTGCTCCTTGTGACTCGGAGTGAAACGGCAGGCTCACGACCTCTTTGTGTGTTTCATAAGTATTCTTTTACTTTATAGTCACAAGTTTTTTCAATGGATCTGTCCCGAATTTTTTTTCTTGATAAAGCAGGATTTCCGCACATGCACGACTATCTTCCAATGCATCATGGTGATGATCTAATTGGATGTTCAAATTTTCGCACACAGTGTTCAATCGATGATTTGGAAATTCAGGAAACAAGCGACGGCTACTTTTCACTGTACATAAAGAAAGATAATTAGGCTGTTCAAGATGATAATAATCTAAGCATCCCGCTAAGACCTTTGTATCAAAAGCAGCATTATGTGCAACGACTAAACGATTTTTTTGAAAATATGGTTGGATAGTTTGCCAGACTTCTGGGAATTTCGGCGCATTGCGTACGTCTTCTTGATGGATTCCGTGAATTTGGACATTTCGCCAGAAAAAAGGAGTCTCAGGCTGTATCAATGTATAGAATTCATCAACGATCTGGCTGTTTTTTACCATGACTAGCGCAAGAGAACAAGCACTATAAGGCTGATGATTGGCAGTTTCAAAATCCATGGCAACAAAATTCATTTCTGTAAAACCTCCTTGGGAAATTACTGTAACATACTTTTGAAAAAAGCAAATAAATTTAACAAAAAACATAGAATTTTTTATGTAATATTTGTTGAAAAAAGCTAGTTTTTGAACTTATTCCTTGTGATTTGGAGTTAGATAGGGATCATGACTTCTCGGTATTAAGTCAAATTTATGCAAAAATGTGGAAAGCCATTTTCACAAAGTTTTTTTAATACTCGAGACTAAACGACTTTTTCACAACCTCTCCACTAAACGGTGTTCAATCAGCTGACTCTCGGTATTAGCTCAAAAATGGCAAAATATGAGGAACTATTTTTCCATTTGTTTCTCTAATACTCAGGTCAGAACGCTGATTTTACAACCTCTTAATAAATGGTGTTCAAAAGCTTGCATCTGCGGTAATAAGCCTAACCAAACGAAAAATATGAAGAGCTATTTTTGTTTGGCTGTTCTTATTACTTGATGCAGGACAGCTTTTTCACAACCTCTCGATAAACGGTGTTCAAAAGCCAGTTTCTCGGTATTAAGCCAAATTTATGCAAAATGTGGAAAGCCATTTTCACAAAATTTTTCTTAATACTCGAAACTAAACGACTTTTTCACAACCTCTTTATTTCAAATCTAATTCTACTGGACAATGATCACTGCCCATAATGTCCGTATGGATCTTTGCATCAGCTAGTCTTGGCTCTAAATCTTTGCTCGTCAAAAAGTAATCGATCCGCCAACCAGCATTGTTTTTTCTTGAATTGAATCGGTAGTTCCACCAAGAGTAGACACCTTCCTGGGTTGGATAAAAATAACGGAATGTATCGATAAACCCGTTATCCAACAGTCGAGAAAGAGCCGCTCTTTCTTCTGGAGTAAATCCAGCATTTTTTTGATTCGTTTTCCAGTTTTTCAAATCGATCGTTTGGTGCGCGACATTTAGATCCCCACACACGATGACTGGTTTTTGTTTTTTTAGATTTTCCAAATAATTATAAAAGGCTTCTTCCCATTCTAATCGGTAATCTAAACGTTTTAATTCGCTTTGAGAATTTGGCGTGTAACAGGTTACAAGAAAGAAATCGGAATATTCCAAAGTAATCAGACGGCCTTCTGTATCATGGATATCGATACCCATTCCGTAAGTGGCATTCAATGCTGGTTTTTTAGCAAAAATCGCTGTGCCGGAATAGCCTTTTCGTTCTGCGTAATTCCAATATTGATAATAACCTGGAAGATCTAAATCAATTTGTCCTGCTTGGAGTTTTGTTTCCTGCAGACAGAAAAAATCGGCGTCTAACTCATGAAAAACTTCTAAAAAATTTTTATTTACGATGGCACGAAGCCCGTTTACGTTCCAAGAGATAAATTTCAATAAAAGCACACTCCTTCGAATTAATTTCCTTACCTTTGCGATACTATTGTACCTCATTTTAGTAAAAAATGGTGTAAGATGAAAGTAACTAAATGATCCAGGAGGAAAGTAGATGAAGATTGGTGTAATCGGTGTAGGGAATATCGCAGAAAAAGCATATTTACCAACTTATGCGAAAAAACAAGGAACACTTGATTTTTATTTTGCAACAAGAAATAAAGAAACAAAAGAAAGAATTCAAAAAGAGTACGGGTTCCAACATCTATATGAAACGATCGATGAGCTTTTAGAAGAAAAAATCGAAGCATGTATGATCCACGCAGCAACAAAAGTACATTATGAATTAGCCAAAAAATGTCTAGAAAATGGTATCCATGTTTATATTGACAAACCACTGAGTGTCCATCTAAATGAAGTTCGTGAATTGCAAGAATTAGCTGATAAGAACCAAATAATTTTGATGATCGGTTTCAACCGACGCTTTGCTCCTATGGTAGAAGAATTGAAATGTATCCCAGATAAGCGGTTGATCCACCTGCAAAAAAATCGAATAGCGGCAAAAGAAACGACAGAATTCGTCCTTTATGATTTGTTTTTACATCTTATTGATACAGCTGTGTATTTATTAGATGAACCCATTTTGAGAACAAAATACCAGATAAGAGAAACAAAGGAATTTTTGGAATATGCCATTTTACAATTAGAAACACAAAATCAAACGGCTATTTTAACGATGGATTTAGCAAGTGGCGCTAATATAGAAAAATATCAAGTAACAAGTAAAAATGGTACTTATGAAGTAAACGATCTGACCCAGCTTGTCATTCAAGATGCTGATGGAAAAAAAGTGAAAGAATTTGGCGACTGGACAAACACGCTAGTCAAACGCGGGTTTGAGCCAATGGTAGAGGCCTTCTTTTCTCAGATCCGTTTAGGTAAATCGGAAACAGAAATGCTTAAACAAAAAGAAGTTGTAAGAAGTCATGAATTATGTGAGAAAGTGCTTAAAGATCACTACCGTCATCAACTTTGAACAAGACTGGCAAGATTGTATTAAGCGTGATAGAATAATGAGGACGTTTGAGAAAAGAAAGGAAAATCCTCAGTGAATAAAGAAGAAATAGTTGAAAGCTTAGCCACGATTACTTTATTGTTTGATGAACCATTGATGAACTATACGTTTACGAAAACAGGCGGACCAGCTGATGTCCTTGCATTCCCGAAAAAGCAAGACGAAGTAAAGCAAATCATCGATTATTGCCGAATCCATGATATACCTTGGATGGTATTAGGAAATGCAAGCAATCTGATCGTTCAAGATGGCGGGATTCGCGGTGTAGTCATCATGCTGACTGAAATGAAACAGATTCATGTCAAAGGAACGATGGTCATTGCGGAAGCAGGTGCCTCACTGATTGATACGACTTATGCAGCTTTGGCAGAATCATTGACTGGATTTGAATTTGCTTGCGGCATCCCGGGAAGTGTCGGTGGAGCGGTTTATATGAATGCAGGTGCGTATGGCGGAGAGATCAAAGATGTTTTTGCTGAAGTGGATCTTTTGCTTGAAGATGGAACATTGAAAACTTTGACAAAAGACGAAATGGTATTTTCTTATCGTCACAGTAAAGTCCAAGAATTACGTGCTATCGTATTGGAAGCTCGATTCAGTTTGCAAACAGGGGATTATGAAGCAATCAAAGCAAGAATGGATGAGTTGACCGAATTGCGTCAATCAAAACAGCCATTAGAATACCCTTCATGCGGAAGTGTCTTTAAGCGCCCAGTAGGACACTATACAGGTCAGCTGATCCAACAAGCAGGATTGCAAGGCCTGAAATGGGGCGGTGCACAAGTCTCTGAAAAACATGCTGGATTCATCGTCAATATCGATCATGCGACAGCGACAGATTATATTGAATTGATTGCGCACATCCAAGAAGTAATCAAAGAAAAATTTGATGTGTCTTTAGAAACAGAAGTGCGGATCATTGGAGAAAAACAAGCAATATCAGAAACAAGCAGAAGTTTAGCCAATTAATAAGTAATGGAACTTAAAATAAGTAAAAGAGCAGGACGGTGGCCGTCCTGCTCTTTTTTGTGGTTGTTTACGCAAATGGCGCAAATCTTGTACAGTTTAACACAATAAAACAAAAAATATAGAATATTTCCTCATAAATTTTTCCATTTTTTGCAATATTCTCAAAAAAAAGATAAAAAATGAGAATAACTGATGAAAAAACAAGCGTAATCCATCATAAAATCAGTATAGGTGAAAAGATGAACTTTCATCTGCATATCAAGTGATTGGTATGAGGCATTTTTTGAGGTGTAGGATATGAAGTTGGATTACCTTATAGAAGAGGAAGATAGAGAAAAACTGCTGCTAGCTAGATATTTAGAATTTGAGAAAAAGAATTATGTAGTGCTGCCTAAGTTATATGAAACATTAGGTTTGTCTAAATTTAAAACAAGAAATTATATCATAGAATTAAATAAAGAATTTACTGAATTCAAAACAAAGCCAGAGATCCAAATTTCAGAAGAAGCAGAGATCCATGTCGAACGTCTGAATTTGACGGATATCAAAAATTTAAGAAGAATCTACTTTCAACGATCAAAAATTGCTCGACTGTTAACGGAGATCGTGGATTCAAAAGTAACGATCGAAAAATTTGCAGAGAATCATTTTTTAAGCATATCAAGAGCCTATGTAAAAAGAAGAGAATTAGTCTCTTTTCTTGAACAGCATCAAATAAAGTTAAAGAAAAACATATTAGTTGGGGAAGAAATAAACATACGGAACGTATTATTTGGGGTATATTTCGGGGTCTTTAATGGTTTTTCTATGCCATTTAGAGAAAGCGTCATGAATGAAGCAAAGAGTATCGTGCAATATTTTGAATATCTGTTCAATTTAAAACTGTCTGCAACAAAACGAATCAAATTCAATTTGCTAACCACTGTTAGTTTGTTGAGGGCCTATGGGAATCAACCAATCGGAAAACGTTTCTTTTCAGATGAATACTTTAAGAGCTCAGAAGGAATGAAGATCATCAAGGATTTATCACATATTTCTTTTCTTCATATCCCTAAAGAGCAGATCATTGATGAGATTTCTTATATCATGTTGTTTTTGATCACGGAAGAAGAATTTGAATTAGATGGCGCATTTGGACTTGCGGAAGCTCATTTTCATGATATCCACATGATTAGTCAAAAAATGTCAGTGGAATTGATTGATCAATTACCATTTTCGATTGAAATCTCTGAAGAAGAAAGACTATATATACGAAAAGAACTTCGTATGGGTATGATGCATGTCAATCGAAAAAATTGGATATTCGACTTTGAGATGACTAGCTTTACGTCTAACAAGCAGCTACAGTTTTTCTTCGAGACGTATCCAATATTCAGTACAGCAATCCAAAAGGTCATACAAGAGAATAAACGCTATTTCTTGGGAAAAGATGAACGTTTCATGATTCGCTTATTTTATGATTATCTCTTTTTATTGGTCGGTATTTGTCCGGTATCATATTTTGAAGCACCGATTCATGTCTGTATTGATTTTTCGCAAGGATCTGCTTATACCGATTACATTATTTCTCAAGTGAAAGGATTTAAAAATTACAATATTGTGATTGAGAGTCGAATCACTTCTCGTACGAATATTTATTTATCTGATTGTTTACTTGAAAAATTTAATAAAGAACAGATAATTTGGAAAAATCCACCGACTCCAGATGACTGGGAATATTTTGGAAATACCATCATCAGAGAAAAAAATAGACATTTAACTGAAAAAATCAGCTAGTATTTATGGATGGCAGCTTTGTCTCACATATTTATTAGCTGATTTATGTTTTTTTCAAAGAAAAGGTAACTAGATATAACTAGATATATTACTTAACAAAATTAAAAAGTACATAAGTTATTATTCCGATTTTCTTGAAACAATAAAAAATCAAAAAAAATACTCTCCTAATAGTCCATCTTCTTTTGATTTTATTTATATAATGAAATCATCTTATGAAAATTACTACTTCATGTTTAGACAAGAGTAGGGAGGACTAAGAATAAATGTGTTCAAAAAGACGTTCAAAACAACTAAATAAACACGCTTGTCGTTTAGATAAGGAACGGTCGTGTTCTGAAAAACACTACGTTAAGTTTATGATGCGCACGATGCTGATCAGTTTATCTGTAGGTGTCTATATGCATGTACCCGTTCAGGCAACGGCACAAACCATCAAGGTCGTACGTACCTCTGTTTCTGAGACCACTGATTCCCCTATCACTATTACTCATACTTTCACTGATGCAAATGGAAAACAGCTACTTCCTGCATTGACTTCCTATAATAAAGTCAGTTATCCTCCAACGATAAACCACTACTGGTTAATTCCTAACAAAACATTATGGACATCGGAAACCGGAAGCAGTGTGCCGCTTTCTATCTTTTCCGATATGACTGATCCTACAAAAGGTGATCAGTTAAAACAGATCACTGATATTTTGAATCATGCTTTGACAGATATAAAGAACGGTGGAAGCGCACAAGTTTCTTATGTATATGAAAAAGATTATTCACAGTTTGAAGGAAAGAAAATCGATGTTCTGGCAGGGACAAAAGTTTCGATATCTGATCTGGTAGAAAGGCTGAAGAACGCAGATGGAACACAAGGAGATATGTCCAAAGTAATTTCAAACAATGGGAATATCGTGGATACGACTAATACAGGAACATCTACTATTTCCTTGTCCTATTTTGATCCAATTGCTTTAAAAACAATGACTGCATCTGCTGTGATCCATGTTCGTGCTGATCAAACAGCTATCAAAGGAAAAGATCTTCACTTAAGAACAGGAGAGAGTTACGCCCCTAAAGATCTTGTTGAATATGTAACAAAAAGCGATGGAACTTCAGGAAATAAAGAAGAAATCAAAATGAACGGGACAGTAGATACTACAACTCCGGGAGAATATCCCGTTGTATTAACTTATATAGACTCGAAAACATCAAATGTGGCAGAAACAACAGCTGTAGTTTATGTAGAAGCATCTGCTGCTTCATCGACTGTCATCACTCATTTTATAGATAGTCAAACAAATAAAGAACTTCAAGCAGAAACACATATGAGTAGTGTAAATCGTATTCCTGATTTGCGCCTACCTGCTGAATTTTCTGATCGAGTGCCAAATATAGATTTATCGACTTATGAACAAGACGGAAAAGTCACTTCTATTTCTGATTGGATGCAAGCAAACGGATTAGACAGAAAAAGTCACTGGTCGGAGATCCTTGAAGTACTTCACTCAGAACTGATGAATAACAGGAAGCAATCAGGAGGGGAAATTACCTTTACTTATGTTTATATACCAGACAATCGTTCATTAGAAGGCCATGATCTTATTGTTCATCCAAACGAAAAAATAAACAAAGAAGAGTTGATCCAATCAGCAACAAATTCCTTAGATAAACCCGTACCGTTAAAGGATGTATCGGTTACAATCAATGAAGTACCATTGGAGGATGGTTATTTGACCAAACAAACAGGTGATTTTACGATTATGTATAGTTATCATGACCCGTATTCACTCCAAGAACTCCATGCTCAGTCGCTTTTACACGTTTTACCATTAAAAAAACAGATAAGACAAAAAGAACAAAAAAAACAAGAAGAAAACTTGTCAGAAAAAAAACAACAAATGGCTCATGCAGTTTCTCCAACAGGGGAAGCAAAGCAAACAAGAAATTTACAGCCAGCAAGAATATCTAGAAAAATCTCAGAATCTAATAAAACGATAAGGCAAGAAGCTCATTTGGCCCCACAAGTTTCTGGATTGGAAAATGAAATTTTAGAGCCTAAAATAAAACAACAATCAGAAAAAGAATTTGTTGCTAAACAGTCGGAAGATCAGAATGAATCAGATGACCACAAGGAAACGAAGAAAAAACGCTTGTCAACTATTGATTCCACCGATGAGCATCTGCAGCCGCAAGTACCACTTCCTAGTCCGGGAACACCCGCACCTGGTGGAGGTATTCCTTCTTCTTCTGCTTTAGGAGATTTCATGCGAGGTATCGCAGGAACATGGGTATACGCTAATCGAAATGAATTTGACGCAGATGACTGGTTCTGATTTATATCTCTATCTGTTATAGTCAAATAAGTAGCTGAGTCATATGTTATTTGGCATAATGGAGACGAGGAGGGATAGAAAAATGTTAGATAAAACGTTACCTTACGCAGAAATCTGGATGACAAGACCACTTCAACAAAATGTTCCAATCACGCCTTTAGCGGAAGGTTTTGAATTTCGATTTTATCAAAAAGAAGATGAATCTGCTTGGGCGGAGATTGAGACTTCCGTTGGGGAATTTCAAACGACAGATGAAGCACTTGAGTATTTTCAACAAAACTTTGCTCCTTATCCTGAAGAACTTGAAAGAAGGATGTTTTTTGTAGAGACAAAAAAAGGAGAAAAAGTAGCAACCTGTACCGCTTGGCGAAAAAAATCAAGAGAGCAAGTGTATCCGGTTTTTCATTGGTTAGCAGTGAAACCAGATTACCAAGGAAAAGGGCTCGCAAAAGCATTGACTGCCAGAGTCTTGCAAGAATTTCCTACCCTCCATACGGACGGACCAATCTATCTTCACACACAGACATGGAGCCATCAGGCGATTGCTCTTTATAAAAAAATGGGTTTTACTTTTATTGCTGAAAATCTAGACGGCACACCTAATCCAGATTATGAAAAAGTTATGCAGGTTTTAAGTAAATTAGATAAATAACGAAATGGTGAAATAAGTCCTCAGTATTGGGATAAAAAACGAAATAGTCATTCCTCATATCTTACTTTTTTGAGTTAATACTATCGGATAACTAATGGCATGCCATACATTCAAAAAAGAAGGGGCAGTGACAAAAGTATTGTCACTGCCCCTTCTCTTGTTTTTTAGCATGTTTTATCGTTTGATTTTTTTAGGAATAAAATTCTTGATGAACGTAAATTTTTGGTAATCGTTTCGACTATAGAGGTAACCAAATACACTGAAAACAACTGCTCCAATAAAATTAACAAATAAATCCTTCATAGTATCCATGATTCCCACGTCTAAGTAACCATTTTGGATGATTGTTTTATCTGTTTTACCATCTGCATTTTGACTTTCAATGATTGTCCGAGTGATATCTGGAACATGATAGACAGTGTTTCCGTCTTTACTTAACTCCACACTATTGATTTGCTGGATGATCGTATCTTTTTGCATATCGAATTGCAGTAATTTATCTGCTGAAAATTCCACAAACTCCCACATAACACCAACTGTCATCGAAAAACAGAAGGAAACAACTGCTAGTAATAAAGGAGTCAAGTTCATGGTTTTTGTATTTTTATTGAGCAAATAAACAAGGGAAAAGCCGACACCCCCAGCTAAAAATCCGCTGAATGCATGTAGAAAAGTATCCCACATTGAAAAATAGCCATAAAAATCACTTAACTCTCCTAAAACTGTTGAACTAAAAATAAAAGATAACAAAATGATTTCTAGCATATTTGGAATCTGTATCTTTAATATCTTTTCCAGAAAATAAGGGATTTCAAATAAAATTAGTGTCAGTAATAAAAGCATTGTATTTCCCCAGTGTTGGTTCCAGACCTGATCCACTAGCATAATAACGACGATGATACGTAATAAAATATAGATTCCGTTTGTGATTCTACCTGCAGTTTTTGTACTGTTCGTAAAAAAGGTTTTCAAATGATTCATAAAATAACTCCTTCATGTATATCCTTAATTATACTAAGAAGCGTGTGTTTACCAAAGCTATATGACTTAAAGAAAAACAGAGTTGATATTGTGAAAAAAATCACTTAATATAGTATAAGGAGAAAAGGGGGATACAAATGAAAAAATTAGTTGCTGGTTTATTAACAGCCGTTGCACTTCTTGCTATGAGCGCATGCGGCGCAGATCAGAAAAATACAGCGCAGACAAGTTCTAGTACGAAGGAATCTGCCGAAGTATCATCAGGCGCTTCTGAACAAGTATATACAGATCCAAAAGAAATGAAAGAATCTTATGATGTCGTGATTATTGGAGCTGGTGGTGCAGGGATGGCAGCAGCTATCGAAGCAAAAGATGCTGGGTTGAATCCAGTAATTTTGGAAAAGATGCCTGTTGCCGGAGGAAACACATCTAAATCATCAAGCGGTATGAATGCTTCAGAAACAAAATTTCAAAAAGAAGAAGGAATCAAAGACTCGAATGATGCCTTCTATGAAGAAACGCTAAAAGGTGGTGGAGGAACGAATGATAAAGAAATGCTTCGATACTTTGTCGATCACTCTGCTGATGCGGTCGATTGGCTAGATCAAAACGGTATCAAACTGGACAACTTAACGATCACTGGAGGGATGAGTGAAAAGAGGACACATCGTCCGTCTGATGGCTCGGCTATTGGTGGATACTTAGTGGAGGGGTTATTGAATAACGTCCATGAGCGGGAAATCCCTATTTTTGTCAACGCAGATGTGACAGACATTAAGAAAAATGGGGAAACGGTCAATGAAGTGACTGTACATGTTCAAGGAGAAGAACCAAAAGAGGTCACCGGAAAAGCAATCGTAGTTACCACAGGCGGTTTTGGTGCCAGCAAAGAATTTATTGAAAAATATCGTCCCGATTTAGCTGATTATATTACGACAAATCAAGAAGGATCAACTGGAGATGGTATCACCATGATTGAAAAATTAGGTGGACAAACCGTTGATATGGATAAAATACAAATTCATCCAACTGTGCAGCAGGATGAGGGGGTCTTGATTGGTGAGGTTGTTCGCGGAGAAGGAGCAATCTTGGTCGATCAAGAGGGGAAAAGATTTGTCAATGAAATGGATACAAGGGATAAAGTATCTGCAGCAATTACAGCATTGCCTGAAAAATCAGCTTATTTGATTTTTGACCAAGGCGTGCGTGATCGTGCCACAGCTATTGAATTTTATGACCAAAAAGGATATGTCACAACTGGGAAGACAATGGAAGAATTAGCAGAAAAAATCGATTTACCAAAAGAAACACTAGCAAAAACAGTTGATGGATGGAATACGGATGTTGCGGAGAAAAAAGATGCTCAATTCAACCGTGCCACAGCCATGGAACATGACTTATCGTCTCCGAATTATTATGCGATCAAAATCGCACCAGGAATCCATTACACGATGGGCGGTGTGAAAATCAATACGAACACTGAAGTATTAGATAAAGAAAACCAGCCAATTAGGGGGTTATATGCTGCTGGTGAAGTCACAGGTGGCTTACATGGAAACAACCGGATCGGTGGAAATTCAGTTGCGGAGATCATTATTTTTGGGCGACAAGCGGGCATACAAGCAGCTCGATTTGCTTCGGAAAATGAATGAAATAGAACGTAAATAAAAAGAGGTTGTGAAATCAGCGTTTTGACCTGAGTATTAGAGAAACAAACGGCAAAATAGTTCCTCATATTTTGCCGTTTTTTGAGCTAATACCGAGGGTCAGCTGATTGAATACCGTTTAGTGAAGAGGTTGTGAAAAAGCTGCCCTGCATCAAGTAATAAGAACAGCCAAG
The DNA here is from genome assembly GCF_030053755.1 of Enterococcus sp. ZQ21. Taxonomy (NCBI): domain Bacteria; kingdom Bacillati; phylum Bacillota; class Bacilli; order Lactobacillales; family Enterococcaceae; genus Enterococcus; species Enterococcus sp. ZQ21. The sequence continues at coordinate 684,769 of NZ_CP125658.1, forward strand.
TAAAAACAGCTTCTTATGTTTTTAACTTGGTTGGACTTATTACCGCAGATGCAAGCTTTTGAACACCGTTTATTCGGAAAAAGAGCGTGGGACAAAAGTAAAGAACACTTTTGTCTCACGCTCTAAACACGTATAAACGGCGGAAGCAGAAGAAACTCCTTCGGAAATAAGCTGAAATTCACAAAAATTTGAAAAGCAATTTTCGTGAATTTCTTCTTATTTCTTGGAGTTAAACGCTTCTGTCCCAGCCTCTTTTTTGATCAGCATGATTTTATTCAGTTATCTTCAAAATGATTTTTCCGATGTTTTTGTTTGCTTCCATATATTCATGCGCTTGTTTGACTGCGCTGAATTGGAATGTACGGTCAATGATTGGCCGAATCTTGCCATTTTCTAGAAAAGGCCCAGCTTTTTGCATAAAAGTTTGTGCGAGCTCTGCTTTATACTGATCACTTCTAGGTGTCAATAATGTACCAAGCAGTTGGACACGTTTCCCAATCAATACACCAAGGTCTATCTCAGGCACGATGGTCCCACCTAGCATACCAATCAAGACCCAACGTCCATCAACGGCTATAGAAGCTAAATTCTTTTCCCAGTAAGAAGCGCCGATGAAATCCAAAATAACATCGACTCCCCGACCTTCAGTGATTTTTCGTACCTCTTCTTGAAAGTCTTGTTTTTTATAGTTGATCAATTCATCTGCACCAAGTTCTTTACAAAAGGCGAGTTTTTCTTCTGATCCTGCAGTAACGATGATTTTCGCGTGAGAAAGCTGTCTAGCTAATTGGATCGCTGCTGTTCCCACACCACTTGCTCCTGCATGGATCAGGACAGTTTCGCCTTCTTGTAATTTTCCAAGCCAGTAAAGTGTTTGATAAGCAGTCAAAAAAACTTCTGAGATTCCAGCAGCAGAAACATAGTCTAGCGTATCAGGGAGAAGGATTGCACGATCGGCAGGCATCACAGCATATTCGGCATAACCACCTAGATTGACTAATCCGTATACTTTTGTCCCAGGAGTAAAAGTGGAGATATCACTTTTATTCTCAACTACCTCTCCAGCTACTTCGACTCCCAAAATAGGGTAGGGAGGTTTCAAAGAGACTGATTCTCTTTTCATAATATCTGTTCGATTGACAGCTGCTGTATGGACTTTGATCAGTAATTCGCCTTGTTTTGGTTTAGGAACAGGCACTTCAATTTGTTCTAATACATCTACAGAACCAGGATGCTTGATTGAAATGGCACGCATGGATCTATTCCTCCTTTGCCCATTCTTGGAATGCTGTATTCAACTCTTTGCTGCCTTCGGAAAGTACAAGAGTCATACGAGAAATATCCGTTTCTTCCACTAGAGCGGCAAGTACAGCAGCAACTGTAGAGCGAGTGATCGTTTTTGATGCCTTCTCATTAGGCTTAGTTAATTGAATGGAAGTAACTTCTTCATCGTTAGTCAATGTGACTGGTTGAAGAATGACAAAATCTAAGTTAGTTCGTTTCAGCCATTCATCTGCATAATGTTTAGTAATATAATAATCTGTCATGGACTCAGGCCATTTTGCTGGTTCATCTGCATAAACAGCACTGACCATCAGATAGCGAGAGACATGCGCATTTTCAGCTGCGATCACTGTTTTGATTGCGCCATCCAAGTCTACTTGCAGAAGATTCTTTCCTTGAGAGCCGGCAGCAAAAATCAATACATCGATGCCTTTGAATGCTTCGGTCATTTTTTCCACGGACCAAGTTAAATCAAAAGAGACATACGAAACATTCTCTTTTTTTACTAATGTTTGGGAAGCAACATCTCTCACCCCTGCAAAAATTTCATGGGAACTTGGAGCTAAATCTTTTATCAGGTGTCGGCCAATTTGTCCGTTTGCACCTACAACAAAAATTTTCATTTGGATCATCCTTTCGACGTCAAATCTTTCCATTCAATAGTAACACCAAAAGAGAAAAAAATCAGAGATCGGCTACGATGACTATCAGTTAGTAAGAGAAGGGTGCTTGAAGTATCTTAACAAGACATTGCATACTGCTGCAGTCGCAAGACCTGCGACGATTCCTTCAGGTATACCACTTGTAAAAATAACCGCTAGAATAGCTGAATAAACAGCATTTAAATTTGTTCCGATGACTTTGGCATAATCTTGCTGGAATAAAAAGTAGATCATATTCATCACTAAAATCGTATTGGTCAATGAACCGGAAAGTCCAGCTAAGAATAAAGAAACGGAATCTGCTTTTTGTTTCATTAGTTTGCGCAGACCTTTATAAACGAAATAAGGAACCACCCCAATCAAGATACGAGGAATAAACGCGATCAGCAAGGCTTTCCAGCTTCCATGTTCTGTTCCGATGACTGGGATAAACGGAGAAAAGACAAAAGACAAAGGTGTTTGGATAACTGTGCTACGGATCATGCTGATCAGTCCAAATGTACCGCCAAGAAAAGCACCTAGTCTTGGTCCTAAAACGATCGAAGCAATGATTACAGGAATATGCATGGTTGTTGCATTGATTGGACCGATAGGGATAAAACCTAAAGGCGTAACAGCTAATAAAATCAAAATAGCTAAAAACATCGCAGTTAATGTAAAGTTTTTTGTATTTTTCATAAGTACTCCTTTTTTCTAAGCATTTCTTTCATTAAGAGTCAGCATGACCTGTTCGATGATCGTCTGAATATCAGCTAAGGCACCTTTTCCAAAATCTCCACAAGCTAAAAGAGATTCTCTTGGTTCAATTTCCTGATAGCCGACAGATCTCAATGTTTCCAGATTACGCTGAGTGATCGGGTTTTGATACATATTCGTGTTCATGGCAGGGGCAATCAATTTTGGTGTTCCCACTGGAAGCGCCATTGCGACTGTTGAAAGAAGATCGTCTGCAATGCCATTTGCTAGCTTGCCGATAATGTTTGCTGTAGCAGGCGCGATGAGAAACAAGTCAGCTTGTTTTGCTAGTTCGATATGATTGATTACCTGCGGATTTGATTCTTGCATGACGTCTGTATGGACTGCGCGCTTCGACAGAGATTGCAAGGTTAATGGCGTGATAAAATGTGTGCTGCTTTTAGACATAATCACATCTACCTGGGCACCTAATTTGACGAATTGACTTGTAAGATCAGCGCTTTTGTAAGCAGAAATACTTCCAGTAACGCCTAGTAAGATCTTTTTCATTTTGATTCCTCCAATCTAATTTTCTCAGTAATCAATGCAGCAATCTCAGATTTACTTTGAGCTTCTTCCACTGTTCCATCTTTAGATAAGAGATAGCCGTGGTGTGTCTCGCCATGGATTTCCGTCAAATCATTTGCGAAAATAAAATCAGTTTTGTTATTTATCAGACTATTTTTTGCGACTGCCAGAAGAGATTCCTTTGGTACATCTACTAATAGTTTGAAACCAATGATTTTTGCTTTTGGCTGCCATTCACGTAGATAAGAAATGATTTTTGGTGTTTTCTTCAAAACGAGCACAAGATGCTCGGTGTCAGAAGAGATCTTTGAAACAGTGGTATCTGTCTGTTCATTTTCCGCAAACCAATTGTCCAGTTCTTCTTGCGTTGAAGAAGTGGGTAGGTTTTTTGCCAGCTGTTCTTCTGAAAAACTAAAAGCAGGAGTAAAATCACTGACTGCCATACTGTGGATAATCGCATCGTAGTGTTCTTTTTTCGTTAGTGCTTCTAATTGTAAAAATAAGTCCAGTGCAGATTCGATCGTATAAATCGTTATATTGGAGTGTCTTTTCGGTTTCAGTGCTTGTTTCGTAGTCACGTAATCGATTGTGGTATCCGGATTGGCAGCTAAATAATCAGCTAATGCTTGCCCTAATCGTCCTGTCGAATGATTTGTAATAGCACGTACTTGATCGATTTTTTCAGTCGTTCCTCCAGCTGTGATTAGAATCTTCATTTATGGTCACCTACATTTACTAGTGTTCTTCCTTGGTGTGTTCCAGCAAGTAGTTTAGATGCTGTTTCAGGCAATTGATCCAGAGTAATCTCTTGTACGACCAGTTCATCTGCAATCTGCAAATCCGCCATCTGTTGCCATAAAGAAAGACGTTGATCTATTGGTACATTGACAGAATCAATTCCAATCAACTGGATGTTTCGCAGAATAAAAGGCAAGACAGTCGCGTTTAGTTTGATTCCCCCAGCATTGCCACATAAAGCTACTGCACCGTTATAAGAGATCAATGGAAGAAGACTACTTAGCTGCTCGCCACCTACTGTGTCGATGACATAGTCGATTTGCTGTTTTCCTAAAGCTTTTGTTGTCTCTGGCAGAAATTCATCAGGTCGTACGACTTGAGAAGCACCTAGACTTTTTAGCCATGTGACAGACTCTTCTTTTCTGGAAAAGGCAATGATTGACTGGAATCCTAGTGTATGTAACAGAGCTATCGCTGTACTGCCTACACCGCCAGAAGCACCAGTAACGACAACTTTTTTATCGGAGGTCATACCTTGACGGATTAAAGCGTTCACACATAACATAGCAGTAAAGCCTGCTGTACCAAGGATCATCGCTTGACGCAGCGTCATATTTTTTGGTAGAGGAACTAACCAGTCTCCTGGTACTTTTTGATATTGGCTATAACCGCCTGGATGGGTGACGCCAAGCCCAAAACCAGTAGCAAGTACAAGATCTTCTTTTGAAAAACGTGGATTGTTACTTTGGACGACAATTCCGGATAAATCAATCCCTGGAGTCATCGGATAGGTTCGTATCACCTGACCAGACTCGCTCATTGCCAATGCATCTTTGTAATTGACATCAGAATAGGCAATTTTTACCAAGACTTCATTTTCAGCCAACTCAGTAAATGTCAGATCACTGATTGCTGTATGGAAAACAGGTTCCTTTATTACCTGAAAAGATCGAAAAGCGTTCATTCGTGAGACACTCCTTTTAAAATTTTCTTTTATCATACCATAAAGCCTACTCTTTTATTCTTGTTCTTCCGTAAATTTAGACAAAAATTAGGTGAAAAATAAAGAATCAAACAACTAGAATTTATTCCAAAAGATAAAGAAATATTCAGCAAAAAAAATTTTACAAAGGGTTGCCTTTTTCAATAAATTTCGTATACTAATACGAGTGGTAGTAAACAGTAAGTTTACTATTAGAAAACTTCGATTCGGAGGAAATTATGGAAATTGGTGAGAAGTTAAGAAATTTGCGCATCCAAAAGAATTTGACACAAGAAGAACTAGGCGAACGCACAGATTTGTCAAAAGGGTATATTTCCCAGTTGGAACGAGATTTAAGTTCACCATCAATGGAAACATTCTTTTCTATTCTTGAAGTCTTAGGTGTGACTCCAGAAGAATTTTTTCATCAAGAAGCAGCGAATCTGCAAGTGGTTTATTCAAAAGAAGATCATACGGTTTATTTCGATGAAGAAAACGGGTATGAATTGGAATGGCTCGTGGCTGATTCGAATGAAAAAGAAATGGAGCCTGTCTTGCTGACTTTTGAAGGTGCAGGAGAATATAAGACGTTTGAACCTTCATTATCTGAAACGTTTATTTTTGTATTAGAAGGGGAATTAGAGTTAAGCTTAGGAGAGACGGTCTATGTGGCAAAAGCAGGACAGTCGATCTATTATCAAGCGACAAAACAACATCAATTAAGGAATCATCTCAAAAAACGAACAAAAGTATTGATTGTTGCAACGCAATCATATTTGTAATATAGGGGGTAAAAACGTGGGGAAACCAATCATTTCATTTGATCAAGTAGTGAAACGCTATGATGATGAAACAGTATTAAAAAAAGTAAGTTTTGAGATCGAACAAGGAAAATTTTATACACTGCTTGGTCCTTCCGGCTGTGGCAAAACAACGATCCTACGTATTATAGCTGGATTCACCGAAGCTACAGAAGGGGACATCTATTTTGAAGGGAAACGGTTGAATGATTTGCCAGCTAATAAGCGACAAGTAAATACAGTCTTCCAAGATTATGCACTTTTTCCTCATATGAATGTTTTTGATAACGTTGCTTTTGGATTGAAGATCAAGAAAATGTCCAAATCAGATATCGAAAAGAAGGTAAAAGATGCTTTGCGTATGGTCCAGCTTCCTGGATACGAAAAACGGGAGATCAGTGAAATGTCTGGTGGTCAAAGACAGCGTGTAGCGATTGCACGAGCAATTGTAAATGAACCGAAAGTATTGCTACTAGATGAACCGTTATCGGCGCTTGATTTGAAACTACGTACAGATATGCAGTATGAACTGCGGGATCTGCAACAACGATTAGGAATCACGTTTATTTTTGTTACTCATGACCAAGAAGAAGCGTTGGCAATGAGTGATGAGATTTTTGTCATGAATAAAGGGAAAATCGTCCAAAGTGGTACACCCGTAGATATTTATGATGAGCCAATCAATCATTTCGTTGCTGATTTTGTTGGGGAGAGCAATATCGTGGACGGTGTAATGATCGAAGATAATCTAGTTGAGTTTGTTGGTAAGCAATTTGAATGTGTCGATGGCGGGATGCGTCTAAATGAACCAGTTGAAGTTGTTTTACGCCCAGAGGATTTGACGATCACGACACCAGATAAAGGAAAACTAGTCGTAACGGTCGATACTCAGCTGTTTCGTGGTGTCCATTATGAAATCATCTGTTATGATGAACAGCAAAATGAATGGATGGTCCATTCAACGAAAAAAGCTAAAGAAGGAAGCAAAGTAGGATTGGCCTTTGAGCCAGAAGATATCCATGTCATGCGTTTCAACGAGTCTGAAGAAGAATTCGATGCACGTCTTGACAGCTACGAAGAATAGGGGGGACAAGAATGAAAACAATGCGCAGGATCTATTCCGTCCCTTATATTTTGTGGCTCGGTTTATTCGTGATCGCGCCTGTATTAATGATCATTTATCAATCTTTTTTTGATATGAATGGGCAATTCACGCTGAATAATTATCTATCTTATTTTACGTCGGGGACATCGCTTTCTATGACGATCAATTCTGTATGGTATGCATTTTTGATCACGTTTTTCACGCTGATCATCAGTTACCCGACTGCTTATTTTTTAACAAAACTGAAGCACAAGCAATTATGGCTGATGCTGATTATTTTGCCTACATGGGTGAATCTGCTGCTTAAAGCTTACGCATTTATTGGGATTTTCAGTGTGCACGGCAGCGTGAATCATTTCTTTGATTTTATCGGGATCGGGCCGAAACAGATATTATTCACAGACTTCAGTTTTCTGTTCGTGGCAACGTATATCGAGATTCCATTCATGATTATGCCAATTTTCAATGCATTGGAAGAGATGAATCCTTCTTTGATCAGTGCTAGCAGAGATTTAGGCGCGAATAGCTTTGAGACCTTCCGACGAGTGATTTTTCCGTTATCATTAAATGGTGTGAAAAGTGGTGTTCAAGCAGTATTTATTCCTTCTCTTTCTTTATTCATGCTGACTCGTCTGATTGGCGGAAATCGGGTGATCACTTTAGGAACGGCTATCGAACAGCATTTCTTGGTTACACAAAACTGGGGGATGGGTTCTACAATCGGTGTGATTTTAATCATTGCTATGTTTATCGTGATGCTCCTGACAGGCGAGAAGAAAAAAGGAGGTCGCTCATAAATGAAAAAATTTAAATGGTCGTATCTTTATTTAGGGATCGTTTTTTTATTCTTATATGCACCGATCTTCTATCTGATTTTTTATTCCTTCAATGAAGGAGGAACGATGAACAGCTTTACAGGATTTACTTGGGAAAATTATGAAGCTGTTTTTGAAGATACACGTTTGATCATTATCGTATTGAATACGTTCATGCTGGCTTTCTTATCTGCATTGATCGCCACGATCATCGGGACATTTGGGGCTATGGGGATCTATTATACGAAAAAACGACGTGCACGGACAGCGTTGTTGAGCATGAATAACATCTTATTAGTCTCTCCTGATGTTATTATCGGTGCTAGTTTCTTGATTTTCTTTACACTACTAGGATTCGGATTAGGTTTTCAGAGTGTATTGCTTTCCCATATTGCTTTCAGCATTCCAATCGTCGTCTTGATGGTCTTGCCAAAATTGCAGGAAATGAACGATTCAATGGTCGATGCGGCTAGAGACCTTGGTGCTAATAATTTCCAAGTAGTCAAAAATATCATTTTGCCTTATCTTTCTCCAGGAATCATAGCTGGATATTTTATGGCATTTACCTATTCTCTTGATGATTTTGCGGTTACGTTTTTCGTCACAGGAAATGGCTTTACGACGCTCTCAGTAGAGATTTATTCTCGTGCAAGACAAGGAATCAGTTTAGAAATCAATGCGCTAAGTGCGTTAGTTTTCTTGTTCTCCATGATATTGGTCATTGGATACTACTTCATTAGTAAAGAAAACCGTCCAAAACGGCTGAAGAAAAACAGAAGAGTACGCGAGGGGGTGGCACGGCTGCGATGAAAAAATTACAATCTCTGTTTTTAGGTATTCTCATCATTATTGCGGTGCTGCTGCTTGGTGTTCGTCAACTTGAAAAAACAAGTGGCATGAGTGGAGCAAAGGTACTTACCATCTATAACTGGGGAGATTATATCGATCCTAGTTTGATCACGAAATTTGAAAAAGAATATGGATACAAAGTGAATTATGAAACATTTGATTCTAATGAAGCGATGTTCACAAAAATCCAGCAAGGTGGGACAAACTACGACATCGCTATACCAAGTGAATATATGATCCAAAAAATGATCAAAGAAAAACTAGTACTTCCATTAGATCATTCGAAGATCAAAGGATTAAATAATATTGATCCACGATTTTTAGACTTGGATTTTGATCCAGATAATCAGTATTCGATTCCATATTTTTGGGGAACTTTAGGGATCGTATATAACGATAAATTCTTTGATGCAGATCAAATTAAGCATTGGGATGATTTGTGGAAGCCGGAATTAAAAGACAGTTTGATGCTGATTGACGGTGCACGAGAAGTTATGGGGCTTTCTTTGAATAGTTTAGGCTATTCTTTGAATAGTAAGAATATGGCACAGCTGACAGAAGCAGCAAATAAATTGAATCATTTAACGCCAAATGTCAAAGCAATCGTGGCAGATGAGATCAAAATGTATATGATCAATGAAGAAGCCTCCGTGGCAGTGACATTTTCTGGCGAAGCTGCCGATATGATGTGGGAAAATGAACATTTACATTATGTGATCCCACCAGAAGGTTCCAATCTTTGGTTTGATAATATCGTTATGCCAAAAACCGTGAAAAATAAAGAAGGTGCCTATGATTTCATCAACTTTATGCTAGAACCGGAAAATGCGGCACAAAATGCAGAGTATATTGGTTATTCTACACCAAATGAAAAAGCAAAAGCGTTATTGCCAAAAGACATTTCGTCGGACGAACAATTCTATCCATCTGATGACACGATCTCCCATCTTGAAGTCTACGAAGATCTAGGATCGAAATACCTAGGCATCTATAATGACCTATTCTTAGAATTCAAGATGTATCGGAAATAGCGAGAAAATAAGCAAATTTGCATAACTATAATAAAAAGGACTTAGTTTTGATGGGGAATTTTTCAAAATTAAGTCCTTTTTTATGTGGTTGAAACGGGTATGATCATTTTAAGGAAGTGATCTAAGATGAAAGGACGACTGAATAATTATCATATTAGAAAAGCTTTATTGTATTCCACAAACAAATTACTAAGAATAACAAATTAGTTTTTGTTTGTTCTTATTCCCTATTGACTTTTCTTTCAAACATGCTATTCTAATTTTATTCTAATAGTATCCGATGAGAAGGAAAGTAGACAGAAAATGGTTCAAGAGAGGCTTTGGTTGGTGTAAAAAGCTAGAAGTTGACTGTCGAAAATGGCCTTAGAGGATTTTTTGTCGAAAGGTAGGCAAAAACGAACAGTCTTTCGTTACCAAGACCACTGATTTTATTGTCAGGCTGAGAGAAAGAATGTTTTTTCTGAAAAAAGGTGGTACCACGAGTATAATCGTCCTTTTACTAGTATTTGCTAGTAAAAGGATTTTTTTTTACAAAAAACAAAGAAAAGAGTGAGTGAAATGAGCAAAAATAGACCATTTACAGTAGATCATGTCGGAAGTTTCTTACGCCCGCAATCGATCAAAGAAGCAAGAAAAAAAGTTCAAGAAGGCTTACTTTCAAAAGAAGAACTTCGTGCAATCGAAGACCAGGAAATAAAAAAATTAGTGGAAGACCAAAAAGCAGTCGGCATCAAAGGAATTACAGATGGTGAATTTCGGCGTGGATTTTGGCATCTTGATTTTTTAGAAGAACTAAATGGTATCGAAGGCTATGTTCCAGAAACTGGATATAATCAAACATTCCACGGAAAAGCAGCACCAGCTTATAATATTCGGGTAGTAGATAAATTATCTTTCAATCCAAATCACCCATTTTTAAAAGATTTTGCTTTTCTGAAAGAAGTAGTGGAAACAGATGATACTTTTGTTGCAAAAGCAACGATCCCTAGTCCCACGATGATTTTACGACAAGAGATCCTATCTAATGATGGTTCTTCAAAAATCAAGGAGATTTATCCTGATCTATCTGATTTTTATGAGGACTTGTCCTCTACTTACAAAGCAGCGATTCATGCTTTTTATGAAAAAGGTTGCCGTTACCTGCAATTCGATGATACAAATTGGGCGTTTCTAGCTGATCAAACTAAAAGAGAAGCACTTCTTCAAAAAGGAATTGATCCGAAAGAAATGGCCCATATTTGTAGAGAGATTATCAATAACGCACTGGAAGACAAACCAGAAGATTTGACGATCACAACACATATCTGCCGCGGGAATCACGCTTCTTCTTGGCTGTTTTCCGGTGGATATGAACCCATTGCAGAAGAGTTGTTTTCAACAAATTATGATGGTTTCTTTTTGGAATACGATTCTGACCGAGCAGGAGATTTTACTCCTTTAAGACATTGGAGTAACAAAGAAAGTAAAGTTGTTTTAGGATTAGTTACTTCTAAGTTTCCAGATTTGGAAGATACGGAGAAAATAAAAGAACGAATAAAAGAAGTACAACAATTTGTACCATTGGAAAATCTAAGTATCAGTCCTCAATGTGGGTTTGCTTCAACAGAAGAAGGAAACCATTTAACAGAAGAAGAACAATGGAAGAAAATCCAATTATTGCAGCAAGTCGCAAAAGAAGTTTGGCTATAAAAATGTGAGGCTTGGCAAAAAAAGCGTCCCAAAAAGTCGGCTTTTCATGGAGTGGAGAAATCCACTCTTTTTTATTTACCTTTTATATTACGCGAATTGTAAAATTAAGTTAGAAAAATAAAAAGGCATTTATGGTACACTCAAATTGTATTTCCGACGAAAGAAAACACAGGAGTGTAACCATAAATGACCTACAAACATCTTACCATAGACGAACTGACAATGATAGAATCATATTATCTTCAACATAATAAGCCGGTTGAAATCGCTAACCGAATGGGACGTGCTATACAAACTATTTATAATGTAGTCAATAAGTTCAAGCAAGGCAAGACTGCTCTTGATTATTGGCACCAGTATAAAGAAAATAAGAAAAAATGTGGTAGAAAAGTCATTCAATTACCTGCTCATGAAGTAGATTACATTAAAGAGAAAGTCACTCTTGGTTGGACGCCTGACGTCATTATCGGGCGAAAAGAAAGGCCTGTTTCATGCGGTATGAGAACACTTTATCGTTTATTTTCTAAAGGAATATTTGATATTGACACACTACCGATGAAAGGTAAAAGAAAACCCAATGGCCATCAGGAAAAACGGGGAAAACAACAGTATCAGCGCTCAATCCATGATCGACCTGATAATTATCCTGATTTCAATTCTGAGTTTGGTCACCTTGAAGGTGATACGATCGTTGGCATTCATCATAAAAGTGCCGTCATTACTTTAGTTGAAAGATTATCTAAAGTCATTATCACGATTAAACCCAACGGCCGTAAGGCATTAGATATTGAAACTGCCCTTAATCAATGGTTTTCTCGCTTCCCTAAAAACTTCTTTAAATCTATTACGTTTGACTGTGGAAAAGAATTTTCTAACTGGAAAGCCATTAGTAACCAACATGATATTGATATATATTTTGCGGACCCTGGAACACCTTCTCAACGCCCATTAAACGAGAATTCTAACGGGATTCTGCGTCGTAATGGACTGCCGAAATCAATGGATTTTAGAGAAGTGAATCAGACATTTATTTCCAGTGTCAGCAATCAACGTAATCATATTCCAAGAAAATCATTGAATTACAGAACACCAATCGAAATATTTTTGAGCTATGTACAAGAAGCATTTTATTCTAGCTTAATTTGACAAATCATATTATTTATTTGTTAAATAAATAGGAACAAAAAAATTAAATTACTTAATACACACATTAGGGATCATTCATTGAAGGATCAGAAGACAACGAGGATGGCGAAAAATATGATTACAATAGAAAAGTCGTTCTAAACAAATCAGTTCCTAGTATCACACAACGCAAGCCAGTCGATTTGGTGAGATTAGAGGAGTGAAAGCAAACTTTATTATATAAGAAAAAATATTCGAAAGGGATGCTAGTTTAGGTACTAGTGCTGATGAATTAATATGATGCCTCGTAATATTAGGCGTAGTTACTCTAGAGACATCACTATGGACTATGATTTGTCTCAGAGTCACAACATGTTTTTTTATGAAAAGAAACAGCTAAAATAATTAAATTGCGCAATGTTTAAACTTTCTTAAACTATAACCTAATAAATGTGAAGAAATAATGCACAATTTCTTCACATTTATCTTCTATTCTATGTACATACCAACCAACAACCCTATATACTTTTTCATTTTTACTCCTCAAGTAAAAATAACTCCTAGACCGCGGATACCCACCGCGGTCGTTTTTTTATTCTTCAATCAAAATCGCTTTGATACCCAAACCTGCCAAGATTCGGGCAGAAGTATAAGTATTCAATCCTCTTCTGAAAGTAATGTAAACTTTTTTATCTTTTGGGATTTCATTGATTCGATCTCGTAACTCATTCATTGGAATATTTTTTGTTGCCGAGATACTGCCAGAAGGTGCTTTATTAGGTTCACGTATATCTAAAAAGAACGCTTCTTTCAAATCGTTTTCGGGTATATCACTTGCTTTGATCGTTTCTACGATATTCGTCATTTGATTGATTGCGACATAACCAGCTATATTCAACGGGTCACGGGTAGTAGAATACGGTGGAGAGTAAGGCAACTCCAAATCAGGCAAATCAAAGACTGTCAAGTTTCCGGTGATCGCTATAGAAAGTTCTCCCATCCGTTTATCGACACCTTTTTCTCCAAATGCTTGTCCACCTAAAATACGACCGCTATCTGCATCAAAAATCAGCTTTAGATTTAATCTTGTAGCTTCTGGATAGAAATAGGCATGGTCAAAAGGAGTGATAAAAACAGTTTTATAATTTGTTATGCCTGATGCTTTTAATGCATGTTCTGTCATTCCCGTATAACTTGCTGTATGATCAAAGATTTTTGCGACACCTGCACCAATATATCCGCGATAGCGCATAGGCGTACCATTTAAAATATCTGCCAACATATGTCCTTGACGATTGGCCGCACTGGAAAGCATACTTTGGATCGGCTGACCAGTCACTACACTAGTCGTTTCGATAATATCGCCAATCGCATAGATGTCCGGCAGATTAGTTTGTAACTGGTCATCAACAATGATCTGGCCTGTATCTGATAATTGTATGCCGGCTGCTTTCACCACTTCATTATTCGGAGAAACACCAACAGCAAAGATTAGCATATCAGCAGAAAGGACGGAGCCATCTGATAATACTATTTCTCGACCTTTATCACGGATCTCAGTAACTCTTGTTTCTAAATGAACGGCTAATCCTTCTTTCAGCAATTTGTCATAAACTAAATCAGCAATTTCTGGATCATAAGGGAAAGCGACTTGTGGCAATTGATCGATTAAAGTCACGTCTAAGCCGCGATGCTTGAAATTCTCAGCTAATTCCAGACCCATAACACCTGCACCAAGAATGACGACATGTTGTGGATTTTTTTCTTCAAGGAACGATTTGATTCGATCCGCATCCGTCACACTACGGAGGACAAAGCCGTTTTCTGCTTCAAAAACTCCGGGAATATCCGGATAATCTGGTCTAGCACCAGAAGAGATGATCAACTTATCGTAATCTGTTTTTGTTTCTTCATTTGTGGATAGGTCTTTAACTGTTAATTGCTTAGTAGAAGGATCGATTGCTGTTACTTCGTGTTTAGTAAAGACATCGATGTTGTTTTTTGTTTTCAATATTTCTGGTGTACGTTCGATCAGCGAGTCACGGTCCGTGATCACACCACCTAAATAATAAGGCAAAGCACAACTTGCGTAAGAAATATTCTCTCCGCGTTCATAGATAATGATTTCATGTGCTTCATTCAATCGACGGAAACGAGTGGCAAATGAAGGACCGCCAGCTACACCGCCAATGACAACAACTTTCATAAAAACATCTCCTTTTCTATGTTGATCGTACTATGTTATGGCAAAAAACAGCAAATAATTGTGCCGGAAAATTATTGTTTATTTTGTCAGTAGAGAAAAATAGTAAGAAAAAAGAGAACGGTTTCGCTATGTTTCTGCATAAAAAAGAAAGAGGCTATGACAACAGGGCTGTCACAACCTCTTTCCATTGGCTTTTAATTCTCGTATTCTTCTAATTCCAAGCTTAGTTCTTCCCATTCCGACAATTTTGTTTCTTGATCTTGTCTAGCTGATTCTAAAGCTTGGTTCAGCTCATTGAGTTTTACGTGATCTTCCAGATTTTCTGGTGCGACCATTTCTTGTTCCAACCGATCGATCCATTCATCGATCCGCGTCATTTCTTCTTCAACCTGAGTGATTTTTCGTTGAAGGCTACGGATAAGCTTTTGCTGTTCTTTGCTCTGGTAATAATCGGATTTATTCGTAGGAGCAGGAGCGGATTCTGGCTCATCTTGTGCCAATAATTCGGCGATTTCTTCTTCTTCTTGTTTTTTCTCTAAATAATAATCATAGTCTCCAAGATAGACTTTACTGCCATTTTCAGAGAGTTCGACGACTTTTGTCGCGATCCGATTGATGAAATATCGGTCATGGGAAACAAAAAGCAGTGTGCCATCGTAATCGATCAATGCATTTTCTAATACTTCTTTGTTGTCAATATCTAAATGGTTTGTTGGTTCGTCCAAGATCAAAAAATTTTCTTTGTTCATCGCTAGCTTGGCTAAAGCAACCCGTGCTTTTTCACCGCCGCTTAACAGAGGGATTGGTTTTTCTACATCTTCGCCAGAAAATAAGAAAGCACCTAAAGCACTTCGAATGTCTTTTTCAGGAGTGGTAGGATGCTCATCCCACAATTCTGCTAGAATCGTCTTGTTTGTATGCAGATCAGCTTGCCCTTGATCATAATAGCCGATGGTGACATTTGTCCCTAGCGTTTCTTTGCCACGGATAAAAGGGATCTGGTGGATGATCGATTTCAGCAACGTCGATTTTCCGATACCATTCGGACCTACTAGAGCAATCGCTTCTTGTCGGCGGATATCCAAATTGATTGGTTCAGATAAGGTGACATCATCATATCCGATAGCGGCATCTTCGATTTGCAAGACAACATTTCCAGAAGGTTTTTCTATACTGAAAAGAAAGTTTGCTTGTTTCTCATCCCCTTGAGGACGATCCAGACGTTCCATTTTTTCTAATGTCTTTCTGCGACTTTGCGCCCGTTTAGTGGTAGAGGCACGAACAAGATTCCGAGCAACGAAGTCTTCTAATTTGTGGATCTCTGTCTGCTGCTTTTCATAAGCCTTCCATTCACTTGTCAGCTGTTCTGCTTTCAAGTCTAGATACTTCGAGTAGTTGCCTTTGTAATGGCGCATTTTTCTTCTGCTTAGTTCATAAACTTCATTGACTACTTCGTCTAAGAAATAACGGTCATGTGAAACAATCAGTAATGCACCGGTATAGCTTTGCAGATAATTTTCAAGCCAGGAAAGCGTCTCGATATCTAAATGGTTCGTGGGTTCGTCTAGAATCAAAATGTCAGGGTGTTGCAAAAGCATGCGAGCTAAAGCTAAACGTGTACGCTGTCCACCTGATAAAGTATCGATTTTCTGGTCATAAAAGGAAGAATCGAATTTAAAACCATGCAATACGGAACGAATTTCATTTTCATAACCATAGCCGTTTCGATCCGAAAAATCGTGTTGCAGCCGATCATATTCTTTTAAATAAGAAGTATAAGCGGGTGTATCTGGCGTACCTTCGCTAATGAAAATCTCTAGTTCACGCATCCGCTGTTCCATTTGTCTAACTTGTTCAAAAGCTTTCAGCATCTCGTTCCACACTGTTTCATTGGAATCAAGTCCTGTGTCCTGAGCGAGGTATCCGAGAGTCGCTGTTTTATTTTTAGCAATCTTTCCATCATCTGGTGCTTCAATTCCAGCAATGATCTTCAATAAAGTCGATTTTCCAGCGCCATTTCTGCCAACTAAAGCGACACGAGCGCCTGTACTGATTTCTAAATGTATGTTTTCAAATAAGACTTCTGCACCAAAATGGCGAGCAATCTGATTGGCTTGTAATAATATCATGGAATCCTCTTTTCTACTTTGTGAATTCTCCTCAAATAAAAAACTATTTTTCAATTAGTAGTCTACCATAAATTCCATCATACTGCGAGATTTGCAGAAATGATAAATAAATGAATAAAGAATAAAATTTCACAATATCTGAGCAATGGAATTGATTTTTTCCTATAAATACTGCTATGATGGAGAAATCAAAGATGTAATTAGACAATACGTGGAGGTCATTTCGTGAAAGATCATATTATTCCAAAGGCGACAGCTAAAAGACTGCCTTTGTATTATCGTTATTTAAGGATTTTAAATAATGCTGGAAAGAAAAAAGTGTCTTCAACTGAATTAAGTGAAGCCGTTCAAGTAGATAGTGCAACGATCCGTCGAGATTTTTCTTATTTTGGCGAATTAGGAAAACGTGGGTATGGGTATGATGTAGAAGATCTTATGCACTTTTTTGCGAAGACATTAAATGAAGATCAATTGACAAATGTTGCGCTGATTGGTGTAGGGAACTTGGGAAGTGCTTTACTAAAATATAAATTCCATCAAAGTAATAGCATACGTATCAGTTGTGCTTTTGATGTGAATGAAGAAATCGTTGGACGCATCGTAGACGGTATCCCCGTTTATCCAATGGAAGATATGTCGGAACAAATCAAGATCCAGCAAATCGAAGTAGCGATTTTAACGATTCCCGCTGAAAGAGCACAAGAAGTAGTCAATCAGTTAACGGAAGCAGGAATCAAAGGAATCTTGAACTTTACCGCTGCTCGATTGAATGCTCCGTCAGATGTATTGATCCAAAATGTTGATTTGACGAATGAATTGCAAACCTTGATCTATTTCTTGCATTCTGACGCAAATGCGCATTCCGAAAATACAGCAGAATAAAAATAAAAAGCGATTGAACAAATGAAGGCAAAACTTTCACTTGTTCAATCGCTTTTTTCTGTTTGGATAATGTTTATTCTGTTCGAAAGAGTTCTTCATAAGAAAGAGAATCATCTTCTGCTGTCAGTTCATCTAGTAAATGCCGGATTTTTTTAAAGTCGATGAACCGCGCTTGCCGAGAGATCTCTTTTCCATGATGAAAAACCAGAACAACTGGCGCAGTCAATACTTCAAATCTGCTGGCTACTTCTGGCGTTTCGAATGCATCCAAATGAAGTGCCGGAATATCATAATGGGTGAGCAGCTCCTCCAATCGTGGACGAACAGCGTGACAAACACTGCAATTAGGCATCGAAAGATAAACGATGGCAACGGATGATTGTTGCAGTATGTCTTGAACTTCAGACAAATTAGTGGTTTGTTTCATTTTCATTCTCCCTTTTGTGATAGAAGTGATATGTACGAGACCTTAATTTAATGGGAATAATAGAAAAAGTCAATTGAAGTGCTTCGATAAAAAATAAGAGTTGTGTAAAAATTGACAGAGCAACTTGTTTTTTTTTGAATAAAAGCGTATATTTGCAAAGCGAATGAACTAGAAATGAAAAGGAGGAAACTCATGTTTTCTTTTATTCCCAATTCGGTTTTGCAGATGAGTACGATTTTCTTATCGATCGTTATCGAAGCATTGCCCTTTGTACTATTAGGTTGTCTTATCTCAGGCGCCTTACAAGTATTTTTGACCCCAGAACGTGTGAAGCGATGGCTTCCTGAAAATCGTATATTCTCTATTTTTACTGGTTCGATCTTAGGATTTTTCTTTCCTTCATGTGAATGCGGCATCGTACCTATCGTTCATCAGTTTGTAAAAAAAGGCGTGCCGGTTCACACAGCATTTGCTTTTATGCTGACAGCGCCAATCATTAATCCCATCGTGATTTTTTCCACGTTTATCGCATTTGGCAATTCTTGGCAGATGGCAAGCTGGCGAGTGATAGGCAGCTTTTTTGTTGCACTTGTGATTGGTGTCTGGCTTGCCTATTTTCAAAAAGACGCTGTATTGAAAGAAAAAATCTCCTCTAAAGTAGCCGAAGATCACCATCATCATGCCCATGAAGAAGAACACAGTGATAAGAATGAGCCAAAAAATCGGCTGTTCCATCAAACGGGGCATGTGTTGACACATTCAATCGATGAATTTTTTGATACAGGTCGTTATTTGATTATTGGTGGGTTAATCGCAGCTGCGATGCAGACTTATTTACCAACTAGAATGATGCTAACGCTCGGCTCAACAAAGATTTTAGCCATCATTATCATGCTGTTATTAGCTTTTACGATGTCTCTTTGTTCAGAAGCAGATGCGTTTATCGGGTCTTCATTGTTAAGTCTGTTCGGCACAGCACCTGTAGCTGCCTTTTTGGTCTTTGGTCCAATGGTCGATATCAAAAATCTATTGATGATGAAACGATATTTTACAGGACGTTTTATTCTATCGCTGATCGGACTGATTGCCCTTAGCGTTGTTGGATTCACATTATTTATTTAGGAGGAAAAATATGCTGCGGTTTTTGATTTTATCTGGCTATTTCGAATTGATGATGTATTTGCAAGTCTCTGGCAAACTTGATCAATATATCAATGTCCACTATCGTTATTTAGCTATTCTTTCGATGATTTTATCCGCTCTTTTGGCTTTAGTTCAGCTGTATTTGTGGGTCAAAAACGGAAAAGCAGAGGAAGAGACGCACGAGCATGATCATGATCACGACCATGGGTTATCGAAACCTTATCAACGTGGAATCGCCTATGTACTGCTTGCTTTGCCAGTGATCGTTGGTACGTTGTTTCCAACAGTTAGTCTGGACACTACAATCGTAGAAGCCAAAGGATTTAATTTTCCGGTAAGCAAAGAATCGGTAGGTGATCCGGAAATGCAGACACAATACCTAAAGCCAGATACAAGTATTTATTTCAACAAGTCAGACTACTTAGACCAAATGAGTGAACTGAAAGAGAAGTATGGGGATAAGCAGACTATCGAGATCACAGATGAAAATTATTTAGAAGTCATGGAGCTGATCTATAATTACCCTAGCGAATTCATTGGCAAAAAAATCAGCTATGAAGGATTTGTTTACCAAACACCGAACGATAGCAATGCAGATGTCTTCTTGTTCCGCTTCGGTATTATCCATTGTGTGGCAGATTCAGGAGTCTTTGGCTTGTTAACACATATGCCTGAAGGAGTAACGGTTAAAAATGATGAGTGGTATAAAATAGAAGGAACCATCCAATCGGACTATTATCAACCATTCAAGCGTGAAATTCCATCTGTAGTTGTGACAAACGCAGAGAAAGTCGCTGCTCCGAAAAATCAGTATGTGTATCGTTCTTTTTAAAAGAAAAAAATAAATGAACATAGCTCAGACAGTTGACGTGTAAGGACGTCGGTTGTCTGGCTTTTTTTGTATGAGATATTTGGCTATTTGATATGTTTTGTAAAATGATATTTATTTTAGAAGTTGCATGCTGAATGTAGTTAATAGCGGTTTCAAAGGTGTTGGAAAAGATTGTGAAGAGAATTACAATTTATTCCTAACATGTATGTTGAAAAGTTGTATGAAATGATTTTGATAGTAAAATATCGAGTGGAGGTACTTTGTATGATAACACGTATATTTATTTTGGATGACAGTTTGGTTTTTGAAAAAATGATAGAAGATATTTTGGAAGAATCCAGAAATTTACTGATTCCTTGGAATTTCGAGATAATCAAGGGATTGAACGTCATGCAGTTTGTTGAATTTGTCAAAAACAATGATATTCGTTCATCGGATATTTTTTTTCTTGATATCGATTTGAACGCTTATTACAGCGGGATTGAACTAGGAGAAATGCTTAGAGAAAAGAACGCGAAGTGTAAAATTGTTTATTTGACCTCTCATCCGAATAAAGCAATAGCTGTTATTAACCGAAATATTACGCCTAGCGGGTATTTGATAAAAGAATTCACTTATGAAAAAAATAAAAAAAACATCCAAAGTTACTTATTGAAAGAAAAAGAGAACGAGCCTGTTCAACAAGCGAACAAAAAAAGTGGACGTCTGTTCGTTATGGCAATAGCGATCATTATATCCATTACGATGAGATTCTTTATCTAATGAGCATGCCAGGCTATAAAAATAAGATAGGTTTGGTATTGAAAGACGAAGAGACACTCATAAACGGCACAATAAAAAAATATAAAAAAACACTGGAATATGAGTATTTATGTAAAGATTTAAAAGTCTACATCATTAATACTGAAAACATTACATCTATTAGCCGAGTAAATGAAGTAGTAACGTTTACGAATGGAGAACAACTAGAGATGGGTAAGAGAAGTATTGATAAACTAAAGAAATTTATTCAAGAAAAGATAAGGAATGAATCATTTTAAAAAATTAAAAATAAAGGATCATATCTCACTTTTTAGTAAACAGACTTAAGTTAATCATGCAAGTTCCTTCTTCCATTTTGTTTCTCTAATACTCGGACCAAGATGCTGATCTCACCCCTTCTACTAAACAGTGTTCCAGAAGTAGTTTCTTCGAAAAATAAGATAGGATTCACAAAAATTTAAGAAACCATTTTCGTGAATCCTGTCTTATTTCGTGAAGCTAATCACTTCTGTCACAACCTTTTCTTTGTTACACTTCGTTTATTTAAAAAGCCGTTTTTTTCGTTTCAACATGATGGCATCACGCTTTACTTTGAAGTTGCGGATGTTATGGTTAAAGACTTCCGATAATACGAGACCTAAAGCAATTGCTCCAGCTATCATGATTGCTTGGACCGCATAGTGAGCTGCTTCTTGATAGGATTCAGTAACGAGATTCCGAACCGCTTGATAAGCCAAACCACCCGGAACTAAAGGAACCATCCCAGGAATATTGAAAATCGTTACAGGCATTCTCAAACGCTTAGAGAAAAGATCACTGATGAATGCGACTCCTAAAGAGCCAAGCAATGACCCGAAAGCAGCAGATCCGCCCATTTGAACACAGATCCAGTAGATCATCCAGCCGAAAGCACCAGAAAGACCACAACAAATCAATGAACGCCTAGGGACATTTGTAACAATGGCAAATGCCGCAGTCGCTAAAAAACTAAAAGAAAATTGAATAAATATCGTGCCCATACTCGTGCTCCTTTCTTAATAAAAAAGCTGGAAAATAAAAGCAATCGCAAAACCAATCATCGTAGCAGTCATCATCGCTTCTGTTCCGCGAGAAACCCCTGACACATAATGACCAGCTAGCAAATCACGGATAGCATTCGTAATTTGAACCCCAGGAACCAAAGGCATCACACATCCGATAATAATTAAATCCTGATTGCTTCCTAAGCCAAAACGAACACTGTAGATAGCAGCTATGCCAATCAATAAAGAAGATAAAAATTCCGATAAAAATTTGATTCTAAAAAATTTCAAACTATACAGATAAACTGCGTATCCCCATCCACCAATAATTAAAGTCACAGGCAAATCGGTCATCTTTCCGCCGAATAACACCATGATCGTTCCACTGATAACTGCCGCACTAACGATCTGCAACCAGACAGGAAAGAACGAACGGTCTCGGTCGATTGCCTGCAATTCACTGTAAAGTTCTTCTAATGTTAGTTCTGAAGCAACATACTTACGTGAAAGATCATTCACTTTTACTACTTTTTCTAAATTGATCGAACGGTTGGTGATTTGTTCCATTCGAATGGTCGAGGTACGATCAAGACCAATAAAGAGACCAGTCTGCGTGACATAGCTGACCAAACGGAAATTTCCAGAAGCTAAAGCAATTCGACTCATCGTATCTTCTACCCGATACATCTCTGCATTGCTTTCCATCATGATTTTCCCAGCGAGTAGACAAGTGTCTAGCAGCAGATCTAATTCTTTTCCCGTCATAGCATCTTCTCCAATAATTGATTGATTAGTTTTATTTTACTACAAAACATATCGGAAGCGTAAAGAATAAAAAAACTTGAGGAAGGAGTGAAAGAGGCGTATACTGTTTTTGTATCGCGGGTGTAGTTTAGTGGTAAAATCCCAGCTTCCCAAGCTGATGTCGCGGGTTCGATTCCCGTCACCCGCTTAAAAGAGGCTGTGAAAAAGCTGTCCTGCATCAAGTAATATGAATAGTCAAGCAAAAAAGCTTCTTATGTTTTTGACTTGGTTGGACTTATTACCGCAGATGCAAGCTTTTGAACACTGTTTACCAAGAGGTCGTACAGAAGCCGTTTAGTTTTGAGTATTAAGAAAAATTTTTTGAATGATAATAAATACCTTGTAAATAGTGTTTTGTGATTGAGTAGAGACGATGAATCCGTCTCTTTTTTTGTATTCTTAAGCCGTCTAAAAACTGGTTTTATTTTTTTACTGTTTCTATTTCTTTCCAGTATTTATTTATAGGGGAACATATGTTAAGATTTAGGGGGGCTGTTAGTAAAGGAGTAAAGAAATGAGCAAAAAAACAACCAAGGCGATCGTGGGGATCGTCGCTGCTGTGATTGCAGGGGCACTCGGTATTTCCACCACACAAAAAGATTCAGATATCTTCCAACAAATTACAACCATTTTTGATTCCACACCGCAAGCTTCTCAAGTAGCGGATGTGCCAGAATATGATGGAAAACATCAAGAAATAGAAATCAATGGGAATCAGCCGGAGTTTACAAAAGAGGATCTTAGTCTTTCCAAAGGGACATGGGAAAGCTATTCAAATATAGACAAATTGAACAGAGTAGGACAAGCCAATGCGATGTTGGGAAAAGACTTGTTTCCTACTGAAAAGAGAGAACCTTTGTATATTGATCCGACAGGTTGGAAACAAAAGAAATTAAGTGACGGACAATGGTTATACAACCGCAGCCATTTGATTGGTTTCCAGTTGACTGGTCAAAATAATAACATTAAAAACTTAATGACAGGGACACGTTCGTTGAATGCTCCGTACATGCTTGCCCACGAAAATGATATTGCGGCATATATCAAGGAAACAAATCATCATGTACGCTATCGTGTCACTCCTCATTTCGAGGGAAATGAACTGGTAGCAAGAGGTGTGCAGTTGGAAGCAGAAAGCATTGAAGACAAAAAAATTGAATTCAATGTCTTTATCTACAATGTTCAAGATGGCTACACCATCAATTATGAGACAGGGCAAGCAACGAAAACGAAAAATTAGTAGCAGCAATTCGAATTTTTTATGAACTTTATGAAAAAATTGTGTAAAAACATACTTTCAAAGAAATATAGCGTATACTTTATGGAAAGAGGGCTTTTGAAAAAGCTACAGAAAAAAGGAAAAATCAGACAAATCGTGTTTCTTAATTTATTCAGAAGTTTGGAATATTTGTTTGTAGTTTTCCCTTTCTTCGAGTAAAATAAGGGTGTAGAAGGTAAGCTGGAATTACCTTGCGGGAAAGAGGTGTAGAATCATGGGTTTTACAGATGAAACCGTACGTTTTGGTTTTGACGATAGTCGCAAAAAAGAAGTGAGCGAAACATTAGCGATTGTTTATCGGGCTTTGGAAGAAAAAGGCTACAATCCAATCAATCAGATTGTCGGCTACTTGCTTTCTGGAGACCCGGCCTACATTCCTCGTTATCGTGATGCACGAAATTTGATTCGCCGTCACGAACGCGATGAAATCATGGAAGTAATTGTCAAAGACTACCTCTCAAATCATGGAGTGAATTTATGAGAGTAATGGGCTTGGATGTCGGTTCTAAGACAGTAGGCGTTGCTGTGAGCGATCCCTTTGGCTGGACAGCTCAAGGAGTAGAAATCATTCGAATCAATGAGGCAGAAGAAGAGTTTGGTTTTGATCGGTTGAAGGAATTAGTGGCGCAGTACGAAGTAGACCGTTTTGTAGTTGGATTACCTAAGAATATGAACAATTCCATCGGACCAAGGGCAGAAGCTTCCATGTCATATGGAGAGAAGATCAAAGAACTATTCTCCTTGCCGGTTGATTATCAAGATGAACGACTAACCACTGTTCAGGCAGAACGTATGCTAGTAGAGCAGGCAAATACTTCAAGAGCGAAACGAAAAAAAGTCATCGATAAATTAGCAGCTGTGATGATCTTACAAAATTATTTAGACGGCTCAGGTAAGCAATTATTTTAATAATAAAAGAAAAGAGGTAATCTTATGACAGAACATAACCATTCCCACGACCATGAAGGACACGAACACATCACGTTGGTGGATGACCAAGGAAATGAAACATTATATGAAATCCTACTAACAGTTGACGGACAAGAAGAATTTGGACGTAACTATGTTCTTTTATATCCTGCTGGTGTTTCAGAAGATGAAGATGTAGAATTACAAGCTTATGCATACATCGAAAACGAAGATGGAACAGAAGGCGAGTTAGAACAAATCGAAACAGACGCAGAATGGGACATGATTGAAGAAGTATTCAATACATTCATGGCTGAAGAAGAAGAATAGAATAAAAGAATTGATATGGTG
Source organism: Enterococcus sp. ZQ21 (assembly GCF_030053755.1). Taxonomy (NCBI): domain Bacteria; kingdom Bacillati; phylum Bacillota; class Bacilli; order Lactobacillales; family Enterococcaceae; genus Enterococcus; species Enterococcus sp. ZQ21. The sequence continues at coordinate 709,858 of NZ_CP125658.1, forward strand.
CAAGAAAGCTGGACTCTCTGAAAAGGAGAGCCCGGTTTTTTTGTTTAGCACTACATTTCTTTAAAAAGTAGAAAAGCTTTCGAAGCCTCGTTCGTTTCTTTTACTGTATAATATAAGCAAAGAGTAAAAATCGCTAAAAGATATAAATAAGAGAAAGGATATACAAGATGATATGATTGGTCTGATTTATTTTGTGGTGATCGTTCTGGCAAATACAGTTGGCGCTATTTCTGGCATGGGCGGAGGCGTGTTGATCAAACCGATTCTTGATCTTATCGGTGCCCATTCTGTTGCAGGTATTTCTTTTTACTCAACGGTTGCGGTATTCACGATGTCTATTGTTTCGACAGTGCGACAAGTATCAAGTGGGAAATCGCTGAATTGGCAGATTGTCGGTTGGGTATCTGGTGGAGCTGTAGTTGGAGGAATAGCCGGTAACATTGTATTCGAAATTTTTTTACGGTTGTTTGAAAATGAAAAGCATGTGCAGCTGATCCAAATTTTCTTGACGGTATTGACCTTGGTTTTTGCGTTCTTCTACACCAAGCATCATCAGCCAAAATTTCATCTAACGTCATGGATTTGGTATCTTATATGTGGGGGGATCTTGGGCTTTTTAGCTAGCTTTTTAGGTATCGGTGGTGGACCCATCAATGTTTCATTACTGATGCTGATGTTTGCCTTGCCAATAAAAGAAGCAACGCTGTATTCTCTATCTACGATTTTCTTTTCTCAACTGGCTAAATTAGTAACGATTGCTTAACAAGTGGCTTTATGCGCTTTGATTTATCTATGTTGTTTTATATTATCCCCGCTGCTGTTATTGGAGGTTTGTGGGGAGCAAAATTTAGCAGGATTTTGTCTCCAAAAAAAGTGACCTTTATTTTTCAAGTAATTGTCCTCGTGGTTCTTTTGGTCAATTGTTACAATGCCTTTGTCATCTTACAAACATTAGGAGAATCTAGATTAACGCAAGTCAAAATCACTGAAAAGTCTTTTTTTAAGTGAAAAAAGGAGTATACTGTGATAAAAAAATTCATTTAAAAAAATAAAAATTGGCTGGTGATTTGGATGTTGCGGGAAATGCGTTTAGGAGATGCAGAAGCACTACGAGAAATCAATGCGGAACAATTAGGATATGATGTACCATTAACCGTTACGGTGAGACAAATGAAGAAACTGTTGAAGGAGCCAGAAAAAAATTTTTTCTTGGTCTATGAAGATCCTACTTCTAAAAAAGCAGCTGGCTATGTACAAGCGGAGTCCTATGAATCGATTTTCAGCGATCCGATGTTCAATATTATGGCACTTGCTGTGTCTAAACATGCTGAAAAAAGAGGAATCGGAAAGGCCTTGATGACTGGCGTAGAAGAAGAAGTGAAAAGACGAGGAATATCAGCAATAAGACTTAATTCTGCAGAATACAGAGTAGAAGCACACCGATTTTATGAACGCATCGGTTATCATTCCGATAAAATGCAAAAAAGATTTTTGAAAATCCTGTAAATTTTTATCAAAAAATACCTGGTCATCAAGCCGATACTTGATGATCAGGTATTTTTTTTGACTAAGAAAGTAATTGCATCAAGAAACCTGAGATGATCAAAACGATGGCACCACCAAGCCGATTGCCCATTTGAGCAAAAGCAATAAGTTCCATCCGATTAGCTGCAGATAAGACAGCTACATTTCCTGTACCACCCATCGAGTTGTTGCATAAGCCAGCAGTAATAGTTGATTCGATTGGATATAAACCAAACAAACGACCGACAAATCCTGAAACTACTGAAATCGCGATAACACTTGTCAAACATAAGACAACAAATTGCCATGTCAAAGCAGAAGCCAATACATTTAGATTCAATAACGCAATACCGATACCGGCAAGAACAGCTGCTGTCAAGTTTTTGACAATCAAGTTGTTGAACATGATAGCTGCATCTTCGTAATATTCTGGTAATAGGTTTGCGATTTTACAGATAACAACGATAATGATCATGAATGCGTAAGCATGGACTTTAGGAACAAAATAGTTACCGATTTGTCCTAAGATGAAGAAAGTCAATGATACCATCAAACCGACACCTAATTGTGGAATGGAAGGTTTTACATTTCTAGGTTTTCCATCGCCAAGGTCGCCTTTTTCCATTAATTTACCATTACCGTTGAATTTTGGCATTGATTGTCCCGCACGAGCAACTAACGCTGCACCAATGATAGCTAGGACATTTGTCATTGCTGTCGCAGGAATCAGGCGGGAAATGATAGAAGAAGCGTCCGTACCTAAAACATTTGCATAAATCGTTGATAAAGGTACAGCTCCGGCTCCAACACCACCAGCCATTGCGGGCAATGAGATATATAAAACGGAATTTGCAAAACCATTTCCGATAAGCATACCTACGAGTCCTACGGCAAAAAAGGAGACGACCATTGAAATAAGTGCAACGGGAATAAAACGAACAGAAGCTTTCATCAATAGATTACGGTTCATACCAAGGATGCTACCAGTAATCAAGGCAGCAATATAAAAGTCTAAAAAGCCCATATTGCTGACAAAGTTTTCTGTGGATTTTACTACATACTCAGGTAAGATCCCAAATGTAGCAATCGCGGCAGAGGCAAAGATCGCAAAAACGGAGCCACCACCTAAATAACTTTTGACGATAGGGATTTTTGTTCCGATAAAATGAAATAAATTACCGAAAATGACCAAAACAGCGATTGGGCCAATCATATTCGTCGGTAATTTTCCTAAAGCCATTGCAATGATCAGGACAAGGACCATGATCAAATAAAGGGGCAAACTTACGCCGGTAATTTTTGTTGACCAAAACCCTTCTTTTTTCTTTTCCTCAACTGCAGTTGCAGTTGTTGTTTTTTGTGCCATTTTTACAGATCCTTTCTTATTCTGTATCGTATGAAAAAAGCCAAAGAGAAGCGGCAAAAGAGCAGTAGTTGGCTGGCTGCTGTCTTGCCGCAGTCGCTTTTTTCTTTTTAGACGTCATACAAAGTTTCTGTATGTTCTTTTACTATAACAATCTTAATCTTCTAAAGATTTATATTCAGGAACCCATTTAGCAGATTCAACAGCTTCTTTGATATCCGTGATTTCTTCACGATTCAATTTTTGTGCAACAACTGATTTTGCGACAGTTTCAGCAATCGTTTGAGAGAATTCAGTGATTTTTGCTACTGGAGGCAATATAGCTGCTCCTGGTTTTGTTACATCAACGATTCCGCCTAATGCTCGACTAGCTTGAGAAATGATTTCAGCATTTACTCGTGTAGCTGTTGAAGCAATCAAACCAAGCCCTAAACCTGGGTACATCAACGCATTATTTGCTTGACCGATTTGGTAAGTTACACCGTTATATTCCACATCAGCAGCAGGGATACCTGTTCCAACTAAAGCTTTTCCGTCCGTCCATTCAATCAAATCTTTTGCTTTTGCTTCTGCCAATTTTGTTGGATTAGACAAAGGCATGATGATTGGACGTGGGGTATGAGCCGCCATTTCTTTCACGATTTCTTCAGTGAATGCTCCAGGTTGGGTAGAAGTACCGATCATGATCGTTGGATGGATTGCTTTTACAACTGCTTCTAAGTTTGTCAATTCATCAGCATTAGTGAATTCTGAGCGTTTACGAGCGAATGGGATTTGACCAGGAGTCAATCCTTTTGTATCTTCAAACAATAAACCCTGTTTATCTACTTGATAGAAATGTTGGCGTGCTTCTTCTTCAGGTACACCTTGACGGATCATTTCATCTAAAAGGATGTTTGCGATACCTACACCAGCAGTACCAGCACCAAATGTCAAGATCGTTTGATCTTTCAATTGCTCACCTGATATATTCAATCCACCTAATACACCAGCTAGTACAACGATTCCTGTGCCTTGGATATCATCATTGAAAGTAGTGATTTTATCTTCGTATTTTTCTAAGATCGTTGCAGCATTTCCTCGTCCAAAATCTTCCCAATGTAATAACAATTCTGGGAATAATTCAGTAGCTGATTGAACGAATTGATCAATGAATTCGTAGTAAGTTTCGCCTTCTACACGAGCATGACGATTCCCTAAGTATAATGGATTATTCAATAATTCTTCGTTATTAGTACCAGCGTCGATTGATACAGGCAAGACTTGTGCAGGATTGATACCAGCCGCAGCAGTGTAGACCATCAATTTACCGATAGCGATGTCAACACCGTTCACACCCCAGTCACCCATACCTAAGATTCCTTCTGCATCTGTCACAACGATCAAACGAATGTCGCGTCCACCTGCTGCGTTTTTCAAACTTGCTTTGATATTTTCTGGTTCGTCGATTGAAAGAAATGCAGCATCTTGTGGTTTCAAGAAAATTTCGTTGTATTGTTCGATTGAATCCGCAACGACAGGATCATAAACGACAGGCATGAATTCAACTAAATGTTCGCCCATCAATTTATAAAACAATGTCCGGTTCGTATTGAATAGATTCATTAAGAAGATACGTTTTTCCAAATCGGTCTGTTTGCTTAAGTATTGACCGTAAGCTTGGACAGATTGTTGTTCCAATGTTTGGACAGTACTTGGAAGCATACCAGTGATTCCGTATTTTGCCCGTTCTTCTTTTGTAAAAGCTGTTCCTTTATTTAGAAAAGGATTATTTAATAAGTTTAGCCCTGTAAGCATGAATGATTCCTCCTAAGTTTTAATACAAACGAAGTATAGGAGTCAGATGAGGATATAGTCAAAAAGAGCAGGTATAATAAATTTTATTTATATGAGTAATAGAGTCAAAAGAAATCAAAATAGCGGTATTTGTTCTTTTTATATCAACAATCCTTGCTTGATTACTATGCGTATCTCTTATATGCTAAAGAAAGAAAAGTAGAAGAATAAAAGATATGTTAATAAATAGAATCTCTGAAGAATAAATCACGTGATCGTGACGATAAAGTTCACTTACGTCAGGTGATAAAAAATACATAAGTAGAAAACTAAGAGGAGGATCAGAAAATGAAAGAAGTTCAATTGATCAGAAAAAGCGAACTATCAGAAGGTGGTTGCAATGCGTGCGGCGTAGTAGAAGCAACAAGCTATACATTAAAGCTTGGTGCCAACAAAGCGATAATCTCTGAGTTGACAGTAGGCGGTCTTGTGGACAGTCTGGCGCTTGCTGAAGGTTTTATTGGAGAAGATATTTATGAGATGTTTTCAGAAATCCGTCAGTTAAAAAAAGGGGAAAACTGCATAGAGGTTCATCATGAGAGCCCGAATGTGAGATTCAAACGTGGTGATAATGAGATGATCTTCAATAATCATGTGTCCGATCACACCGAGCTATATGGAATCGTGAATCAAATACTAACTGAGCTTTTTGGATTGGGACCTTATGCGTTCAAGGAAGAAAACGGTAATCCAAAATTAAACGAAGAATGGCAAGAAACGATTGAAACACAAAGAAACAACCCGCACTTATTTCAATAGGCATCCACAGTATTTCGTAAAAGGGACTTTGACACGACTTTTGTCAAAGTCCCATCGTTTTTTATCTATTTGTGTTCTAAACATTTCTTTCAGAGTAGTAACAACTGGAATGACTGAAATGTAAACAGATTATTTGCCTGTATCAATACGGAAGAGTAATATAAAATGTGTAAACGCTATCATATTATTCATTCAATTTTTTATAGAGGGAAGGCATTGAAATGGAAAAAACGTATCAAGCAGGTACAAATGAAGGAATAGTGGATTTTATCAATATGGAAGATTTAGAAATAGCCGCTTCACAAGTGATTCCAGCTGGTGGTTATGGTTACATCAGCAGTGGTGCTGGCGACTTATTTACTTATCAAGAAAATGAACGGGCATTCAATCATCAGCTGATTATTCCTCATGTATTAAGAGATGTAGAATTACCCGATACAACTACACATTTTGACGAAGAAACGCTGACTGCACCAATCATCATGGCACCAGTTGCTGCTCATGGCTTAGCTCATGTGAAGGCGGAGAAAGCTTCTGCAAAAGGTGTAGCAGATTTTGGGACGATCTATACAGCAAGTTCTTACGCTTCTTGTACATTAGAAGAGATAAGAGAAGCAGGCGGGGAGAAAGCACCGCAATGGTTTCAATTTTATATGAGCAAAGATGATGGGATCAATTTGGATATTCTTGAAGTGGCCAAGCGTAATGGAGCAAAAGCAATCGTATTGACAGCGGATGCAACAGTTGGCGGAAACCGTGAAACAGACCGCAGAAATGGGTTTACCTTCCCACTGCCAATGCCGATCGTTCAGGCTTATCAATCAGGAGTAGGCCAAACGATGGATGCTGTGTACAAATCTTCCAAACAGAAGCTTAGTCCAAAAGATATAGAATTTATTGCTGCTCATTCTGATTTGCCAGTCTATGTGAAAGGTGTCCAGTCAGAAGAAGATGTCTATCGTTCATTAGAATCTGGTGCTGGCGGAATCTGGGTATCTAATCATGGCGGCCGTCAACTAGATGGTGGTTCAGCAGCGTTTGATTCGTTGCAATATGTGGCAGAAGCAGTAGATAAACGTGTACCAATCGTGTTTGACAGCGGTGTACGACGCGGACAGCATGTTTTCAAAGCAATCGCATCAGGTGCAGATCTTGTTGCTATTGGCAGACCCGTTATTTATGGATTGTCTTTAGGAGGAAGCATAGGAGTCCGTCAAGTGTTTGATTTCTTTAAAACAGAATTGGAAATGGTCATGCAATTAGCTGGAACACAAACAGTAGAAGATATCAAAAAAATAAAATTGCGTGAGAATCGTTTTATTTAAGATACAAATGACGAAAACAATAGGAGTGCGGCAGTTGATGCCGTACTCCTATTTGTATGGGTCAGAGAAGCATTAATAGAATAAGTTGAAATGAAAAAAAGAAAATTGAAATGTTTTTTCATACTTAATAAAAAAATAAGAATATTCATGTAAACGATTTTATTGCTTTTTTCTCTTTTTATACAAAAAGGGACAGAATTTCAAGTAAGCGGATGAATTCATGAGGATTTTTTGCATGCTGTCTCTACTATACTTAGGTCACTAAGAAAAAGGAGTGATTTATTATGAAAAAGAACATGATTGGGACATTATTACTTTCAACACTTCTTCTAGGCGGCTTGGCAACCCCAGCTTTTGCTGAAGGTCAAGCAACTTCAAAAGGAGATATTACCTTTACTGAGCCAACAAATACTGTCGTACCCCTTGATCCTACTGATCCTTCTAAACCAGTAGAGCCGGCAGATCCGGAAAATCCAGGAACTGGCCAGACAGGTCCTTTAACGCTGGATGTAGTTCCCGAATTGCCGTTTGGTACACACGAGATTGAAAGCGGAACAAAAACATATCAAATAGACGCTTCAAAAAATGATACACCTTATCTTCAAGTATCAGATCGTCGAGGTGTAGGTGCAGTCGGGCAAGCGCAAGGATGGAACGTGACAGTTTCGGTTTCAGATTTTGTAAACGGTTCACAAGTTTTGCAAGGGGCTGAATTGGATTTTGGGACATCCACTGTGAAAAGTACCTCAGATAACGAAGCCACTGCACCAACTAGTCAAGCTGTGACTGGATTAAGTAAAGCAAGTGCAGCGACACCAATATTTACAGCAGCAAAAGACCAAGGTCTAGGAACATGGCTTTCTGTTTATGATCCAGCAAATATCACGCTGAAAGTACCTAAAGCAGCAGCTGGAACATTCACGGCTGATTTGACTTGGAACCTCGTGGCTGGCCCAGTAGCATAGAATATGAAATGAATTCAACAAACTGCGGTGAAAATACTATGGGTGAAGAATCTTTTTACCGCAGTTGTTGTTGAAAGGATGTGGTGGACAATGAATCAAAGTAAACGACTGTTTGTTTCGTTTTTTTCTATTTTAAGTCTATTTTTCATTTTTCCGTCAATCAGTCAAGCAGAGGATTCAGCAGGAGACTTTGGGATCAAACCGGTATTTCCAGAGAATCAAATAGATAAAGCAATCGGTTATTTTGATTTATTAGTGGCACCGGAACAAAATCAGACACTGGAAGTAATTATCAGCAATTCTTTAGATCAAGAACGAACATTTGAGGTCTCTGTTAATCCGGCGGTAACGAGTGATGGTGGAACAATCGATTATAGTCAAAAAAATCCAACGCTAGATGGGACCTTGCCGTTTGATGTCCGTGACGTTTTGACCGTTGCCATAAAGGAAGTCAATGTACCAGCGCATGCTGAAACAACTGTACCTGTAGAAGTAAAAATCCCAGCTAAAAGCTTTAAGGGACGTGTATTAGCGGGTATTCATGTTTCACCTAAAGAAGAAGCTGAAACAGAAAATGCTACAGAAGGTGCACAAATAAAAAATCGTATTGCTTATAATCTCGCAGTCGTTTTACAAGAAAGTCAAGAGACGATAGAACCGGATCTGAAACTTTTATCAGGAGATTTGAACGAGGTCAATGCAAAGCCCACTGTCCAGCTTCGTTTCCAAAATCCTCAGCCTACGATTATCAGCAATTTGATATTTACGAGCAAGATCTATTATGAAAATCAGCTTTATATTGAAAATACGTCTAATGCATTTTTAGTTGCACCAAATTCGAATTTTCACTTGAATCTTGATTTAGCTGGTGATAAAGCAAAAGCCGGCGATTACCGCGCAGAAATCATAGCAAAATCAGGTGACAGTAATGAATGGCGATTTACACAAAACTTTACGATCAAAAAAGAAAAAGCACAGAAAGTAAATGAAAATTCCGTTTTTGCAGTACAAGAACAATCTTTCCCATGGCTTTATGCAGGATTGGTTGCTGCAGTTCTTGTATTACTGTTGATTTTGCTGTTTTTGTGGATCCACAAGAAAAAGAAAAAAGGAGAAACAACACGATGAGGTGATTTCGTTGAAAGCATCAATCTTATTAGGAGGGATTATTGCAAGTTTGCTGTTCTTCAGCTGGCAAGAGCCAGTCCAAGCAGATACCAAAAGTTCAGGCACGATTACATTTTATGATCTAAGTCCAGTTCCGCATCCAAGTGGTTCAGTCAATGGCACATCAAAACAGCAGACACAGCCATCGATTTATAAAGAGGCTAATCAACATGGCGTATTTCCGGAGACGAATGAACAAAGGATCCGTTTTCTTTATTTGATCATTGGTATAGAATTATGGCTTCTTGTGTGGTTGTTGTTATGGAGAAGAAAGGAAAAGGAGGATGAACATGTTGCTACAAAATAAATTTACATTTTTTCGCTCCTTCTTTTTTACTTCGCTTTTTGTTTTAAGTATATTTATCTTTTCACCTTCGGCAGAAGCTGTTGGAGCAACGCCTCCTACCATTTCTTATGATCCGTACACATACGAAAATATCGTACCTCCAAATGGTGGACGTAGTGCAGTGAATGGCGGGAAGCTTGTCCAACTAACTGGGGCTAACCAGTTGCCTAAATTGACTGCTACTTATTTAAACGATGGTTCAAATGATCCTTGGAAAGGTGGCACGGTCCGTTTTCATTGGGAAAGTCATGTGAAACTAACAAATGTACTTGATTTGGTGAATATCACTGCACAAGGTTTTGCCTTCGTTGCAATCATTAATTTACCGGAACATGTATCAAGCAGTGATGTATTAAAAGCAATTGACTGGAACAACGCCTACTTGTATATTGCCGGTGCCCCCATCAAGGTTACTAGCGGAAGTTTATTATCAGCAGGAAGCCATACTTTACGTTTTGGGATGGGTTCGTGGGATACAAATACTCTCCTGCCAGATATCATCGCTATTATTACGCGAGGCGAGTTCAATGTTGACGATGTCCCGCTTCAATTTGATATTACAGCTAATGTCGCGAAGATGACAGAAAACGGAGATAAATATGATACGAGTCCAAACAAAATTTTGACCAAAGGTAAATTACAACCTTCTATATCTAAAAAAGCTATTTTTTCTGTTGATTTTTATGACTCGAATAATATTATCCAAGATCGTATGTTCAATTCGATCTTAGCTCCAGCTGCAGGTAGATTTTATCCTAAATTAACTGGTGGAAAATTGAATCCAGGAGCGTATGCATTTTCTGCAAGTGCAGAGATAAATACGTGGAATAGTTACATTTCACCAAGTGATTCAACAGGAAAATATAATACATTTGCTGATACTACAGAATACGTGGATGGGAATAACCAGAACCTTCCAGGCTCAACCAATAATCGAACACTAACGATGGGGTTGACTGAAGGACGTTTTGATCAATTACCGTCTACTCGCTTTGATCGTGTAGTCAATTATTTTACAGGAAAAAACGTCACACAAGGAGCAGCGCTGACTCATACTCCAGCAAGCACAAGTGGATTGAATCAGTCAACCAATATTGTATATAGCGGGAAAGATGCGCAAGGTGGATTGCTTTCTCCCGTTGCTTTAAAGGTATTGGAGCAGTATAAGCTAGACGGTACGGTTTTACCAACAAATTTAACAGCTGATAGTCAGTGGGGAAAGCTCCTTTCTCCTGCGCCGTACCAAGTCATGGCCAATTGGTCAGCAACTGAATTAAAAACGGGGTCGATCCATTACAGGCTTTATTCGAAAGGAACCCAAAAATTAGCGGCAGGATGGACAGATCAACTTTTCCAAACGATCTCATCAAATAATGGCGGCACAACTACAGCTACTTCTACACTACCTGCATTGGCTTCAGGGCAATATTATTTTGATTATCGCTTGGTGGACGATGTACTTACTAACCTGTATCCTTCTTTTGCGTACAAATGGCAGTCTGAACAAGCGGGAATCACCACTCTTCCCCAAATAACAGTGGCTAATTTTCCATCAGTGAGTGCAGACAGCCAGCTAAAAAATCTTAGCAGACAACCGGATGAAGGAACCCCATTATCTGCACTATCAGGGGATACGATACAAGAAAATGTGACATTCACGTTGACAAAATCTGGGGATGCGATCACCGACAAAAAAATCACGATCTCACTTCCAGAAAATACTACTTATATCAATGGTACCTTAAAATTAAATGGTACAACTGTCGCAGATACCGGCGTTCAACAAGGAGTATCTGTCCCAGCAGATTTATTGAGCAAAGTCGGCGATACTATTCATCTTACTTACAACTATCAATTAAATACTGTAGATACTTCTGTGCAATCTGTCAGCATACCGACAAAGGCAGCTGTACTTTCTAGCAATATTACATTAGCAGATGGTGTTAAGCTTCCTAATCCAGTTGTCCAAACATCTTCCAAAACAATTCTTGTCCCCAAACAAGAATTGACATTAGTTGATGTACCAGATGATTTTACATTTGGCAACGATCTCCCCAAACCGTTGAAGACAAGTTATTATGAAGCAAAAGGCGATTTTTCTTTTGATGTACGGGATACTCGGCTTCCAAGCACGTCTCCTTGGCAACTGACAGGTACATTGACTTCTTCATTTAAGAATGATCAAGGTCAAGAATTAAGCGGAACAAAATTGTACTTTAATCATGCTGGATCAAAGCAATTGATCCAATAAGGACAAAACACGATGATTTATCAAAGTGATGGCACAGCTAAAGGAGAGGTTCTCGTTGACTTTCCCGATACCGATGGTTTACTCTTAGAGGTAAATAGCAGTACGAACGCTCAACCTGGCGTAAGGTATCAAGGCACGATCACATGGGAACTGTCAGCTGGGCCAATCAGCTAAGTGATCAGAATTTGTATGGATCTGTGACAACTGTCGCAGATCCTCTTTTTCAAGGATGAGAAGGAAACTTCTGCTGTTAAAATCAGAAATGCTTGGAGGAGTGGACTTGGAACTTTTCAGTTTGCTTGAAAAAAATGAACAACGGCAAATCAAACTTTTTCAACTTTTATTAGAGGAAAAAGGAGAGATCTCTGTTAATAACGTACTAGCCCGCTTATCAATCGATCGGTCTACCTTGAAAGAAGATTTATTTTATTTACAAGCTAGTTTGGAAAACATCGAACAACTGGAAATCGTTATCCAAGAAGGATACATTTTATTGATCAGACATGGCAATATAGCAGCTATCGATGTTTATTATCATTGCTATTTGCGCTATTCTACAAAATATCAAATCCTTCTTTATCTGTTAGAATATGGCTCATTTGATCGGCAGAAACTTGTTATGGAACTTAATATCAGTTCGGCTACTTTGTCGCGTAGAGTGAAGGAATTAAATGATTCTTTAAAAGAGTTTCATTTGAAAATAAAAAGCGGGCGTTTGACTGGCCCAGAAAATCAAATCCGCTATTTCTATTTTCAATTATTTTGGTTTGGTCGCCCCTACCTTGAAAATAAAAAAGAATACAGCGATTTATCAGGAAACACTTTTTTAGATCTGCTACAAAAAGAGTTCAGTTTTGCCATTACAGAAGAAGGGCGACTGAAATTTGAAATATGGCTTTCCATTATGAAGAAACGGATGCGCTGTACGAAAAAAGCCAAACCAGATTATAGTAATCTTCCTGTTGGATTGTTTCAAACGACACAATTTTTATTGGAGCTTCATACATTTTTGACCCGTTATTTCTTTCAATATGCCTTTCCTTGGGATCAAAACGAAACGTTGGTTTTTTATCTTTTCATGATCAGTAACTTTACATTAGATACACATAATTCACATGTTCAGGAATTTTTGATAAGCGAAAAATACTAAGATGACGTAGTGGCTCAATTGAATCGAACGTTTAAACAATCGATAGAAGAATATTTTTCTTTCTATGCTTTTCCAGAAGAGATTTCGCAAAAGATTGCGTTAACAGTGATGCAAAATCACGCTCATTTTGCCTATTTTAGAGGATGGATGAATATTTTTGGTCAAGAAGGATTGAAACAACGGTTAACTGAAGTAGAAGATAAACAATTCCTTGTTTTATGTGAAAGGCTGGTCAGACAAACATTTGCTATTGTGGATTTTACTGAAGCAGACGAGGAAAATGCCCGTTTTGAATTATTTGCTCGCTATGCATCTATTTTACGAACGCTAATCAAGCAATTGGAATTGCGTTTGCAAATTGCTTATGATCTTCCGTACGAAAGGCTAATGGCGGATATCGTGAAAGAAATCATTCAAGAACAGTTGTTGAATACGATCAAATATGATTTAGTGGAATACGAGAAAGACAAGCAATATGATGTTATTTTGACTAGCCAATTGAAAGAATACCCGTCACAGAAGTCCGCTAAAGTTTTTGTATTTACGAGTAATGAATTTAACTATGATTTTCCCTATTTGAACCAATTTTTAAAAGAATGCTATTTAGAAAAATTGAATTTAAGGATGAATAAAACATGAAAATCGTGATCATTGGTGCTTCCCATGCAGGCATCACCGCTGCCCTAAATCTACGCAAACTTCAACCGGAGGCAGAAGTTCTGTTGATCGATGAAAATCACAAAGATGGATTAGGCTATGTTTCAAATGGGATCAATCTTTATTTAAAAGGAAAGATACATAGTTTAGCTGAAGCTGCAAACAACGAGCGGACTCTTCAAGCAAGTGGTGCAAAACTGATCACCGAATGGAGAGTAACTGAACTTGATCCAGACAAGCATCAGCTCATCCTCACTTCTGAGGAAGGAAAAAAAGAAACCCTAACCTATGATAAACTAATCGTGGCAACAGGTTCATCTCCTGCTACTTTATATAAACAAATTGAAGCTGAAAATGTCTACACCTATAAAAATCTAGTGCAATCTAAACAAGTACTTGCCGCTTTGAAAGAAGCAAAAGAAGTAGTGATTTTTGGTGCTGGTTATATTGGGTTAGAATTAGCAGATGCTTTGAGAAATAAGGGACATATGATTCATTTAGTTGATTACATGCCGAATGTTTTATCAAGATATTTCGATAAAGATATGATTGGCAGTTTTCAAAATCAGCTGAAAAACAAGCAAATCAACTTTCATCCAAATGAATTTTTGATTGATTGGAAAAAATCAGGAGAAGAAGTAGTATCCGTACAACTTTTGTCTCAAACACTGAAGGCAGATATCGTCATTTTTTCTGCTCAAACTTGTCCAAATACGTCATTGTTAAAAGACAAAGTGGCATTGTATGAGGACGACACTGTGATGGTCAATGAATACCTGCAGACAAGTGATTCGGATATCTATGCGATTGGCGATATCGTTCCAGTCAGTTTTGACAAAAAAGAACGGCATCTCTTTTTGCCCTTAGTTACTCGAGCTGTACATATGGCGAGAGCGGTAGCGTTGACTTTGTGCGAGCAGCCGACTGCTTATGATCTCAAACAAAAGATAACAGCAACGGTCATTACCGACCACTTTTTAGGAACTGTTGGGTTGACAGAAGACGAAGCACCATTTTTGGAACAAAGTGCCTGTTCTTGTTCAGGAGAGTTTGACCTATTTCCACAATACTATGAAGAAAATAAAACAGTAAATGCAAAGCTGATCTATCATCCAGATACATTAGAAATCATTGGCGGACAGCTGATAAGCCAAGAATTTTTATTATCAGATTTGAACTTGCTTGCTGATATCGTGAAACAAAAAACCACGATTCCACAGTTAGCAGTTGAAAACTTTGGATTTTTGGCTGAATATACCCCACGTTTTCACTATCTCAATGAGTTAGCTTTTAAAGTACTAGCTAAGAGAGCAAATCGCAATAGAGTAGAAAAAAGACCGTGAGAAACATCACGGTCTTTTATTATGTGAAATGCTATTTTTATAATAAAAAAACTGAAAACTACTAACTAAAAAGCGTTTAGACATCATAAGAAGAGATAATAAAAAAGCGAAAATGTATTTTGAGCATAATATTCGCCAAAAATTTATCAAGTGATAAAATTATTGTATAAAATAATTATTTCAAGAGGAGGAATTAAATGTTTTTAGCATTAAATGAAATTATGCATTCAAAGTTACGTTACGCATTAGTTGCAGGGGTGATGTTTTTAATCGCCTACTTGGTATTTTTTTTGACCGGGTTAGCTTATGGCTTAGCTCAAGACAATCGAACGGCGGTTGACAAGTGGGAGGCAGATTCGATCGTTCTTTCGAAAGATGCAAATTCAAATCTAGGGATGTCCATGATTACTAAGAAGACCGCAGAAGAAGTCGAAGGTGGAAAAGTGGCCTATCTTGCCCAAACTCCAGGAGTCGTGACTAGTAAAGACAGTACAGATGAAGGAAAAATCAATGTTAGCTTCTTTGGTATCGATAAAGATCAGTTCATCATGCCGAATCTTGTTGAAGGAAAAGCTTTTAATAACGATGATGAGGCAATAGGCGATAGTAGCCTGAAGGAAGAATATGGTCTAGCCGTAGGAGATACGGTCAAGTTATCTGGTAGTGATAAGACGTTTAAACTAACTGGTTTTACGGATCATGCCAAGTTTAATGTTTCACCGGTTCTTTATACGACCATCAATGCTTACCAACAAATCCGTTTCGAAAAAGAAGACACAAGTGAGAATGCACGGATCAATGCAATAGTTGTCAGAGGAAAAATCAACGATTTACCTGAAGACTTGGAACAGATCAAAATTTCTAAATTCATCAATGAATTACCTGGATACAATGCACAAGTATTGACTTTTGGGTTTATGATTGGCTTTTTGATTGTTATTGCGGCTATCGTGATCGGGATTTTTATTTATGTACTGACGATGCAAAAAATCAATATCTTTGGTGTAATGAAAGCCCAAGGAATCACGGGAGGATTTATTGCACGCTCTGTAGTGGCACAAACATTCATTTTATCCTTTGTTGGTATTCTTCTTGGTCTAGTGGGAACAGTGGGAACATCTCTTGTTCTACCTGATGCGGTTCCATTCCAAAGCAATTGGCTATTTTTTGGCGTCATTAGCTTGTTGATGTTGGTAGTGGCTGTGTTAGGCGCACTATTTTCTGTTCGGACGATCGTGAAAATCGATCCGCTGAAGGCCATTGGATAAGAAGGAGGAAGAACATGAAAGCAATAGAATTTAAAGAAGTAGAAAAAAGTTTCCAAGATGGCGACCAAGTAGTAAAAGCATTGAAAGAAACAACAATGAGTATCGATAAAGGGGAATTTGTTGCGATCATCGGTCCTTCGGGATCAGGAAAAAGTACCTTTTTGACTTTAGCAGGCGGATTGCAGACACCTAGCAGCGGCTCTGTATTTATCAATGATCAGGAATTCAGTAATCAAAAAGAAAGCGAACGCGTTAAACTCCGTTTCAAGGAAATTGGTTTTATTTTGCAAGCATCAAATCTGGTTCCTTTTCTGACAGTAAAAAAGCAGTTGTTATTAGTAGATAAAATCAAACATGAACATCGGCAAAAAGAAGCAAAAGAATTATTTGAGCAGCTTGGCGTGGATAAGCTGATCAACAAGTATCCAGAAGAACTATCTGGTGGTGAAAGACAAAGGGTGGCAATTGCTCGTGCATTGTACAATGATCCGTCTATTATTCTAGCAGATGAACCAACTGCCAGTTTGGATTCAGAAAAGGCAAGAGAAGTAGTCGATATTTTGGCAAAAGAATCAAAAGAAAAAAATAAAGCAACGATCATGGTGACGCACGACACACGGTTGATTGACAAATGCGATAGAATATTTATGATGGAAGATGGTGTATTGAAAGAAAAAGAATAACCAAAAAGTAGGTGGAAAAATGGTCCATCGATACAATAAAGACACGCAACAAAAAATTTTAAAAGAAGCGGCTGACTTGTTCATGTCCAAGGGCTATCTTGGTACTTCAACAAGAGAGATCGCACAAAAAGTTGGGATCACCCAGCCCAATCTTTATCACTATTTTAGTGATAAAGAAAAGTTATATACAGCAGTATTAGAAAAGCACTTAGAAGATGTTGGGAAAGCGTTGAGAGAAATCGTCCAAACAAGCGAAACGAGATTTCAAGTGACGTTGACAAAAATGGCTCAATTTTTGATTGAGACGCATCTTGTTGATTTATTTCTGATGCTTCACGACCTTGAAAGCAATCTTTCCAATGAAACGAGAGATCATCTTTTCTTTCTATGGAAGAAAAATTATCGTGAACCATTTGAAGAAATTTTTTCAACAAACCAATCCGTGTTAAGAAACGGGATTACCAAAGAAATCGCAGCAAGGCATTTTTTCTTAGTGTTGGCACCGTACATCACTCGATCAAAAAGACCTGTAGAAGAACCGCTAAATGTGGCACAATTGATCGATTTATATTTGAATGGTGTATTAGGACAAACGTAAAGCTGTTATATGTGGAGAAAAACAGTTAGGTAAAGAAACAAGATATGACGAAAATCGTTGTATCTTGTTTCTTTTTTATACGGCTAGTTTTTCATGCATAAAATTTTGTTATTCTCTCATAATTATCATGGGATATTTTATTTATTATTTCATTCTAATTGAATCGTTATCAAAAGGGATTTAACCAAAAAAGTAGTTTTTGTTTACTTATAAATAACGTAAACAATATAAAAGAAAACGTTTGCAAACAGAATTACAGAATGTTACTATTTAGTTGTAATTATAAAGTCAATGTTTCTGGTGCGTTTGTTCTGTCGGCGATCTAGGAGGTGTTTTTATTTAATAACACAAATAATTAATTATTTGTAGAATGAAAGAAACTATTTATTTGGTGGATGAATCATAACGAATAGACAAAAGGAGGTTTCAAAATATGTCAAAAATGAAAAAAATCAGTTTAGCCGTAATGTTATTTTCTTCGGTGATGTCTGTCACATCTCCGTTATTAGGACAAAAAGACTCTGTCTATGCCGAAGAAACAGCTCAAGTTGTTCCAGCAAAAGAATACCGGAATGTCATGTATTATGGAGATTGGTCCATCTGGGATGGTGAAGGGAAATTTCTTCCTCAAGATATTCCAGCGGATCAGCTAACACATTTGAACTTTGCCTTTTTAGATTTTGATAGCGAGGGGAATCTGACATTTACAGATGCAGATGCTGCTGTAGGTGCATCTTTAGAACAACCTGGCGTAGGATGGAACACACCAAGTTCTGGGATTTTGAATGCAATCCAAGATTTACGCGGCAAAAATAAAAATCTAAAAATAGGCGTATCTTTAGGCGGATGGTCAAAATCAGGAGACTTTTCAGAAGTGGCAGCTGATCCAGTAAAACGTAAAAATCTAGTAGAAAATATCACGAAATTTATTAAGTATACCAATATGGATTTTGTCGATGTCGATTGGGAATATCCAGCTGATGTCCGTCAGCCAGATCTAGTAGATAATGTAAACGATGAAGGAACACCACATGCCAAACCGGAAGACAAAGAGAATTACATCACGCTTTTAAAAGAGATTCGCGAGTCAATTGATCAACAAGGAGAAAAGTTAGGGAAAACATATGAATTATCTGTAGCGCTTCCTTCTTCCAGAGAAAAATTAAATGATGGGATTGACATTCCTAAATTATTCTCTGTGGTCGATTTTGCCAATATCATGACCTATGATTTGAATGGGGCATGGAGTCCCAACAGTGCTCACCATACGGCACTATATGGCAATCCAGCTGATCCTAATTATGAAGAAGGTCTTTCTGTCGATCAGACAGTCAAATTTTTACAAAAAGAAGGAGCTCCTTCCGACAAAATCGTGATTGGTGCAGCTTTTTATACACGCGGCTGGCATGAGGTAGAAAGCGGGGATAACAAAGAGCTACCTGGTTTGTTCCAATCAGCAAAAGCAAGCAACCAAGATGCCGATCAAACACCTTCTTACGGTGCCAAAAACAAAAACGATCTCGTTTCAGGAAATGGTGGTAGAGCTGGCGGCGTCTGGCCTTATCGGAATATCGCTGATTTGATTGATCAAACAGCAGACTTAAAAGAATATTGGGATGATGTAGCGAAAGCACCTTATATGTACAGTAAAATAACAGGAGAATTCTTTACTTATGACAATGTCAAATCTGTCAGCTACAAAGCAGAATATGTAAAAGAAAATGAATTAGGTGGAGTAATCTCCTGGATGCAATCACAAGATAAGGAAACCAACAGTAGTAAGAGAGACGAGCTGACTAATGCGATCAAACAAGGATTATTCGGTGACGAAAAACTGTCAGAACAAGAAATAATTTCCTCCCCGTTAGCGATTGATGTGGATATTTCTACTTATAGTGAATATGGTGCGAATGGTTATAACATCACTATCAAGAACAACGAGCAGCTTAACGAAACTTCTAGTGTATTGAGTGCAGTGGAATTAGCCCAAGAAACAATCAAATTCCCTAAACTATATATTCCAATCCATTCAGCTGAAAGCCTAAGTGCCGGAGATTACAAAGCTGGAACAGTAACGATAGAAAATGGGTATGTCGTGATTGATTTAGCTTCTGTATATGACGGTAAACATATCGAGCCAGATGCTTCTTATGAATTTAGATTAAGATCAAGTGATGAAAATCCAACAGTCGATCGAATTGGCCATATTGCGTTAGTCCAAAGAATCGGAGATGAAGGAGCGGAAATCAATCGGCAAGTCATCTATGGAAAAGAACTGATACCGGATCCATCCGATACGCAACCCCCATCTGTACCCGAAAATCTAGCTGTTTCAGATATTCAAGGAACACAAGTTACTTTGAGTTGGGAAGAATCAACAGACAATAATCAGGTGGCAGGTTATTACATCTATCGTGATGGTCAGCGTGTAGCACAAACAGCTCATACTCGATATACAGATACAGGTTTGGAGACAAATACACCGTACACTTATACAGTCAGTGCATTTGACGCTTCTGGAAATGTATCTGAGAAAAGCTTGCCGATAACGATCACAACGAAAAGCGAAGACCCTGCTCCAGGATACGAAGAATGGAACCCAGAAAAAGCTTATGTCAAGGGAGACATCGTCACTTATAAAGGGAAAGTTTATCAGGCAAAGTGGTGGAATCAAGGGGAAGAACCAGGTTCTAATGAGTGGGGCGCATGAGAACTGATTGGTTAAATTTGCTGTTTATTTGAAAACACGGGCTGTGACAAAACGTTTGTCGCAGCTTCTTTTTTGCGTACTTAAGCTGATTTTAAGTTTTGACCCTTAGTCTGGATCTACGAGGTGAGAGTCAAGCATGAAAAAAATAATTGGAGCTTTTGTATGTGCAATCATTATCATTATTATCTGTTTTCAAATAGATGTTTTTGGTCAAAAAAAGATAGTTGGGCAAACAGTCAGCAGTACGAACAGTACGGTTACAAAGACAAAGGAATCATCTGATGACACAAAACAAGAGACATTAGTCAAAATCGGAAAAAATGACCGTACACTATATACAGATGACTCGCTAACTACCCCATTAGCAACTATAAACGGCGGAGAACTGACGGAGTTTCTTTCCGAAACAAAAAATGCTTATCAGATCAAGACAAATGATGGCTATACTGGATATTTAGCCCTCGAAGATGGAACCAAAGTCACAAAGAATATACAAACAAAACCGAAAGAGTTATCTGATGCAGTGATTGTATTAGATCCTGGGCATGGCGGAAATGATACTGGGGCATTAAGCAATGATGAACAAACAGAAGAAAAGGATATAACATTAAGTACAGCCATAAAAGTAAAAAAGGCGCTAGAGGATGCTGGAGCAACGGTTTATTTGACCCACACTACAGATGAATTAGTACAGCTTGGAGATATATGCGACTACAGTGAAGAAAAAAAGGCAGATGTCTTTATCAGCTTACATGCAGACTCTACGGAATATGCGAATGAAGCAACTGGGATCACGACATATTATTACTATGGACAAGAGGAAACATTAGCACAAACAATCGCTGATTCCTTCACTGATCTGCCTCTGGATTCAAGAGGAATCTCCACTGGGAACTATCAAGTTCTTCGAGAAAATCTTCAACCTTCTATTTTAATCGAGATGGGTTATATGAATAATGATGGTGATTTAGAGGAATTAGTAACAGACAGTTATCAGCAGCAGATCGCTGCAAGTTTGACACAAGCATTGACCACCTATTTTCAGCAATAAATAAGGAAAGAGGTTGTGACAGAAGTGGTCAGCTTCAAGAAATAAGAAGGAATTTACGAAAATTGCTTCTCAAATTTTTGTGAAATTTCGGCTTATTTTTCGAAGAAGCTACTTCTGGAACACCGTTTAAGAAAGAGGTCGTGAGCCTGCCGTTCAGCTCCGAGTCACAAGGAGCAATTTCAAAAAACAGCTTCTCATGTTTGATGAATATTGTGACTTGTGACCGAGGAGTTGGCAGGAGAACACCGTTTAAGGAAAGAGGTTGTGAAAAAGCTGTCCTGCATCAAGTAATAAGAACAGCCAAACAAAAATAGCTTCTCCTATTTTTCGTTTGGTTGGACTTATTATCGCAGATACAAGCTTTTGAACACCGTTTAAGGAAGAGGTTGTGAAATCAGCGTTCTGATCTGAGTATTAGAGAAACAAACGGAAAAATAGCTCCTCATATTTTGCCGTTTGTTGAGCTAATATCGAGGGTCAGCTAATTGAACACCGTTTATTCGGAATAAGGGACTGTGACACGACTTATGTCACAGTTTTTTTATTTTTTTATTAGCTTCAACGCTTTTTCTGTATTGGCAAAGTGAAGTTTGGCATATTTTTCAAGTATAGGCATGCCGCCTTTTTCTAATAGTTTTGCCGCTATTTGATCAGATTTCGTTCCAGCTCCTGAGGGAAGGGTGATTCCGGCTTCAGCTGATGCTTTGTCTAACTCTTCTAAAAAGCTGGCACGACTGATGATAGAAGCAGCAGCAACAGCTAAATGATATTGTTCTCCTTTAGTAACGAAGTACAGTTTTTCTTGCAAGTGATTTTTTTCTAAACGCGCATATTTTTTAAAATTTGCTTCTGGCGTAAACTGATCAATCAAAATCGCTTCTGGTTTTTCTGGTGCGATCTTTTTTAGCAGCAAATGGATTGCTTGATTATGCAAAGCGACTTTCATCCGAACAGCATTGTATTTTGGCTGGATCTCATTGTATTTTTCTGGGGGCAAGACAAGTAGTTTGTAAGGGATAGTTTCTTTTAAGACATCAGCAAGTTGGATGATTTGGCTATCTTTTAACTCTTTTGAATCTCGAACACCAAGTTTACGTAATTCTGCAAGCTGATCACGTTTCACATAAGCAGCACATACTGTTAGTGGACCGAAATAGCTGCCATTTCCGACTTCATCGCTACCTAAAACGGATAATTGACTGATATTTTTTGGCAAAGAAGAGACCGTTCTTGCTGGTTTGGCCTGCTTATCCTGTGCCTGTCCCCAGCGCTGAGCTTCCGTTTCTGCGTTTGCCCCTTGGAACATCACTTTTCCTGATGTGTAAGCAGTGATGGTCGTCCCGTCTTTTTTAGCAGCAAAGATAGTATAAGGAATCTGTTTATTTAACAAATAAGAG
This sequence comes from Enterococcus sp. ZQ21, assembly GCF_030053755.1. Lineage (NCBI taxonomy): Bacteria > Bacillati > Bacillota > Bacilli > Lactobacillales > Enterococcaceae > Enterococcus > Enterococcus sp. ZQ21. Next base: position 732,251 of record NZ_CP125658.1, read on the forward strand.
CGATAGTGTGCTTTCATTTGACTAAGTTGGTCGTTCGTTGCTTTGATAATGACGTTGCTCATAAAATTCTCCTCGTTTTTATACATAAATCTATACCGCAACTCCTGACTTTTCGTTTTCTAAGAGGTTGCGAGACATAGCATTTTTTTAAAGTTTATCATATAATAGTTAAGTATGTGAAAAATATTTGTGGAGAACGGTGAAAGAACCAACTTCATGGTACACTAAATAAAACTTTCATCAAATAGGAGGAAATGATTCGTATGGCGCACGAAAAAACACGCTACAAAGCAGTGATTGCCAACCAAACATATACTATTATCGGACGGGAAACCAAGCATCATATGGATATCGTAACGAAGCTGATCAATGAGCAGTTAGCAGAATTGAAACAATTATCACCACAAATGGATAATGAACAAGCAGCGATCTTGATGGCTGTCAATGCGCTTTCGGATCAATTGAAGAAACAAGAAAGAATCTTGGAGCTAGAAGAAGAAACAGCAGAATTAAAGAAAAAAATGATCAAATTTACAGAGCTTGAAAATCGCGTAAAACGCATGGAAGCAATCGAGAATGAAGCTCGAGAAGTACTGAAAGAAAATGGTCAAGCAGATTATACTATTAAAAATCATGTGGAAGCACAGCAGATTTTAAATGAAAAACGAAAAGGACAAATCAAACAAAAATCTTCTAATTAAGATCCTTTTATCAAAATAAGAAAAATTTAAAAAAGTTAGAAGAGAAAGGAACGTAGCATGCTGAGTTTGCTGATTTTATTTTTATTGCTAATTGCGTTTTTTTCTGGAGCACGTCGCGGGTTTGCTTTACAATTCATATTCGCAATCGGATATGTGTTGTCATTTATTGCTGCCCAGCATTTTTACAAACCATTAGCAAGTCATTTGGAATTATACATTCCATACCCAGCTGTCACCCCGACATCAAAGTTAGCATTTTTTGATCAAGTATTTGCCTTTCACCTAGATGAAGCTTTTTATGCAGGAACGGCTTTTCTGATCATTTTGCTGATTGGCTGGCTGATCACCCGATTTGTGGGGGTCTTTGTCCATGGATTGACATATGTGCCGATCTTGAGACAGGTAGACTGGATTGCAGGAGGTATCCTGTCACTAATCATGGCTTACGTTACTATATTTTTGATTTTGCAGTTACTTGCCTTTGTTCCATTAGATGTGGTCCAAAATCAATTCGGCGAGCATAGTTTCGCTCGTTTTATCGTTGAGAGAACGCCCTTTCTTACCAACAAGATGTATGAGCTTTGGGTAACGAATATTTTGAATTAAGGAAAATAGGGCTAGAAAATATTTTTTTAGAAAAACTTTTACAAGAATGTTTTGTTTTTTGTACACAGTAGTTTATTTAAGAAGGCTGCGCAACGTATGTCCGGCACAGCCCTTTTTTCATAGTGAAAGATAAGGTGATAAAATGAATAACCGAATCCTTGAAACATTGGAATTTGAAAAAGTCAAACAGATGGTCAAACAATTTGTAGTGACTGCACAAGGAAAAGAAGAACTGGCAGAATTGGTACCAGTGAGCGAGAAACAAACGATCACAGAATGGCTTCAAGAAACTGAGGATGGGTTGAAAGTACAACGTCTGCGAGGCGGGATTCCTATACCAAAACTTGAAAATATCCGCCCTCATATGAAACGGATCGAAATCGGGGCAGATTTGAATGGAGTGGAGCTTGCACAAGTTTCCAGAGTGTTATCTACGACAAGTGAATTGCATCGGTTCATTGATGATCTTTCTGACAGTGAAATTGAATTTGCGCGTTTGTATATGTGGGCAGATCAGCTAGTCACGATTCCTGTTTTAAGTCGCCGTTTAAAGGAAGCAATCGATGAAGACGGACGCGTGACCGACGATGCTTCTCCTGAGCTAAAAATCATAAGACAGAACATTCGTCGCAGTGAACAAGCTGTTCGTGAACAGTTAGACGGAATCGTCCGCGGGAAGAACGCAAAATATTTGAGCGATGCAATCATCACCATGCGAAATGACCGCTACGTTATCCCAGTCAAACAAGAATACCGCGGTGTATTTGGCGGTGTAGTCCACGATCAAAGTGCTTCAGGACAGACTTTATTTATTGAACCAAAACAAGTGGTGGATTTGAATAATCGTTTGCGTCAATATCAAATCGCTGAACGAAATGAGATTCAACGTATTTTAAGTGAACTTTCTGCAGAACTTGTTCCACATCGTCAAGAAATCATCCACAATGCTTATGTGATTGGTAAAATGGATCTGATGAATGCAAAAGCACGATTTGGTAAAGAACTAAAAGCCATCGTGCCGGGAATCAGTGAAGACAATCATGTCGTCTTGAAACAAGCAAGACATCCGCTGATCGATCAGGAAAAAGTAGTTCCTAATGACATCGCAATTGGAAAAGACTATCAAGCCATCGTCATTACAGGACCTAATACAGGTGGGAAAACGATCACGTTGAAGACTTTAGGTCTGTTACAGCTGATGGGGCAAGCAGGGTTGCCGATTCCTGCAGGAGAAGAAAGCCAAATCGGTATTTTTGAAGAAGTATTTGCGGATATAGGAGACGAACAGTCGATTGAGCAAAGTCTATCGACCTTTTCTTCTCATATGACGAACACTGTAGATATTTTATCAAAAGTCAATGAAAAAAGTCTGGTACTATTTGACGAGCTTGGTGCAGGAACAGATCCGCAAGAAGGTGCTGCTCTAGCAATCGCGATCTTAGATGATCTTGGTAAAAAGTCTGCTTATGTGATGGCAACAACACACTATCCTGAATTGAAAGTTTATGGATACAATCGGGCAAATACGATTAATGCTAGTATGGAGTTCGATGTGGATACACTAAGTCCAACGTATCGTTTACTGATCGGTGTGCCTGGTCGGAGCAATGCGTTTGAAATCTCCAGCCGATTAGGTCTTGATACAGATGTTATTAATGAAGCAAAGCAGTTGATGAATGATGAGAGCCAAGATTTAAATGAAATGATCACAGATTTAGAGAATCGCCGGAAAATGGCAGAGACCGAATATCTGGAAATGCGTCATTTTGTTTCTGAGGCACAAGAACTTCATCATGATTTGAAAGAAGCTTACAGCTATTTCTTTGAAGAACGTGAAAAAGAAATAGAGAAAGCAAAGAAAAAAGCAAATGAAGTCGTGTCAGAGGCGGAAAAAAAAGCAGAAAAAATCATTGCTGATATTCGTAAAATGCAACAGCAGATCGGGCAAGGAAATGTGAAAGAGCATCAGTTGATCGATGCAAAGACCCAATTAGCAAATCTACATCAAGAAGAAACATTGAAGAAAAATAAAGTATTGAAGAAGGCGAAAGAACAAAAAACATTAAAACCGGGAGACGAAGTGTTGGTTACGACTTACGGCCAAAGAGGGACGCTTTTACGTAAAAACGGGAATCAGTGGCAAGTAGAAATCGGTATACTAAAAATGAATGTGTCCGAAGACGAACTGACGCCTGTTGCTCCTCAAAAAGAGCCGACACAACGAGTTGTCCATGCTGTACGCTCTGAATCTAGCAGTCATGTGCCGAATCAATTGGACCTTCGAGGAAAACGATATGAGGAAGCGCTAAGTGAAGTAGATCAGTATTTGGATTCTGCCATCCTAGCAGGTTATCCTCAAGTGACTATTGTCCACGGAAAGGGGACAGGCGCACTTCGCAAGGGAATTACTGATTATCTTAAAAACCATCGGAGCGTCAAAAGCTTTGAGTTTGCACCGGCAAATCAAGGCGGAAATGGTGCAACAATTGTTAAATTTAAGTAAAACTTACTAAAGGTAAGCAGATGGTTCGCTATCCAAGGATAGAAATGCTATACTGGTCATAGATTTTAAAAATGGAGGTCTTTGATATGTCACAAGTAATTACAGATAAGACATTTAATGAAGAAACAGACAAAGGACTTGTATTAATTGATTTTTGGGCAACTTGGTGTGGCCCATGTCGTATGCAGGCACCGATTTTGGATCAATTGGAACAAGAATATGATGAAGAAGAATTCAGAATTGCTAAAATGGATGTGGATGAAAATCCAGAAACTCCTCAACAATTCGGAATCATGAGTATTCCAACATTAATGTTGAAAAAAGATGGTCAAGTAGTAGAAAAAGCTGTTGGTGTTCATTCAAAAGAACAACTACGTCAAATGATCGATCAATATTTATAAAAGCTTAAAGCAAAAATAAGCTGAGGATGGGACTGAATTCAGTTCCGTCCTCGGTTTTTTTGCGGTTGAGTTAAGGTTATTCAAATTAACATTTTTTGAGTATAATTACGTTGTCAGGCTGGATTGTTTTTTTGACAGACATGCTATAATAACTTTAATTGAATATGAAGGGGAGTACCAGATGAACGAACGAATCAAAAACAAACTAGCTTTACTTCCTGATCAGCCCGGCTGTTACTTGATGAAAGATAAAAATGGAACGATCATTTATGTCGGAAAAGCCAAAATATTGAAAAATCGCGTCCGCTCATATTTTACTGGCAGCCATAATACGAAAACGGAACGGCTTGTTAGTGAAATTGAAGACTTTGAATACATCGTTACAGAATCGAATATAGAAGCTTTGCTCTTAGAAATCAATCTGATAAAGAAAAATGATCCTAAATACAATATTATGTTAAAGGATGATAAAACCTATCCTTTCCTTAAGATAACGAATGAAAAATATCCCCGTTTGGTGATTACTCGCAAAGTACTAAAAGACAAAGCACTGTATTTTGGACCATATCCAGATGTCGGTGCGGCGAATGAGACAAAGAAGATTCTCGACCGATTATTTCCTCTGAGAAAATGCAAACCTAGTCAGACGAAGGAGCCTTGTCTTTACTATCATTTGGGGCAATGTCTGTGTCCTTATTATTTCGACGTAGATCCGAAAGTCTATACGAAAATCGTTGATGAAGTGAAAAACTTTTTAAACGGAGGACACGAAAAAATCGAGTCAGAGATCCATCAGAAAATGGAAAAAGCTGCTGAAAACATGGAATTTGAAAAAGCTGCAGAATACCGAGACCAGATCCGTGCTATCGAAACAATCATGACTCGCCAAAAAATGACAAATACTGATTTACTGGATCGAGATGTATTTGGTTATGCGATTGATAAAGGCTGGATGTGTGTCCAAGTGTTTTTTGTAAGACAAGGAAAGTTAATTGAACGAGATGTTTCAATGTTTCCTTTCTATAACGAAGCAGAAGAAGATTTTTTGACTTATATTGGTCAGTTTTATCAGGAAAATGAACATTTCATTCCTAAAGAAGTCTTGATTCCTGATACGATCGACAAGCCAAGTGTAGAAGCTTTGTTGGATACGAAAGTTCTACAACCGAAACGAGGCGAAAAGAAAAAATTAGTGGAATTGGCGAATAAGAATGCCTCAGTTGCTTTGAATGAACGATTTGATCTGATTGCTAGAAAGCAGGAACGGACGATCGGAGCAGTGGAACGTTTAGGAAACGCAATGAATATCCCGACCCCAATACGCATTGAATCATTTGATAACTCTAATATCATGGGGACGAATCCTGTGGCTGCGATGGTCGTATTCATTGATGGAAAACCAGCAAAAAAAGAATATCGGAAATATAAAATAAAAACAGTCAACGGACCGGATGATTATGCATCGATGAGAGAAGTCATCTATCGCAGATATTCACGAGTGATTCGTGAAGGGTTGCCTTTACCTGATTTGATCTTGATTGATGGAGGAAAAGGACAAGTCGATGTAGCAAAAGATGTCTTAGAAAATCAATTAGGAATCGATATTCCTATTGCTGGTATGGCAAAAAACGATAAACATAAAACAAATGAGTTGCTATTCGGTACAGATTTGGCTGTAGTACCACTTGAACGAAATTCACCTGAGTTTTTCCTGCTCCAGCGGGTCCAAGATGAAGTCCATCGATTCGCAATCACTTTCCATCGGCAGCTGCGTAGTAAAAACAGTTTTGCTTCCCGATTAGACGAAATTGAAGGGCTAGGACCGAAACGAAAAAAAATGTTGCTTAAAGAGTTCAAATCATTGAAAAATATCACAGCAGCTACGATAGAAGAATTACAAGAAATCGGACTACCGAAAAATGTCGCACAAAACGTATTTGATAAATTACATCAGGAATGAGAAAAGGGCACTTTACAAAGAAAGTAAAGTGTCCTATCATTTTAATTACAACAACAAGAGAGTATACGTTTTGTTGGTAAATAATAAATCGCTTACATCTGGTGTCTTAGGATATATGGATTTATTGAAGAAGGAGTGAAGAAATGTTAGAAGTCAAGAATCTTGTTAAAACTTTTGGGAACTACACAGCTGTCGATCATGTCTCTTTCCAAATCCCAGACGGAAAAATCATGGGGCTGATTGGTCAAAACGGTGCTGGGAAGACAACGACTTTTCGTTTGATCTTGGATTTTTTGACACAAGACCAGGGAGAAGTGTTATGGAATGGTCATCATCTTGGGGAGAAAGATTATGATATCATCGGCTATCTTCCAGAAGAACGAGGACTTTATCCAAAAGTAACGATTCAAGACCAACTGCTTTATTTTGCAGAACTTAGAGGGAAATCAAGAAAAGAAATTGAACCAAAAATCGATTTTTGGATGGAAAAATTTCAGGTAAAAGGGAAAAAGACGGATAAAGTAAAATCTTTGTCTAAAGGGAATCAGCAAAAAGTCCAGCTTATCGCCACATTGATCCATGAACCTAAATTGATCATTTTGGATGAACCATTTAGCGGGTTAGATCCGGTAAACGCGGAATTACTGAAAGATGGAATATTGGAATTGAAAAAACACGGTTCGTGTGTCATTTTTTCTAGCCATAATATGGATAATGTAGAAAAAATCTGTGATCATTTGATCATGCTGCGAAACGGAAAAATGGTTTTGAATGGAAAAGTCCATGAGATCCGTGAATCATTTGGCCGTACGAAGTTATTCTTGGAATCTGGGTTAAGTCAACAGGAAGTAGAAGAAATCGAAGGCGTGAAAAAAGTGATCCTTCGTGAGGATAATACGTTAGAGATCACATTAGAAGATCCTGAAGCTGGGAAAGAAATCTTTACTCGTGCGACACAATTCGGCTATATCCCTATGTTCAACCAGCAGCCGCCAACTTTGGAAGAGATTTTCAAATTGAAAGCAGGTGAAATCGATGCGTAAGTTTTGGATTATTACCAAAGATGTCTATTTAAAAAATGTCAAGTCGATTTCTTTCTTGATTATGATATTAGTCCCTTTCATCATGCTAGGTATTATTTATGTAGCAGGAAACTTTGCCCAGCAAAATAGTGATGTCAATAAAATCGGCGTATTGGCTGATAATGAGCAAATCAGTCAGCAATTGAGCCAAGTCAAAACAGATGATTTTGAGTTCAAAGCAGTGGATTCTGAAGAAAACGCACAAAAAGACCTTTCGAAAGAAAAAATTGATGCTTATTTAGTAGTCTCAACTGATAAAGATAAAGTAAATGGGACGCTTTATAGCGAAAATTCATTGGGACAAAGTACACAACTGCTGATACAACAACAATTGACTGGCTTGCAATCGATGCTTCGAGCAAGCGAATTAGGTATTTCTCCAGAAGAAGTGGCAAGTTTGAGCCAACAGGCAAGTTTGACTCGGCAAAAAGTCAACTTTGATTCAAAAGGAAAAATGTCGGTAGGAGAAGATAATTCGACAGTCCAATATGTTGTCAGCTATGTGGCGACGATTGTCTTGTTCATTATCATTCTGACTTATGCACAAATCATTGCACAAGAGATTGCTTCTGAAAAAGGCACGCGGATCATGGAAGTGATCCTGTCCAGTACGACTGCACAAAAGCATTTTTACGGGAAACTAACTGGTGTTTTGCTTGTTGCATTAACGCAAATGGCATTATACGGCATTATTTTTGGTGTAGGATACAATCAATTCAAAGATATGGAAATGGTCAAGAATATATTGGACGGTATCTCATTAGATAATTTGATTGGACCATTCTTGTGGTATTCTCTTCTATTTATGATCTTTGGCATTTTGATTTTTTCTGTTTTGGCAGCTTTATGTGGCTCTTTGGTCAACAAAGCAGAAGATACAGCAAAAGCAATCTTGCCAGTGACTTATTTATCTTTAGGCGGATACATGCTTGGGTTGATATTAGGTGCGTCAGATCCAAATAATATCGTTATTCGGATCACTTCGTATATTCCATTTTTATCTTCTTATATTATGCCGGTTCGCTTGGCAAATGAGACAGTCGGTATGGGTGGAGCATTGATTTCCTTGTTGGTACTTGTAGCCGTGACATTCTTATTGATGATCTTGTCTGCAAACATGTACAAATCGAATGTACTCGTGTATAGCGAAGGCGGATTATGGAGTTCATTGAAACAATCGATTTCAATTATGAGAAATGAACGAAAAAAAGCATAAAATATAGAAAAAATATAGAAGGAAGCTGGACATTTATTGTTCCCAGCTTCTTTTTTGTATATACCTATTTCTATTTTTTTATTATATTGGATATATATTCATTGAAAATAGCGTATAACAACTTTATAATGTTGAGTATACCAATTTTTGGAGGCGTTTTAATGGACCGCTATTTAGATTTACTTTCAGAGAAGTTCCCTACAACGGAAGATGTCATCACGGAAATCATCAATCTCGAAGCAATTTTGCAGCTTCCAAAAGGAACAGAGTTATTTTTGAGCGATATACATGGCGAATTTCCTGCTTTTGATCATATTCTGCGTATCGGTTCAGGAAATCTTAAAGAAAAGATCAAAGACCTTTTCTCTGAACAAATGACGGAAACGGAGATCAGCCAATTCACTATTTTTACGGCTTATCCAGAATATGTATTGACGACTGATTGGTACAAAAAACAAGATAAATCCCAGCTGATCCATCGTTTGATCGATCTTTTACGGTTTACGACAGTCAAATACACTCGATCAAAAGTTCGAAAAGGATTGCCGAAAGAATATAGCTATATCATTGAGGAACTCTTGTATATCGATGATCGTATCAACGGGAAAAAAGACTATGTAAAAAAAATCATTGAACAACTTGTCTTGATGAAGGAAGAAGAAAAATTTTTAACAAAACTTGCGCAGACGATCCAAAAATCTGTCATCGATCATTTGCATATCGTGGGTGATATTTTTGATCGGGGAACTCAAGCAGCCAAAGTAATGGATCGAATCATGGATTTTTCCTCTGTAGATATCCAGTGGGGGAATCATGATATTTTGTGGATTGGTGCGTATTGCGGCTCTGAGGCATGTTTATTGACGCTTTTACGGATTGCCGCACGCTACAACTATTTATTTGAATTAGAGAAAGAATATGGATTAAATTTACGTCCATTATTTTCTTTTGCCCATCAAACCTACCAGAAGAATCCTGTATTTACTCCTAAAAACAGGAAAGATCTATCTGAAAGAGAACAAGAAGAATTAGAAAAGATCCATCAAGCACTTTCTATCCTCCAATTCAAATCAGAACATCAGTTGTTGGATCGACGACCTGAATTTAAAATGGACGATCGTAAATTGTTGGAAAAAATCAACTATGAAGAATCAACAATCGATTTAGAAGGTCAGCTCTATGAGTTGAAAGGGACTTGTTTTCAAACGATCCAGCCAGATGATCCTAAAAAGTTCTTGGAAGAGGAACAAAAAGTGATCGATAGTTTGATGTATTCATTCCAGCACTCGTTAAGAATGCAAAAACACATGACGTTTTTGATCGAAAAAGGGGGAATGTATCTCACGAATAATCAGCATGTACTGTTTCATGGCTGTATACCTGTAGATGAAAAGGGGCAGCTCTTAGCATTTGAATTAGACCAATCTTATCGCGGAAAAGAATTACTGGGATTTTTTGAAAAACAGATAACTGAAAGCGCAAAAGATTTGACTGCAAAAGAAGATTTGGCGACCGATTTGATTTGGTATGCGTGGAGCGGGCCATTTTCGCCTTTATTCGGCAAGAGTAAAATGGCCACTTTTGAGCGCTATTTTCTCACAGAGCCTCATACGCACGTCGAAAAAAGCAATCCCTATTATCACTTGCGAGATGAAGAGTGGTTCAGTGAAAAAATTTTGGCAGAATTCGATGCAAAAGAAGAAGGTTCAGCAATCATCAATGGGCACACGCCAGTAAAAGTAAAAAAAGGAGAGTCACCGATCAAAGCAAACGGAAAAGCATTTGTTATTGACGGAGGTCTATCCAAAGCTTATCAAAAAACAACCGGGATTGCTGGTTACTCACTATTATGCAATTCTTACGGTTTCCAAATCGTGACACATTATCCGTTCTTGCCTATTGAACAGCAATTTGCAAAAAAATCTGATCAAACGAATGTAAAAAAAGTAATCGAGCAGCAGCTCCCACGCAAACTTAATCGGGATACGACAAAAGGAATGGAATTACAGCAACAGATTACTCAGCTCCAAAGGCTGTTGGACTATCGAAAGGACGATTGAGAAAAATGCTAGCCAACATTGCTCAATAGACTAAAAAGCGACTGCAACAAAAGGCGTGTCGCAGTCTCCTTCGGAATTAGCTCAAAAAACGGAAAAATATGAGGAGCTATTTTTCCGTTTATTTCTCTAATACTCAGGTCAGGGCGCTGATTTCACGACCTCTTGGTAAACGGTGTTCAAAAGCCAGTTTCTCGGTATTAAGCCAAATTTATTTAAAAATGTGGAAAGCCATTTTCACAAAATTTTTCTTAATACTCGAAACTAAACAGCTTTTTCACAACCTCTGATTCACGGTGTTCAAAAGCTTGCATCTGCGGTAATAAGCCCAGCCAAACGAAAAATATGAGAAGCTATTTTTGTTTGACTGTTCTTATTACTTGATGCAGGACAGCTTTTTCACAACCTCTTTCCTTAAACGGTGTTCTCCTGCCAACTCCTCGGTCACAAGTCACAATATCCAACAAACATGAGAAGCTGTTTTTTGAAATTGCTCCTTGTGACTCAGAGTTAAACGGCAGGCTCACGACCTAATCAGAAAAACGATTAAAATTCATTCACAAAGAAATCGAATAAACGCTGTTCAGATGAATCTACACGATGAGAAAGTTCCGGATGCCATTGGACACCAAGGATTTTGTGCATATTATCTTTACTTTGGACTGCTTCAATGAGTCCATCGTTGGAAAAGGCGATGGCTTTTAACAAAGGAGAAAGATCTTTGACTGCCTGATGATGATAGGAATTCACAAAGTATGAATCAGGGAGAAGGTCACTTAATAAACTGTCCGAAACGATTTTGACTTCGTGAGTCGCAAACTGCGGGGCAGTGGGCTGTTGTTCGTGTTTTACGGACCATTTTGGATATAATGAAAGATCTTGATAAAGTGTTCCCTCCAACACGACATTCAATAGTTGAAGTCCTCGGCAGACTGCAAAAATCGGTTTTCTTTGTTTCAATGCTTCCAAGATCAATGCCTGTTCGAATTGGTCTCGTTGAATATTTGTTTCCGTCAGTTTTGGATGAGGGTCTTCCATGTAAAGTTGCGGACTAACATCCTGACCGCCTGCAAGAATGAGTTTGTCGATTTTCTCAATTAGTTGAGGCGCTGAATCTGGAGACATGACTGGCAGAATAAGAGGCAATCCTTGAGCATCTAAAACTGCATCCACAAATCCCTGCGGTGTATAGCTTACTTGATTTCCTTGGAAAGTATCTGTCGCTCGAATCAGTTGATTCCCGGCAATGCCGATGATTGGTTTCATTTTTATTCCCCCTAAAGTAGACTAATTGTAACAAGGATTTAAAAAAATTTAAACTATGTAAGACTTGCCCCTATACTTATCTGTTCTTGCTGTGTTACTATCTGTAAAGAGAATTTTCGTGTGAAATTCATGACGATAGTTGAAAATATTGCTTAATTTGTTATAATAAAAAGTAAGCAGAAATAAAAAGGTTGGGCGTAAGCTTCAAGGATCTAGTTCTTCAAGGGGTGAGAAGGACATTTTATTGAAGGGGCCTGCCTATACTAAGTTATCTTTAGAGGTACATACTTTCAATGAAAAAAGAAAGCATGTACCTCTTTTTTAAATCGAAAGGAAGTGAAGCAAGTGTTAGAAGCTTTGGAACAAATCCGAAAAGCAGAAGAAGAAAATGAGAAGCGTGCTCGAACCCTACGGCAGCAGTTGAAGACCTATGCAGAAGAAAAAGAGCAAGAATTGGAGATAATCCAAACGAACAGTCGGCAACAGCTGAAACAGTTGGTAGAAGAAAAAGAACAATTTGAAAAGCAAGAATTAGAAAAAGAAAAAATGAAATTGAAAGCAGAAGCAGACAAGGTGCAAGCAACTTTGAAAGACCAATATCAAAAGCATCAGAGTCAAGCAATCGGTGCAATCATTGAAAGGGTGAAAGAAACTTATGGCCGTCACTAAGATGGAAAAAGTGACCCTCATTTCAGATAAAAGAAATCAGGAGAGGATTTTACAAGCAGTACAAGGAATCCAAAATGTTGAAATCCGGGATCTGTATCAAAATAGAACAAACAACCAGTGGGTAGAAAAATATTTTCCAGATACCACGATTATTGATAAAGAAGCAAAATTAAGCGCTTTAGGCAATCGGCTGAAAGACATCCAAGAAGCTATCCAATTCATACAACACCACGGCGATAGCCGTCAAAAGAAACTCCATTTGAAACGTCAAGAACTTTCCTTACAAGACTTGGAAGCAAATTATTCCGAAGAAAATTTCATGAATAAATTAGAAGAAGTCCTTGATTTAAAAGAAAAGTGGGAACAGCTAACTGAAAAACGTGATCGTTTAGAAGAAGAGGAAGAATGGCTTCTTCATTGGCAACAGCTGGATATTGCTCCAAGTATGTATGCAAGTAAGACGACCATTTTTGAGATGGGGACTGTGAGTGCAGCAAATTTTGAAAGTTTCAAGGAAGAACTAAGTAAGCTTGATGACGTTTATATGGAAGAAATAGATTATACGCCAAAACAAGTTTATCTTTCGTATGTTGCTTTAAAAAAATCAGCTGCTGCTATAGAAGAAATTGCTGGGAAATACGGGTTCAATAAAGAAACGTATCCTTATGAACAAAATCCTAAAGAAAAACTGCAAGAAACCAAACAGCAATTGTCCGTTGTTCACGAGCACCAAAAGAAGATAACGACAGCGTTAGGTCAGTGCAGCGGCTATATCCAAGAATTTGAATGGGTAGAAGAAGTCACACTTGCCGTTGCAGAACGGGAAAAAGTAAAAGAACGGTTTATCCATGCGACTTATCTGATCGTTTTGCAAGGTTGGGTAGATGCAGAAGAAAAACAGAATTTGATGCATGTGTTAACCGAAACTGTATCAGAAGAAGATATATATATTAGTTTCGAAACACCAAACTCAGAAGAGATTCAGCAGGAAGTCCCTACTAAATTGAAAAACCATCCGCTTATCGAACCTTTTGAATTGCTGACTGAAATGTACAGTCTGCCAAAATATGAAGAAGTAGATCCAACGCCTTGGATGACACCATTTTATCTTGTCTTCTTCGGGATGATGGTCGCAGATGTTGGTTACGGATTGCTGATGCTCATTGGGACAATACTAGCTCAAAAACTACTTGTTTTACCACGTGGGATGAAACGTTTCGTAAAATTCTTTGAGATTCTCTCGGTACCATCGATCATCTGGGGATTGATCTACAGTTCATTTTTCGGACAGGCATTACCAAAAGAACTATTTGGCATCCGCTTGCCTTTCCCAATCCTATCTACAACGGATGACGTCAATACGATTTTGATTTTATCCGTGATTTTCGGTCTGATACAGATCTTGGTTGGATTATTTGTGGCAGCAAAGGAAAATATCAGGAGAAAAGATTACTTGAGTGCTGTCAGTGATGGATTTGCCTGGCAAGGGATCCTGATTGGGATCGTTATTGCATTGATTGGTGCCATGTTGATAAAAAATACAGCATTTGTTTATCTTGGCGCGGGGCTATCGATCATTGCTGCTTTATGTATCTTAATCGTGCCGATTATCCAATCGCCGTCTAAAGTCAAGGGTGCTGCCAAAGGAGCGTATAATCTTTACGGATTGACGGGTTATATCGGTGATTTAGTCAGTTATACACGTTTGATGGCATTAGGTATTTCAGGCGGAAGTATTGGCGCGGCATTCAATATGCTGGTTGCTTTCATGCCGCCAGCCGCTCGATTCAGTGTAGGGATCCTTTTGATCATCGCTTTACACGCACTGAATATGTTTTTGACACTGTTGAGTGCCTATGTCCATGGCGCACGATTGCAGTATGTCGAATTTTTTGGGAAATTTTATACAGGAGGCGGACGTGCCTTTGACCCGCTGAAAACGGCGGAAAAATACGTCAACATCAATCATAAGAAAAAAAACAATAAATAATTGGAGGATTTTTATACAATGATGGATTACTTAATTAGTCAAAATGGTGGAATGGTATTTGCAGTATTAGCGATGGCAACAGCGACGATTTTTTCAGGGATCGGTTCAGCTAAAGGTGTTGGAATGACAGGTGAGGCAGCAGCAGCGTTAACAACAAGTCAACCCGAAAAATTCGGACAGGCTCTGATTCTGGAATTGCTTCCAGGTACGCAAGGGTTGTATGGATTCGTTATCGCCTTTTTGATTTTTATCAATTTAGGAAATGATATGTCAGTTGTACAAGGATTGAACTTTTTAGGCGCTTCTCTGCCGATTGCTTTTACAGGCTTGTTTTCAGGTATCGCCCAAGGGAAAGTTGCAGCAGCAGGTATTCAAATTTTAGCGAAAAAACCTGAACATGCTACAAAAGGAATCATTTTTGCTGCGATGGTTGAAACATATGCGATTTTAGGTTTCGTTATTTCCTTCCTATTAGTATTGAATGCCTAAGCATAAAGGAGGAAAAGCAGATGAACGCCATTGAAAAAATCATCTCTCAGATGAATGAAGCAGCAGAGCAAGAAAGAGCGGCGTTAGAGCAAGAAGAGCGAATGAAGATCGATCAAAACTTTGAACAAAAACGTACGCAAATCGAAACAGAACATCAAAAACAAAAAGAAAAACAAATCGAATTACTTGAAAAAAAATACCGTCAGCTTAGGAATCGCCAACAAGTAGAAGTACGACAAGAAAATTTGAATGCGAAGCAGGAATTTTTACGACGATTGTTTGCAGATGCAATAGCTGAAATGGAGAATTGGGATGAATCTGAACAAATCCAGTTTATCAAAAATTCATTGTATTCATTACCTTTGACAGGCAAAGTAGCATTCATTGCTGGAGAAAAATCAGCAGCTTATCTTTCTCAGACATTGCTGGATGAATGGAACAATGAACTTCCCTTTACGATGGTTTTAAGCGATGAATCTGTTGCTGGTCAAGCTGGTTTTCTGATAAACGATCAAGGAGTTCAGTATAATTTTCTTTTCAGCAGCCTTGTACAAGATATCCAAGGAACGATGAGTTTTGAGATTGCCAATCAATTATTCGAATAAGGAGGGATCAGTGTATGGAATACCACGAACTAAATCCCTTGATTCGCGGAAGAGAGCTTGAACTTTTGTCCAATGAGACATTTGAACGGATGATTCAAACCAATTCTGTCGAAGCACTTGGTGAAATATTGAAATCCACGATTTACAGTCCATATATCTATGACGGATATGAATATGACTTCGAACAGAATCTTTTAAAGGAGCAGAGCCGTCTATTTCGCTGGTTAAAGGAATCAGCACCGGAGCCTGAAATCGTTTGGATCTACACGATGCGCTATACTTTCCATAATCTGAAAGTTTTAACAAAGGCCGAGATGACAAATCAAAATCTGGACTATTTGTATATCGACGATGGGTTTTATTCATTAGAAACCTTGAAGGATGCCGTTCATACGCAAGTTTCAAATGAACTCCCTGAAAGCATTATGGACAGTATACGAGAAGTCCGCGATTATTTTGAAGAGTCTACCATTCTTCAGGGAATCGATGTGATCTATGATCGGCAGTTTTTGACAGAGCAGCGACGGCTTGCCGATAAGCTAGGATATCAAGAATTGCTGAAAGAAGTCATTGCTTTTATTGACTTGACCAATATCACAACGATGGCTCGAGGAATATTGCAGAAAAGAACATATGGGTTCATGACGACGGTGCTTTCCAGTTCGGGAAGTATCGAAAAAGAAGTATTTTTGAACTTTGTAGATAAAGATATGGAAGCTTACACGAACTTTCTATTAGAGACAGATTATGCTGAGTTTCTGCGTCCTGTCATCCGTGAGGGAAATCTTGATCTCGTAAAGCTTGAACAGTTGAAAGATGATTATCTAAGTTCATTGTATCAAGAAGCACAAACCCAGGCTTTCGGACCACTGCCACTACTAGCCTTTTTGAACGCAAAAGAGGTAGAAAGCAAAAACCTTCGTTTACTGGTTATCGGCAAAAGAAGCCATTTTGAACCAGAAACAATCAGAAAGCGGGTGAGACAAGTCTATGACGCATAAGATCGGTGTAGTTGGCGACAAAGATTCTGTTTTGCCATTCAAATTGTTTGGCTTTGATGTTCGTTATGGTACAACCAAGCAGACCGTTCGTCAGGCAATTGAAGAAATGGCAAAGAATGAGTATGGCGTGATTTATGTCACGGAGCAATGTGCAGCACTGAGCCCAGAAACGATCGAACGTTACAAAGAACAAATGATACCTGCTATCGTATTGATTCCCAACCATCAAGGATCATTAGGGATTGGGCTGGAAGAAATTCAAAAAAACGTAGAAAAAGCAGTAGGTCAAAATATCTTATAGTATGAAAAGGAGATAGAAATTTTGCAAATTGGAAAAATCATAAAAGTCTCCGGACCTCTTGTAATGGCTGAGAACATGTCTGATGCCAGTATCCAGGACATGTGTTTAGTGGGAGATCTAGGAGTTATCGGAGAAATTATCGAGATGCGTGGCGATGTGGCGTCTATTCAAGTATATGAAGAGACCTCAGGAATTGGTCCAGGCGAACCGGTTCGTTCTACTGGTGAAGCTTTATCTGTTGAATTAGGACCAGGGATCATTTCACAAATGTTTGACGGAATCCAACGGCCATTAGATACCTTTATGGAAATCACACAAAGTAATTTCTTAGGACGGGGAGTCCAATTGCCTGCATTGGATCATGAGAAAAAATGGTGGTTCGAACCCACATTAGAAGCCGGAGAAACGGTTAGTGCTGGCGATGTGATTGGAATCGTAGAAGAAACAAAAGTTATCAAACACAAAATCATGGTGCCAAATGGGATAAAAGGTACGATCAAAACAATCGAAAAAGGATCGTTCACTATTGATGAAACCGTATGTGTCGTTGAAACTGAAAATGGTGACAAAAACTTGACGATGCTCCAAAAATGGCCAGTCAGACGTAGTCGGCCAATCAAAGAAAAATTAAACCCTGATGCACCGATGATCACCGGACAGCGAGTGATCGATACGTTCTTCCCAGTGACAAAGGGGGGAGCAGCAGCTGTTCCTGGTCCATTTGGTGCAGGAAAAACAGTCGTTCAGCATCAAATCGCAAAATGGGCCGATGTGGACATGGTCGTTTATGTGGGATGCGGTGAACGCGGAAATGAGATGACGGATGTTTTAAATGAATTTCCTGAATTGATTGACCCTAATACAGGAGAATCATTGATGGAACGTACGGTATTGATTGCCAATACATCTAACATGCCGGTAGCGGCTCGAGAAGCTTCTATCTATACGGGAATCACGATTGCGGAATATTTCCGTGATATGGGTTATGACGTTGCTATCATGGCAGACTCCACTTCGCGATGGGCAGAAGCACTTCGTGAGATGAGCGGACGTTTGGAAGAAATGCCTGGTGATGAAGGTTATCCAGCTTATCTTGGTTCCCGTCTTGCGGAATACTATGAACGATCTGGAAGAGTCATTGCTTTAGGATCAGAAGGTCGCGAAGGAAGTATAACCGCAATCAGTGCTGTATCGCCTTCTGGAGGAGATATTTCGGAACCAGTCACACAAAATACATTGCGGGTCGTAAAAGTATTCTGGGGACTTGATTCGACTTTAGCCCAAAAAAGACATTTTCCTTCGATCGATTGGATCCAAAGTTATTCTCTTTATTCAACAGAAGTAGGGAAGTACATGGATCATATCCTTCAAGCTGACTGGGCATCCATGGTCACTGAGGGCATGCGTATTTTGCAGGAAGAACAGCAGCTGAATGAAATCGTGCGTTTGGTAGGGATTGATTCCCTTTCAGATAATGATCGTCTGACATTAGAAGTGGCAAAATCCATTCGTGAAGATTATTTGCAGCAAAATGCTTTTGATGATGTCGATACATTCACTTCAAGAGAGAAACAATTCAAAATGTTGAAGATGATCTTGACCTTTGGTGAAGAAGGACGCCGTGCGTTGTCGTTAGGTGCTTATTTAAGTGAGATCATGGACGGTACCGTATCGATTCGTGAAAGAATCGGACGAAGCAAATATATCCCGGAAACAGAATTAGAAAAACTAGATCAAATTATCGGTGAAATCAAGCAAACGATGCAAACAATCGTTTCAGAAGGAGGCATGAGCAATGATTAAAGAATATCGTACGATCGGTGAAGTCGTCGGTCCATTGATGGCGGTTGAAAAAGTTGCTGGTGTCAAATATGAAGAATTAATCGAAGTCCGTATGCAAAATGGGGAGATTCGTCGTGGACAAGTATTGGAAGTCCAAGAAGATAAAGCAATGGTCCAAATATTTGAAGGAACAAGTGGTATCAATTTACGTGACTCTTCTGTACGATTTTTAGGACATCCTTTAGAACTAGGTGTATCGGAAGACATGATCGGTCGAGTATTCGATGGCTTGGGACGTCCAAAAGATAATGGACCAGAAATCCTGCCTGAAAAGCATTTGGATATTAACGGAGAAGTAATCAATCCAGTAGCTCGGGATTACCCAGATGAGTTTATCCAAACAGGTATCTCTGCAATCGATCATTTGAACACATTAGTTCGTGGACAAAAATTACCAGTATTTTCTGGTTCTGGTCTTCCTCACAAAGAATTAGCTGCTCAGATCGCGCGACAAGCAACGGTACTTGATTCATCAGATGATTTCGCCGTAGTCTTTGCTGCTATTGGGATCACTTTTGAAGAAGCAGAATTTTTCATGGAAGATTTTCGACAAACTGGTGCAATCGACCGTTCTGTCATGTTCATGAATTTAGCAAACGACCCTGCAATCGAACGTATTGCTACTCCTCGTATGGCTTTGACTGCTGCAGAATATCTTGCTTATGAAAAAGGAATGCATGTATTGGTTATCATGACAGACATGACCAACTATGCAGAGGCATTGCGAGAGATTTCTGCAGCACGGCGAGAAGTTCCAGGAAGAAGAGGCTATCCTGGGTATCTTTACACGAACTTAGCTACTTTGTTCGAACGAGCAGGAAGGATCCGCGGACTAAAAGGATCAGTTACTCAAATTCCGATTTTAACAATGCCAGAAGACGATAAGACTCATCCGATCCCTGACTTGACTGGTTATATTACAGAAGGCCAGATCATCTTGACTAGAGAGCTTTACAAGAGTGGGATACAACCACCAATTGATGTACTTCCGTCTCTTTCGCGGTTAAAAGATAAAGGAACTGGACCCGGAAAGACAAGAGAAGACCATGCGGCTACGATGAATCAGCTTTTTGCAGCCTATGCACAAGGAAAACAGGCAAAAGAATTAGCCGTAGTTTTAGGAGAATCTGCTTTATCTGATGTAGACAAGATTTATGCGAAGTTTGCTGAGCGGTTTGAAAAAGAATATGTCAATCAAGGATTCTACACGAACCGTTCGATTACTGAAACACTTGATCTAGGGTGGGAACTGCTATCGATGTTGCCAAGAACCGAATTAAAACGAATCAAAGACGACATGCTGGACAAATATCTGCCAGAAGGGAAGTGAGTTCTGATGGCACGATTGAATGTGAATCCGACCCGCATGGAATTGACCCGATTGAAAAAACAGTTGACAACTGCCACAAGAGGGCATAAATTATTAAAAGATAAGCAAGATGAACTGATGCGTCAATTCATTCTGTTGATTCGAAAGAACAACCAACTGCGTCAAGAAATGGAAGAGTCCATGACAGAAGCAATGTCTGATTTTGTATTGGCAAATGCTTCAATCACGGAACCTTTCATCGAAGAATTGTTTGCTTTGCCGGCGGAAAACGTTGATTTATCTATCGTAGACAAAAATATCATGAGTGTAAAAGTACCTGTGATGAATTTTGAATATGATGAACAGCTGACAGACACCCCTTTGGAATACGGGTATTTGAATTCCAGTGCCGAACTGGATCGGTCAATCGATCGGTTTACTACCTTGCTTCCAAAACTTTTGGAACTGACAGAAATCGAAAAAACTTGTCAGCTAATGGCAAGTGAGATCGAAAAGACACGTCGGCGAGTCAATGCATTAGAATATATGACGATCCCTCAATTAGAAGAAACAATCTATTATATTCGTATGAAGCTAGAAGAAAACGAGCGCGCAGAAGTAACAAGGTTGATCAAAGTAAAAAATATGGGTACCACTGACTAAGTGGTATCCTTTTTTAAAAGAGGAAAACGATGATTAAACAAAACAAACAAATAAAGAAACGCTTGCCGGCCGTTCAGCTTCTCGCATTAGGATTTTTTCTCCTGATTTTAGTTGGCGGTGGTCTACTTACCCTGCCATTTTTTAGTAATAGTGGGCATGGGACAAATTTTATCGATGCGCTTTTCACTGCAACTTCTGCCGTCTGCGTGACGGGATTGACGACATTGAATACAGCAGAACATTGGAACAGTGCTGGTCAGTTTTTGATCATGCTTTTGATTGAGATTGGCGGTCTTGGTTTTATGATGGTTCCGATTCTATGCTTTGCATTGATAAAGAAAAAAGTCAGTCTCAGCACACGTATCATATTAAAAGAAGCGCTAAATCTAGAAGAAGTATCAGGTGTGATGAAGCTCATGCTTTACATCCTGAAATTGGCCTTTGTGATCCAATTGATTGGTACGGTTGCTTTATCTTTTGTATTCGTGCCTGAATTTGGCTGGTTGAAAGGGATCTGGTACAGTTTGTTCCACGCAATCTCTAGTTTTTGTAATGCAGGGTTTGATTTGTTAGGAGACAGTTTAGCCAATCACCAGCAAAATGTCTATTTGATCATGGTGGTATCAGCTTTGATCATTTCTGGCGGATTAGGCTTTATCGTTTGGCGTGACTTATTGGAATATCATCAGAAAAAGAAGATGACGATTCATTCAAAAATCGCATTAACCGTTACAGGTACCCTTTTATTAGGCGGTTTCGTTGTGTTCTTTTTCACAGAACACAATGGGGCAACACTAGTGGAAGGGAATATGTTTCAACGATTGGCAAATACTTTTTTTATGAGTGTAACACCTAGAACGGCTGGATATTATTCAGTTGATTACCTCCATATGAGTCATGCCGGTCTGATCTTAACGATGTTTTTGATGTACATTGGCGGAACATCTGGGTCGACTGCCGGCGGATTGAAAACAACTACGTTAGGTGTGTTGCTGATCCAGATGCGTTCGATGTTGAAAGGACGTACGAGAGCGGAAGCATTTGGCCGTACAATCCGTCAAGGCGCAGTGTTGCGAGCACTCACGTTGTTTTTTATCACGTTGACACTGTGTGTAGTCGCCATCATGATTTTATCAGTGACTGAAACGATACCTAAAACTTCTGGCATCGAATATATTGCTTTTGAGGTCTTCTCTGCATTTGGAACAGTAGGACTTACGATGGGATTGACGCCAGATTTGACTGCAATAGGGAAATTGATCATTATAGCGCTTATGTACATTGGACGAGTTGGGGTATTGACTGTGGTCTTCTCTCTGATGACAAAAGCACAAAGAACTCAATCAAAATACAAATATCCAGAAGAAAGTGTCATGATTGGATAATTTCATCTTCTGACAGAAATCTAGTGATCTAGCAAAATAAGAAAATAAAATATAAGACAAATTTTTTTGCTGTTTGGTTACTTTAAGTGCAAAATGTTCATTTGCTTTTTGAGGCACTATCCGTTGTTGAACTTCGGGTAGTGCCTCTTTTTTATCGAAAGGAATCAATCAGCTATGATTCCTTTATTTATCAATAGATTATAATTCATATTTTTTTATTTTTTCTTTTACGATACTTAGTCCAGAAGCTAAAATCTCAAGGTTGTTTGAAGATAGGGAAATACGAACGAATGCATCCGGTTGTGCTCGCGTAGTAAAGCGTCGGGAATGATAGAGTCGGATGCCGTTAGACAGAAAGTCATTCTCAATCCTCTTAGGATCAATCTCAGGATCAACTGGAAGAATTCGATAATAAGGAACACGATTCGTTGGTTTTTCTACTTTGAAAAGAGAATCAAAAAGCTGATTAGCTCTTTTCGTAAGATTTAATTTAGTTTCTAAGATTCTATTTGCTTCATTTGAATGGAGGATTTGAGTGATGACCTCCACATCTAATCCAGAAGTTTTCACATTTATATTAAAAATTGCTTGTTCTATCTTGCTTTGGACATGTACTGGAGCTACAAGATAAGCAACTCGCAATCCAGAACAAATAAATTTTGTCATTCCAGCTAAGTAGATTGTTTGGTTAGGTAACAATTTTTGGAAAGGAGGAATGATCGTATGTTGATAATAAGTTGTTAAAAAAGAATGGATATCATCTTCGATAACCCATAGACCTTCTTTTTCAATTACTTCGGCTAATTGCTCTCGTCTTTGGTGAGAGATTTGAAACCCTATAGGATTATTGCAAGAAGGCATAAGAAAGACACCATGGATCTTCTTTTTTCTACATTCCTGAATCAATATATCAGGTCGCATTCCTTGCTCGTCAAAATCAATTGGAACGATCTCTAAATGATATAATTGAGCCAATTCAATGAAATTAGCGTACGTATATCGGTCTGTTGCTATTCTATCACCTGGAGAGAAAAGTGCAGAAAGTGTGATAGCCAATCCATTTTGAACACCGGAAACAATAGACAGAGATTCTAAAGACGGAATGACTCCTTGAGTTTTTAACCAATTTGCTGCAGTAGTCAATTGAAAATTTGTGCCTTTGGGATCTTGGTAATTAAGCAAACCAACAAGATTTGGATTATTACCAGTTGATTGAATAAACGGGACAACGAATTTATTACATTCTTCAAAAGAACTAACCAGACCAAAATCAATGATATGTTCGGTTACTTCATTGGTAGAGATGGTAATGGATTCAAAGACATTGGGAGAAATAAAAGTGCCACTTCCAATATTCGTATACAGCAAACCTTTCTCAATTCCGTATTTATAAGCCTTGCCAACGGTAGTAAAATTTAAATCTAAATAATCAGCTAGCTCTCTTTGGGAGGGTAACTGAGTGTTTTTCTGTAATTTATTCTTTAAAATATCTTGTTCTAATTGTTGAATCAACGATCGATAATAAGGACGCTTCAATTTTTGTTTGTCTGGCCGCCAAGTTAACGGGTAGTTGTCATAAGAATTAATAGGCATTTTCTCCACTCCTTAAAATTGTATACCATACAATTTTACCATTGATTGTATTGATTTTAGAAGTTAATCTTTTGTGAGGAGGGAATTGTCTATGAAAATTATTAATTTTGAGGAAGTAGTAGCTTCTTTTAGTTTTGAAGAAGCGATCCAAGTAATGAAAAAATGTTTCTTTGATTATGAAAGTGGTAAAATCAGCCAAAATCCTCGATTGGTGGAAATTTTACCGGACGGAAAAGACAAAAATGTGTTTGCGATGATGCCTGCCTATTTGGGAGAGAATAGATATTTTGGAACAAAAGTCATTACCGCTTTCCCGGATAATCATCAGTATCATTTACCTTCTCATTTAGGAGAGATTTTCTTGTTTGATGCTCAAAACGGACTACCCAGAGCATTGATAAACGCAAATGCAGTCACTTGGATTCGAACAGCTGCTGTATCTGCGCTAGCAACAGATTACTTAGCAGATCAGCATGCAGAAACACTTGCTTTAATTGGAGCTGGTCAACAAGCATTGTCGCATTTGGCTGCGATTTCTACCATTCGTCGCATCACTACAGTGTTTGTTTACGATATTTTAGAAGAAAGACGAAATGCTTTTATCGCTAATGCTAAAAATCAGTATCCTAAAATGACGTTTATAAATGCAATATCAGTAGAAGATGCAGTACGCTCAGCGGAAATCATTTGTACGTTGACCCTTAGTAAAGAGGCATTTCTTCAAAAAGAGTGGGTAAGGGAAGACGCACATATCAATGCTGTGGGCACGTTTACTCCTGATACAAGAGAGATAAGTACACCATTGATGGAAACTTCTCAAATCTATGTAGATGATTACTCAGCTGCCTTAACAGAAAGCGGAGACCTACTTATAGCCATGTCAGAAGGAGATCTAGAGGAATCTTGTATTGTTGGTACATTAGGCGAATTAGTTTCTGGGAAAAAAACATTTTACAAAGGAGAATCGAGTCCGACGATTTTCGACGCAGTTGGTCTAGCTGTTGAAGATCTTTGCTGTGCAGAATATATTTATAACAAATTAGAGAGAGGATCTTTAAAATGAACTTAGATTATTACGTAGTTGATGCATTTGCAGATGAGGTGTTCAAAGGAAATCCAGCAGCAGTGTATGTTCTAGAAGAATGGCTGCCAGAAGGTACGATGCAAAAAATTGCCATTGAAAACAATTTATCTGAAACAGCATTTACAGTGAAGAAAAATCAAGGATTTGAGCTTAGATGGTTTACGCCAGATCGAGAAATCGATCTTTGCGGTCACGCGACATTAGCAACAGCATTTGTTTTATTTAACTATTACAAAATACTTGATGAAACGATTAAATTTTCTACTCAAAGCGGTAATCTATTTGTGACAAGAATTGAAGATTATTATTGCATGGATTTTCCTAGTATTATGCCAAAAAAAGTACCAATATTGTCTGAATATGAAGAAGCGATAGGGGCTAAGATTAAAGAAGCCTACTTAGCACGTGATTTATTTTTCGTATTAGAAGATGAAAAAGCGGTGGCTAAATTGCAGCCAGATTTCACAAGTATCAAAAATTTTGATTTAGGAATAGGGGTCATCGTGACAGCAGAAAGTGTACAAGAAGACTTTGTTTCTAGAACCTTCTTTCCAAAATTAACAATCAATGAAGATCCAGTATGTGGATCAGCACATTCTAATCTTATTCCTTATTGGGCAAAAAGAATGAGTAAAACAAAATTGTCAGCTTACCAAATGTCATCAAGGGGCGGGTATCTAGAGTGTGAATTAAAAGAAGATCGTGTGATAATAGGAGGAAAAGCAGTTTTGTTTTCTAAGGGAACCTCGTTTATTTGATTTCTTTCAAATGAACTAAAAATAAATAAGTGTAGAGTGGCAGCCTTATAGCTACAATAGTTGTTAAAAAAAGACGCAAACTTTTTCAATTTAAAGAAAGTTTGCGTCTCATTTTAATTATTGGCGTTTGTTTTTTGTTCAATCAAGAGCAAAATGCCCCCTACTAACTAACCTCGGATGACTTCGATTTTATAACCATCAGGGTCAATGACAAAGTAGTAAGAAGGCGCAGTGCCAGGTAATCCTTTTAAGTCAGTAATTTCAAGACCTGCAGCTTTATGCTGTTCATGTAATTTTTCTAAATCATCAGCTGCAATAGCGATATGACCATAACCATTTCCTAAATCATAGGAACCATGATCGTAGTTATAAGTCAACTCCAATTCATAGTCATCCCCAGGAAGTGTCAAATAAACAAGTGTAAATTTGTTTTCTGGAAAATCACGGCGGCGGCTTTCTTCAAAACCAAATGCCTTTTGATAAAATTCGATTGATGCTTCAAGATCTTTCACTCGAACACATGTGTGAGCCATTTTCATAGATTCATCTCTCCCTTTCCTTTTATTTAATCATAACAAAAAGAAGTAAGGAAATAGTTGATTTGTGCTTGTTCATGAGAAATTTCTCATGTAAAATGGATAGAAAATAAAACTGTTAAGGTGGAAACTATTCATGGATAAACCAATTTTTGGTGAAAAAAAGCAATTTGCTGATTATCAAACCCGTTATGCAGCATATATTGTCATAGAAAGAGATCAGCAGATTGCAGTAATCGAGGCTCCAAATGGTGCTTTTTTTCTTCCTGGCGGGGAAATTGAAGGAGATGAGACGAAAGAAGAAGCAATCGTTCGTGAGCTAGTAGAAGAAATGGGGATTGCGGCAGAAATCGCTTTCTATCTGGGAGAAGCAGATGAGTACTTTTACTCGAATTATCGTGCAACTTATTACTATAATCCAGGATATTTCTTTGCTGCTGATTCTTGGAAGCGTATAGGAGAACCCACAGAAAAGACCAATAAAATCTGGTGGGTCAGTCCTCGAGAAGCACTTGAAAAATTGAAACGTGGCAGCCATCGATGGGCAGTCGAGAGATGGGTCGAAAAAAATAAAAAATAAAAACTGAAAGAAAGCGAGTAGACCAGCTTTCTCTCAGTTTTTTTATTACAGAACGTATTTTTTGATTGCTTCAGCTACGCCGTGTTCGTCGTTCGATGAAGTGATGACATTTGCTGCTTCTTTGACAAGAGAAACGGCATTTCCCATAGCTACTCCTAGACCAGCATATTCAATCATGGATAAGTCGTTCTCGTTATCTCCGATAGCCATGATTTCATCTTGATCAATACCAAGATGCTGTCCGAGATTCGCAACTGCCGCACCTTTACTTGCTTCTTTATTTAGTACTTCAAAGTAATAGGGTGCACTTTTGACCGTTGTGTATTTATCACGGAAAGTTTGTGGTAAACGTGCAATTGCTGCGTCTAAAATTTCTGGTTCGTCGATCATCATCATTTTGACGATGTTCATGTCTGGTGTCATTTCTTCAGGTGTTCGATATTTTAGCGGCATCTTGACTAAGCTTGCTTCGTGGATCGTATAAGCGCTGATATCTCGATTAGGTGTGTAGATCGCTTTGTCATCAATCGAATGGAGATGACTGCCAACACGGCGTGCCATCACTTCGATCTCTAGAAAATCTTCATGAGTCAGACCGTGACGGGCAATGATTTTACCTGATTTTGTTTGTTGTACGAGTGCCCCATTATAAGTAATAACGTAATCATTATCTTGAAAAAGGTCCAGCTCGTTTAACTGTTCTTGGACACCTGGTAAGGGGCGACCAGTACATAAAACGATTGAGACCCCTTTTGCAACAGCAGCGGCAATCGCTTCTTTTACTTCTTTTGTTACTTCTCTTTTCTCATTTAATAAAGTACCATCGATGTCGATAGCGACTAGTTTGATAGCCATAATTTCCTCCAATATATTTCAGTTTATTTCAATCAATGCGCCATTACGGATATGGCTGGCAAATTCTTGATAAGTTTCATCAAATAAATCATAATGATCACGCAAGGATGGGTCAACCATTTCTTTTGGAAAGAAAAATCGCTCATCTCCTTGTTCTTGTCCCGCTAAAGCGGCAACAAGCTGACTAACCTGTGATAATTCTATCAAAGTTCCGTCATTTCGCAAAATCTCGATTTGCGTACGATGTCTGCCTTGTTCTGGGCGATAAAAATCATAAGGCAGATCGTAGCTAGAGTTGACAGCAGTGTAATAAACAGGGTTATAGCCAACCTTTTCTACTAACAAAGTGAGTTTTTGAATCAAATTTGAATCTCGGTTGCCAGAAAAAGTGGCGGATTTCAGTGGTTTACGATTCAAAAAACGTTTAGCTAAATCATTTAAAATAGGATCAGCAGATTCAGACCATTGAGTAAAGTAAGTACCCAAGACCCCATCATCAAGTTTGAGATATTCTTCTAAAGTAAAGCTTCCGTCAAGAAATGGCAAGAGTAGTTGAGAGTGAAGTTCAAAACTGCTGGCATCTTCTTGATACAACTCGTGCGCGCGATGAAGCAGATGCTCCAAGATCACTTCCATACCACGGGAAACAGGATGGAAGTACACTTGCACATACATTTGATATCGGCTAACGATATAATCTTCCACTGCATGCATGCCGCTCATAGAAAAGGCGATCCCACCTTCATATGGACGAATCACACGTAATATTCGGGTAAGGTCAAATGTTCCATACTCCGTTCCAGTGAAATAAGCATCCCGAAGCAAATAGTCCATTCGATCTGCATCGATCTGGCTGGAAATCATTTGGACAACTTGCGGATTAGGGTAGGTTTTTTGGATCACGCTCGCTACTTTTTCAGGAAAACCTTCTTCTACTCGGTTAAGGATCTGATACACCTCTGTTTCTGGAGAAGTGATAATCTCTACAGTGATAGCCTCGTGATTCGTATGGAAGATATGCTCGAATGTATGAGAGTAAGGACCGTGACCGACATCATGCAATAGTGCCGCACATAAAGTTACTAGCCGTTCCTGATCATCCCAGCCTCCGTTGCCTATCTTTTCTTTTGGAAAATTTCGAGAAAAGATATCGCAAATTCGTCTTGAAATCTCATAAACACCTAATGAATGGGTAAAACGGCTATGTTCTGCTCCGTGAAAAGTGAAAGAAGCAGTGCCTAATTGTTTGATTCGTCGCAGACGTTGGACTTCTTTCGAGTTGATCAAATCTAAGATTACTTGATGCTGGACATGGATATAGTTATGGACTGGGTCACGAAAAACTTTCTCCATAGGCAGCATTTGATATTTATAAGGGGTTGTCATATTGTAGCTCCTTTATGTTATTGCGTTGTTCCATTCTCTGGATTTGGTTGTTCCATTGCTCCAGCTGGATTTCTTTTTTTAGCCAGTCGGTAGAATCCAGTAAATCACTTGCAGAATACAGCTTTTCAAAAGCTTTTGCAAATGATTCTTTGACTTCTTCTACGAGAAGGGGATGGTCAAGCAGTTCTTCAAGTGTTGCCATTGTGGCAGGATCAACTGCAGGATAGCCATTTGTACCAAAGCCTTCTTTTAAAGCAGATTGATAAAATCGTTTCATGACTTGCCCACGCTTTTCCTGATTACCGTTGACACTTAAGTACATCATAACAGAAATCCCATTTTTGATGCGACGCTGAGCGATGCCGGCAAATTTTTTGCCATGGATGCTTAAATCATAAGTTCCAGGACAATAAGAATGGGTGATTTCGAATGCTTGAATCGGTGCCTTCGGAAAGGCGTATTTAGTCAATCGAAGCATTTGCTCGTAAGCTTCATCGATGGTTATTTTTTTTTTGTCATTCTGGGGGAAAATCAAAGAAATATTCAAAATCCCTTCGTCTGATACGATTCCTAATCCACCTGAGTTTCTGATTACCGGAGCATAACCTGCATCTTTCAGTGTTTGGATCCCGTCTCTAAGAAAAGGTGTCCGAACATCTTTCATACCTAAGATGACGGTGCAGTCATATTGCCAGAAATGCAAAAAGATCTGCTGGTGTTCTTTGGAATATTTCGTTAATATATCTGTTAATGCGAAAGGGGAAAAGTCGTTTTTTTGATAAATGTGCTGATCTAGTCGAATCGCAGGGTTCATTCAACCGGCTCCTTTTTATAAATTCATATTTTCTACAATATTATACTCTAAATTCAAAGAGTTGTTTTGAAAAAAAGGTTTTCTGTAAAAATGGACAAGTTGGTTGACAAAACAAAAGAAACTAGGAACAATGTAGCTATGAGAAGTAAAGGAGAATGAAGAATGGAATTATCACAAGGAACACCGATTTCGATCAAATTGCGTACAAAAGTGAAACAACAAGGGGAAGTGCAAGATTTTTATTTTGATTTGAAAGGGCAAATGGTGACGATTGGCGATACGCTGTACATACGGTATAAAGAGATGCAGGAGGAAACAGGCGATGAAATCCCTGTAACGATCAAATTAGTTCCAGATGGTCATGTACAGCTGATCCGTGCAGGAGAAATGCGAATGCGTTTGAAATTTGGTTATAAAGAACGGTTAGAAACAGCCTACCGAACACCATACGGTATGATCCAGATTGCTACCTTTACGAAAGAACTGCATGTAAGTTTGAAAGACCGTCCCACAGCAGGAAAGGTTCGGATCGATTATGATTTGTTCATGGGACTAGAAAAAATCGGCGAATATTATTTGACATTGGATTTTACAGCGTAAAAATAAAAGAAAAGTTTGATTTTTTGTGTCTGATTTTGTATGATAAGGAGTAGACTGTGAAAGGACGTGTCCTGATTGGAAATTAGTGTATTTGAAGGTGCAAACAAAAGCGAATTATCAATGATCGAAGTAGCACACGCGATCTTAGAACAACGTGGCGATGTCATGGATTTTTCTGATTTAGCCAACCAAATCCAAAACTATCTTGGCAAATCAGACAGTGAAATTCGTGATTCACTCGCACAATTTTATACTGACTTGAATATTGACGGCAGCTTTATCTCATTAGGGGATAATCGTTGGGGTTTGCGTTCATGGTATGCTATCGATTCGATCGATGAAGAAGTAAACCATGGAATGGACGAAGAGGATGAAGATACTCCGCGTCGCCGTAAACGCAAGAAAGTCAACGCCTTTATCAATGATGATGAAGACGCGATCGATTACAATGACGATGACCCAGAAGATACAGATCTGACAGAAGAAGACGACGATGATCTGTTTGATGACGATGATGATGAAGATGAAGAAATCGCTGCTTATAATTCTGACTTGCAAGAAATTGGAGCAGATGACCCAACAGATGATGAAGAAGACTTGCCTGGGAATATCGAAGAAGATTTAAGTATCATAGACGAAGACGATGATGATGAAGACTATGAAGAGGAAGAATTTTCTGACTCTGAAAAAGAATAAACATCATTTACTGTAGAGGCTGTGACGGAAGTGGTCAACTTCAAGAAATTTCCACTTATTTCCGAAGAAGCTACTTCTAGAACACCGTGTATCAGAGGTTGCAACAGAGACGTTGAAGCTATCAGAATAAGAAGGTGTGACATGATTTTTGTCACACCTTCTTTTTTGTATATAAAAATTCAAAGTAAATACATAAAAAATAAAATAATTGAAACTTTTAGCGTACCTTGTACGTCATATTAAGTGAGGCGGAAAGGAGTGGAGAATGATTTTTACTGGATATAAGAAAAAACGGCAGATTGAAAAATACCGTCACCTGCTGAATGGACTCATCGAAACTGATTATCAAAAAATGTTCCGTATCACGATGAATTACGTACATGATAAAGAAGAGGCCTTAGATGTGATGCAAGATAGTTTCCATAAAGCACTGAAGTATTTTGAAAAAGAAAAAGAAATCGAGCATTTTAGTGCATGGTTTTACCGGATATTGATCCGCACGGCATTAGATAGTTGGCGCAGACAAAAAAGGACACCTGTTGACTTATTTGAAATTCAAGATATCCCGCAGCAATTACCTTTAGAAACTTCCGTTGCAGAACTCCATATGATTTTAGATAAAATAGACAGTCCGGAAAAAGAGATTCTGATCCTTTACTTTTTTGAAGGATTTCGTTTGAAAGAAATTGCGACTATCTTAGATATGAACGAAAACACAGTTAAAACAAAAATGTATCGTTCACTGAATGTTTTACGTCAAATCCTAGAATGAAGGAGAGAAGACCGCTATGTATTCCCAAAAAGAAAAGTTAAAAAAACTAAAGAAAACTTATAAAGAACAAGAAATTCCAAGAGGGCTTCAAGAGGAGATCCGCCAGCGTTTTCTTATCGAAGAGCAATCATT
Organism: Enterococcus sp. ZQ21; assembly: GCF_030053755.1. NCBI lineage: Bacteria > Bacillati > Bacillota > Bacilli > Lactobacillales > Enterococcaceae > Enterococcus > Enterococcus sp. ZQ21. Next base: position 764,103 of record NZ_CP125658.1, read on the forward strand.
CATAAAAGCAAGACGGAGAAAGAGACGCCTCCAAGGGTTCGGAGTATCTTTGGCTATCGTGATGATTACAACAAGTAGTCTCCTTTTTAATAGTCAAGTTCGAAGCTTTGCAGAAGACTTGCCCATTTTAGGATCAGTCATTGAATTGATCTTAGGCGAACGTTTTACTGATCAATCTGAAAAAATCGATATTCAAGTACCGAAGATCCATACTCAAAATGAGAAAGAAAATAAAACGATTCATGGATTAAACCAAAAATACTTTCACGAAGGACAAGCAGATTTTAAAAAAGCTGAAAAAGAATACGGAAATCTTGAAACGGATCATTACCAAGTTCTGGGTGATTATCAGAAAATCGTAGACGATGACCGGTTTCTTGTGATCGAAAGACAGATTACCCAAACAGCAGCGGATAGCCACGTTGAAAAAAGATACGACACGATCGACAAGAAAAACAGTGTCCAGCTCTCACTTCCGCTGTTATTCAAAGATGACACCTATTTATCTGTTTTGACAAAAGAAGTCAAGCGGCAAATGGCCGAACAAGTCAAGGAAGATCCGTCTAAGTACTATTGGACTGAACAAGATATTCAAGAAGGAACGATAGAAAAACCAACACTTGTTACACCAACACGAAGTTTTTATTTGAATAAAGAACATCAATTAGTTCTGACTTTTTCTCAATATGAAATTGCTCCTGGTTATATGGGAACACCAGAATTTGTCATTCCCAAGTCCGTGACAAAAACGATTTTGGCATCGGAAGATTATCTGGATCATTAGGCGAGAAGTAGTTACGACTAGCAGTTTCAATTCTTTACAGTTATTTTCAAGTAAGTAATTAAGAAGAGAAAAAGAGAAAGAAGAGATATAGTGAAAAGAAATTATTTAGTTATCAGTATCATTGCTTTATCCGTGCTTTTATTTTTCGAAGTCACTTCGGTTGCCTCCTTGATCAGCGAAGAGAAAGGACAAGTAACTTCTTCGGAGCGTTCGTCACAAGCTTTCAAACAATCAGAACAATCAACGAATAAAAACAAGTCGACTGAAACAGCTAGCGTCAACGAATCCACTCAAGAATCAGTGAGATCAACACAAAGTCAATCAACTGAACCAGAACCAACACAAGAAAGTACAGAAGCTGTCCAAGATCCGACTGTCAAAAGTATTGCCATCAGTTTTGATGATGGACCAGGAGCGACCACGACACCACAGCTGTTGCAAATACTTAAAGAAAAAAACGTGCATGCTACTTTTTTTGTTTTAGGAGAAAATACGGCGCAACATCCTGAAATTGTGAAGCAGACAGCTGAAGCAGGACACGAGATCGGCAATCACACGTATGATCATCAGGATCTGGCGACGCTTTCTGCCCAGTCGATTACGGAGGAAGTGACAAAAACAGACACTGAGATCAAAAAAGCCACTGGCAAAACCTCCGCTTTCGTTCGTCCGCCCTATGGTTCGATCACAAGTGTAGGAGCAAGTGTTATCCAGCGGCCAATCATCGAATGGTCGGTCGATTCAGAAGATTGGAAGACAAGAAATCCTGATTTGATTTTACAGAAGATCCAAGCAACAGTATACGATGGTGCAATTATTTTATTCCATGATATTTATCCTGAAACGATTCGTGCCGTTCCTCAAGTGATCGATTATCTGCAAGAGCAAGGGTACCGCATTACGACAGTGGGGGATTTATTAGGACATCCAACGACTGTCGAGAACTATTATGGCAGAAACGATCATCGGCCAGTCCAGTAAGTGAAAACAAGTATACTTATAATAAAAAACTGTCCGCCAATTTTTTTGGTGGACAGTTTTCACTTGAAAAATAAAGAAGCAAACATTCGGAAGTTATGCTAAAATGGCAATAGAACGCGTCCTGAGGGAATCGAACCCCCGTCTCAAGAACCGGAATCTTACGTGATATCCACTACACTAAGGACGCAAGCACTGGGATAATTGTAACTAAACAGATAAAAAATTACAAGGGGATTGGACAAAAAAATGAAATTTGAGCAAAATTTTTCACAAAAACAGCAGCAGACACAGAAACTAGCCATGACGCAACAGTTGCAGCAGTCCATCCAAGTTTTACAATATAACAGTGAAGAGCTGTTGGCATTCGTTGAGAACCAAGCAATGGAAAATCCATTGGTGGAAGTTGTTGAGCCGGAATGGCAGCCAGATTACATAAAAGCTTCTTCATCTTCTTATGAAGGAGAAGAGACAAATTACCTAAATCAGATTCCTGATACAAAAGGGTCTTTATTTGATTCATTGATCGAACAAGTCCATTTGAATTATCGAGATACTTTTTTAAGGAAAATCGTTCTTTATCTTGTAGAATACATCGATTTGAACGGATTTTTGACGATTAGTTTAGAGGAAGCTGGAAAAGAGATCGGAGCGACGCCTATTCAAATGCTCGATGCATTGACACTGATCCAGCAATTAGAACCAGCTGGAGTAGGTGCACGTAGTTTGCAAGAATGTCTCATGCTTCAAACGGAACGGGATGATTATGCGCCGGAACTAGCTTATATTGTGCTAGAAGAATGTTTTGAGCAATTGGTGGAGCGAAAATGGAAAGAGATTGCGCAGCGTTTTTCTGTTGATTTACATGCTGTTCAGCAAATATTCGACTATTTGCAAACATTGAGCCCAAGTCCTGGACGAATTTTCGACCGTAGTAGCGAATTGTACATTATTCCTGATGTCCGGGTATTAGTGGACGATGAAAATGTACAAGTCATCTCAAACCGAAAAAATCAGCCGAATATCCGATTCCAAGAGACCTACTTCAAGCAAATGTCACAACAAGCAGATAAAGAAACTGAAAATTATTTAAAAGAACGGAAACAGGAATTCGAATGGTTGAAGAAAACGATCCTCCAACGCGGGGATACAATTTTGCGGGTTGCTCAAGTCATTGTTTCTCGACAAAAAGCTTTCTTTATCGACAAGGGGCGGCCAATCAAACCTCTTACGTTAAAGGAAGTTGCGGCTGAGATAGATGTGCATGAATCTACGGTCAGTCGAGCTGTCAACGGGAAATATTTGGAAACAGATTTCGGTGTATTTGAGTTAAAGAAATTTTTCACTGCAAGAATCCCTACTAACGGTGCAGAACAGACAGAAGACCTTTCGGCAGATACTGCGAAGAAAAAGTTGCAGAAATTAGTTGATCAAGAAGACAAAAGCAAGCCGTTGTCGGACCAGAAATTGGTTGAATTGCTGAAAAAAGATGAGATAGCGATTTCAAGGTGAACGGTAGCAAAATACCGTGATTTATTAGGAATCCCAAGTTCATCAAAAAGAAAACGTTATGATAACTGATCATCCAAAAGATCAGAAAAAGTATTTTGCTTTTTCTGATCTTTTTAGTTGAAAAACGAAAGAAAAACTGTTAGACTAACAGTCGTGAGGTTGAGATTTCCCTTTATTGATGTGAAATTTGAAAAGTTAATTTCTTTTTTTTATCGTATATGGGTCGTTTTAAGTCTACATTGGACGTAAAGTGTCCAACTAAGGAGATCGCTATGCTAGATGAAATAAAAATGATTGAATCTGTTGCACCAGATATTATCGAAGTGTTGCAAGAACGCTATAAAATTTTACGAAATATCTATTGGATGCAACCGATTGGACGTCGAAGTTTATCGGAAAGTATGGGGATAACAGAACGAGTATTGCGAACAGAAACAGACCTTTTGAAAAATCTGAATTTGATCGATACCTCAAAAAGCGGTATGACGCTGACAACTAAGGGCGAAGAAGTTTATCAAAGTCTTGAAAACTTCATGGATCAGCTTTTAGGTACGCATCAAACCGAACAACAGTTGGCAGAATATTTTGGTAATCAGCGCTGTATCGTTGTTTCAGGAAACAGCGAAGAGCAAACCAAAGTGGCTGATGCATTCGGCGAAGCGCTGAGTGAAGCCTTAGACCGACTGCTTCCGGAAGGCGAGAATATCATCGCTGTGATGGGAGGAACTACCATGGCAGTTGTAGCAGAACAATTGTCTAATCTGGAAAATAAAAAACGGCATAACTTGTTTGTCCCTGCAAGAGGCGGGATTGGTGAAGCGATAACTGTACAGGCAAATTCTGTCAGTGCAAGAATGGCTGCTAAAGCAAATGGAAACCACCGTGCACTTTATGTTCCGGAACAATTAAGTCTGGCAACTTACAATTCTTTACTCAATGAGCCATCTATCCAAGAAGTCTTAAACTTGATTAGTGAGGCGAATTGTGTTATTCATAGTATTGGGCGTGCATTACACATGGCAGCACGTCGAAAGATGACTGAAAAAGAATTAGTCATGCTGAAACAAGCAAATGCTGTAGCGGAATCCTTTGGCTACTTTTTCAATGAAAAAGGCGAAGTTGTTTATAAGGTCCCTAGAATCGGCATAGAATTGCAAGATTTGGCGAAAGTCCCGATCATCATGGCGATAGCGGGCGGAAAATCAAAAGCCAAAGCAATTCGAGCTTATATGAAAAATGCACCAAAACAAACGTGGCTCATCACTGATGAAGCTGCTGCAAACGAGATTTTAAAAGGGGTAACCCTTTAAAATAAATATTTTTTTGATTTTCATAAGGAGGAAATCTTAAATGACAGTTAAAGTAGGTATTAATGGTTTTGGACGTATTGGACGTCTAGCATTCCGTCGTATCCAAGATGTAGATGGAATCGAAGTAGTAGCAATCAACGACTTGACAGATGCTAAAATGTTGGCACACTTGTTAAAATACGACACAACTCAAGGACGTTTCAACGGAACAGTTGAAGTTCATGAAGGTTCATTCAACGTAAACGGAAAAGAAGTTAAAGTATTAGCTAACCGCAACCCAGAAGAATTACCATGGGGCGAACTAGGCGTAGATATCGTTCTAGAATGTACTGGTTTCTTCACTTCTAAATCAGCAGCTGAAAAACATTTAACAGCTGGTGCTAAACGCGTTGTTATCTCTGCTCCTGGCGGAAACGATGTTCCAACAATCGTTTATAACACAAACCACGAAACATTAACTGGTAAAGAAACAGTTATCTCAGGTGCTTCATGTACAACTAACTGTTTAGCTCCTATGGCTAAAACATTGAACGACAAATTTGGTGTTGTTGAAGGATTAATGACAACTATCCATGCTTACACAGGTGACCAAATGACTCTAGACGGACCTCATCCTAAAGGTGACTTCCGCCGTGCACGCGCTGCTGCTGCAAACATCGTTCCTAACTCAACAGGTGCTGCTAAAGCTATCGGTTTAGTAATCCCTGAATTGAACGGTAAATTAGACGGAGCTGCTCAACGTGTTCCTGTACCAACAGGTTCATTAACAGAATTAGTAACAGTTCTTGAAAAAGAAGTAACTGTTGACGAAATCAACGCAGCAATGAAAGAAGCTTCAAACGAATCTTACGGATACAACACAGACGAAATCGTTTCTTCAGATATCGTTGGTATGACTTACGGTTCATTATTTGATGCTACACAAACTAAAGTAATGACAGTTGGCGACAAACAATTAGTTAAAACTGTTGCTTGGTACGACAACGAAATGTCATACACTGCACAATTAGTACGTACTTTAGAATACTTCGCTAACTTATAAGATAGACAAACGTACAAGTGTAAATGATAGACATGTACATTTAAAAGCGGGGAAGCAATCGCGCTTCTTCCGCTTTTTTTGATAATAAGTTTATTCAGGAGGAAATAAAATGGCTAAGAAAACAGTGAAAGATATCGATTTAAAAGACAAAAAAGTTCTTGTCCGTGTTGACTTCAATGTTCCTTTGAAAGACGGCGTGATCACTGACGACACTCGTATCAAAGCAGCATTGCCAACAATCAACTACGTTTTAGAACAAGGCGGAAAAGCAATCCTTTTCTCTCACCTTGGACGTGTAAAAACAGAAGAAGATAAAGAAGGAAAATCTTTAGCTCCAGTTGCAAAACGTCTAGGCGAATTATTAGGTAAAGAAGTAACATTCGTACCTGAAACTCGCGGAGAACAATTAGAAGAAGCAATCCGCAACATGAAAGATGGCGACGTTGTCGTATTTGAAAACACACGTTTTGAAGACGTTGACGGTAAAAAAGAAAGCAAAAACGATACAGAGCTAGGTAAATACTGGGCTTCATTAGGTGATGTATTTGTTAACGATGCTTTCGGTACAGCTCACCGTGCGCATGCTTCTAACGTAGGTATCGCTTCAACTGGTATCCCAACAGTTGCTGGATTCTTGATGGAAAAAGAAATCAAGTTCATCGGTGAAGCAGTAGAAGAACCAAAACGCCCAATGATCGCAATCCTTGGTGGCGCAAAAGTTTCTGATAAAATCGGCGTAATCGAAAACTTGATTCCTAAAGCAGACAAAATCTTGATTGGTGGCGGAATGACTTACACATTCTACGAAGCAAAAGGAATCAAGATCGGTAACTCTCTAGTAGAAGCTGACAAAGTAGAACTAGCAAAAGAATTGATCGAAAAAGCAGGCGACAAACTTGTCTTGCCAATCGACAATGTCTGTGCACCAGAATTTTCAAATGATGTAGAAACACAAGTAATCGAAGGAGACATTCCTGACGGTTTGATGGCTTTAGACATCGGCCCAGCATCAGTAAAATTATTTGCTGATACATTACAAGGTGCAAAAACAGTTGTTTGGAACGGACCTATGGGTGTATTTGAAATGAGTAACTTTGCTAAAGGTACAATCGGTGTTTGTGAAGCAATCGCTAACTTAGAAGGCGCAACAACAATCATCGGTGGCGGAGACTCAGCTGCAGCAGCAGAACAATTAGGTTTTGCTGACAAATTCACACACATCTCAACAGGTGGCGGCGCAAGCTTGGAATTGCTTGAAGGTAAAGAATTACCAGGACTAGCAGCAATCAACGATAAATAAACAGCCAAGTTTGCTCTATTCTGACGAGTGATCGATCAAAAGGTGAAGGGAGTTTTCATGACTCCCTAGCCATTTTTCAATAAATTAAGGAGTGTGTTCCTCAATGCGTAAACCTATTATCGCAGGTAACTGGAAAATGAACAAAACTGCATCAGAAGCAAAAGAATTTGCTGAAGCAGTAAAAAACAAAATCCCTTCAAATGACAAGGTTGATTCAGTCATCGGATCTCCTGCATTATTCTTACAAGAATTAATGACATCAGCTGAAGGTACAGAACTAAAAATCTCAGCACAAAACTGCTACTGGGAAAACTCAGGCGCGTTCACTGGTGAAACTTCACCAGCAGCTCTTGCTGATCTAGGTGTTCACTATGTGATCATCGGACATTCAGAACGTCGTGAATATTTCCATGAAACAGACGAAGACATCAATAAAAAAGCAAAAGCTATCTTTGCAAACGGTATGACACCAATCTTATGCTGTGGCGAATCTTTAGAAACATATGAAGCAGGCAAAACTGCTGAATGGATCGAAGGACAAATTACAGCTGGTTTAGCTGACCTTTCAGCTGAACAAGTGTCAAACATGGTGATTGCTTATGAACCAATCTGGGCAATCGGTACTGGTAAATCAGCTGACGCACAAATCGCTGACGAAATTTGTGGTGTTGTACGTCAAACAGTTGAAAAACTTTATGGAAAAGAAGTATCAGAAGCTGTTCGTATCCAATACGGCGGTTCTGTAAAACCAGAAAATATTGCTGAATACATGGCAAAAGAAAATGTTGACGGTGCTTTAGTCGGCGGCGCAAGCTTGCAAGCAGATTCATTCTTGTCATTGTTAGACGCTGTAAAATAATTGGTGAAAATTTGCGAAAAATGCAAGAAATGTTTGCACTAATGAGCAAAATTAACTAAAATCGTATATGAGGGAAATCCCTTAGGAAAAAACAAACTCAAAGGAGAGACAAAACATGTCAATTATTACTGATGTTTACGCTCGCGAGATCTTAGACTCACGTGGTAACCCAACAATCGAAGTAGAAGTATACACAGAAAGCGGAGCTTTTGGCCGCGGAATGGTTCCTTCAGGTGCTTCAACTGGTGAATACGAAGCAGTTGAATTACGTGACGGAGACAAAGCTCGTTATGGCGGTAAAGGTGTAACTAAAGCTGTCGACAACGTAAACAACATCATTGCTGAAGCAATCATTGGCTACGATGTTCGTGACCAAATGGCTATCGACAAAGCTATGATCGCTTTAGACGGAACTCCTAACAAAGGTAAATTAGGTGCGAACGCTATTTTAGGTGTTTCTATCGCTGTTGCACGTGCAGCTGCTGACTACCTAGAAGTACCTTTATACCACTACCTAGGCGGATTCAACACGAAAGTATTGCCAACACCAATGATGAACATCATCAACGGCGGATCACATGCTGATAACTCAATCGACTTCCAAGAATTCATGATCATGCCTGTTGGCGCTCCAACATTCAAAGAAGCTCTACGTATGGGTGCTGAAGTATTCCACGCATTAGCTTCAATCTTGAAAGCTCGCGGATTAGCAACTTCTGTTGGTGACGAAGGTGGATTTGCTCCAAACCTTGGTTCAAATGAAGAAGGTTTCGAAGTAATCATCGAAGCAATCGAAAAAGCTGGCTATGTACCTGGTAAAGACGTTGTTCTTGCTATGGATGCTGCTTCTTCAGAATTCTACGACAAAGAAAAAGGCGTTTACGTACTAGCTGACTCAGGCGAAGGCGAAAAAACAACTGACGAAATGATCAAATTCTACGAAGAATTAGTTTCTAAATATCCAATCATCTCAATCGAAGACGGATTAGACGAAAACGACTGGGACGGATTCAAGAAATTAACTGACGTATTAGGCGACAAAGTTCAATTAGTTGGTGACGACTTGTTCGTAACAAACACTCAAAAATTATCTGAAGGTATCGAAAAAGGAATTGCTAACTCAATCCTTATCAAAGTGAACCAAATCGGTACATTAACAGAAACTTTCGAAGCTATCGAAATGGCTAAAGAAGCTGGCTACACAGCAGTTGTATCTCACCGTTCTGGTGAAACAGAAGATTCAACAATCTCTGATATCGCTGTTGCAACAAACGCTGGTCAAATCAAAACAGGTTCTCTATCACGTACTGACCGTATTGCTAAATACAATCAATTACTACGTATCGAAGACCAACTTGGTGAAGTTGCAGAATACAAAGGTTTGAAATCTTTCTACAACTTGAAAAACAAATAATTCTTTTCTAATGAAGATACATGATCGACCGATTGAAAGATAGACGAGCATGATCACTTAGTTAAGTAATCAGACTCTCTACCTGCTGATTTCAGCAAGTAGAGAGTTTTTTTGTTGTGAAAATCATTTGATGAATAAATCTCTTTTTTAAGAACAGAAAAATCAGGAGAGTACATAAATTATTATAATAACAACTGTTTATTTATATATATTATATAAACCCTATTATATAAATATCCGTATTTGTTAAAAATAACTTATAATTTTATTTTTGTAACTGGCTTCTGTATATAATATTTACAAATATCGATACGAGACAATCGTATCGAAAAAAGTCAGTTATCAAGAGATAACATCGTATAGGACCTTTTAAGGATAGAACAATAAGAGAGGAGGAAGCAGTCTTCGTTTCATTCATATCCTTTTACGCTCGGATAGGATGATTCTCTTCAAAAAGGGGATGGCAATCTTCCTCTTTCGATAAAAATCATTTGAACAGGGAGACAGAAAAATGAAAAAATTTTAGATAATTACAATGATAAAAATTATAAATATGGGATAACTACAAATATTTTTGAGATGGATCCGACTTACTGTTCTAAAATCGTCTGGCAAGCTTATTGGTATGCTTCGGCTGCTGTGCAGGTAGGAGGAATGTATCAGCCGCTTATTGCTTTGCCATACGATCTTCCTGATTATTTTGATGAAAGAGCGATCCATATCTTAACATGGGAGAATTGATGATGAGAAGGAGGATTTCTAAAAAAAGAAATTACTGTTCTAAGATTTTTATTCGATAGGTTTACTGTTAGGGGGTACATGGCTCTATCAATTTCCAATCAAGAAACATATAGCTACACGAGCACTGTATCAATTATTAGAGGAGGAATACCAATTAACCGATTATGATATTTTTATTTCAAGAGTAGTGAAAGATACGAAAAGTGGTAGAGGCGGTGTCAGTATTTTTTTCATGGTAAGGAATAGTTTGTATGAATATGAGTATGACTACTCTATTGAAGAAAATAATTGGCTACGTGGTTATTACGTAAGGAGGGGTAATTATAGATCATGCGATACTCTCATTTTCAATGATGAGGAATAAAATGATTTGACTACAGAAGAACAGTTCAACAAAGTAGCTTCTCTTGTTTTTTTACTTGGTTGGATTTACTAGCGTAGAGGCAAGAATTGGAAAGCCATTTACTTGGAAAAGGGGAATGTGACGCTGCTTTTGTCACGCCCTTTTTTCTGTGGTCTCTCTTATTTGAAAATCTAGGCGTACTCCAATACAATAAAAAGAAACGGCAAAGGAGAAGATTAGATGAAAAAAGAAGAAAAAATTGCGATTTTACAAGAGATTATCCGAATAAAATCAGTGAATGGAAACGAAGGCGAAGTAGCAGCTTATTTGAATAAGCTTTTGGAAAAACATGGCATAATAGGAGAACTCGTTTCTTACAGTAATGGTAGAGATAATCTGATTGCTCAATTCCAAAAAGGGCAATCAGGAAAAGTGTTAGGCCTATCTGGTCATATGGATGTCGTGGCGGCGGGGAATGAATCGTCTTGGACCTATGCGCCCTTTGCAGCAGAAATCCATGGGAATCGTTTGTACGGACGTGGTGCTACAGATATGAAGAGTGGCTTGGCGGCAATGGTGATTGCCATGATCGAACTCAAAGAGTCAGGAAAACCATTTAACGGAACAGTCAAATTATTAGCCACTGTCGGAGAAGAAGTGGGTGAATTAGGTGGGGAACAGCTCACGAAAGCTGGTTATGTGGATGACTTAGATGCCTTGATCATCGGAGAGCCAACCAATTACAGTTTAATGTACACACACATGGGATCAATCAACTATACGGTCATCTCGCACGGAAAAGAAGCGCATAGCTCTATGCCAGACCAAGGCTATAATGCGATCAATCATCTAAATGAATTCATTACGAAAGCAAATGCTGAAATGAATCACCTCGCTGAAGCAATCGAGAATCCCGTCTTAGGAAAAACAATCCATAATGTCACGTTGATCAGCGGCGGAAATCAAGTAAACAGCATTCCGAGCCACGCGCAGCTTCAAGGGAACATCCGATCGATTCCTGAATATCCAAATGATAAAATCATTGCATTACTGCAATCAATCGTCAAGGAATTGAATCAAGAGACAGACTACCATTTGGAATTGACGATCGATTACAACAAAATACCTGTCAAAGCAGATCCAGATTCTCCTTTGATTCATTGCATTCAGCAACAATTCAGTCAGCCATTACCTTTAGTTGGAGCGGCAGCAACCACAGATGCAGCCGAATTTACAAAAGCTGACCACTCCTTCGACTTTGTTGTCTTTGGACCTGGTGTCGTTACTTTGCCTCATCAAATAGATGAGTATGTCGAGCTCGATAATTATTTAGATATGATCGAAAAATATCAAGCTATTATTTTATCCTACTTAGCGTAAGTTTTTTAATAGATGAAAAACAGAGCCAGATGAGCAACTTTTTGCTCATTTGGCTCTGTTTGTTCATCCTATTTTTCTCTTGGAATATATCAAGCGCTGCGGCAACATAGTGATGACTAATGAAACAACGACGACAGATAGCAGACGGTCAAGGTAGTCTGTGCCTGCCTGTACCAAGATCACACTGATGGTTTGATCGAAACCTAACCCATGTAATAATTGGACGATCATGCTAGACCCTGAGGAAGTGATTCCGCCAAATAACTGAACGGTAATGATCGAAGAGACGATCGTTCCAGGTACAGACAAAATCAAAGCGAGTAATAAGAGTTTCAAACGTTTTTTATCTTTGTCGAGATACCTTGGTAAAATCAATCCAGCCAACAAACCTGTGAGGATTTGGATCGGTGAATAATACAGTGAAAAAATATCTGTAGTCACCCCGCTTAATACACCGCTGGATAGTCCTGTCAACATTCCTGGTATGGGACCAAGTAACGCGCCAGCAAAAATCGTTCCAATAGAATCTAGATAGATTGGCAAACGAAGCCATAAAGCAATCGTTCCTCCAACATAATTGATCCCAATACACAAAGCCATCATTGTAAGTACACGAGTTGCCATCTTGTTTTTATTCATTTTGTTAGCCCATCTTTAACCTTTCCAAATCTTTCATAATCGTTTCTTCTTGTGCATTTAAAAGAACGGTTAAAAACTTTTGGAAAAAAAGACGAGTATCTACTTTTGTCATAATTTTACTGTTAGCAGATTTCTGCCAAAATTCATAACGATCAACCAATGTTTGTCCGCGACTTATTCCTTGAGTTTCTACAGCAGTGAAGCTTTTAAAGCCTTCACAGATGGACTCATCGATAAAATAAGCAACAGCTAACGGATCATTGATGACACATCCTAAGATTCTTTCTTGTTTCCAGTGAAAGTCAAAATAAAAACGAGTGATCGCTTTTAGATACTCTCCCTCTTCAGGATTCATTTGGCAGCAATATTCAAGGATAGTCGGTGTCAAGACGATTTCTCTTGTCACATCTAACCCAACCATTTCTATCGGTTGTTTGAGCTTCTCGAATACATAAGAAGCTGCCTCAGGATCACACCAGTAATTGTATTCAGCAACTGGTGAACAGTTACCATGGCTTTTGTAAGTTCCGCCCATTGAGACAAAACGATCCATATGTTTCCCAACAGTTGGGTTGATTTTCAAAACAGAAGCGATATTGGTCAAAGGACCCAAAGCAATGACTGATGTATCTGTTTTTTCTTTGAAATAATCAGCTAGAAAATCAACTGCATGGAGCGATTCTGCCTGTTTTGCTAAGACCCTCGGGAAATTTGTTTCCCCTAATCCATCCAACCCATGAGTGTCTTGCGCACTAATGAAAGGTTGCTTCAAAGGTTTTTCCATTCCTTGATAAACAGGGATATCTAAACGATCACAGCGCTCCAAACATTTCAGCACATTCTGCGTACCGATATCTACAGGGACATTCCCGCAAACGACGGTAATAGCAACTACTTCGATATCAGGGGATTTGACAGCTAGTGATAAAGCTAAAGTGTCGTCGATCCCTGGATCGCAATCAATAATTACTTTTCGCATTATTTCCAATCTCCTTTCTTTAGAGATACTTAGTTTTTTATTCTGGGAAGTTTCCGAACCAGTCCAAGACGAGCGTCTTGTTTATAATGCACGAAATTAGTATACTGGCTTTTATTGTGAATGTAAATGCTCTCTTACAAGTAAATCTATTGAGAAGAACTTTAAGTAAATGATACAATGAAAAGGAAATGGAATTTACGTGTGCCGAAGAAAAAGAATCCTATTGATCGGTATATTGTATAATAAATAGATTATAGTTTGGCAGAAAGCGGCGGGTGTACGATGGTTATTTTTTATTTCATTCTTATTCTGATAATTATAGGAATCAGTTACCATTTTCTTTCTTATTTTTATGCAAAGAAATTAGTAAGAGCGGGAGTACAGAGAGGCTATGACTGGTATGAAGACACTGGGCACCGCTTGATGGATCCTGCTGCAGTCACGTCAGTAGAAAAAAAGCGGCAAAAATTAGAAGAAGAGTGTGAAAGCTTCTGGGAACAAGGAATACCGAAAACGATCAAAAGTTATGACGGGTTGAAACTAGCTGGACAGATGTTCATCCAACCAACTCAGCAGAATAAATGGGTCATTTGTGTACATGATTATCGAAGTACAGGGAAAAGAGATATGTCTCATATAGGTAAAAGATATGCAGAGAAAGGATTCAACGTTCTTATACCCGATTTACGTGCGCATGGAGAAAGTGAAGGAGAAATCATCGGAATGGGATGGCTAGATCGGCTAGATTTAATTGCATGGATCCAACTCATCTTAGATGAACAACCAGATGCCTCCATTATTTTGCACGGCGGTTCGATGGGCGCTTCTACGATTATGATGGCAAGTGGTGAAAAGCTTCCATCTGCAGTCAAAGGATTTATCTTAGACAGCGGATATGTTTCTGTTTATGCGGAATTTCGGTACATGTTAAGTAAAATCACGGTCTTTCCTAAAAAAATGATCATGAGATATGCGAATCACTATGCTCAGAAATACGCAGGTTATTCTTTAAAGCAAGCATCAGCTACAAGACAGCTTGGTAGTAACCATTTGCCTTTGTTAGTCATCCATGGTGAAAGAGATCATTTTGTTCCTACAGAAGCAGCATACACGATTCAAAACGCTACAGCAGGGGATAAAGCATTACTGCTTGTTCCAGAAGCAGAACATTTGGAAGCATCGATGAAAGATCCGAAAACCTATTGGACAGTGATTTTTTCATTTATTGAACAAAGAATAACGATGGATTGATTTTCTCTTCCTTTTTGTAAGCAATCCGAGGATAAATAATTGTTTATAGACCATGAGACTGTTAAAATAAGGTAGGAATAAAAAAATATCAGTTATTTGAGGAGTGCGGCATATGGAAATCAAAGAGGAAAAAAATCGTCTTGCTTTATTCAATGATGAGCAACAAGAAATCGGAGAAATGACATGGTCGGATGCGGGGCCAGACATCATGATTATTGACCATACATTTGTCGATCCAGCATATCGTGGTCAAAAATTAGCTGAAAAGCTAGTGTATACTGGAGTAGAACTAGCAAGACGAGAGGGGAAAAAGATCATCCCTTTATGCCCTTACGCAAAAAAAGAGTTTGAGAAGAAACCAGAGTATCATGACGTCTTACGCCAATCATAATAATAACAGCTGAAAGATTTGCACTTTCAGCTGTTTTTCCATTTATATAGAGTTGTCACGGAGTTTTATCTATGATAAAGTTAAAGAGACGATATCTTTTGGGAAGGAGGCTGCTATATGTATAATTTAATTTTGGGAATCGTGATCGTTTTATCGATTGTTATGGTCATTGCGATTATGATGCAGCCAAGCAAGCAAAATAGTGCAGCGAGTGCATTTACCGGCGGTGCGGATCAACTATTCGGCAAACAAAAAGCTCGCGGCTTTGAAGCTGTCATGCAGCGATCAACTGCAGTCATGGGAGCTGTCTGGATGATCTTATTATTTGTCCTAGCATTTTTATCTTCGAAGTAGTCGAATAAGCCTCTCGCACAACGGCGGGCGGCTTTTTTTATTGCAAAGAGAACGCTTAAGAAGAAGTTATGAAAGAAACTATGGTAAAATGAGGCGAAAGAGGTGAAACGAGTGAAACAATTACCAAAACCCCTTTATGCAAAACATGGAAAACGAGCAGTTTTGCTGCTTCATGCGTACTCAGGAAGTCCAAATGATGTCCGGATGCTCGCACGGTTTTTAGAAAAAGCAGATTATACAGTCTATGCGCCGCTATTTAAAGGACATGGAACGATGGAGCCATATGATATCTTGCAAGAAAAAGCAGAAAGCTGGTGGGCAGATACTAAAAAAGCTATCCATTTTTTACAGTCTGAACAGTTTTCTGATATTGCCGTATTGGGATTATCGATGGGTGGCATCTTTGCTGTACGGGCACTAGAAGAAGAATCAGTAATTGGCGGCGGTTTTTTCTGTTCGCCCCTGTCTCCTGTAGAAACAAACGTGCCTGAAAATTTTGAAAAATATGTACGTCAAGTGCTGAAGATAGCAGGCAAACCAGAAAAAGAAATCAATGAAAAAGCTGTGTCTTACCGCTCGTTAGCTGAACATCAATTAATGGATATACAAGACCAAGCAGCAATCGCAGAAAGTAGACTATCAGATATCCAACAGCCAATATTTTTAGCTCAAGCTGGGAAAGATGAAATGATCGACCCAAATGGTGTATTTGAAACGGCACGCAAATTGAGCCGCCAACGAGTGACACTTCAATGGTATCCTGAAAGCGGTCATGTGATTACAGTTGGCACAGCAAGACGCGAATTAGAAAAAGACGTGTTGGAATTTTTAGAAAAATTACCTTGGAATGAGGAATAAATATGACAAAAGAAACAATAAAAGAGAAAATTCTCTTTTTCATGGAAAGCAGTCGCAAACGTAGTTTTTCTATGGAAGAAATCGCTGAAGGTCTAGGCTTTCAAAAAAGCGATGATTTTAAATTACTAGTACAAACGATTGCTCAAATGGAAAGAGAACAGAGTATCGTTTTCAATAAAAAAGGAAAAGTCGAACTTCCTTTAAAACCGATCTTGGTCGAAGGGACATTTCGGGCAAATGAACGAGGATTTGGATTTGTAACGATTGATCCCGAAGAAGATGATATCTATATCCCGAAAGAAGCGACTGGCTTTGCAATGAATGGGGATACCGTAGCAATTGATATCATGAAGCGAGCAAATACAGATATGGATCGCGGAGCAGAGGGAAAAGTAGTGGAGATTCGAGACCGAGCGACTACTCAGTTAGCCGGAGAATTTGTTGCTTATTCAGACGAAGAGATACAGGAAACGGATCTTTATGGTGTGGTCATCCCGAAAGATAGAAAGCTTAACCAATTCAAAGTGTATGCAGCGGCAGAGGGAGTTCGTCCAGTTGACGGAAGTATTGTATTGATCGAACTGACCCATTACCCTGAAAAAGGGTATGCGACTAGTTTAGAAGGGATAATCAAGCAAGTGATTGGTCATAAGAATGACCCTGGCATGGATATCCTCTCGATTGTCGTGGCTAACGGTATTCCTACAAAATTTCCTGATGATGTGTTGTCTGAGGCAGATGAAGTTCCAGACCAGATCAGCGAAAAGGATATTGTTGGACGCAGAGATTTAAGAGATCAGCTCATTGTTACGATTGATGGAGAAGATGCAAAAGATCTAGATGATGCAGTGACGGTCAAAAAATTAGAAAATGGTAATTATTTTCTTGGAGTACACATTGCAGATGTATCTTACTATGTGACGCAAGGCAGTCAACTGGACAGAGAAGCATACGAAAGAGGAACAAGTGTCTATTTGACCGATCGAGTGATTCCGATGATCCCACAACGTTTATCTAATGGTATCTGTTCATTGAATCCCCATGTTCCACGACTCACCATGAGTTGTGAAATGGAGATCGATCCACATGGACAAGTTGTCTCTCATGAGATTTTTCCAAGTGTGATCCAAACAACAGAACGGATGACCTACACAGCTGTCAATCAAATCTTAGAAGATCAAGATGAAGAAACGATGCAACGTTATGCTCAGCTCGTGCCTATGTTCCAAGAAATGGGTGAGTTGCATCGAATCCTTGAAACGATGCGAATCAAACGTGGAGCGATTTCTTTTGAGGATCGTGAAGCGAAGATCCTTGTTGATGCTGAAGGACACCCAAATGATATCCAGCTAAGAAGCAGAGGGATAGGTGAACGCTTGATCGAATCCTTTATGCTTGCTGCCAACGAAACGGTAGCTGAACATTATAATAAATTAAATCTTCCGTTTATTTATCGAATCCATGAACAGCCAAAAGAAGAAAAAATGCAGCGCTTCTTTGATTTTGCTTCAGCTTTGGGCATTCTGGTACGAGGAACGAAAGGAACGATCACACCGAAAGATTTACAGCATGTGATCGAAGGAGTAGAAGATAAACCAGAAGCGGCAGTTATCAATACTATGTTGCTCAGAAGTATGCAACAAGCACGCTATTCAGAAGACAATTTTGGGCATTATGGCTTAGCAGCAGATTACTACACACATTTTACATCTCCTATTCGACGCTATCCCGATCTGATCGTCCATCGGCTGATCCGTTCCTATAGCCAAGATAAAAGTGAAAGCAATCAAAGTTTATGGGCTGAGGAACTTCCTGAAATCGCGGATCATAGTTCTAAGATGGAGCGTCGCGCAGTAGAAACAGAACGTGAAGTAGATGCGATGAAGAAAGCAGAATTCATGATGGACAAAGTGGGAGAAGAATTCGACGGGATCATCAGCTCTGTTGTGAAATTCGGACTGTTTATCGAACTACCGAATACAGTAGAAGGATTGATCCATATCAATGAATTGAAACAAGACTACTTCCATTTTATTGAAAATCATTTAGCGCTTGTAGGTGAAAGAACTGGTCTGACTTTTAAAATCGGACAAAAAGTGCGCGTAAAAGTAGTCAAAGCTGATCCAGATGAACGAGCAGTGGATTTTGAACTCGTTTCCGCAGAAGAGGTCACTGCGTTGGAACGTCCAAAAGCACGCAATGGAAAATCTGGAAAACGAGAAGGAAAACAAGCAGGCAAACGCTCAGAAAAAAATGGCAAGAAGAACAAACGATATAGTGATAGTAAGCAAACGTTCGGTAAGAAAAAAGGGAAAAAGCCATTTTACAAAGGTGTCAAAAAGAAGAAAAAGAAAAAATAAAATGAGTTGGAGGAAACAGCTATGCCAAAAGGCGAGGGAAAACTAATTGCACAAAATAAGAAAGCTCGCCATGATTATTCGATCATCGACACGATGGAAGCAGGGATGGTCTTGCAAGGAACGGAGATCAAGTCGATACGAAACAGCCGGATCAATCTGAAAGATGGATTTATTCGCGTCCGCAACGGGGAAGCTTTCTTGCATAATGTTCATATCAGTCCTTATGAACAAGGAAATATTTTTAATCATGATCCGTTGCGCACGAGAAAACTATTATTGCACAAGAAACAAATCGTTCGTCTTGAAAACGAATTGAAAAACACGGGAATCACTGTTGTTCCTTTAAAAGTCTATATTCGTAACGGCTATGCCAAGGTATTGATTGGTCTGGCAAAAGGGAAAAAATCGTATGATAAACGGGAAGATTTGAAACGAAAAGATATCGATCGACAAATTGATCGAACATTAAAAAATTTCTCTAGATAATTTCATTATCCTTTTTCGCATATTCGGTGCTTTTGCTTTTACTTAATGATAAAATTTGTTAGCATTTAATCTGATAAAACATGATTATCACAGGTTTTTTCTTAGATCAGGAGCACCGTGCATGGGGAAAAATTCGTTTCGTTTTTGACTGAAATAAAAAAGTGTCTAATTTTCATGAAAATGTTTTGAATTTTCTGTTTCATGGTGGTATGATACCGTGTGGTTAGAAACCGATTGGAAAAAACCAGATACGCACATGAATTGATTTTATGTGAATTTCGGGGAAAAGAGGTGAAATGGATTGGATGAACGCTCGCTAACGTTCCACATTGGACCAATTTGGTTTGATGGTACAGTTTGTATAATGGTGTTACTGACCTGTTTGATTGTTTTCTTCTTAGCTTACTTTTTTACAAGAAATCTTAAGTTGAAACCAACAGGCAAACAAAATGCGATAGAATGGATCATTGATTTTAGTCGAGGAATCGTAACAGATAATCTGCCTAGAAAAGAATTGAGCAATTTCCATTTGTTGGCATTTACATTGTTTTTATTTGTTTTTGTTGCAAACAACATCGGTTTAGTAACAAAAATCGTCTTACCTAACGAAACAACACTTTGGAAAAGCCCGACAGCAGACCCGTTTGTTACTTTAACTCTGGCATTTATAATGATCTTACTTACTCACTTATTCGGGGTGAAAAAGTTAGGCTTCAAAGGATATTTCGTAAATTCGTTCTTGAAACCCTATAGTTTTATGTTTCCGATGAAACTGATTGAAGAATTTACAAACTTATTAACACTTGCTTTACGTCTTTATGGGAATATTTATGCGGGGGAAGTTTTGCTAACCTTGATTGCAAAAATGATGACAAGCTTAGGCTGGTTCTCATTACCATTAGCAATTCCATTAGAGATGGTCTGGATCGCGTTCTCCTTGTTTATTGGGAGCATCCAAGCATTTGTCTTTGTTACTTTGTCAATGGTTTATATGAGCCATAAGATTGAAGTAGAAGAATAATACTCGGTTAAAAAACAAACTACTATTTATCTATTTTAGGAGGAAAACAATTATGAATTATATCGCAGCAGCAATCGCAATCATGGGAGCAGCAATCGGAGCCGGTTATGGTAACGGTCAAGTTATCTCTAAAACAATCGAATCAATGGCTCGCCAACCTGAAATGTCTGGTCAATTCCGTACAACAATGTTTATCGGGGTAGCTCTAGTTGAAGCTGTTCCTATCTTAGGGGTAGTTATCGCCTTGATTCTAGTTTTTGCCGTTTAATTGAATCAGTATTAAGGCAGAAACAACATCGTTTGTTACTGCTTTTTTACATGGAAACTAGAAATACTCCAAAGAAAGGAAGGCTCGCCTATGCTGAATCAATTGGCAATTGCAGAAGTTGGCAATGCGATGTTAGGTAATATCATCGTTGTCAGCGGCTCATTTTTGATACTACTGGCTCTCTTGAAGCACTTTGCTTGGGGACCAATCAGCGATATTTTGAAAAAACGTGAAGACAAGATCGCCAATGATTTAGATTCTGCAGAACAATCTCGCATCAACTCAGCGAAAATGGAACAAGAACGCGAACAACAATTGTTAGCCTCTCGTTCTGATGCAGCTGATATCATCAAAAATGCGAAAGAAAGTGGAGAATTAAGCCGCCAAAATATTTTGAAGGATGCTCAAGAAGAAGCAGCTCGTCTAAAAAGCAAAGCCCAAGCTGATATCACTGTAGAACGTGATTCAGCGCTGAACTCTGTAAAAGACGACGTTGCAGAACTCTCTCTTCAAATCGCGGAAAAAATCTTGAACAAAGAATTATCTCCAGAAATGCATGAATCATTAATCAATCAATACATTGAAGGTCTAGGTTCTTCAAATGAAACTAGATAAATATACAGTAGGAAGACGTTACGGGAAAGCTTTATTTGAACTGGCGATCGATTCAAATCAAGCAGAAGAAATCTATCAAGATCTCGTAAGTTTACGTCAAATCTATGAACAAGTACCTGGATTAGGAAATATGTTAAGTGATGTTCGTCTAGAACCTCATGAAAAACGAGAAATCATGGACAAGCTTGTCAGCGGTTATGATGGGATCGTTAAAAACTTTTTAGAAGTTGTTTATGAGTATAACCGAATGGATGACCTTTTGTTCATGATCGAAGAATATGAACGTCGATATGATGAACATCAAGGGTTACTATTGGGAAGTGTCACAACAGCAGTCCCACTTTCAGACGAACAACGAATACAATTAGAAAAGAATGTTGCAAAAACAATGGACTATCAATCAGTTGAATTAAAACAAATCGTTGATTCTTCTATTATTGGTGGCGCGATTGTTGAAGCCAACCATCGAGTAATCGACGGAAGCATTCGCACGCAATTAGAAAAAATGCGTAATCAATTAAACAGATAGTACAAAGAGGTAGGTGAATCGAATGGCCATCAAAGCAGAAGAAATTAGTGCCTTGATTAAAGAACAAATTGAAAATTATCAAAACGTGCTTTCAGTCGAAGAAATCGGTACCGTAACTTATGTAGGTGACGGGATCGCTCGTGCACATGGTTTAGAAAACGCGATGAGTGGTGAGTTGCTTGAATTTTCAAACGGCTCATACGGAATGGCGCAAAACTTAGAGTCAAATGATGTAGGTATCATTATCCTTGGCGATTTCGAGTCCATTCGTGAAGGAGATAAAGTAAAACGAACAGGTAAGATCATGGAAGTTCCAGTTGGAGAGGCCTTGATCGGTCGGGTAGTCAATCCGCTAGGTCAACCAATCGACGGACTAGGTGAAATCGTTACTGACAAAGCTCGTCCAGTAGAAGCGATGGCACCAGGTGTTATGCAACGTAAATCTGTTAACGAACCAATGCAAACAGGGCTAAAAGCAATCGACGCCCTTGTGCCAATCGGACGCGGACAACGTGAATTAGTCATCGGTGACCGTAAAACAGGGAAAACTTCTATTGCGATCGATACGATCATCAACCAAAAAGGTCAAGATATGATCTGTATCTATGTAGCAATCGGACAAAAAGATTCTACAGTTCGTACACAAGTTGAAACATTGAAAAAATATGGCGCAATGGATTACACAATCGTTGTGAATGCCGGTGCGTCTCAACCAGCACCATTGCTTTATATCGCACCATATGCTGGTACTGCAATGGGTGAAGAATTCATGTACAACGGTAAACATGTATTGATCATTTTTGATGATCTTTCAAAACAAGCTGTTGCTTATCGTGAACTTTCCTTGCTACTTCGCCGTCCACCAGGTCGTGAAGCTTATCCTGGGGATGTTTTCTACTTGCACTCACGTTTATTAGAACGTGCAGCAAAATTAAGTGATGATCTAGGCGGCGGTTCAATGACTGCTTTGCCATTTGTTGAAACACAAGCTGGAGATATCTCTGCTTATATCCCAACAAACGTTATCTCAATCACTGACGGACAAATCTTCTTAGAAAGCGACTTGTTCTACGCGGGTACTCGTCCAGCGGTTGATGCCGGACTATCTGTCTCTCGTGTAGGGGGTTCTGCGCAAATCAAAGCAATGAAAAAAGTTGCTGGGACTTTACGTCTAGACTTAGCAAGTTATCGTGAATTAGAAGCATTTACACAATTCGGTTCTGATTTGGATGCGGCAACACAAGCAAAACTAAATCGTGGACGCCGTACAGTAGAAATCTTGAAACAAAAACTGCATGCACCGCTAGCTGTTGAAAAACAAGTAGTGATTTTGTATGCCTTGACACATGGATTCTTGGACAGTATCCCTGTAGACAGTATTTTAGACTTCGAACATGAATTATTCGAATATCTGGATACCAATCATTCAGATATTTTTGAAACAATCCGTACAACAAAAGATCTTCCAGAAGAAGAAACGTTGAATAGTGCGATTCAGGAATATAAAGACATGTTCTTAGCTACAAAAGGAAATAATTCCTCTACAGAAGATAAATTGAAATCCATTCAAAATGCATAGTGAGGTGAGATGAATGGGTGCTTCATTAAATGAAATCAAGACACGTATCGCTTCAACGAAAAAAACGAGCCAAATCACGCGGGCAATGCAGATGGTGTCTGCTTCTAAGTTGACAAAATCTGAAGCTTCTTCACAGAAGTTTCAGGTTTATGCAACAAAAGTAAGAGAAATCGTTACGCATTTGACTGCTACTCAGTTAAATGATATTGCCTCAGAAAATCCTAGAGGGGATATCAATTACAACAGCATGCTGCTCAGCCGTCCTGTGAAGAAAACCGGTTATATCGTCATCACTGCAGATGGCGGTCTGGTCGGTGGATATAACAGTTCGATATTGAAACAAACGATGTCTATTTTAGAAGAAGACCACCAATCACCCGATGATTACGTGATGATCGCAATTGGCGGAACTGGTGCAGACTTCTTTAAAGCACGCGGTATCAACCTAGCATATGAGCTGCGCAATTTATCTGATCAGCCAAGCTTTGATGAAGTCCGCAAAATCGTAAATATGGCAACAACTATGTACCAAAACGAAGTATTCGATGAATTATACGTATGTTATAACCATCATATCAATTCGCTAACTAGTCAGTTTCGTGTAGAAAAAATGCTGCCAATCTCAGACTTAGATCCAGAAGAAGCAACGACTTTCGAACAAGAATATATTTTTGAACCTTCAAAAGAAGAAATCTTGTCTCAGTTATTGCCTCAGTATGCTGAAAGTTTGATCTACGGTGCGATCGTTGACGCCAAAACAGCAGAACATGCTGCTGGTATGACAGCAATGAAAACAGCAACTGATAATGCTGCTAATATCATTGATGAGCTGACGGTTTCTTATAACCGTGCAAGACAAGGGGCTATTACCCAAGAAATTACCGAAATTGTTGCCGGAGCTTCGGCACTAGAATAGTATTGAGATTGGAGGAAAAAAGATGAGTTCAGGCAAGATTGTTCAAGTAATCGGTCCCGTTGTCGACGTGGAATTTTCTTTAGACCAATCCTTACCAGATATCAACAACGCATTAGTTGTTTATAAAAATGACGAAAATAAATCAAAAGTTGTTCTTGAAGCAGCATTAGAATTAGGGGACGGAGTGATCCGGACCATTGCGATGGAATCAACAGATGGTTTACAAAGAGGAATGGAAGTCATTGATACAGGCAAAGCAATCTCTGTTCCTGTAGGTAAAGAAACATTAGGTCGCGTATTCAACGTACTAGGAGATACGATCGATTTAGAAACACCTTTCCCAGAAGATGCGGAAAGAAGCGAAATTCATAAAAAAGCACCAGCCTTTGACGAATTAAGTACAAGTACAGAAATTTTGGAAACAGGGATCAAAGTTATCGACTTGCTTGCCCCATATTTAAAAGGTGGGAAAGTTGGACTATTTGGTGGTGCCGGTGTTGGTAAAACCGTACTGATCCAAGAACTGATCCATAATATCGCCCAAGAACACGGTGGTATTTCTGTATTTACCGGTGTCGGTGAACGGACTCGTGAAGGTAATGACTTGTATTATGAAATGAAAGATTCAGGAGTTATCGAAAAGACAGCCATGGTGTTCGGTCAAATGAACGAACCACCAGGTGCACGTATGCGTGTTGCGTTAACTGGTTTGACGATCGCGGAATATTTCCGTGATGTAGAAGGCCAAGATGTACTGTTGTTTATCGACAATATTTTCCGTTTCACTCAAGCTGGATCTGAAGTATCAGCCTTGTTAGGACGGATGCCTTCTGCGGTTGGTTATCAACCAACATTGGCAACAGAAATGGGTCAATTGCAAGAACGTATCACATCTACGAAAAAAGGTTCGATTACATCGATCCAAGCCATCTATGTGCCAGCCGATGATTACACTGACCCGGCGCCGGCAACAGCATTCGCCCATTTGGATGCGACAACCAACTTGGAACGTAAATTAACAGAACAAGGGATTTATCCAGCGGTAGATCCATTGGCTTCTTCTTCAAGTGCTTTAGCACCTGAAATCGTGGGAGAAGAACACTATAAAGTAGCAACAGAAGTCCAACACGTATTGCAACGATATCGTGAATTACAAGATATTATTGCTATCTTAGGTATGGATGAATTATCCGATCAGGAAAAAGTGTTAGTTTCTCGTGCTCGCAGAGTCCAATTCTTCTTGTCACAAAACTTTAACGTGGCTGAACAATTTACTGGTCTTCCAGGTTCTTATGTTCCTGTAGAAGAAACAGTGAAAGGATTCCGCGAAATCTTGGAAGGCAAATACGATGATCTTCCTGAAGAAGCTTTCCGAAGTGTTGGCCGAATCGAAGACGTCGTAGAAAAAGCGAAAACACTAGGCTACTAGAAAGGGGTGCCCCATGGATCAATATTTAACAGTAAATGTGGTAACTCCTGCCGGTTTGGTCTATGATCACCATGCAGCTATCGTCGTCGCACGTACGACAGCCGGTGAGCTTGGGATTTTGCCTAAACATGCACCGATCATCGTTCCTTTGACGATTGATGAAGTTCGTGTAAAACGGACAGATTCAGATACCCATGTCGATTGGATTGCTGTGAATGGCGGAATCATGGAAGTGCGTGATAATGTGGTTTCAATCGTTGCTGATAGTGCGGAACGTGAACGGGATATCGATGTATCTCGTGCTGAACGTGCAAAACAACGTGCAGAACGCCAAATCGAAGAAGCAAAAGCAAAACAAGATACGAACGAATTGAAGCGGGCAACTGTTGCGTTGCATCGAGCAATCAATCGTATTAAAGTATCTAAGCACTCATAAAATGAGAAGCGGATGTTTATCCGTGTATCAGAGGTTGCGACAGAAGTGGTCAGCTTATTTTTCGAAGGAGCTACTTCTGGAACACCGTGAATCAGAGGTCGTGAGCCTGCCATTCAGCTCCGAGTCACAAGGAACAAATTAAAAAACAGGTTCTCATGTTTGATGAATATTGTGGCTTGTGACCGAGTAGTTGGCAGGAGAACACCCTTTATTAGGAATAAAGGACTGAGACAAGACTTTTGTCTCAGTCTCTTTTTTTGCATATTTTTCCCCTTATTTCCTAAAAATGTAAGGGTATTCCTCTATTTTTAAGTATACTTGTTTTTCCTTTTATACATTTTATGGTATTATCATTTTATTAGTTATTATAAAAACAACTGTTAGAAAGGACGTCATTATGCAAGTATATGGAATTGATGCGATACTTCGAATCGTGAGTCATTTGGCGTTTATCTACTTAGCCTTCTGGTCTTTACGTTCGTTACGCATTGAGACTTTTTTTAGACCAATGCATAATACGCAAATTAGAATGGCAATCGTACTTTTTTCAATCTTTTTAGGGTACACTGCAAGTAATTTTTTCTTAGAAGTTATCGCTTTATGCCGAAATCTTTTCGTTAGCCTGTAAATTTTAAAAAAAGGTACTATTTTAAAAGGAAGGGTGTTATAATAGAAAAGATTTTGAGTAAGTGTATGCTCATTGGAATTTTTTGGAGGGAACAACAACATGGAAGAGATCATCGTAAGAGGTGGCAATCAATTAAATGGAACAGTAAGAATTGAAGGAGCTAAAAATGCTGTATTGCCTATTTTAGCTGCCAGTTTGTTAGCAGAAGAAGGTATTACGACATTAGACAACGTCCCGATTCTTTCTGATGTCTTCACTATGAATCAAGTGATTCGTCACTTAAATGTAGATGTAGATTTTGATGAACAAAAGAATCAAGTAACAATCGACGCTTCAAGACAATTAGAAATCGAAGCGCCTTATGAGTATGTTAGTCAAATGCGTGCTTCAATCGTTGTGATGGGACCGCTACTTGCTAGAAATGGACATGCAAAAGTGGCTATGCCTGGTGGATGTGCGATTGGTAAACGCCCAATCGATTTACATTTAAAAGGATTTCAAGCTTTAGGAGCAAAAATTATTCAAAAAAACGGCTATATTGAAGCAATTGCAGATGAATTGATCGGTAACACGATTTATTTAGATTTTCCTAGTGTAGGTGCTACTCAAAATATCATGATGGCTGCCGTAAAAGCAAAAGGAACAACCATCATTGAAAACGTAGCTCGCGAACCAGAAATCGTTGATTTAGCAAATATTTTGAATAAAATGGGTGCGCATGTCTATGGAGCGGGTACTGAAACAATGCGTATCGAAGGCGTTGATCATTTACATGCAGTCAACCATTCAATCGTACAAGATCGTATCGAAGCTGGTACCTTTATGGTCGCTGCTGCAATGACAGAAGGCAATGTACTGATTGCTGATGCTATCTCTGAACATAACCGCCCATTGATTTCTAAATTGATCGAAATGGGTGCAGAAATCATTGAAGAAGAAGGCGGAATCCGTGTCATCGGACCAAAACATATCTTACCTACAGATGTAAAAACGATGCCTCATCCTGGTTTCCCTACAGATATGCAAGCGCAAATGACAGCCATCCAATTAGTGGCAGAAGGTACAAGCGTAGTAACTGAAACAGTTTTTGAAAATCGTTTCCAACATTTAGAAGAAATGCGCCGTATGAACGCCCACGTCAAAATCGATGGAAATGTAGCAATCATGGATGGAAACCATGAATTGCAAGGTGCGGAAGTGTATGCAACAGACTTGCGTGCAGCAGCAGCATTAGTTTTAGCTGGCTTGAAAGCCAATGGAATCACACGTGTCCGTAACTTGAATTATCTAGATCGTGGCTATTATAACTTCCATATCAAACTACAAAAATTAGGTGCAGATGTTGAACGTGTAGACATGGATCAAACTCCTGCTGAAAAAACAGCACAAACGATTGCATAAGGAAGTGGCTGAATGAGTAACCAACGATATATCTTATTAACTCTGATAAAGATTTTAGTGGTGATCTTATTGCTTATCCTTCTTTTTGTAGCCGGAACGATGATTGGATATGGTGTCATCGGTGGTGGCAATCCATTTAAAGTATTTCAACCCAGCTTGTGGATTCATATTCGAGACTTTTTTCATTGATAATTAATTACGGTGGTTCTAGTCGATAGGAAATGAGCCATGAAGCAGCATAGGATAAAAGAAAACAGAAGGGAACGTTGACTTTAGTCGCGATCCCTTTTTTTAGTAAAAGAAAAGAAGGAATCTAGTTGATGAAGAAGATATTGATTTATTTAGTTAGAGGATATCAGCGCTTTATTTCGCCTGCATTTCCGCCTAGTTGCCGCTATTACCCAACCTGTTCTAATTATATGATAAAAGCAATTCAAACTCATGGTGCGCTAAAAGGGACGGTAATGGGGACGGCTCGGATCTTGCGCTGTCATCCCTTTGTCAAAGGCGGCATCGATTATGTACCTTTGACCTTTCAATTAACGAGAAATAAGAAAGATAAAAAAGAACCAGATTATAAAAAGGTTGTGAAAAATACGGGTAGCACTGAGCAATAAAGAAACAATTTGGAAAATAGCTTCCCATATTTTGCAAAATTGTGAGTGATTGCCGAAGTGCTGGATTTTGAACACCGTCAAAAAAAGGTTGTGAAAAATACGGGTAGCACTGAGCAATAAAGAAAAGAGAGAGTGACTATCAAAGTAACGACTTCATGACTACATATATGGAGGTCAAAAATGATCGAAGAACTCAATAAGATAGATTTACCATGGTCCTTGTTATTAGATGCAGATCCTGATAAAGAAAAAGTTCAGGTATATGTTTCAAAGGGGAACGGCTGGATATGGAAAGAAAAAGAAAAAACAATAGGTATACTGATCTATATAGTAAGGGAAAAAGAATTCGAAATCGTTAACGTAGCTGTAGAACCTTCGCATCAAGGAAAAGGGATTGGTGGGAAACTCCTTGAGACAGCTTTTCAGAAGCTTTCACAACTCGCTTCCAGTCAAACTCAGATCATCATACGAACCGGCAGTACTAGCAGTGCTGCGTTACATCTCTATCAAAAAATGGGCTATGTGGAGATTGGTCGAGTCAAAGACTATTTTATCCATCATTATTCTAAACCGATTTTTGAGAACGGAGAACAATTGCGAGATCAAGTGATTTTAGCGATTCACTTACACAAAACCAGCTTTAACGAATAGACTAGTGATCCGAGAAAATGCTTTCAAATACTAAACATATACATTACAATAGCTTTAGCAAGCAAAAAGGAGAATGTTTTTATGGGGATATTAGTTTTTGATTTTGGCGGGTCGGCTGTCAAATATGGTTGTTGGGATAGTAAAGATGTCAAAGGCAAGGGCCAATTTGCAACGCCTGAATCTTGGAAAGAAATGAAAGCGCAATTATTACAAGTCTATAAAGACATGTGTCTTTCTTTTGAGATTGAAGGAATTGGGATCAGCTCACCTGGAGTAGTGAATAATGAGAAACAGGTAATTGAGGGAATCAGTGCGATTCCTTATATTCATGGCTTTAATATTTTTAGAGATTTGGAAACTTTGTTTCAACTTCCGGTAACGATTGAAAATGACGCCAACTGTGCCGGAATGGCTGAGTTTTATGAAGGAGCTGCTCGTGATTATCAAGATGTTGCTTTTGTCGTGGTAGGAACTGGGATTGGCGGAGCGATGTTCACGAAAGGCCAAATCAATAAAGGTGCACATCTTTATGGTGGAGAATTCGGTTTGATGTTCTTAGAGGGCGATCAGACATTTAGTAAACTTGGTACAGCCGTACAGATGGCTTGGCGGTATTGTGAACGCAAAGGAGTCGATAAGAATACTTATACCGGAAAAGACGTCTTTGAATTAGCAGAAACCGGGGATGAAATAGCAAAAGAAGAAGTTGAGAGTTTTTATACGTACCTTGCAAAAGGTTTATTCAGTATCCAATTTTCATTCGATCCGGAAGTTATCGTATTAGGCGGTGGCGTTTCTGCAAAGGATGGGCTCATTGAAGAGATCCAAAGTAGAATGAAGAAGTTGACAGATCAATTCGACTTGCATGATTTCGAGCCGCAGATCCTATTGTGTGAATACAGAAACGATGCTAATCTTGTAGGCGCAGCGGCCAACTATATCGCTATAGGTCAAGGGGAGAATTAAGAGCTTTAGAGAAGTCGCTTCTTGCATAAAAGAAGATGAAATGGACAAGAGATTTTTACCTAAGGAATGTTTTATTGTCTGCAATATGATAAAATGTCTGAGAGGTGAAAATGATGTCAAAAAAAAATAAAGATATTGAAGTGCGTATCGAAGAAGTAAAAAAAGATATCAAAGGTAAGAATTATGAAGTCACTCAGTTATTTATAGGGAAAAAAATGATTGGTGAAATTTTAGCCTATGGACCAAAAGAATATGAAATTTTCTTTGGTGAAGAAGATTTTGGGAAAGAAAAAAGTCTTGAAAATGCGATAGAAACAGTGATTCGTCACTGGAATCTGCACGAATAAAAAAATATCAAAAAAACTTTCAATAAAGGGTTGCAAAAATCTGGAAAATTAGGTATTATAACTAAGTCAGGTTGATACAAACCTTTCGGAGGAGTAGCGAAGTGGCTAAACGCGACGGACTGTAAATCCGTTCCTTAGGGTTCAGTGGTTCGAATCCACTCTCCTCCATTTCATTGGGGTATAGCCAAGCGGTAAGGCAAGGGACTTTGACTCCCTCATGCGTTGGTTCGAATCCAGCTACCCCAGTATAGCACAACCGTAGGCTCTCGTAAGTTCGAGAGCTCTTTTTTTTGCTTTGTTACCTTGTTCCTTGAAGATTCTGTCAATTTAAGATAGAGTTAAGTTAACAAAAAGAATTGGAGGGGTCAAAATGAAGTGGAAAGAAAAAGTAGACGAAGCAGCTGAAAAGTTATATGACTTGGTCAAATCAGAAAAATACGATATCGAAGTGAACATTCCTAAAAAAGGCGAAAAAGCAGTCCATGTAAAATCAAAACGCCCAACGAATCATACAAAAAAATGGATGGCTAAAAACCGCTAATAATAACAAAAGATCCATAAATCGGCATTTTCAGCGATTATAGGGTC
The DNA here is from genome assembly GCF_030053755.1 of Enterococcus sp. ZQ21. Taxonomy (NCBI): domain Bacteria; kingdom Bacillati; phylum Bacillota; class Bacilli; order Lactobacillales; family Enterococcaceae; genus Enterococcus; species Enterococcus sp. ZQ21. Next base: position 795,075 of record NZ_CP125658.1, read on the forward strand.
TTTTGTTATTTTCTCAATTGAATATATCTAGAAAATGGATTCTGTTAATAGGAATGGGAAGAAGGATTTGTACCTACATCATCTGCTTATGGATAGAATCCTTTATCTTTTTCAGTTGTGAATCAGGTATATACCAGTTATAATAGAAGAAACGAAAGGATGGGTGTACGTTATGTCGAATCAATTACCTGTATATATACAGATTCATGACCAATTAAAAAATGAAATCGAACAAGGTATATGGAAAGTCGGAGACCGTCTTCCTTCAGAAAGAGAATTAGCAGTGAAATTCAATGTCAGCCGTATGACGTTGAGACAAGCAATTCAAAACTTGGCAGATGAAGGAATCTTAGAAAGAAAGATCGGTTCGGGTACATATGTTGCGCGAGAAAAAGTACAAGAAAAGATGTCTGGCGCGACAAGTTTTACAGAAATCATGGAATCGCAAAATAGAGTACCGTCTAGTCGAACAATCTCTTACTTTTTGACTTCGCCAAGCTCAAGTGAAATGGAAAAACTAAACTTGAGTAAAGATGACACGATCTTGCGAATGGAACGTATTCGTTTTGCAGATGATGTCCCTATTTGTTTTGAAGTAGCCAGTGTTCCGCAAAAGCTGATCGATGGCTACAGCAAAGCAGAGATTACTGAATCGTTGTATCGCACATTAGAAGAAAAAGGCGGGAAAAAAATCGGTCCAGCGAATCAAACGATCACGGCTGTATTGGCGTCTGAGAAAATCGCAGACTATTTAGAGGTGAAACGAGGAGATGCAGTTCTTCGTTTGCGTCAGATTTCCTATTTTGAAGATGGCACGCCATTTGAGTATGTGCGTACGCAATATGTAGGAAATCGTTTTGAGTTTTATTTGGAAAAATAAAAAACAGGTGATCCCTGATTCCTTATTCGAAAAAAAGAGAATCAGAATCACCTGTTTTTATCTATGATCAGCTACCAATTGCTCGTGATAAGAAACAGGACCTTCTTCAAATTGGACTTGTCCGTTCAGCAGCTCAATGATGGATTCTTTAAAGCTGTCAGCATTTTTTTCATCCACTGCACAGATGACGATGACTTGATCAGTGTATTGGATTTCTTTTATGAAAAAATGCTGTAGTTCAAGATAATTTTGTAATTTTCCTAGTTGCGGATACGTGATCACAACGGAGATCTCCTGTTGCAAGGTACCTTCTACGATTCCAATGTCGGACAATGCTTGAGAGACCGCATGAGTGTATGCACGTATCAATCCGCCCGTGCCGAGTTTCGTTCCTCCAAAATATCGAGTGACTACTGCAGCTACATTGATCAGTTGATTTTTTTTGAGGACTTCCAACATCGGTACGCCCGCCGTTCCACTTGGTTCGCCATCATCGCTGCTTCGTTGGATCTCATTTTTTTCGCCAATGACGAAGGCACTGCAGTTATGGTTTGCTTTCCAATGTTCTTTTTTGATTTCTTGGATGAAGTTTTTCGCTTCTTCTTCTGATTCTATTCGTTTAAGAGAACAGATAAAGCGTGATTTCTTGATTTCGATCTCACTTTGTCCATTTTCTTTGATTGTACGATAACGTTCGATCATCTTGTCACCTCTTTTTTTCGGTTGCTTTATTCAGTATAAAGAAAGTTCTAGGTTGTTTCAACACTATAACGGTTGCGCAATTGCTGTAGTATGCGATAATAAAGACAAAGGCAGGTGGATCCGGGGATGAAGGAACGAATGAAAAAGTACGATGCAATTACGCATTATTTGAAGAACAACGGCGGCTCCCAAGTAACATTGACCTTTACCCAATTTGATGAACTGTTGTTTCCCAGTAACGGACTTCCCAAAACAGCCAGGGAAAGCACAGATTGGTGGGCAAATGACTATAGACATCCAGAAAAGGGTGCCTACGGCTGGTTAAATGCAGGCTATGAAGTAGTGGTCATCAATTTGGATAAAGAATATGTCGTATTCAATAAATTAGTGAAATCTAGCTGGCTATTTGATTAAATAAACCGTGTTTAGAAAACGTTGACAAATTTCTTTCTTTTTATATAATAGAGTAACAGATGCTAAGAAAACGTTTGCGTAGTCTGTTTTAAAAAGGAGAGAAAAGTATGGCTAAAAAAACAATCATGCTTGTATGTTCGGCTGGTATGAGCACAAGTTTGCTAGTAACAAAAATGCAAAAAGCTGCGGAAGCAAAAGGAATCGATTCTGATATTTTCGCTGTGTCAGCTTCTGATGCAGATAATAATCTTGCAAATAAAGATGTAGATGTACTGTTATTAGGACCTCAAGTTCGCTTTATGAAAGCTGATTTTGAAAAACGTCTGGAACCAAAAGGCATTCCTTTAGACGTCATCAATATGGCTGATTATGGAATGATGAATGGCGAAAAAGTATTAGACCAAGCAATTACATTGATTGGTGAATAAATAGATTATATAGAACTATCGAACAAGCAGTCCAAAAAAAGATTGCTTGTTTTTTCGTATATTTTTTTAGGGCGAATGATATGAATCATTTTTGGGGCAGAAGGCTTCTTACGAGAGAGATTGAAGCAATGGATTGTGAGGAGGGAAACTTACCAAATTATAAGAAGATCGCAGCAGTAGAACGTTTAGGTAACAGGATTCTTTGTCATCGTTGTGGAGTGAAAACGCCTGTCTTTGAGGGACAGCTTGCAGACTATGGCTATTTTTGGCATACATTGCCTGTCTTTAGGGCGATGCGACAGTCAACAAGAGTTATATTTATTTGATCAGCTAAAAGCAGAATCTCGAGAAGTCGTCTTTTCTTGGACAGGAAAGCTTACTGAAAAACAAACGGAAATCGCAGAGAGGATACTTTATCATTCAGAAAAAAGACACCATCTTATTTGGGCGGTAACAGGTGCAGGAAAAACAGAAATGCTTTATCCGATTTTAGTGAAAACATTAAAAGCTGGAGGAAGAGTAGCCATTTGTACACCGCGAATCGACGTTTGTAATGAATTATTTTTACGCTATCGACCTGTTTTTCCAGAAGAAACAATCATGTTGCTCCATGGGAATACAGCAACAGCGTATACCTTTAGTTCTTTTGTTATCTGTACGATTCATCAACTATACCGTTTTTATCGATCCTTTGACTTATTAGTCATTGATGAGATTGATGCTTTTCCTTATAGCGGGGACGCTGGGCTAGCTCACGCTGTGCAAACAGCAATCAAACCAGACGGTCGATTCATCTACTTAAGTGCCACGCCTGATGAGAAGTTACTAAAGGAAATCAAGCAGACATTTGAGCTCCACAAACTTGCCTTGCGCTTTCATCGGCGCTTGCTTCCTGAACCCGTGCTTGTTTTCATGAATAATTGGCGACAAAAATGTGGAAACAAAAAGAAAATCAACTCTTTGGTGCGGATCATTCAGCAACTAATCAAAGAAAACCGTATCCTTTTATTTTGTCCAAGTATTACGATGATGCATCGTTTAAAAATCACACTGCAAGAAGCTTTTCCAGAATATGAGATAACAGATGTTTCTTCACAAGACGATCAACGGGCAAAGAAAGTTCAGGAAATGCGAGAAGCAACATACGAGATACTGTTAACCACGATGATCCTAGAAAGAGGAGTCACATTTGAAAGAATCTCTGTCATCGTTTTAGGAGCAGATCATCCAGTTTTTACTAAATCCTCTTTGGTGCAAATCGCAGGAAGAGCTGATCGTAAAGGTCCTTATACGAACAGTCGGGTCTATTTTTTCTATGAAGAAAAAACTTCAGCTATTCGAAAAGCCTGTCAGGAAATCAAAGAAATGAACGAAGAAGGGAAGAAGATGCTGTGAGATGTTGTTGTTGCAGTAAAGACATCATCTAAAATTTAACATTCAGCGAGATCATCGGTGTGTCGAAATATAGACTTCCTCAGACATGTTCAGTTTGCCGCGCACAATTCCATTTATTGGAAGCAAAAGGTTGTGCAGGTTGTCAAAAACCAATCAATTTGAAATACGAGGAGACGAAAAAGAAAGCAAGGACTAGTTTCGTTTACTGCAACGACTGTCAAGAATGGAAGAAGAAATATCCTGCATATGATTTTCAACACCGCGCCTTTTTTACGTACGATGAAAAGATGCAGGCTTGGATCAATCGGTACAAGTTTATGGGAGACATCCGATTAGCAGGGACTTTTGCATATAAATGGACTCAGATAAAAAAAGATTACCCGGCATATATTTATTGTCCAATACCTTTATCTGAAAAAAGGTGGCTAGAAAGAGGATTCAATCAAGTAAGCGAGATGTTGAAAGCAGCAAAAATTCCTTTTCAGATGCTGCTCAAAAGAGAGCAACATCTGCTTGCTCAAGCAAAAAACACGCGAAAGGAAAGATTGGAGATGCCTCAGCCTTTTGAGCTTGCCGTACCTCTTTCTAAGATACAATATAAAAAATATTGATTATTGACGATGTCTATACAACAGGACAGACGCTTTTTCATGCAGCAGATTGCTTGCAGAACGCACAGCCGAAAATCATCCGAACCATTTCTTTGGCAAGATGAATCAGATGTGGAAATTTGATAGCGATTTAATTTGCAAATAACCTAGAGTTCGATATAATAGAATTAAGAAGAGGGAAAGAGTGGTCCTTCTCCTTCTTGATTGTGGTAGACGAAAGGGGTAATTTTTATGTTTAGATATAATGTACGCGGCGAAAATATCGAAGTAACTGAAGCGATTCGCGACTACGTTGAGAAAAAAGTAGGCAAACTAGAACGCTATTTCAGTGACGCACCCGATGCTACGGCGCATGTGAACTTAAAAGTTTATACAGAAAAAACAGCAAAAGTGGAAGTAACGATCCCATTACCTTATCTTGTATTACGTGCCGAAGAAACTTCTCCAGATCTATACGCAAGTATCGATTTGGTTGTTGACAAATTGGAACGCCAAATCCGCAAATTCAAAACAAAAATCAATCGTAAATCCCGTGAAACGGGCATGAATACTGCAGATGCTGCTGTTTTATTCAATGGAGAGGAAGAAAACGAAAACGATTCTGAATTAGATATCGTACGTACAAAACGCCTTTCATTGAAACCAATGGACAGTGAAGAAGCAGTCTTACAAATGAACATGCTGGGACATAACTTCTTTATTTTTGAAGATGCAGAAACAAATGGTACAAGTATCGTTTACCGCCGAAAAGATGGAAAATACGGATTGATCGAAACAGACTGATCAGCCATACTTAAATAACATCAAAAACTTGCAGCAGCTGTCAATAGCTGCCGCAAGTTTTTTTGAATTCGTCTCTTTTTTAGTTGAAATATGAATAAATTATGAAGTTCTTACTTTAATACGATTAAGATATTTCAATTATCTATAACTAATGATAAAATGAAAAGTAGAGTCTACATAGTCTGGATAATACACAGAAGGAAAAGGAGATTACACAACGCATGGCCAATTTGATTCGTTCACTTATCGAAAACGATAAGAAAGAACTAAAACGTTTAGATAGCATTGCAAAAAAAGTTGAATCATATGCTGACCAAATGGCAGCATTAACTGATGAACAATTACAAGCAAAAACTGCTGAATTCAAGAGCAGATACCAAAAAGGAGAAACATTAGATCAATTACTTCCGGAAGCTTTTGCAGTCGTTCGGGAAGCAGCAAAACGTGTATTGGGGTTATATCCATACCACGTACAATTGATGGGTGGGATCGTGCTTCACGATGGGAATATCCCTGAGATGCGTACTGGTGAAGGTAAAACCTTGACCGCAACGATGCCGGTGTATCTGAATGCGTTGACTGGCGAAGGGGTCCACGTAGTTACCGTCAATGAATACTTAGCAACCCGTGACTCGACGGAAATGGGCGAGCTTTATAATTTCTTAGGATTGACAGTTGGGTTGAATATCAACTCAAAATCTTCGGATGAAAAACGCGAGGCTTATAATTGCGATATCACTTATAGCACGAATAATGAATTAGGATTTGACTATTTGAGAGACAACATGGTCGTTTACCGTCATCAAATGGTACAACGTCCGCTGAATTATGCCATTGTCGATGAAGTTGACTCGATCTTGATTGATGAAGCGAGAACGCCGCTGATCATTTCAGGGCAAGCAGAAAAATCAACAGCTTTATATACAAGAGCAGACAACTTCGTGAAACGTTTGAAAGAAGAAGAAGATTACAAAATCGATATACAATCAAAAACAATCAGTTTAACTGAAGCAGGGATCGAAAAAGCTGAAGAAACATTCGGTTTGGACAACTTATATGACATTGAAAATACTGCATTGACCCATCACTTGGATCAAGCATTGAGAGCCAACTACATCATGCTTTTAGACATCGATTATGTTGTTCAAGATGGAAAAGTATTGATTGTTGACCAATTTACGGGCCGGATCATGGATGGACGCCGTTATTCAGATGGTCTTCATCAAGCGATCGAAGCTAAAGAAGGCGTAGAGATCGAAGACGAAACGAAAACGATGGCGACGATCACTTTCCAGAACTATTTCCGTATGTACAAGAAACTTGCGGGGATGACTGGTACAGCTAAGACAGAAGAGGAAGAGTTCAGAGAGATTTATAATATTCAAGTATACCAGATTCCCACAAACCGTCCGGTCATCCGCGACGATCGTCCAGATTTGCTTTACCCAACATTACAAAGCAAGTTCCATGCTGTCGTACAAGATATCAAAGATCGCTACCGCAAAGGACAGCCTGTCTTAGTCGGAACTGTTGCGGTTGAAACATCTGAGTTATTATCAGATATGCTGAATCAAGAACGTATTCCTCATGAAGTGCTGAATGCGAAAAATCACTTTAAAGAAGCAGAGATCATCATGAATGCGGGGCAAAAAGGCGCAGTGACGATTGCTACCAACATGGCTGGTCGGGGAACGGATATCAAGCTGGGGCTTGGCGTAAGAGAACTTGGTGGCCTAGCAGTTATCGGGACAGAACGACATGAATCTCGTCGTATCGATAACCAGCTTCGAGGGCGTGCAGGACGTCAAGGAGACCCTGGTATGTCACAATTCTACTTGTCTTTAGAAGATGATTTGATGAAACGATTCGGTTCAGAACGAATCAAAGCTTTCTTAGATCGAATGAAGATCGGTGACGAAGATGCTGTGATCCAAAGCAAGATGCTGACGAAACAAGTAGAATCTGCACAAAAACGCGTAGAAGGAAACAACTACGACACACGTAAGAACGTCTTGCAATACGATGACGTGATGCGTGAGCAACGTGAAGTAATCTATAAACAGCGCCAAGAAGTAATCATGGAAGAAAAAAGCTTATCTAAACCACTGATGAATATGGTCAAACGGACAATCAGTCGTATGGTAGATGCGCATACGCAATTAGAAAAAGAAAATTGGAATTTGGAAAGTATCGTCGATTTTGCTGGCAGCACACTTGTCCATGAAGACAGTATTTCCCTTACAGATATCGAAGGAAAAAAACCTCAAGAAATCAAAGAATATCTAAACGAACGAGCACAAGAAGTATTCAATACCAAAGCAGCTCAATTGAACGGACCAGAGCAACTGCTGGAATTCGAAAAAGTCGTGATCTTACGTGTCGTGGATTCTAAATGGACAGATCATATCGATGCAATGGACCAATTACGTCAGTCAATCGGCTTGCGTGCCTATGGTCAAAACAATCCATTAGTTGAATACCAAACAGAAGGCTACAAGATGTTCGAAGATATGGTAGGTGCCATTGAATATGAAGTCACTCGTATCTTCATGAAAGCTGAGATCCGTCAAAACGTACAGCGTGAGCAAGTTTCTCAAGGAACAGCTTCTCACTCAGAAGATGGAGATGCCAAAGAAAATAGTAATACTAGCGCGAAAAAACAACCAATCCATGTGAACAAGGTCGGTAGAAATGATCCTTGTCCTTGTGGAAGCGGGAAAAAATATAAGAACTGTCACGGAAAAGATGCAAACTAATTTCTGACAGCAGGATTGGTGAGACAAATTCTTTTTTAAAGAATTCGTCTCACCTTCTTTCTGTTATTTGCTGATTCTGTTAGACTAGATATAATGAAAAAAGTATAGTGAAAGAAGGAAAAAACATGGAAATATCCGAAATTCGAAATCTCCTGACAGAAATGCAGGAAAAGGTCACAAGCTTCAGGAGGTCTCTTTGACTTAGACCAGCTGGAAGAAGACATTGCGGAAGCAGAAGCAAAAATGGCTGAACCTGGTTTTTGGGATGATAGCGAAGCTGCTCAAAAAGTGATTAGTGAAAACAATGCAAATAAAGAAACTTATGATCAATTCCATTCTCTTGCTGAAGAACTGGAAGAAATCGAATTGATGGTGGAGATGTTGCAGGAAGAACCTGATGCAGCCATGCAAGAAGAAGCAGAAACACGTATCAATGCGCTAGATGAAAAAATGAAGACGTATGAATTATCTATGTTGTTAGATGGTCCTTATGATCGAAACAACGCCATCGTCGAATTGCATCCAGGGGCTGGCGGAACGGAGTCCCAAGACTGGGGCAGCATGCTTTTACGCATGTATACACGCTGGGCAGAGCAGCATGGGTATCAAGTAGAGACACTAGATTATCAAGCAGGTGATGAAGCAGGAATCAAGAGTGTGACCCTACTGATCAAAGGACACAACGCATTTGGTTATCTGAAATCAGAAAAAGGTGTTCATCGCCTTGTACGTATCTCGCCTTTTGACTCAGCGAAACGACGTCATACTTCTTTTTGTTCGGTAGATGTGATGCCAGAGCTTGATGAAACGATCGATATAGAAATCAATCCAGATGATTTGAAGATCGACACATATCGGGCAAGTGGCGCAGGTGGTCAGCACATCAATAAGACAGAGTCCGCTGTACGAATCACTCACTTGCCTACAGGGACAGTAGTAGCGAGTCAGGCACAACGTTCACAATTGAAAAACCGGGAACAAGCGATGGGGATGCTGAAAGCTAAGCTTTACCAATTAGAAGTGGAAAAGAAAGAACAAGAAGCAGCTGCACTGCGAGGAGAACAAAAAGAAATCGGCTGGGGATCACAGATCCGGTCTTATGTTTTCCATCCATATTCTATGGTAAAAGACCATCGGACAAACGTAGAGACAGGAAATGTCCAAGCTGTTATGGACGGAGATCTTGATTTATTTATTGACGGCTATTTGAAAATGCATCTGCAATAAGAGCCCTTTGTTAAATTGAAATAAAATTGTAAGGTTTTGCAAGCAAGTTGAAACATTGCCATGCTATAATAGCTAAAGACTGAAAAAGATATGGAGAGAACGCCATGATTGAAATGAAGGATGTAATGAAGAAGTACTCAAACGGTACCACTGCTATCCGCAATCTCTCGATTGTCATCGAACAAGGAGAGTTTGTTTATGTTGTTGGTCCGTCTGGAGCTGGTAAATCTACATTCATCAAATTGATGTATCGAGAAGAAAAAGCTTCAAAAGGAACTTTGAACGTCGCAGGTCATGATCTAATAGCCATCAAAAACCGCGAAGTTCCTTATCTACGCAGAGAAATCGGCGTGGTGTTCCAAGACTATAAATTATTGCCAAGAAAAACAGTATATGAAAATGTTGCGTACGCCATGCAAGTTATCGGCAGAAAACCTCGGGATATCAAAAAACGAGTAATGGAAGTGCTGGATCTTGTTGGTTTGAAACACAAAGTCCGAGTCTTTCCTAGCGAATTATCTGGTGGGGAACAACAACGTGTTTCTATTGCCCGAGCAATCGTAAATACGCCTAAAGTACTTATCGCGGATGAACCGACAGGGAATCTGGATCCGGAAAACTCATGGGAAATCATGAAACTATTAGATCGGATCAATGCACAAGGAACAACTGTCGTGATGGCTACACATAACAGTACGATCGTAAATACGATTCGACACCGAGTAATTGCTATCGAAAACGGCCGCATTATTCGAGACCAAGCGGAAGGGGAATATGGATACGATGATTAGAACCTTTTTCCGCCATTTATTAGAAAGTATCAAGAGTTTGAAACGTAACGGCTGGATGACAGTAGCTTCGGTCAGTGCGGTAACGATCACGTTGACTTTAGTTGGCGTGTTCATGGCGGTCATCATGAACGCAACCAAACTAGCACAAGATATAGAAGGAAACGTGGATGTATCTGTGTTTGTAGACATTGGTACAAAAGACGAAGAGATGAAAAAACTAGAAAAAGAATTAAATGACTTAGATCATGTCAAAAAAGTCGAATTTTCAAGCAAAGAACAGGAATTGAAGAAAATCCAAAACGAAATGGGTGATTCTTGGAAATTGTTTGAAGGAGATAATAACCCGTTATATGATGTATACGTAGTAAGTGCTACCGATCCTTCTTATACAAAACAAGTAGCAGAAAAAGCGGCAGATTTGAAGAATGTTTCCCGTTCTGATTACGGTGGGGCTTCCTCAGATCGGATTTTCCAAATTGCTGGTGCAGTTCGAACATGGGGATTAGTTGCGGCGGCATTGCTGTTGTTTGTAGCAATGTTTCTCATTTCTAACACGATTCGGATCACGATTTTATCTAGACAGCGTGAAATTCAGATCATGCGTTTAGTAGGGGCAAAAAATGGATATATCCGCTGGCCATTTTTCCTTGAAGGTGGTTGGATCGGCTTAATCGGTGCCATTCTTCCGATACTGATCATTACATTTGGTTACGCATGGTTTTACCAATTGATCAATCCGTCATTATTACGATCTCATTATTCATTGATCCATCCAGAAAATATCGTTTGGAAAATCAATCTTTTGATGGTCGGTATTGGTGTGATCATTGGTTCACTCGGCTCGATCATCTCTATGAGACGTTTCTTGAAATTCTAGTGTCACAAGATAAATATAATCAGAAAGTTGGACGATTTCGTTCCAGCTTTCTTTTTTTATTGGCTAAGTGGAGTAAATGGGGCGGCTTTTTTCCCTTTACTTTAAAAAACAACTTGGGTATTCTTAAGTTGGTAGAAAAAGAGGTGAAGCCGTGAAAATTATCGTTGACAATTTTTTTACGATCCTTTTGATTATGAATATTTTGCTTTCCTTTATTATCGTTTTTCGAGAAAGAAAGGAAACCGCGCAAACATGGGCATGGCTGCTCGTTTTGATGTTCATTCCAGTTGTAGGATTTATTTTATATATTTTTTTAGGAAGAGGGATTTCCAAAGAGAAAATCTTTGATTTGAAGATCCAAGGGAAAATCGGTAAGAATCTAGAAATCGAAGAAGACAAACAGGCATTGATGCGAGGACTTTACCCTCATCCGCCTACTGGACAAGTAGATGTGAAACAATTGATCTATATGCTTACTGTATTTGAAAGTACGCTTTATACGACTAAAAATGAAATCACTTTATTTACAGATGGTCGTGAAAAATTCGATGCGCTGATCGAGGATATCAAACAGGCAGAAGACCATATCCATTTCCAATATTATATTTACCGCAGTGATGCATTAGGTGAAGAAGTTCGAGAGGCATTGACAGAGGCAGCAAGACGCGGAGTAAAAGTCAGAGTCCTTCTTGATGCATGGGGTTCCACACAAGTTTCTTCTAGTTTTTTTCAGAATTTAAAAAAAGCTGGCGGAGAAGTCGCATTTTTCTTTCCTCTATTCGTTCCGTATATCAATCCTCGAATCAATTATCGCAATCATCGTAAAATCGTAGTGATTGATGGGAAAATCGGATATACAGGTGGGTTCAATGTTGGAAACGAATATCTAGGATTGGTAAAGAAATTTGGTTATTGGCGAGACAATCATCTGCGTATCTATGGAGAAGCGGTTTACACCTTGCAAAACCGTTTTTTGATGGACTGGAATTCTCAGCATACAAAAGAAGTAGGCTATTCACCGGAATTTTTCCCGTCCATTCATTCTACAGGTGATATGGCTGTTCAAATCGTGACAAGCGGACCAGATACTGAACATGAGCAAATCAAAATGACATATTTGAAAATGATTTCGTTAGCCAAACGGGAGATATTGATCCAAACGCCGTATTACATACCGGATGGATCGATTCATGAGGCATTGAAGTTGGCTCTTCTCTCAGGCGTAAAAGTCCATATCCAAATACCTAACAAACCAGATCATCTTCTCGTTTACTGGGCAACGTATTCTTTCGCTGCAGAGCTGATCGAGTATGGGGCAAGAATCGAAACATATGAAAATGGATTTATCCATGCAAAGACGATGATTATCGATGGCGGCATCGTTTCCGTTGGTTCAGCTAATATCGACGTTCGCTCATTTAGATTGGATTTTGAGGTCAATACACTGATCTATGATGAACGAATGGCTTCTCGCGTAAGAAAAGCATTCTTTGAAGATTCAAAGATTTCGACGCATCTCACAAAAGAAGTGTATGAAAACCGAGGGATGATGATTAAGATGAAAGAAGGATTAGCAAGACTGATTTCGCCGCTCCTTTAAAATACAAAAAGGACAGGAGAGCCATCAATAGATGGAGATCTCGTGTCCTTTTCTCTCGGGGCCATTTCTGAGAGTACGTCAGAAATGGAGAAAGCGTCTCGCATGAGCGAAATTAACTTTGGGGTATCTCTTGTTTTTTGGGGAAAGCAAGAAATAAGCTAATATATGCTATTAAAAGAGACACATTTCAAAGCCAGTATAGCATAGAAACTTTTAATGAGATAGCTTTTTTTGCAATTATGAGAATTTATTTTGTTATTTAATGATTTTGATTCGTTTTCATCAAGTAATGAAAATGATAGAATAAACATACTTTAGGATTAAAGGAGATTTCTAATGAAAAAACTAAAATTATTCTTACCAATAATAGGATTAGCTATTCTTTTATCAGGCTGTTCAAAGTGGATTGATCGAGGAGAATCCATTACTGCAGTTGGCTCTTCTGCCTTACAGCCTTTAGTAGAAACGGTTGCTGAAACCTACCAGACAGAAAATCCTGGAAAATTCATCAATGTACAAGGGGGCGGAAGCGGAACTGGGTTGTCTCAAGTACAGTCAGGAGCAGTCGATATCGGAAATTCTGATTTATTCGCGGAAGAAAAATCAGGGATTGATGCTTCGGCATTAGTCGATCATCGAGTAGCAGTTGTTGGAATCACTCCTATTGTGAACAAGGATATTGGCGTAAAAGATATCAGTATGGAAAACCTGAAAAAATTATTTACGGGCGAGATCAAAAACTGGAGTGAAGTCGGTGGGAAAGATCAGCCAGTAGTTATATTGAACCGTGCATCAGGAAGCGGGACCCGTAGTACGTTTGAAAAATGGGTATTGGACGGAGAAACAGCTGTTCAGGCACAGGAACAAGATTCAAGCGGAATGGTGCGCCAAATCGTTGCGGACACACCCGGAGCAATTAGCTATGTTGCTTTTTCTTACGTTTCCGATGATGTGGATACGTTGAACGTTAACGGTGTGGAACCAACAGATGAAAATGTGACAACGAACAAATGGACGATTTGGGCATATGAGCATATGTACACAAGAGACCATCCAAAAAAACTGACAAAAGAATTTTTAGACTATATCTTATCTGATGAAGTACAAGATAATATTGTCGGAGAGCTAGGCTATATCCCTGTTTCACATATGAAAGTTGAACGTGATTGGCAAGGAAACATTGTTAAAGAGTAATCTTTACACAAAATTTACAAACTTAGCTAAACTTTTACATGTTATTAAAACCAAATTGATGTTCAATTTGTACACTGAGTGAGTATGTTAAACCTGATTAAGGGGGAGTCATCTGTGGAAGATGTGAAAAAAGTATTATTAACAAAATCAAAACGTTCAAAAATGGAACAGCGCGGAAAATTTATTAGTTTTTTATGTATCGCGCTGATCGTGTTGGTTGTATTATCTATTTTTTATTTTGTCGCTAGTAAAGGTTTGGCCACCTTTTTTACTGATAAGATCAATGTATTTGATTTTCTGTTTGGTACAGATTGGAATCCGAGCCAAATCGGAGCAAATGGGAAACCAATGGTAGGGGCATTGCCTATGATCACAGGTTCATTTATTGTGACTTTTTTATCAGCTATCGTTGCCACACCATTTGCTATCGGAGCAGCAGTATTCATGACGGAGATTTCTCCTAAAAACGGAACGAAGATCTTGCAACCGGTCATCGAACTACTTGTAGGTATTCCATCTGTCGTTTACGGATTTATCGGTCTATCTGTTATCGTTCCTTTTGTTAGAAGTATCTTTGGCGGGACAGGGTTCGGTATCTTAGCTGGTACATTTGTGTTATTCGTTATGATCTTACCGACTGTCACAACGATGACTGTGGATGCATTAAAGGCAGTGCCACGGCACTATCGGGAAGCTTCATTAGCGCTAGGTGCCACAAGATGGCAAACAATCTACAAAGTGGTGCTGCGAGCAGCAGTGCCCGGGATTTTAACAGCAGTCGTTTTTGGTATGGCTCGTGCGTTTGGCGAAGCCTTAGCTATCCAAATGGTTATTGGTAATGCGGCATTAATGCCAACAGGACTTACTACTCCTGCTTCTACATTGACGTCCATCTTGACAATGGGAATCGGAAATACAATCATGGGAACAGTTGAAAATAATGTGTTATGGTCATTAGCGCTGATCTTGCTATTGATGTCATTATTCTTTAATATCGTGATCCGTATGATTGGGAAGAAAGGAGAGCTGAAATAATGAACGCAAAACGCTCAGATAAAATTGCTACAGGTGTTCTATATGTGGTTTCAGGGATCATCGTATTGATCTTAGCAGCTTTATTACTTTATATCTTAGTTCGAGGAATACCGCACATTTCATGGTCTTTCTTGACTGAACCTTCCAAAGCCTACCAAGAAGGCGGTGGTATCGGGATTCAACTGTTTAACTCGATTTATTTGCTTTTGATTACCATGATCATCAGTTTTCCTATTTCTTTAGGTGCGGGTATCTATCTTTCAGAATATGCCGGAAAAAACTGGCTGACAGACGTGATCCGTACGTCTATCGAGATCTTGAGTTCTTTGCCTTCTGTTGTTGTCGGTTTATTCGGTTTCTTGGTTTTCGTTATTCAATTCCAGTATGGTTTCTCAATCATTTCTGGTGCATTGGCTTTGACCGTATTCAACCTGCCTCTTTTGACTCGAACGGTCGAGGAATCTTTACAAGCGGTCCATTACACACAACGAGAAGCTGGATTGGCGTTAGGTTTGTCACGCTGGGAAACAGTGATAAAAGTGGTTGTTCCAGAAGCAACACCAGGAATTTTGACTGGTGTGATCCTAAGTTCAGGAAGAATTTTTGGTGAAGCTGCCGCATTGATTTATACAGCTGGTCAAAGCGCGCCAGCATTAGATTTTACGAACTGGAATCCATTAAGTGTTTCTAGTCCGATTAGCATTTTCCGCCAAGCTGAAACACTGGCTGTCCATATTTGGAAGATCAACACAGAAGGTACGATGCCTGATGGTGTTTCTGTTTCGGCTGGTGCTTCTGCCGTGTTGATCATTGCTGTTTTACTGTTCAACTTCGGCGCTCGTGCGATTGGCAAACGATTATACCGAAAAATGACTTCAGCCTAAGGAGAAGAAGTAAGATGAAAAAATATAATTGGAATGAAACAAATGTCATTACCATGCCAAAAGAGAAGGAAGTAGCATTATATACGAATGATCTTCATGTTTGGTATGGCGACAATGAAGCAATCAAGGGAGTGGATCTAGAGTTCGAAAAAAATAAGATCACTGCATTGATTGGCCCCTCTGGCTGCGGAAAATCCACGTATCTTCGTTCTTTGAATCGTATGAATGATGGGATCGCTAATACGAAGATCACTGGAAAGATCATGTATAAAGACGTGGATATCAATGCGCCTCAAGTGGATGTTTATGAAATGCGCAAACGGATCGGCATGGTGTTCCAACGCCCCAACCCTTTTAGCAAATCGATTTATGACAATATAACTTTTGCTTTGAAACAACATGGTGAAAAAAACAAGAAGAAATTAGATGAAATCGTTGAAACAAGCTTGAAACAAGCAGCTTTGTGGGATCAAGTAAAAGATAGCTTGGATAAAAGTGCTTTGGCTTTATCTGGCGGACAACAGCAACGTTTGTGTATCGCTCGTGCAATTGCGATGAAACCCGATATCTTGCTGTTAGACGAGCCGGCAAGTGCCTTGGATCCTATTTCGACAGGAACGGTTGAAGAAACACTTGTAAACTTGAAAGAAGACTACACGATCATCATCGTGACGCATAATATGCAACAAGCAGCTCGTATCAGCGACTACACTGCCTTTTTCTATCTAGGAAAAGTAATGGAATATGACAAAACAAACAAGATATTTACCAGACCAAAAATTCAGGCAACCGAAGATTATGTGTCCGGTCATTTTGGTTAAGACGGAGGCCTCAACATGACAAAAGAAATTATCTCATCCAAAGATCTTCATCTGTATTATGGAAAGAAAGAAGCACTAAAGGGAATCGATCTAAGTTTCAATCAAGGTGAAATCACAGCGATGATCGGTCCTTCTGGTTGCGGGAAATCTACCTATCTACGTTCGTTGAATCGAATGAACGATCTGATTCCAAATGTAACGATCACCGGAAGTGTTTTATATAAAGACAAAGACATCTATGGTCCGAAAACAGATGTTGTTGAACTAAGAAAAGAAATCGGCATGGTGTTCCAGCAGCCAAATCCATTTCCTTTTTCTATTTATGAAAATGTCATCTATGGATTGAAGTTAAAAGGAGAAAAAGATAAAAAAGTCCTTGATCAAGTAGTGGAAGAAAGTCTGAAGGCAGCGTCTGTTTGGGAGGATGTGAAGGATAAACTGCATAAAAGTGCCTTGTCTTTATCCGGTGGGCAGCAGCAGCGTGTATGTATCGCACGTGTTTTGGCAGTGAATCCCGAAATCATCTTATTGGATGAACCAACTAGTGCACTTGACCCTGTTTCTACTGGGAAAATCGAAAGTATGCTGTTAGAATTAAGAGAGCGGTATACGATGATCATCGTGACCCATAATATGTCTCAAGCTTCACGTATTTCAGATAAGACGGCATTCTTTTTAGATGGTCACTTGATCGAATACAACGATACGAAGAAGATATTCATGAATCCAGAAAAACAAGAGACAGAAGATTATATTTCAGGTCGATTTGGATAAGGAGGAAACGGAATGCTACGTACACAATTTGAAGAAGAATTGCTGAATCTCCATAATCAGTTCTACGAAATGGGGATGATGGTGAGCAGCGCTGTGCACAAGTCAGTTCGTGCATACATCAAACACGATAAAATCTTAGCTCAAGAAGTTATCGAAAACGATATAAATATCAATAATATGGAAACGCGTTTGGAGAAAAAAAGTTTTGAAATGATTGCATTGCAACAGCCAGTTACAACTGACTTGCGTATGATTATCACGGTCATGAAAGCTAGCTCTGATTTAGAACGTATGGCCGATCATGCGGTGTCCGTTGCTAAATCTACAATCCGCGTAAAAGGACAGACGAGAATACCGGAAATCGAAAAAGAGATCTCCGATATGTCCGATTACGTGAAAAAAATGGTGGACAACGTCCTAGTTGCATATGTCAAAACAGACGAAAAAGACGCGCGTACGATCGCCAATATGGATCAAAGAGTCAATGACTATTTCAATCGAATCTATAATGCAACCATCAAAAACATGCAAGAAAATCCTGAAACAGTCATCAGTGGAACAGACTATTTGAATGTTGCCAGTTATCTAGAACGAATCGGAGACTATGTGACAAACATCTGTGAATGGATCGTCTACTTGGCTACAGGGAAAATCACTGAGTTAAATACGAACCACAATGAGATTTTCTAAACTGAAGTTGTGATTCTGCTGTTTATTCGGGAATAGGGTTTGTGACAAAACATGTCACAAACCCTTTTCATTATTCCAATAGAAAGGATAAAGAATGCAAAAAAAGATTAGCATCATCATCACTCTATTTTTTATTTGTATACTTGCTTCATGGTTTATTCAGCGTCAAGCTGCTCTATATGACGTACCTGTTATCGAGATCGAAAGAGTGAGAATAGAAGAGGATCAGCAATTGATTACAGGAAGATTGATGAACACGGACCAAAAAGGAGAAGTGATTTCTTTATCGGCTCCTTATCAAAAAAATCAAATCGAAACAGCAAATATAACAACAAGACAAATCTATCTTGTCCAAATGCATGGAGATGAATGGCAACTAGTAGCAAAAAAAAATGATGGCTGGCTTTTTTTCTTTACAAGTATCTTCATTGGCACCATGTTGCTTATTGGTGGAAAACAGGGTGTATTTGCTTTGGGAAGTCTCATCGTCAACATCGTTTTACTTTTACTTTTGTTGCTCCTCTTTACCAAAACAGAAGGTATTTCTCTCTTAAATATAGCAATCTTATTTGTCGTTATAGGGATAATCGTTAGTATATTGGCGTTAGACGGATGGAATAGAAGCAGTATAATCAAAATTTCGGCTGCAGTTACAAGTGTTTTTTTAGCATTTTTTATTTGTCTTTTGACAATGAATCATTGGAAAGATCAAGGACTGCGCTATGAAGAACTGAATTATCTGACACGACCGTATCGTTCTGTTTTTCTTTCCAGCGTGCTGATTGGGACAGCTGGAGGGACACTGGATACCGTGATCACAGTCATTGCGACATTAGAAGAATTGACCAAGCAACAACCGAAAATATCAGCGAAACAGTTATGGCTTTCAGGAAGGCAAGTGGGCCGAGATGTGATTGGTTCGATGGCTAATATCCTTTTATTCGTCTATATCAGCGGAGCGATTCCATCGCTTCTGTTATATTTAGGAAATCAATGGTCTTTCAAAGAAACGGTAGAACAACATTTATCATTAGAATTTTTACGCGTCATTGCTGGCAGCTTAGGAATAGTATTATCAATCCCCATCGCGGTCCTCTTTTTTCTCGCTGTAAGGAGGTTAAAAAAATGAATGTACTTATTATACTTGTTGGGATTTTTGCAATTAGTGTGCTATTTGTCGGTGGTACGCAAGGTATGTATATTCTTTTAGGATTATTCATTAATTTAGGAATCTTTTTCCTATTATTATTCGGCTATCATCAGAAGTGGCCGATATTGGTATTGTCGATTATAGGATTCCTATTGATCGCTGTGGTTATCTTATTTTTTATCAACGGTTATAATCTGAAAATGCGAGCCGCTTTTGCCAGTATACTGATCTTTTTGTTTTGTTTCCTACTATTGATTCCTATCACTGATTTTTTAGCGATCCAAGGGTTTACTTCGATAGAACTAGAAGAACTATCTGGCTTAGATAAGACGTTAGCAATTGATTTTAGACTACTTGCGAGGTCGTTGCTTCTGATCAGTCTTAGCGGTGCTGTTTTAGATGCGAGTGTAGCGATTTCTAGTGGAACATTCGAAGTATATCAGGCAAATCCGCATTTGTCTTTTAACCAATTGCGCCATGCTAGTTTTGCCATTGCTAAAAAAATATTGGCGTCAACAGTGATGACTCTTCTTTTTGCGTTTATGGGGAGTTCTTTAGCGTTGATTCTTTGGTTCATTGATTTAGACATTCCTTTTCAGCAAATAATCAATGAAAAATCATTTGTCTTGGAATATACGATGGCTATCCTTACCACATTGGCCGCACTACTTGTCCTGCCCTTAACTTGCGTGACTACAGCATATCTCTTTACAAAAAAGAAAGAACATCTCAAGATGGAGTAAAAGTTACAACTTAAGTCCTATGACATTTTTACTGAATCAGTGCATAATATGGATGTAAGGAAAAGCTTGCAAACAATTTTGCTTAAGGAGGCAATTTCCATGAAAGAAAGAGAACGTATTTTAGATTTAGTGAAAAAAGGAATCCTTTCGACTGAAGAAGGCTTAGATTTATTAGAAAGCATGGCAACTGAAAAAGACGAAAAACAAATCAAAAAAGAAGCAGACAAGGTAACTGCTAGTCATAAAGAAAAAGATCAGGCAAGTCAATTGATCGATGAACTTGAAAACGGTGAAGAAAGAATTTCTGAGCCAGTTGATCCAAAAGAAAAAGAAAGACAAGATCAAGAAAACTTAGAAAAGATCTTAGATGAACTAGCAACTGAAGCGAATAAAACTTCGGCGCGTCTAGACGAAGTAAATGCTCAATTTGCTGACAATAAGGCAGCACGTAATGAGAAACAGGAAGCATTGATGCAGCTGAATACAAAAGAAGAATTAGGCGAATTGACAGAAGAAGAATTAGCACAGCGTCAAACGTTAGAAGCAGAAATCAAAGAGTTAGAAGCAACCGGCGATACACTATTAGAAGAACAATTGAAGCTGGAAGCAGAATTAAAAGATATCCGCAAGAACCAATGGTCTGAGAAAAAAGAAACGTTTACGGATAAGTTTGAATTGCCAGATGATTGGAAAGATCAAGCGACAGATACGCTGAATCAAGTAGGCGAAAAAATGTCAGAAGCTGGATCACAGTTAGGCAAATTCTTGAAGAAAACATTCCAAACTGTTTCAGAAACTGTAAATGACAACATGGAATGGAAAGATGTCAGCTTACGTGTCCCTGGAATTGCGACAACGAAATTTGAACACGAATTTTACTATGAAGCTCCTGCAGCAAGTATCCTTGATATCAAGGCAGCAAACGGAAACGTGACGTTAAAAACGTGGGACAGTGATGATGTGAAAGTGGAAGCTAAGATCAAACTTTACGGAAAAATGGGTGCTGAACCATTTGAAGCATTCTCTGAACGGAGCCAGATCGAGGTCAATGAAGATCATATCTCCTTCCAAATTCCAAATAAGCGTGTGCGTGCAGACCTTGTTTTCTACTTGCCTAAACGAGTATACGACCATGCAGCTATCAAACTTCTAAATGGCAACATCATGATTGAGACATTGGAAGCTAAAGATATTTATACAAAATCTACGAATGGGAACATCATCGTGAACCAATTAACTGCAACGATGTTGGAAGTAGAAGGTGTAAACGGCAATATCGATATTCGAAACGGGAACATCTTAGATTCTATTATCGAAACAGTAAACGGCACAGTGACATTTGGTGCCACACCAGAAAACCTTTCTGTGTCTTTAGTAAATGGTGATGTACGTCTTACGATTAAAGAAGATAATTTGAAAAAAGTAGAAGCAAGTTCAGTGAACGGGAATGTCAAAGTTGCTTTACCAGATACCATCGGTTTGGAAGGACACGCTAAAACAAGTCTTGGAAGCATCAACAGCCGTCTGTCCAATTACGAAGTAGTTCGTGAGAAAAAAGAACGGACAAACCAAATGTTGCAATTCCGCCGTGTTTCAGATGATGAGATCGCGCAAGTGCAACTTTCAACGACAACAGGAAGTATCTATTTAAAAGATACAGATAAATAAAGAGGTTGTGAAAGAGATGTTCAGCCTTGAGCAATAAGAAGCGATTTTGTAAAATAGCTTCCCCTATTTTACAAAATTGTGCCTTATTGCCGATAGGCTATCTCTTGAACACCGATTAAGAAGAAGGTTGTCACAACGATTTTCTTCATTTAAAATAGTAGAACAGAGGTGAGACATGATGAAAAAAAAGTTGACAAAATCCAATAAAAATGTTGTTTTGACAGGTACTTTAGCAGGGATTGGGGAATATATCGGGATTGATCCCACTGTTATCCGTGTGCTTTATGTATTCCTAAGCTTAGTTGCTTTTGGAAGTCCAATCATTTTATACATTTTATTAGCTTTGATTATCCCATCTGCGCGTTCTGCACGAACAAACTATGGACATAACAATGCATATTATGAAAAAAACAATTATCGTGAACAAACAAAAAAACGCAAAGAAGCGGAAAAAATCGATGATGACGAATGGAGTGACTTTTAATGTCGTACTTTCAGCGTATTTTGGTTAATACGTTAACATTCATATCGTTGGCTGTTCTTTTTCCTGCGATGGTCCATGTGAGCAGTATTTGGACAGCCGTCCTTGCCAGCTTCGTATTATCTGTGTTGAACATGTTTGTCAAACCGATTTTGACGATGCTGTCCCTGCCCTTTACATTAGTCACATTGGGATTGTTTACGTTTGTTATCAATGCAGCGATTCTTAAAATGACTTCCTTTTTTGTAGGAGCAGAACATTTTAGTTTTTCTTCATTTGGTGCAGCGTTATTCGTAGCTATCTTGATGTCACTTGTCAATGTAATCGTTAGTGAACATAACAGCAGAAAATAAAAAAAGCTGTGCCGAGATCTCGGCACAGCTTTTTTTGTTTAGAATCAAGAATGCGTTTTCTATTACATTGGTAATTAAATAAAAACGTTTTTTTTAATTGGTAGTACTTTTGGCTAGACAATGATAAAATGATAGAGAACACTCTAATAGAAATGAGGTAGCATGAATGTCAGAAGTTGTAAAAGTTAGCCAATTAGTAAAAAAATTATCTTTGGAAATCGTCACAGGCGACGAGAAAAGTTTAGACCGCGTCATCGTGACTGGGGACATCTCACGCCCAGGACTAGAGTTGACCGGTTATTTTAATTATTATTCCCATAATCGTTTACAGCTATTTGGCAGTAAAGAAATCAGTTTTGCGGAACGGATGATCCCAGAAGAGCGTTTGATCATCATGAGAAGATTATGTAGTGAAGATATGCCCGCATTTATTATTTCAAGAGGATTGCCGGCTCCGGAAGAAATGATCCAAGCAGCCAATGAAAATGGGATAGCTGTGCTGCGTTCGCCTATCTCAACGTCTCGGCTGCTAGGTGAATTATCTAGTTATTTAGATGGGCGCTTAGCCCCTCGAACAAGTGTCCACGGTGTGTTAGTCGATGTCTACGGATTAGGTGTACTAATTCAAGGGGACAGTGGGATAGGGAAAAGTGAAACGGCGTTGGAACTGATTAAGCGCGGACATCGATTGATCGCAGACGATCGAGTAGATGTCTATCAGCAAGATGAACTGACGGTAATCGGAGAACCTCCTAAAATCCTGGAACATCTGATTGAGATTCGAGGGATCGGGATCATAGATGTAATGAATCTTTTCGGTGCGAGTGCGGTACGAGGCTCTATGCAAGTCCAGTTAGCTGTTTATCTAGAAGCATGGGCGAAAGATAAGAAATACGACCGTTTGGGTTCTGAAGACACGACCGTTGAAATCGCGGAAGTGGGCATTCCACAAATAAAAATCCCTGTCAAAACAGGACGAAACGTTGCAATCATCATTGAAGTAGCCGCGATGAATTTCCGCGCGCGTACAATGGGCTTTGACGCAACGAAAACATTTGAAGAAAGATTAAGTCGCTTGATTGAAGAAAACTCAGGCAATGACTAGCAAGGAGTGACAATATGTTAGCACAAATCAATCGAGTTGCTTTTGAGCTTGTAGGAATTCCTATCTACTGGTATGCATTGATTATCGTATCAGGAATCATTATTGCCATGTGGCTCAGCAGCAGAGAAGCTGTTCGGGTAGGATTAAAAGCAGATGACGTGACAGATTTTATGTTGTGGGGATTGCCGATTTCCATTATTGGTGCCCGCTTGTATTATGTTTTATTCGATCTTCCCCAATATATAGCTGATCCAATCCAAATATTCAATATCCGTTCAGGAGGATTAGCGATTTACGGGGGATTGATTGCAGGTGCAATCACACTGTACTTTTTTACCAAATATCATTTTATTTCTTTGTGGACCTTTTTAGATATCGCTGCACCAAGTGTATTACTGGCGCAGGCAATCGGACGATGGGGAAATTTCATGAACCACGAAGCGTATGGTCCAGACACGACACGAAGTTTCTTAGAAAGTCTGCATTTACCGCAATTCATCATTGATAACATGTATATCGAAGGGATCTATCGACAACCAACCTTTCTTTATGAATCACTTTGGAGTTTGTTTGGATTTATTCTGCTTTTGGTTTTGCGGAAGAAACCGCATCTTTTGAAAAAAGGAGAAGTCCTTTTATGTTATCTAATGTGGTATAGTTTCGGACGTTTCTTTATCGAAGGATTACGCACAGACAGCCTTTACTTTTTAGGTGTGATCCGCATTTCTCAATTATTGTCTGCTGTTTTATTTGTCGGCACATTGATTCTGTTTATTTGGCGTAGAAAAAAAGGAAATTTACCGGATTATGACCGCTCATTAGGAAAAAATCAACAAATTATTTGATTTTCAGAGCGTTAAAAATGAAAAAAATTTCAGGAGTGGTAAAATGAATTATAGAGTAGCGGTTTTAGGACCAGGCTCTTGGGGGACTGCTTTAGCACAAGTCCTCGCTGAAAACGGACATGACGTTCGGATTTGGGGACATCGTGCTTCACAAGTAGAAGAAATCAACACCCAACACACCAATCAACGTTATTTACCAGATCATCATCTACCCGATTCCATCCGAGCATTCACCGATATGGAAGATGCAGTAAAAGATGCAGATGCGGTACTATTCGTTATCCCGACGAAAGCGATACGTTCTGTTGCAAAAGAACTAGTTGCCAAATTGAATACGAAGCCAGTGATCATCCATGCAAGTAAGGGATTAGAACAGGGAACGCATAAAAGAATCTCTGAAATCTTGTTAGAGGAAATCCCGACAGAAAAAAGAAAAGCTGTTGCTGTTCTTTCTGGGCCAAGCCATGCGGAAGAAGTAGCAAAGCATGACATTACGACGATCACAGCGGCAAGCACAGATGCAAAAGCAGCAAAATATGTACAAGAGCTGTTCATGAACCATTATTTTCGAATCTATACCAACCCTGATGTGATTGGTGTAGAGATGGGGGCAGCTTTGAAAAATATTATTGCCATTGGAGCTGGTGCTATTCACGGCTTAGGGTTTGGCGATAATGCAAAAGCGGCAATCATGACGCGCGGATTAGCTGAGATCAGCCGTTTAGGTGTAGCAATGGGTGCCAACCCGCTGACCTTTATTGGCTTAAGCGGAGTAGGCGATCTAGTCGTTACTTGCACAAGTGTTCATTCCAGAAACTGGCGCGCAGGCAACTTGTTAGGACAAGGACAGCCTCTAGAAGAGGTGCTAGCCGATATGGGAATGGTCGTTGAAGGTGTGAATACTACTCAAGCAGCGATGGAACTAGCCCAAATGATGGAAATCGAAATGCCCATCACTCAAACAATCTATGAAGTGCTGTATGAACAAAAAGAAATCAAAACAGCCGCAAAAGAAATCATGTTACGTGATGGGAAAAAAGAAAATGAATTCTCATTAACAATTTTTTGAAGGAGCGAATGTATATGAAAGTAAAAAAAGCAGTTATTCCAGCAGCAGGATTAGGAACAAGATTTTTACCAGCAACAAAGGCGATGGCAAAGGAAATGTTGCCAATCGTGGACAAACCAACGATCCAATTCATCGTTGAAGAAGCGTTGAAATCAGGAATCGAAGACATCTTGATCGTTACAGGAAAAGCTAAACGACCAATCGAAGATCACTTTGATTCAAATATCGAATTAGAAACAAACCTAAGTGAAAAAGGAAAAACCGAATTATTGAAATTAGTAGAAGAAACGACAGATGTCAACTTGCATTTCATCCGTCAATCTCATCCAAAGGGGTTAGGACACGCCGTTCTTCAAGCAAGAGCCTTTATTGGAAATGAACCGTTTGTCGTTATGCTAGGCGATGATATCATGGAAGACGAAGTACCATTGACACAGCAATTGATCGATGACTATGAACGTACACACGCTTCTACGATTGCCGTTATGCAAGTTCCTCACGATGAAACTTCAAAATACGGAATCATCAACCCAGGGGAAGTACTGGAAGATGGGTTATACAATGTCAAAAACTTTGTTGAAAAACCAGATCCAAGCAAAGCACCAAGTGATTTAGCTATTATTGGGCGTTACTTATTGACTCCAGAAATCTTTGATGTATTATCAGAACAACAACCAGGTGCTGGAAATGAGATCCAACTAACTGACGCAATCGATACGTTGAATAAAACACAACGCGTATTTGCCCGTAAATTCACAGGTAAACGTTATGACGTTGGTGACAAATTTGGTTTTATGAAAACAAGTATTGAATATGGTCTGACACATCCAGAAGTAGGGGCACCTTTGCGTGAATACATCATGTCTTTAGGTAAAACATTAGAAGCAGAAGGAAGCAAGATCGATCATAATCCAAAAGGAATAACAGAAATCAAAGAAGAAAAGAAAAAATAATCATTTTTTTCTAACGAGCTTCAGCTGCTAATTGAATAAAAAGTAGTTGAAGCTCGTTTTTATTTGTTTAAAAAACACGAAAATGCTATCCTTATAGAAAAGAGAGACAAGAAGGGAGTTTGATCATGTCAGGAGGAGAAATTGCAGGATTGATCGCAGCAATCGCCTTTGCGATACTTGTCGTTTTCATCGTTCGCGTATTGTTGCAAGTTTCCAAAACTTTAGAAAAAGTAGACCAGACTGTCGCAGAAGCAAATACGACAATTGAGATCGTCACAAAAGACGTAGATCTTTTATCTAGACAAGTAGAAGGCTTGCTGGTCAAAAGTAATGAGCTGCTCTTGGATATCAATGGAAAAGTCGCAACGATCGATCCATTGTTCACAGCAGTTGCTGATTTAAGTGAAAGTGTATCGGAACTTAATCATTCTAGTAAAAACATCGTGACGAAAGTCGGCGGAATCGGAAAAACGACAGCTAAAGCGACTGTTGCCGGAAAAGTCGGTGGAACAGCGATGAAATTTTTTAAAAACAAAAAACATACTGAAACGATAGGAGGAAAATAAGAATGGCTAAAAAAGGTGGATTTTTATTAGGTGCAGTAGTTGGAGGTACAGCCGCAGCAATCGCCGCATTATTGTTAGCACCCAAATCTGGTAAAGAACTTCGGGATGAATTGGCTGCTCAAGCAGATGATTTGATGGACATGGCTTCAGATTACACAGATATGGCAAAAGAAAAATCAGCTGAGTTAACAGGCATTGCAAAAGAAAAAGCGCAAGATCTTTCTCAACAAGCAGGGGATCTAGCAGGTAATGTTAAGCAAAAGGTAAGTGAATCAGCAGAGGAAGCAGGAAGTGAATCAGATGATATCTTGTTAAACCTCAAAGAACAATCAGCTGATTTATCTAATCGTTTCAAAAAAACAGCAGAAGATCTGAAAAAACCAGCAGACGAATTAGGTAGTATTGCTAAAGATACTTCAGAAGATATCATGATCGATGTAAAAGATGCTGCAGATAAAGCAGGAGAGACGGTCAATGAAGGAATGTCAGAAGCAAAACCAGTTGCAGATGACACAAAAGAAATGTTGAAAATGGCAAAAGAAGATGCAAAAGAAGCTAAAAAAGAAATGAAAGATACAATGACAGATTCGACTACCAATCACTAAGATTACTCATTTCTAGAATAAAAAGGTGAGAGCGGACCAGCTCTCACCTTTTTATTTTCATTACTCTAAAACAAGTAATTCTTTTGGTGTAGTCGTGAATGGCACACAACCATCACTTGTCACATACACACAATCTTCGATACGTACCCCTACTTTTTCAGGAATATAGATTCCTGGTTCAAGAGAGAAGCACATCCCTTCTTCGATCACTAAGTCGTTTCCTTCTACAAGAGAAGGAAATTCGTGGACGGTTGTCCCAATTCCGTGACCTAAACGGTGATTGAAATATTCGCCGTAGCCATAGCTGTTGATCACGTTTCGTGCAATTTGATCAAGTTCACCTGCTGTCACACCTGGGCGAACTGCCTCTTGTGCGGCAAGCTGTGCTTCAAGAGTGATGTTGTAGATTTTTTCTTGGAATTCTGTTGGTTTTTGATAAGCAACTGTACGAGTAGCATCACTGCAATAGCCATTCCAAACAACGCCAAGATCGAATAACACTAGTTCATTTGGTGAAACCTTCGTGCTTCCTGGTGTACCATGAGGGCTTGCAGCATTTGCTCCTGCAAGGACTAAGGTGTCAAAAGACATTTGCGAAACACCTTGTTTTTTTAATTGGTATTCGATTTCTGCGATAATTGCTTGTTCAGTTATGCCTTCTTTTACTGTTTTGAAGCCAATTTCAAAGGCAACATCGGCCCATTTACCAGCTTCGATCAGTTTGTCTTTTTCTTCTACCGTTTTGATCAGTTGCAGACGCTGGATAATAGAAGTTAGATCAGTGTAAGAATCTGTACATGTCAAGATATCAGAGATAGCATCGAAGCGATCGACAGTCAGAGCATTCTTTTCAATCCCTACATTACCAGGTTGCCCATAGCGTGCGCGAAGCTCTTTTCCGATGATCTCCCAAGGGTTTTCGCTGTCTAAGTAGCCACGTACATCGTACGTCCAGCTGCTGTTTTGAGCATCTTCAACTTCCAGAGCAGGAGTGAAAAGGAAAGGATCTTGTTCAAGAGGGATAAAAAGAGCGAGTACACGCTCGTGAGGATCACTTTCATATCCGGAAAAGTAAGCGATGTGGCCAGGGTCGCTGATATAAGCCAATTCTACTTGGTGTTGTGCCATCCATTGACGTAGTTCATTGATTTTTACGTTATTCATTTGGCAACCTACTTTCTAAATTAATTTTATATTCAATAATTGTACCACTGATTGATTAAAAGACCAACGTTCTTAAAACTGAAAAAAGTAAAAATTTTCATGAAAACAGAGATAAAACGGTTGCAATTGTTGAGATTATTTGATATCCTATTTTAGAAATGTAAGACGTATTTTCAGAAAACATATAAAATATGAATAGGAGAACACAAATGGAAAAGCAAACAATCACTATCTATGATGTAGCGAGAGAGGCAAATGTTTCGATGGCTACTGTTTCACGTGTCGTAAATGGCAATCCAAACGTCAAACCAGCAACAAGAAAAAAAGTCTTGGAAGTTATTGATCGCTTGGATTATCGTCCAAATGCAGTCGCACGTGGCTTGGCAAGTAAGAAAACAACAACAGTTGGGGTAATCATTCCTGATGTCAGCAATATGTTCTTTGCCTCTTTAGCACGTGGTATCGACGATGTGGCAACAATGTACAAATACAATATCATCTTAGCAAACTCAGATGGCAACGATCAAAAAGAAGTCAATGTATTGAATAATTTATTGGCTAAGCAAGTGGACGGCGTGATCTTTATGGGTCACCATATCACAGACGAAATCCGTGGAGAATTTTCACGTTCAAAAACGCCTGTTGTACTAGCTGGTTCCATTGATCCAGATGAACAAGTAGGTAGCGTAAACATTGATTATGTATCAGCAACAAAAGATGCAGTAAATAAATTAGCAAAAAGCGGCAATAAAAAAATCGCTTTTGTCAGCGGTGCGCTGATTGATCCTATCAATGGTCAAAACCGTTTAAAAGGCTATAAAGAAGCATTAAGCGAAAACAATCTACCATATAGCGAAGGATTAATCTTTGAGGCACAATACAACTTTAAAGATGGTCTGTCTCTAGTTGACCGGATCCATAATAGCGGTGCAACAGCTGTCTATGTTTCAGACGATGAATTAGCCATTGGTATCTTGGATGGTTTATTAGACCGCGGCGTAAAAGTACCAGAAGAATTCGAAATCATCACAAGCAACAATTCTTTACTGACAGAAGTAGCTCGTCCTCGTTTGACAAGTATCACACAACCATTATACGATTTAGGAGCGGTATCCATGCGCCTATTGACGAAAATGATGAATAAAGAAGAAGTCGAAGAAAAAACGATTATCTTGCCTTATGGAATCGAAGAAAAAGGATCAACTAAATAATAAAAGATCAATCATTTAAAGGTTGTTCCAAAAGTGGTCAACTTCTGGAACAACGTTTATTCGAGAAAAGGGGTTATGACAAAATTTTGTCATAACCCCTTTTTTTTGTGACTTTAAAAAAAGAGAGAATGGCGGAAACAAACCTTACGTCCATCGTATACGACACAATCTGTGCGTAGATGCTACATTTTGTTCACTACTATCAAAATTACTTTAAAATGAAAACGTGATAAAAAAGAAAGTAGAAAAGTAGATAAGTAACTCTAAAAAAATTCAAAAAAATCCAAGCCCGATTGCGTACTTATCTTAAAGGAGAAATAATCCATCATACATAACCCGAAAGGAGACTTCTATTTGCCTAAGAAAAGACGAAAGACCATAGTCATCATTTTGACCATTCTTACTATAGGAATCGGAGGAAAATTTTACATGGACAAAAGAGAAGCGCAAAAACAGCAAGATTTACTCGCAGTAGAAAAACAGTCAGTCAAAGTTTTGAAAAATACCTTTGCGGATATCAAGGAAGTGAAGGTAGAAGAATTTAAAAAAAACCCTGTCACCGGAAGTTATGGTGCACTTGTGACAATGACAAATAATGAAGGGAAATCTGTTTATTTTGATTATTTTTTTTCAAAACAAATGAATGAAATTAGCAGTTATGGCGTAGAAAATGAAGAAATACAAAACGAAGGGGTTACTACTCCTAAAATAAGAGTTATTTATTCTAATGGAGAGGCGGAGGAAGTGTGACAGTAAAAGACGAAGAGTATAGATATATAAGTGAACATGTTTATTGGCTAGATCCAAAACATCCTCAATATAGTAAAAGTTACAAAGAAGGCGCCATTAAAAACTTTGGAGAAACAAAATTCCAAATCCTAAAAATCAAAGACTCATTGGATGGCATGCAGGCGATGGCTGCAGCGCCAATCGTCCATAGCAAATTGGAGAAAAATTTCAAATATAAAAAAATTCCTGCAAACTTTCGCGTACTTAAATAATGAAGGTGTCAATACTTACATACATAAAAAGAAAGGAGGCACGTTCTTGTCACGGAAAATAAGAAAACGCAGCTTAGCCATTTTGTTAATCGTCATATTAGGAATCGGAGGGAAAGTCTACATGGACAAAAGAGAAGCACAAAGACAGAAAGATTTACTCGCAGTAGAAAAACAGTCCGTCAAAGTTCTGAAAAATACCTTTGCGGATATCAAGGAAGTGAAGATTGAAAAATCTGCTCGAAATGAAATGACGGGTTCATACCGGATAGTTATTCTAATGACTAATAAACAAGATCAATCGATTTATTTTTCTTATAGTTTTTGGAAAGAAAGTAGAACGACGAAAACTCTATCAGCAGCAAGACGAACTAGAACGTTCCTATCGTCAAAAAATCAGACAAATAACTATGGAGAAATCATCTTATGAATGAATTTTTAATGCAATTACTAAAAGAATTAGAGAAAAATCTACATCGATCAAATGTACGTTCAGTTGGTATGGGGATATCTCAGCAAATTTGGGCAGAAAAACGATTGACAGATCAAAACCACCAAATGACTGCAGAAGAAGCTGTTCAAGAATTTTCTAACCGACATGTACACTTGAAAGAATCAGTAAAAGGTCAATTTGCAGAAAAACTAACCGAATTATTCCAAAGACAAGAAAAGAAATTAAAACAGTTTCGTTAGTAAAGTTATATAGAAAAATTTTGTGAAAATGCCTTTCACATTTTTACATAAATTTGTCTTAATATCGTAGATGCAAGCTTTTGAACACCATTTATTCGGAAAAAGGGAGCTGTGACAAGATTTTTGTCGCAGCTCCCTTTAATTCTGATTAATCTATTAGATCAATCATCTTTATCGTCTGATTCTTTGGTCTCTGGATTCGCTCTAGCATAAGCTGAAGCGGTGTTCCAGTAATCTGTATAGTTTTCATCGGTACCGCCCACGCCGAATTTAAAGGCGCTTTTCTTCGGACCATTTTTTGCCCAAAGTGATTCCACTGTTTTTCCTGGCGTTTGGATGGATTTTTTATTGACAGTAACTTTTCCAGCTGTTTGTCCTGTGAACCCAGATACTTTTTTCTTCATCACATCGGATGATAAGTCAAATTTCTCATCAGTGCCGAAAATCTCAGGGTTTGCTTGGTAAGCTTGATTGATTAGATTGGCAAGATAATTAGCCGAACGTATCCTTGCTTGGCTGTCCATTCCAGTATTGTCATCGTGTCCTGCCCAACTACTGATAGTGATAGATGGAGTTGAGACGATCAGCCATGAATCTCGGTATTCATTGGTAGAACCAGTTTTTCCGACCCAATCTGCTTTTCCTAGATTTCCGTTTAAGCTTGAGATGACATCTTTGAATGGTGTAGTGATTTTTTCATTGATCACACTGCGCATCATGTCATTCATGATCGATGCCGTTGCTTCGGAATAAATACGGACAGAATTACTTTCATGTTTATAAATCACATTACCTGCATTATCTGTGATGGAATCAATGATATAGCCTTCTTCGTAGACGCCACCATTTGCTAAGGCCTGGAATCCATTTGTCTGTTGAAGCGTCGTTACATCTACTGTCCCTAAAGGAGCCGATTCAACGCCCCAATTATCATTTGCTGGGTAGTTCATCTTCGCCAAGTAGTGCTCGTAAGCATATTGTTTCGATCCACCGGAATTCAATACGTCTTGGTATAAGTGATAAGCTGGGATATTGTTGGACCATTCCAGTGACTCACGGACGGTTTGGAAGGTGTTCGACCCTTCATTGGTCGCATTGACGATTTTCTCGCCAGCATTTTCTCCTTCTTGCCAAGTCGTTGCATAATCTGATACACGGGATTCTGATCCGACAAGTCCCATATCGATTGCAGGACCGTAAACAAGAACCGGTTTGATGGATGAACCAGCTTGACGTTCTGTATCAAAGGCGTGGTTATTTTGATTCTGGCTGTAATTCCGGCCACCCACGAATCCATAGATACGTCCGGTTCTGTTATCCATCAATACATTTCCAGTCTCCACTTGGCTACCAGCACCATCATCTAACATATAGCCGTAATTTTCTACGCCGGTTTGCAATGCAGCATAGATATCTTTATCGATCGTCGAATGGATCGTATATCCTTTGTTTTGGATCGTTTGCTGTGCTTTTTGATAATAAGCT
Organism: Enterococcus sp. ZQ21; assembly: GCF_030053755.1. Lineage (NCBI taxonomy): Bacteria > Bacillati > Bacillota > Bacilli > Lactobacillales > Enterococcaceae > Enterococcus > Enterococcus sp. ZQ21. Next base: position 828,026 of record NZ_CP125658.1, read on the forward strand.
TCACTGACCGATGAATCTGAAATATCAGCATTATCTTTTTCTGCCAATTGTTGTGCAATAATCCTTGTTGCTTCGTTCATCACGGTATAATACAAGAATTCTCTGTCAGTCTGTTCCGCGATTTGTTGTGGGAGAAAGTCTTTTGTAAGATCATAGGCTTTCGCTTCTTCGTATTGTTCTTTCGTAATTTGTCCTTCACGGTACATACTGAATAAAACAAAATCTTTTCTGGCAAGACCGGCAGAAAGATCTTCTTTTAGCGCGCCTGTATTCGTGTAGGGACTATACGTGATAGGGCTTTGAGGCAAACCAGCGATATAAGCAGCTTGTGGCAAAGTCACATCTTTTGCATCTACACCAAAGATTCCTCTAGCAGCTTCCTGGACTCCAGCAATATTTTGCCCCTTATTATTCCGACCAAATGGCGAGACATTCAAATACGTAGCAATGATCTCATCTTTTGAAAAGTGTTTTTCTACTTGTGCAGAAAGAACGATCTCGTTTGCTTTACGTTTGAATGTTGTTTCATCGGTTAGGATCTGTTGTTTGACTAATTGCTGTGTCAAAGTGGATCCTCCAGACGAGCCGATGCCAGTAGCTTCTGAAACTAATGCTCGTAAAACAGCTTTAGGGACATAACCTTGGTGTTTATCGAAGTATTCATCTTCTGTACTGATAATCGCGGTTTTCAATAAAGGCGAAATCTTATCAGATGAAATAGTCGTCCGCATCAGATCTGTCTGGATTTTTGATATCTCTGTATTATCTGCATAAACAATCTTTGACGTTTCCGTAATGTTTCCTAGTTCTGTCTGCAGTTCTTTTTTAGTCGGCAATTGTGTGTCTTCGACAAGATAGGCAAAGTAGCCAGCACCTATTCCGATACCTAGAGCTGCGAACAACAAAAGAAGAACAGTAATAAAAACAGTCAATGATTGAAACACTCTAAAAATAATCTTAGGAACAAACCATTTTTCTTTTTTTCTTCTATTCTGTTTTTTTCGAGTATTTTTGCGTGGCAAAAGGGTCACCTCAACTAATGGTTTTATTTCGCTAATTATAGCAAATAATAGGACAAAAAAACAGACAAGGCTGTTTTTGACAGGAATTTCTTTTTCGAATGAGATAAAACGTGAGGAAATGATCTTTTTTATGAAAGAGTTCTTAAGCTTTTCTTTAGAGAAAGTTTCAGTTACTATGGAGAACAGGGCAAAGAAAAACAAACCATTTTCTTTGTACATCATCTTATCAATATATAGGAATTGTTCGAAACAATTGCCTTTCAAGGAGGAATCCATCCATGTTATTAGGCTCACACGTCAGCATGAGCGGAAAGAAAATGCTGTTAGGCGCGGCAGAAGAAGCAGCCAGTTACGGATCTTCGACCTTTATGATCTATACAGGCGCTCCTCAAAATACTAGAAGAAAAGCTATCGAAGAGATGAATATTGATGCCGGAAAAGCATTTATGGCAGAAAACGGACTAACAAATATCGTCGTTCATGCGCCCTATATCATTAATTTGGGAAATACGATCAAACCAGAAATGTTTCCATTTGCTGTACAATTTCTGAGAGAAGAGATTGTTCGTGCGGAAGCTTTAGGTGCTACTCAAATCACCCTTCACCCAGGCGCTCATGTAGGAGCAGGGGCAGAAGCTGGGATTGCTAGAATTATTGAGGGTTTGAATGAAGTTTTGACAAAAGAACAGACGGCACAGATCGCTTTGGAGACGATGGCAGGGAAAGGTACGGAAATCGGTCGAACATTTGAGGAATTAGCGCAAATCATCGATGGAGTAAAATTGAATGAAAAATTATCCGTTACTTTTGATACATGTCATACGAATGATGCCGGATATAATATAAAAGAAGATTTTTCAGGTGTGATGGAAGAGTTTGATAAGGTCATCGGATTAGATCGGCTTAAAGTACTCCATATCAACGATTCTAAAAATCCACAAGGTTCTCATAAAGATCGGCATGCCAATATCGGTTTTGGAACAATTGGATTTGACACATTGAACAAAATCGTCCATGATCCAATGTTTGACAACATTTCGAAAATCTTAGAAACTCCATATGTCGGTAAAGATAAAAAGAAAGCTTACGCACCATATGGAAAAGAAATTGCCATGTTCAAAGCGCAAGCATTCGATCACGAAGTGTTCCCTGAGTTATTAGCAGAAGAAGTCACACTTTAAGTTTTCTATCTGACAGCAACAAAAAAGGATTGGGCAGTCTGCCTTGTCCTTTTTTGTTTAAGAAACAAAGGAGTGCTTTTTGCAGTCGTTTTCGCCATGCTCCTTTCGCCCCCTCTTTTTAAATTCAGACAAACAGGGTATACTGATAGAAAAGTAAAAAACGAAAAGATTCACAAGCAAGTAGCAAAACGTGATTGAAAGGACGAAAAGATGCTGAACACTTTAAACCCCTTGATCGACCAACTAAAAAAGAAACATACATACTTTATTCTTGGCATAGCCGTATTATTTACAATTATTCGGTTGTATTTATATAGTAAAGCAATCTATGGAACAGATATGTCGGCAACCTATGATGATCAGCTGCTGATTCACTATGCTCAAAATATTTTGGATGGTAAATGGCTAGGGGAGTACACGACTACGACACTTTCAAAAGGGATCTCCTACAGCTTGTTTTTAGTACTTGCACATAAACTGCATCTTTCTTATGCAGTTTTGTTCGGCATGTTCAGTATTCTTGCCAGCATATTGGTTGCACTAGCGTTTAAACCGATCGTGAAGAACAAGTATCTTCTTTTAAGTATCTATTTTTATTTTTTGTTTTCTCCGATTAGTTTTACACATGAGTATTCTACTCGAACGTATCGTAATGCTCTCGTGATCCCGGCTGTTGAGATCATTATCGCTTGTTTACTAGCTATTTATTACCGTAAATATAGTTCCCGCAGAAAATTGCTGCCGTGGTTTTTAGGGCTGGCTGTTTCTTTTCCTTTCTTTTGGTTCATTCGCGAAGATTCCATCTGGCTTCTTCCTTTTACTGTAGTCGCGTTAGGCATCAGTTTCGTTCAGATCTTGCTAGGACAAGACTTTTCTTTCAAAGAAGCAAAGAAGTTAAAAGAACGACCATTTCTCCTTTCGAAACAAGAATGGCTGAAACTTTCATTGTTTTTACTCCCTCTAGTCGGTTTCTCCATCGTCTATCAGTGGATCGAATATAAAAACGAGACAACATATGGTATTGCCACCATCAATGACCGTTCGAGTGGCGAATTTGGACGTTTGATGAAACAGCTGATCCGAATAGATGACGAAACGAACTTAAATAAAGAAAACAGTGAGATATGGGTCTCGCATGCTGCGTTAAATAAAGCATTAGACGCATCTCCTACATTTCATACTGTTTCTACTCGTATTGACGAATTGTATACGACTCATGCGTGGACCCAAGGTGGAAAAGTAAAAGAATTACCAGGAGATATCATTTTTTGGGCATTGCGAGATGTGGTAAGCGAATCTGGTTATTACCAAAACAATGCAAAAGAAACCAATGATTTTTGGAAAAAAGTCAATCAAGAATTAGAAGAAGCCTATCAAAAGGGAACTATCAAAAAGAAAAAAGAATTCTATCTGATGGGATCAGGGGATGGAAAGACGATGAATGATCTGCCAATCGTATTTGCTTTTCTGAAATCAGGATATGCCTATGCATGGCGATACAAAGATTTCCATCAAGGGGGGGATTATAGTTTCGGGACGCAAGAACAAGTCGAACAGGCACAAGAACTATTGAATCTTCCACTAATGGATAATTGGATCGATAGCAGTGATCCGAGAACACCTGATTTCCAGTTGATAAAAACAGCAAAAGTCGCGAATGTCATGATAAAAATTTACCAAGTTTTGGCCATTCCCGTGCTGATTGCTTCAATAGCAGGGATATTACTTATGGTACTAGGAACCGTATTTGCAAAAGCTGATCGTGCCTATTATAGTTCCTCTTTGATTGTAGTCATCGGATTAATACTGACACAATTGGTTTTTCTTTTCGGCGTCTCGTGGTTTTGTTCTTATGCGCCAGAAAAAAAGGATTATTTTTTAAGTGTCTACACTGGCGCAGGTGTGCCATTAACGCAATTCATCGTAGTAACAAGCATGCTAGTTTTCAGTAAATTGAATCTGAAAAAAGCTTTATCTTCTAAATAAAAACATACTAAAAGTAGAGGGGAACATCATTGACGAATGATGTTCCCCTCTACTCTTAGTATGTTTGTGTGAAAGAATCAGTTTCTATTCGATTTCTTCTATCGTTTCTTGCAAACGCTGTTCATATTTTTTGTTTCCTTTATATAAATCACCAATCGTCCATGCCAACAGGAGAAGGACGAGAACAATGATTACATAAGCGATTTGATCAGCCAATGCTAGTTGAGCTGAGGTGGCTTGCTCGCCGAAGAAACTTTCGATTTGACCTGGTAATCCTCGTAAGTTCAAGTAAGTCAGACTAATCACAGAGAACCAGCCAAGTAGTTTTATAACAAATGAATTTTTGAATCGGCTCCCCATCTCCGCTTGGCTATTGGTCATCATCAGTAAAGGAATCATCGAGAATGGCAATGCAAAAGCCAGAAAAACTTGGGATTCATTCATCAAGTTATTCAAAGCGGTATGTTCTTCAATCGTTCCTTTTGTACTTGTAAACAAAACACAAATCAATACAGGAATCACAGAAAGCAATCGTGTGACTAGTCTTCTTAGCCAAATTGGGATACGCATATGGATGAAGCCTTCCATGATGACTTGACCGGTCAACGTACCAGTAATAGTAGAGTTCTGGCCAGAAGCAAGAAGTGCTACAGCAAATAAAGTGGACAAGATACCAGATTTTGCCACAGCAATCAAGATACCATTGCTCATAGCTGATGGATCAGATAAAGCTTCATACAGACCAAAAAAGGAAGGATCTTGGACAGAACCGGTTTTGAATACAGCAACACCCATGATCAATAGCAGTGCATTGACTAGAAAAGCCATTGACAACTGGATATTAGAATCCCAAGTAGAAAAGCGTACCGCTTGTGCTACATCTTCTTCGTCTTGGTGATCGATCTTCCGAGTTTGAGAAACTGCTGAATGAAGATATAAGTTATGCGGCATGACTGTTGCACCAATAATCCCTAAAGCTCCAGTCAGCGGAGTTTCACCGCCGATGACAGGTGAGTCTGAGAATGTATGACTGTTAGGGATAAAGCCGGCAAACAAACTGTGCCAATCAGGGTTAGACAAGCCAACTTGATAGACGAAAACGAATAAAATGACGAAAATCAAGCAGACAACCAAAGCTTCGATTTTACGAAATCCGACTTTTGTCAGCAATAAAAGGACGAAAACATCTAACACAGTGATAAATACGGCAATTACCAATGGAATATCAAAAAGCAGGTAGAGGGCGATTGCTGCACCAATGACTTCTGCGATGTCTGTTGCCATAATGGCTAATTCAGTCAAGATCCATAAAATGACACCCAATGTCTTACTTGTCCGTGCTCGGATTGCTTGGGCCAAATCCATTTGGGTCACGATTCCTAATTTTGCTGCCATATATTGTAAAAGCATAGCAATCAGACTAGACATCAAAATAACTGACATCAATAAATATTGGAAATTTTGTCCACCAGTGATCGAAGTGGACCAGTTACCTGGATCCATATAACCCACTGCTACTAATGCACCTGGTCCAGAGTAAGCAAGAAGTGTTTTAAAAAAACTTTTTCCCTTGGGTACATCCACTGTTCCATTTACTTCAGCTAAAGATAAACCATTTGTATGTTCAATAAGTCGATGCTTATGAAATTGTTTGTTGGATTGATTATTCAAGAAAAAACCACCTTTCCTATTTATCTACGATTACATTCTACACCTCAGAAAGAAAAAATTAAAGAAAAAGATTCGGTATGCCTAATTTTTTTTCGTGGCGTGTCTTGCTGGTTAATGAAAGAAATTTTGTTCTTCTCTAAAAAAACCACTATTTTTTGCATGAAACTAAAGAATACGCCTTTCTTTTTTCAATAAACTTTAGTAAAATAAATCATTGAGAGCAATTCGGAAATAGAAAGGAGAGATTTATATGGTATCAACAGGTATTGTCGTACTTATTGCTATTATTGCTTTGCTAATCGGCGCAGTAGGTGGCTTTTTCCTAGCGCGTAAATATATGAAAGACTATTTAGAAAAAAATCCTCCCGTTAATGAGGACATGTTGCGATCAATGATGATGTCAATGGGGCAAAAACCATCTGAGAAGAAAATTCGCCAGATGATGCAGCAAATGAAGAACCAAGGGAAAAAATAGGTTCTGACCCAAAGACTTTTTGCGGGCTGATTTTTTCAGTCCGTTTTTTATTTCGTAATTTGTTAGACTATTCAGACTATTCAGCAAAAAAGACAAGCACAGACAATCCTATGCTCTTGATAAAGACAAAGGAGGAGTAAAATGTCGATTTTTAGAAAATTAGGTTGGTTTTTTCGACAGGAAAAGAAACATTATTTAATTGGGATTTTCTCCCTATTCGCAGTGGCCTTGGTACAGTTAGTTCCTCCAAAGGTGATTGGGATCATCATTGATGAGATTGCCGATAAAAATTTATCAATAAAGATCATTTCCTGGTGGATCTTATTATTGATCCTTGCAGCTCTCTTACAATATCTTTTTCGTTATATCTGGCGGACGAATATTTGGGGAAGTGCAGCTCGGTTGGAGAAAGAACTTCGGCAGCAGCTATTCAAACATTTTACAGAAATGGACAATCTCTTTTACCAAAAATATCGGACTGGAGATTTGATGGCTCATGCAACGAATGATTTGAATGCAATCCAGAATGTAGCAGGAGCTGGTATCTTGACCTTTGCAGATTCAGTGATCACGGGCGGAACAACGATCATTGCGATGATTTTGTTTATTGATTGGCGCTTAACACTGATTGCGCTGATTCCTCTGCCTTTGCTAGCCGTTACTTCACGAGTGCTGGGGTCAAAACTCCACGATGCTTTTCGTGATTCGCAAGAAGCTTTTTCTAGTATCAATGATAAGACACAAGAAAGTATCACTGGGATCAAAGTCATTAAAACATTTGGACAAGAAAAAGAAGATCTCGCGGATTTTGAAGAAAAGATTGAAGATGCAATTATTAAAAACAAACGAGTCAATTTTTTAGACTCCTTATTCGATCCATTCATTACCTTGATTATCGGTCTGTCTTATGTTGCAACAATTATTTTAGGTGGAAAGTATGTCTTGGAAGGCACGATCTCGATCGGGCAGATGGTCTCATTTATTAGCTATATCGGTATGCTTGTTTGGCCGATGTTTGCGATTGGTCGATTGTTCAACGTATTGGAAAGAGGAAATGCTTCTTATGATCGCGTCAATGAACTTTTGCATGAAAAGACGCATATCGTGGAACAACTGGGTGCAGTGCAGACCCCGGCAAAAGGCGAGCTGAATGTAGCTATTTCCTCTTTTAACTATCCGAAAGAAGAATCACCAGCATTAGAACAAATCAAATTTGTGATCCAAGAAGGAGAAACATTAGGTATTGTTGGGAAAACTGGTGCGGGAAAAACGACAATCATCAAATTACTGATGCGTGAATACGATGATTATCAAGGAAAAATCCAATTTGGCGGACGTTCGATCAAAGAATATTCATTGAATGCTTTATTAGGATCAATCGGCTATGTGCCTCAAGATCACTTCTTGTTTTCGATGACCATTCGAGATAATATCCGTTTTTCTAATCCAAAACTTTCAGAAGAAGAAGTAGAGCATGCGGCTTCTTTAGCATTTATCAACAATGAAATCAAGGAATTGCCAAAAGGTTATGATACCTTAGTTGGAGAACGTGGAGTCTCTTTATCTGGCGGACAGAAACAAAGGATTTCGATTGCTCGAGCATTGATCAAAAATCCTGAATTGCTGATCTTAGATGATGCACTTTCTGCAGTAGATGCCAAAACAGAAGAAGCTATCTTGCATAATTTAAAAGAAATAAGAAAAGAGAAAACAACCATCATTGCAGCTCACCGTTTAAGCAGCGTGATGCATGCAAAAGAAATCATTGTTGTCGATCAAGGGAAAATCATTGAACGAGGAACCCATCATGAGCTGCTTGCATTAGGCGGCTGGTATGAACGAATGTGGGAGAAACAGCAATTAGAAGCGAAGATAGAAGGAGGCGAGGCCTGATGGATGAAAATTATCAATCGGAATGGACAAAATCGATTCCACTTAAAGAACAGAAGAAGATCATCAAACGACTGATGAAGTTCGCCAAACCTTTTAGAAGAACGTTCATCGTTGCTATCTTATTTGCGTTTGCCCTGTCTGTGATCAATGTCCTATTGCCAAGGATCATCCAAACTTTTATGGATGATCATCTGGCTAAACAGTCGGCTACGACACAAGTTATTTTGTTTTTTGCTGGTATGTACTTGTTTGGAGTCATAGTCAAAAGTATCATTTGGTTTTTCCAATGGTATTTGTATTCCATGGCTTCATTGAAGACCTATCAGTATGTTCGGGTAAGATTATTTGAAAAGCTGCATACACTAGGTATGCGTTATTTTGATCAGACACCGGCAGGATCGACTGTTTCTCGAGTGACAAATGACACAGAAACGCTATTTGAATTTTGGTATGTCTTTTTGATGGTATTGACTGGGATCTTTGCAGTCGTTTCTTCCTTCATTGCCATGTTTCAAATCAATGGAGAAATTGCCTTGTGGACTTTGGTGTTCTTGCCGATTTTAGGAATCGTCATCTGGTATTACCAGAAATTTAGTTCTCGTATTTACCGGAATATGCGGGAAAAATTAAGTCAGCTGAACACGAAATTGAATGAATCGATTTCCGGCATGCGTATTATCCAGCAGTTTCGCCAAGAAGCTCGTTTAGCTAAAGAATTTGAACAAGTGAACAACGAGTATTTAGACACGCGCTATGCGATGATCAAAACGAATTCGATTCTGTTAAGTCCGATCATCAATTTTCTATATGCATTGGCGATTGCGTTGGCGTTGACTTTGTTTGGGATCGATGCGTTGCATTCTCCCGTAGAAGTTGGACTGATCTATGCATTTACGACCTATGTCCAGGGATTTTTTAATCCAATGTCTCAAATGATGGACTTTTTGAGCACCTTTACAGATGGAATGGTTGCCGGTAGTCGCATTTTGAAAATCATGGATACAGAAGAATATGCACCGCAACAAAATCCTGGAGCAGATCAAGCGATTACTTCAGGTAAGATCGAGTTTCGCAATGTAAGCTTTTCTTATGATGGAGAGCACAATGTATTGAACAATATCTCTTTTGTCGCTAATCCGGGAGAGACCGTTGCATTAGTGGGGCACACCGGAAGCGGAAAAAGCTCGATCATCAACGTATTGATGCGGTTTTACGAATTTTATGAAGGCCAGATCTTGATTGATAATCATGACATTCGAGAATATCCAATGGAAGAGTTACGTAAGAAAATGGGATTGGTCTTGCAAGATGCCTTCTTGTTTTATGGAGATATCGCAGGAAATATCCGGATGATGAATCCAGCTATCACAGACGAACAGATTCGCCATGCAGCTGAGTTTGTTCAAGCAAACAAGTTCATCGATGAATTACCAAAAGGATATCACTCAAAAGTGATCGAACACGGTGCCAGCTATTCTAGCGGACAACGACAGCTGATCACTTTTGCGCGAACAATCGTGACAGATCCTAAAATACTAGTATTGGATGAAGCGACAGCAAATATCGATACTGAAACAGAAGGATTGATCCAAGAAGGATTGACAAAAATGCGACAAGGACGGACAACGATTGCGATTGCCCATCGGCTGTCCACGATTCGGGATGCAGAATTGATTTTAGTTTTAGACAAAGGTCATATAGTAGAACGCGGGAATCATGAAACACTTCTAGCGCAAAATGGTTTGTATGCAGATATGTACAAACTGCAAAGCAGTGGTGTGTAAAAAGTGGTTGTGACAGGGCTCCGTTCAGCTTTAGGTGATAAGAAAAAAATTGTAAAAAAGGCTTTCCAGATTTTTGCATAAATTTGGCTTATCACCGATAAGCTGGTACTGGAACATCGTATATTAGAAGTTGTGACAGTAGCATAGTAGCATTTTGACCTAAGCGCTAGAGTGAAAATAAAACAGAGCTTCCCAGATTCTTCATCTGTGAGCGGTAGTGTCGTAGTCACCAGATTTAAAAAAAGATCACGACAGCTAGTCAGAAGTGCCTAATAGCCGCTAAGAAAGCGTTGACAAAAACATTTACTTTCGATAATTTAAAGAAAACGATACAACTTGGATAGTGATTGCCTGATGCAAGCTAAACCTGATGAGTCTCCCATGGTTCCATGGACGGCTTTTTGGGTTTTTCTTTTTGTTTTGGATACAGCCCTATATATCATGGAAAGGAGCAAAACATGCTGATTGAGAAAGTACTGAATAACAACGTCGTAATAACCAGGGATGAAAGAAATCAGGAAATGATCGTGATGGGAAAAGGTTTGGCATTCAAAAAGAAAGTGGGTGACCCGATTTTTGACTCATGCATCGACAAAAAATTTCAGTTGACAAATGACGGACTTTCACAACAGTTCCAAGAATTGGCACAAGCGATTCCTCTTGAGTACTTAGAAATTTCTTGTGAAATCATTGAATATACAAAAGAGGCTCTACAAGTCCAGTTGAATGATTCGGTGTATATTGCATTGACGGATCATTTGTATACGGCTATCGAACGTCACAAAATGGGAATATTTGTACCAAATGTATTGCTGTATGATATCAAACAACTATTTCCTAAAGAGTATGCCATCGGGAAAAAAAACAGTGAAGAAAATCTCGGATAAATACCACATCAAGTTATCAGAAGATGAAGCCGGATTTATCGCATTGCATTTAGTCAATGCACAAGGCATTCAAAGCCAACAAGACAATACCTACCTGTTTACTACAACAATACAGGATATTCTAAATATCGTCCGCTATTACTATAAGATTACATTTGATGAAGATTCAGTCCATTTTTTTCGATTCGTCACACACCTACGTTTTTTTCTGACACGCGTCCTAGATGGAGAAAAAACAGAAGTGGGAGAAGTTTCTGAGGAATTGTTCCAGGTTATTCAAAAAAAATATAAGGACACGTTTGGTTGCGTTGAGAAAATAGCAGACTTTTTAGCCGAGGCATTCAACTACCAGATGTCCACGGACGAAAAAATGTATTTAACGATTCATACTGCGCGTTTAGTGCATGAGAATCGTTGTAAATAAATAAAAAAAGGAGGATAAATTAACAAGAACGTATGAAATAAGGGTAGTGACATTCAGTTGGCTAAACCTTCCACTAATAAATTGGAGGGAATAGAAATGGGAAAATATCAAGAATTAGCGAGCAAAATTGTAGAAAATGTCGGCGGAAAGGAAAATATCAATGGTTTGACACATTGTATCACAAGGCTTCGTTTCAAATTAAAAAACGAAGAAAAAGCAAATGATGAGATCTTGAAAAATATGGACGGTGTTGTGACGGTAATGCGAGCGGGAGGACAGTACCAAGTTGTTATCGGGAATCATGTGCCAGTCGTGTTTGAAGAGGTTATAAAAGCAGGAAACCTTACTTTTGATGAGGCTGTTTCAACAGAAAAAATGAGACCGTTTGATATGCTTATTGATGGAATATCGGGCTGTTTCCAGCCATTCCTTGCTATTCTAGCTGCTGGTGGGATGATTCGTGGACTGACAGCATTACTTGTCTTCTTAGGCGCATTTGACCGCGGTTCTGGCACATTTGTTATGTTTGATAATATCGGTGATTCTGTATTCCAATTTATGCCTGTTATTATCGGTTTAACAGCTGCCCGTAAATTTAAAGTAAATGAATTCGTAGGGATGTTGCTTGGCGCAGCATTAATGAATCCTAGCTTGTCGCTGGAAGCTTTGAGTGGTGCAGCAGAAGCACCACTGACGACCATATTTTCTGGTACTATTTTTGAAGCACCTATTTATCAAACAGTATTCGGCATTCCCTGGATTGCGCGTAACTACGCTTCTTCTGTCATTCCCATTATCTTTATTGTGTTGTTAGCTAGCCAAATTCAGAAGCCAATTAAAAAGTTAGTACCTGAGATGATCGCGAATTTCTTCGTTCCATTCTTCACCGTTCTTATTACAATGCCCTTAGGTTTTTTACTCGTTGGACCAGCATTCACATTCGCAACTGATATTTTAATGGCTGGATTTGAAACACTTTTAGCACTTTCGCCAGTTATTTATGGAGCAATCGTAGGCTTCTTCTGGCAAATTCTAGTGATGTTTGGTCTCCATTGGGCAATCGTACCAATGGGATTGATGCAATTTTCTGTGAATGGCTGGCAAAATATCATGACACCTGTTGCAGTAGTGTCTTTTGGACAAACTGCAGCACTTACTGCACTCTACTTTAAGCTTAGAAACCCAAAAGACAAAGCAATCGCAATACCAGCCATTGTTTCTGGTATTGTGGGGATTACAGAGCCAGCTATTTATGGGTTTACATTGCCACGTAAAAAAATATTTATTTTTACCTGTGTCGGTGGTGCGTTAGGGGGTGCGTATAGTGGATTAATGAATTTAACTTCTTGGAATCAAGGTGGATTAGGCATCTTTACAATTCCCAACTATATTAGACCAGATGGTGATTTAACGGATGTGATTAATGTATTGATTGGAATCGCCATTGCGACGGTGGTATCCTTTGCGCTGACTTTTTTCTTTTGGAAGGAGGAAGCAGGTGAAACAGATGATAGACAGAAAAGATCAGGTAAAGAAATTGTAAAAACACCGATACAAGGACAAATCGCTCCACTGAATGCAGCAAAGGATGCAGCTTTTGCACAAGGAACACTAGGTCGAGGAATCTTGATCTACCCTGAAAAAGGAGAAGTACGTGCCCCTTTTGACGGAACAGTCATGACCCTGTTCCCGACGAAACATGCAATCGGAATGGTTTCTGAAGCAGGTCTGGAATTGCTGATTCATGTCGGATTGGATACTGTTCAGTTGGAAGGGAAATATTTTGAAAGCTTGGTGCAGCAAGGAGAAAGAGTGAAACAAGGCGATCTGTTGCTCCGCTTCGACAAAAAGAAAATCGAAGAGGAAGGATACAGTTTAGAAACACCTGTGATCGTCACCAATTACACGGATTATTTGGATATTTTGGAAAATCAAGGGGAGACGGTCGGGCCAGACGATGCACTTATCACCGCACTGACCTGAACGGTTAGGTGAAAGAATGGACTAGGCTTAACTATTCTTTTTATTCCACTTCTTTATTTTCGAAATTGAAAGGCTCTTTCATGATGGCTGAGCTGATAGGGCGTTTATCAAATTTTTGTCCTACAGAAATTAGATGGACTAAATTCTGTTGATAATTTTCTGCAAAAACACAACTATATAACACGTCTAGAAGATAACAAATCGATGTATTGATCGTAAAATTACCAATTTTCGAATACAGTCGTTCGCGTGTCGTAAGTCGCAAAGCGGCTGTACTCATTGAAGATAGCGTTGAATCACCGATACTGGTCAAAGCTAAAATTGGCACATGATTTTGTTTCAATATTTCTGCGGTACGAAGGATCACATTGTTTTCACCCGTATAAGAAATCAGAATCCCGCACATATCACTCGTGCAATTGTACGCTTCATAGAACGATTCACCAAAAGTGGTGACAATCGTGACATCCATTTTGATGCGCTTCATTTTCAGCATGAAATCTTGAGAAATCAAAGTATTCGAGTTACTGGCGAAAATCACGATTTTTTTTGCTTGAAGCATTAGTTGTTTGGCTTTTTGCAGTTGGTCATGATGAATGAGAGAAAGTGTATCTTGAATCGTCATCTGTTCTAAAGAAGCCATTTTATTTGCGATCGTCATAATACCGTCTGTGGTGGAAAAAGGAAGATTCGCATCTACGTCTTGAAAATTCCCTTCAAGATAGGCTGTTTCAGCTAAAAAAGCATTACGAAAACTGACCCAGCCATCAAAACCCATTTTTTTTGCTACACGGATGAGTGTGGACGGGTGGACATAACATCGCTCAGCAATCTCTTGGATGGTCATTTCGCCAAGTGCTGGAGAATCGCTTAAGAGAAACTGAATCACTTCATTTTCTGAAGGAGAAAAGGAGATTTCTTTGATTTTTTCACGTAATAACATGTAGATACCTTCTTCTTGTTTTTTTACGTAAATTATAACTTTTTTGAAAATGATTTGTAAACGGATTTATGTTATATAGCTTAATAAAGACATTTTTTGACAAGATATTTACAAAAATCCAGAAGAAAACACTAACTTTTGTAAATGTTACTGGAAAGAAACGAATTTCTATTGTTTGTTTTGTTTACAAAAAAGATAATAAAAGTGTAAAAAGTAAAGGAGTGAGAACATGGCAAAAGGAATCAAAATCGCTACGATTGGTGGAGGCAGCAGTTACACCCCCGAGTTGATGGAAGGATTTATCAAAAGATATGAGGAATTACCGATACGAGAAATCTGGCTCGTAGATGTAGAAGAAGGAAAAGAAAAGCTTGAGATCGTCAGTCAGATGTCTCAGCGTATGTGGGATGCTTCTCCGTATGAAGTCAAAATCTATGCAACTCTGGATCGGGAAGAAGCATTGAAAGATGCGGATTTTGTTACGACTCAGTTTCGTGTCGGTCAATTAGATGCACGAATCAAAGACGAGCGGATCCCTAGTTATTATGGGATGATTGGGCAAGAAACAAATGGTGCTGGCGGGATATTCAAAGCTTTTCGTACTGTTCCAGTGGTTTTGGCAATCGTTGAAGACATGAAGCGTTTATGTCCAAATGCTTGGCTGATCAATTTCGCGAACCCAAGCGGGATGGTGACAGAAGCAGTTATCAGATATGGCAAATGGGATAAAGTGATCGGATTATGCAATGTGCCAGTAATGGCGATGATGACAGAACCAACAATGCTTGGCAAGAAAAAAGAAGAGCTGATCTACAAGTTTGCCGGTCTAAATCACTTCCATTGGCACAAAGTAGCAGATAATAAAGGAAATGACCGCACGGCAGAATTGATTGATCGTTTATACGATGAAGACAATGGATTGCCGAAAAATATCTTTGATATCCCGTTTTTCAAAGAACAATTAAAACAAATGAACATGATCCCTTGTGGCTACCACCGCTATTACTATCGTGAAGAAGAAATGCTGGAACATGCTTTAGAAGAATATCAAACGATTGGTACAAGAGCGCAGCAAGTGAAAGAAACAGAAGCAGAGCTGTTTGAATTATACAAAGATCCAGAGTTGGATCATAAACCTGAACAATTGCAAAAACGAGGTGGTGCTTATTATTCAGATGCTGCCTGTGAAACGATTGCTTCGATCTATGGAAATAAAGAAACACAGATCGTGGTATCTACAAAGAATGATGGAGCTGTTCCTGATCTGCCGGCAGATTGTGTAGTAGAAGTCACTGCCTATGTTGGCGCACAAGGCGCACGAAATGTAGCGTTTGGTTCCCTTCCTGCTGCTGAAAGAGGCTGGTTGCAAGTAATGAAGAATATGGAATTGCTGACGATCGAAGCAGCCGTGACTGGTGATTATGGAACAGCTTTACAAGCGTTTACGATCAATCCGCTTATACGATCAGGAAAGACAGCAAAACGGATCATGGATGAGTTGTTTATTGCACATCAGCAGTATTTACCGCAATTCAAGGAAACAATCAGCCGGTTAAAAGCAGAAGGAATCGAAGTCCAAGATGAACTGGCAAGAGAATTATCAAGCAATCCACATGTAATGGAGGAAGTATGATGGGATTCAGAAAAAATTTTTTATGGGGCGGAGCTACAGCAGCCAATCAATGCGAGGGCGGTTATGATGAAGGCGGACGTGGGTTAGCGAACGTAGATGTTGTGCCAATCGGAGAAGACCGTTTTCCTGTCATTACTGGAAAAAAGAAAATGTTTGAATTTGATGAAAATCATTTTTATCCAGCAAAAATTGCGATCGATATGTATCATCATTATAAGGAAGATATTGCTTTATTTGCAGAAATGGGGTTCAAGACTTATCGGATGTCCATTGCTTGGAGTCGTATTTTTCCAATGGGCGATGAAAAAGAGCCAAATGAATCTGGTTTGAAATTTTATGAGGATGTCTTTAAAGAATGTCAAAAGTACGGGATCGAGCCGCTTGTGACGATTACACATTTTGATTGTCCGATGCATTTGATCAAAGAATATGGTGCGTGGCGTTCCAGAGAACTCGTTGGTTTTTATGAAAATCTGTGCCGAGTCATCTTCAATCGCTATAAAGGACTTGTCAAATATTGGTTGACATTCAATGAGATCAATATGATCCTTCATGCACCATTCATGGGCGCAGGGCTGTATTTTGAAGAAGGAGAAAATGAAGAACAAATCAAATATCAAGCGGCACATCATGAGTTGGTTGCAAGTGCCATCGCAACGAAGATTGCTCATGAAGTAGATCCGGAGAACAAAGTAGGCTGTATGCTGGCAGCAGGAGCATATTATCCATACACTTGCAATCCTGAAGATGTTTGGGCTTCTAGAAAATCAGATCGAGAAAATTATTTCTTCATTGATGTCCAGTCACGAGGAGAATATCCCGCTTATGCATTGAAAGAAATGGAACGAAATGGCATTCAGATCAAAATGGAACCTGGGGATGCCGCATTGCTGAAAGAACATACTGTTGATTTTATCTCCTTTTCTTATTATTCTTCTCGAGTTTCGACTACTGACAACGAACTCTTGGAACAGACTGCAGGAAATATCTTTGCTTCTGTCAAAAATCCATATCTGGAAGCAAGTGAATGGGGTTGGCAAATTGATCCATTAGGCTTGAGAATAACGATGAATGATATTTATGATCGTTATCAAAAACCACTATTTATTGTAGAAAACGGTTTAGGTGCAGTCGATACGCCCGATGAGAATGGTTATGTGGAAGATGATTATCGAATCGACTATCTGGCAGCACATATCCAGGCAATGAAAGATGCAGTAGAATTAGATGGAGTCGATCTATTAGGCTATACGACTTGGGGATGTATTGATTTAGTATCAGCTGGTACAGGTGAGATGAAGAAAAGGTACGGATTCATTTATGTCGATCGTGACAACGAAGGAAATGGCACATTAGCCCGTTCGAAGAAGAAATCATTCAACTGGTATAAAAAAGTAATTGATTCAAATGGAGAAAATCTTTCGAATGATTGATCAATGATTTATAAAAGTCTATTGTTTTTCAGCGGATTTTTCGAGTATAATAAAGCTATTCGAGAAACGCAAGCAGAACAATAGACTTTTTTTCGCATTGGCTGTAAAGTATGCTTACTTGATTAAGTAAAGGAGAATCTACATATGTATGATGTAATCGTTATTGGCGCAGGTCCTGCTGGGATGACTGCTGCTTTATATGCTTCACGTTCAAACTTATCCGTATTGATGATCGAACAAGGCGCCCCTGGCGGCCAAATGAACAATACGGCAGAAATCGAAAACTATCCTGGTTTCGATTCAATCATGGGTCCTGATCTAGCTTATAAGATGTATGAAGGTGTTTCAAGATTTGGGACAGAAAATGCTTATGGAATCGTGCAAGATATCAAGGATCACGGCAGCCACAAAGAAGTTATTTGTGAAGATAAAACTTACGAAGGAAAAACAGTCATTATCGCAACAGGCTGTATCCACCGTAAATTAGGCGTACCTGGCGAGGAAGAATTTGCTGGACGTGGCGTTTCTTACTGTGCAGTTTGTGATGGTGCGTTTTTCCGTAACAAACGTCTAGTAGTGATCGGAGGAGGAGACTCAGCAGTAGAAGAAGCCATCTATTTGACACAATTTGCTTCTGAAGTAGTCATCGTCCACCGTAGAGATGAATTACGTGCACAAAAGATCATCCAAGACCGTGCATTTGCGAATGAAAAAATTTCCTTTATGTGGGATACAGTCGTTGACGAAATCGTTGGGAATGAAATGGTAGTGACAGGTGTGAAAGCACGTAATGTCAAAACCGGCAATGAGTTTGATTTGGCAGCAGACGGAGTATTCATCTATGTTGGACTGGATCCATTAACTGCACCATTTAGAGAAGCTGGGTTGACGAACGAAGCCGGCTGGATTCCAACAGACAACGAAATGAAGACGAATATACCAGGCGTTTTTGCCATCGGAGATGTTCGTGAAAAAGATTTGCGACAAATCACTACTGCTGTTGGTGATGGTGGGATCGCTGGACAACAAGTGTATAAATACTTGGAATCTTTAGAAGAAACAACTGCATAAGTTTAAAAAGAGTGGAAGAACGGTTTCAATTGTTCTTTTACTCTTTTTTTTCGCGTGAAATCTACTGAATCCGATTTATGCGAATACTTGTAACCGTGCTTGATAAAAGAATCTTTTCTTGATTTAAGCGTTTTTTGGTCCTCATACTTTCATATCTAATAAGTGAATGCTATACTTATTAAGAACCATATTTCAGAAAGAGGTGTTATTTTCATGTCTTGGGAACAAGTGTATGAACAATGGGTACATGAAGAAAATTTAGAAGAAAACTTAAAAAAACAATTAAATGATCTGGGTGAAGATCCTGAAAAACTTGAAGATGCTTTTTATGCACCGTTGGAATTCGGTACTGCAGGCATGCGGGGAATCTTAGGACCTGGGATCAATCGAATGAACATCTATACGGTAAGACAAGCAACAGAAGGACTTGCACGTTTCATGGATACACAAGGCGAAGAAACAAAACGCCGAGGTGTCGCTATCGCTTATGACTCACGCCATCAATCACCAGAATTTGCCATGGAAGCAGCCAAAACATTAGCACATCACAATATCCCATCTTATGTATTCGAAAGTCTACGTCCAACACCAGAGCTTTCTTTTGCAGTCCGTCATTTGAAGACGTTTGCGGGAATCATGGTAACTGCATCCCACAATCCAGCAGCTTACAACGGATATAAAGTCTATGGAGAAGATGGGGGACAAATGCCTCCTGCAGACGCAGATGCATTGACGAAATATGTCCGTGAAGTCAGCAATCCGTTAAAAGTTGAAGTATTATCTGACGAAGAAGCTGAACATAGCGGATTGATCACGATCATCGGAGAAGAAGTGGATGCCGCTTATCTAGAAGAAATCAAAGCAGTAACGATTGATCATGAATTGGTGGAAACAATGGGGAAAGATTTGAAACTTGTGTACACACCACTTCACGGAACAGGAAAAATGTTAGGCGAACGTGCGTTGAAACAAGCTGGATTCGAACAATTCGTACTAGTTCCAGAACAAGCTGTCGCAGACCCAGATTTCACTACAGTCAAATCACCAAATCCAGAAGAACACTCTGCTTTTGAGTATGCGATACGACTTGGCGAGAAAGAAGGCGCTGATTTGCTGATTGCAACAGATCCTGATGCAGACCGTTTAGGTGCAGCCGTTCGTTTGCCAAATGGCTCCTATGAAGTATTGACCGGAAACCAAATCGGAGCACTGTTTGCTCAATATATTTTGGAAGCACACCAATCGCGAGGCACTTTACCTGAAAACGCAGCGGTATTGAAATCGATCGTTTCTAGCGAATTGCCTACAGCAATTGCGGAACACTATGGGGCTACCATGTTCAATGTATTGACAGGATTCAAATTCATTGCTGAAAAAATTCAACAATTCGAAGAAGATCATTCCCATACTTTTATGTTCGGATTCGAAGAAAGTTACGGTTATTTAGTTAAACCTTTCGTTCGCGACAAAGACGCGATCCAAGCATTGCTCTTATTAGCAGAAGTAGCAGCTTACTATAAAAAACAAGGCAAAACGTTGTATGACGGCTTGCAAACGATTTTTGAAACCTATGGCTACTACGCAGAAAAAACGATTTCTGTGACAATGAGCGGACAAGAAGGTTCTGCGAAAATCTCTGCTTTGATGGAAAAATTCCGTGAAGAAGCACCAACAGAATTTGCCGGAGCAAAAGTCATCCAAACAGAAGACTTCAAAGAGTTGACGAGAACAAACCGTGAAGGAAATGTAGAAAAACTAACGACACCGCCATCTGATGTATTGAAGTATACGCTGGAAGAAAATGGCTGGATCGCTATCCGTCCTTCAGGAACTGAGCCGAAAATCAAGTTTTATATCGGTGTAAAAGGAAACTCTTCAGAAGACGCAGCTGAAAAAGTAGCCGCTTATGAAGCGATTATCCAAAAGATGACAGAAGAATAAAAAAACTTGAGACTGATGGAAAAAGTGGTAAACTTTAGAAGTCAGTCTTTTTTCAAGTTGGAGGTGAATGGATTGCCAGACACGCAAAAAACAAAAGTAGAGAAAGTCAGCCAACTATTCAAAATGTTGAGTGACCCCACTCGTCTCAAAATTCTGCTGTATCTGAAAGACGGGGAACAAAATGTGACAGCAATCACCCAAGCAGTGGAAATGGAACAATCTGCTGTATCGCATCAACTGCGTTTATTAAGAGAAAACCATGTCGTCAAGTCCCATCGTGAGGGAAAAGCGATTTTGTATAGTCTTGATGATTCTCACGTACTGGATATTTTGAACCAGACACTCAAACATGTGGAACATCAATAACGATAGGTGCAAATAGAGACAAACTGGACTGTGTCAACGAATCTTCTTCGCTGACACAGTCCAGTTTTTTTAAAGAAAAATTGTTAGTCTGTTTCTTCGGTGGTTTCAGTTCCATAATAACTATGGTCTTCTAGGTCTAAAGCATTCAAAATAAGCGAAGCTGTTTCTTCAATAGATAAAGAAGCGACATTGATTACTACGCAGCCCAGTTTTTCATAAAGATCATTTGCAAAATCGAGTTCAGCTCGTATTTTTTCGATATCGGAATAAGCAGTATCAGGATTTAATCCGTAAGAGCGCATCCGTTCTTTACGGATATTGTTTAAAATATCTGGGTTATTCGTCAGTCCCACGATTTTTTTAGGATCGATCTCCCAAAGCTGTTTGGGAATATGTGCTTGTGGGATCAAAGGAAGATTGGCAACTTTTAAATTTTTGTTAGCTAAAAACAAGCTCAAAGGCGTTTTGGAAGTTCGGGATACGCCTAGCAAAACGACATCTGCTTCTAGAAACCCACGCGGATCTTTCCCGTCATCGTATTTTACAGCAAATTCCATTGCTTTGATCCGTTTGAAATAGTTCTCATTCAATAAATGAAGGGCGCCAGGTTGCCGAATGGGCTTGATACCAGTTAAGCGCTCGATTTCTGATATCGGCGGAGTCATCACATCAAAACTAAATAATTGATGTTCTTCACAAAAAGAACGCGTCATCTCGATCAATTCTTGATTGATCAATGTGTGTAGGACAAGGGCTTTTTCTTTTAGTGCATCTTGCAGTGCCTGCATCAATGTTTTCTCATCTGTCACAAATGTTCTGCGGAATAAATTGAACTCAACGCTAGGATATTGGGCCATAGTGGCTTGTGCTAATTTTGTCGCAGTTTCTCCAGCAGAGTCGGAGATGACAAAAAAAGTAACGATTTCTGTAGAATCGGAAGACATGGATAAAACCTCACTTGCATTTTTTTTATGTTTATTATACCATACTCTAGAATGTGTACTTCGTAATCATTTTGATTTGGAGGGATAAGTCATGAAAAAACAGACATTGATCGAACAATCACTAGAAACATTGAAAAATAACGGTTTTAAATATACTAAAAAAAGAGAAGCATTGTTAACTTATTTAGTGAAGCGCAATCGCTACGTATCCGCTAAAGAAGTTTTTGACTATATGAATCAGGAATTCAAAGGAGTAAGTTACGATACGATTTATCGAAATCTCCATGATTTTGCAGAAATCGATTTACTGGAAGAAACCGATTTAAATGGAGAGATGAAGTTTCGTTTTCATTGCTGTCAAGGGGAAATCGGCCATCACCATCACTTTATCTGTACGGTGTGCGGAACAACGAAAGAAATCCATATGTGTCCAATGAATTATTTCGAAGAACAGCTCGGTGGATGTACGATCGAAGGGCATAGATTCGAGATTTTCGGAAGATGTGAAAATTGTCAATAAGGATTTAAATAAAATAACATTTGATAATTTTAAAAAAAAGCAAGATTTCCTTGACGGTCAAAACAGCATTAGATATAATATTTACAGGACAGTCTTGTTTTTTGAGATATATTTCAATAACAATTACGGTTACTTTTTAAGCTCGGAGGGAGGGAATTAACATGTCAAAAACAGTCGTTCGCAAAAACGAATCACTTGACGATGCTCTTCGTCGCTTCAAACGTTCCGTGTCAAAAGCGGGTACTTTACAAGAATCTCGTAAACGTGAATTCTACGAAAAACCAAGTGTAAGACGCAAGAAAAAATCTGAAGCAGCTAGAAAACGCAAAAAATTCTAGTTCTGTGATGAATTGGAGTTGGTAGTGTGTCACTACTAAGTAGATTAAACGATGACATGAAAACAGCGATGAAAGCGAAAGATAAGGAATCTTTACAAGTCATCCGAATGATCAAGTCATCTATACAAAACGAGCAGATTAAAGAAGGTCACGACTTGACAGAAGAAGAAGAATTAACGGTGTTGTCTCGCGAAATGAAACAGCGACGTGATTCTTTGCATGAGTTTGAAGAAGCAGGACGTGACGATTTAGCTGAAAAAGTAAAAAGTGAAATTGTGATAGTCGAAAAATACATGCCGGAACAACTTTCCGACGAAGAAATTCGACAACTTGTTCAAGAAGCAATCACACAAACTGGTGCTTCATCAATGAAAGAATTTGGCAAAGTCATGGGTGCGATCATGCCTAAAGTCAAAGGAAAAGCAGATGGAAACCAAGTAAATGCCATTGTGAAAGAACTATTACAATCTTAATTTTATCATTTAAACTGCGGACAATCATTGTCCGCAGTTTTTTTGTGCTCGTAAAAAAGAAATCTAAAAAATAGCTAGACGAAAGAATAGGATTCTTTCATCTAGCTGGTTTTTTCCTGTTTAATATTTCTTATGTTAGATTGTGTTTGATCTGGTTATTCTTCTGGTAGTTCATTTGCTTCTTGTTTGTACCCTGATAGGCGATAGGCGTAATAGAAGAGTAAGCTGCCAGCGTAACCAAGTAACGTTGGGACCATCCAACCAAGTCCTAATGCAGCAAAAGGAACGTGATGATGATAAAATTCGAGCATGCTTGCTACAACTCTTTGTTGACTCACTAAAGCAGGCGAATTTGCCAGCATATCCAATACGGCGGGAACAGCAGCAAACAACATCGTTACTTGATAGACAAATGGTGTCTTTTGGAAAAATTTTGCTGTTAAGGAAAGCAAGATCAACGCAAGCGACAATGGATACAAAAGCATCAATACTGGTAAAGACCATTGGATGATATTGTCCAAACCAGCATTTGCAACGACAAAAGAGACGAAAGTCGTTAACCGCAGCCATGTCATATAACTGACTTTAGGGAACAGTTTATGGAAATCTTGTGCAAAAGAAACAACGAGTCCCATAGCGGTAGTGAAGACACCTAATGTGACCATCACTCCTAAGAAGCTAGCGCCGAAGTTACCTAAATAAAAATTAGTGATCTGAGAAAGTGCAGTTCCGCCATTTTCTGATAAAGACATCTTATTCAAACTCATCGCACCGAGAAGAACAAGACCAAAATAGATCATGACTTCTAGCGCAACGCTCAGGCTACCAGCTTTTGCTGTTAATTCTGTGACTTTTTTATCTTTGAAACCAAGGTCACGGACTGCATGGACAAAAGTGACACTTAAGGCAAGCAAGGCTACTGCATCAACCGTGTTATAACCTTCTAGGACACCATTTGTTAAAGCGTTTGTTTGGTAAGTATCTGCAGCAGATTGATTTAGATTTCCCATTGGGTGGAATAAAGAAACGACAAAAATGATTGCTAATAATGCAAGAAACAAGGAGTTTAGATACTTTCCGACGTATTTGACCAACCGTGTGGGATGGACAGTAAGGAAATAAGCAAGTAAAAAGAAAAGAGCAGAGAATAAAAACATACCTAATGAATTATATTTTTCAGGCAAAAATGGTTTAGCAGCCATTTCAAAAGCAGTAGCAGCTGTCCGTGGTGTACCGAAAAATGGTCCGATCGTCAAATGAACAAGGATTAAGAACAAGGCAGCATACCATTTTCCAACAGGTTTAGCTAAGTCATACAGACCATCACTTTTTGTCACTACTACAGCTAAGATAGCTAGTAATGGGAAAAGAGCGCCTGAGATGGCAAAACCTACGCCAGCACTGACCCAGTTTGCGCCAGCCATTTGACCTAAGTGGACAGGAAAGATTAGATTACCTGACCCGAAGAACATCCCGAAGATAAGTGAACTGACCATCAATAGTTGTTTCCATGAATAAGTTTTTGTTTCTTCCATAAATTTTTCCTCCAATAATTATCATTTTGATTGACGATATAAACGTTGCAGCAATTAGTAATGCCACTAATATCAGATTCCATGAAAACCACCACCTTAAAATATAAAAAAAAGCCCTTTTCCACTTGGGAAAAGGGCTCTAGATTCTAGAACGGTACCACCTTTTTTCGCTTAAAAAAGCTTCTTCATTCACGGACGCTTTTTGCTAAAGTTATCCGCTAGCCTGATAATGGAGGCAGCCACAATGATCTACGTTTTCGACATTGACTCGGAAATGATGTTCGTCTATTCGATTTATTGTCATTTCTCACTTACATGACTCACTGGGAATAAATCGTTGAATAGCCTACTGTTTTCCTCGACGCTTTGCTGTATGTTTATTTGTTGACGTAATAATACACCTGTTTTTTTTGAAATGCAAGAATATTTTAACTATTTTGTTTTCTTTTTTTGAAACAAGAAAAATACCTAGAGAATACCTGCTGAATGAAACGGAATATTTTGTTCTCCACTTTCATATAACTTACATTCTCAGCTTCTTTTTATCAAAACGAGACCTTTAGCGAATGGAAACGGCTATTTTTTAACGTTTCTTGGTACGTATGGTTAAGCGGCTCTTTTACAACCTTTTCTTATTTGCTATATAGTTTCTTCTGAGTATGGTAAAATAGGAAAGAATGAATCGAAAAAAAGGGGATGTCTATTTTTGACGGAAGAGTCTAGTTCTTTAGAGATTAGATTGACAGCTGCTGATGATGTCAGCATGCTTTTAGGTGCACACGACAAGCATATAAAACTGATCGAGGAAACAACGGAAACAACCATCCATACACGTGGAGAAATCATTCAGATCATTGGTGAACAATCCCAGATTTCCTTGGCTGCCTCAGTCATTCGGACATTACAGGAATTGATCAAACGAGGAATCCACGTAAGTACACCAGATGTCGTGACGGCATTGAAAATGGGGCAAAAAGGTACATTAGATTATTTTGTTGAGATGTATGAGGAAGAGATCGTCAAAGACCGTAATGGAAAACCTATACGGGTAAAAAACAGCGGTCAAAAGAAATACGTTGAATCGGTAGCCAAACATGACATCGTATTTGGTGTAGGGCCAGCCGGAACAGGGAAAACGTTTCTTGCCGTAGTATTAGCAATTGCTGCCTTAAAAAAAGGCGAAGTGCAAAAAATCATTTTGACGCGGCCCGCTGTAGAGGCAGGGGAAAACCTAGGCTTTCTACCAGGGGATCTGAAAGAAAAAGTGGATCCTTATCTGCGGCCTGTTTATGATGCTTTATACCAAATTTTTGGATTGGATCATACGAACCGATTGATGGAACGAGGCGTAATCGAAATCGCACCATTAGCTTACATGCGGGGGCGGACATTGGATGATGCATTCGTTATCTTGGACGAAGCACAAAACACGACAGTCGCTCAGATGAAAATGTTCTTGACCCGTCTCGGTTATCAATCAAAAATGATTGTCAATGGGGATACAAGTCAGATAGACTTGCCTCGAGGGACGACAAGTGGTCTTGTTCATGCAGAACGAACACTAAAGCAAATCAAAAAAATCGATTTTGTTAATTTTGAAGCAAGTGACGTTGTTCGGCACCCTGTAGTTG
This sequence comes from Enterococcus sp. ZQ21, assembly GCF_030053755.1. Taxonomy (NCBI): domain Bacteria; kingdom Bacillati; phylum Bacillota; class Bacilli; order Lactobacillales; family Enterococcaceae; genus Enterococcus; species Enterococcus sp. ZQ21. Next base: position 854,160 of record NZ_CP125658.1, read on the forward strand.
CCGAAATCATCAAAGCTTATGAAAAGGCGGATCTTCATCAAGAATAAGCTTTGCTTAGGAGGATAAGCACATGTTGAATAAAACACTGCAGAAACTACAAGAAAAACTCGGAAAGGCAGCATTGCCTTTCCTTCTGTTCTTGTTTTTTATCATTGTCTGCGGCGTTACATTTAGTAGTGTCAAACAAAAGGCCAATGATTTTAGAGAAGGCCAAGTAGCAGAAGAGAGTATCCGTGCGAATAAAACGATCGAGAACACGGAAGAAACCGAACAAAGAAGAAAACTGGCAGCAGAAGCAGTGACTCCAGAATATACTTATCAAAAAGATCTGGCAGATGACCAGAACAATCGGATCAAGCAATTATTCGAATTGATCGATAAGACGAATGATACCATCAACAAATCTTATAATGACAAGGTAGATAAGGCGAAGGAAGATGAAAATATCCCGAAACCTACTACAGAAGAGCGGATTGCTACACTGAAGAAAAATTTTGAAAACGTGAATGCAGAAAACGTTGCGTTTTACCAAAAACTGCCGAACAATTTTTATTCGACGATATTTGAAATGACTGAAACGGAAATTCACACAGTTAGGGATGAAAGTTTGAAGCTCATTGACGAACAGATGAGTAAACAAGTTCGTGAAAGCGAATTGGAAGCTTTTAAACAAGAAGCAGAAGATCAGATTCAATATTTGAATGTCACAACAGAGCAGCAACAAATGATTCGCTACTTAGTAGATCAAGGAATTGTAGTCAATGATGTATTGAATGAGAAAAAGACAGAAGAATTAAAACAATCTGCACGAGAAGCTGTACAACCAGTGATGATCTTCCAAGGAGAAATCATTGTTCGCGAAGGAAATCAAATTGATGCTTCAGCAATGAAAAAATTGGAATTACTAGGATTGACGAATCAAACGACTTCGATTTTCCCACTCATTGCCATGGTTTTAGCTGTTTTGCTTCAAATCGGTGTACTGATTTATAATTCACTTCAATTCCAAAATGCAGGAGAAAGAACAAAATACGTACTTTTCTACGTGACGGCAATGTCAGTCAGCGTAGTACTAATGAAATTTTTCCAACTCTTCCAAACAGAACAAGCTGCTTATATTCCGCTGTTTTACCCCGCGGCTTTTGCTCCACTTGTTTTAAGCTTTTTCTTGAATCGAAGAGCAGGGATCATGGCTGGTATTTTCCAGGCAGTATCCGCACTTTTCATTTTTTATGATTCGATTGGCACGAACTTTCTGACAGTTATTTTGATGTCCTATGTATTTTCTGGTCTTATGGCAACGATCGTCAGACGCAAACGGATCTCAGAACAAGGGTTATCCGCTGCTATGTGGGTCATTATTTTCCCTGTGATGATGGATGTCATTTTGATTATCTACCAAGGAATGAGCTTTGGAGATGCAACGACTTGGTTAACGCTAGTCTGCGGATTCACAGGTGCACTGTTCTCATTCTTGCTGACGATAGGTCTGCACCCCTATATTGAATTGATGGTCAATGATGATAGTGTGATCGTATTAAATGAACTCAGCAATCCTAATCATCCTTTATTGAAACAGTTGCTGGAAGAAGCACCAGGCACGTATCACCATAGCATGATGGTAGCCAATCTAAGTGCTAATGCTGTAGCAGAAATCGGTGGACGTTCTTTACTAACTCGAGTAGCTTGCTATTATCATGATATCGGCAAGATCAAACACGCCAGCTTTTTCGTTGAGAACTTGCCTTCAGGAGCGGAAAATCCGCACAATTTCTTATTGCCAGAAGACAGTAAACATATTATCTTTGGACATGTGACAGATGGTGCCAAAATATTGGAAGATTATAATATGCCGCAAATGGTGATCGATATTTGCAGACAGCATCATGGAACCACGCTGATGCGTTATTTCTACGTTAAGGCAAAGGAACGCAACCCGGAAGTCACGGAAGAGCAATTCCGTTATCCTGGACCAAAACCTCAAAGCCGTGAAGCAGGAATCGTCAATATAGCTGACAGTTGTGAAGCGGCAGTACGGGCAATGGACCATCCAACGAGCGAAAAAATCGAAAGTTTTGTCCATAATCTTATAGAAGAGCGTATTTCCGATGGACAATTGGACGACAGTGGATTGACGTTAAAAGAAATCCGTAAAGTAGAAAAATCATTGATCAGCGGTTTAAGCAGTACCTTCCATTCTCGGATCAAATATCCTAAAATGAAATCGGAAGTTGAGAAGATAAAAGAAGAACAAGAAGAATAGCAAGAAGAATAGAAAGAAGTGATGTATAATGGATATTACTTTCATGGATGAAACAAACCAAGTATCAGAAGAGAAAATGAAAGAAATCGACGACTTGTTGCAATTTGCAGCATCATATTTAGAGTTGCCAGAAGAAACAGAAATGTCTGTTACTTTCATGGACAATGCAGCAATCCAAGTAATCAATCGTGATTACCGTGGAAAAGATGCACCGACAGACGTCATCAGTTTTGCCTTGGAAGAAGAGGGCGAAGACGAAATCCCAGTGATTTTTGAAGATGGAGAGAATCCATTACCTCGTGTACTGGGAGACATCATGATCTCTACTGAACGTGCTGCAGAGCAAGCAGAAGCTTACGGCCATTCGTATGATCGGGAACTTGGCTTTTTAGCGGTTCATGGATTCTTGCATATCAACGGGTATGACCATATGACACCAGAGGATGAGAAAGAAATGTTTGGTTTACAGAAAGAGATCTTAGATGCCTATGGACTTAAAAGATAAAAACGTAGAGAAAAACAAACATTTCCTGATGTCCGTGGAATTTGCCGTCCAAGGAGTCAAAACCGTTTTTGAGGAAGAACGCAACATGAGGAAACATGTTGCGTTCGGAATCCTCGCTTTGTTTATGGGCGTGATTTTCCAACTTGATCGGATAGAATGGTTATGGCTGCTTTTAGCTGTTTTTCTCGTATGGATAGTAGAGATCATCAATACTGTTTTTGAAAATGTCGTGGACATGTTTACGGATTTTCATTTTCATCCGATTGGGAAAAAAATCAAAGATATGGCAGCTGGAGCAGTTTTAGTGACCGCTTGTTTTGCCGTCATCGTTGGGTTGATTTTATTTGTCCCTAAAATATATCATTTGTTGTTTAATTAAAAAGGAGAACATATATGCCAGAACATAAATCAGGGTTTGTCGCAATCGTCGGCCGCCCGAATGTAGGAAAATCCACGTTATTGAATCGAATCGTGGGTCAAAAAATTGCCATCATGAGTGATAAGGCGCAGACAACTAGAAATAAAATCCAAGGAGTATATACTACACCAGAAGCTCAGTTGATTTTTATTGACACACCAGGAATCCATAAACCAAAGCATCGTTTAGGAGATTTTATGGTAGAAGCAGCTTACAGTGCGTTGAAAGAAGTGGACGCGGTCTTATTTATGATCAGTGCTGATCAAAAACGCGGTCGGGGAGACGATTTTATTATTGAACGTCTAAAAAACGTGCATTCTCCTGTTTATCTGATTATCAATAAAATCGATAAAATCCATCCAGACGAGTTGTTGGGAATCATCGAAGATTATTCAACGCAGATGCCGTTTGCACAAGTGATTCCAATTTCTGCTACAGAAGGAAACAACGTCGAACGTTTGATGGATGTATTAGTCAGTGAAATGCCAGAGGGCCCACAATATTTTCCAGATGATCAAGTGACTGATCATCCTGAATACTTCATCGTTTCTGAATTGATCCGTGAGAAAGTCTTGTTTTTAACACGAGACGAAGTGCCTCATTCTGTCGCAGTCGTTGTTGATTTGATGAAGCGAAACGAGAATGATAAAATCCATATCCAGGCTACGATCATCGTCGAAAGAGATAGCCAAAAAGGGATCATTATCGGCAAAGGCGGAAAAATGCTGAAACAAGTAGGAACGAAAGCAAGAAAGGATATCGAAAATCTTTTAGGAGACAAAGTCTTTCTAGAACTTTGGGTCAAAGTTCAAAAAGACTGGCGAGACAAAAAAGTCTATCTGCAAGACTTCGGCTACCGAAAAGACGAATACTGATATTTTGAGCTTCTTGTAAGTTAAGTATAGAAATAAACTGGATAAAAATCCGCGTGTTGAGAAAAGCTGCGGAAGATCGCAACATAAATGATCTGGATCGGCAGAATCTGCTTTTCCAGATTTATTTTTTAGGAGGGAGAATATGAGCCAGCTTGCAGAATCAAAAGGCTTGATTTTATCTAGCCGTAATTACAAAGAAAAAGATAAATTAGTCAAAATCTTTACGGAATCTTCTGGCAAAATGATGTTTTATATCAAAGGGATCCATCGGCAAAATCAGCCCTTAGCTCCGGCTTTGCTCCCTTTTACTGAAGCAGTTTATATCGGGAATTTTCGAAGTGAAGGTTTGTCATTTTTAAGCAGTGTCAAAGATGTCCACGCGTTTCGACACATCCAAGAAGACATCTTTTTGAGCGGCTATGGCACATATTTATTGAATCTAGTAGATGCGGCAATCGAAGATCATCAGTACGACCCGCATTTGTTCCAGTTTACGCAACAAGCACTGCAACGGATGGATCAAGGAGATGATGCAGAAATCATCACGAATATTTTTGAAGTCCAAATACTGCAACGTTTCGGGATCGCGCCGATCTGGACGCACTGCGTCGTATGTGGGGAAACAAAAGGAAAGTTTGACTATTCTTCCAAATATGGTGGTGTGATATGCGAAAGACACTGGTCGATGGACGATCACCGTTATCATGCAGATCCTCGAGCTGTTTATTTCGTTCGGATGTTTTCAGCTATTTCTTATGATAAGATCAGTGGAATCCATCTGAAAGAAGAAACCAAACAAGCAATCCGTGAACTCATCGACCAGTTGTATGATGAATATGTCGGTATCCATTTGAAAAGCAAAAAGTTCATCGATCAAATGAAGTCTTGGGCACACGTGTTAAAGACGCCAGAGAAAGATCAGTCTAAAAAAGAAAAAGAGACACCTGAAAAAGAAGAATAGTAAATGAAACATACAACAAAAAATCAAAACCATTTGACAAACACAGGGAGTTCCGTCTATTATTAACCGTAGATCAAATAGATCGTTCAGTGAGAGGATCTATTATAGAAACAAGAAAACTGCAAAATGAATACGTACATTGACCAAAATCAGTAAAAAATACGTGGTTTAGCGAGTTCGGGAGAGTGGGAGCCGGACCCAAACGATTTTTGAAGAGGCACTTGCGAGTACGATAAATGAAGCTGCCGAATCTTTATTCGGAAGTAGGGTGGAACCGCGAATTATTCGTCCCTATGTCTGTAGTCAGACATAGGGATTTTTTGTCGTTTTCTTTCCTGTATTCTTATTTGACAGCAACGCTTTAAAATTGAAAGGGGCAAAACAGATGAGTAAAAAATTGACCGTCCAAGATATGATTTTAACATTACAAAAATTTTGGTCATCAAACGGCTGCATGCTGATGCAAGCTTATGACACAGAAAAAGGAGCAGGTACGATGAGCCCATATACCTTTTTACGGGCAATCGGACCAGAACCATGGAATGCTGCTTACGTAGAACCATCTCGCCGACCAGCTGATGGACGTTATGGCGAAAACCCAAACCGTTTGTATCAGCATCATCAATTCCAAGTCGTGATGAAACCTTCACCTGAGAATATCCAAGAGCTTTATTTAGAAAGCTTGCGCCTTTTAGGAATCGATCCATTAGAACACGACATCCGTTTTGTTGAAGACAACTGGGAGAACCCATCCATGGGCTGTGCCGGTGTGGGTTGGGAAGTATGGCTTGACGGAATGGAAATCACACAATTCACGTACTTCCAACAAGTTGGTGGACTGCCTTGTAAACCAGTAACTTCTGAGATCACTTATGGATTAGAACGTCTTGCTTCTTATATCCAAGAAGTTGAAAGTGTCTATGATTTAGAATGGGCTGATGGCGTGAAATATGGCGAGATCTTCAAACAACCAGAATATGAACATTCTAAATATTCTTTTGAAGTAAGCGACCAAGACTTGCTACTAAGCAACTTTGATCGTTTTGAAAAAGAAGCTAAACGCTGTATCGATGAAAATCTTGTTCATCCGGCGTATGATTATATCTTGAAATGTAGCCATACATTCAACTTATTAGACGCCCGCGGTGCAGTATCCGTAACAGAGCGTGCCGGTTATCTTTCTCGCATCCGCAACATGGCTCGTGCTGTAGCCAAAATCTTTGTGGCAGAACGCGAAAAATTAGGATTCCCTTTGTTGAATAAAAACACAGCAAATCCAGAAAACGTGAAGGAGGCTGAATAAGATGGCAAAAGACTTATTACTTGAAATCGGGCTGGAAGAAATGCCTGCTCATGTTGTCACACCAAGCATGAAACAATTAGAAGAAAAAACAGCAAAATTTTTAGATGAAAACCAATTGACTTATGATACGATCGAAACATTTTCCACACCGCGCCGTTTAGCAATCAAAGTAACAAACATTCCAGAACGACAAGCGGACAGTGAAGAAGAAGTCAAAGGACCAGCCAAAAAAATTGCTTTGGACGCAGATGGAAACTGGACGAAAGCAGCGGAAGGATTTGTCCGCGGACAAGGTCTGACGACAGACGCTATCACTTTTAGAGAATTAAAAGGTGTGGAATATGTCTATGTAACGAAATACACTCATGGTAAGGAATCCAAAGAAGTATTGACAGGTTTAGCAGATGTCATTAAAAGCCTGACTTTCCCTGTAACGATGCATTGGGCAGAATACGATTTTGAATATATCCGCCCTATTCACTGGATCGTGGCATTGTTAGATGACGAAGTAATCCCATTCGAAATCTTGGATGTCAAAACAGGCAGAGCCTCTCGAGGTCATCGTTTCTTAGGCGAAGATGTGACATTTGCGCATGCAAAAGAATATGAAGAAAAATTGAATGAACAATTCGTCATTGCGTCTCCGCAAAAAAGACAAGAAATGATCGTTACACAAGCCAATGAATTAGCCGAAAAAAATCATTGGGTTATTGATCTAGACGAAGATTTACTAGAAGAAGTCAACAATTTAGTCGAATATCCAACTGTCTTTTCTGGCGACTTCGAAGAAAAATATCTTTCTGTTCCTGAAGAAGTACTAGTCACTTCTATGAAAGAACATCAACGTTATTTCGAGGTACGGAATGATCAAGGTATGCTGCTTCCTCATTTTATTTCTGCTCGTAATGGTGATCGGGTAAAATTGGAAAATGTGGTTCGAGGCAATCAAAAAGTATTGACGGCTCGTTTAGAAGATGCGGAATTCTTTTATAATGAAGACAAGAAAGCTTCAATCGACCAATACGTTGAAAAACTAAAAACTGTTACTTTCCATGAAAAAATCGGTAGTATCTATGAGAAAATGCAACGGGTACAAGTCATTGCCCGTATCATTGGCGAACAAGTAGGACTATCTGAGGAAGAATTGATGGATCTGCAACGAGCTGCTGAAATCTATAAATTTGATCTAGTAACCAACATGGTAGGGGAATTTCCTGAACTGCAAGGGATCATGGGCGAAAAATATGCTCTGCTGAAAGGCGAGAAACCTGCTGTAGCGACAGCGATTCGTGAGCATTACATGCCTATATCCAGTGAAGGAGAGCTACCTCAGTCTACAGTAGGTTCTGTTTTAGCGATTGCAGATAAATTAGATAGCATCTTTTCTTTCTTTGCTGTTGGGATGATCCCAAGCGGTTCAAACGATCCTTATGCCTTACGTCGCCAAGCATACGGTGTCGTTCGGATCATCGAATCTAAAAAATGGGCCTTTCCTTTGTCTGTTCTGCAAGAAACGATTAGCGATGTTATCAGTAAAGATACGGATCGTTTCGGCATTGGTTTATCAGAAGGGCAACAACAAGTGATCGACTTTATCAAAGGCCGTCTGCGCCAATTATTGACAACGAAGAATATTCGTCATGATGTCATCGATGCTGTTTTGAATGCGGAACAAAAAGATCTGACAAAAGTATTTGCAGCAGCACAATTGTTCAAACAACATCTTGCAGATGAAGACTTCAAACCTTCAATGGAAGCTTTGACACGTGTCGTGAACTTAGCGAAAAAAGCGCAGCTTGAAAAACAATCAGAAGTAGATCCTGAGCTGTTCGAAAACGACGCAGAGAAAGAATTACACAAAGCAGTAGAAGCAATGAAAGCAAGTTTTGCTGACCAAACGATCCACGAAAACTACGACCAGCTTGTCGCTCTTCGTCCACTGATCGAAAATTATTTTGATCAAACGATGGTCATGGCTGATGAACCAGCAGTACGTAAGAACCGACTAACACAACTAAGTCAAATAGCTGTCATGGCTTTGTCATTAGCAAGCTTGGATCAAATCATCACAAAATAGTCTTTTGTTTGAAAAACAGAGAGCATGCACGAAACGTGCTGTGTCTCTGTTTTTTTGTTATAAATCTAAATAGCTGTTATTAATTCTATTTTAATAATTTTTGTTATTTTATTCTTTGTTCGAATTTTCAAAAACGCTCATGAAAAGTGAGGAAATAAAAATGAAAACGATTAATCATTATCTTGTTACTGTTTTATTTACTTTTAAATTAGGAATTTCCCTAGTCAAAAAAACTGTTTGTGGTATGATTATATAGGGAAAACCTGTTTATAAATATTTCTATGAATATATTAGTTTAATTATGCTTTTAAAATAAAAAGCGCTCATTCTGATGTGAATGAATCACATCTTTATTTATCTATCATCAATATTTAGGAGTGAATCTATGGAAAAGCCGTTCGTCAAGTTATTGGCTACTGTGGCGGTAGGCACAGGCGCTATTGTGATTTGCTTGTTTGGATACCATCTCAATAATCAGCGGCAACATCACCAACGGATCAATTACGCAGAATCTGCCATCACCAATCAAAAAGACACCGTGACCTCTTTATCAAAAGAAGTAGATAAGCTGTACAGTACAAAAGAAAAAATTTTCCTGAATCCTGAAATAACAGAAGAAACAGTTTCAAATTTGTCACATAAACTATCTTCTATCAAACTTTCGGCAGATGATTATGACATCAAGGAATCAGAATTACCTAAAGAAGCTGCTGCGATCCAAGAAGAAAAGAAAGCAGTCTTAACGCAGTTAGAGGATGCAGAATCAAAACTGAAGATCCAGACAGCTGTCAACGATTTATTTACTAAAAATGTATCAAACTGGCAGCAAGCTGTAGACGATGTCATCATCAAAGAAAAGGTGACAAGTGCAGATGTCGCTCGTGTACGTGAAAATATGAGCTTTTTTAAAGATAGTCCTTGGAAAACGGTTGTTATACAATATCTAGGATTCGCTGATACCCAGATCGCGCAAGTCACGCAACTAGATCAGTTATTCGATACGATGTTAAAGGATGGTCAAGTGACTGCCACCGCTACTTACGATCAATATTTGACGGCGCTCAGTCAAATAGAGCAGATCCGGAATGAAAAAATAAGCGCAGCATACGCAACAAAAGCACAAACTGTTGCTCAGCAAATGGGCTATAGCAATATAAGTTAGTAACAATTAAAGCAAAGCTAGCAAACGGAGGAAACTATGGCAAGACGAAGAAGAAAATCAAGAGGGAAAAAAATATTTCTGATTATTTTAGCAGTTCTTATCGTATTAGTATTAGCAATTGTAGGAGTAGGAGCAAAATTATATCTGGATCTCTCACATTCTATTGAGAAAACTTACGAATCAGTGGAACGAACCCAAGGAGAACGAACGAAACCAGTTGATCTGGACAAACAAGAATCTTTCTCTGTTCTATTGATGGGGATCGATACTGGAGACTTAGGTCGGGTCGATCAAGGAAGATCAGATACGATAATGGTGGCCACAGTCAGTCCTGAAGACAAACAGACAACGATTGTCAGCATTCCTCGAGATACGTATGTCGACATCGTAGGTCGTGACACAAAAGACAAGATCAACCACGCTTACGCATTCGGCGGAGCTGCCATGGCGATGGATACCGTACAAAAATATGTAGACATCCCAATCGATCACTATGTCTCTATCAATATGAAAGGGCTAAAAGAACTTGTTGATGCAGTTGGTGGTATCGAAGTCAATAATGACCTCACTTTCTCACAAGATGGCTATGACTTTACAATCGGTAAAATCACATTGAACGGGGATCAGGCATTATCTTATTCTCGTATGCGTTATGAAGATCCAAATGGTGACTATGGTAGACAAGAGCGTCAAAGAAAGATCGTAGAAGGTGTAGCGAAAAAAGTATTGAGTTTAAACGGTGTCAGCAACTATCAATCCGTTTTGAATGCTCTAGAGTCGAATATGAAAACAGACATGAGCTTTGATGAAATGAAAAAAATCGCTTTAGATTATCGGGAGGCATTTGGTACGATCAAGCAAGATCAGCTGCAAGGAGAAGGCTTCATGCAAGATAATATCTCCTATCAAAAAGTCAGCGATCAAGAACTTGATCGTGTGAAAAAAGAATTAAAAGATCAAATGAATCTAGAGAATAAATAGGAAAGTGGAGAAAAAATGGAAGAGACAATCAGCTTGAAAGAAATTTTTGAAACATTACGCAAACACTTGGTAACAATCATCATCTCAATGTTTGCTGGCTTGGCCATCTCAGGAATCGTAACATTTTTCATCTTGACACCAAAATATAGTTCACAAGCACAATTGATCGTGACACTGCCGCAATCAGATACTGCAAATGTCAATGATGTCAATACGAACCTGCAAATGATCAATACGTATAAGGATATGATTGTCAGTGATCTAGTACTAAATGAAGTCAAAGATCGTTTAGAAACAGAAGACAATGTAAAAATGACTGCTGGACAAATTAAAGATGCTATCTCCGTCAATCAGTCACAAAATTCACAAATGTTCTCGATCCAAGCAACAAGCACAAATGCAGTGACGGCTCAACAGATTGCTAATACAACGTCACAAGTATTCCAAGAGAACGCCAAAGATGTGATGAATGTCGATAAAATCTCGATCATCTCAGGTGCAGTTGCCAATACGACACCTGTTTCGCCAAATAATAAATTGAATCTAGTGATTGGCTTAGTGTTAGGAATGATGGTAGGTGTAGGTCTAGCTTTCTTATTTGAATTACTTGACCGGACAGTAAAAGATGAAAAATATGTGACGGATACATTAGGCTTCCCAATCTTAGGGACTGTACCAGAAATGTCAGCGAAAGAATTGAATGCTGGTATCCGTAAAAAAGGACCAGCTCCGACACAACCAAAAGCTACAAACGATAAAACAGCGCCATCACGCAGAAGCCGCTCAAGAGTCTAGGAGGAAAGAAAAATGGCACGAACACAGAAACAAAAAGCAACCCAAACTCATGCAGTCAGTTTGGTCACACTCACCAATCCCTCTTCACCAATCGCTGAACAATATCGTACGATTCGGACGAATATCCAGTTTGCCTCCGCAGCTGGTCAGCAAATCAAAACGATTGTTGTGACTTCATCAGGACCTGAAGAAGGGAAATCGACCACTGCAGCAAACATTGCCGTTGTTTTTGCCAAATCCGGTCAACGGGTGCTGCTAGTCGATGCAGACTTACGTAAGCCCGTCATCTATAAAACGTTCAAGTTGAACAACGCAAGCGGATTAAGTACTGTCCTTAGTTCATCAGGAAGTGTAGCAGATGAGATCCAACGAACACCAGTCGACAATTTGTCGATTCTGCCAAGTGGACCTAAACCACCAAATCCATCAGAACTACTAAGTTCGCCAAGAATGGATCAGATTTTAGCAGAAGCAAGACAACTATTTGATGTAGTAATCTTCGACATGCCGCCAGTCGTTGCCGTAACAGATGCGCAGATCATGTCTTCCAAAACGGATGGTACCTTATTGGTCGTACGGGAAAATACGTCACGTAAAGAATCATTGACTAAAGCAAAAGAATTGCTGGATATGGTACAAGCGCGAGTCCTTGGTGTTGTATACAATGGGGCAGAACACAGCAAAGATGCTGGCTATTACTACGGGAATTAAGAAATAAAAAGAGAGGAGACAAGAGAAATGATCGATCTACATTGCCATATCCTGCCAGGAATCGATGACGGAGCAGAAAACTTAGATGCCAGTATCGCCATGGCTGAAAAAGCGATTCAACAAGGGATCACACATATTTTATGCACACCCCATCACAATAATGGAAAATACAGCAATGAAAAATCACAAGTCATTTCTCTAGTCGCTTCGTTACAAGCAGAATTAGAGAAAAGACAATTGCCTTTGACGTTATTGGAAGGACAAGAAGTACATATTACCGGAACACTGATTGAAGACATCCACCGAGATGAAATTTTATTTACAGATTTAGATGATACATATCTTCTGATCGAATTTCCGACACTGGAAGTGCCGTTATATGCAGAACGGCTTTTTTTCGAGTTGTTAGAACTAGGAAAGACACCAGTGATCGTCCATCCAGAACGTAACGCGCATTTTCGTAAAGACCCGAATCATTTGCTTCCATTCCTAGATATGGGATGTTTGGCCCAACTTACTGCGCCAAGTTATGTTGGTGTATTTGGCAAAGATATCCAGAAAACAGCCAAAACGATGGTCAAACATAATCTTGTGCAGATGGCTGCTTCTGATGCCCATGGGGTCTCTAAGCGCACCTTTTACTTAAAAGAGTGCTATGAGCAGATTGCCAAGGACTTTGGTAAGGAAAAAGTAGTACAGATGAAACAAGTCGCAAAGGATCTGATCAACGGGGATGAAATCAGTTATCCAATCTATGAAGAGGTAAAAAAGAAGAATTTTGGTTTATTTTAGGGGGAGTGTAAGGTGTTTGTATTAACAAGAAGAAGAAAAATTGCCACATTGGTTTTTGTGGACAGTTTGTTATTGATCGCTGCAAATATTGCAGCAGCTAAATTCATGAAGCCGTTTGTAGCTATACCAATGGACCTTATTTTAATCTCTATCGGTTTGTCGATTGGTTTTTATTTATTTTATGGTAGTTTATTCAAAGTTTTCACTCGGATCAATCGCTATACAAATTTAAGAGAGATCATTGCAATTTTTAGTTCACTATCTGCAAGTGCTGCCTCAAGTATCCTCATACTGCTGTTCATTAATCGGCGATACAGTTTACGGTTAGTTATCTTTGCTTATCTGCTTTCGCTCTTATTGATCATCGGTAGCCGATTGATCTGGCGTATCTACATCGAAACAAAAAATATGAGATACGTATCAGCAGGTTCTGCTAAAAATACATTGATTGTTGGTGCTGGCGAAGGCGGGCGTATTTTATACAACAGCTTTCTTGGATCCAAAACGGCTCAAGATATCCACGTTGTCGGGTTCGTAGATGATGATCCAAATAAAAGAAATACGTATCTTTCAGGAAAAAAAGTATTAGGTGCATTAAAAGATATTCCGGAATTGATTGAAAAATATGACATTCAAATGGTAACGATCGCTATCCCTTCCTTATCAAGAAAAAAATTACGAAGAATCTTCGAGTTAGTCGAATCCGCTCGTGTGAAAGTCAACACGATGCCTTCTATAGAAGAACTTGCTTCAGGAAAAATTAGCGTATCAAAATTAAAAACAATTGACGTAGTGGATTTACTGGGAAGAGATGAGGTAAAGCTGGATATTGAATCCATCAAAGATCAGATCACAGACAAAGTCATTCTTGTCACCGGCGCAGGAGGATCGATCGGTTCAGAAATCTGTCGGCAAATCATTCAATTCAATCCTGCAAAGCTATTGCTTTTAGGACATGGGGAGAACTCGATCTACTTGATTGACCGTGAGTTACGCACGCATCATCAAAATTGTCCTACAGAAATCGTACCGATCATCGCAGATATCCAAGATCGCGAGAAAATCAATGAAATCATGGAACAATATCATCCAGATATCGTCTACCATGCAGCTGCTCATAAACATGTACCACTGATGGAATATAATCCAAAAGAAGCAGTCAAAAACAATATTTTCGGTACAAAAAATGTAGCAGAAGCAGCTAAAGCAGCAAAAGTGAAAAACTTCGTCATGGTATCGACAGATAAAGCTAACAATCCTCCAAATGTCATGGGTTCAACAAAACGAATCGCTGAAATGATCGTGACTGGATTGAATGAAGAAGGCTGTACGAAATTCTCAGCTGTCAGATTTGGGAATGTCCTTGGTTCTCGCGGTAGTGTGATTCCAGTATTCAGAGAACAAATTGCTCAAGGTGGTCCAATCACTGTAACAGACTTTCGTATGACCCGATACTTCATGACGATTCCTGAAGCGAGTCGTTTAGTTATTCAATCTGGCGCATTAGCAAAAGGTGGCGAAATTTTTATTCTAGATATGAGTGAACCAGTGAAGATTGTAGACCTAGCGAAAAACATGATCCGATTGAGCGGGTATAGCGAAGACGAAATCGAAATCATTGAAACAGGTATCCGTCCAGGGGAAAAACTATATGAAGAACTATTGTTGGATAAGGAAAGAAATGATGAAGCAGTTTATGAGAAAATCTTTGTAGGAAACATCAAAGGCTACTCAATACAAAAAGTGATGGATTTTGTCAAGAGCCTGCCGCAAGACGATGAACAATTGGCTAAAGATATCGTCACTTTTGCAAATGCTTCGAATAAGTAGGGGGAGTAAAGTGAAAGCAATTATTGTAGGAGCTGGTGGATTTGGCAAAGAGATTGCTTTTCTATTACAAAGTGTCTCTAGATATAAATTAATTGGTTTTGTCGATGATTCGTTAAAAATGCAAAATCAAGAATTATTGGGAAAACCTGTATTAGGAACAATAGACTCATTAATAGAATTAGAAGAAGAGACTGCTATTTTTCTGGGAATTGCTTCGCCAGATATTAAGGAGAAAATATATCAAAAGATAAATAAAAATAATAAACTGATTTTCCCTAATTTAGTTGCACCAAGTGCACTAGTGGGCATAAATGTTCAGTTAGGGATTGGCAATATTTTGATGCCTTATACGACTTACACTGCTGATGTAGCTTTAGGAAATTTCAATATGATCAATATCGGCTCTACTATCGGACATGATGCTCAAATCGGTAATTATAATTCAATTTTTCCAAGTGTAAATATTTCAGGACATGTTATATTAGGAGATAAAAATGAAATTGGAGTAGGTACTAAAATAATACAAAATCTAAGAATTGGAAATATGAATATTATAGGTGCAGGAAGTGTAGTAATAAAAAATATTAATAACAATACTAAAAATGTTGGCGTACCTACCAAAGTAATAGAAAGATGGGATTAAGTTGGAAAATAAACGAATATTATTAGCATCTCCTCATATGAGTGAGGAAGGATATGAACAAGAGTATGTAAAAGAAGCATTTGATACAAATTGGGTTGCTCCTTTAGGTGCGAATGTGAATGGATTTGAGAAAGAATTAGCAGAATACGTGGGAGCTAGTCATGCTGCCGCATTGTCTTCTGGAACAGCAGCTATACACTTAGCTTTGAAAGCGGCTGGGGTCGGTAAAGATGACATAGTGATTTGTCAGTCCTTGACGTTCTCAGCTACTGCTAATCCAATTCTCTATCAAGGAGCTATACCTGTATTTGTTGATAGTGATTACGAAACTTGGAATATGAAACCTGAACATTTGCGAACAGCGCTAGAAAAATATCCTAACACAAAGGCTGTATTAGTAGTACATTTGTACGGTTTATCAGCTAACTTAGACGAAATTACTAAAATATGCAAAGAATACGATGTTACTCTAATTGAAGATGCTGCAGAATCATTAGGAACAACATATAAAGGAAAATATACTGGTACATTTGGGGACTATGGAATTTATTCTTTTAATGGAAATAAGATAATCACAACTTCAGGTGGCGGAATGCTTGTATCTAATGACAAAGAAAAGGTGGAAAAAGTGAGATTTTGGGCTACACAATCTCGTGAGAAGGCACGCCATTATCAACACAATGAAATTGGCTATAATTATCGAATGAGCAATATCGTTGCAGGTATCGGTCGAGGACAATTGAAAGTTTTAAATGAAAGAGTTGAGAAAAAACGATATATTCATAGTTTTTATAAAAAAGAATTGTCTAAATTGTCAAATGTACAATTCATGCCAGAAAATAATTGGAATGAACCAAATTATTGGTTAAGTGTCATAATAATAAGGGGAATAAATACGAATCATCTTATTGATGAGTTAGATAAAAATAATATAGAAGCCCGCCCAGTATGGAAACCAATGCATTTACAACCTGTTTTCAAAAATTATGATTATATTGGCGATGATGTAGCAGAAACTTTATTTGACTTAGGAGTATGTTTACCATCAGATACAAAGATGACAGATGAAGAATTAAAATATGTAGTATCCACGATTAAAAGAGTGATTAATGATGCGTAAAAAAACTTTCTATCAGCTTTTTGGAAAAAGAATTTTAGATATCCTATTGTCAGGCATCGCTCTCATTGTTTTATCACCGATAATCTTAATTGTAGGTATTTTAGTAAGAATTAAACTTGGTTCTCCAATTATCTTCAAGCAAGAACGACCAGGAAAAAGTGAAAAAATTTTTTCCATGTATAAATTTCGCACAATGACTGACGAAAGAGATCACAATGGAGAATATTTACCTGATGAAATTCGTCTAACTAAATTTGGAAAACTCCTACGAGCGACTAGTTTGGATGAACTTCCAGAATTGATAAACATCTTCAAAGGTGATATGAGCATTGTTGGACCGCGTCCATTGCTTGTGGAGTATTTAGAGCTTTATAATGCAGAACAAAAAAGAAGACATTTAGTACGTCCAGGGTTGACTGGGCTTGCACAAATTAATGGCAGAAATGCAATTAGCTGGACAGAAAAATTTCAGTTAGACTGTGAGTATGTCGATAGCGTGTCTTTCAAACAAGATATTATTATTTTTTTCTTAACTATTAAAAAGGTGCTAGTTAAAGAAGGAATTTCTTCTTCCACTAGTGTTACAAATGAAAAATTTAAAGGAAATTAATATAACGAGAGGTGCTTATCATTAAAATACTATACGTTACCACTGTATCAAATACAATAAATGCTTTTCTTGTTCCTCATATTAAGATGCTCCAAGCTGAAGGTCATGAGGTTGATGTTGCTTGTAATATTGTACAACCATTGAGTCAAGAAATTCAATATCAAGCAGATTGTGAAATATTTGAGATTCCTTTTAACAGAAGTCCGCTAAAAAAAGATAATCTAAAGGCATATAAAATCCTAAAAGAAATTATAAATAGAAAAAATTATGACATTGTACACACACATACTCCAATTGCTTCCGCCATCACCAGATTGGTATGTCGAAAAAAAACTGAAACAAAAGTTTTTTATACGGCGCATGGTTTTCACTTTTTTAAAGGGGCACCACTAATTAATTGGATAATTTATTTTCCAATCGAATATTTGTTATCGAAATATACAGATGAGTTGATTACAATTAATCAGGAAGATTATCTAAGAGCAAAAAGATGGTTTCATGCTAAAAGTGTAGACTTTGTCCATGGAGTGGGACTGGATCTTAAAAAGATAGATGAGATTGAAGTCGATAACCAAGAAAAGAAACTAGACCTAAAAATAATGCGTGATCAGATTATTTTGCTTTCTGTCGGGGAACTTAATGAGAATAAGAACCATGAGCTTGTAATTGAAGGTTTAAAGAACTTCAACAATATAAATTTTAAATATCTTATTTGTGGTGAAGGAGCATCAAGAGAAAGATTACAGTCACTGATAAAACAATATAAATTAGAAGATAAGGTAGAGTTACTTGGTTTCAGAACAGATATTCTAGAGCTTTTAAAAATTAGTGACTATTTTATCTTTCCTTCAAAGAGAGAAGGATTGCCAGTATCAATCATGGAGGCATTGGCTTGTGGAGTTCCTGTAATTTGTTCAAAAATAAGAGGAAATTCGGATTTAGTTCAAAATAATGTAAATGGTTTTCTTTTTTCAACAGACGATAGAGAATCATTTATGCACGTTCTTACTAAATTATTATTGAATAAGTATGAAAAGAATGAGGTAGAGTCTATAAAAGAGAATTCAATTAAATCAGTTGAACCTTATTCTTTAGAAAACGTGTTAAATGAGTTAAGTGAAATTTATTCTATAAAATAAGATCGTATACAGGAGAAAAATCATGGTGAAGTATGGTGATAATGTTTCATATCAATATAACTTAGTTGAGAATAAAATAATTTCATTTTTAGTTTTTTCTATAGGTTTTTCAATAAATATATCCCAGGTAATATCTGGTATAAATGTTGCTTTAAGTGATTTGTTTTTGATACTGTTATTTGGATATTTATTATACAAGAGAATATTTTATTTAAATAATTACATTTTTTCCTATTTCTTAATGATAATTAGTTTTAGACTTTTTTCAACTCTATTAATAGGAAATTGGATACCTATAACTATAGCGGTATCTTCCCTAGTTGTTACTCTAATAAAATTCTTGATTAGTCTTCTTTACTTATTTATTCTTATATCTATTTTTAGCCTAGATGCAAAAGTAAAAATGATATTTCTTAAAGGAATGATGTATGGGACAATTTTACTCGGAGCAATAAGCTTAATAATTTTTATTTTAGGTCCTAAATTTTTGCACGCAATAATTTTATTTGGTGATTTAAGGCTAAGAGGGTTTATGAATGATCCTAATTTTTTTGGCTACATGCAGATCAGTGGTTTCTGTGTATGGTTGTTTAACAGATTTAAATCAAAACTTCTAAATCTAGTAAGTATCATTACTTATGTGTGTACGATTATACTAAGTGCCTCCAAAACAGCTCTATTAATTTTTTTATTTATTATTTTTGTGTATTTAGCCTACCGGTTTTTTACTAATAAAAAAAGCCTTGTTCAGGTTACTATTTTTATCTTTAGTGTAGTTGTTTTAATTGGATATATATTGCTTGAGTTTAAACAAATAGCATTAGTATTTACTAATATTGTAAATGAAACTCCTCAATTGTCTCGTACAATGGTATTATTTGATAATTTTGATACAGCTGTTAATTCTGAAGGGTCGGGTAGGACAGAGGCTTGGCATACTGCTATTAATATTATAAAGAGTACGAATTATTTAGGTATAGGTTTTGTTAACTATTCTGATGTTGCAAATTATATATCTGGTGCAAGAACAATAGCTCACAATACGTATTTACAACTTGCAGTGGAGTGGGGAGTAATCCCATTATTGATTTCTATAGTAATAATTTTTAGGAAGATTATAGATAAAATTGTCAGTAAAGATTGGAACATATTATTTATAATTGGTGTTTCTTTAGTATTTTCTTTAAGTATATCTTTACAAAACTCTCGACTACTATGGTGTCTATTAGCTATTTTGTTTTTTAAAGAAAAGAGGAATGAATTTTGATATCAGTTATTACTACTGTTCATAATGGCGAAACTACAATTGCCGAAACCATTGAAAGTATACAAAAACAAACATTCTCCAAATTTGAGTACATCTTAATAGATGATGGCTCTACAGATAATACAATAAAAATTATAGAGCATTATAAAGAAAAGGATCCGAGAATAAAATTAGTCTCTACACAAAAAATTGGAAGGTCTGCTGCGCTAAATTTAGCTATAAAAAATGCTAGATATAATTATATTGCAAATATAGATGCAGATGATATAGCATACCCTGATCGTTTGCAATTACAATATGATTTTTTTCAAATTCATGATGATGTAGCTTTAGTATCCTCAAAAGCAAAAATTGTTTATGAAAATCAATCTATTTTGCCGAATAGAAAAATAGATATGGCTCGTTTTTCACAGCTAACAAGTAGAAATTTAAAAAGAACAAATCCTATTCCACATTCTTCAGTTATGTTTAATCTGAATAATCTTAAATTAGAAGATTTATATTATTCAGAGAATATTACAAGAGTTGTTGACTATGAATTATGGATTAGGCTAGTTCGTCAAGATTATAAGTTGGTCCTATTTGAAGACTATCTTGTTACGAAAAGGATCCATCCAAATCAATCCTTTGAAAATAAAAATAGAAGGGAATATTTACGAACTGTGTATAAAATTCAAACAGATGGATTTAAAGGAGATTTAAGTGTAACAGATAAATCTATAATACTAATTAAGTATCTTTATGGTTTATTGCCACAAAACTTTAGAATGAAGATAAGAAGATAAGTTTAATATATCAATTTTTAGATGAAAATATAGCTATAAGGAAAACATTTTTCATAACACACGAGGTAGTTTTTTTAGGATAAACCTACCTATTTATACGTCTATTTTAGTTATTTAATCTGATTAAAATAATACAATTTTTAGCAATTTATTTCTATATATAGTAATGGAGAATCATATGAAAAATTTTATTTCTAAGTTAGTTGGGTTTTCAATGGGACCAATTATTGGATCTTTTATTGCCTTAGTAACTGTTCCAGTTACCACCTTCTTTATTTCACCAGGGGAATTTGGAAAAGCTAGTATGTTTACTCTAGTACAAACATTGATGGTTTCAATTATTTATCTGGGGATTGACCAAGCATATACAAAAGAGTTTCATTATGTCAAAGATAAACGGCTTTTATTTCAGAATGCATTGATAACACCTTTAGTTTTTGCTAGTAGTATTGCGGTTCTTCTTATAATTATGCGTAAAAATTTTTCTCAATTATTATTTGAAGATACAAGCTACACTAATGTTAGTTTATTCTTCGGGTTAATGCTAATTTTTTCAGTTATAGAAAGATTCATTTTATTGCATATTAGGATGCAGGAGAAGGCGTTAGAGTATTCATTATTCACTATTTTATTAAAGTCTTTTATTTTAATTTTTACAATTTTTATTATTGGGATGGGGAATCGTACTTTTATAACGGTTGTCTATGCAACAATTTTTGGACAAATAGTAGGGGACATATCACTAATAATTAAATATAGAAGTCTTTTTGATTTTCGTTATTTTAAATTGGATAGTATATTAGTGTTGCAGATGATAAAGTTTGGCATACCATTAATAGTCGCAAGCTTTGTTACTCAATTCTTAAATGGAAGCGGGCGTTTCTTTCTCAGAATTTACGGTTCTTTTCATGATTTAGGTGTATTTGCTGCTGCTTTAAAAGTTTCTTCAGTAATTGGCATCATACAAAGTAGTTTTACTAGTTTTTGGGTTCCAGTAGCGTATAGATGGAATAAAGAAAACCGAAGTATTGAATTATATGAATTAGTTAGTGATATTTTATTATTGTTATTAACGATTGGAATGTTTATATTAATCTTACTAAAAAAGCCAATTATTTTAATACTATCATCGGAATACTCAGAGGCACAGTATATAATAGGCTTAATTTCATTGACACCAATTCTTTATACATTAAGTGAAACAACCACGTTAGGCATAGTTTTTTCTGGGAAGAGTTTCTATAATGTTTATGTTACTATTATTTCATTGATTCCTAATGTGATATTGAATATATTTCTAATACCTGGTCTGGGTATTATAGGAGCTGCGATTTCTCAAGGAGTTAGCTATTTATTTTTTTATTATCTGAGAACGTATTTTTCTAAAAGAGCAGGATTTAAGTTGAATGTAAGAAGACAAGTTTTACCAGTGTTTCTTTTATTTGCTCTAGCTTTAATAAATTCTATACCTTTAAAGAATATTCTAATTGGTAATATAATTTTAATGTTTGTGATAATAGTTCTTCAAAAGAATACTATTAGAAAAATAAAAAATATTATTAAAGGACGCATAGAATATAAATTATAAATCAATATATAGTCAGGTGGATTAATCATGAATATATCAGTTTTCGGTCTAGGTTATGTTGGTTTAGCAAATGCACTTTTGTTGAGTCAAAAAGAAGAAGTAAAGGCATACGATATCGTTGAAACTAAAATCGATATGCTGCAAAAAAGACAATCACCTCTGGAAGATAAAGAAGTTCATGAATTTCTTGAACGAGATGATTTAAAAGTAGAATTCACTAAAGATTTTGAAGATGCTGTTTTGTTTGGAGATTATCTAATTGTCGCAACACCAACTGATTACGATGAAAAGAAAAATTATTTTAATACATCAACAGTAGAAGATGTGATTGAAAAAGCTTTATTGATTCGCCCAGATGCAACATTCATCATCAAATCTACTGTGCCAGTGGGATATACATTGGAATTGAAAGCAAAATTCCAAACCGAAAATATTATCTTTTCTCCGGAGTTCTTGCGGGAAGGTAAAGCATTGTACGATAATTTACACCCATCACGGATCGTTGTTGGAGAGTATTCTGATCGTGGACAAGAAGTTGCGAATATATTCAAAGAGAATGCTTTGGATGAGGATATTCCTGTTTTGTTGACATATTCAACAGAAGCAGAAGCCATCAAACTGTTTTCGAATACGTACTTAGCTTTGCGGGTAGCTTATTTTAACGAATTAGATACTTATGCAGAATCTCGTGGTTTAGACAGCCGACAAATCATTGAAGGAGTGGGATTAGATCCACGTATTGGATCACATTACAATAATCCTTCATTTGGTTATGGTGGTTACTGCTTGCCTAAAGATACGAAACAGCTTCGGGCAAATTATGAAGATGTACCAAGCAATATTATCGGAGCCATTGTGGAAGCAAACACAACTCGTAAAGATTTTATAGCAGAACAAATCATTGCTAAAAATCCTAAAGTAGTTGGAATCTATCGTTTAACGATGAAGGCTAATTCTGATAATTTCCGTTATTCATCAATTCAAGGTGTTATGAAACGGATCAATGCAAAAGGAATCGAAGTAGTTGTTTATGAACCAACATTAGATGCAGAAGATTTCTTTAATTCTAAGGTAGTTAAAGACTTTGAAGAATTTAAAGCTATATCAGATGTTATTGTATCTAATCGTGCTGAACCTTTGCTTAAAGATGTAGAGGACAAAGTTTATACGAGAGATATTTTTAGGAGAGATTAGTGTGAAGACAATTGCAATAGTAAATAATGACTTTTCTGCTGGAGGATTGCAGAGAGTCACATCTGTAATAGGAAAAGAATTATCAAATAAATATAAAGTTCTGTTTTATGCTCTCTATAGTAAGGATAACTTCTATGAATTAGATAAAGTTTATAATGATTCAAATAATAAATTTTCGCGTGTTATTCGAAAAATTCCAAGATTACTTGAGATATTAGTCAACGATGGAGAATACACGCCTTATAAATATGTTAGAAACAGATTAATTAAACTAATTATGTTTTTTGAGAAAAAAAAAGTAGATATTGTGATATTAAGTGGTCCAGATTTAATTTCATATATACCTTATTTAAAACAAAAATGCTCAAACAATATAAAATTTGTAGCTTGGGCGCATAGTAATTTTTCTGTCTATGTGGATAGATATGCCAAACAATTTAAGAAAGCATTTTTAGAAGGTTTTAGTACAGCGGATGCAGCCATTTGCTTAACTGAAGTAGATCGAAAAAAATTTATCCACTATAATAAGCGAACATATAAAATTTATAATCCTCTTACAATTAAAAATAATAAGTTATCTAATCTACAAACAAAAAATATTTCGTTTACTGGTAGACTTGCTTTTGAGAATAAGGGGATAGACTTATTAATAGAAATTGCAAAAAAATTAAATGAAGAGTGGACAATCACTATAGCGGGCTCTGGAACTAAAAAAGAGAAGAAGAAGCTTTTTGAACTCATAAAAAAATATTCACTTGAAGATAAGATAATTTATAGAGGATTACTGAAAGATGAGGATTTAATTACTCATTATCTATATTCTTCTATGTATATCATGACAAGTCGATGGGAAGGATTTGGTTTAGTATTAACTGAAGCAATGAGTTTTGGATTACCAATTATTGCATTTAAACAGTCTGGCTCAGAAGAAGTACTAGAAAATGGAAAATACGGAGTGTTGGTTGAGAATGGAAACATTGAAGAATTTTCTATTCGGTTAAATCAATTGATTTCTAATAAATATGAATTAGAAAAATTAAGTAAGTTATCTTTAAAAAGAGCCAAAGACTTTAACGTAAACACAATTGTAAAAAAATGGCTATATTTATTAAATGAAATTTAAAGTTATGTATAGAATGTAAACAATTCTTTTTTATACAGTATCCAAGATATGCTGTATAGATAAAGTATTATGCAAAAACATGCTTTGATAAGTGAAATTTCAGAAAGAAATTTCACTTATCAAATATTTTTTTATACCACTTGCAATATGATGCTTAAATTTATACTCTAGACTCAAAATTCTAGATACATCTGCTCTAGAATCTTTTATATCCCCAGCTCGTTCTTCTTCAAATTTCACTGGAAGTTTAACATTCAGTGTTTCATCAATAACATCAATTAATTCTAATAAAGACGTACTAGTACCAGTTCCCACATTGAACTGTGTTCCTAAAGCTTCTTCTGATTGTGCAACAAGTAATAGTGCTTGAATGACATCATCAATATAAACGAAATCTCTAGATTGTTTTCCATCTCCAAAAATAGTAAAAGCAGCTTCTTCATTTCTTAAAAGTGTCTTGTATCTATCAACTAGAATGGAGATTACTCCACTGTATGGAGAAGAAGGGTTTTGGTTTGGACCATATACATTGAAAAAGCGCACTGCAGTTGTAGGTATATTATATAACTTATAGTAATCAAGTACATATTGTTCAGCGGCAAATTTATCAACCGCATATGGAGTCAAGGGTCTAATTACAGATTCTTCTTTTTTAGGTAAAGTTGGTTCATCTCCATATACAGCAGCTGATGAACTGAATATTAATCTAGCAAGATTAGGTTGGTAAGTTTTTATCAATTCTAGTAGTAGAAGAACACTTTCAAAATTAACTTTATGTGTTTCAACAGGTCTTTCAACAGAATCTGCAACACTAGCAACAGCGGCTAAGTGAAAAATAAACTCAAACTGTTTTTCAGAAAGAAGTTGTGTCATTAATTTGTCATCAGTGACACTCCCTTTAATAAAGACGATGTTCTTTTCTAAATTTAAATTCTCTTTTTTACCCATTGAAAGATCATCTACTACGATAACCTCATAATCATCTGATAAATGATTTGCAAGTGTTGATCCAATAAAACCAGCATCACCAGTAACTAAAACTTTTTTCACATTTTTCGCTCCTTAATATAGACATACATTTTAGTTCATCTTAATATATTGTATAATAAATGTACATACTTTCTGATATTTATGTGAATTAGAAAACTAGATATCAGTTAATCTGATATGAGGAAAATAACAAGTGTATTGTAAGCTCCATATGGAATAGTACCTGTACGTTAAATAACCCGACCTATAGAAAATAAGGTCGGGTTATTTGACGTTTTTTAGGCTTTAGAAAATAACCTTATTTTAGATAATATTTCTATTAATTATATTTAATTGATTGCATTTTGTAGAGAGTGGGACAATAGTCCTTTCTCCAAAAGAAAACAAGTCCGATTTTGATGGTTAATTTCAAAATCGGACTTGTTTTTTCTTCTTTTAAATAAGGCAAGATTTCTTCTTTATAAAGGGCATGGTAGAATTCGTTTGATTGCTTATCCAAAGCAGTTTCATAACGATTCGTTGCTTTACGCCAGAAGAAACTGAACTTGTTGGCATCTGCTTCAATTTTTGTACCATCAATAAATATCGCTTCATTATCAATTACTTAATTGGTGATCGATTGGCGGCGAAATAAGACAAACGCTTCAGCTAAAAGGTCAGCGGTTGTTTCCTGACTTCGGAATTGATTGATGGTCCGATAGCTGACTTGTTCGTGGTTAGCCAACCAACACATACGATAGCTGTCATCTAATAGAAATTCAATTTTCCGACCAGAAAAGACACGCTGCGTATAAGCATATAGAATAATTTTTAACATCATTTGGGGGTGGTAGGCCGGTCGTCCTAGTTATTCTTATAATTCAAGAAAGAGTGTTTGTGGCATTGCTGCGACTAAAGCGTTGACTGCAAAAGCGACATCTGTTTCAGGAATATATTGTTCCATATCTAATGGTAAAGTTGTTTGGTTGATGAGATAATTTTTAAACATAAAGCACTCGCTTCCTTTCTGATTGGGTTTGGTCACTTTAATCTTACAGGGATGAGTGCTTTTTGTGTACCTTAAAATCAAAAAAAGTGGGGCAATAATCAGATTTTTTCTGACTATTGTCCCACTCCCCTTGCGTTGTAAAAATTTTGATAATTAGATTTCTTAAAGTTGGTAATCTTTTATTAAAAATCTTTTCTAAAGAGAGACGTAATTCCCCCTAGCGCTTAATTAATGGGTCTAAATGAAAGGATAATAATTAGTCTTGCTGTTTATTGTAAATTATTTTAATGCATCTAATTATTTGTTTAATCCCGTTGAAATAAATCTCTAGTGTATACTTTTTCTTTTACATCATTAAGAATACTATCATATCGATTAGCAATAATACTATGACTTATGCTTTTAAATTTTTCTAAATCATTTATTACTTTTGAACCAAAAAATGTACTACCATCTTTAAGTGTTGGCTCGTAAATTATCACAGTGGCTCCCTTTGCCTTGATTCTTTTCATAATACCTTGAATAGAAGATTGACGGAAGTTATCCGAATTACTTTTCATTGTAAGCCTATAGACTCCAATAATCACTTCTTTTTCTAGAGACAAATCGAAAGTATTGTCATCATCGTAAGAATAATATCCAGTTTTTTGAAGCACGCGGTCTGCTATAAAGTCTTTTCTTGTTCGGTTACTATCGACAATTGCACTCATCATATTTTGAGGTATATCGTTATAGTTAGTTAGAAGTTGTTTTGTATCTTTCGGTAAACAATAGCCTCCATATCCAAAAGATGGATTATTATAATGTGTGCCAATTCTTGGATCTAAGCAAACCCCGTGAATGATTTCTTGTGTATTTAGTCCTTTCATTTCTGCATAAGTATCCAGCTCATTGAAGTAAGATACTCGAAGTGCAAGGTAAGTATTAGCGAATAATTTAACTGCTTCAGCTTCTGTGAATCCCATGAAAAGAGTTTCGATATCTTTTTTGATTGCTCCTTCTTGGAGTAAATCTGCAAAAGTATGAGAGGCTTCTAGTAAAGTTTTGTCAGTTTGGTCCGTGCCGACAATAATTCGCGAAGGATATAGGTTGTCATATAATGCCTTAGATTCTCTGAGAAATTCTGGGCTGAATAGAATATTTTTAGTATTGTATTTTTTACGAATACTTTCGGTATAGCCTACGGGTACCGTCGATTTGATGACCATTATGGCCTTTGGATTGACTGCTAATACCAATTCAATTACTGATTCTACAGCAGACGTGTCAAAATAATTTTGTTTACTATCATAATTTGTTGGAGTAGCAATGACAACAAAATCGGCTTCTCTATAGGCGGCTGCACCATCAGTCGTTGCAATTAAATTAAGATTTTTTTCAGCTAGATATTTTTCAATGTAATCGTCTTGTATTGGAGATTTCTTATTGTTAATTTGTTTTACTTTTTCAGGAATAATGTCTACTGCTGTTACCTGATTATGCTGGGCAAGAAGAGTAGCAATGGAAAGGCCTACGTAACCAGTACCTGCTACAGCAATATTCTTCGACTGATGTTTTGGTCTGTTTGATTCATTTGATTCATTTATAAACAGATCTGTTGGTTCAAAATTTAGAACTTCTGCTAATGATTCTAATTGTTGTATTGAAGGGATAAAATCGAGAGATTCTAACCGACTAATTAAGGCGCGGTTGATACCAGTAGCTACTGCAAGTTGTTGTTGTGTCATTTTTAGAGATTTTCTAGAATCAATAATGATTTGAGCTAAACGTTTTTGAGATAACTTTTTCATGATATACTCCTTTTTGTTACTATTAATAACAAATGATTTTTTCTTCTATAACAGAATAGCCTATTATTAATAAATATGTCAATTTTTTTATTGATTAAAAAGATATTTTTTGGTTTTAAGTATTCTCACTTATTATTTTGTTACTTAAAGTAACTTTGTAGATTGTGAATAACCTTATACATAAAAAGTTTCGTGAGTCCCTACAATATAAAGAATAAAAAAATGTGATGTTTTAAACTGTAACCAACCACAATAAACTGCTTCTCAATTCTCCCCCATACGCAATACATAGGCATCAAGCAGAATTCTCGCGATGATCTGGAGAGGCAAGCGTGAACGTACTTCATAATTAGGGAAATACGAACCTTCTGATTTGAAACCTACGAGATTTATCTCGCAATAATCTTTGAGTGTAGAGGAATGATTAGCTGTAACTAGAATCGAACCAATCTCTGCATCATAGCAATTCTTTGCGGCGGTGACGAGTTCTTTTGTCTCGCCGTTCAAAGAAACAAAAATAACGCTATCTTTCTTAGTTAGTTTCCGACTGATGCTTTTGATGATTTCTGGATCAGTATGCATTTGACAATTTTTCCCTGTTAATTGAAGTTTTACGAGCATCTCTTGACCAATCATTTCTGAAAATCCTCGTGCAAAGACAAAAACCCGGTCAGCAAATTTGATTCTTTGTATTGCATCTTCAATGTTCCCGATTTCCAACATATTGATCGTACGTACCACTTCTTGTTCATTTTTTAGAATGGCTCGACGGATACCTTTGTCTACTTTATCTAAGAAAGAAAAATTGATGTTCTTGTTTTCTCCTTCTTTTAGATGGTGCTTAAACGAAGTAAATCCTTCATAGCCTTTCTTTTTCATTGTCCGCACAATGGTGGCTGTTGAGACATTTGCTTGTTCACTTAGTTTCACGATGGAGTAGTTAGGGATCTCTAGGATGTGGTGTTCGATAAAGTTCCAGAGGTACTGTTCTGTTTCACTTAATTTGTGATCCATATTCTTTCCTTCTTTCACCAAAAGTTAGTTAAAAAATAGCACGAGGTGTTTATAAATGTAAAGGTTTTCTTTGTGTTGGAACGATTGAGAAAACATTTTCTCTTTCGCGTATTTCATAATAGAGTCAAGGAGGTCATTGGTTATGTCTATCTACACATGCACGATGAATTTGGCAATTGATCTATTTATTGAAACAGAGGAGATGCATCCTTTTATGGTAAACCGCACAAAAGAGGATGACATTCAGGCAAACGGAAAAGGGGTGAATGTGTCACTAGTATTAAAGATGCTAGATTTCCCAAGTACGGCATTAGGTTTTTCTGCTGGTTTCACAGGAAAGTATATAGAAGACTATTTACAGAAGAAACAAATCTATACAGAGTTTATTGAAGTGCCTGGTATGACGCGTATCAATGTATTTACACAAGTCAATCAAACGAGAGAAGAATACAAATTAGTGAATCAAGGACCTGAAATACCGCAGGCAGCTGTCCATAATTTTTTAAATCAAATAAGAGCATTACAAGCAGAGGATTATCTTTGTGTTTCTGGGAGTTTACCAAGAGGAATGTCTCCGAAGATTTTAGTGGAAATCAGTCGGATTTGTCAGGAAAAGGGGATTCATTTGATTATTGATAGTAGTGATCAAGAAGTCATGGATTGTTTACCCTATCGACCGTTTTTGCTGAAACCGAATGAGGAAGAACTTTCTTCTTGGTTCGGACGAAAAATGGTTACAGATGAAGATTACTTTGTTTATGGACAACGACTAGTAGAGTCAGGTGCAGAAAATGTTTTGTTATCCCTCGGTGAGAAAGGAGCGATTCTTTTTACGAAAAACAGGGTGATTCGAGGAAACTCGCCAAAAGGAAAAGTTGTCAATACAGCATGTGCAGGTGATGCCATGTTAGGCACTTTTTTAGCAGGATACATGAATCGACGATCGCTTGATGAAACGTTACGTAAAAGCATAGCAGCAGGCAGCTCTACTGCTTTTCGTAAAGGACTGACTGATTTTTTGGATGTGGAGGAATTAAGTAAACAAATCAAAATCAAGGAAGAGAGGTTCGAAAGATGGGAAAATATCAACTAATTGCAGCAACCGGTTGTCCGACAGGAATTGCGCACACCTACATGGCGCAAGAGGCATTAGAGCAAGCAGCTAGGAAAAAAGGCATCACGATCAAAGTGGAGACCCATGGACAAATTGGGATCGAGAATGAATTAACGGCTGAAGAAATCAAACAGGCAGATGCTGTCATTATTGCCGCAGACAAAGATGTCCATTCAGAAAGATTTGCGGGAAAACGAGTCATTGATGTTTCTGTCAGTACAGGAATCAAGGATGCACAACGGCTGATTGACGAGGCATTGGCAGGAAAAGGGGCCATCTTAGCAGATAATGAAGCTGTTGATACTTTAGAATCAGAAACGATAAGTGGTGCTAATTTTGGTCGCAGCATCTATAAAAATTTAATGAATGGCGTCTCTCATATGTTGCCTTTCGTGGTAGCTGGCGGAGTATTGATTGCTATTTCATTTGCCGTTTGGGGAATCTATTCTTTTGATCCAGACCATGCACAATACAATGCTACAGCGGCGATGTTAAAAACGGTTGGCGATGCAGCAATGGGGATGATGGTTCCAGTTTTAGCAGCTTATATTGCAGAAGGGATCGCGAAACGTCCAGGGTTAGTCGTTGGATTTGTTGGTGGAATCGTGGCCATGAGTGGCGGTACTGGATTTTTAGGAGGTATTTTAGCTGGGTTCTTAGCGGGTTATTTTATCTTATTTTTGCAAAAGCTACTGACAATTTTACCTAAACAACTAGATGGCTTGAAGGCAATCTTCTTATATCCAGTTATTGGTGTAGCGTTTATTGGCATCGCAATGTCTTTGTTGGCGGGTCCAATGAAGGCTATAAATGAAGGAATGATGAGCTTTTTAGCTGGATTTGAACATTCGAATCCACTTGTTCTTGGCGTGATTGTTGGTTGCATGTGTGCGTTTGATATGGGAGGACCGATTAATAAGGCGGCATATGTAACAGGTACAGCTCTTTTGGCACAAGGAAACACGACTTTTATGGCTGGCGTGTCAGCAGCTTGCATTGCACCACCGTTGATTACTGGTTTTGCAACTTTATTGTTTGGTAAATATTTTGATACTAATGATCGTAATGCAGGTTTGGTTAATTTTATTTTAGGATCAACTCATATTACGGAGGGAGCTATTCCGTTTGCTGCGAAAGACCCGATCCGAGTATTACCAACGATGATGTTAGGCTCATCAATTGCTGCTGTCTTGACCTATCTGTTTGGTGTCCAAGTACCAGCCCCACATGGCGGTTTTTTAGTGTTACCTGTAGTGACGGGAAAAATCCAATGGGTTACAGCGATTCTTATTGGTTCGATCGTTGGTGGAGTGATACTAGGTTTGATCCAAAAGAAAAGAGTAACTGATAAAGACAAGAAGAGGGATAATAAAGCAGCAAATCGTACAGTTATCGAAGAAGGAAGAGCAGGAGGCTTATCATGACAATCATTCATGAAGAGAACATTTTTTTACAACAGCCATTAGATAGTCAAGAAGAAGCATTTAAGTTTTTAGCAAAGCAAACATTCTGTTTAGGAATCGCTCATGACGAAAAAGAAGTATATCAAAAACTTCTAGAAAGAGAAAAAGAAGGTACTACAGGAATAATGTCAGGTTTTGCTATCCCTCATGCGAAGTCTCAAACAATCAACGAACCTAGTTTGATTATCGTCACACTGAACAAAGGCATTGAATGGAACAGTTTAGATAGACAGTCAGTTGATTTTATTTTTGCGTTATTTATCCCAGATTCAGAAGCAGGAACGACTCATTTGAAATTATTGTCTCTCGTTGCACGATCATTGATGCGAAAAGAGGTTACAGAACAGTTGAGAGCAGCAAAATCAAAAACAGAAATAGCCACAATATTAACTAAAGAAATAGGTGAAGATATATGAAGAAGATGAGTATAGAAAAGCTGGAACGTTTGAAGCGATTGACGGATGAAGCTGGAATTATTAGCGCGTTAGCAATCGACCAGCGTGGTGCTTTGAAGAAAATGATCAACCAATATAAAGAAGCTACATCAGAAGACATCATCCAATTTAAACAGATCGTTTCTCAATACCTGACTCCCTATGCCTCAGCTATTTTACTTGATCCAGAATACGGCCTGCCTGCAGCAGCGCTTCGAGAGAAAGAATGTGGCTTGCTGCTAGCTTATGAAAAAACCGGCTATGATACGAAAATGCCGGGAAGATTACCTGATTTATTGAATATTTGGTCGGTGAAAAGGTTAAAAGAAGCTGGTGCGGATGCTTGTAAATTTTTATTGTACTATGACGTTGATGAACCAGCAGAGATTAATGTGCAAAAACAAATAGTTATAGAACGGATTGGTTCAGAATGCGAAGCAGAAGGCATACCTTTCTTTTTAGAGATCCTTTCTTATGATGCAACTATTGGCGATCCGTCTTCTCTTGCCTATGCAAAAGTAAAACCACATAAAGTTATTGAAGCCATGCGAGAATTTTCAAAAGAACGTTATCAAGTGGATGTATTGAAAGTAGAAGTGCCAGTGAATATGAGATTTGTGGAAGGATATGGGCAAGAGACTTGTTATAGTCAAGCAGAGGCATCCGCGTATTTCTATGAACAATCGAAAGTGACTGAACAACCGTTTATTTTTTTAAGTGCGGGAGTCAATGCTACGCTATTTCAAGATACATTACGTTTTGCAAAACAATCAGGTTCGACATTCAATGGTGTCTTATGTGGGCGAGCAACATGGGCGAAGGGAGTGGCGCCTTTTGTTACCGAAGGCGAAGAAAAAGCGAGTAGTTGGATGTTAGAAGAAGGAAAACAAAATATTAAGGAATTAAGTACACTATTAGAAGAAACAGCAACACCTGTCTACGTTGATAGATAAGAAAAAGTTGTTTCTTCATAAAAAGATGCTGCTGCAATTAGATAGCGATCAATCGATGATTCAAATTAAACATTCACTTAAATAAAAATATCGACCAGATTTCTTTTTCAAAAATCTTGGTCGATATTTTTAATTGCTAAAACTGTTAATGAATTTTTATTACACTCTTATTTACTATCTACTTCCGCTTCTGCTGCTTTCCTGCGTTGCGGCCTTTGTTATTTGTACTATTTTTTGGTTGTTTGATTTGTTTTGTTGCTTGTTTGTTGTCAGCTGGCTTTGCTGATTCTGTCACGTCTTTTCTTGGAGTGACGACTTGTTTTGGCGGGTTTTGTTTCAACTCTTCTGCCACTTGTGCTTTCAAACGTGGTTTCATCATAACGTTTGTGATGAATGTTTGCAGACAGCTGAACACACCACCGACTACCCAGTAAAGTGTAACACCGGCTGGCGCACTGATCGACATGAAGACGATCATAGCAGGAGAGACGATCAGCATCGTACGCATCGTCTTTTTCTGTTCTTCAGGAATACCGATCGTTGAGATATATCCTTGAAGCAGATAAGCGACTCCTGCAATGGCAACAAGCACCATACTTGGT
Source organism: Enterococcus sp. ZQ21 (assembly GCF_030053755.1). Taxonomy (NCBI): domain Bacteria; kingdom Bacillati; phylum Bacillota; class Bacilli; order Lactobacillales; family Enterococcaceae; genus Enterococcus; species Enterococcus sp. ZQ21. Next base: position 887,650 of record NZ_CP125658.1, read on the forward strand.
GAGCCTAGATCGATGCCGTAGAAAGATGATTCCCGAATACCTTCTGTATAACGTGCCGTAAAGTACAAGGCAGAGAAGATCGGCATTTGGATCAATAGAGGCAGACAGCCGATTCCGCCGGTCATACTCAATCCGTTTTCGCGGTATACTTGCTGCATTTCTGCTTGTGCCGCCATTTGTTCTTCACGTGTTGTTGCAGCTTTCAATTTTTGTTGGGCTGCTTCAACTTGTGGTTTTAACGCTTGCATTTTTTCAGATTGGATCATTGTTTTTTTCGATTGACTAATACCTAGTGGCAAGATGATGATACGGACGATCACAGTCATTGCAATAACTGCCCAGCCATAAGACCAATTGAAATTCTCAACTAGATATGTAATCGCTTGGCCCATAGGATGGACGAGTACTCGATAAACGATTCCTGAAGTGTCAGGGTTTCCGTTTGAATCCATCCGCACACAGCCAGATAAAAAGAGCAGGATACTGACAAGTCCGGATCCCAATAACCAGTTTTTCCATTTATTCATAGAATACTTCCTCTTCTATAATTTTTACACAAACTTAACTATACTAAAAAAGCGCATGGAATTCAATCAACTTCATAGAAATTTCATATAAATATTCGTTCTTTTACGTAGCGAAAAATTTTGAAAAAAAGACAAAAAATCAAGAAAGAAATACTAGGAAAAAGTAGAATGATTCCAAGTGTTTCTTTCTTATTATAATAAACTAAAAACTTTTTTGTTCTGCCCGAAAAGCGGAGACAAATGAACTCACTGCAAGTGATAGATCAGCTTTTTCACTGCTGTCCTTAATACTCGAGGCAAGGCGCCTCAAAAACAACCTTATTGACGGTGTTCAAAAGCTTGCATCTACGGCATTAAGTCCAGCCTGTTGAAAAATATGGAGAGCTATTTTTCACAACCTGTCCTTAATGCTTGATGCAGACCAGCTTTTTCACAACCTTATCCCACCACATCAAATTTCTTTCGTTCCTCAATCATCGGGTCTTCTTGGACATCCACATACTGCACTCGTCCACTTGGGCTCGGTGATTTCTTGACTTCTTCAATAAATTTTTGGATGATGTCGTCATTGCCGATTGCTTCGATCGTGACTGAGCCGTCGTCTTCGTTTTTTACTGTTCCAGTCACGCCTAGTTGATCAGCAACCATCTTGGTCATGTAGCGAAATCCTACTCCTTGGACGCGTCCTTGGACGTTCATTTTAACTTTGCGCATGTTCGTCACCTTTCTTTCCTATTTTATAAATTAATGATACCGATTTTTTTAGGATGAAACAAGCTCAAGCACCTATTCCGTGATATAATCATGGGGAGGTGAGGAATGTGAAAGAGATCCAATCAGCAAAAAATCCAAGAATCAAAGAATTAAAAAAACTACATAAAAAAAAATATCGGGAAGAAAAGGAAGAATATCTTTTGGAAGGGTTCCATCTGATTGAAGAGGCTGCGTCGTCTGATGCAGAAATAAAAGAACTTTTTGTGACACAGCGAGGCAGGAAAGAATGGGGAGACTGGCTGGCCGCAAACAAAGGGATTTCTACTTTTCTAGTTTCGGACGAGGTCATGGATGCTGTATCGGATCTACCTACACCACAAGGAATCTTAGCAGTGATGGCGTTAACGGCTGAAGGCGCGCCAGATTTTTCAGGAGGTTGGCTGTTATTAGATAATGTACAAGATCCTGGAAATGTAGGGACGATGATCCGTACGGCAGATGCATTTGATATGGCTGGTGTTTTATTAGGTAAAGGAACGGCAGATATTTATAGTACAAAGGTGCTGCGGAGCATGCAGGGAAGCAATTATCATTTGCCTGTGTTGCAACAAGATTTGACAGAAGTGATCCCTTTAATGAAAGACAAAGGGTTCACAGTGTATGGCACAGAATTAAATGAAGAAGCACACGCATTAGACAAAGTAGAAAAATCAGATAACTTCGCAATAATCATGGGGAATGAAGGTCAGGGGGTAAGTCAGGAAATCTTGTCTCTGACTGATCAAAACGTATATATCCCGATGAAAGGAAATGCGGAATCGTTGAATGTTGGGGTTGCGGCAGGAATTGTTCTTTATCATTTTTCTTTATGATTAAGGAACTATTAAGCTTTGGCTATTTTATCCAAGGCGACTAGAATAATCCGAACACTGGTGGTATACTTAGATCAATTTCAGAAGAAAATGAAATTCAAAAAGGTGGCAGATCGATAATTATGACAGAAAAATGGCGTGAAGACGAAGAATATATGTCTTATGTAGAAGATCTTTTAGAAACAGAAGCAGTAAAAAAATTAGCGAATTACACACAGCATGTTCATTCCACTCGTTTGGAGCATTCCATCAGTGTTTCTTACTATAGTTATCTGCTCGCAAAAAAATGGGGTGGCAATGCTAAAGCAACAGCGCGTGCTGGACTTTTGCATGATCTGTTCTACTATGATTGGCGTACGACGAAATTCGATGAAGGTACACATGCGTATATCCATCCAAGAATCGCTGTAAAGAATGCAGAAAAGATCACCGAATTGTCGGATCTTGAGCGAGATATCATTTTGAAGCACATGTGGGGCGCAACGATTGCACCGCCTAAGTACAAAGAAGGATATATCGTAACATTCGTAGACAAATACTGCGCAGTCAAAGAAGCCGCTCAGCCTATGTCAGCAAGTATGCGTAAGAGATGGCAACGTTACTTTGGAAAAGAATCCTCGATTTAAAAAGTAAAACCAATAATAGCCCATATTCCGAGAAAATCTAGCCGATTTTCTCGGTTTTTTCTGTTTGCAGTTGACTATCTGGTCAAGATACGGTTTACTTTTATTTATCGAATGAATCATGTACATAGAAGAATGAACATTAAAGGGGGTGATGATAAGATGCAAAACGTATCTTATTTAAAAGAGTCCGGGATCTTCAGGTAACACATACTTTGCAGAAGATCGCTTTTTTCTACAAAGTATGCACTTTGGATAGAAGAAAGGACTTTAAAATCATGGAACAAACAATGAAACCATATCAATATTTTTTTATAAAAAGAGAAGTAGATCAGTTATTAAATGCGTACTCATCTGTCAATGACCCAAAAACGGTACAAACGGTTCAGGCTCTAGCAGCTGAAAAGATTCGCGATGTATTAGGTTACGAACCACCAGAAATCGATACGTTTTTAACGACAGTTTTAGATATAAAACTGACAAAAACACAAGCAGAACGAGCATTAGAGGAGCTGAAGCAAATCGTCCAGCCGTTTATGCAGCCGAGCAAACCACAAATCGAGAAATTATTCCGAAAAGTGAAAAAACTCAAACAACCAGCTTGGAATGAAATCGACTTGCAAGCACATACGTACATCGGTTGGAATGATCCAGGGACGCAAAAAAAATTCATGGTCTATTACGAAGATGGAAAATTAAAAGGGATCAGCGGTACTTTATCACCAACGATTAATAAGGGAATCTGTGCAATCTGTCAGAAAACATCGAATGTCTCGCTCTTTCTTTCTACAACGAAAGCCGGTTCTGATGGCACGTATACGAAAAAGGGGAATTATATTTGTCATGATAGTGATCAATGTAATCAACAGTTAACGAAATTGGCTCCTTTCTATGAATTTGCTGAGCGTGTAAAGAAAGAACAATAATTTTATTGTTTTTTACAGAAAAATATGCTATCTTTTAATGGAAGTGAATAGGTGATGGTGTTCGCCTTTAAATGCTAACGAAAGATAGCTAATGACGCCTACTAAAGTCTGGGGACAGCCCCTTTCTTTAGTAGGCGTTTTTTTATTTGAGGAGGAATTTTTTATGGAAAAACAATTACCGAGTCCAGTGCGTATTTTGATGTACATGCTGAAGTGGCTAGTGATCACAGCGATTCTGGGAGTATTCATGGGGAGTTTGTCTGCTTTTTTCTTAAATAGCTTGACATTTGTGACAGATATCCGACTAGCACATCCTTGGCTACTTTATCTATTGCCAGTCAGCGGCGCGCTTTTTGCTTATCTTTATGCGTATCATGGCGGCCTTTCTAGTCGTGGGAATAACTTAGTGATCGATCAAGGGAATGGAGGAGAAGAAAACATCCCTTTGCGGCTCATTCCATTGACCTTGTTTGGGACCATCACTACTCATTTATTTGGGGGATCTGTAGGCCGTGAAGGAACAGCAGTCCAAATGGGGGGAGCGTTAGCTGATAATATAGCGCGTTTATTCCGATTGGATAAAGCAGAACGGGAGATTTTGATTATCAGCGGGATCAGTGCCGGTTTCAGTTCTGTATTTGGCACACCTTTAGCCGGAACATTGTTTGGACTAGAAGTGTTGGCAATCGGGAAAGTCCGAACAGAAGCAATCTTCCCTAGCTTCTTTGCTGCGCTTTTTGCAAATTTCATGACGGAAAGCTATGGTGTTTCTCATCTACATTACCAAATGGGTGTGATTCCTGAATGGAGTATGTTGCTGTTCTTCAAAGTTTTTGTTGCGGGAATTGCCTTTGGGTTGATTGGTTGGGTATTCAGCCGTTCAATCGTCTTTTTAAAAGCACGGTATGCGCAATGGATCCCTCATCCTGTTTGGCGAAATACGATAGGTGGAGCAGTAGTTGTAGCCGCAGCGTTGATTTTGCAAACACAACGTTACCTTGGGTTGAGTCTTCCGTTACTGCAGGAATCATTTAATGGACAGGCACATGCTTATGATTTTATTGGGAAATTATTCTTCACAGTCTTGTCTTTAGGTGCGGGGTACCAAGGGGGAGAAGTGACACCACTGTTTGAGATTGGTGCAACGCTTGGCGCAGCACTAGCGCCTTTGCTCCATGTTTCTGTTCCTTTTCTTGCTGGATTAGGTTTTATCGGGGTATTTTCTGGTGCGACAAATACACCGATTGCCTGTTTTGTGATGGGAATCGAATTATTTGGTTCACAAGCTGCTGTTTACTTCTTTATGATCTGCTTGATCAGCTTTATGTGTTCAGGAAACAGCGGTATTTATTCTGCACAGCAAGTAGCCGTCAAAAAAGGAATATTATTCTTGCCAATCGTCAAGAGAATAAAAGAAAAAAACAAGGTGTGACATATATTTGTCACACCTTGTTTTTTAGAAAAGTAAAGTGATCAGTGATAAGAATGCGGAACCTGCGAAAAGCAATCCGCAAATGATCATATGTCTTTTTTTGTTCATCATCAAGATGGCGATGTATTCTCTTAAAAACGCGTTAGGCAAGTAATAGAAAGCTGTTTTTGCCCCAATACCATTTGCCTTCAGTTTCGCTTGTCGTGCATAGAGACCAGCTCTGAAAATGTGGTAATTGTTAGAACTGAAGATCGCGCGATAAGGACCTTTCATTTGCTGATCCATGATTTCCTTTGAATAGCGCATATTCTCCAAAGTGGTTGTCGAATTGGTTTCGACAAGAATATCTCTTTCAGGAATTTCTTGTTCCATGGCATATTGTTTCATCGCAATTGCTTCTGGTACTTTTTCGTCTGCTCCCTGTCCACCCGACATTAATAAGATAGGCGGATTTAATGTTGCACGGCTTTGTGCCCAATAAAAAGCAATCGCCTTATTGATTCGCTTGGCAAGAAGAGGAGAAACTGTTTCTCCATTGATCAACCCAGCGCCTAACACAACGATGAAGTCTTGATTGTATCGAGGGCGGTTGAACTGATACAAGAATGAGACAGTCAAAAAGTTGTAGAATACGATAAATAGATAGATCAAGATCAATGGAATGCAGAAAAACAAAGCATTTATCCATTGCGGCAAATATTTTAACAAGAAAAAGTCAAAAACAAGAAACAATGTAAGAAAAATGGCTAGTATCAACGTTAAAAGATTAGCTAATGAATGCGACTCTCTACGTAAAACTGTGACACCGTTCCAAAAAAGAAAAACGATCAATCCATAAATGCCGAATAGAAAGACAAGCAGTAACGGGATCGTGATCAAGGCAATCAGTCCGCCAAGAAAAATATTTTGTGTTTCGTATAGCAAGACAAACAAGTAGATACCAAAACTAATGAGGAAAACATTGAATAAAAGACCATTCAGCAGCCTTCGCTTTTCTGAAAAATAGGAAAAGGCAAAGATACTGAAAAACACTAAGGGAATCAAAAAATAAAAGGTCGAATAAAAAATTTCCAACACGACAAAATAAGTCAAGATTACCGCAAATGTCCACGTACTGCTGTAAAAGAACAAGGAAGGATCCTTTTTCTGTTTTCGCCAATAAACGATGGAGAATACCCCAATAAGATAGAGAACCAAAAAAATCAGATCTCTGGTTAGATTCATAAATTCAACTCCTTTTTCTTATACAGTATAACGAAAATAGATGAAAAAAACTGTTATTTAAACTAGAAAAAACAAAAAAACATCTTCCACACGGAAAGATGCTTTTTTCTTTTTGTTCAATTAAAACAAGTTGCCGAAAAATTCTGCGACACGTCGCCAGCCAATAACGAAAATATTTGCTTTTTCTACGGTTTTATCCGTGATGATTTCTGTGGATGGCGCGTTGTTGTCTTCTAGATAACCTAATTTATCCTCTGCCAAGGTGATCGTTGCGGTACCGATTTTTGTTCCTTTATCCATAGGTGCTTGGATCTCATTGTCAGTGACTTGCTTTTTGTCAAGAGTTGGTGTGATTGTTAATTTTCCAGTATCCATATCGTTTCGTACCCATACTTTTACAGGACTTTTAAGCACAACGGGCACTGTTGATTCTTTTCCGTCTTTTACATCAATGGTTTTTAGACTAGGGATACTTGCGTTGGCTTTTCCAAGCTCTTTTTCTGACCAATTGTCGTAGCAGTAGTCCATCAAGCGGGCTGTTTCATTGAAGCGGGCACTTGGGTTTTCCGCATGGCCGTCTGCATTCAATACGACAGTGATGATCCGTTGATCGTTTTTAGTGATCGTACCGACGAAACAGGCACCTGCAAGCTCAGTCGTACCAGTTTTTAATCCGTCTACACCTTCTTTATAATTCACGAATCCTGGGAGCATCCAGTTCCAGTTGACCATTTCCACGGGTGATTGCGTGTTTTCGCCAAACATTTGTGTCGTAGTGCTAGATACGTCCAGTATTTCTGGAAAATCCAAGATCAAATGACGGGCCACGATAGCCACATCTTGAGCAGACATTTGATTTTCGTCGTTTTCTCCAGTACCTTCTGGTCGGTTTTCGCCAAGATAAGAGTTATTCAGTCCTGATGCATTAACGATCATTGCATCTTTGATTCCCCAATCTTTCAATTGTTCTTTCATTCGTTCAGTGAATTTCGCTTCGCTGCCAGCAATTTTTTCTGCCAAGGCAACCATTGAAGCGTTGGCTGACTGGATGATTGCAGAGTCGAATAATTCTTTAACGGTGTAGGTGTTTTCTTTATGCAAAGGAACATTTGATAAATCTGGGGTGACACTCAAATTTTCTGCATAATCTGAAATTGAAACTTTATCATCCCATGATAGTTTCCCTTCTTTTACTTGATCAAGGACGATGTAAAGACCGATGATTTTTGTGATTGAAGCGATCCCCATGGTTTTTTCTCCATCTTGATCATAAAGAATCTTACCGCTTTGCGCATCTACAGCAAAGGCTGCTTTTGCATTTACTTTGAAAGTATCTTCAGCTTGCACAGCAACAGCTGGTAGAAAAGAAGCAAGGCAAAGAATGAGACTAGCCAATAATAGGACTAGACGTGTTTTTTTTATGGACATATCCGATCTCCTTGTATTTAATTTGTTTCGCTACAAATTAAAATTTTATCAGAGAGGGAAGAGAGTTTCAATGTTTCTGAAAAAAACTTTAGGATAAGAACGCGCGTTATGAAAAGGTTAGCGGTCATTTTTCCGTACTTTTACAGGGACAGGCTGTGTTTCCGCCTCTAATAAGCGGGAAGCGCTGAAAGCAAATAAGCTGATGATACTTAATAAACTAAAAATCATAATCAAATGCATAAGGTCCACCTCTTTTATTCTTTTTCTTAGTCTAACAGCCTTTCATGAAGAATAGTTGAAGACTGTGCCTAAATAATTGAGGAAATTATGAAGATAACTTAAAAAAATTGCAAAATACCTAACTAAAGAAACCGTTTTATTTTTTTAGATACGTTTTATTGTATGGAAAAATAGTGTTGTGGTAGACTTTAGATAGACACAAAGGAATGATTTTTTTAGGAGGGGTACGTTTATGGCAAAAAAGGATAAAGAACTATTGTCACAATTGACTTCAGAAGGCGCTAAAGGACCGTTCGTCACGATCATGCTGAATACGCATGTCGCACATCAAGATGTGGAAAAAGATCAAATCAAATTCAAAAATTTTGCAAAAGAAGCAAAGAAACGTTTTGAAAAAAAATATTCCGAGCATGACTGGTCCCCGTTCCAAGAAAAAATTGAAAATTTGTTAGGAGATCCTTCATTTTGGCGTAGTGCAACTACGAGTGTAGCGGTCATTATAACTGCTGATCAAACCTATATCCATCGTTTGAGTATCCCGGTAGACGATCAATATTATGTAAGTGATCTTCCTTATTTACTGGCCATTATCAAAAATGGACAGTTCAACTATTCCTATTATCTGTTGGGATTGAACCGCGACTCCATGAAATTGTATGAAGTCAGCAACAAACAAGTAAAAGAAGTGTCTCTACCAGAAGGGGCACCGGTCGATGTCGTTACTGCATTGGGATCTGAACTGACAGGTGGCGGTTTGAACTTCTCTTCTAATGGAGGGGGCGGTGCCCGAGATGGCGTGACTTTCCATGGCGTGAATCCAAAAGATGAAGAAGTAGAGATCGATTGGGTCAACTATTACCAAGCAGTTGATACGTACTTGAAGAATTCTTTCGAAAATCCTGAACAATGGCCGATTTATTTATTCGCTCTGCCAGAAAATCAGACGATGTTCAAAAAAATCGCCAAAAATCCTTACTATTGTGCAGACGTTGCGATTTCTGCTTCTCCAGCACAACTATCCTTTAGAGATATCGAAGAAGGAGCGAAGAAGCTGTCAAGTGAACTAGCAGCCCAAGAATCAAAAGAGTACAATAAACTTTTAGATAAAAAATTCATCGATCAGTTAGTTGATATCGTTCCAGCTGCGAAAGAAGGAAAAGTATCCCATTTGTTTATCGCTACGTCAAACTTAGCTGATGGTTTCGGAGAAGATCCTGAAACAGAATATGATCGGCGTCAAGTGCTGAATGCTTTGGCAGACGATGTAATTATTAATGGTGGGAAAGTGTTTATTTTGGATCAAAAAGATGCACCAGATGAAAAGAGTCTGACAGCGATTCTTCGTTATTAAAGAGGTTGTGAAATCAGTGTTTTGACCTGAGTATTAGAGAGGAAAAGCTGTTCTGCCTGTTCTGCATCAAGAAATAAGAAGAGATTTACAAAAATTATTTCTCAAATTTTTGTGAAATTTCGGCTTATTTCCGAAGAAGCTACTTCCGGAACACCGTTTAAAGGAGAGGTCGTGACATCGTCACGACCTCTTTTTTGACGATTATGATACAAAAAACACCATTTATGAATGAAATGCAAATAACGGTCGTTCTTGAGATATGATTTTAATTGGGAAAAACTTATCGATAAGGAGGTCTTTATGAAAAAAAGACTGTTATGGTGTTTGCTGTCTCTATCCCTAAGTTTAACAAGTCAACCAGTTTTTGCAGAAGAAACACAGCGTTCTCTAAGCACAGGCGCACGTATGTACAAAAATATTTATGCGCAGACATCAGCGTTTGATTCTGCGTTCCCTGAAACAGAAGAACGGGCTTTGCAGCCAAGATTTGGTTATTTTTGGTATTGTCCGTCATGTGATTACGAAAGCTGCTGGCATTTCTTCCATTCAACAGCTGCAGCTTTTGCTGTTACCCATGCTCAGAAATATGATGGGCATCATCCTGTCATTTATGAGGTATAGGTATGAACAAAAAAGAAAAATTAATCTCGTTGATCGTATTGGTTTGTCTTGTTCTTCTGGTCACTGTCATAGGCTATCAGAAATACCATGAGAACATCAGACCTACTAAAGAGTCTTCCCCATCCTCAACCGTTGAAACAGAAACAATAAATAGTCAGACAGAATAATTTTTTTAGTTTAAAGAGGTGCAAAGGATCGAAAGAGGGGTATCTGAACAATAAAACATTTGTCATTAAGAAAGTTCGGTTTTTCACTTGATGTAATCGCTGAGAAAACATTTTTTTATAAAAAAATATCGAAAAACTCTAGCGTTTTTGTAAACGGTATGATATACTGTAGAAGTAGTTTTTGTTCGGTAATCTGTGGTAGCTTGTTTCAAATAAACATCTTCCAGATATACACCATTCAAGTAATTGCAAAATATGTGTTGAAACACAAGGAGGATTTTTATTATGGAAACAGGTACAGTAAAATGGTTTAACTCAGAAAAAGGATTTGGATTCATCACTGCAGAAAACGGAAACGATGTATTCGTTCATTTCTCAGCTATCCAAGGCGACGGATTCAAAACTTTAGAAGAAGGCCAAGCAGTAACTTTCGATGTTGAAGAAGGTCAACGCGGACCTCAAGCAACAAACGTTACTAAAGCTTAATTTACCTATATTAAAAATAAAAGTCCAGACATTTATGTGTCTGGGCTTTTTTGTCTTTTTTTCCTTAAAAAGCGATGAGAGTATTTTTCTGCACTTTGTAGTATAATTTCAAAAGAACATTAGAGGCAGGAGAAGAGGAAGATATTTTGAAACCAAGAACTTATGCAGTCGTTGATATCGAGACGACTGGGACGAATCCAAAAGAAGATCGGATCATCCAATTTGGCTGCGTCATGATTGAAGCTGGTCGGATCACTTCACGTTTTTCGATCGATATTCATCCAGGGCGGAAGATTTCAAAACAAATCCAGCATTTAACAGGGATCACGAATCAACGCGTCCAAAAAGCGCCTTATTTTGAAGATGTCGCCCAAACGATTTACAATCTTTTGGCAGACACCATATTTGTCGCGCATAATATTTATTTTGATTATAATTTTTTGAACCATGAACTCATGCGATGCGGACTTCCTAGTTTGAAGATACCGGGCATCGATACCGTAGAACTTGCACAAATTTTCTTGCCGACGGAACCAAGTTTTCGCTTAGCTGATTTGTCAGAAAGCCTTGGCTTTATTCATGAGAATCCTCATCAGGCGGATAGTGATGCCGAAGTGACAGGTCAGCTTCTTTTACTGATCGAAGAACGAATGAGGAAATTGCCGATCATCACATTAGAGCAGATTGCACGATTAAGTAGCCATACAGGAATGGATACGAGTCGTTTCATTTACCACGTGCTTGAAGAAATGAAAGAAAACCCGGAGCCCCTTGATCTCTCATTAGAAATCATCGATGGGCTAGCTTTGCAGAAAAAAGAAGTGGAGCTATTCACATCCGTCCATTATGGCGAGCGGACATATCCAAGAAAAAAACAAGAAAAAGAAAAAATGTTTGGTAAAACACTGATGTATCGAAAAGAACAGAACAGGCTGATGAATGCTGTCTACGATCATTTCACAAAAGATGAATCAAAAGATTTGATGATCGAAGCAGCTACAGGAATGGGCAAAACGATTGGTTATCTGTTGCCTTTGAGTTATTTGGCTACACCTGAAAAACCAGCTGTCATCAGCACCGTTTCGCTTGTTTTGCAGCAGCAGATCATGGAAAAAGACATTCCATTACTGAATCAATTGCTAGATCAGCCGATACAACCTGTGATTATCAAAAGCTATCGCCACTATATTGATTTACAGCGTTTTAAAGGTACACTTGTGGAACCGCCGGGACAAAAACAATATGCTTTGTACCAAATGGCTGTCTTAGTTTGGCTAACACAAACGAAGACCGGTGATTTGGATGAATTACATTTAACCAATCTGAACCATGCATTCTTTGCAGATGTCGCGCACAGAGGCACTGGGTTTTTAGCAAGGAATCAGTCGTTTTACAAACAAGACTTTGTGCGTTTCTTGCAAAAGAAAATCAAACAAAGCAATTTTTTGATAGTCAACCATGCATTTTTAGTACAAGAAACACAGCGAAAAGAACCATTGCTTCCAGCTAGTCCTTATTTGTTGATTGATGAAGTGCATCATTTGCCGGAAATTGCTGAAAAAGTAAATGACAAACGACTAAGTATTAACTACTTCCATAAACAAATCCAGCAACTGGAAGAGCCGAATCAGTTATTTGACCGCATACAAAGTTATTTGCCGAAGGAACATGAAGCCTTGCGCTGGTTGTCGATTTATCGAGAAGAACTCTCTGCACTATGCGAAGCGCAGATTTGTGTGGCAGAGGGATTAATGAACTTAGTAAGCAGCAAGCAGCCTAACGGACAATATCCAGAAGAAGTCATGATGACAAAAGAAATGTTGGATCAGCTGCCACTGGAATCTGGAACAGCAATGGATCATCTGCAACTTTTTTATCAAGAGATCCAACAACTACAATCACAGATGCGCTTGACTTTTGAGATTATCCAAGAAAGTTGGACCAACCAGATGCGGATCGATTTAGCAAGTTTATATAGCTTATTTGATCAATTAGACAAGCAATACTTGCTGATGGAGCAATGGCTAGAAGACTGGCGAGATCATTTGATCCATTGGTTCGTTCCCGGGAATACAGCACAGCAGATGATTTTTCATCTCCATGATTTTCAAGCAGCTATGTTGCCGTCAACTGTGTGGTATCCTCGATATGACCATATTCTTTATATTGGAGGAACACTGAAGATCGGACCTAATCGACAGTATCTCTCTAAACGACTTGGCATTGAAGCAGCACCTCTTAAAGTGATTGCTTCTCCTTATGATTACGAGAAACAGGCAAGAATCTATGTGCCGAAAGAAGCACCTGCAGTCCATCAAGTCAGCAATCAAGCATATATCGATTATTTAGAAGCAGCACTCACAGGATTGATTGAACAAGAAGATCGGCCGATCCTTGTTTTATTCACTTCTCATGATGTTTTACAAAAGATATATCAGAAAATGCATTTGTCTATGCTAGAAAAAGGACGTGAAATTCTTGCTCAAGGATTTGGCGGAAGTCGGGAAAAACTTTTGAAACGCTTCATTTTGTCAGAAAAAAGCGTCTTATTTGGTGCTGACAGCTTTTGGGAAGGTGTAGATTTACCTGGAGATGCTTTGCAGATTGTTGTAGTCACACGTTTACCCTTCGACAACCCGTTACGTCCGATGGTCAAAGCTAGGAATGCTTATCTGGAATCAGAGGGGATCAATCCTTTTTATCAGGAATCCGTGCCTAAAGCAGCTTTGAAGTTACGCCAAGCATTAGGCCGTTTGATAAGGACGGAGACAGATCGTGGCGTATTACTTATTTTGGATCGGAGATTAGTCACTGCAAAATATGGTGCACGAATCATCCATGCATTACCGAAAAAAGTACCGATAAAAGAGCTAGCTATGGATGAAATCTATCAGGATATCCATGAATTCTTAAAGAAAAATGAAGAAGGAAGTTAAAGGTGCCGTCTTTTTTCATCATTAAAATCTGCTATAATGAAAAGGAATGAAGATAAAGGAGCGACGACCCTTGAAGAAAAAACAGACAAAGGAAAAAACGATTAATCGCGTATTGCTTGGCTTGATCGTATTTTTATTAGCGGTCATCGTGATCAGCTCGATTTTTTACTTGCGTTCCAGTCGTCCGGCGGTCCAGGCGAAAAAAGAAGCAGTAGAAATCGCAAAGAAATATGCAAATCTCGAGGAAGCCGATCATTTTTACTGGTTTACTCGAAAGAAAACGTACTTTTCATTGACGGGTACGAATGATAAAGGAAAAGAAATCGCCGTTATCATTCCTAAATCTGGTGAAAAAGTAAAAGTATTGGATCAAACGAAGGGATTGACTGAAAACGAAGCGAAACAAACAATTGCTGCAGCTCATCCTGAAATCCAAATCGAAAAAGCAGCTTTAGGAATGTACGATGATCAGCCTGTATGGGAAGTAGTAGGAAAAGAAACAAATGGAAAATTGAATTATTACCTGATTGGTTTTGAATCAGGAGATGAAGTCAAGACAATCAAGGGAATTTAATAGATAAAGGAATGAATGGGATGGAGTTATCAAAAAGAACGAAACGATTAGAACCATCTGTTACTTTGGCAGCTGCGGCAAAAGCCAAGGCGTTAAAAGCAAAAGGAAGAGATGTGCTGAGTTTGACTGTGGGAGAACCGGATTTTGCGACACCAGAAAACATCCAAGAAGCAGCGATCGAAGCAATCCGCAACGGAAAAGCTAGCTATTATACACCAACAGCAGGAATCCCAGAACTTCGGCAGGCGATCGTTGATTATCTGAAGAAAAATGATGGACTTGTCTATGAATCTTCACAAACGGTCGTAACAGATGGCGCGAAATTTGCTTTGTATACACTTTTTCAAACAATCTTGGACCCGCAAGATGAAGTCATCATTCCTGTGCCTTATTGGGTCAGTTACGGCGAGCAAGTGAAACTGGCAGAAGGCCTGCCTGTCTTTGTGAAAGGGAAAGAATCTAATAACTGGAAAGTTACTGTTGAACAGTTAGAACAAGCACGTTCAGGAAAAACAAAAGCCGTGATCATCAATTCGCCATCGAATCCGACTGGAATGATTTATAGCAAGAATGAACTGCAGGCAATTGGTGAATGGGCAGTAAAAAATGATATTTTGATAGTTGCTGATGATATTTATGGTCGTTTAGTTTATAATGGCAATGAGTTTACTCCAATTGCAACGATTTCAGAAGCAATCAAAAATCAGACCATCATCATCAATGGCGTGTCTAAGACCTATGCGATGACAGGCTGGCGCATCGGTTATGCGGTTGGGAATCCTGAAATTATCAATGGAATGATCGCTGTTGCTTCCCAATCAACTAGCAATCCGACAGCAGTCAGTCAATATGCAGCTGTTGAAGCATTGAAAGGTGAGCAAGATACAGTGGAAGAAATGCGGAACGCCTTTGAAGAACGCCTGAATACGTTATATCCGCTTGTGGCAGAACTGCCAGGTGTTTCTCTTGAAAAGCCGCAAGGAGCTTTTTATCTTTTTCCTAATGTAAAAGAAACGCTACGCATGTGTAAGTATGAGAATGTCACACAATGGGTAGAAGATCTTTTAGAAGAAACAGGGGTAGCACTTGTGACTGGCGAAGGCTTTGGGGCACCAGAGAATGTCCGCATGAGTTATGCGACTGATCGTGCTACGTTAGAAGAAGCGGTACGCAGAATCAAGCAATTTATTGAGAGTAAAAGTCAAAATTAATCCTGAAGAAATTCAAGGAATATAAAAGGAGAGTCATACGTGGAACAAATTCAAATCATCGATTCGAAAAACCATGTGGGAGAAACAGTAACAATCGGCGCTTGGGTCGCAAATAAACGATCAAGCGGAAAAATCGCATTTTTACAATTAAGGGACGGAACAGCCTTCTTCCAAGGGGTAGTGGTAAAAAGCGAAGTGCCAGAAGAAGTTTTCCAAACAGCTAAAAATCTGCACCAAGAAACATCTGTGCTAGTAACTGGAGAAATCCGTGAAGACAGCCGTTCAAAATTCGGTTATGAAATCGGGATTACAAATGTGGAAGTAGTAAGCGAGAGCCACGATTATCCGATCACACCAAAAGAACACGGAACAGATTTCTTGATGGATCATCGTCATTTATGGCTACGTTCTTCAAGACAACATGCGATCATGCAAATCAGAAATGAAATCATTCGTGCAACGTATGAATTCTTTAATCAACATCATTTTGTCAAAATCGATCCGCCAATCTTGACTGGTTCAGCACCAGAAGGCACAACGGATCTATTCGAAACAAACTACTTTGATCAAAAAGCCTATTTATCTCAAAGTGGCCAATTATATATGGAAGCTGCTGCTATGGCTTTCGGAAAAGTCTTTTCATTCGGTCCGACTTTCCGTGCTGAAAAATCAAAGACACGCCGTCACTTGATTGAATTCTGGATGATCGAACCAGAAATGGCCTTCACTCACCAAGAAGAAAGTTTAGAAGTACAGGAGCAATATGTAGCCTTCTTAGTACAAAATGTTTTAGATCATTGCGAATACGCATTGGATGTACTAGGACGAGACAAAGAAGTCTTAAAAACTTATACAAAATTGCCATTCCCTCGTATTACTTACGATGATGCAATCGAATTACTGAAGAAAAATGGATTTGATGACATCGAATGGGGCGAAGATTTTGGTTCACCTCATGAAACGTTCATTGCAAATTCATTCGAACAACCTGTCTTTATCCTAAACTATCCAAAAGCCATCAAGCCATTCTACATGAAACCACATCCAACAAGAGAAGACGTGGTGATCTGTGCAGATATGATCGCACCAGAAGGCTACGGTGAAATCATTGGCGGAAGCGAACGGGCAACGGACTATGATTTCTTGTTAGAACAAATCCGTAATCACGGTTTGGATGAAAAAGAATATTCATGGTACCTTGATTTACGTAAATACGGTTCTGTTCCGCACTCTGGTTTTGGTCTAGGTCTTGAACGAACAGTCACTTGGATTGCTGGTATCGACCATGTGCGTGAAGCTATTCCATTCCCACGTTTGTTGAACCGAATTTATCCATAAGAAGTGATGAAAAAGCTGTTTAGTTTCGAGTATTAAGAAAAATTTTGTGAAAATGGCTTTCCACATTTTTGCATAAATTTGGCTTAATACCGAGAAACTGGCTTTTGAACACCGTTTATTCTAAAAAAGAACTGCGAACTCTCGCAGTTCTTTTTTAAAATACGGGATAAAGGAAGTTTCCAGCAGACAAGAGAAGAAAGCAAAAGAAATTGCTATTTGATTCACAAGGTTCTATAATGAAATCGCAATCAATCCAACATATACAAAGAAGGCGATTCAAATGGAGATCCGATTTGATGATGCTTCTGCTGCTGAAATAAAGCAGCATCTAGCACCTGAAAACAAACTAATATTAACATTCGAAGATGGAGTAGGTCCGTATTCTCAGCATGCAATGATCCACATGCAAGTTCAATTCACCCTTGGAATCATTGGATCAGATATGTCGACAGAAAGTTATGACCAATCTATCCCAAGCAATCTAGGAGAGATATTAGTAAAGGGATATTCGTTGGCAGACTTAGATGAGCATATGAATATACGTTTTGATGCTTCTCGTCATATTTTGAGTTTGACGGGCGACAGTGGGCTAATTGACGGAAACTTAGGTCTTATCGATTTCACTGAATCAAACAACGAAGGAATCAAGAAAAATCCGGCACGTTAAGAAAAAAGCATAAAAAACTAGGCACTTGCTGAGTATTCATCCAATCGTTTGAGGAAACTAGGCGGGTGTCTTTTTTTATACATCTATTTTCGCTTTCGTCTTGGTAGAGCTTATGGGATAATATAAAGAAGAAAATCGTCGTTTTATTCAAAAAGGAGTTTTTGACAAATGAAAACACGCGTGTTATTTATTGGTGACAGCATTACAGACGCAGGAAGAGACCGTTCAGAAGCAACGGATCTAGGTAAAGGGTATCCGCTTTTGATTGCCGGGAAACTAATCTCACAATATCCAACGATGGAATTTGAATGTATAAACCGTGGGATAGGAGGAGACAAAATTGCAGATCTGCAAGCACGCTGGCAAAAAGATTGTTTAGCTCTGCAACCTGATTATGTATCGATTTTGATTGGAATCAATGATACGTGGCATAATACTGGAGATCAAGCTATATTCGGCACTGAGAAATCTGTGCAGCAATTTGAATCCGTTTATCGAGAGTTACTAAATGAACTTCAAGCAGCTGGAATCTGCAATATCGTCTTAATGGAGCCTTTTGTACTTCCTGTGACAAATGATCGTTATGGGTGGCGCAAAGACTTAGACCCTAAGATCCAAACCGTTCGTAAACTCGCAAAAGAATATGGCACATTGCTGATTCCTTTAGATGGGATATTCAATGCTTTAGGAATCGCTTATGGTTTTTCGAAATATACAAAAGAAGATGGCGTGCATCCAACGATTGGCGGACACGAGATTATTGCACAAAGTTGGATAGATGCGATTTCCGCAGTTGATTTTTTTAGTGGAAATAAAAATGAACGAAAGAAAAGGGAGAAATGATGGAAATACGAAGGGCAGTAAAAGAAGATCTCCCTCAAATCAATCAGCTGATTACTGATCATCCAGAATCATTCGTAAAAGTAAAAACGGCAGCTGAACTACATGATAGGAATAAACTATTGATCGTTGCTGTAACAAAAGAAAACCGGATCATCGGTTTTGCGCAAGCAGATGAACAGCAATCAGAAGAACGGGTGGATCAGCGACCAGCAGGAAAACTAATCCAACACACATTAGTAACAAAAGAAAAAACGGAAGAAATCCAAAAAAGATTTGCGGAATACTTGATGCTGGAAGCTAAAAAACGAAAAATCAAATCGTTTTTTGTCCAGTTCTAGTTCTAATTAAAAACAGTAATAAAAGGAGAAATACAATGAGTTGTTTAGGAAATGTCATCTGGTTCATATTTGGCGGACTAATTGGGGGTCTTAGCTGGTTAGCAGCAGGGGTACTTTGGTGTATCACGATCATTGGTATCCCTATCGGTATGCAGTGTTTTAAAATCGCCTCCCTTTCTTTTGCGCCTTTTGGCAAAGAAGTAATTTACCACCAGTCCGGCATGTCATTGATTGTCAACATCATCTGGCTGATCGTTTCAGGTCTCCCAATTGCTCTTGGACATGTCGTCAGCGGCATCCTTCTATGTATCACGATTATAGGGATACCATTTGCAAAGCAATCTTTCAAACTTGCTCGATTGGCGTTGATGCCATTTGGTGCAGAGATTATATAAGTCAGGATGTTCTAAAAGAGTGTCCTAAACATGTTATATGAACGAGAGAACTGGATGAAACACAACTATCACGTGTTTGATCTGGTTCTTTTTATGTTTTGAAAACTCATTTTTTCTTTCGGATACCTTGACATATGAATAACCATTCATTTATAATCAGTTATGAAGAGATATTCATATGTTAAAGCGAGGAGGTCATTAAAATGAAAAGTTACAGATTAGAAGGTTTAGACTGTGCGAACTGTGCGATGAAAATCGAAAAAGGAGTCCAGCAGATCGATGGAGTCAAGGAAGCAACGGTAAATTTCACTTCTGGAAAACTAACGATTGACGTAGAGGAAGACCGATTAGCTGCGGTTGAACAGGAAACAAAAAAAGTAGTGAGGGAATTAGAACCAGATGTCAAGGTAACAGAAATAGACAAGGAAAAAGTATCTGAACATGGAAATGAAAAAGAGAGAAACACGCTGATCCGGATTTTATTTTCACTTGCAGGTATCGCTGTCTTGCTATTATTTGATTTTAATGAACCAGTTCGTTTGATAGGGTATTTATTGATTTATCTGCTGATAGGATATGATGTAGTGAAAAAAGCGGTGATGAATATCGTCAAAGGACAAATCTTTGATGAAAATTTCCTCATGTCTGTTGCTACAATCGGCGCTATGTTGATCGGTGAATATCCAGAAGCCGTAGCAGTGATGCTATTTTATCAAATCGGCGAATATTTCCAAGGATTGGCAGTCAATCATTCAAGAAAATCGATTCGTGAACTGATGGCTATCCGTCCAGAAACAGCGCACATACAGACAGCAGAAGAATTGATGACCGTGAATCCTGAAGATGTGCAGATTGGTCAGTATGTACTTGTTAAGCCTGGTGAACGTGTACCGTTAGATGGAACGATCATCGAAGGAGAATCATTAGTTGATACATCCGCACTTACAGGTGAATCCGTTCCTAAATCTGTATATGTTGGCGAAACAGTATTAAGTGGATTTATCAATAAAAATAAACCATTTTTAGTTCAAGTAGAAAAATCCTATGAAAATTCTACCATCAGTAAATTATTAGAATTAGTAGAAAATGCCAGCAGCAAAAAAGCACCAGCTGAAAATTTCATTACCAAATTCGCGCGATATTATACACCAGTCGTTGTAGGGCTGGCCGTCTTATTGGCTGTTTTACCTCCAATAGTTTCTGGAGCGGCGTTTTCTGAATGGATCTATCGGTCGTTGACATTTTTAGTGATCTCATGTCCATGTGCATTAGTGATTTCCGTACCACTTAGTTTCTTTGGTGGGATCGGAGGAGCAAGTAAAATTGGTGTATTAATAAAAGGTTCAAATTATTTGGAATTGCTTGCACAAACTGAGACAGTGGTATTCGATAAAACTGGCACATTAACGAAGGGCGACTTTTCGATCCAGACGATCGATCCAACAGGAATTGATCCAAAGAAATTTATGCAATATGTTGCAAGTGCAGAACAGTTTTCTACACATCCGATTGCGCAATCCGTTTTAGAAGGTTACGAAGGTCCGCTTTTACCGGCAACAAATATCCAAGAATTTGCAGGTGAAGGGATCTTAGCTGAAGTTGACAGCAAACAAATATTAGTAGGTAATCACAAATTGATGGAAAGGTTTGAAATCTCTTTTCCTTCAAGTCAAGAAATCGGTACATTGCTTTATATAGCAATCAACCAAAGTTATAGTGGTTATCTTGTCATTGCGGATACCTTGAAAGAAGATGCTGTAGACGCATTGGTTCAACTAAAACAGGCTGGTGTCAAGCACACAGTCATGTTGACAGGTGACTCGAAAAAAATCGCTGATCATATCGGGAAGCAAGTTGGCGTGGACAAGATATACAGTGAACTACTCCCAGAAGATAAAGTACAGCGGTTAGAGGAAATCTTACAAAGAAGCAATAAAAAGACTGCCTTTGTCGGAGACGGAATCAACGATGCACCGGTGCTAGCAAGAGCAGATGTAGGGATCGCAATGGGTGGATTAGGAAGCGATGCTGCAATTGAAGCAGCAGATGTAGTCATCATGAACGATCAACCATCGAAGATTGCAGATGCGATCCGGTTAGCAAAGAAAACATTGAAGATCGTCAAGCAGAACATTGTTTTTGCTATTGGGATAAAAATATTGGTACTTGCCTTAGGTGCTTTTGGTTTTGCAACAATGGGAGATGCAGTATTTGCAGATGTCGGGGTAACAGTCCTAGCTGTTTTGAATGCCATGCGAAGCTTACATGTAAAAAATAAATATTGACCAGTAGAGAGGACGAATGAACGTCCTCTTTTTTTATACCTTTTTCTTAATAAAAGAATACAAAGAAAATGGCTAAGATTATAAAATAACTGATGTTTTTAATTTTGCAGAAAATTCAAAATTGCTTTAAATACAATAAAATCAATGAAATCAAAGAAAACAACTCCTTTTTTTGATGGAAAAAATATGAAAAAATGATGTGTATTAAATAAAAGAATACACACATAAAATAACGCTGTCTTGTAAGTTTGTTAAAAATTGAATATGATTACATTTGGTTAACAAATTTTTATTATAAAGGAGAGAACGAATGAACAATAAACAATTACGCTGGTTCACTGTTGCGTTAATTGCATTCAACATGGTTTGGGGCATGGGGAATGTAGTTAATAACTATGCCCAGCAAGGAGTATCAGTTGTCACCTCTTGGCTATTGATTCTAGCCATTTATTTCATTCCATACGCATTGATCGTTGGACAATTAGGATCAGCCTTCAAGGATAGTAAAGGAGGCGTCAGTTCATGGGTCGAAAATACGACATCCAATAAACGGCTGGCATATTATGCTGCTTGGACTTACTGGGTCGTGCATATTCCTTATTTGGCACAAAAACCTCAAGCCATCCTGATTGCAGGGGGTTGGGCGGTCCAAGGAAACGGAAATATCGTAAATACGATGTCAGTCCAAATGGTAGCAGTTATTTCACTTATTATATTTCTTGCCTTTTTATATTTATCAACAAAAGGACTTTCTACGTTGAAAGTGATCGGCGGATTAGCCGGAACAGCGATGTTCGTTATGTCGATCCTATTTATTCTTTTAGCAGTAACGGCACCGTTCATCAACCCAACGATGGAATTTGCCACACCGCATATGAATCAAGTGAAAACATATATTCCAACCTTTGACTTCAGTTATTTCACAACCGTCTCTATGTTAGTGTTTGCAGTTGGAGGAGCGGAAAAAATATCCCCTTATGTCAACTCTACAAGAAACCCTGCAAAAGAATTTCCTAAAGGGATGATTTTCTTAGCAGCAATGGTAGGGATTTGTGCTGTATTAGGTTCAGTCGCAATGGGCATGCTGTTTGCTAGCGATAATATCCCTAAAGACTTGATGGCAAATGGGGCATACAGTGCTTTTCAAATTTTAGGTAATTACTATGGTATCGGTAACTCATTGATGATTATTTACGCATTGACAAATATGATCGGGCAAATCTCCGCATTAGCCTTTTCAATCGATGCACCGTTAAAAATCTTGTTAGCAGATGCAGATCCAGAATTCGTACCAAACTGGCTACGTAAACGTAGTCATAAAGGTACATTAGTAAACGGCTATCTTTTGACAGGTATCCTAGTAGGAATCATTATTTTGCTGCCAATCTTCGGTATCAAAGATATGAATGAATTAGTTAAATGGTTGACGAACTTGAACTCAGTTGTTATGCCAATGCGTTACCTATGGGTATTCTTGGCGTATATGATGTTGAATAAAGCTTATAAGAAATTCAATTCTGAATATAAATTTGTCAAAAATCCAAAAATCGGGTTTATCTTCGGTGCTTGGTGCTTTGCCTTCACTGCGTTCGCCTGTATCTTAGGAATGGTACCAAAAGTAGATTATACTGCGGATCCTAAAGCATGGTGGTTCCAGCTATTCACGAATATCATCACACCAATCGTCTTGATCTTATTAGGCATGATCTTGCCGGCCATCGCTCGTCGAGACAAAAATAAAGAAATCACTGAGCCAGAAACTGTGGTTCAGCCTTAAAATAAAATTACTTCTTGCAAGAGTTGGCGTGTAGAGCCAACTCTTGTTTTTTTGTGGCGTTATAAATGGTATGATCGAACCAAATTCCAAAGAGAAGTGAGGGAGGAAAATGAAGATCATCGTGATTGGACAAAGTGGGTCGGGAAAATCGACCCTCGCAAGGAATATCAAAGAAATCACGGGCTTTCCGCTACTGCCGCTAGACCTTTTATGGCATACAACAGATTACAGTATTCAGGCAAAACAGTGGTTTTTGCAAGAACAACAAACGTTTATGGTATCTAATCCGTCATGGATCGTTGAAGGAAATTATACTTCTACGTTAGAAGAGAGAATCAAAGAAGCAGATAGAATCATTTGGCTTAAAGTGCCGCGTTATGTCGCCATCTACCGAGTAGTTTGGCGTTCTTTAAAAAGAAAGATAAACAAAAAAACACGGCCAGATATGCCTGAAGCATTTACAGAGAAACTAAATAGGGAATACGTAGAATTTTTATCTTTTATCTGGCATTTTGAAGAAAACAATGAACCGAAAATACAGCAGCTGATCCAAGAAAACCATGCACGAAACAAACTGATCATCCTTAAAACAAGAGGGGAAAAACAAGAATTTTTAACTAAATTGAAAATAGAGAGCAAAAATAATTGACAGTTTTTGTTTACAAGTGTAATCTGTATTCATAAGTTATTGATTACATTTGTAAACGAAAGGTGTGAAATAAATGGAGAAAGTCAAAACGCCGGTAAAAATCAGCGATTCAGAATGGGAGATCATGCGGGTTATTTGGACACTTGGACAGACGACTGCTCAAGAAATCACGCAGATCTTAGCTGATTCGATGGATTGGAAACCAGCAACGATCAAAACTTTGTTGGGACGTTTGGTAAAAAAAGAAGTGATCTGGACAGAACAAGAAGGAAAAAAATTCATTTATCATCCAGCTGTCTCAGAGATGGAAACAGTTCGTAGTGCGACGGAAAATCTTTTTTCCCATATCTGTGCAAAAAGGATTGGAGAGACGATTGCGGATCTAGTAGAAGAAGCTACTTTGACTCAAGAAGATATCAATGAAATCTTGAAACAATTAGAACAAAAGCAACCAGTCGAAACAATCGAATGTAACTGTATCCCAGGTCAATGTGAATGTAAACAACATCAATAGGAGGAAGAAAAAATGAAACAACAATTTTCAATCGAAGGTATGAGCTGCAATCATTGTGTTGCAAGAGTCGAAGAAGCGGTAAGCGCACTTGACGGCGTACAGAAAGTAAAAGTGAACTTGAAAAAAGCAAACGGTACAGTCAAGTTTGATGAAACAAAAGTCCAATCCGAAAAGATCTGTCAAGCAATCAATGGATTGGGATATAAAGCAGAGGTGATTTGATGGCAGCAGCAGAAACCAAAATGGACACATTCGTCATTACAGGTATGACTTGTGCAAATTGTTCTGCTAGGATCGAAAAAGAGCTGAACGGACAACCTGGTGTTGTCAATGCCACAGTCAACTTGGCCACTGAAAAAGCAAGTGTCAAATATGAAGGGACGACCACTGAAAAATTAATCCAAAGCGTAGAGAATATCGGCTATGGTGCGATTTTGTACGATGAAGCCCATAAACAAAAAATTGCGGAAGAAAAGCAAGCATATTTGAAAAAAATGCTATTCGATCTTGTATTGAGTACGATTTTGACTTTGCCATTGATGCTGTCAATGATTGCCATGATGTTGGGGAGCCATGCGGCAATTGTTCACTTTTTTCATCTGCCAATCGTTCAGTTAGTTCTGTCTACACCTGTCCAATTTTATGTTGGTGCTCGTTTTTATAAAGGGGCATATCATGCAATCAAGACGAAAGCACCAAATATGGATGTACTGGTAGCAATCGGAACATCAGCTGCTTTTGCATTGAGCATTTACAACGGATTTTTCCGTGGACATCCCCAAGATCTTTATTTTGAAAGCAGCAGTATGATCATCACGTTGATTTTGCTCGGCAAATATTTGGAACATACAGCAAAAACGAAAACAGGTAATGCAATCAAACAATTGATGTCTCTTCAAACAAAAACAGCTCAAGTAATAAGAAACGGTAAAGAAGAAACGTTAGCGATTGAAGAAGTCGTCGTTGGCGATCAGCTAGTCATCCGTCCTGGTGAGCAGATCCCAGCAGATGGTCGAATCATTTCAGGAAGTAGTGCGATCGATGAAAGTATGCTTACTGGCGAAAGTCTTCCTGTAGAAAAGAATCCAGATGACACACTCTTTGGCGGAACAATCAATACGAATGGTCTGCTTCATATGGCAGTCACACAAGTTGATAAGCAGACAGTTTTAGCTCAAATCATCCAAATGGTGGAAGACGCTCAAGGAAGCAAAGCACCAATTCAAAAAATCGCGGATCGAATCTCAGGAATTTTTGTTCCGATCGTTTTAGTCATTGCATTCATCACGCTAGTGGCGACAGGATTGATCACGGGTGATTGGCAACTTGCATTGATCCATAGTGTCTCTGTATTAGTCATTGCGTGTCCATGTGCATTAGGTTTAGCAACTCCAACAGCTATCATGGTAGGAACGGGTGATGGCGCACGAAACGGAATCTTAATTAAAGGCGGAGAAGCATTAGAAGCAGCTGCTCACTTAGACAGCATTGTTTTGGATAAAACTGGAACGATTACAGAAGGAAAGCCCAAAGTTACAGATCTAGTCGGTTCTAAAGAAGTCCTATCTATTTTTTATACTTTAGAACAAGCTTCTGAACATCCACTAGGTAAAGCAATCGTGGAATACGGAAAACTGCAAGAAGCAGCAACATACGATATGATTGATTTTACAGCTCATCCAGGTGCTGGAATCAGCGGTACGATTAACGGAGTACGCTATTTTGCGGGTACACGTAAACGATTAATTGAATTGAACCTATCATTTGATGAATACCAAGAACACGCGTTAGAATTAGAACAGCAGGGAAAAACAGTCATGTTTTTAGCTGATGAAAAGCAAGTGATCGGGCTGATTGCCGTGGCAGATCAAATCAAACAAGAAGCCAAACAAGCAATCAAGCAGTTACAGGATAAAGGATTAGATGTCTTTATGCTGACAGGAGACAACAAACTGGCAGCCGAAACGATCGGTAAACAAGTGGGTATTGATCCAATGCACATCTTTGCCGAAGTACTTCCAGAGGATAAAGCAGCCTATGTGGAAAAACTGCAGAAAGATGGCAAAAAAGTCGGTATGGCAGGTGATGGAATCAATGATGCGCCAGCTCTCGCATTAGCTGATGTTGGTATGGCAATGGGAAGTGGAACGGACATCGCGATGGAAACAGCAGATGTAACGCTGATGAATAGTAGTTTGGCGTCCATTGCTCAAACAATCGAGTTGTCTAGAATGACATTGAGAAAAATCAAACAAAATCTTTTCTGGGCTTTTGTCTATAATACGATTGGCATTCCTTTTGCTGCATTAGGCTTTTTGAATCCAATCATTGCAGGAGGAGCGATGGCGTTTAGTTCCGTCAGTGTATTGTTGAACTCCCTGAGCTTAAATCGGCACATGAAAAAGTAAGAGAAGGGATGGAGTAAAAATGAACGGGAACGATATGGAGAAAAAACAGGAGCATAAAAAAGAAGCAGGAAACAAAGAAAGTGCTCATTCAAACGAAAAACAGATGGAGATGAAGCATGACCATAGCCAGATGGACCATTCAATGCATATGGGACATAACCATGGAGATATAGCGGACAGCAAAGAAATGGACCATTCGATGCACATGGATCACGAACATGGCGGTATGGACCATTCGATGCACATGGATCACGAACATGGCGGTATGGATCATTCCATGCACATGGGGAATTTCAAACAAAAATTTTGGCTATCGCTTATCCTAGCTATCCCAGTCATTCTTTTTTCACCGATGATGGGAATGGAATTTCCCTTCCAAATAACATTTCCTGGTTCGGATTGGCTCATACTGATCTTAGCAACTATACTATTTATCTATGGCGGACAGCCATTTTTAAGCGGAGCAAAAATGGAATTGAAACAAAAAAGTCCTGCTATGATGACGCTGATCGCGATGGGGATTACAGTTGCATATATTTATAGTGTCTATTCGTTTATCGCGAATCTGATCAATCCTCATACGCACGTCATGGATTTCTTCTGGGAATTAGCTACATTGATCGTCATTATGTTGCTAGGTCACTGGATCGAAATGAACGCTGTTTCGAATGCCAGCAATGCTTTACAAAAACTAGCAGAATTACTGCCAGAATCAGTGAAACGCTTGACGAAAGAAGGAAAAGAAGAGACAGTCTCACTAAAAGAAGTAAAGGAAGGCGATCATTTGATCGTCCGTTCCGGTGACAAAATGCCAACAGATGGTGTTATCTTGAAAGGTGAAACAATCGTTGACGAATCAGCTGTGACTGGCGAATCAAAAGGAATCAAAAAACGAGCCAATGACAAAGTAATCGGCGGTTCTATCAATGGGGATGGAACGATCGAAATCGAAGTAACTGGAACTGGTGAAAATGGGTATCTAGCTAAGGTTATGGAAATGGTGCGAAAAGCACAAGGAGAAAAATCCAAGCTAGAGTCATTATCAGACAAAGTGGCAAAATGGCTGTTTTATGTTGCCTTAATTGTCGGTATCTTGGCATTTATCGCATGGCTGTTCTTGACAGATCTTCCTAATGCATTGGAACGTATGGTCACTGTCTTTATCATCGCCTGTCCCCATGCTCTAGGTTTAGCTATCCCATTAGTTGTTGCTCGTTCCACATCGATCGCCGCTAAAAACGGATTGCTTTTGAAAAACCGCAACGCACTAGAGCAAGCCAATGATCTAGATGTGATCATGCTGGACAAAACCGGGACACTGACAGAAGGAAAATTTACGGTAACGGGTGTCGAAGTTCTTGATGATGCGTTCAATAAAAATGAAATCCTTCAATATTTAGGAGCATTGGAAGCGAATGCCAATCATCCATTGGCTGTTGGCATTATGAATTATTTGAAAGAACATGAAATCAAGCCTTATCAAGCCGAAAATCTAAAAAATCTTTCAGGAGTTGGGCTAGAGGCAACAGTCAAAAACCAACAAGTGAAAATAGTTAATGAAAAAGAAGTTGAGCGTCTCGGATTAAACGTAGAACAAGCATTATTGAAACCTTACCAAGAACAAGGGAATACCATCAGCTTCCTGATTTTAGAAAATCATCTAGCTGCAATCGTTGCTTTAGGTGACGTAGTAAAAACAGAAGCAAAAGAGTTTATCCGAACATTGAAGGAAAGAAAAATCACTCCAGTCATGCTTACTGGCGACAATAAAAATGCTGCTCAAGCAGTAGCAGATTATTTAGGAATCGAAGAATATTACGGCGGTTTATTACCAGATGATAAAGAAGCTGTTGTCCAGAAATATCTTGACCAAGGGAAAAAAGTAATCATGGTGGGTGATGGGATCAATGATGCGCCAAGTTTAGCCCGTGCTTCTATTGGGATGGCAATAGGTGCAGGAACAGATATCGCGATCGATTCTGCGGATGTCGTCTTGACAAACAGCGATCCAAAAGATATTTTGCATTTCCTTGATTTAGCTAAGCAAACGCGAAAGAAAATGATCCAGAACCTCTGGTGGGGAGCAGGGTACAATATTCTCGCAATCCCACTAGCAGCCGGAATACTTGCACCAATTGGTATCCTATTAAGTCCAGCAGTTGGTGCTGTCTTGATGTCGTTAAGTACGGTAGTCGTAGCGCTGAATGCTTTGACATTGAAAATCAAATAACGCGAATTGTAAAATTAAGTTAGAAAAATAAAAAGGCATTTATGGTACACTCAAATTGTATTTCCGACGAAAGAAAACAAAGGAGTGTAACCATAAATGACCTACAAACATCTTACCATAGACGAACTGACAATGATAGAATCATATTATCTTCAACATAATAAGCCGGTTGAAATCGCTAACCGAATGGGACGTGCTATACAAACTATTTATAATGTAGTCAATAAGTTCAAGCAAGGCAAGACTGCTCTTGATTATTGGCACCAGTATAAAGAAAATAAGAAAAAATGTGGTAGAAAAGTCATTCAATTACCTGCTCATGAAGTAGATTACATTAAAGAGAAAGTCACTCTTGGTTGGACGCCTGACGTCATTATCGGGCGAAAAGAAAGGCTTGTTTCATGCGGTATGAGAACACTTTATCGTTTATTTTCTAAAGGAATATTTGATATTGACACACTACCGATGAAAGGTAAAAGAAAAACCAATGGCCATCAGGAAAAACGGGGAAAACAACAGTATCAGCGCTCAATCCATGATCGACCTGATAATTATCCTGATTTCAATTCTGAGTTTGGTCACCTTGAAGGTGATACGATCGTTGGCATTCATCATAAAAGTGCCGTCATTACTTTAGTTGAAAGATTATCTAAAGTCATTATCACGATTAAACCCAACGGCCGTAAGGCATTAGATATTGAAACTGCCCTTAATCAATGGTTTTCTCGCTTCCCTAAAAACTTCTTTAAATCTATTACGTTTGACTGTGGAAAAGAATTTTCTAACTGGAAAGCCATTAGTAACCAACATGATATTGATATATATTTTGCGGACCCTGGAACACCTTCTCAACGCCCATTAAACGAGAATTCTAACGGGATTCTGCGTCGTAATGGACTGCCGAAATCAATGGATTTTAGAGAAGTGAATCAGACATTTATTTCCAGTGTCAGCAATCAACGTAATCATATTCCAAGAAAATCATTGAATTACAGAACACCAATCGAAATATTTTTGAGCTATGTACAAGAAGCATTTTATTCTAGCTTAATTTGACAAATCATATAATAATGAAAAAAGGTTGTGACAAAAAACGTGTCACAACCTTTTTTTACGAATAATCGATGCTCAATCAGCTGGTTCTCGGCATTCCAGAAGTAGATTCTCCAGGAATTTTATCTTATTTTTTGAAGCTGCTCCCTTTTGTCATAACCTTTTTGTATACCATTTTTCTTATTATATGCGTTAGTTCTAAATAGGTTTTTTTATCGAATTTTACCGGATTTGCTTGTCGCCCATATATTTCAGCTTCATATTGAGCAGTTAATCGAATGAAACGTTGATCTAGATTGAATGTTTGTTCTATTCGTTGGCTGTATGCCTGCAAAGATTCTGCGAGGGTGCGCGGTACCAGTGTTTCCAAATGGTGGAGAAGTTTTTGATACGCAACCGCATTAGTAGAAGCAAAAAAATGAAGATAGATAAGATAACTTGTCCAGCGCAGAGATTTTCTAAATAACAATAGAAAGAACAACAAGACGGATAAACACACCCCAAGGCTGAATAAGACGATTTTATAAGACGGTGTGAGCGTCGTGTTATCTGACGAAATAGTCGCAGGTCTCTCACTGGTAATAGTTTCTGCTATATTTTCGCTTTCTTTTGGTTGTTCTTCAGCAGATTGGACGGTTTCTGTTGTTTCAGCGGCTGGTTGTGAAACAGTTGGATTGGCAAATGAAGGGGTTGGTTCAAATGGAAGCCAGCCAAACCCAGGAAAGTACACCTCTGGCCAAGAATGAGCATGACTATTGAGAATGCTGTATTCCTCATTTCCTTGCTCATCTGTACCTGTTCTAATCCCATCCGTAAAACCTTTTGTCCACCGAGCAGGGATGCCTAGTGTGCGAAGAAGGACGACCATAGAAGTTGAAAAGTTGTCACAATAGCCGACTTTTGAATCGAAGAGGAAATAATCTACATAATCGCGTTCTTTAGGCGTATGTCCGGTATCCGTTTTGGAATAGCGAAAACTCCCGCTTGTTTTCAAATACTGTTCGACAGCTTCGACTTTACGAATTAAAGTTGCTTCATTTTTGGTCAATTCGATCGCCAAGTCCTCAATCCGTTGAGGCAACCCTTTCGGCAACTGAAGATTTGTCTGTTGATTTTCTAAATCATCGGCCGCTAACTGACTGCTTTTTAATTCTTCTCTCGTAAAAGCTAATCTTTCTGTTTGTAAGGACGCCAATCGCGTCGATTCATTCGGGACAGGGATGAATCGTTGGCTTTCAGGCAAATAGTAAAGCGTTTGTCCACTGGCTAATGAAAAATCAGTCAAGGTAGTATTTCCATAAGGATAAGGTAAGAAAGCTTGGTTTTTTAGCGTCAATGTAATGTTTTCTTTTTCTTCCATAACTGTTTGGTAGCTTGTGATATCAACAGGAAATTCTTGGATTGGTTGGATGGGTGCATCCGGATCTTCTACCCATCCAGAACCGGTGTAATGATTCTTATTTTCTATCTTCCAATAGCCGTTTACTTTCTGGTTCGCTGTAAAAACAACTTCACCATTATCATACAATGGACCACCAAGTTGTTCATCATTTTCACTGAAACCCGTTCTGGCACTTCCGGTTAATTGGTACTCATGGAGTGTATCATAAAGCCCTTCATCATTAAGATATTCTCGGATCGGTTCACTCGTTTCCTCAAGAGATTGGTGTACTTTTGGGAGATATAAAGGCAAGATGGCGCTGAAAGTGAACAAACAAATAAGCAGGATCGTAGTAAACGACTGGAATCGAGCGTTTCCCGACAACAATCGGATGGCGAAAAATTGCCTTGCTGCCAAATATACGCATAAAACAGCTACTACCGCAATCATTTCGTACAATAGTTCTTTTTCCCGAAAAACGGTAAGCATCATGAAGTAAGCCATCAACGCAAGAAAGGGTGCATACCAATAGTCGTAATCCACGGTCAAAGTAATAAATAAATAGATCAACAACAATATGAGAAAAAAAGCTGTCTTTTCTGGTAAATAATGAAGTTTACCTTGGGATAGATGGAAGAATTCCTCTGTAACTGACGAAAAAAACTGTACGACCCATAATAAAGAAAATGTCTTTGAAGGAAAATAGGCAAACAAACAGCCAATCATTACTGGCAAAGAAAGTAGCAATCGTACCCATTTTTTAGAAATACAGCAGACAATAAGACATAGGATACCAATAGTTAGGATAAGAGGGGAGCTGTTTTGCAATTGATTAGCTGCTACAAATATCGGAGCACCTACACTTAGTATCATAAAGGAGTAAACGCCGCGCAGGTATTTTTCCCATTTAATCGTCAATCCATTCACCTCCTGGCAATGAACATACCTTGTCTTTTTCTTGGATCATGATTTGTTTTTCTGCGAAATAAACAAGATAGACCGTCCGATCTTTCGACAATGTTTCGACAGCTTCTGAGACTTCAGGAGAATGCGCAGGAATAAAGAGGACGATTTGTTTTTTTGCCTGTTTTTTCAAGTGTGCCAAAAAAGTTTTCTCATCTCCAGCGTTCAAAGAAGCAAAATAGGTATATCCAGGATCTTTGCCATGAAAGATACGGTCGCCTAATATCAGAAGTTCCGGCTGCTTTTCTTTTCTCAGATGCCATAAAGAAAAATACAAATCTAGCAGATGGTCAAATTTCAAGCTAGGTGAACCCCAAAAGCAAAGAAGCGGAGAATATTCTTCTTCTTGATACTCGTATTCGCGGTATAACCACTCTTGACTATGAGCAGACAATTTCCAATCGATTCGGTTAAAAGAATCGCCGGGGCGATAAGAGCGATGTTCTCGAAAATCAAGACCTTTTTGATACGCGTTCAGCTGTTGTTTTTTTTCCAGAACTCTCTGCAATGTTTCTGCTTGAGTCTTATGAAAAGCTGGAAGAACAGTCACAGGAAAAGAAAGCTCTCTTCTTGTCCTTTTTCTAAAAAGTCCTAGACTATCATAGGCTGTAAAAATGACGGTTAATGCTTCATGGAACCCTCTCTCTTTTGGTTGCCAAAGTACTTGGACTTCTTGCGGTTTATTTGTAAGGATCAATATTTCTTGTTTTTTTCTGTAAAGATCTCTGGAAAGACGATCTGTAAACGAGGGAGAGGGAAAGAAAAAGCTCTCTTTTTGGCTATAGAAAAAATAACCTGTATACTTTTTTTACGATAAACGACTGGCTGGACTGTGCAAGTAACAGAAAGTTTCTTTAGAAAGGTGCTTAATGAAAACACACTCCATGATACATAAAGAGTAAAAAAGGCCAATAAGAACCACCCTAAAGAATTGTTGAATACAAGAGCAAAAAAGACAATGACGAAATATATCAGAAATAACACAAAATTAATGAAATAATCTTTGGCTTTTTCCATTATCTACCTCACGGGAATTGGGATTTGTGCAACAAGGGTATGGATCATTTGTGTCTTTTCGTCTTCCTTCAATGAACGATCGTAAAAAATCAAGCGGTGAGAAAAAACGAAAGGAACTAACTCCTGCAAATCTTTGGGCGTGACATAATTTCTCCCATGGATCAACGCATAGGCTTTTGCTGCCTGAATAAAGGCAAGGCTTCCTCGTGGACTGATGCCAAGCTGGATAGCAGAGTGGGTTCTTGTTGCGGATACTAACTGCAAGGCATAAGATGCCACTTCTGGACTGACAAAGACATTCGCCACACTTGTTTTTATTTCTTCTATTTCTTGACTGTTCAAGACGACCTTCAAATTATTCAACACTTTTTCAAATTTATCCAAAAGTAGCAGAAGTTCGTCGTCAAAAGAAGGATAACCAATTTGTAGTCGGAATAAAAAACGATCGAGCTGTGCTTCCGGCAAAGGATATGTTCCTTCATACTCGATTGGATTTTGTGTAGCTAAGACAAAAAAATGATTGTCTAGGGGGTATGTATTGTTGTCGATCGTTGCATGATTCTCTGCCATTGCTTCTAAAAGTGCTGACTGAGTGCGAGGAGTCGTACGATTGATTTCATCTGCTAACAAGATCGTTGTAAAGATTGGCCCCGGACGAAATTCAAACTCTTTTGATTGTGAGTTATAGACAGAAAAGCCTAAAATATCACTAGGAAGAAGATCGGGTGTGCATTGGACTCTGCTAAAGGTTCCTTGCACAGCCTTTGCTAGTGCTTTGACTAGTAATGTTTTACCTACACCGGGAATATCTTCGAACAAGACATGACCACCTGCTAGCAGGGCAACAATCATCAATTGGATAGTGGAACGTTTACCGATGACCGCTTTTTCTAATTCTTGTATCAACTGATCGATTTTTTGTTTGGATTCTTCGATTTTAGCTTCCATTTTCACATCACCTTCTCATGAAATCACTATTTATTTTAATTGTAATGGAAGGGGATACATCCTACAAGCAAAGTGATTTTATTATGTTTTTTTAAAGTACATTCGTTTTAAAATGAGAATACAATTAAATTAAGTAAAATAAAAAATAATGAGAGAAATTTGCGTAATTAAGTAAATAGAAAGGGACTTTTTATCTTTTTAGAAAAGAGCCCTTTCTGATCAAACAATATGTTTAGAAACTAGGTGAGAGATGATCAATGAGATGGCAAAAACTATTATCAAAAAATGCACAGAATTTATTTTCACTAATCAACCTAATGAAAGATCTGATCTGGCGAAAAACGGATTTAGCTGAAGAACTGAAAATCGATGTCAAAACAGTTGATCGGCATCTAAAACGTTTGGCAGAAAGCGACTGTCCAATCCAACTGATTCTTCATAAGAAAACCGTTCAGTTAGTTTATGATCAAGGATATAGCGAACCTTACCTCCTTTTTGTTTTTCTGATCCAATCACCACCTTTTTGTCTACTGAAAAATCTGCTGTTGAATGAACCTTATGAACAGGAGTATGATCGTTCGACACAAGAGCGGTTGAGAAAATGGTTTGGTGAGTATCACCTTTCATTTTCTTATAAAAAAGCGCGGATCTTTGGTTCAGAAAGAAAAATACGGTACCTGCTATTTTGTTTCTTGAAAGATTTCCCCCATTTTTTTGCAGACGAAGGAGAGCAATCCTTTTCAGAGACATTCATCCAATTATTGAAGCAACGAAAGGATCCGGCAGAAATCGAGATTTTAGGAGACAGTCGAACCCTTTTCTTTGAGTTGTTTCCAGAATTGCTTTTTAGAGAAGAGCAGATTTTGCCAATAAAAGAAAAAAATTATCTAGCGATTTTGCGCTTGAGCTGTAATCAGATTACTGAAAAACGGTGGGAACGGATAGAAGAGACACAAGACTATCGGAAATTGACGATCGTAACTGAAAAGCTTGACTCGCTGTTTTGGCTGAATAGTGAGTTTGAAAGTGGAAATAAGTCAAAACTGACAAAAGTACTTTACCAAGAATGGCTTCGTTATGTGATTGGTATCCATGACCGACTGGTGGAAGAAGAAGTTCGTTATTATCAGGAAACATTAGAAAAGTTTCCTAATTCCAAAGATAAACTCTATCAATTTCGTCTAGCAATCCAACAAGCACTTGCACACCCCGCAGTTGAATGGGGAATGCTTTTACTTAAGACACTCCAAGAACGGGGGTATTTAGATGTCCATCCTCCTGAAGTGAAAATCGTCTTTTTTTTCGTTATGAACATCAGGAAGCAAGAAGACTTGCCGGGGTACTGAACAAAACCCTAAGACATCGAAAACGGATCTCGATCCATGTTTGCACTCGAAATAAGCCACCTCGTTATGCAGATCTAGTGATTACGGATCATTTTTTTCCATTAGACCATAATGAAGATCAAAAAACGTATCTGTACCATCCTTCATTTGGTATTGAAAGACTACTTACGGATATCAATTACTGGTTAGGGAAAAACTGATAAAACCTTTGGAAAACAGATCAAAACAAGTCAGTCTATGCTATAATAAAAAGCGATTAGTAAAGGAGGAAATCCATTGGAATTAAAGAAATTAGAAGTTCCCACATCTTCGATCACAGAAGTGAAACGATCGCCGATGGATGTATTTGCTCAAGCGCGAGACGCGGGAACTGGCGTATATATATTTAATCGGGAAAAAGTAGCTGGTGTGATGCTGACCCAAGAACAATACGAAACGCTCTTGCAAGAACTAGATGTCCTTCGTCAAACAGTGAAAGAGGAACTGAAAGAACCAAAGGAAAAAGAAATACATGAAGAATCTGTCAATAAAACAGCTTCCGTCGTATCCAATGCTGAAGGGATGGAAGAGTTGGCTCAAACATTACAGCACTCGCTTATTACGGGTGTGACGATTACAGCAAAAAATCTAGATGAACGAATGGTCGCACTTGGTTTTATTACGAAAAAAACCGGATTTGGCGGGGTCGTGGATATGCTCAGCGAATTGATGAAAACCGGGAAAATCAATTACCAGCTAAGAAGAAAACCGCAAAATCGGACCATCATCGCTGAAATCATAGGGGAGCAAAACAGTCAGTCCCAATTGATGGATAAGATCATTATCAAAAAAATTTTTCTACATGAATTATAAGAAAACCCTATATGTACAAAAAGAAGAAAAACAGCTTCTCTTTGTACATATAGGGTTTGTTTTTTTAGGGATGCCGTGCTTTTTTATAAGATAAGGCTACCGCCCATAACGATCCAAGGATTTGTGGAATTAAGTAAATGCCAGCTAGAATCAAAATCAGTTGGGTCGGTTTTAAAGGATGATAAAAGTACCGCCATTCAGCAAAATTGACGCAAAACAAATAGGAAGTGACAGTAGATATAATATTGGCGATAAATAAAGATAAAATACGCCTGCTTTTTTGGAAATAATACCCAGCAAAAAGAGATAAAAATATCAACGTGATGAATCCGCTTACGGAATGATAATGGAAATCAAGCAGTAAAGCGAAATGCACATAAGGAACAAAAGATAAAAGCAATGGAAGATTCTTCCAACACGTTTTTATCATATTTTGTCACCACCTAACAAGTGTTATTATTTTGTTAGTTTTATTGTAAATTGAATCATATAATAATCAATTACTTTTTCATTATTTCTAGATTAAATGAATAAACTCTCATGCCATTATCTCTAAAAAAAAAGTTTTTCCCCCTAATTTTTTTAGATAGAAAATTGTATAGTATGATGAAAGAAAAATTGGTTTGGGGGAACATTGATGAGAAGAAAAGCAGTAATCGATCGGCTTTATTTATTTTTTTGGTTTTTTCCTATCGTTTTGCTACCTTTTACATGGGTAAATGCTGTTGTGCAAGGGGCCGAGATATTAGGGCTGATCCAAGGAAGTGGATTTGTGGTTTCTAGAAATTTTCCAGCTTTGACTGTTTTTTACTTAGTGATAAGTGTAGGTCTATTACTGCCAAAATCTCTGATCAATCATTATAATTGGCAGCTGCTTTATTTTTCTTGTTTACTCATATTCACATCTATGTTTTCCTTGTTGCCTCGCATGATCATCGGTCCTAATGGTTTGAGCGAGAGCGGACTGAAGGATTCAGCATATCCCTCCATGTATTTCTTGACCATTAAACCGTGTTTCTATTTAGTCATTGTCTCATTTATTCTTGCGACATTCTTTTACTTCTGGACAGAGATCCGGATAAAAAGTGAACGATCTGTATCTATAAAAAATAACCGTTGATGGTGGATCATCGGTAACAAGCATATGAGCGGCGGAAAACGCCTGTTTCTCATATGCTTTTTTATTATCGTGTAATGATTCTAAAAAACGTTTACATGATTTTTACATAACTTAACTATATTTTTACAGCAACCATACGAGGGATTTACAGTCGACTGATAAACTTTAGTTGTAAATAAGAAAGGAGCAATAAAATGAAAAAAGTATTGTTTACTCTAGGTATGATGGGAATTCTTTTAGCCGGATGCGGCTCAGGATCAGGAAATACAGATGGCTCTGCCACACAAAATAATTCAAGTGACTCAAATGAACAAGTAAAAATCGTTGCGGTAGGTTCGACAGCATTGCAGCCTTTGGTCGATGCAGCGCAAGAAAGCTTTGTACAAGAAAATCCGAATTATCAAATCTCTGTACAAGGAGGAGGAAGCGGAACTGGTTTGAGCCAAGTCGAAGCTGGAGCAGTTACTATCGGAAACTCTGATGTATTTGCAGAAGAAAGAGACGGGATCGATGCCTCTAAACTAGTGGATCATAAAGTAGCAGTAGTTGGGATGGCACCCATCGTCAACAAAGATACAGGTGTCAAAGATATCACAAAACAGGAATTGATTGATATCTTTACAGGAAAAATCACTAATTGGAATGAAGTTGGCGGGAAAGATCAAAAGATCAACGTTGTGAATCGTGCAAACGGCAGCGGTACCCGTGCGACATTTGAAAAATGGGGATTAGATGGTGCCACACCTATACAGTCCCAAGAACAAGACTCATCAGGAACTGTTCGGCAGCTTGTAAGTCAAACACCAGGAGCAATCAGCTATTTAGCCTTCTCATATCTCGATGATTCCACACAAGCACTAAGTATCGACGGTGTAGAACCAAAAGAAGAGAATGTAGCAGATAACAGCTGGAAAATCTGGTCCTATGAACATATGTACACGAACGGAAAACCTTCCCCTGAAGTCCAAAAATTCTTAGACTACATGATGACAGAAGAAATCCAAGAAGGACCTGTCAAAGAATTGGGCTATTTACCAATCACAATGATGAAAGTAGAACGTGACCACGAAGGAAATATCAAATAACTAGCAGATAAATATGCTACAGTTATCGTGACTATCAAGGAAAAATCAACTATGTTTCCCCGCATATAGATTTTTCCTATAATTGAGAAAAAGAGCGACGACATAGAACTGTCGTCTCTCTTTTTTTGCTATATGACAGGAATGAAAGGTGTATGCAAGCTTAATAAGAGGAACACTTTTCATATCTGTTCTATACTGGATAGGAGAAGTTTGTAAATATCCAGAAAACGAAATTGATCGAGGTAGCCACATGAAGAATAAATGGACAAATCGAAGTAAAAAAAAGAAAAGAACACAAAAATCATCTGACAAAGTTATCCGTCTTTTTCCCTCGTACAAAGAAGGATTGACAGCAGAACAAGTCAAGGAACGAATAGAAAAAGGTGCAGCAAACGATTCAGTCGATCCCACATTCAAAACAAACCAACAAATTATATTGGAAAATATTTTTACGTATTTCAATTTGATCTTTCTTATCTTAGCCATTTTGCTTTGCCTAGTAGAATCTTATAAAAACTTGACCTTTTTACCAGTTATCATAGCCAATACAGGAATCGCTGTCTTTCAGGAAATTCGATCCAAAAAAATCTTGGATGAATTGAATGTATTGAATACAGCAAAAGTCAATGTCATAAGAGAGGGGATAGAGCAAACAGTAGCTATAGAAAACCTTGTATTAGATGACATTGTTATTCTAGAGACTGGACATCAGATTCCAGCAGATGCAGAGGTCGTGGAAGGAAAACTGCAAGTCAACGAGGCTTTATTAACAGGTGAAGCAGATGAGATAACCAAAGAAATAGGTGATCCATTGATGTCCGGCAGTTTCGTTGTTTCCGGAAAAGCTTACGCCCGATTAGACAAAGTCGGAGCGGATTCGTATATTTCCCAATTGACAGTCAAAGCCAAGACAATGGGAGAAGGAGAACAGTCGGAGATGATTGCTTCTCTTAATCAATTGATCAAATGGATTGGGATCATCATTATTCCTATCGGTATTCTGCTTTTTTCTCAAAGTTACTTTTTTAATGGAAACACGATGAAAGAAAGTGTCGTCGCAATGGAAGCAGCATTGATCGGTATGATACCTGAAGGACTGTACTTGCTAACGACGATCGCATTAGCATTAAGTGCGACTAAACTAGCAAAGCAAAGAGTTCTTTTACACAATATGAAAAGCATTGAGACATTGGCAAGAGTAAATGTCCTTTGTGTAGATAAAACAGGAACGATCACAGAAAACAAAATGTCTGTCCAAAAAGTGATTGTCTCTAAAAAACAAGAAATAATCAGCCAATCAGATCAACTGGAAGAGCGCATTGCTGACTATGCAAAAGCGATGGCAGGAGACAATGCAACAATGGAAGCCGTCAAAGAATACTTTACAAAAACCACTGATCAATCCTATCACCAGGTCATTCCTTTTTCTTCTGTCCAAAAATTCAGCAGTGTAGCGTTGGAAGACAAGGTGTATGTTTTAGGAGCACCCGAAATGGTTTTGCGAGATCAGTTGCCGGAATATGCGGAAGAGTTTGTTTCTTTTGCTGAAAAAGGCTATCGCGTGTTGGTCTTTGGTGTGTACGATGGGATTCTTGAAGAACCAGTATTGACGGAGGCAGTCACACCATTAGGCTATATCCTGATCGCTAATCCTATCAGAAAAGAAGCAAGAGCCACATTCGATTACTTCAAAAAACAGCAAGTAGCCATCAAAGTGATTTCTGGAGATAATCCGCTCACCGTATCTAATGTAGCTGTCCAAGCAGGGATTTCACATGCTGATCAGTACATTGATGCGTCTAAATTATCAGAAGAAGAATATGAAGCAGCTGTCGAAAAATATACAGTTTTTGGACGCGTCAAGCCAGAACAAAAGAAAATCTTCGTTCAATTGCTAAAGCGTAACAATACAGTAGCTATGACAGGTGATGGCGTGAATGACATTCTAGCCATGAAAGAAGCAGACTGCAGTATAGCGATGGCTTCTGGCAATGAAGCCGCCATGCAGGCCTCACAAGTGGTCTTGCTTGATTCTGACTTTTCACGCATGCCGGAAGTTGTTGCAGAAGGACGGCGCGTCGTGAACAATATTGAGCGATCAGCCAGCTTGTTTTTAGTGAAGAATATTTTTTCCTTTTTGCTTTCGCTGTTTTCAGTCATCTTTGCTTTGACCTATCCTTTAGAACCATCACAGATCACATTGATTAGTTTGTTTACGATCGGACTCCCATCTTTCTTGCTTGCTCTAGAAGAAAACAAAAAGCGAATCAAAGGGAAATTCATCATGAATGTGATGGAAAAGGCTGTGCCAGGTGGACTGACAGATATGATCGTAGTCGGTGCGTTGGTGATCTGCGGGGTGACTTTGAATCTAAATAAAACAGATGTTTCTACAGCATCTACTATGCTTTTGATTGCAGTAGGATTTCTCGTTCTCTATAAAATCTGTTCACCGCTGAATAAATTCAGAAGTCAGATCATTCTTTTCTGTGCTAGCGGTATCTTTTTTTCGGTGGTTTTTTTGCATAAACTTTTTTCAATCACCGGTATCTCAGCTGTATCGCTTTTGTTGTTGAGCATTCTATTTTTCTCGGCAGATTCGATTTTTAGGCATTTGACTACATTGGTAGAATATTTGTTTGAACGTAAAAATGAAAAAGAGCCGGAGATAATAAATAAATTGCCTCGGTTCCTTCGATTATTCAAAAGAAATAAATGACTAATAAGATAAAAGAAGCTTAAAAAATACATTAACCAAAAAATTGTATTTTCTAAGCTTCTTTCTGTATAAAAAACAAAGCAAATTTTTATCTAGAACTTATAGAAAACCAATTAAATCTTTACTTCAGGTGTCCTATAATCATTTTGAAAGCGTTTTTATAAAATTGGGAGGGATGCTTCAAATGAAAAATAGAAGATTG
The DNA here is from genome assembly GCF_030053755.1 of Enterococcus sp. ZQ21. Lineage (NCBI taxonomy): Bacteria > Bacillati > Bacillota > Bacilli > Lactobacillales > Enterococcaceae > Enterococcus > Enterococcus sp. ZQ21. The sequence continues at coordinate 929,112 of NZ_CP125658.1, forward strand.
CTTCAATTTAGTTTATTTTTAGGTGTACTGTATGGGATTTTCTTATCCGTTTCCATTGATGCTTGTACGACGATTTTAGTAGGAAAAAATGCTTCAGTAGATGGATCAACGATGATTGCTAGAAATGAAGATCTGAACACGGCTTGGTCCAAACACTTTGTTGTCAGAAAAGAAAATACGAATCCTTCACATTTTGTATCAAAAGGGAATGGATTTACCCTTGATCTTCCGAAAGAACAGCTGAAGTACACAGCGACCCCAGAATGGGATACGTCAGAAGGATTATTTGAAGAAGATGGTATCAATAGCAAGAACGTTGCAATGAGCGCTACTGAATCAGCTACGACAAAGGAAGAGATATTGAAAAAAGATCCATATACTGCGCATGGTATCGCAGAAGACTCTATGTTGACAGTGACCCTTCCTTATATTGATTCAGCAAGAGCAGGAGTAGAACGATTAGGAAAAATCGTTGCTAAGCAAGGAGCTGCGGAGACAAATGGTGTGATTTTCTCTGATAAAAATGAAATCTGGTATATGGAGATACTTAGTGGTCATCAGTGGGCAGCTGTCAAAGTTCCAGATGACTGTTATGCAGTTATTCCTAATATGTTGTCAATTGATTCATTTGATTTGAAGGACAAAGATTCTTATCTTTGTTCAGCAGATTTAGAATCTTTTTTAGAAAAGAATCAACTGATAAATACGAAACGGGATATTTCTTTAAGAGACATATTTGCAGATAAGTCAAAGGATGAAAAATACAATCTTCCTAGGATATGGGATGCACAGAGAAAACTGACACCTTCAAAGAAACAAAAAATAACAGACCGTTCATTTGAGATGTTCATCAAACCAGATAAACCTATTTCAATTGCAGAAACAGCTTATATCATGACATTACACTTTAATGGTACTGAATATGATACCATCGAAGGGACAAAGCCAGATAAGTATCGTCCAATCTCTGTGCCGAATACGATGGAATCTCATATTCTACAGATAAGAAACAATGTACCAGAAGAAATCAGTGGTATCCATTGGTTAGCGTTGGGGATTCCTGATACAAGCAATTATATACCATTTTATAGCAATATAAGCGAGACACCCGAAGCTTATCAAAAAGGAACAGATATGCCAGATGATATTTCTGCTTACTGGACATATCGGTTGACGAACATCTTGACGAAGCCATACTATAGTGATTTCAAGAAAAATATTACTTTACCAACTCGCCAAAAAGTTCGAGACCATCTATCGAAAGAGTTAGCAAGTACAGACCAACAAGCAAGAGAATTAATAGTAAATCATCCCGAAAAATTAACGGATTATTTGAATCAAAAAACACAAAGTTTTGCTGATTATGCTATAGATGCTTATCAGAAAATGAACCAGGAGCTGATTGTAAAGATGTCAGAAAAGACAGCTACACATCATGACAAAGATTTATAACATGTGGCTCAGCGTTTTTAGCTAATAAAAAGCCTGCTTTTCAGCGTAGTAGATGATCGTTAGACATCTAAACATTGCTGCAAGCAGGCCTTATTTAATTGCTTTTCGGAATGGTAACGGTGAAAGTCGAGCCTGTTCCAAGATGACTGTCTACAGTAATCGTCCCATGAAGGAGTTGCACGTAGTCTTTTACAATCGCTAACCCTAGTCCGGTCCCACCTGAATGCCGGCTTCGCGCCTTGTCTACACGGTAAAAACGCTCAAAGATCCGTTCCTGATCCTCAATGTCGATACCTATACCAAAGTCTTGGACAGAAAACGATAATTCATCTGTTGCCTGATAACGGATAATGATCTCGCTGTCGTTTTTTGAATATTGGACAGCATTTTCAATCAGGTTTTTGAGGATTGGATAAAGGATATCTGTTTTAGTAGTAAATGGTTCGTTCTTTCCAATCAATCGAATCGTCAACCGTTTCTTTTCGATGATTGGCTGATAATTTTGAACGATTTGGTGGAAATAAGGTTCTGTATAAATCGTCTGGATTTCGTAAGAATTCTCACCGTCTTTTGACAGCTGGATGATTTCCCGAATCAATTTATCTAACCGAATCGCATCTTTTTGCATGATCTCAAGAAAAGAAGTCAGAGTTTGCGGGTCATATTTTGCACCATCCAATAAAGTCTCGGTAAAACCAATCAATGAAGTCACAGGAGTTTTTAATTCGTGAGAGACGTTGCCAACGAAATCCTTTTGTAGCTTTTCTAAACGTCGCACTTTCGTTAAGTCATACGCCACCCCTAGAATCTGTCCGGTACCTTCTGAATTAGTAAAGTAGCGCAAACTCAAGTCTAATGTCTGTCGTCCTTCAGTGATGGTGATCTCCTGATGGATCAGCGGATGCTCAGGAGTCACTTGGTGAATCAGCTGAATGAGTTTTGGCTCTTGGATGACTTCTGTGTACCGTTGTTCAGGTTCATAGCTGGTCACATTTAAATGCAACTGCATCTTTGGATTAAGCAGTAGTAAACGAGAATCAGCATCATCAATCAGGAATACGCCTATCATCAGTTCGTTTAATAATGTGTACAATTGTTCTTCTGTTGTAGTATACGCTCGATACATCTTACTCATTTGTTCGCTCAGCGCATTGATCGTCTGATACAATTCCTCCCATTGGTCAGGTGTCTGCATGATTACTTCTGCTTGGTTTGGATTTTGTACCATTTTTCTAAGAACAGGCAGGACAGTTTTCAAAGGCTGATTTTTTTGGTAGATCAGGTAATAGATCATTCCTGCAAGAACAAGGAAGAAAGACAGAAAGAAGAAAAAGACCCAACGGCGAAAACTTTCCGTTCTCGGTAAAAATCCGCTTGTCGGTTCTGCGATACGTAAAATGGCTTCTAACTGGCCTCCTTTTTTGACTGGTAATGCGACGTATAAAAGATCCTCATTCAAAGTAGTACTTTTGCGCAAAGCGCTACCTAGGTTCCCACCATTCAATACAGCTTTTATTTCTGGACGAGAACTTCGCTGTTCATTCAATGTTTCATTGTTTGTGTCAAATAAGATTTTTCCAGTAGCATCCATTAAAGTGATCCGTTCGTTCGACTGATGGACGAATTCTTCCAAAGCAGTTTTGTTTTGCGCCGCTTGGAGGTTTTCGACATCTAATTGCCGGATCAGTAGTTGTGCTTTTTTTGTCAGGTAGCTTTCTTGCTGTTCGACGATCTGTTGTTGGAAATAATGGGAGATCAATTGCCAACCACCAAAAAATAAACTAATCAAAAGAATAAGAAAGAAGAGACGTTCATAAACTTTTTTCCATTTCATCGTTTTGGTTCCTGAAACTTATAGCCAAATCCTCTAACAGTCACCAAGTACTTTGGATGTTTTGGATCTCGCTCGATTTTTTCTCGCAAATGACTAACGTGCACATCTACGATTCGGCTTTGTCCTGCGAAGTCAAAATTCCAAATGCGGTCTAGCAATGTGTCGCGATCGATCACACGGTCTTTTCGTTTCATGAAATAAACGAGTAATTCAAATTCTTTCGGTGTGAGTTCAATCAGATGATCGTCTACGGTGACTTGATAATTGGTCAAATCAGCAGTGATTTGTCCAATCGATAGATATTCAGGTTCAGCTTCATCTTTTGATTGCTTACGAGGTTCGATCCGTCTGAATATGGCTTTCATACGGGCTAATACTTCACGTGGACTAAATGGTTTGGTCAAATAGTCGTCAGCACCTATCTCCAGACCAATGATCCGATCCACTTGATCATCTTTAGCCGTCAGCATCAAAATCGGTGTTTCATTTTTTTCTTGACGCAGCCGCTGAGTGATCTCCATGCCATCCATTGTTGGAAGCATCACATCTAAAATGATGAAATCAAATGATTGTTCTAATGCTAATTCTAATCCTTCGCCTCCATCTGCGGCACTGGTTACCTTATAGCCTTCTTTTTCCAAATTGAACGTCAAGAGCGTCACAATAGAAGGTTCATCATCAACAACTAGTATTTTTTTCATTCAAATCTCCTTTAAATAGGTTTCATTCTGTTTATATTTTAGCATAGAATCAGTACAAGGGGCTATTTTACAAAAGAAATAAATGGTATAATAGGAAGGCACTTTGCTGAATAGAAAGGAAGAGCAGTCAATGATTGGAATCAGTGCATGTTTAGGCGGTCTAGCCTGTCGCTATGATGGACAGAAAAAAGAAGTACCAGAATTGATGGAACTAGTTGAAACTGGCGAAGCTGTCATGGTCTGTCCAGAAGTAATCGGTGGATTGCCAATCCCTAGAGATCCTGCTGAAATCATTGGTGGAAATGGGTTCGATGTGTGGAAAGATCAAGCAAAAGTATGGACGACAAGCGGCGAAGATGTAACGGAAGCGTATAAAAACGGCGCGATCAAAGCATATCAAAAATTGCAGGAAAAACACATTGATCTAGTCATTATGAAGGAAAAAAGCCCTTCATGCGGGACCCATTCGATTTATGATGGAAGCTTTTCCGGAATAACAAAAAATGGCGCCGGAGTGGCCACTGCTTATTTTATTCAGCAAAAAATGACTGTGCTCTCTGATGAAGAATGGCTGAAAACTAGAGGTGAGCAGAATGGAAATCGAAAAGACCAATCGAATGAACGCGCTCTTTGAATTTTATTCGACCTTATTGACAGAAAAACAAATGAACTACATGGAGTTATATTATGCAGATGATTTTTCATTAGGTGAGATCGCGGAAGAATACGAAGTAAGTCGACAAGCAGTATATGACAATATCAAGCGGACAAGCAAGATCTTGGAGGATTATGAAAAAAAACTCCATCTCTTCTCTGATTATATTGTCCGAGAACAGATATTGGAAAAGATGACCGCATATATTACAGATAAGTATCCGGAAGATAAAAAACTGCTTGAATATGTACAGCAAATTCAAGCAATCGAAGAATAAATAAAAGGAATGAAGAAAATATGGCATTTGAAAGCTTAACTGAACGTCTCCAGCAGGCGATGGGAAAACTAAGAAAAAAAGGGAAAGTATCAGAAGCTGACGTAAAAGAAATGATGCGGGAAATCCGCCTTGCCTTACTAGAAGCCGATGTTAACTTGCAAGTAGTCAAAGACTTTACTAAACGCGTACGCGAACGTGCGGTAGGGGCAGAAGTGCTGGAAAGTTTATCACCTGCACAACAAATCGTAAAAATCGTTGATGAAGAATTAACGATCACACTTGGTTCTGAAACAGCAGAGCTAAATAAATCACCAAAAATACCAACTGTTATCATGATGGCTGGTCTACAAGGGGCAGGTAAAACAACTTTTACCGGTAAATTAGCGAATTATTTAAAGAAAAATGAAAATGCTCGTCCGCTCCTAATCGCAGGGGACGTATATCGACCAGCAGCGATCGACCAATTGAAAGTATTAGGTCAACAGCTAGATGTTCCTGTATTTGACATGGGAACAGAAGTCAGCCCAGTAGAAATCGTTCGTCAAGGGATGGAGTTAGCAAGAGAAAAGAAAAACGACTATGTATTGATCGATACGGCAGGACGTCTGCACATCGATGAAACATTGATGGATGAGTTGAAACAAATCAAAGAATTGACTCAACCAAATGAGATCTTGCTAGTTGTTGATGCCATGACTGGTCAAGATGCCGTCAATGTAGCTGACAGCTTCAATCAGCAATTAGGGATTACTGGAGTCGTCATCACTAAACTTGATGGGGATACTCGAGGCGGGGCAGCCTTATCGATCCGCTCAGTGACAGGCGCACCAATCAAATTCATCGGTTCTGGTGAAAAACTGACTGACTTAGAAGTATTCCACCCAGATCGTATGGCTAGCCGTATCCTTGGTATGGGGGATATGCTGACACTGATCGAAAAAGCGCAGCAAGACTATGATGAGAAAAAAGCGGAAGAACTTGCACAGAAGATGCGGGAAAACTCATTTGATTTCAATGACTTTATTGAGCAACTCGATCAAGTGATGGGGATGGGCCCACTGGAAGATCTAATCAAAATGATCCCCGGAATGAATCAAGTCCCTGGAATCGAAAACGTCAAGGTAGATCCAAAAGACGTTGAACGCAAAAAAGCGATGGTTTATTCTATGACGCCAGCAGAAAGGGCGAATCCTGATCTGTTGAATCCAAGCCGTCGTCGCCGAATTGCTGCCGGTTCTGGAAACAGTGTGGTTGAAGTAAACCGAATGATCAAGCAATTCAAGGAATCAAGAAAAATGATGCAACAAATGTCCAAAGGGGATATGAACATCCCAGGTATGGACCAAATGTTTGGTTCAGGCGTCAAAGGAAAACTAGGCAAAATGGCGATGAATCGAATGATCAAGAAAAATAAGAAGAAAAAGAAAAAACGGAAATAAGATGAAAAAACAGCTTCGGTACAGACTGAAAATGTCTACTGCCGGAGCTTTTCTATCAGCAATTTTTATTCTTTACTGATACAATTACTCTAAACGAAGAGGTGGTACAAATGAGATGTCCGTGGAGTGAACAAACAGAAAGTATGCGGCAATATCATGATACTGTCTGGGGTGTTCCTGAATATGATGACCAAAAGCTGTTCCGAAAATTGATGCTAGACATCAATCAGGCAGGATTGAGCTGGCAGACGATTTTAAATAAAAGTGACGCATTCGATGAAGCATATGATCAATTCGATATCCAAAAAGTCGCAAATTATGGAGAAACAAAAATGAGCGAACTAATGGAAAACAAAGGAATTATTCGGAATCGCAGAAAAATCGAATCAGCTGTCCAAAACGCTAAAGCAGTCTTGAAGATTCAAGAAGAATTCGGCAGTTTTTCTGAGTATCTTTGGTCGTTTTCTAATGGAAAAATCGTTGATTCTTCTTATCATTCACAAGAAGAAGTCCCGACAATAAGTCCTCTTTCAGATGAATTAGCAAAAGATCTAAAGAAAAGAGGATTTAAATTTATTGGCAGTACGACAATCTATGCTTTTTTAGAAGCAGTCGGGATCATCAATGATCACCTTGACAGTTGTTTCCGCAAAGAAGAGGTCGTACGTATCGGCAGAAAATAAAGAAAGGGCGAATAAAGCATGCGAAAAATCATATTTTATGGCGCTGTAAGTTTAGATGGTTATTTGGCAACGAAAACGGATGACCTTCAATGGCTTTTTGACACTCCGACAGGTGAGCAAACCACTTATGAAGATTTTTATGAAACAATCGATACGACCATCATGGGCAGGAAAACTTATCAAGAAGCAAAAAAATATTTAGAAACCGAAGCAATTTATCCAGAGAAAAAGAATTTCGTTTTTTCAACCAATGCACAATTACAATTACCAGATGCTGAGGTCGTACACGAAGAGCCTGTTGCTTTTCTAAAAAATCTACAAATGACAGAAGGAAAAGATATCTGGGTCGTGGGTGGCGGTCGATTGATCAAACCGTTAGTAGAACATCAAATGATTGATGAATGGTATATCCAGATTGCCTCTGTATTATTAGGGGACGGAATCCCTTTATTCCAAAAAGGAACCTATGAAGCACGTTTTGAATTGCTAGATACGACACGATTCGGTGAATTTATCGAATTACATTATGTACGAAAGTAGAAGCAAATAAAACAAAAGAAGCGTGAGACAAAAGTGTTCTTTACTTTTGTCTCACGCTCTAAACACATATAAACGGCGGAAGCAGAAGCAACTCCTTCGGAAATAAGCTGAAATTCACAAAAATTTGAAAAGCAATTTTCGTGAATTCCTTCTTATTCTTGGAGTTAAACGCTTCTGTCCCAGCCTTTTCCTACGATTAGTCAAGTAAAAGGTGTAAGAAAAATAGCTCATAAACGAAAGCGACAAAATCAAGGCACACCAAATAAAGCCCCGTTCGTAAAAAATTTTCGATCTGGGCAAAGAAGTGGTATACTGTAAGTGGTTTAGTTAATGGTCCACTGAGACCGCGTACGCATAGTCGTACTCTGTATGTGCCCTAACCATAGCGTGCATACATTTCAGAAGCTTGTTCATACAAGCAACTGTGGCAACCTTATCTTTCTTAGGGATAGGTTGCTTTTTTAATTTGTAGTAATAATCGACAATATGATTAGGAGCTGCGCGTTGCTGGCGAATCATATTTCGAATGGTGAAGAAAATAATTTTCCGTGCTTTGGGATTACCACGCTTATTGATGCGGTCTTGGCCAGTATACTTACCTGAATGATACCGTCGGATGTCAATTCCGACAAAGGCATTCAATTGTTTATGGGTTTTAAATCGTGTGATATCTCCTAATTCACCGAGCAATAAAGCGGCTGTGAGTGCGCCAATCCCAGGGAATGTTTGGTACAACAAAAAGCAAGGAGAGCCTTCGGCTTTTTTGATCATTTGTGTCGCCAGTGCTTCTTTTTGTTCGAGTAAATCTTGGAGAAGTTCGGCGTAATAGATCGTTTTTTGACAGTGGATACTGTCTTTTTCAACAGCTGGATAGGCACACTGTGCATAGTGGATGATTTGATCTGCCTTTTGCTCGGCACGATTCGCGGAGATTTTTTTCCGTGTTTCGTTGATCAGTTTATTTTTTATTTTTGTCCGAGTAGATGCCAATACAAAATCTGGATGGGGAAAAAGACGGATCAATGTCAATGCGTAAGGGGTCAGCCTGTTTGAAAAGAACTGTTCAAGCTCTGGAAAAGTCAACTGAAGGCAGTTGTGTAAATCCATGCGCAGACGAGTGATTTTCTTCTCAATTTCTTGATAAAAACGGGCTAAATCGCGCATCTCTAAGTAAAAATTGCTTTGTACTTCTTTTGGCTGACGTTGATTTTTAAGATGAGTCTGTGCGAGCCGATGGGCATCCGATTTATCTGTTTTCCAACTGCGTAAGGTGTTTTCTTCCATCTGCTTTTTCGCTTCTAACGGGTTTAACAAACAGTAAGAAAAGTGATGATCTTGAAAGAACTTTTCGACTGGTCTGGAATAAATCCCCGTTGCTTCAAAAACAATCAATGGACGTTCAGGCAAGTGCTGGATCTCTTCGAGTAATGCATGAAATCCTCTTTGAGTGTGTTCGATCTCGTCTTCAAATAAGCAGGTGTCGTCTTTGTATAGGACACTGTAGCTGTGTCCCATTGAAACATCTAATGCAAGAATGTAAGGCATTTGTTTTCCTCCTTTTTAAGTTTTGAAAGAACTTTACTGCTTCATTTCGATTCCAATTTCCTATACACGGGCTCATGGCCCCAACATACGTAAACCTGATTCTAAAATGACAGTAAAGAAGTTCGGTTTTTGATAGGGACTCGTAGTCCTCAAGGCTTTGTTCGAACTTTCTTTCATTCTTCACTATAATCTAAAAATAGAAAATAGAGGAGAACATCATTCGTCAATGATGTTCCCCTCTAATCTTAGTATGTTTTTTATTATTGTTCTGATTTTATTCTGCTAATTTGTTAGAAAAATCTAGATACGCATCTAAAATCGTTTGGAAGAAACTTAATGTTCCTTCAACGATATTGCCGTTTTCATCAATTAGATTCGCAACGTTTCCGATATATGCTTCCGGTTGTTGCAAGGTTGGCACATTCAAAAAGACAAGTGATTGGCGTAGATGGTGGTTTGCGCCAAAGCCGCCAATCCCACCTGGTGATGCAGTAACGACTAAACCTGGTTTATGATCCCAAACACTGTGTCCATAAGGTCTTGAGCCTACATCTAAAGCATTTTTCAATACTGCTGGCACAGAGCGGTTGTATTCAGGAGTAACGAAAACGACACCGTCTAATCCGCTCACCTCCTCACGAAAACGAGTCCATTCAGCAGGAGCTTTTTCTGGGGTTTCAAGATCCTCATTGTAAAATGGCAGATCATCGAATTTTACAAATACACTTTCGTACCCTTCAGGAAGCAATTTCGCAAAAGCTTCTGCTACTTTTTTGTTGTAAGAATCTTTTCTTAAACTACCAATAAAAAATCCAATTTTTTTTGTCATACGATTTTTCCTCCTTCAAACTATCTATAATAATCTTACAAAAAATAAGTAATTGGAGCAAACAAAAACACTTACTGGCAAAAGTTTCGTTTTAGTTGACAAATGATCGCGAAGTATCGTTAGTCTCCATTGCCAACCCTCTTAGAAAGTCTATATAATGAAGAAAAAGGAGGGATAAGATGGAAGAATTATCATTATCGAAAAATGTAGCAAATTTACGAAAGAAAAAAGGCGTGACTCAAGAAACTCTAGCTGAATTCATAGGTGTGACAAAAGCTTCTGTTTCCAAATGGGAGACAGGCCAAAGTATGCCTGATGTACTCATATTGCCTAAATTAGCCAGTTTTTTTGATGTGTCTGTTGATGAACTGCTCGGCTATCATCCTCAATTGACGAAAGAGAAAATCAGACACTTTTATCAGCAGTGGACCACCGCTTTTTCTGAAGAGCCCTTTGAATATGTGATGGAGGACTGTAGAAAAGCGGTCAAACAATATTACTCATGTTATCCTTTTCTTCTACAAGTAGTCGTTTTGTGGTTGAATCATTTTATGCTAACAAAGGATCTGGAGGAACAACAAGCAATTCTGTCTGAAGCAGAAGCGTTATGTACGAAAATCGTTGAAGAATCAACAGAATTATCTCTATGCAATAATGCTTCTTTGTTAAAAGTAGCGGTCATGCTCCAGTTAGGCAAACCAGAAGAAGCTTTATCTGAAATCGAAGAAAAAGCGGACCCTTATCGTTTTGCCCAGCAAAGCGACACCTTACTTATCCAAGCGTACCGAGCCGCTGGTCAAACAAAAAAAGCGGTAAGCTATACTCAATTCAGCATGTTTTCTCATTTAATCAATCTCGTATCTTCAGCCACTCATTATCTATTGATCCAAATCATTCAATTACCGGTTATAGAAGAAACTGTCAATAGAATAGATGCTGTGATCCAAGCATTCAACCTGACGGCGGTCCATCCCAACAGTTGTGCTCAATTTTCTTACGCTGCAGCCTGTGCTTATGCGAAACATGAAAAAGAAGAACAAGTAATAAAGTGTTTAAAACAGTTTGTGGATTTGACACTTATACTTTTAAGCGAGGAAGGCAGGATCCTTCATGGTGATAGGTATTTTGATGAGATAAATGAGATATTTGAAGGAGCAGATCTTGGGGTACAGCAAATAAGAGACACGAAAATCATTAGGGAAGGGGCATTGAGTGCATTAGAAAATCCGATTTTTCAACAAATTGAGAAATCAAAAATTGTAAAACTAAAAAAACGATTGGCGGGCGAGTAATATGAGCATCAAAGAATTTCTTCCGTTTTTAATTCCTTTAATCATTGTACAGTTTGGATTACTTATTTATGTACTTCATCATATCTTTACACATTCTGCATATAAACATGGAAATCGAATGATATGGGTGATTATTGTTATTGTTGGTATGCAGTTCATCGGTCCTGTCCTTTATTTGATTTTTGGCAAGGAGGATGCGTAGTGGCTATCTTGACACTTGAAAAAGTCTCAAAGTCTTTTGGTACAAACAAATTGCTGGATGATTTATCTTTTTCTGTAGAAGAACAGACGATTTTTGGTTTCATCGGTAAAAACGGTGCTGAAAAACGACAACTATGAAACTGATCTTAGGTCTTATCAAAAAAGACAGCGGAACGATCCGAGTGAACGGAAAAGAAGTAGAGTACGGACAAACAACGACCAATCAAGAAATCGGCTATTTAGCTGATGTACCGGTTTTTTATGATTATATGACCGCTTCCGAGTATTTGATCTTTTGCGGCGAACTCACAGGAATGCCTAAACAGCGGATAAAGGAAAAAACCAATGAACTGTTGTCACTTGTCGGTCTGTCGAATGAAAAGAAGCGGATCAAAAAATTTTCCAGAGGGATGCGACAACGTTTAGGGCTTGCTCAAGCCTTGTTGAACGAGCCCAAATTACTCATTTGCGATGAACCAACTTCTGCTCTTGATCCTGTTGGTCGAAAAGAAATCTTAGGTATCTTATCCTCTGTGAAAGAGCAAACGACGATTTTATTTTCAACTCATATTTTATCTGATGTGGTGCGTATCTGTGACAAAGTTGCTTTTTTGGATAATGGAAAAATCGTGTTGTCTGGATCAGTGGACGAATTGAAAAAGCAAACAAATGCTAGTGGGTTTGAGATCGTATTTTTTTCCAAAAAAGAGCGCGAACAATTTGAAGAGCTTTTACCTGGAGGGATGATCCGAAGTGAATTGCGTATAGCTTATCCACAAAAAAGTAAAGAAGAAATGCTTTTTGCTATGGATTTGCTAGCCAAATATCAATTGCCAGTCCAATCAGTCCAGATGGAAGAACCTACGCTAGAAAAACTCTTTTTGGAGGTCGTTCAATCATGAGACAACTCATTGCCTTCGCCAAAAAGGAGCTAAAGGAAAACTGGCGTACTGGAAAAATCATCACGCTAAGTGCGCTCACAGTGATTTTCGGTATAATGAATCCATTGCTATCTAAATTGACTCCTTATTTAGTGCAAGCTATGTCAACAACTCTGGCAGAGTCAGGGATTTCTGTTCAGAAAATCATAGTTGATGCAACGACTTCATGGACACAATTTTATAAAAATATTCCGATGCTGTTGATTTTCTTTCTTCTTTTATTCAGCGGGATATTGACAAGCGAATACCAAAACGGAACAATCATCAACTTGCTGACAAAAGGGATGAAGCGATGGAAGATATTTCTGTCGAAATGGATCATGGGTATACTATTTTGGAGTGTCAGCTATTGGTGCTGTTATAGTATTACGCTAGCATACACGATTTATTATTGGGACCAGTCGATTATCTCCCATCCTTTATTTATCAGTTTTACTTATTATTTTTTTGGCTGTTGGCTTTATTCATTGATTTTATTTTATTCAGCTTTTCTTTCTTCCAATTATGCGGTTCTGTTGGCTAGTGGGGGAACGGTCATTCTGAGTTATGGTGCTGGGTTGTTCTCTAAAGTAGCAGAATATGTACCGACTTATTTGATTTCTTCCTCAAATTATCTTACGAAAGAAATCCACCTTACAGATTATACTCAGTCATTAGCAGTGTCATGTTGTTCTATCGTCATATCCATCGTAGCTGGGTGGCTTGTTTTTAACAAAAAAGAAGTCTAAAATCTGCTATTTCCTAAAAAAATCGAATTTAATCAAGCTGTAAAGAAAAAAAGCTTTACAGGGTAAAAAAAAACTGTTACACTACATCTTGTGAATAAAACAATGGAGGTGGAAATAAATAATGGCAGTTAAAATCCGTTTAAAACGTATGGGTTCTAAAAAGAGTCCTTTTTACCGTATCGTCGTAGCTGATTCACGTTCTCCTCGTGATGGACGTTTCATCGAAACTGTAGGTACTTACAATCCTTTGAAAGACCCTGCAGAAGTAGTTTTAAAAGAAGACTTAGTTCTTGACTGGTTATCAAAAGGTGCACAACCTTCTGACACTGTACGTAATATCCTTTCAAAAGAAGGCGTCATGCAAAAACACCACGAAGCTAAATTCTCAAAGAAATAAGGTGACCGGATATGAAAGATTTAAGCGACTTAGTCTTAACAATCGTTCGTCCGCTAGTCACTTATCCTGATCAAGTCAAGTTAGATGTCGTAGAGTCGAAAGATTTTTACGAGTACAACCTAACAGTGGCACCTGAAGATATTGGCCGTATCATCGGAAAACAAGGGCGTGTTGCCAAAGCAATCCGCACAATCGTTTACGGTGTTCGGATCAATGCACCAAAAAAAGTGCGTTTGAATATCATCGATGATAAGGAAAAGTAAATAAACGTGCTGTACTCGAATTTCCGAGTACAGCTTTTTTGTTTTTTTATTAATTGAAGAAATGATTATTTGGCAAAAGAAGCAAGAAAGCGTATCCTTATAATAGGAGGGAGTGAGCAGATAATGAGAAATACTATGTTATTTATTCCGTTTGTCTTATTGTTAAGCGCCTGCAGTTTGATTACTGAAAGATCAGACAATACGCAACCATCAAGCAGTACATCTGAAACTGTTGCAAGTACAGAAAAAAGTAGTACTAAAATGGCTTCATCTACTGAACAAACAAGGGCTACCTCAAGTAATGAGGAAAAGACTGCTTTAAACCAATTGAAAGAACAACAACCAAACGTGCCCATGCCTTTAGATGTACCGATTTCTTCTGGCTATCTCAATGTCGCAGCGGCACAAACAAAGCAAGGTTATTCTATTTTATATTACGGATCAGATCGTCCCCTCAGGTTGAATGCTGACGAATTGAATCAAGAAACGCCTATTGCAACTTATCTCTATCAATATGGATTTGCTTCTAGTCAAGAAACGATACAAGTCTTGCAGCCATTTGAGATCGATACAAATGGGCAGAAAATGGATTTAGGTCATCAAATCACGGGGTATCAGCAAGGAGCAGCAGGTTCAAGCTACCTTGAATGGCAAGAAGGAAATTGGCGTATTCGGATCCGTGGGAATAATATTGATGGTCAAGAACCCTTGCCGTTAGCTAAAGAAATCGTAGCCTATTTGGAAGAAAACAGGCTGCCAGCACCTGAACAATTTGGTAAGATAACTATTGATATGGGAGATACGACGAATCGAGCCGTAGAAGTAAGTTGGCAAGAACCGAAAAATGTCTATACGATCACTCGTCAAGACCCTATGGCTGCATTGAAGATGGCAGTTTCTATGAAGAAGCCATGACAGAAGTGCTGAGCTTCAAGAAATAAGAAGTCATCAAAAACAGTACGCCACATTTTTGCAATAAATTTGGCTTAATACCCTAAAAGAAAACTAGAATTGCCTCTCCGCACATGCTAAAATAAAACAGACAAAAAAGAAATGGGGATATAAGTTGACTGAATACTTGAATGTAGGAAAAATCGTAAACACACAAGGTATCAAAGGTGAAGTCCGTGTGATCTCAACAACGGATTTCCCAGAAGAACGTTACAAAAAAGGGACGGTGCTGACATTATTCCAAGATGGAAAAGCACCTATTGAATTAACGGTCAAAAGTCATCGTAAACATAAAAATTTTGACTTATTGAGTTTTGAAGGTCATCCTTCCATCAACGATGTGGAAAAATATCGGGATGGCATATTGAAAGTGTCAAAAGACAACTCTGTAGATCTAGATGAAAATGAATTCTATTACCACGAGATCATCGGTCTGCGTGTGGTGGAAGAAGATGGAACGGAACTAGGTAAAGTAAAAGAAATCTTGTCACCAGGCGCTAATGATGTTTGGGTCGTTCAACGTCCGAAAAAGGCTGATATCTTGCTTCCATATATCGCTTCTGTCGTCAAAGAAGTTGATTTAGAAGCTGGAGTGATCCGTGTAGAAATCCCAGAAGGACTGATTGACGATGAAGATTGATGTATTGACTTTATTTCCACGAATGTTTGAAGGTCCTATGGGTGAATCCATCATCGGCAAGGCTGTAGATAAAGGTTTATTAGACATCAATATCTCTAACTTCCGCGACTATTCAGATAATAAACATCAGACAGTAGACGACTATCCATATGGCGGAGGAGCAGGTATGTTGCTCAAAGTCCAGCCAATCTATGATAATATCCAAGCAATTGAACAAGCTGCACCTGATGTCAAGAAACGAGTCATCCTTCTTGATCCAGCTGGTAAACGATTCGATCAGAAAATGGCAGAAGAATTTTCACAAGAAGAACACCTGGTATTCATTTGTGGTCACTACGAGGGGTATGATGAACGTATCCGCACATTAGTGACAGATGAAGTTTCCTTAGGGGATTATGTCCTTACTGGGGGAGAATTAGGTGCGATGGTCATGATCGATGCAACAGTTCGGCTGTTGCCAGATGTGTTAGGCAATCAGACTTCTGCCCAAACCGATTCTTATTCAACTGGTCTATTAGAACATCCCCAATATACTCGTCCAGCAGAATATAAAGGGATGAAAGTACCAGAAGTATTGACAAATGGAAATCATAAATTGATTGAAGAATGGCAATTAAAAGAGTCGCTAAGAAGAACCTATCAACGCCGACCTGATCTCTTGGAAACACTTGAATGGACGCCTCAAATGACGAAATTTTTAGAAGAAATCAAGAAAGAAGAGCAAAAAAAACAGCAGATGTAGGCAAGTAACTTTTTCTAAAATCTTCTTTACAGTAGATTGATAGTATGTTAGTATTTTATGGTGAGTGCACAAGCACTTAACTATTACGATATTCCGCTGTGAGAGAAGCTCATAAGAATATTTGGAATAAGGAGAAGAAAACCATGAATCCATTAATCGAAGAATTAACAAAAGACCAATTACGTTCTGACATCCCAGCGTTCCGCCCTGGTGACACTGTGCGTGTTCACGCAAAAGTTGTCGAAGGTACTCGTGAACGTATCCAGTTATTTGAAGGTGTTGTTATCAAACGCCGCGGTGCTGGAATCAGCGAAACTTATACAGTACGTAAAGTTTCTAACGGAGTGGGCGTTGAGCGTACATTCCCATTGCACACACCACGTGTTGCAAAAATCGAAGTAGTTCGCTACGGTAAAGTACGTCGTGCAAAATTGTACTACCTACGTGCATTACACGGAAAAGCTGCTCGTATCAAAGAAATCCGTCGTTAATCATTGTTATCAGACAGAGAAAGAACCCTTGGTATTCAAGGGTTCTTTTTTTGTTCTTATCATGTAATGCAATATTCTTGATTCAGTATTTTTTAATTACTCGACTGGGCGAATAACTTATTAGGATGAGTCTTCCGACAAATATTAGTAAAAAAAAGAGCCATGTGATAATATCTTTCTTGAGAGTAACCGCTTTAAAAAATCCAGAATATTCTAACATAAATGGAGTATTCTTAGAATCAAAAGGAGAAAGAAGATGATTTATACTTATACGGAGCAAGAGAAAATGAAAGTTTTGGAGACATTTATGAAGGATGGAAAAGTAAAACAAGTACCAAGCGCAACAAAAAAGAAATACATCTTGCTGAAAGAAGTCTTGAAACGATTCGAACATGGAGTAATCTATACAGAAACAGAAGTCAATTCGATATTGATGGACATATTTTCTAGTGCTGATTATGTCGAACAAAGGCGTTATCTAATCACATTCGGTTTTTTCAAAAGAAGTTCGGATGGTCGAGCGTATCAGTTGATGGGAAATGAAAATTAGAAGTTTTGATTTATACTAATTGAAAAAAATTCAAGTATGCGGCGTAGAACCAATGTCGCATACTTGAATTTTTTTTGTCATCTGTATCTATAATACAAAACCAAGAACGTTATTCAAAATATGGATAGCCATGATAAAAGCTAATGAGCGATTCGCAGTTAAATAAGCAATCGTCAGTAAAATCGTTCCAGGAGCGTACATGAAAAAATCAATTGGATGCGTTACATGAATAAATGTAAATAGAAAAATAGAAATCAAAGAAGACAAAATTAAACCAATAGATTGAGAAAGCCAATTAATTAAAAGATGACGAAAAATAAGTTCTTCTAAAATCGGGCCAAGGAAAGCAAAAACAATCAAAGTCAAAAATAGCGGCGTTTGTTTTCCTAATTGCGATAAATATTCCTGATTGGCTGATTGGTTAGTAGGACCTAAAATGTGTTGCATGAAGACATCTACTAAAAAGATCAAGCCTACCCAAAAAAATATACTAGCAATTCTCAGCCAAGTTTTTTCTTTGAAATAAGAAAAACTTTCTATGATCTCTTTACGAAACAAAATGATTCCAATAATAGAAGGAATACATAAGTTAACCGCGAACACAACAAACTCTGAATGTATTAAATCACTGTTCGTTACCATAGATAATAAGGCTAATGGAAGGATCCCTAATTGAAATCCTATGAATAAAAAATAAAGAATGAATAAAGATAATTCTCTTTTATTTGTACGAATAAACGTCAAAACGTACCTCCTAAAATTAGATTTTGGACAAATGTCCTTTAAAAAGATAACAAGATTTTGTTCTTGAAACAATATATATGCTTTTATTCTTCCCCCCTAGCTTCCAAAATTAAGCAATACTTCAATTCATCAAGTTTTATCTTTTTTTTAATAATCGTAAAAAAAGAGTATTTTTTATTTAAAAATAAATCTTTTCTATTAAGCGTGAGGAATAGAATAATCTTAGAATAAAAAGAGAATAGAAATGATCCAAACTTTCCATGCATCAATAAAATAGTAAAAATTAGATTTTGAATAACGTGCACGTGCTTATTTGATAACGTTTTTTTATTGAGAGGAGGGATGAAAATGATCAAGAAAACTCAAAATAAAATCCAACGTATATGTCAAAAACATTTTGATTCTAGACTAAAAGCTATATCTCGAAGAAAAAACTTGCGTACCATTGCAGTTTCGATAATCGTGATTCTTACTTTCTTAGGAAGTTTATCCAATAGGAATGTAAACGTTTATACAGAAACGTCAAGTTTTGCTAACCAAATGACAGAGGAGACAAATAGTCCACCCGCCTCTGAAATACAGTCAACAGAAAGTACCGATCAGTCTAGCAACAACGAGACAACCTCAACTACAACCTCGACTCAGCTGATTGATCCGACAGAAGAAGAAATCGCAGCAGCAAAAGCAGCAGGGGAAAAAGCTTATTCAGAAACAGGTAAAAGTCAGACATTTAGTGCTGTTGCGGCCACTGCGAATTTCAACGGACATACCATACCAGATGGATATACAGTGATATATGCCAAAGATGGAGTCATTGTTGCGGTTAACGGAACGATGAGTGCGGATAAAACCGCGCTACAAGGTGTTACCAAAGCAATCGCTTTTATTGATAACCGTCCAGATATCCATAATCTGTTTATTGGCTCCACAGTAAATGGTACTACTACCACCTTCCCAAAAAGTATCTATATGGGGGTGGCTACCGCTGGAAATACGATCGATTCCGTTACACCCAATGCGGATAAAAGTTATTCTTTTACACCCTCAACATGGGGAGGGCTTCCTGCCGGAGGGGGTATTAGTACTTTTTCAATCGGTATACAGTTAGCAAACGATATTCCATTCACAGGGTACTCGATCAAAAATGGACAGATCGTTGATAACAAGGGGAATATTTCAGTTGTTCCAACCTATCAAGCAGCGACGGTTCAGGTCAATGCAAACCAACCTGGAACATTCTCTTATACTGTTAATGGCGGGATAGCACAAACTGGAACATACGGGACTACACTATCTGGAATCCATGTGGGGGACAAAGTGGTTATTATTCCAACAGCAGTAACGGGCTATTCTTTTGCACAAACAAACGGTTCTTTCACAGCCCTAGAAAGTAACGTCGATACGGTGACCTATACAGGCAAACAAACACCAATCACTATTAAGTATCAAGACTATTTTGGACAGACGATTGCTCCTTCTAAAATAATGAATCTTACTTACGGAAGTGCTGCACAAGACCTGACGACTAATGTGCCTATTATCAGCGGATATACCTTTACAGCTGTTTCAGCGACAGAAACAAAGAACCAATCAGCAACGAGTGTTTCAGCTAGTTTAGATACAAATGGAAATGTAATCGTAAAGGACGCAAATGGAAAACAGATTTCTGAAGTCATCCTATATTATAAGACAAATGCAACAGTATCAATCAATGCAAATGGCAGTAAGTACTATGATGGTCTTTCTGTTGTACCGATCGTTAAATATACCTTTAATGATAAAACAGAATCAACATCCCTTTTAAACAATGATCTCAATATTGATCAAATCCCATGGAATCCAACTGATTTCAAAGCGATGAATGAAAAGGGAGTTGAAGTAACTGCGCCTACTGAAATTGGAACCTATACGTCTTGGCAATTGACAGAAAGCGGATTAGCTAAACTAGCTGCCAGAACAAACTATCTATTTCCTATCGTGTAGACATCTGATATCTATACGATCAAGCCAATCAGCGGTACGGTAGAGCTCGGTGGCAGTAAGACATATGATGGAAAAGCAGGAATCCCGTCAATCCATGTCAAGCTAGCAGAAGGTGTCACCAGTTCGGTTACTCCAGTGCAAGTGACCCTTAGCAACACGGACTACACAGTAGATGCACAATCAGCAAAAAATATGGTTAACGTTGGCAGCTATGCAATTAAATTAACGAAAAGCGGGATAGATAAAGTCAAAGCAGCAAATCCCAAGATGTCATTTACTGATATAGCTAACACATCAGGAACCTATACCATCAATAAAGCCGATGCAGTGATTACTGTCGATGACGCTGCCTTTAATTATGATGCCCAAAGTCACTCGATACCGGTTGGAAATGTCCACGTTACTGGTGTTGTCTCAGGTGAAGCATTGGATTATACACTAACAGCTAACAGCCGGACAGATATCGGAACACAAATAGTAACGATTAGTTTAGGGGAAGGAACTGTAAACAATAATTATTCGATTACCGCAACAGATACCGCTGAGTTGACGATCAATCCGACTCTCTTGCTTCCTTCGACAGGCGGGATAGGTCTACTGCCCTTTGTCTTTTTAGGAATGATTTTTATTTTTTCTGGCTTCTTTTATTTTATCCATCGTAAGAAAAAAGCAGGTGAACAGCGATGAAAAAAATAAAAAGTGTACGTGTGGATAGGTTTGCCGTTCTCTTTTTTATCCTACTGGGATTTTTTAGTGGTTCTCCGACTGTGTCAGCCAGAGAATCATCTATTACATTTACTTTGCATAATCGAATGTTCGAAAGCGAACAGATGCCAAGTATCAGTCAAAACGACGGAATGGCTAGTCCAGATAACTTTCAGTAGGCAAAAGGGTTGAACGGTGTTACTTTCGCTATATATGATGTCTCGGATGAATTTTACAAGCTGCGGTCAGAAGGAAGTAGTATAGAAGACGCACAAAGAAAACTAGCACAGAAAAGTGATAGTGAAAAAATACTGGCAGAAAGTGTGACAAAAACAGTAGACGGGGGAGAGGGCATTGCTTCTTTTCGTGTATCGGACAAAGACGAGCAAGGTCGTGACGCTGTTTACCGATTTGCGGAAATAAAATCTTCAGATCAAGTAAAAGAAAAATCAGCACCATTTGTCGTCGTGCTTCCTGTGACAGATTCATCTAATCATAAATTGACGACCATCCACTTGTATCCTAAGAGCGAACAAAAAATACCTGCTGCACTCACATTAACAAAAAAAGTAGAGAACAAGCAGACAGATTTTGCAGATGGGGATAAAGTACCTTATCTCATCACTACCACAATTCCTGAGAACATCAACGAGGTAGGAACCTATACGATCACAGATACAGCTGATCCTCAGTTGTGGCTAGAACCAGAAACGATCGATCTTTTGATTGGGGGAGAAAAGATTCATACATTTCATACACAAAAAACAAAACATGGTTTTGTATTATCGGATTCTGGAAAAGATCTCAGTTCGTTTGCTGAGAAAAAATTAACGATCCGTTACCAAATGTCATTGAAAGAAAACAGTGAAAAAACGACATTTGACAACGAGGTACGTTTGACGACTGACAATCAAACAGTAGAAACACATCTTGCCACCCAAACAGGTGGCAAACAATTTGTCAAAGTGGATCGGCAGACGAAACAAAGACTGGCAGATGCTCAATTTCTAGTCAAAAGAGATAACCAATATTTAGCGCAAGAAAATGGGATAAATCACTGGGTAGCCAAAGATGATCCGAGAGCAACGATTTTTACTTCCGGTAAAGATGGAACATTTTCTGTCCATGGTTTGTCTTTTAGAAGCTATGAACTAGTTGAGATCAAGCCGCCTAAAGGATATGTATGGAGTCCAGCACCAATTCTCTTTGAAGTTGAAGCAGGCAGTTATGATCCGCTTCATCCTATACCATTGGAAATCATCAACGAACCAGAAGCAAATCGGACAAATAACGGAAAAACGCCAGTTCAGATACAGACGAATGGCCCATCAAATGAAAAAAGTGGAGGAAGTTTTCCAAAAACAAACGAAGAGATGCTTGGAGGTTTCTCAATCTTAGGGGTGTTGCTAGTCCTTTCAACAGGGGCAGCTTGGTTTTATAAAAAACAACAAAAAGGAAACAATAGGAGGGAAATAAAATGAAAAACATCAAAACAAAAATATGGGCACTTCTAGGAACTACTATTATGTTGCTTCCTTTCGTTCTCAGCCTAGGAACTGCAGATGTCTCTGCAGCCGTATCACCTACACCAGAAAATGTCACGGTTAATTTGCATAAATTGAAATTCACTTCAGCACCAGAAAATCAAATAAACAACGGAACGGAATTGACATTTCCGAATAGCGAACCATTGAATGGTGTAGAATTCAACGTATACGACATCACCGCTACGTACTATCCAAGTAAAGATACAGCAGTTCCAGCAGACGCTACACCCTTTGCAAGTGTAACGACTTCTGGTGAAGGATTAGCTAACTTGACTCTTCCAGGTAAATCTGAAGGGAAAGATGCTGTATATGTCTTTGTAGAAACACCAAAACCTGGTGTCGAAACGTCGCCAAATATCGTGTTGAGCTTACCCTTTTACAACCCTGATTCATCAGACCCTGACAAACCTTTAGACACGATTCATCTATATGCTAAAAATGTCATCAAAGAAAGCAATATCAAAATCCAAAAAGCTGGGAACTTTTCAGGGGTAGATAAGTTAGCAGGGGCGCAATTCCAGATCAAAAATTCAGACAATCAATTTGTGACTGGTTTTGATGAAAATACTGGTGTCGCTCTTTATGGTCCTGCCGAATCAGCATTGACATTCACAACAGATAGTGAAGGATCCATCAGTGTCAATGGGTTACTAGACGGAAATTATACTTTGGTTGAAACAAAAGCACCAGATGATTATCAATTGACCGATCCACAAAAAGAAACCTCATTTGTAGTAGAAAACGGAAAATTGCAACAAACAACCGGAATCATCCATGGCGCGGATGAAGCCGATCTTGGGAATCCAAACGGTGTAGTCAATCGGGAAAATACAACTACGGATAACACGATTACTGTAGAAAATGTCCAAAACTACGGTGATTTCCACTTCATCAAACAAGATGTGAACACGCAAGAAAAATTAGCCGGTGCAGAATTTTCTATTCTAAGAGCAAAAGATCCAACTGTTAAATTAATGAAAAAAATAGCAAACCTTGCCTCAGGAGAATACCCATATGCTTGGTCAGATGAAGTCACAGGTTCTGACTGGGAAGAAGTGAAATTGATTTCTGATTCAGAAGGGGAATTTTCAATCGAAGGGCTGAAACAAGGGGCATACTGCCTTCAAGAAACAAAAGCACCAGAAGGCTACGCATTACCTAAGAATGAAGCTGCGTACACTGAATTTACAGTAGATGATGATCCAACAACTTCTGATGAAACAACGATCGATAACCAACCTAAAGGAATCTTGCCTTCAACTGGGGGTATGGGGATCATCGTATTCATCTTGGTAGGTATTGCTTTAGTTGGAGGAACAGTGATCTACTTCAAAAAACGCCATCAAGAAACAGAAGCTTAAACTATTGGAAACAAAAATCATACGATAAATAAACGACAGTGATTCAAATGGGGAGAAAGGTTGTGACAGAAGTGGTCGGTCTCTTGGTATTAAGTCAAATGTATGCAACAATGTGAGGAACCATTTTCACAAAATTTATCTTAATACTCGAAACTAAACTGCTTTTTCACAACCTCTTCTTTAAACGGTGTTCTCCTGCCAACTCCTCGGTCACAAGTCACAATATTCATCAAACATGAGAAGCTGTTTTTTGAAATTGTTCCTTGTGACTCAGAGCTGAACGGCAGGCTCACGACCTCTTTCTTAAACGGTGTTCAATCAGCTGACCTTCGGTATTAGCTCAACAAACGGCAAAATATGAGGAACTATTTTTCCGTTTGCTTCTCTAATACTCAGGTCAAGGCGCTGATTTCACAACCTCTTCATATACATATTAGAAAATAGGTGGACATGATGAAAAAAAGCAGAATAAGAATACTGGACATCTTCATGGCAATCATTTTAGTCGTTGGGATCGGGATCTTTTCTTATCCTTTTGTAGAAGATTCACTGAATGATTTTCTTGCCCAGCAAATGATCATCCATTATCAAAAGCAGGCATCGAGTAAGAATTCAGAAGAAATAAAAAAACAGCAGGAAAAAATGACAAAGAAAAACCAACAGTTGGCAGAGCAAAACGTATCACCAGGGATAGGCAGTTTCAACCAAGCAGTTGATGCAAAAGCATTAAAAGATTTACCTAGTAATGCCTTTTATATGGAACATATGCTTGGAGTCATCGAAATCCCAAAAATCAATGTCAGCTTACCTATATTCGATCAGACAACGGAAATATTTTTGCAAAAAGGAACGTCATTATTGGAAGGAAGTTCTTATCCGACTGGCGGGAAAAGCACCCATGCCGTTCTTTCTGGGCATCGTGGACTCCCAGAAGCAAAATTATTTACAGATTTGCCTAAGTTGAAAAAAGGAGACCAGTTTTTCATCCAGATCAATGGAAAGACATTGGCGTATCAAGTAGAAAAAATCCAAGTGGTCTTACCTGATGAAGTAGATTCTTTGGGTATCCAAAAAGGCAGAGATCTCGTGACTTTGCTTACCTGCACTCCTTATATGGTCAATACACATCGACTGCTTGTGACGGGAAATCGTATTCCTTATCAAGCAAAAGAGGCAAAAAAAGCGATCCAAGGAATTGATCAATGGAAAAAATGGAAATTTTTTATTTGGTTTATCGGTATACTACTTGGATCAATCGGCTTAGTTTGGCTACTCATCGCTTATTTAGATTCTTTGGCCATCGCTAAGCGAAACTATCCTTTATCATTTTATGTAAAGAACACAAACGGACGACCAATCGAAGGAATGGTCTTTTCTGTAAAAACGCTCAACGGCAAACACTATATTACTAGAGAAAAAGTTCCATTTGTGAAAGCTTCTGATGAATACGGACTTGTGAGATTTTCTGATTTAAAAGGCGGGAACTATCGCTTGCAACATGAGGAGCTTCTGCTTAAAATCCATGTAAAACATAAACATTCGAAACAGTTTTCAATGAAATTGAAAAAAGGAAGATACAAACTGCGAAAAGAAAAAGAGGTGTACTATTTGATTGAGAAAGAATGAATGAAGATGTACAAAAAAGCAGAGGGAACAGACTAAATGAAAAAAGAGAGAAGCTGACGAAATGGACGTGTAAACTGCTATTTTTGGTTTACTATCTGGAACGCCAGCTTCTATTTTTTTATGTTTCAGAAGAATTTTATTATTATAGTATAACTTTTGAATTAGTTTCCATAACATTTGGAGCAAGGGGTTAAACCACGAGCTTGAGCTTCGCTTAAAGTGGCAGGGGTATACGTACCATTTCCACATTTATGTGTATGGTATTTTGAACCGGTCGGTGTGACATAGACAGTTTGTTCATTATTTTGCTCAGGAGCTGCGGCTTGTGCCTGCTGAGAGGCCTGTTCAGCTGCTGCTTGCTGTTGCGCCTGTTCTGCTTGTTGCTGTGCGATTGCTTCTTGCCTCGCCTGTTCTGCTTGTTGCTGTGCGATTGCTTCTTGTTGCGCTTGTTCTGCTTGTTGTCGTGCAATTTCTTCTTGCTTTTTCCGTTCTTCTTCTGCTTCTTTTGCTTTGATTGTGGAATCAATTGCAGCAAGACGGCTTGTCAACTCTTGTTTGTTTTCAGGTAGCGCTTGGATAGCTGCTGAAGCAGTTGCATAGTTTTCTTTTGTAGGATTTGCTTCAGCTTGTGATAAAGCAGATTCCGCTTCTGTCACTTTTTTTTCTAGTGCAGCTTTTTCCGCTTTTTGTTTCTCTTCTTCTTTTTTCTTTTCAATTTGTTCTTGTTCTTTCGATGAATCTGCCGTACTTTCGGAGATCGTGGTACTGCTGCTGGAAGCTTGAGCTGAACTTGTGCTTTGAGTAGTAGACGTAGTAGCACCACACCCACTCAACAAACTTCCTGCGACCAAAAACAACGCAACTAATTTTTTCACTAAATTTCCTCCTTAAGTAAAAAAACAACCGTTTTCAATAAATGTCCTTTTCAATTGTTTACTTACTTGTTATAATAATTGTGTTATGAATAGTGATTGAGGAAACTTAATCTAATCCCGTGTTGATACACGGGATTTTTGCTATAGTTCTGTTATTAAGTATGTAATAATAAAATATGTACGTTATTTTATTATTAGATTATTGACATTTATATAATAAACGATTAAATGATTCATATCAATAGAATGCTTAGGAAAAAAAGAGAAATAATAACAGGTTTATGCACCATTAACTGTTTTGCAGTGGGATATTTGTATCCGTTTTTTTCTTGTATGTAGTATAGTAAAGTAGATACAGGAGGAGAAAATATGCAGATTTTTTTAACAAAAGTTTCTCAAAAGAAAATTAAAATGATTCATTTACTGCTTGAAACAGAACGTTGGTGTTCAATAGAAGAACTACAAAATGAATTGAAGGTATCAAGTAAGTCTATCTTGAATTATCTAACAGATTTAGAAGAATTGTTCCAACAATATCCTGATAAGGTCATTTTGAAGAATGAGAATAATCGGCGCTTTTCTATGGAAAAGCAGGAGAACTTCCCAATCTACACTATTTATCTTCATTTCTACAGAAAATCATATAATTATCATTTGATTGAATTCATGTATCAACATCTTGAGAAAAATTTGGAAGATTATGCAGACGCTCAATATACGAGTGTATCCACAGTTTTTCGTTATGCGAAGTTATTAGTAAAGTACTTTGAAATGACGGACGTCAAAGAATAGTCGCCGCCAGATAGAAGGAAATTAGCAGTTGAAAAAGCTGCCCTGCATCAAGTAATACGACCAGCCAAACGGAAACAGTGTCTCATGTTTTTGATTTGGCTGGTCTTATTACCGCAGATGCAAGCTTTTGCCACACCTCTTTCTTGTCATTTACAGACTCAATTATCAATGCTGCAAGCTTTCCCTTAATGCTGTAACACCAGTAAGAGTTGTCAAGACCAGCAGGCTGACTAGGTAAATACCGCTCAAAAACAAGATTACGGCAGTTAAACTATAATGATCCATCAGGAAACCGATGACGATAGAAGAAAAACCACCAACAGCTCGTCCAAGATTCATAATGAAATTATTCGCCGTCGCGCGGATTTCTGTTGGATACAAACTACTAATCACTGCGCCATATCCACCATACATGCCATTGATAAAGTAGCCGACTATCACAGCAGCTGCTACCAAACTCCACTGGCTATGGGCTAACACAAGTAGATAGACAGATAAGGATGAACAAATTAAAAACAAAGAAAAGGCTAGTTTAGGCCCCAATTTATCCATGATCATGCCAAAAGTCATCATCCCCAAAGACATGCCTAAAATAGTACTGACCATCCATAATGAAGACCCAGAAACCGAAAGCCCTAATCGATTTTGCATAATCGAAGGTAGCCAATTCATTAACCCAAAATAGCCGGCAATTTGGACAGTCACCATGATACTAAGGCCACATGTTTGCCAAGCAAGATGTTTTGATTCAAACAGTCTGCTAAGATTGGTTTTCTTTTCGGCGGATTGTGCAGATTTGAATTCCTTTGGTTCAGTCAAGCCGCGACGAATGAACAAGACCATCAACACCGGCAGTACACCTACGACATACAACATCTTCCAACCAAACGTTGGAATGATCACAGCAGCTAAAATCGCAGCCAAAGCCGCACCGACCTGCGCACCAATACCAGCAACCGAAGAAGCTCGTCCAATTTGTTTTTTTGAAAAACTTTCGGAAATCAAGGACATACACGCCCCATATTCTCCTCCCGCTCCTACACCTGCGATAAAGCGAAAGAGATAAACCAAGTAGATGTTTGAAGCAAAATACATCAATAAAGAAGCAATCGAAAACAGAAGGACCGTTTGAGAAAATACTTTCACACGTCCATATTTATCAGCTATGATGCCAAAAAAAATACCTCCAATGAGCATCCCCAAATTAGTGATCGTTGAAATGAAACCCGCTTGCGTACCACTAATATGAAAAGAAGCAATCATTGAAGATAATGAAAAAGCTAAAAACATAATATCCATATTCTCTAAAGCAATTCCCGCCGATGTCGATAATAATACCTTTCGCTGATACGTTGTCATTTTTATACCCCTTTTCCTAAAATTTCCCTAAATTGTTAAAAGTATATCCAAAAAAGAATAAAAAAACAAGTCTTTTTTATTCGAAATAATACACAAACAACCGATATAGCGTCCTTGGTCAGATGTGACAATAAAAAGTACAATCGTTCCGCTTGAAAACGGGCATTTGCGTATCCACGAAATATGGAGTGAACGGTTGCTGTATGTGTATGAAGGCGGGTTTAGTGTACCAATGGAAAATACAAATAGATGTATAGCGGGACAATGTGCCACAGCACGATCGATCATTGGTACTTCGAGGATTAAGAACATCATTGGATACAAGAAAGCTGGGATTATCCGACCTGAACCTAATACAAGTCTTTATTTTCCGGTAACACTATTACCATATTTGACAGGCGTGGCTGAAAGCGGAAAACAAGTATTTATATCTGTGATCAGCGGTGTTTTACCAGACCAAGTTTTTGAAGAGCTTACAGTAGAAATTATTGGGAGAAATATAGAAATCGGGCAACTAGGGCAAAGGATTAATGTAAAGTTGGAGGAAAAATACAACGATGGACAATAGAACAAATATAGTTGAGTTAGATTGGCTAGTTTCAGAAATTGATTTTATTGAAAAACAGGTGCGTGAAAATCAAAAAAAAATTTAAATTTCTCGTACCTGCTGCAGCTAGTAACAATCATGTATATGAAGCGGAAGAAAACACTGATTGGACGGCTAGTTTCTGGTTGGGGATATTATTTTTAACAAAAGAACTTTCTAACTCAAAAGATTTTGATCGAACGATCGAAAGTCAATTAGCTTCATTCAAAGAACGTTTAGAAAAAGATATAGCCTTGGATACGCATGATATCGGATTTTTATATCAATTATCAGCTGTTGCTGATTATCGATTGAATAAAAACGAGTCATCAAAACAAATAGCGATACAAGCAGCTGATCGATTGATGGAGCGGTATTCTCCCAAATCTCAAATTATCCAAGCTTGGGGAGACTTAGATGATCCAAAGCAGCGTGGACGTATGATCATTGACTGTTTGATGAATCTGCCATTACTTTACTTTGCTACTGAGGCTACCGGAGATGAGAGTTATAAAACAGCTGCCTACAATCATGCGAAACAAACTCAAAAGTATATTGTGAGAGACAATGCTACTACTTACCATACGTATTACTTTGATGATGTTACTGGAGTGCCTAAATATGGTCGTACGCAACAAGGTTATTCAGATGAATCCTGTTGGGCACGCGGGCAAGCGTGGGGAATCTATAGATTCACATTAAGTTACTTGTATACGGGAGACGGTTCTTTTTTAGAGACCGCCACGCAACTTGCTGATTATTTTCTACAAGAGCTTCCTGAAGATTTGATTTGTTATTGGGATCTAATATTCAAAGAAGGTAGTCAAGAGGAAAAAGATAGCTCTGCGGCAGCAATAGCTGCATGCGGATTGTTAGAACTTTCCAAACAACTGCCTGTTTCAGATCATCGTCATTTCGATTACGAAGAGATGGCAGTCAAAATCTTGGGAGAATTACAAAAAAACTATACAACGAAACAAGTAGATGGATCAAACGGGCTGCTTCTCCATGCCGTTTATGATAAAAACAGCTTAAAAGGTGTAGATGAATGTGTGATCTGGGGCGATTACTTTTATGTAGAAGGGATCACTCGTCTAGCTGAAAAATGGTACTGTTACTGGTGATGTATAAGAAAAGAGGAGGATTCATATAATGAAGCGATGGAAAAAAATGATGATTGGATCAATAGTTTTAGGAATGTCACTCGTATTTGGTGCTTGTGGTAATCAAGAAGGCAGTAGTGAAGAATCAGCAAATGAAATTACCGTTTCGACATGGAATTATGAAACAACACCTGAATTCAAAGCGCTCTTTGAAGCATTCGAAAAGAAAACGGGAATCAAAGTGAAAGCAGTAGATATTGCTTCAGATGATTATGACACGAAACTTACTACGATGCTTTCTTCTGGAGATACGACAGATGTATTGACGATGAAAAATCTTTTGTCGTATTCAAATTATGCTTTACGAGATCAGTTAGTCGATCAAACAGAACGAATTAGAGAATTAGATACTGATGCTGCTGAAGGAACATATGAAATGTATGATATCGATGGAAAAACATACGCATTGCCCTATCGAACGGACTTTTGGGTACTATATTACAATAAGAAAATGTTTGATGATGCAGGAATCCAATATCCAGAAAATCTAACTTGGGACGAATACGAAGATTTAGCAAAAAAGCTTAGTAAAAATGACGGACAAGTTTATGGAGCATATCAACATATCTGGCGTTCGACGATCCAAGCTATTGCAGCTGCTCAAAACGAAGCGAATCTTGTGGAACCAGATTATCGATTTATGACTGATTATTATGATCGAGCATTGAGGATGCAAAAAGAAGGCGCGCAAATGGATTTTGGCACGGCTAAGTCAACGAAAGTAACCTATCAATCTCAATTTGAAGAACAAAAAGCAGCAATGATGTACATGGGAACTTGGTATATGGCTGG
Source organism: Enterococcus sp. ZQ21 (assembly GCF_030053755.1). NCBI lineage: Bacteria > Bacillati > Bacillota > Bacilli > Lactobacillales > Enterococcaceae > Enterococcus > Enterococcus sp. ZQ21. Next base: position 959,796 of record NZ_CP125658.1, read on the forward strand.
CATACTTGCGAACAAAGAAGCAAATAAGACAGAAGTAGAATGGGGAATTACAGCTATTCCTCAGAAGAAAAAAGGAGAATCGGTCACGACGTTTGGCTCGCCAACAGCATTTGCTGTCAATAAAAACTCAAAGAAACAAAAAGCAGCGCAAGAATTTATTGAATTTGCAGCTAGTGAAGAAGGAGCAAAAGTATTGGCAGGAGTAGGAGTAGTTCCTTCATATCGTACAGATGAGATTGATCAGCTTTATTTTAACCTCGCTGGAATGCCAACGGATGAGATTTCTAAAAAAGCTTTTTCTCCTGATGAAATCAAACTTGAATTTCCGATTGATACGCATGGGCCTGCAATCGATAAGATTTTACAAGAAGAACATGACTTGATTTTGGTTGGAGATGAAACGCCGGAAAAAGGAACGGCAAATATGGAGAAACGTGTAGCTGCTGAAAAAGAATAATCATGAAAGGAGAGAAGCCAAGAGATCAAACGCTCTTGGTTTCGTCATCGAAATGGAGAATAGTATAAATAAGAAAGCTACAAATCATTTGCGTAGAAAACGAACGTGGATCGCTTATTCGTTTATCGCCCCGAATTTCATTGGTTTTTTCGTTTTTACATTAATACCGATCCTGTTTTCGCTTGTACTAGCATTTATGAAATGGGATTCTTTTTCAACGCCAGAATTTGCTGGACTAGATAACTTTCGTAAAATGGCCAACGATGAGACCTTTTGGATTTCTTTGAAAAATACTTTTTTATATACCGCTGCTGTAGTGCCCGGCACACTTGTTTGTTCGTTAGGGCTAGCTTTACTACTAAATCAGAAAATTAGAGGGATGAAGCTTTTTCGTACGATATTTTTCTTTCCGTATGTTACTTCTTTAGTAGCAATTGCTGTTGTTTGGAATATGTTGTTTCATCCAACGATGGGACCAATTAATATCTTTTTAAAGCGATTTATTGAACATCCTCCAGGTTGGACTTCAAGTTCAAATTGGGCGCTTTGGGCAATTGTAATTGTCAGTATTTGGCGCGGGATGGGTTATTACATGATTCTGTACCTTGCAGGACTACAAAGTATCCAAAAAGAATTGTATGAAGCGTCTTCACTAGATGGAGCAAATCGATGGAAACAATTTTTGAATGTGACATTACCTTCGTTGAGGCCAACTACCTTCTTTGTAACGATCATGCTTGTCATCAATTGTTTCAAGGTGTTTGACCTGGTGCAAGTGATGACGGATGGCGGCCCTGGTCGAGCGACAAATGTGTTGGTTTACCAAATCTACAATGAAGCATTCAAAAAATTTGATTTTGGTTATGCTTCAGCTATTTCACTTGTTTTGTTCGTAATTGTTTTGGGCGTTACGGTTGTTCAGTTTTCTTGGAATAAGCGTCGTACTTAGGAGGTATGAAATGGAAGAGAGTGTTCAAAATGAAAGGAAAAAAGCAAAAATTTTTTCAAACGATATGACCTTTATTCAATGGTTGGGTATGATTCTGCTAATAGGGCTAGCTTTATTGACGATCATTCCTTTTTTATGGATGGTTTCTGCTTCATTCAAAGCAAATAATGAAGTGTTCACGATTCCGATTCAATGGATTCCTAAAACTTGGCATTTAGAGAACTATCTGGTTATTTGGTCTCGTATTCCTTTAGTGACGTTTTTTAAGAATACAGCTTTTTTAAGCGTTGTGATCACATTGATTCAGTTGTTTACTTCTAGTTTTGCTGCTTACGGGTTTTCTAAACTGAATTTTAAAGGGCGCGATATTTTATTTTTAGCATATATCGGCACAATTGCTGTCCCTTGGCAGTCTTATATGATCCCTCAGTTCATCATGATGAGAAAAGTGGGCTTAACAGATACGTTGTGGTCATTGGTGCTATTACAAGCGTTCAATGCTTTTGGTGTGTTCTTGTTGAAGCAATATTACAGTAGTATCCCAGATTCTTTATGTGAGAGCGCGCGGATCGATGGCTTATCAGAATGGGGAATCTATCGAAAGATCATTTTACCCCTTACAAAACCGGCGATTGCCAGTTTGACGATCATCACATTCGTTAATACATGGAACGATTATATGGGGCCATTCATTTATTTGTCTTCTACGGAAAATAAAACAATCCAGTTAGGGTTGAAAATGTTTATTGGGCTATTTGATGCAGAGTACGCATTAATCATGGCTGCCTCAGTTGTTTCTGTTCTTCCTGTTGCTTTTATATTTTTAGCGATGCAAAAAATATTTTGTAGAAGGGATCGCTTCATCAGGAATGAAGGAATAGGAGGCGATTATGAAAGAGCAGCGTTTTGACAAAAATGTTTATATGGAATTCTTTTATTGGTTGTATCAATCATTGGCAAGTAGCCTTTGTTTTTGGTGTGTCAATATCTTGTATATAGCAGCTGCGTTCCTTTTGTCAATAGATGGAAGGAATGTCTTTTCCCTTATTTTTTCATTGCTTTTTATTGGTCCGGGTTGCATCGTGATGATAGGCATGACAGAAGAATTAACAAAAGAAAAAAGTTTTTCATCAGTACGTTTGTTCATAAAGACGTTTCGCCGATTTTGGCTAAAGGGATTTTTTTATTGGCTATTTGCTTGGATAGTTAGTGTGATAGCGATTTTTGATTGTTTCTTTTTTATACGTTTTTCTTATGGAAAATGGTTGATTCCGTTGTTTGTTTTACTTGCTTGTTTATCAGTTTCCTTTAGCATCAACTGCTGGTATTTTCAGGTGAGAAATCCAGCGTCAAAACCAAATCAAGTTCTACGAATAGCGTTCTACTATACGTTAAAAAAATGGTATGTGAGTTTACTAGATTTTTTACTATTGACAAGTTTGTTTCTCTTCTTTTTCGTAAAGCCCCAATGGTGTATTCTACTAGGTCCTTCTATCGTATTTGGTTTGATTTACTTCAACAATCGTAAATTGATGAGAACGATGGATCTGTAGACTTTATAAATTGAAACTTTCAACCAAGAATGACAGTTTTTTATGTAAAATCTGTCATTCTTTTTCATTTTTTGAAACATATGGCTAAACAAATGAAATAAAACGTGCTATACTTCTGAATGAAACAGGTTTAGAAACTGTATCACTTATTTGTGATTATTTCTAACTAATAATTAAAAATAAAGCATAAAAAGGACGATGTTCAATGGCCGAAAAAATGAAACAAGGTTCGAAATCTGTAGTAGAAAGTTTGATTAACCATCACGTTGATTATGTATTTGGTATACCAGGCGCAAAAATCGATGGTGTATTTAATGAATTAGAGGATCAAGGTCCTGAATTAATCGTAACTCGTCACGAACAAAATGCTGCATTTATGGCACAAGCAATCGGACGTATCACAGGAGAACCAGGGGTTGTTATCGCAACAAGTGGTCCAGGTGCTAGTAACTTAGCTACAGGTTTGGTAACAGCGACAGCAGAAGGAGACCCAGTTTTAGCAATCGCCGGGCAAGTAAAACGAAGCGATCTATTGAAGTTGACCCATCAAAGCATGGATAATGCAGCGCTGTTCCAGCCAATCACAAAATACAGTGCAGAAATCCAAGATCCGGAAACAATTTCAGAAGTGATTGCCAATGCTTATCGTATGGCTAAGAGCTCAAAAAAAGGAGCGAGTTTTATCAGTATTCCTCAAGACGTAGTGGATGCGCCAGTTGAAGGTAATATCATCAAGCCATTGAGTGATCCTAAATTAGGTTCTGCTTCTGCAGATGATATCCGTTACTTAGCCGAACGCATCAGGGAAGCAAAACTACCGGTATTATTAGTAGGTATGCGGGGATCAAGTGAAAAAGAAACGTTAGCTATCCGTCAATTAGTTGAAAAGACAGCATTGCCTGTTGTAGAGACATTCCAAGCAGCAGGAGTGATCTCACGTGAATTAGAAGCGCATTTCTTTGGTCGTGTGGGATTGTTTAGAAACCAACCAGGCGATATGCTTTTGAAACGAAGCGACCTAGTCATCGCAATTGGTTATGATCCAATCGAATACGAAGCAAGAAACTGGAACGCAGAAAAAGATGCGCGGATCATTGTGATCGATGAAGCACCAGCTGAAATCGATCCATTTATGCAGCCTGAAAGAGAGTTGATTGGCGATATCTCAGCTACTCTTGATTTATTGACAGGTTCATTAGAGCCTCAACAAGTGTCAGAAGATGCGAAAGAATATTTAGCTTCTCTTCAAGCAAAACTAACGGAGCGGGATATTGTCCAATCAAAAGGAGAAGCAGGTATTTTGCATCCTTTAGAAGTCATCAACACACTTCAGTCAAAAGTAACAGATGATATGACCGTTACTGTAGATGTAGGAAGTCATTATATTTGGATGGCACGCCACTTTAGAAGTTATGAACCCCGACATCTGTTATTCAGTAATGGTATGCAAACGCTTGGTGTAGCATTACCATGGGCAATTTCTGCTGCACTGGTACGTCCAAATACACAAATCGTATCAGTTTCCGGAGATGGCGGATTTTTATTCTCTGCCCAAGATTTAGAAACGGCCGTACGTAAAAAATTGAATATCGTTCATTTGATTTGGAATGATGGACGCTACAATATGGTAGAGTTCCAAGAAAAAATGAAATATCAACGGGCGTCAGGTGTAGATTTTGGTCCAGTTGATTTTGTGAAATATGCAGAAGCTTTTGGTGCTAAAGGAATACGAGCTACAAGTGTAGAGGAATTAGAAAAAGCTTTAGAAGAAGGATTTGCGACAGAAGGACCCGTAATTATTGATATTCCAATCGATTACCGTGATAATGAGAAATTGGGAGAAACAATCTTACCAGATCAATTCTATTAAGGAAGTGTCGACATGACTGAAAAAATCTTATACCAGCACGGGACATTAGGAGCTTTGATGGCCGGCTTGATGGATGGAACAGAAACGATTGCTCATATATTGGAAAAAGGAACTCTGGGATTGGGAACATTGCATGGACTTGATGGTGAAGTTATCTTTTTAGATGGCGTAGCTTATCAAGGAAGATCAGATGGCTCAGTTGTCCAATTAGATGGAAGTGAACTTACCCCCTATGCAGCAATTACAGATTTTACGCCAGATACTAGTTTTTCTGTTTCAGAATCTGCAGATGGAGAACAATTGAAAAAAGACATCTTAGTAAAAGAAGATGGGGAAAATCTATTTTTAGCAGTGAAGATAACTGGATTATTCAAAAACATGCATATCCGTATCATGCCGAAACAAGAAAAACCTTATCGAAGACTAGCAAAAATTTCAGAGTCTCAACCAGAATTCCAACAAAGCAACATTCATGGAACATTAGTCGGGTTCTTTACGCCTGAATTATTCCAAGGAGTTGCTGCAGCGGGATTTCATCTGCATTTTATCGATGATACACATACATTTGGCGGACATGTAATGGATTTTGAAGTAACTGAAGGAAAAGTTGAGATTAGCCGCATCTCGTCCCTTGTACAGCACTTTCCAGTTGATGATCCGACTTTTGTTCACGAAACGATTGATTATGCTGATTTAGCAGCAGAAATCCAACAAGCAGAATAAAAAAGACAGCGAGATGCGTTTAAGGTAAACAACCTAACGTATCTCGCTTTTTTGAGAAGCAAACCTAGCGTTTACCAAAAAACTGAGCTATAATCTTTTCCATAGATTAAAAAGGAGCGGTTTTTATCATGTGGACAGAAAAACAGAAAAAAGATGCATACGAAATTCTATTATTACAGCAACAAGGATTATTAGAAGCAGAAGATAACTGGTTAGCAAATTTAGCAAATTCATCTGCATTGTTGAATGAAACATTACCTGAGACCGTCTTTGCAGGATACTATTTATTTGATGGCAATGAATTGATTTTAGGACCGTTCCAAGGGCGAGTTTCCTGCACACGTATCAAGATGGGAAAAGGAGTTTGTGGAGAGTCAGCTGAAAAACAAGCGACATTGATCGTTGACGATGTCAAAAAACATGAAAATTATATTTCCTGTGATTCAGCCGCACAATCAGAAATCGTTGTACCAATGGTAAAAGAAGGTCATTTAATCGGTGTTTTAGATATCGATTGCGGAGTAACGAAAGGGTATGATGAAATCGATCAAGCATTTCTAGAAAAATATGTAGATCTTTTATTAGCAAATTTTAATATAAATGCTTTTTCATTTATTAATAACTAAAATTGACTATTGAAACAAAAAAGAAGAGAAATCAAAAATAAAAAGAGCCGGAAAGACAGTGGACATATCTGTTTTTCGGTTTTTTTATTTTTTTATAAAATCACAAGTGTTATTGGTTTTCATAATCATATTTTAATGGTATTATCATTTTAAATAATGAAAAACACATTAAGGATGGATGAAATATGAATAACGAAACTATCATTTTAGGAAAAAAATATATTTGCCAACCTATTGGCTTGAAACAAAAAGTGGTTGGAGAAGTAATCAGTAAATTAGAAAATTGTGTTGTGATCTGCGTAGACGAATATCATGACGTCGATCGCAATGAAATATTAGAAAAATGCGGAAAAGTAGTGGCAAAATACACTCACGTTTATGAGTTGGAAACGACAGAATGTCTATATAATTACAGCAATAAATATGAACATACTTTAGTTTCATAAAGATTTTAAATAAAGTGCCTTCAAAAGCGAGGAGTCCAAGCTTTTGAAGGCACTTTATTTAGTTGGCGTTGTTTTTTATATGTCTCTTTTCTTTTTAAGTGGCACAATAATTGTAAATTTTCTTTAATTGATTCTCTATGCAACCTGAATCTAGTTCAGTATATAAAAACTAGTTTCGTTTGCTTCACTGTCAGAAATTCTCCTTCGCTTCTTTTAGATTATATACAAGGTATCTCTAAAGTCCTTTTAGTTGCCAAAATTTAATAACAAATAAAGTATAATGATTATAGCTTCTCTAATTTCACTTTATTTAATTGTAGACATTATTTTTAAATAACAAACATAATCATTAAAAAAGTTTTTGCCATATCCTCAAGTACTTGTTCTAGCTTCCAGTATATGTTTCTATTTTTATCTTATTTTTTTATTTAAACTAAAAGACGTAATTTCAAATGAAAATTTATTGAATAAAGATTCCATTATTATAGTGCCCACAACGAAACCAGCAGCATTTGCAATAATATCCCCTACATCAAATATTCCTAAATGAAAAACATATTGTGCTATTTCAATTAACCAGATACCCAAAACCACTATGCCTAGATGTTTTTTATTTAATGATAGTATCCAGCCTAATGGTATAAACATGATTATATTCAGCATCACGATTATCGCATCCCCATTGATAAAATCAGAAAGAAATGATAAAGGATTGGATTCTAGTCCTCTTATTCCAATGTTTTTTAAAAAGAGCAGATAAATTAATACTAAAAAATAAAGAACATAAAATCCAATGATTACTTCCTTATAAATTTTCTTTGTAAAAAAACTTAGTAAAAAAATATAGAGAAAAAAAGTAATAATTATTATTTGGATAAATGGAATCCAAAAATCAACATCTCCACTAGGAGGAAAAATAGAGAGTGAGTAAAAATAAAGATATTTCATGTAAAACCATCTGGAAAACAAAAACGATAAACATAGTAATGAAACATTTAGAAATAACAATTTTATTTTAATTTTTATGCTATTAATAGTAGAATTCTCCTTTCAAATTTGTTTCTATTATTATAACAAAAAAACATAAAGGAGCTATACTATGAAAAATATATGAAAAAAACTATCGCTCGCATTTTTAATACTAAGTTTTTTTTCTGCAACAGTTGTAAACGCTGCTACCGCTATGACATATAGTGGGACTGGTATTTGGTCATGGAGATCTGTCAACAGTGGTCTACTTCAACTACACGTTCGTATACTGTTAGGCATAATCTAACTAGACGGAGTGCTGGAGCATCTACTGTGTTGAATGTTGCTATTGCACGGCAGAATCTGATAGGCTCAACTATAGTTTCTTCTAGGAATTTTTCTGGAACTAGCAACGGTACTTTCACAAGTTCATTAACTTCTGGCACGTATTTTCTTCGATTTGAAAGTAATGAGCGGACCAAAACATTTGACATAAATGGAAGTGTCACGTATTAATAATATTCTATCTCCTTAAAAAAATTCTATAAATGACCAGTAAAAGTACAATTGGCCGTTCATTTTACTGGTTATTTCTAATGTTTTCTTGATAGATACTCATTATTTATGGTAATTTCTGATTGGTATTTTTTTATAGGAACTAATAAAGTTAAAACGGATAAATCTATAAAGAAAATTATTGAAGGAAAGACTGTTGACAAAGAAAAACTAAGTGTGACAATATACGCGAAATTCTAATTGTTAAATAAAAAGCAAAAAATTCAAATTTTTTTTAAGCCAAAATAAAAAAACGTTGATTTATCAACGTTTTTTACAGTATCTATTAGTCTCAACCATACATATATGGAGACGGCGGGAGTTGCTTAAATGCTATTATATCAATACTTAAATTTAATTGAATGCCATTTTGAATGCCACATAGCTAGAAATCTATAAATTTATTGAACTTATCTGCTAATTGTTCTTTAGCAAGTTTTGATACATGAGCGTACGTGTTCATAGTAGTTTGAATATCCTCATGACCTAAACGAAACTGTACTTCTTTAAGCGATGCTCCCATTTCGATCAACAAGCTTGCTTGAGTATGTCTGAAACCATGTACAGTAATTCTAGGTAGTTTTTTCTTTTGCTTCTTGTCCATTTTGTCTTGTATACTCAAAAGCCACTTTCGAGAGGTATCAAGACTCATTATATCATGTGGTTTTTTTGCGCTTGAATGTCCAAAAATGAGCCATTCATCAGATGGAGGTTGAGCAGCTTCTTTCCATTCATTAAGCTTGTCTAAAGTGCCTTGATCGATTGAAATAATTCGGCTAGATCCAACCGTCTTGGTTGTGTCAATTTCTAGTCCGTTTGCAGTTCTAGTAACAGCTTTATAGATGTTGACTGTTTTAGCCTTGAAATTTATATCTCTCCACTCAAGAGCACCTGCTTCTTGTTTTCTCATGCCAGTCATAGCTAGTAATCGAAAAAAAGCCTGAATCTTTAGATTTGGCTGATTATACAGTTCGTCAAGAAATAATTTTAGCTGTTTTTTATCATAAAATGGTTCTTCAGTAGTTGTTTTTTTTCTTCTTTTCGGTTTACGTATAGCGTCTGTAGGATTGGACTCTATTATACCGAATCGAACAGCGTATTTAAATACTAATCCTACGTAGTTCATCATCTTAGGCGCGGTATCATATTTATTTGCCCATTTATCCATTAGTTCCTGTATTTTGATAGGAGTAATTTCAGATATATATATGTCTCCCAATTCATCTAACACATGATTTTTAAAAATTCGTTCTGTTTTTAACAAAGTTGATCCGCGCACTGTTCTTTTGTACTCGGTCATCCATAGATCGTATACGTCCTTATATGTTTTTGGTTTTTCTTTTTTCATTAAAATATCTTCATATTCACTTTGCAATCTTGCGAGTGCTAATTTTGCTTCACGTTGAGTTTTAAAATTTCGACGAGTAGTTTTAACAGGTTTTCCTGTTTCTGGATTGATTCCTAAATAAGCTTGGAACTTCCACGCTTTTTCACCGTTTTTTTTCTTGTATTGTTCAAATGTAGCCATTTGAATCGACTCACTTCCTTTGATACAATAGGCATCATCATAAAGAGGTCTACTGTATAGGTTTGTTTTTTCTTAGAACACGCTCGCTTTAGTCGGTGTGGCGTGTGTGTGTTTCTGTTTTTTAGATATTGCTTTGAAAAATTGTTGATGTGAGTTATAATAAATATGAGTTAAGCATTAACTTCTTATATCCTGTTTGAGCCGACCTCTTGGTAGGTAACATCTTCCTGTTGATGTTATTGTTCCATGGTTTGCTCTTTTTTTATTTGTATTTTATGAAGTCGTAAATTCGAATTAACCTTCTGAGTTCTCCATTAGTGTTGAAATTATCTTTGTCCAAAGTATTTCTTAAGTAATCCCCGAGTTCTTCGATGTTTTCTTTCCTGTAATGAACTAAGGAGAGGTTTTTCATTCGATCATTTCTAGGTCCTCTCAAAGCATCTTTGACTGTCATATCTTTAGGCGATTTCTTCTTTTCCGAATTGTATTTGAGAGATAAAAATTTACTAATATCATTAAATCTATCTATATTTTTCTTAACAATTGGAGGTATTAATGTCTCTTCAATTTGAGAAGTATATTTTCTGATAGGTAGATAACCTGATGTTTTTAATAGTGCATAGGGTAAAGTCTCTTGAACAAATAATGTTGGTTCGTAGTTACCGTCATTAAAAACAGTATCTCTAAAAATCTCGTTTGGAGTAATCAAACGATAACCATTCTTCGCTCTCTCCATCATCCCGAATCCATAATAAAATTCTATTTCAGATAACTCCTCTGAAGAAAGCTCTCTATCTGGCAATGACAGCATCATCCGATTTTTTGGGTCGTTCGTCAGAACGATGTTATACATATCTTCTTTAACATAACGTAGCATTTTTATAGGATATTTGGCTTTATTTTGACCTAAAGTTTTATATAGAAGAGAATAATCATTAATTGCAATTTTTTTGATAGTTATTGAACGACCATTATCAAACGAAATGGTGTAGGTTGAGTCGACATAAGTTTCTACCTCAGGAGCCCACACTATATAAAATAGTCGATCTTCAATTTCTTTCAATTGTTCTTGAGATAAACAAGCTTGGATATCATTTAGAATTTGACGAATATCTTCGTCACCAATAGAATATCCGATAAAAAAAATTGGGTGTTCGACAAATATTGTTAATAATTTTGCAGCAATATATTTATGTTTTTTTGCAATTAAATTATAATCTTTAGTATTAATTAAAATGGAATTCGGATCAGACAAACTCCCATGAATCTTATAAATTTCTCCTAAATCATATTTTGTATGGAATAATAACTCTTCTTGAGAAGAATAAACTTCATAGTCAAATAGATTTTCTTGCAAAGTATCGTAGTTAGTAGTAATTATACCTGCGATAGAACTGGGTGTTATTTTTTTGAGAGCATCTATCTCATGATCTAATCCAGGAAGGAAGTTTGTGAAAGATTCTAAATAAGTAGCGATTTCGATTTTTATCGGAGGTGTACCTTTTTCTTCAATTAGATTCCAATACTTTTCTCTATTTACTTTGAACCTGTCCTCGTCGTACCATACTTCATCAAGATCATCAGAAATAATATCACACAAGTAAGTCATGTAACTGTTGTATTCAGTTTCAATATTGAATTCTTTTGCAGCCTGCCTTTTTGCTTTTTGAAATCCAGTTTTATTTTGATAAGTTAAATCTGCAATATATTCAAGAAGGGATAACCAAGTAGGAATATTTAGATATCTTCTTGAAAAGCCAGATCCAAGAAAAAGAAAGGGCATTGAATCAGCTTTACTTAAAAAAGGAGATAAAAATTTATCCATATAATAACTTCCTCTCAGTGCACATAGCACGTTTTTTTATATTTTTTTTGTTGTATAAACTCCTCCATTGTATTAAGGAATGAAGTTTTAACTAGTGATTCAATATATGTTCTGCTATTTTGTGGGTGAACACATTTCCACCGATTGTGATTGGAAATTTAGAAAGGGTATTTTTGTCTCAGACTCATCAACTCCATTTGGATGAATCTATTAAATTATTTTTTAAATCGGAAATTAGCTCTTGCTTTAGACGATAGGGTGTGTTTTTTATTTAAACATATTTATTATGAGCCAAATGCAAAGCAAACCCAATGGCAACATAAATACAAAACAACCAATTTGTGAAATGAAACTTCCAGTTTTTTCTATACTTTCGCCAGATTTCTGCATCTTTTCTCCGGCTCTGTATAGTTTAGAATTTGCTAATCTTGATTCATAATTGTAAAAAACTTGATGTACTTCTTCAGGAGAAAATTTTCCTCCACAATTAGGGCATTGGGTTGTGTTGAAAGTTAAAATAAAGTCTTTCTTACAAAAATTACAATTTATTTTTATCCGCTCTTTCTCCAAATCCATTTTTAACTCCTCATTTCTATGATATTATTTTTATGTAGAATCTTAGAAATAAGGTTTTTAGTCCGTGTTGCAGCACGGGCTTTTTTTATACAAGAAACCGATAAGCGCTTTCGGGCAATCCATATAAATTCTTTAATTTTTCGATTTGCCTCGGATATTGATCATTATCTTCTTTATAAAGAGAAACGATAAGATTAGCTGCAAAACAGTTAGCTTCGCTTTCAGATTTACTACGAGATGTCCTTGTAGATACGTAATAACTAGACAAGCCACGATGAAAAATAGCGTGACCTAATTCGTGAGCGCAAATGTAGAATCTTTCCTCAGAGTCTCGCAGTTCATCATTTAAAAAGATTATTGCACGATCTCTAATTTCTTGAAACTGCCCTTTGGGATTCTCGATAAAAGGAACGTATTGAATTTTAATGCCCATCTTTTCACAAATATAAAAAGGATTAGCGGACTGGTATTTCCGCTTCAACTCCTCGACTAAAATAATCGTATCCATCTCCATAAGCTCACATCTTTTTGCCTTTTTCTTTGTCTTCTTTCACAATATCCCAGAAAGTCGCTATAAGGATATCTTTTACGCGCTGTATTTGTTCAGGTGTCAATGTTTCCCCACCATAAGACATATTAACATTTGAGTCTAGTAGTTTATCAAGTTCAACCACTTCCTCTTTTGTAGCCCATTTGGGAACATTATTATTTCCCAATAAATAATCAGTTGTGACACCAAAATAATCAGCAACTTTCTTTAAGTTCTCAGATTTCGGCGAAGCTTTATCCCATCTTCTTATTTGTCCATTAGAGATGCCCACCTGTCTTTCTACTTCTGCTATAGTCACATGCTTTTCGTCTGCTAATTCTTTAATCTTAGTAACTAAACTCATTATTATCAACCTTTCAAAGCTGAAAAGAAAATAAATAGCTTAAAAGTTATATTTTTAGTTGACAATTAGCTTTTAAGCTAGTATATTTAATTCGTAAGCTAAATTGTTAGCTAAATAAGAGCAACAAAAATCTCTACTAATTTAAAACATTCTCTCGGTCGCCAAACTTAGAAATGTTATTTTAGAGGCTTTTTATAAGTCTTATTTAACTATGTATTCATAATAGATTAAAAGCTAATAAGTGTCAACGATTTAGCTAATTTTTTAGCTTAAAAATTATTTGTTTAGAAAGGAGCTATTTTTATGTCTGAGAATTTAGACTTAAAAATTCGAGCGGAGATGAGAAAAAGAAGAATGACTTTCAAAGAACTAGCTGCGCTTGTTGGTATTTCAGGAGCTTATTTATCAGATATTCTAAACGGCAATCGTGATGGAAAGAAAGCACAACAGCATATCGAAACTGTAAAAGATATTCTAGGAATTCGATAGGGAGGAAGCAACATGAACCAGGAACTAATCAACAAAAGCGAGCTAGATTCATTACTTGTAGGATATGTGCCTAAACGCTATCTGACTCAAAAAGAAGCAGTTCATTATACAGGAACGTCAGCAGGAACTATTAACGAATGGGTAAAAAAAGGGTTGAAAGTAATCATCTTTGGTGAAAACAGCCGTCCGAAATACGACATCAAAGATATCGATGAATTCATGTCGAAATATAAAGTCTAAGGAGGAAAAACATGGGTAAATTCAACAGAGCATTCGTATTCAGCGCACCGCTAATCATCTACGCTTTAGGACTTTGGGGAAGCAGACAAGCATTAATCGGCACGATCGTTTATATGCTTTGGATTTTCATTGGGCTTGATGAAGCTGAGTACAAAACAAAAAAGCCAACCGAGGGGGCTGACTAATGAGTAAGGACGATATTGTATTTCTGTTACCTATGTTTTGTGGGATTGGATCAATAGTAATTAATTTGTATTTGATTATTAAAGAAAAATTTTTCAATTAAAATGAGTCTTTTAGCTTTAACTTAAATTTTTTTTGATAATTAGCGGAGGAGCAGAAAATATGACTACAGATGAACGAATTGCAACAGCATTAGAAAGCATAGCAAATAGCCTTAGCACTTTTGCAGAAGATACTAAGGCAAATAAAGAGCTAAAAGAAACACTTATTACAAACGTCAATAGTATGCAAAAAGCAATTGAAAGACTGCAAAGTGATCCTTTTGGATTAAATGAAAGGGATTAACGATTTCACTTTAACAGCAAAATCAAGAACTTTGCTGGCATCGTCTTTAAACTTTGATTCCATTTTTGAAATTGCGAGCGGGGTCAAAGAAACATTGTAATAAACGTCGCTTACCATTGTTGCATTCAAAAAATTATTATCTTTCAATTCTTTAATTGTAAAGTGGACATCTTCTGGTAACCACGCAGGCATAATCTTTTCGTGGACAGAATCAGATTTACCAAAGTGTATAGCAACTGATTTTGAATCGCCATTTTTACGACGTTGAATGTATTCAGCATACATTCTTGAAAGTAAGTATTTTGCATCATTAGTCAAATCATCCATATATTTTTTTCACCACCTTTTTATATTTCGACAGACCACTTGCCGATAAAAAAAATTATATCAAAAGGAGAGAAATAAGAATGCAAGAATTAGTAATTTTGAAAAATAAAGAAGCTGTGACTACGAGTTTGCAAGTTGCAGAAAGTTTTGAGAAAAAGCATCAACATGTTTTAAGAGATATTGATGCACTGAAAAAAGATGTGTCCAATTTTGGACAGATGTTTTCTGAAGGTAATGAGCCAGATTCCTACGGAAGAAATCGACGAGTTTTCTTCATTAGCAGAGATGGATTTTTCTTGTTAGCTATGGGATTTACAGGAAAGAAAGCTATTTACTTCAAACAAAAATACATTGAAGCATTCAACGAAATGGAAGATGTTATTCGCAAGAATACTGTTCCTCAAACAATTGAAGACATGATGATCTACCAACTAGAAGAAATGAAAGATGTTAAAAAAGATGTTTCCATGCTTAAAGATACTACGCGAATTAGCGGACAACAAGAGTTTGAAATTAAGCAAAAAGGAAATATGAAAGTTATGGAAGTTCTAGGAGGCAAAGAAAGCCGAGCTTATGAAGAAATCAGTAAAAAAGTATTCTCAAAATTTTGGTCTGAATTTAAACGTACCTTTTCAATCCCAAGATATGGCGAGTTACCTCGTAAGAGATTCGATGATGCTGTTTCATTTATTGAAATGTGGTTGCCAGAAACTGCAATCCGTATGGAAATTGATCAACTGAACAGACAACAGAGACTTTTTGGTAATGACAATGAATAGAGCTGAAGCGCTAAGAATAGGGACGGTAATTGCTAATCGCTGGTGGAGACATAACAAACCAATCATCCTAAGCCAACAACAAATCGACAAGAAAAAGGCATGGCAACAAATAAAAAAGTGACTCAGCCGACCAAAGCAATGAGTCACAAAGATAATACATCTAAGGAGATGTTACCACATGGAAAAAGAACTTTCCACTCTAGATCAATATTTGACTGATCCTAGTTGGGGCAAATCGAATGCCAAGGAAACAAATAATCGAAAAATCAGACGAAATCTTTTGACGGATGAAGAACTAGCATGTGATCAAGATGATTTAGGCAACTTCGTAACTATTTGGGATCATGTTTATCTTATCCATTTATCGAAGCATTCGAATAAACCTGAATATATTTACGTCATCGAAGATGGCTTGATTGGCGCATTAGAAGAGTACGACAGAGATAACTTGATTGATATCTCTTATTACGGACCAGGTAAGAAATACATTGCTGAAATGGAGGCAGAATTTGATGAGTGAAAGCAAAGGGACATCGACTTTTGAAAAACTTTTTAGTCGCAAGTTAAATAAAATTCTCAAGAAAAAAGGAAATTTTGATTATTTATCTTGGGCTCACGCATGGGAGATTATGAAAAAGAATGATCCACAGGCAACGGTAACTATTAATGAGTATAAACACTACAGAGTTGTTTCTGGAACTCATCAAGACTTTCTTGTTGAGGAATATAAACCTTTTCTTATGGATGAAACAGGGACTTATGTATCTGTCTCAGTAACGGTTAAAGGACACACGGAAACCGAGTTATTTCCTGTTTTAGATTATCGAAACCAACCAGTTGTTAAACCAAATGCAATGCAAATCAATAACTCATTGAAGCGATGCTTTGTGAAAGCATTGGCTCTACACGGACTGGGATTATATGTATTTCAAGGGGAAGATATTCCAACACCACCTAGAATCGATACAAAGAAATTAAACATGCTAGAGACGATTCTAGAAGCTTTCAATGAGCAGATGGGTAAAGATATGACCAAAACCTTAATTGAATATGTTAATGAGCAGACAGATAAATTAGGGCTCTTAGCTGATAACGTTGAAACTATTGAACAGTTAAGCTATGAGCAATGCGCCTTGATGGAGC
This sequence comes from Enterococcus sp. ZQ21, assembly GCF_030053755.1. Lineage (NCBI taxonomy): Bacteria > Bacillati > Bacillota > Bacilli > Lactobacillales > Enterococcaceae > Enterococcus > Enterococcus sp. ZQ21. The sequence continues at coordinate 976,272 of NZ_CP125658.1, forward strand.
GAGCAATAGCAGCTAAGAGAAAAGAATTAGATAAGAAGTGATATGAGTGTTTAAACCATTGATTGATTCATATTCAGCGGTTCTGAAAAAGTTCAAAGGGAAAGACATAGGCGCAACCATCAATGAGGAAGTGAACATTGAACGTTTGAAGACGATGTACGACGGATATGATGGCGATCGAGTCATTGAAATTCGTTTTATTGATCCACGTCGGTTCACCGTACAGCAACGAAACTTCATCTATGCACTGATAGGTGATATTTTCATCGATACAGGCATGCCAACAGACTTCTGGAAGGAATTCTTCTACTTCCGTTTTGAAGGTGTCACAGGGCGCGAAATAAGCCTGAAAGACGAATCGAATACAACTGTGAGTGATGCCAATGTCTTAGCAAATATCATCTTAGATTTCATCTTTGAACATCATATTCCTTTCAAAGAAGGCTATGAGATTTTACCAGCGAATCAAGATTATTACTTCTACAAATGCATTACAAAAAGAGTTTGTTGCATCTGTGGCAAAACAGGAGCTGATATTGATCACTTTGACAAAGCGCTGGGAAGACGAAAGCGCAAAGAAGTTGATCATTCAGAGTACACATTTGCAGCACTCTGCAGGATTCATCACACGGAGAAACACAAGATAGGTGTGATCAATTTCAAAAATAAATATCAAATCAAAGGGATCAAGTTAAACCAGGAAACAATTAAAAAGTTAAGGATAGGAGGATAAATTTGGCTGAGATAAGTTGGATCAAACTTAAAACTACTATGTTTGACGATGAAAAAATACGATTAATCCAAGCTGTTCCTGAGTCGGATGCCATCATCGTTATATGGATTCGATTACTAGTTTTAGCAGGAAAGACTAACGACGATGGTCTGATATATATCCAGAGGAACATGCCTTATACCGAAGAAATGCTTGCTACATTGTTTGGCAAAAACGTAAATACGGTTCGCTTAGCGCTAACTACATTGGCAAATTTCAACATGATTGATCTAAGCAGTGATGGACTAATTGCCATCAGTAATTGGGAAAAACATCAAAATATCGAGGGTATGGATAAAGTAAGGCTAAAAAATGCTGAAAGAAACCGTAAATACAGAGAAAGAAAGAGACAGGAACGTCTCAAATTGGAAAATGACGTTAGCGTGACGTCACGTGACGGTACAGATAAAGATATAGAAGAAGATATAGATATAGATAAAGAAGAAAAGAAAGGTAAGTATTCTGACGAACACTTACGCCTTGCTAAAAAATTGCAAAGTAATTTAACTGAAGATTTTCCAAAAGAAATGAATAAAGTAGATATCGAAAAATGGGCAGACACAATCAGGTTGATGGAAGAAAGAGATAAAGCATCTATAGAAGCGATTGAGTATGTGATCAATTGGCTACCTACAAATGAATTTTGGTTTGGAAATATTAGAAGTGCTAAGAAACTGCGAGAAAAATTTGAGAAGCTTAAATTCGAAATCAAGGCAGATAAAAATAATCATAAAAAGCAAAGTCAAAAACTACAGTACAGCAATCCTAGTGAATATGACGACTTGCCAATTTAACAAAGGAGATACAACTGATGGAAAGCCTAGCAAGTACTATGGAAAAGCTAATAAGAAGAGTTTTAGTACAAAGTGGAAAATGCCCAGAGTGCAGCGAACCTTTGTATAGTTGGCGAGGGAAAAATAAGGACGGGTCAGAACGTTGTAAACCAACATGCATGAGTTGTGGTTATAAAGCGTTACGTGTGAAAGAGGATATACAGACCGAACGGATATATAACGACAGCTTAAAAGCACGAGCGTTGAGTTTTTTTCAAAATGGTTCGGTATTAACAGATAAAACTTTGTTTAAATGCAAAATGGAAAATTATCACGTAGTGGATCAAGAAACAAAAATCGCTTTAGAAAAAGCAAAAAGCTATACGAATGAGGTTCTGCTGAACCATCCTGCACATTTTATTCTATCAGGGAAATCAGGAAGCGGGAAAAGCCACTTATCAATGGCTACAGTTTGGGAAATACTTGAGCGCTCAAATTATGACAAGAAAATACTTTTTATAAGCTATCAAGAATTATTAGAGCAAATAAAGTTTTCTTATAACAATGCTGAACTGAGAAAAGAAATTGAAGGATCGCTTATAGCCGATATTAAAACAACTGATTTGGTGGTTTTTGACGATATTGGAGCTGAATTAGGTAGTGGGGTATCAAATAGTAGGCAGTTTACAAACAACACGTTAAACACGCTCTTAGAAGCCAGACAGAACAAGGCAACGATCATCACAACAAACTTATCTGGTCCTGAACTAAGAGAAGCCTACGGCGAAAGAATTGTTTCTAGGATATTTAAGAATTCAGAAGGTTATGCGCTGAAATTCCAACAAACAGCAGACAAGCGTATAAAACCAGTGAAAGGTAGTATCGCATGAATAAATACCGTAATAAAAAGACTGTTCATCGAGGTATCAAGTTTGATTCTATCGCAGAAGCAGAGTATTACGATCTAGCCTTGTGGCAAGCGGAAGCGAACGGCTGGAAAGTAAAACTTCAGGAACGATTTGAGCTAATGCCAAAATTTGAACTAGACGGAAAGAAGTATCGCAAGATCGAGTATATTCCTGACTTCACATTTTATAAAAACGGCAAGCTTGTCAAAGTCGTAGATGTCAAAGGAATGCAGACAAAAGACTTTAAGATCAAGGCAAAGTTGTTCTGTCATCAATATCAAGTGCCGTTGATATTAGCTAAAAAATATCGGAATACGTTCAAGGAAGAGCGTTTTTAACGAGGTGGTCCATCATGACAACAGAAGAAGTGATTCAAATGCGTATTCGAAGCCTTCAGCGTGAGATTGACGATCTGGAACGGACAAAGGCAGTGATGGTCAATGAAACGGCGAAAAAGGCAATCGATTTGCACATTGAGAATTTAAGAAGGGAAATTCGTAGATTGGAGGAATGAGCGTGGATAAGAAAGCAGCAATGAAACGAATCATTGAACTGACATATTCTGAGAATTGGCAAGAAGACAAAGAAATAGTTGCAGAAGTCCAAAAGCTCGGCAAATCAATGTGGACTGAAAAGCCTAAACGGAAAACGCCGAGAAAAATTGCAATCTGGCATGGTGATCGAATTCTAGTAACAGGTACTGCTGAACAGTTATCTGAAATTACTGGATTAAGCAAAAACATTATTTGGGATAGAGCTAGGAGCTTATGGATTGATTCAAAAGGACGACAGTTTAGGTATGTGGAGGAGAAATAATGGACGAACTAATCACAAAAGTAGAGCAGTGGGCAAAAGATAAGGGATTGGATCAAGCAGATCTGTCAGAAAAGCAGTTTGAGTATGTCAAGGATTTCCCTCACCACGTAGTTACACGTAATGGTGAAGTAGTTGTTTTGAGTTATATAGATGCTAGAGGTCAGTTAAGAAAAGCGAGGATTTTACAGCAGCGGTTAAATACTGATGGTTATCCAACAGTGAAGCTGACATATTTTGGGAAGAAAAAAACGGCAAAAGTACACAGATTAGTTGCGGAAGCATTTATCCCAAACCTAGAAAATAAAGAAACTGTCAATCACATTGACGGTAACAAGATCAATAGCCACATTTCTAACCTTGAGTGGGCTGACAGGTCAGAACAACTTTATCATGCGTACGCTATGGGATTAAAGAAGTATCCAGTTGTAGCAAAAACAGCAGCGAAAGCCAAAAGTGGCAAACCAGTAAAATGTTATGAAAAAGAGACAGGAGTAACTAGATATTTTCTTTCTGCAAGAGATTGTTCAAAACACTATGGGTATTCAGAAAGATGGTGTGATAAAAATATTTCTGAAATGAATGGAAATACACGTAAATTTATTTTTGAGTATGTATCTATTGAAGAGGTCAAAGAAAATGTTGACAAAATTACGGTTTCAACGTTAGTAGATTTAGTGAATTTGTGGGCGGTGGAGAGAGGATTGCATAACACTCCTCCGGAAAAACAGTTTTTAAAAGTAGCTGAAGAAACGGCTGAAATTGCTGCTGGTATGCTCCGTGGCAACATGGAAGCTGTGAAAGACGGCATAGGCGACACAATCGTCACGTTGATTATCCTTTCCATGCAAAAAGGGACAAACATACAAGAGTGTTTAGAAATGGCGTACAACGAAATCAAAGGACGAACAGGGAAAATGGTAGATGGTGTATTCGTGAAGTTGAGTGACTTGGAGTGAAGTGAATGATGAGGCACAAAAAAAGACAAGTTACACTTGTCTTCGGTTTCCGATACATTTATCGATTTCAGCTTTGATATATTCAAAGTTTTCAGCGATGAAATATTGATCTTCAATCACACAACGCTGAGAGCTAGGAATATTGATTATAGCGTATGTCTTTAAAAGAGACTCAGGGGCGACAACGCAGTCAAAGACTCCACCAGTATAGTAATCATCAACAAGATAATAATTTGACAGCATTTCTTTTAAACGCTGCTCAATGGTTCCTGATGGGTCTACTGACGGCCCCATTAATAAAGCAATTCGTTTTTTCATTGTTATTACCTCCTTTAACTATATTGTACCACAAATGGATATATCAACTGATTTGGTTAGGAAGGAGATGCTAAGTGAAATTCTTAGACTTATTCGCAGGCATCGGCGGATTCCGATTAGGTATGGAATCCGCTGGACATGAATGTGTTGGATTTTGCGAAATCGATAAATTTGCTAGAACTAGTTATAAAGCAATTCACAACACAGAAGGAGAGGTGGAAATGCATGACATCACAACAGTATCAGATGAGTTTATTCGAGGAATCGGAAGTGTCGATGTTATCTGTGGAGGATTTCCGTGCCAAGCTTTCAGCATTGCAGGAAAGCGAAAAGGTTTCGAAGATACTAGAGGAACTCTCTTCTTTGAAATTGCAAGGTTCGCATCTATTCTCAGACCACGCTATCTATTCCTTGAGAACGTCAAAGGACTCCTCAATCACGAAGGAGGGGCTACGTTCGAGACGATTCTCCGAGCCTTGGATGACCTCGGGTATGATGTGGAATGGCAAGTGCTTAACTCTAAAGACTACGTTCCACAAAACAGGGAGCGAGTATTCATTATCGGACATCTTAGAGGAGAACGTACCAGAAAAATATTTCCTTTCTCAGGAAATGACGAACAGATTAATCCAAAATATCGAATCAAAAAAATAGGCAATATACGCAGAAAAGGTCTGTCGCAAAGCGGAGACGTTGTATCTATTGAGGGAATAGCGCCAACGATGTGCAGTACAACTACACAAAAAGATCCTACAAAAATTGTAGTGCCTGTTCTGACACCAGATAGATTAGAAAAGCGACAAAATGGCAGACGCTTTAAAGAAGACGGAGATGAAATGTTTACTCTAACAGCACAAGATAGGCATGGAATTCTAGTGAGAGAAGCTACTTCAAAAGGCTATGCTGAAGCTTTACCAGGAGATTCGGTCAATATCAGTCACCCTAACTCAGATACACGAAGAGGGCGTGTGGGAAAGGGAATTGCAAATACTTTGTTAACTGGCGAAGAGCAAGCAGTAGTTACAGATAATTACAAAATCCGCAAACTGACACCTCGAGAGTGTTGGCGTCTACAAGGTTTCCCAGATTGGTCATTTGATCGAGCAAAAGAAGTAAACAGCGATAGTCAGCTTTATAAGCAGGCTGGAAACAGTGTGACTGTGCCAGTGATAGCAGATATAGCGAAGAGATTATGAAGGATGAACAGCGATGAATAAACAAGAATTGATTGATGAATTAGCTAAATATGTAAAGAGTTATGAGAACGCTATGGATGAGCATGGTCAAGGAAGGTACGGCGCTTATGAAGTATCTTTAAAGTTGGTGAAAAGACTAAATGAATCAAAAATTACAGACGAACAAGCTTGGAATAAGGTAGCTGAGGCTTATCCTGAATCGGCACAAAGCTTGAGAAACACTTTAGATAATGCTGTATTTGGTAAGACTGGTGAACCGCAGAAACACGTTATGCCGAAGTTTTTTGACAAATGGGTAAAACAAGTCCTTGAAAAACGTGACAAGTTTTATGCTATCTCTCTTATTACACGTGCAGGTTGGGGTTATGGCGTGGACTATGAACTTGGTGAAAGCGAAAATCCTTCCACAACAAGAGAGTTACTAGATTGGCTTGTTGAAGATAGCCTTTATCTTAATAAAGAAAAAGCAACAGAAGCTTTGTTATACGGCTACGAGGTCGAGGAATCTAAGTGGGTGGTAAACGAAGGCGATTTAGTCATTCGTAAAGGTGAGCATGAGGCGAAGGTATATTTTGTTGAGAGCGTTGATGATGATGGAATACTTTTGGTGAACGGTATTAAAGATGAATTTTTTACTGATTTGGACGATCGTTCGGTTGACGAAGAATCAATCAACTACTTTTATGAAAATTTTAGATTGTTAGCAAAGAAAGAGAATTTGGAAGCCGAGAAAGTGGAGGTGTGAAATGAATATCACAGAAGAAGCTGAATATTTTATAGAATTACCAGCAAAACAGAATAAACTTTATGTGAATTATGATATCGAAGAGAATATCAGCATTGATGCGATCAGAGTAACTCGTTTTACGGAAGCAGAAATAAAAGCAATTGATGAAAGATATTGACCATTTGCTGTGCCAGTGGAAGAGGTGGTAGAAAGATGAAACTAAAAGACGGATTTTACGCTAGCAGTCACGGTATCGGCGGTTTAATGCTAGACATGCCGACAAAGAACCCTAAAACACGTAAGAAACCAAAATTCAAAGTCGGTGACATGGTTCGCTGCGAAGCAGAAGGATTCATCTATCCATTTCGTGGATATGTAGAACATCTCTATAATCACTCAGCAATCATTCGTATCGAAAACACGATGGAATGTGACAAGTGGTTAGCGAAAAGCAAAGAGAATTTAGCTGTAGCGAGATTGGTGGATATGGAGGTTATAAACAATGAAATTTAAAATCTTTGAAGAGGACTCCCGCTATGATTTAGAAAAAGAATTAAATGATTTTGCGAAAAACAATGAAATTAAGCATATATCTTTAACAGCTTTTATGGCCGGTTATTCAACTTACTATGCAGCTGTTGTGAGCTATGTAAGTCGAGAAGTGTAACTCGGCAAATAAAAAAAGCCGGATCGCTCCGGCTGATGTAATAAATCCAACAAGTTTATTATATCACATAAAAGGAGCGGTTTGACTTGATGAAATTGTTACGAGAGGTAGATTTCAAACAGACAAGATGTAATGCGAGAGATGTATTGAAGAACTTTCGACGTTTGGAGCGGATGGCAGGTCGTTCTTTGATAGATATTAAGTCGCCGATTATTACGGATATGCCGAAGGCACCGAAACACGGCAATAAGGCAGAAGACGCGATTATTCAGATGATGGATATAGAAGCGGAGAGAGATGCGATTCTAGCGGCTTTGATGGCTCTTAGTCTGATTAGCCGTCAGATACTCTACTACAGCTTCTGTGACGTAAACAAGCACTCTAATTATGAAATAGGGCAATTGATACGAGGATACGGTGAAAAGAATGTAGAGAAGCTGAAATCTATCGCGCTGATCGAATTTGCAGAAGCATATAAAAAAGGCGTATTAGTTCAGTATCGTTGATTTTGTAGGGTTTTTGTAGGGATAGTGTAGGGTTTTTAAGTGTTTTAACGTGATATTATGGTAGTCTCGAAAGATTAGTGATAGGTCTGAGACAAAATAATAATAAAAGGAACATCGTTTTATTATTGTTTCACAATTAAGCTTCGATAGACAGCAACGGAAATATTAAGAATAAGGATGTGAATTTCAACTCCTTCTAACTGTTCTTATTATCTATCATCCGTTGCTGTCTATTAATTTATACATCGGAGGAAAAACGAATGGATAAAGAAAGTGCACGAGAACATTATTTGAGTAAATTCAAACGCAACAATAAACCAGAAGAAGTTTTTGGATCAAGCGTTGTTAAAGAGGTTGGAGAAAAACTAACTAAATTATTAAAAGAAGAAGACTTAACATATGACGAAGCATACGCAAGCCTTCAGTACTGTTACAATCTATTAAAGTATGAGTCTAATTTTCTGAAACTTCAATAGTAAATAATTCGTAATTGGATTCTGGCAACAAACAAAAATTGAATTTTTTTCCATCGATATATTCCGTATTATAAGCCAATGTAGAAAATTCTTTATAGTCTTCTATCTGAAGATTGCCTATAAAAGCTTTAACTTTTTCTAATAATAGTTGTGGATGATCCAAAAGTTTTACTGATTGTCTAGGATACGCGAATTGTAAAATTAAGTTAGAAAAATAAAAAGGCATTTATGGTACACTCAAATTGTATTTCCGACGAAAGAAAACAAAGGAGTGTAACCATAAATGACCTACAAACATCTTACCATAGACGAACTGACAATGATAGAATCATATTATCTTCAACATAATAAGCCGGTTGAAATCGCTAACCGAATGGGACGTGCTATACAAACTATTTATAGTGTAGTCAATAAGTTCAAGCAAGGCAAGACTGCTCTTGATTATTGGCACCAGTATAAAGAAAATAAGAAAAAATGTGGTAGAAAAGTCATTCAATTACCTGCTCATGAAGTAGATTACATTAAAGAGAAAGTCACTCTTGGTTGGACGCCTGACGTCATTATCGGGCGAAAAGAAAGGCCTGTTTCATGCGGTATGAGAACACTTTATCGTTTATTTTCTAAAGGAATATTTGATATTGACACACTACCGATGAAAGGTAAAAGAAAACCCAATGGCCATCAGGAAAAACGGGGAAAACAACAGTATCAGCGCTCAATCCATGATCGACCTGATAATTATCCTGATTTCAATTCTGAGTTTGGTCACCTTGAAGGTGATACGATCGTTGGCATTCATCATAAAAGTGCCGTCATTACTTTAGTTGAAAGATTATCTAAAGTCATTATCACGATTAAACCCAACGGCCGTAAGGCATTAGATATTGAAACTGCCCTTAATCAATGGTTTTCTCGCTTCCCTAAAAACTTCTTTAAATCTATTACGTTTGACTGTGGAAAAGAATTTTCTAACTGGAAAGCCATTAGTAACCAACATGATATTGATATATATTTTGCGGACCCTGGAACACCTTCTCAACGCCCATTAAACGAGAATTCTAACGGGATTCTGCGTCGTAATGGACTGCCGAAATCAATGGATTTTAGAGAAGTGAATCAGACATTTATTTCCAGTGTCAGCAATCAACGTAATCATATTCCAAGAAAATCATTGAATTACAGAACACCAATCGAAATATTTTTGAGCTATGTACAAGAAGCATTTTATTCTAGCTTAATTTGACAAATCATAATATGAAAAACTATCATTCCATGTCTTAGCAGCTTTTGCCCAAAGGAATCCTTTTTCTGCACCACTTGCTATGGATATCTTTGGGCTTGAAAAGTCAAAATCTTCATCAAAACTTTCTTGAATCACAGACCAACCTGTTTCAGAGAGTTTTAAAAAGTCTGCACTGAAAATTTTGCAACCATTCTTAACATACAGTTTAACAGTATAATTATCAGGGTCTAAACAATTTAAAATAAAATACGCAGCTTGAACCTCGCTTAAGTTCATATTTTTCACCACCTTTTGATTTATTTCAGCGGACCACTCGCTGATAACTAAAATTATACGCTTAGTATTTATTTTCACAATATCTGTGGTAAGATTTTACTGAGGTGATATTGATGGATATGGAAGAACAAGTAAAGTTATGGGGATTGCCGGAAGCTTTAAAAGAAGAAGAGATTACTTATCATTTTCATGAAGGAATGGAGACGGAATATGGAATTAAATTTACATTGAAAAATAAAAACGGAGATGATATTTTTGTAATGGATTTTTTATCTCCTAGTAAAGGAATAGAAAAACTGAAAAAAGAAAATAGTCCGTCCTATTTAAGATTAAATTTCATATATGTCCCAGATCCCGAAGATAGACGCAAAGGTATAGCTTCATATTTTTTAGAGAGATTAGCAGAGTTTGCTGCAAAAATAAAATACGTTGGAATTCGAATGGATGTATGCCCTAATCAAAAAAATATTTCAGGTTACAATCGAAAAAATAGTATGAATAAAGAAGAACTAAAGACTTTCTATAAAAAACATTTAGGTATCGAACGCTCACTAGAAGTAATATTTGATAGCTGATGATGTTTTATGATTTACAGATCACTCGTTGAGTGGTCTTTTTATTTTGCGTAAAGGAGATATAATATGGATCAATTAGACAAGGATCAGAAACGATTTGCAGAAACAAAAAGGTTGTCGTTTTGGAAAAGAAGAAAATGCAATCATGACTTTGTGTTCTTATATATACGCAATTGTGATAAATTCTTTGGATGTGTGAAATGTGGGAAAGTTGAATGGTGATAGATCATCTCAATTCGAGGTGGTCTTTTTATTTTACATAAAGGAGGTAACAACGATGTATAGACCACAATACTTAGAACAGAAGTATGAAGTAATCACTGTGCAAAACGGTAACGGTGAGATAGTACGAAAGTATAGAAGACCAATAAAGAGTGATACATATAAACGAAAGGAAAACAACGAAGTTATTCCATTGTATGGCAAAAGAATAGCTAAGCATTAAATAAGATTGCGAAAGGAGACGGAACATGACCGAGGAATTCTATAGATGGTTATTACAGTTGATAAGAGAAGATCGTTTGGTTAAGTTCTATCAGTCTCCTAAATGGCGCAGGCTTAGAGAGAAAGCGATGAAACGAGATCACTATGAATGCCAAGAGTGTAGAAGAATAGGTAAGTATCATAGAGTAGAGAACGTTCATCATATAAAGAAAGTCAAGGATAGACCTGACTTAGCTTTAGATTTAGATAATCTTATTTGTTTATGTGTTGAACATCATAATGAAGTTCATGGCAGATATCTTACAGCGTTAGATAAACAAGAGAAGAAGATAGAAAGTTTTGCTAACTTCGATGCAAGTGAAAGGTGGTAAGTGCATGATCATCAATGACAATGGCAGAGAGTATGATACAGAAAAGATTGAAGAGTATTCATCTTATACTCAGGGATTAATTAAACGTTTGATATACGTTCGCTATGTAGGTATTAGGGATCTGTTATCAGATAACTGTTGCAGTAAATACAAAGTGAATCAAGTGAGAGAATCATTGAATAAAGATAATAACGTTGAAAGAATAAAAAATGTTTTTGGATATAGCATTGAAGAGATTAATTATTACATTGACTTCGCTGAAGCTTTCATTCCGATGGTGAGATAACCCCCCCTTAAAATAAATCGCAAATTTTTTGGGGGTGATGAAACGGAGGGGGCTGTCAGGAAAAGAGATTTTTTCGAACTTTATCATGAAAGGAGGGCTAAAATGTTTAAAAACGAATTGTCTCAAAATCGCTACAGAGAAAAATTACGCCGCTCTTTAATAAGCCAATTGGAAAGTCAGAAAACAAATATTGAGCCATTCTTAGATAATGTTGATCGTTATATCAGTTTATGGGAAACGGCGATATCACTGGAAGAAGATATATCCGAGAACGGCATTAGACTGGAGAATGGTAAAAAGAATGAATCAGTAGCGTTGCTTGTTTCTGTCAACAAACAAATGGGATTGATGTTGGATAAACTTGCCATTACTCCTGAATTGGTAGGTGAAGCAAATGAATCAATTCCTGAGTTATAAGCATATTGAAAATTGGTTCAAAGCTATAGAAGAAGGCACTATCAAGGTATGCAAAGAGCAATTATTGCTAAAAAAGTATCTAGAAGAAAGAGTCTTTACTAGAGAAGATATTTACTTCGATAAGCAAATGGTAGAGGATTCAATCAATATACCAGCACAATACTTTCCATTTGAATTAATACCGTGGGAAAAATTTCTACAATGTTTTATTTATGGAGTCCGATGGAAAAAAGATAAAACGCTTGTGTTCAATAGATATTTAACTCTGATGGGTCGAGGAAATGGCAAAACGGGTTATGCATCATGGAACAACTTCTTTCTACTAACCGCTAAACATGGTATTAAAAATTATAATATTGACATTTTTGCGAATAATGAAGATCAAGCCAAGACTAGCTTTGAAGACGTCTATCAAGTGATTAAAGCTCATCCTGATTTAGATAAAAAAGTATTTAAAGCAACCAAGGAAGTCATTAAAAATATTGCTACAAATAGCAAACTTCGTTATAACACGGCGAACGCTAGAACAAAAGATGGTAAACGGCCAGGAGCAAACCGCTTTGATGAAATTCACGAAAATGAAGATTATTCAATGATGAATGTAGCTACTTCTGGTGGTGGTAAAATTCGAGATTATAGAGAATTTTATGATACAACTAATGGTCATGTTCGAGGTGGACCACTTGATGACATTATAGAAGAATCAAAAATGATTCTTTCTGGAGAACTTGGAATTGATAAGGATGGAGCAGAATTTTCTAGTTTGTTTCCATTTATTTGTCGCTTGGATAACGACAATGAAGTTGATGATCCTGACATGTGGGAAAAAGCTTGTCCAACTATTAATTACAATGCAGATCTAAAACGGAAAATGTTTCAAGAATACTCTCAAATGCAACGTAATGCTGGTTTAAGACTTACGTTCATGACGAAACGAATGAACAGACCAATGGAAGACACACGCTTTGCTGTAGCTTCATATGATGATGTTCTTCATACGAAAGAAAAAGAATTTCCTGAAAAAATGGATGAAGTGATAGGAACAGTCGATTTTGCTGATAGACGAGATTTTGCCAGCGTTGGGTTGCTAGGAAAATATGATAAAGATGTGTATTTTACACAACATACTTTTATCCACGAATCAGCTCTTCGATTACAGAACATAAAACGAGAGATTATAGATATTTCTATAGATCAAGGTAAATCACAGATCGTTCATGGGAAAAATATAGAAGCTGATTATATCGTAGGTTGGTTTCTTGAAATGAGTAATAAATATTACATTAAAAAAATCTCTATGGATATGTACCGTGCAAAAATATTGAAGCCCGCTTTAGAAGAAGCAGGTTTTACTGTAGAAATTGTTCGAAGCGGATCTGTTACACATGGTATGTTAAAAGATCTGGTTGATGACCTTTTTATTAATCAACGTTTATATTTTGGTGATGATGCAATTATGCGTTGGTATTGCATGAATGTATATGAAGAGCATATTTCTAATGGGAATATACGCTATGAAAAAATAGAACCTGAAACTAGAAAAACGGATGGCTTTTTTTCATTCCTTCATGGTTTGAATTTTTTAGATGATATTTATGATTCTGCTCCTGTAACAGTCACAAATAGCTCAGTAGAAAATACAGGAACTGGATTTACTCCTCTAGTATTCTAACTTGAAAGGAGGTGAGAAAGTGGGGATTTTTCAAAAGGCGGTAGGATACTTCACAAAAAAAGCAACGGTTCCTTTAGAAGAATACTTTTGTAAATTGCAAGTTGATTTTGTGTATCGAAAATTTGCGATTGAAACTTGTATTGATTTGATTGCAAATGCGATGAGTAAAGCAGAATTCAAGTCATATGAAGATGGAAAAAATAAAAAGAATGATCTGTACTATAGGCTGAATGTAGCTCCTAATAAGAAAAATAATGCAACAGAATTTAGAAAAAAACTGATCAGGAGATTAATATTCTACAATGAAGTATTGATCGTTTCTCCATCTAATAATTCTAGCGAAATATTTATTGCGGATAGTTGGGATGTCACAGAATATGCATTGAAAGATGATGTGTTTTCTCAAGTGCAAATTAACAATATAGTCCTTGATAGAGAATTTCTAGAAAGTGATGTTATCTATATAAAATACGCAGATCAACAAATTAGGCAACTAGTTGATGCGTATTATCAAGCGTATGGGAAACTCATTTCTAGTGCTATGAATGTTTACAAGCGTTCTAACGCTCGTAGATACGTACTGAAAGGTAATTTATTCCGTTCGCAAGACAATACAACACAAGATCAAATCAATAAAATGATGACATCACAATTTAAGGCTTTTATGGAAGCCGATAATGCAGGTGCGGTATTTCAATTACAAAATGAGTACACATTAGAAGATTTCAGCGGAAACTTTCAAAGCAATTCAAGAGATATAAAAAACTTAATAGATGACATCTTTGAGATGACAGCAGCAGCGTTTCACGTTCCGAAAAACCTACTAAAGGGAGACATGAGTGGGTTATCGGATCAAGTGGACGCTTTTTTAATGTTCGAAATCATACCGATTGCTGAACTTATTCAGGATGCGTTTAACGCTAGTCTCTATGAAGCAGAAGAATACTTGTCAGGGAATTTTGTACGTGTGGATACAACTATGATCAAGATTACTAGCTTCAAAGATTTGGTTGATGCTATTGATGTCGGCATTAGAAATGGGGTATTTACAATCAACGAAGGAAGAGAACGCGTTGGAAATGATCGCTCTGATAAGGCGATGGCAGATGAAATATTTATAACTAAAAACAACCAACAAGTATCGAAAGGAGGTGAGGCGAATGACGACAATGAAAACATTTCTAGCAGTAAAGAATGAAGGCACAGTACCGCAAATTTTTATTCAGGGATTTATTGGTTCTAGTTGGTTCTTTGAAGGGAATACTGACAAGGGAATCAAAAATATTTTGGATAGTCTAGGTGATCAAGAAGAAATTGAAGTAGTAATTAATTCAAACGGCGGAGACGTATTTCAAGGGATTGCTATTGGGAACTTACTTAAGTCAAATAAAGCAAAAGTTAACGTTGTGATTAACGGCTTAGCCGCTAGTGCTGCTTCAATTATCGCAATGGCTGGCGATACTATAAAAATCTACAACAATGCACAATTGATGATTCACCGCGCTTCCACATACGGAGAAGGAAATGTCGATGATTTCCGCACGATTGCTGATCAATTGGAATCAATTGATAAATCGGTAAAGGCTTCATATAAAACAAGATTCAACGGCACAGATGAAGCATTGCAAGAACTTCTTGAAAAAGAATCGTTTATGGATGCAGAAACAGCTTTGAGTTACGGATTGGTCGATGAAATTATCGATGCAGAAAATAGCGCAGGTACTGAAACTAAGAAAGAACAAAGCGTTGAAGAAATTTTGAATGACGTTGAAGAAAAAAGAGCAGAAAAAATCGCTGCATTTACAGCAGCATTAAATAAAACATTTGGACAAGGAGATGCAAAATAATGACAGTTAAAAATTTAAAAGGTGTAACAGCTGCAAGCGACCAATTGATGAAAGCTTTTAAAGATGGTAACGAAGAATCTTTTAGCGCAGCTATGGTAAGTTTATCTAAGGAAATTCAGGATAAAATTTTAGAAGAAGCAACAGCAAAAAATCAAGATCAATTAGTATTAATGAACCGTGGTCAGCGTGTACTAACTACACAAGAAACAAAATTCTATAACGAAGTAGTGAATAACGAAGGTTTTGCAGGGGTTGAAGAATTAGTACCAGCTACTGTATTTGAACGCGTATTTGAAGATTTAGAACAATCTCATCCACTATTGCAAAAAATTACTTTTGTTAACACAACTGGTGTAACAGAATGGATCGTGTCACGTGGAGTCAATCCAGCATGGTGGGGTAAACTTTGCGAAGCTGTTAAAAAAGTTTTAGATAATGGCTTTGACGTAATTAACATGAAGCAGTTCAAGCTATCAGGTTATATTCCTGTATGTAAGGCAATGCTTGACTTAGGTCCAGTATGGTTAGATCGTTATGTCCGTACTGTTTTAGTAGAATCATTGAGAATTGCATTAGAACAAGCAATTGTTGATGGTACTGGTAAAGATATGCCAGTCGGAATGATGCGTGACATGAGCAAACAAACTAGTGGAGAATATGCTGAAAAAACAGCAGAACCTATTACAGCTTTAGATGCTGCAACTATGGGCGGTTTGATGGCACGACTATCAAAATTCAATATCGAAGGCGTAGATGATCCGATTTATCGTAATGTAAATCCTTCTGATGTGGTCCTAATTGTGAATCCAACAGATTACTGGTCTAAAGTTTTCCCAGCTAAAACCGTACTAACTGCTAATGGAGAATATGTACAAGTATTGCCAGTACCAGTTTCAGACTTGCAGTCAACAGCTGTGCCAGAAGGAAAAGCAGTTATTGGGGTAGCTTCAGATTACTTCATGGGTGTAGGATCTACGCTAAAAATCGAAGCTTCAGATGAATACCATTTTGTTGAAGACGAACGCATTTATCTAGCTAAACAATACGCAAATGGACAACCTAAACGTAACGATAGTTTCATTGTATTAGATATTAGCGCTTTGGGAACTACTACTACAACTACAAAACCAACAACCACAACAACTACAACACAAGCGTAGGTGATCAGAATGAAGTATATTCTTTGTCAGCCGGCAATCAATCGGTTTAAATGGGAGCTTGAAGTTTGTTTAACTAATCTGAAGAAACTAGGAATCAAAGATATCGTATTGCTTTTCAGCAGACACGATGATCAGATTCCTATTTTTTTTGAGAAGGAATATGGCGTTGAAGTTCATGTGTACGATGATCTGCGGGACGACAAAGAGTATATTCCTTCGATTAAACCATATTTATGGTGGAAATATTTAGAAGAAGATCATTCGCGTGAGGACGACCGATATTTCTATATCGATTCGGATGTCATTTTCAATAAAAGAATTAATTTGCGCAAATTGCCTTCTAAAGATGATGTTTGGTATTGTAGCGACTGCTGTAGTTATTTAAGTCTTGATTATATTAGAAGCTGTGAAAACGGAGAAAATATTCTAAAAGATATGGCAAACATTGTAAATGTTACAGTAGAATCTTTGGAAACTATAAACACTAATTCAGGAGGCGCACAGTGGGTTATTAACCGTCCTAAAGCGAATTATTGGAAAAAGGTTTATCTAGATTCTAATCGGCTATATCGCTACCTTAGAGGGCAAAAAACAAATTTACAGATTTGGACAGCCGAGATGTGGGCACAGCTTTGGAACATGATGTATTTCAATATTGGTCCTAAAGTTCACGAGGAATTAGACTTTTGTTTTGCTACCGATCCAATAGAAAAAGTTAAAGAAGTAAAAATCTTACACAATGCTGGAGTAACAACAAACGATGAAGATTTATTTTTCAAAGGGAGATACGTGACTTCTACGCCTTTTGATGAAGATTTATCATTTGTAAACAAGAAAAAATGCTCTTACGCATATGTTAAAGCAATTAAGGCGGTGGTTAGATGACGCCTGAACAAGTGACTGAAGAATTGCTAATAGCTGTGAAGGATAATATTTACGTTACCTGGAACGAAGAAGATGAGTCAATTAAAAAGATGATAGCTAAAAATGCCGTTTATCTTCAAAGTAAAGTGAGTACAACACTTTCTTTTTCTCCTGAAAGCTTAGAATACGGATTGCTAATCGAAAGATGTAGATACGACTGGAATCGTGCTTTAGATGAGTTTGAACAAAATTTCGCTAGTGAGTTATTAGGTTTCATTCAACATTATGCGCTACAAGAATATATTGCAGGTGATGGGAATGGCGAATAATCGTAGACTCGAAGAAACATTCAACGATGGTTGGTTAAAGATTTTGACGCAAACTACCAAAAGAAATGAACTAGGAAAAAAGATTGGTGTAGAAGATACAGAAATCACTTCTTTAAAATTTAGAAATCTTTCCATGAGAGATAGTGATATAACAGCTATGGATGCGATGGGATCGAAATTAACTAAGAAAGTAAAGACTCCATTTCATCCAATCGCCAAGAAATTTAATAAAGATCAATATTTTATCGTAATCGATAGTATGCGTTACAACGTTATCTATGCCGATTACGATAATTTTTATATCTATTTTTATCTTGAAAGTGTGGGTGAATATGGTGATTGATAATTCTAAAGAAAAAGAACGTTTAAATAAGCAAATTTCTGCTATCAAAACTTCCTTAGAAGAACATTTTGGCCTCAAACTCTTTCAAGACTCCGTAGGCGAGGATGAGCTACCTGATGATTTTAATTACTTCATTCTCGAAACAGGAGAAATAGAAATGATCACTGAACCAAAATATAGCGTGGGTCAAAATCTATATCTAACTTTCTATTCAGAAAATAGAGAAGATTTAACAGGAGATTCACTAGATATTATTTCATTGATTCAAAATCGTTCGATTCGTTTTCAGAGAATGGATCCCAATCATTTAAAACTAGAGAACCAAGATCGTTATATCGATCAATTGGTATTTACATTTAGACGATTATTGAAGAGTGATTGTCATGGCTAAAAATAGTTGGGAGCTAAAAATAAATGGACATGATGAACTTCTTGGGCGGATGGAACGCTATTCAAGCGAGAGTGAACGACTGATCAATGAAGCATTGAAATCGAAGGGTTCGGCTATTGCAGTGGATAGGATTACAGAAAAAATTCCTGTTTCTGAAGCAGATTTAAGAAGAGGACACCAACACGCAAAAAATAGTCGTCCACTTAAGACTCAATATATTAATTTGGGTTTCATCATTAGACCTACAAGAAAATTTGAGTATTTAAAATATCCTGATTTGGGGATAGGTACTTCTAAAAGAAATCAGCCAGACGAATTCATGAGAAGAGGATTAGGTCTTGCACTTGATCCAATTACAGAACTTCTGATTCGTCAATTCGATAAATTAAATAAATAGGAGGAACAACAATGGCTAAAACAACAACTGTAGTAACAACGTTCGATAACGTGAGTATCAAACGAATTGCTTTTAATTTTAAGAACGCAGAAAATGCAATCGCAACAGATTGTAACGGACAATTAGATGGCGAAACAGAAATGCAAACGGTGGTTAAAAAATGTGGAGCGACAGAAGTAAAATCAAAATCTAAACCAATCAATATGACGGTAACAATTACTGCACATGTACCGATGGAAGTTTATCGACGTTTCAATGGATTGAAACAAGATGAACGTATTAAACCAGGCATTTACTCTTACGGTCCTGATTCCGTAGGCGAAGATTTCTCACTTGCTGCAGAGATCGTGGATGACTTCGAAGAAAATAGCAAGTTAGTTGGTATGTTAGCATGCACTTCAAATACAGGATTAACATTCTCTATTGAAAATGGCGCGGATGAAGTAGCTGCGTTAGAACTAGAAACAAAAGTTATGCAAGATGAATTTGGTAAATTCTATCATGAAGCAATTGTTGCAGAACTTGAAGAAGACTTAACAGATCAATGGATGACAAATCTATCTGCTGATGTGATTAAAAAGAGTTCAACAACCACTACTACAACGACTCAAGCTTAAACATAAAACGGAGGTAGCAAAATGAACGAAGATTACTCAAAAATTGAACTAAACGATGGAACAATTTTGAATTTAGAACCTAAACTGAATATCAAGAAATTATTGATGATCAATAGAGATTTTAACACAGACGAGTTTGCAAAAATGACTGTGGGAAAAGGATCCATGGATATTTCTGTTATTCAAGGTGCAAAGGCTGTGTATATTGCTTACCGACAAGCGAACATGACTGATTATATTTCATTCGATGAATTTATCGATAAATGGGATTTTGATATGGCTACTGCCAGCTATATTTATCAATTGATGATGTTCAAACAAGCACGAGATGCCTATCAAAAAGAATTCGAAAAAGCAAATAAGGAAAAAAAGATTCAAAAGTAAAAATGCCAAAGCTCTTAGTTGAAACGTGGGTCGATGTCTATTCGATGTTGACCGACGTTTTTTCTATGCCTTCAGATTTGGTTTTAAGCGATATCTGTTTAGATGACATTTTGCAAATGGCTTACAACAAGAGTGCTTATGAAGGATGGAAAAACTATGCAATAAACCAATCCCAGAAAAACTAAAGAAAGGAGGTAAAAAATGGCTAAAAAGAGAACAGAAGCAGAAGTAACTTTCATAGCTAACGATGACGGATTGAAATCTACGTTAAAAGAAATCAGTGCTGAATTAACTAAAAATAGAGCAGAATTAAAACTAGAACAAGCTCAATTACAACAGACTGGTTCTGAATCAGACAAGTTAGGAAGTAAATTATCTTCTTTAGAAAAGCAGTATGAATTACAAAGTCAAAAAGTTGAAGTAACTAGTCAACGTTTAGCTAATGCCAAAAAATATTATGGAGAAAATTCCACCGAAGTTCAGAAACTTGAAAGAGAACTGATTAATCAACAAACAGCACAACAACGTTTGTCAAACGAAATTGATAAAACGAGTAATGCACTAGCTCAAGCAAAAGGCGAAATACAGACGTACGAGTCTACAATGCAACAGTTGGACAGTGAACAGAAAAATGTTCAAGCTAGTGCTTCTCTGATTGAATCCGAATACAAAAAATGGCAAGCAACTGCTGGTCAATCAGCTTCTGAATCCGAGAAATTAGCGAAAGCCCAAGAATATGTTTCTCAACAATCTGAAAATGCAGAGAAAACGATAGATATCCTGAGACGACAGTTAGAAGCTACACAGTCTGAGTTTGGCGCTACATCCACAGAAGCAATGCAGATGGAGGCGAAGCTTAATGATGCTGAACGTGAATTTGAAGAGTTAGGACAAGCTGCTAAAAATGTAGATACAACTAACTTGGACGATATCGGAAGCAAAATAGATATGAATAATCTAATGGAAGCTTCTGACGTTTTAAGCGACATTGGCGATAAGCTTACAGAATTAGGGAAACAAGCAGTGGACTCTGCTAATAGTGTAGGTAGTTCCCAGAGTAAAATACAAGCTAATTTTGGTTTGACTAAACAAGAGGCTGAAGAATTAACGAATGTAGCCAGAGACATTTATTATAAAGGTTTTGGAGAATCGTTAGATCAGTCCACAGATGCATTGATTTTGGTAAAGCGTAATTTAGGCGATTTAAATAATCAAGATTTACAAAATATCACGGAACAAGCTATGGTCCTAGAAAACACCATGGGCGCTGACATGGATGAAACGTTACGTGGTGTAAATGGATTAATGGTCAATTTCGGCTTGAGCGCTCAAGATGCAATGGATTTAATGGTTTCGGGTACTCAAAACGGTTTAGATAAAACGCACGAATTAGGCGACAATATGGCAGAATATAGCCAATTATGGAGTCAAATGGGATATTCAGCTGATGAAACGTTCGGAATGCTTCAAAATGGTTTAGATGCGGGTGCTTATAACCTTGATAAAGTCAATGACTTAGTTAAGGAAATGGGAATATCGTTAACAGATGGTCGATTTGAGCAAAACATGGATATGTTTAGTGAAAGTACTAGAAAAGCTTTTGAAGAGTGGAAAAATGGAGGAGGAACACAAAAAGACGTTATTAATTCCATGATTCAAGATTTTAGCAATATGGATGGTCAATACGACCAATTAAATAAAGCTTCTACAATTTGGTCTGCACTTGGCGAAGATAACGCGATGAAAGTTGTACAATCTTTGACTGATGTTAACCATACATTTGATGATGTTAGTGGATCTGCACAAAAAATGAATGAAGATTCTACTACTCCGTTACAAGAATTAAACGGAAAAATAGCTGAATTAAAGGATTCATTAGCTCCTATAGGCAACACAATCATAGATGCACTCGAACCAGTAATTGATTTTCTAGGAAAGATGGCTGATGCGTTTAATAATCTTCCACAACCAGTACAGGATTATGCCGTAGCGATTGGCGGATTGACTGCTGCATTTACTTTATTAATGCCAATAATAGTTGGCTTCATGGCTCTAGGTGGTCCTACTACATTAATAATAGGAGCAGTTATTACTGCTATTGCTGGAGTTATAGCAATTATAAAAAATTGGGGCGCAATTACTGACTGGTTTAAGGGAATATGGAGTAAATTCACTGATTGGTTGGGTGGTACTTGGGAAAGTATAAAAGAAGGTGCCTCATCAGTTTGGGATGGAGTTAAAGAAACCTGGTCTGGATTTGTAGATTGGGTTCAAGATATTTGGCAAGGAGTTTCTGATTGGTTTGGAGAGCTATGGAGCGGATTAGTTGAAGGAGCTTCCAACATCTGGCAAGGAGTCCAAGAAACTTGGCAAACATTCGTTGATTGGGTTTCAAATATTTGGAACGGAGTCAAAGAAGTATGGTCGATTATTTGGGCAGACATTGTAGGAATTGTTCAAATACCATGGACATTAATAACGTCATTGATTCAAGCTGGTATTAATATTATCGTGGGTATTTTTGATGTAGCTGGACAGTTATTAGGCGCAGCTTGGCAAGCTGTTTGGACACCTATTTCTGATTTCCTTAAAAATACTTGGGATACTATGACACAATGGATAAGTATCGCTTGGAATGGGATTGTAACTACATTCCATACTATATTTGATCCAGTAGTGGCATGGTGGAATGGTATATGGACAGCTATTAGTACTACGGCTTCAAATATTTGGAATTCAATTAGTGCAACAGCTTCTAGTATTTGGAACAGTATCAAGAATACAATCACTAGCTTGGTACAAGCAGCTGCTACAGTAATTCAAAATATTTGGTCAACTGTATCTAGTTGGTTAGGTGGAATTTGGAATTCAATCAGCTCTACAGCATCAAATATCTGGAATAGTGTGACTAGTAGTATAAGCAATGCTATAAACGCAGCTAAAAATGCCATCCAAAGTGTTTGGAATAGTATATCTTCGTGGATCAGCGGAATTTGGAACGGTATCAAAAATACTGCTTTGAATCTTTGGAATGGAATTACAAGCACTATTAGCTCTAAAGTAAACGATGGAAAAAATGCAATTTCAAGCGGTTGGTCCAATCTAACAGGTATTGTTTCCGACATATTCAATAATGTTAAAAGTACGATTGCTAACATTTGGGAAGGTATTAAAAAAACTGTTAGCGCTCCGATTGATTGGATTAGAGATAAAATCAGTGGCATCTTTGATAATTTGAATATTTCGATACCACATATTCCGTTACCACATTTTAAATTGAGTGGGGAATTCAATCCATTGAAGGGAAAAATCCCAACGTTGGGTGTTGATTGGTATGCGAAAGGTAGTGTGTTTAATTCTCCGAATATTATCGGTGTCGGTGAAGCAGGACCTGAAGCAGTCTTACCTTTGAAAAGATCTGTTCTGCAAGAAATTGGTGATCGTATCTTGAGTAGCACCTCAGTTTCATCTAGGGCACAGACGGTTCAACCTGTGAACAATTACGAATTCAATTTCACAATTGATGGTAACGCAGATGAGGTTACTATGAAGCAGACAACTCAACAAATCATTGATAGCATTACAAAAGTTCAAAATGATAATGCTTCGGCATGGCGTTAAACAGGAGAGTATTTCTCCTGTTTTTTTAGTATTAAAAAGGATGTGAAAAAATGACTGATTGTATACATTCTATAATCGATGGATTTCCTGATTATTTGCATAAATTGGCTTTAGCTGAAAGACCAACTATACCTTCTCCAAAAAGACAGAGAGTTGAAACTTCTGTTTTAGGAAGGTTAGGTGGCTTAGTACAAGATTACTCGTTCGAAGATATGTCGTTTACTTTGCACTATAACTATTTAGAGGATGTGGAAGACCATCAAGCGTTCAAGCAATCGTTTTATATCATGCGTCATTGGTTAAACTATGCAAAGAAATTAGAATTTTCTGATGATCCCAACGTCTATTACGTTATCCAGACTATCGATATTGGGGATGCAGAAAACGATATTGTTGAATGGGGAGAGTTCGATGTAAATATTACTGTGAAACCATTCGCAAGAGTTCAAGAAGATATGCCTATAACCGTAGATAAGCCACAGTCATTTAACTTGTTGAATAATAGTTTAGAAGAAAGTTTTCCAAAGATTATCATCACTCCTTCAGCTACTTCATGCCAATTCATCTTAAATGATTATGTGTTTAGTTTTGAAGGCTTAGTAGTGGGAACTGACATAGTCATTGATAGTGATTTGATGCTTTGCTACGAAGAGCAATCGGACGGAGATATTTTAGATCGGTCCAACAAAATGAAGACCATGCAATATCCGACATTGCAAGTGGATATTAATCATTTTAATTGTACTGGTTTGAGCAAAATACAAGTTTATCGTAATGGGTTAAGGTAGGTGAAATAGATGATCGATAATTTAATAACTATTTACGATAAAAACGACGCGAATAATTTAGCTGAACATTTATATGATACGCAAGGTTTAGGCGCTTTGTCAGACTGGTTAACAGCCACTGTTAGCAATAAACTAAACGGAGCCGAGATATTTCAGGGTACTTATCCAATAAGCGGAACTAATGCAGACTTGATTATAGAAGGACGTATTATTCAGTGCTATGTAGATGAAAATCGAGCAAAGCAACGTTTACGGATTTATTATGCAAAGACTTCTGTAATAGGAAATACGATAGAAGTAAAAGCTGAACCTATTTTCAATGATATAAGAAAATCGGTGTTGAATAAATATGACAGTGGAACAGAAAAGATCACTGCTACTCAGGCATGGCAAAACGCAAAAGCTTTAGCGAAACCAGCTATCCCTTCGCAGTTTTCTTTCTCGTCATTAGTAGATACGCTTGCTAATGTGAAGATAGAAAAGGCGAATTTTTTAGAATTCTTTGGTGGAAAAGAGGGATCTATTCTAGATCGATTCCATGGTGAATTTCTAAAAGATAATAATACATTACGTCATGAAACAAGGCTAGGCACGGATCATAAAATCAAAGCGATTTATACTAAAAACTTAACTGGTCTTGACTTAGAGATAGATGCTCAAAGCGTTTTAGTTGGAGTTTATCCACTCATTAGCAGTTCTTCAGAAGGAGAAGACGAGATCACTCTACCAGAAGAAGTCATTTTCACGGATTACGTGGAAGATTATCCTGCTGGATATGTTTCTTTTGTTGATTTTAAAGACAAAGCGACTGATGTAGCCTCATTAAGGGAAGCTGCTAAAGACTGGTTGAAAACAAACATAGATAAACAAAAACCACAAGTGAGTGGTTCGATTGAATTGGTACCATTGAGGCATCAAAGAGGTTATGAAAAATTTGTTGATCTAGAAAAAGTTTCGATGGGTGATGGAGTAGATGTGTATCATCCACAGTTAAAAGTGAATATGTCAGCAAGAATTGTGGAATATACGTTTAATGTTTTAACTAACTCATACGATAAATTAGTTGTAGGAAACGTCAAAACAAACTTCTTAGAAAATACAGAGAATAATATAAGTAATTTGATTAATGATGCCATTGATCAATTGAAAAATGGCGGCGAAATCAGCGATTTAATCAATGATATTGTAGATCATCAAACTGATATGATTACTGGTCAAAATGGTGGTTATGTTTTATTAGATCCTAAAGAAGCGCCTAGTCGTATTTTGATTATGGACACGCCAGATAAGAATACCGCACGGAATGTTTTGCAAATCAACAACGCTGGTATTGGTTTTTCTAAAACTGGTATTAACGGAACATATGAAACAGCATGGACGTTAGACGGCGTGTTTAACGCTAGTTTTATTACGTCTGGTGTATTAAAGGCTATTAATATTGAAGGGGTAACGATTAAAGGTTCTACAATTACAGGGGGTACAATAACCAGTCAAGGTACAGATTTTACTACAGAAATCAAAAATGGGGATATTTCTTGGAAAAGAAACAGTGATGGGGTTGTATATTTTAAACAAAAGCCAGAAAACTTTACCAGCGGAAGTACAACAACGTCAAATATCAGATTCCAATTATTAGATAAAGCACAAGGGTTTACCGTTAGTAAGGGTGATGCAAGATTTCCAGCGTATTTACTTAGTTTTAATGATGGTACATTTGGTGTTAATACGTCTACATCATTTGATTTGATGGCAGGTAGCAGAAATGATGGTACTGGTGTACCATCGAACATGGCAAATGTTAATGGTTACCATAGTATTGGGGTAGAGTTATCTCACAAGTATAATGGTAAGTTAACGATAGCTAACGTTCGATCTACTGGTTTTAGTGTTACTGGTGGTACTAAAAATGCCAGTGTCTCTACAGAACATTATGGTCAAAGACTATTAAATGCCTATGAAACACCAGAAAATTATTTTGCCGATTATGGGGAAGCTTTAGTAGGAAAAGATTGCATTGTTAATGTGCCAATTGACCCTATTTATGCAGAAACAGTTACGCTTTGTTTGTATCATGTATTCTTAACACCTAATAAATTATGTCAATTCGCGGTAACAGAAACTACACCAGAGTATTTTGTAATTGAAACTGATACACCTAATGTATTATTTTCTTGGAATTTAGTAGCACACAGAAAAGGTTTTGAGCATCAACGTCTAGAACTTGATGACCATGATTATAATGTGCACGAATATGACCAAAATGAATTTTAGCAAGGAGGTATATAAATGGCTAGCAGTTTATATAATTTGGCTTTAGATTTCAGCAAAGAATTAAACTACACCAAAGCTATTATGGCTCGTCAAGGTGATAAAGGGATTACGGTGACTGTTAAACCATTTTTAAATGGCTTGCAGATGGATACGAGTGGCGGAACATTTACTTTAAAAGGAACAACACCATCTAACCGTTATGTAGATAGTGTTGCAACTAGCGTAACTAGTGAAGAAGTCACATTTTCTCTTGATGGCACATTTATGAGTGAAGCAGGATATTATAAACACTGCTATGTAGAATATAGAAAAGACGATCAAATTTTAACGACGCAAGACATCATTTTTTTCTCACTAGGAGTGTCTGACATTTCGCAAGGCCAAGCCGATGAATACGTTTCGCAATTGGAAGAGTTGATTCGAAAGTATAACGAAACTTTTGATGCTTTTATGGCTGAAATTAAAGGTAGAGTGGATAGCTTAAATCAACAGATTAATGATTTAACTGGTCAAGCCAAAACACTACAAGACAAGTTAGATGCTCTGAAAGAAGAAATTTCTAAATTAGGTAACTTACAAGTGATGTACAGTAACAGCATCGATTTCGGTGACTATGATTATTCGGGGAATCCCAACTTATTTGTAAATAAATTGGAATCTAGCGATTTTATTAAGGGTAATCATGGGTCACTAACTGATGATAACGGAATATTACATTTTACGTCTGACGGTACAGGCGACATTAATATGTTAACAAGTGCTAATATGCCATCTGTTGGCAGTGGTAAAACATATACTCTAAGTGCAAAATTGCGATTTGATGAAGGAACTACAGGAGACATTAATAAATTAAGGTTGACATATCGTAAAACACCTGGGGGAAGTGTACTATTAGAAGCAAATAATACGAGCATGATAATAGATGACGTAGGAAAAGAAATAACAATCAAAGGTACGGCCAGTGTTGCATATGAAATCACAAATTTAGATCGTTTTTTCATTAGTGTTAGCTTTTCTCAAAACGGTAAAATAAATGGTGGATTTAAATTGTACGACATCAAAATCGAAGAAGGCTCAACAGCCACTCCGTATCAGCCAAACTTACTAGATGCGCCGTATTATTTGAGTAAGGTGGCTTTGGGTGAGGATATCGCAAACAAAGATGTTCAGTTTCCTATTACTACAACTGAATACTCTGTTTATTTAAAAGCCAATGTAGAAGACTACAAAGTTAACCAGAAATATGTGTTAACTATGAAAGCAACCAAGCCAGCAATTCAGCGATTTGTAGCATTTCTAAACGGCGGTACAATTAAAGCTGCTGATTTGTATCCAGTTGAAGGATTAACAGATACATGGCAAGGAGAGTTCACAGTAACACAGGCTAGCATAGACGCAGGCGCACTACGAACTCTAGCTGTATATCAGTTTCCAAGTGAAACAAAAGGTACTGTAAAAATAGACTGGCTCAAGATTGAAAAAGGAGACACCAGAACCCCTAATATTAGTGAGTATAAATACCGAGGAATCGGCACGCGAGATTCAAACAATCCAAAAGATTATGTATGGGATCTAGCACCAGAATATGTCGAAGATAACTTGGTCACAGATGTTAAAATTTCTGAAATCACAGGTAAAGCAAACAATTATACCGATAATTCAATAGCAGCTGTCAACACGAACGTTGTGAATATTGCCGATGATTTAGCTAAGCAAATTAACGTAAACGAAAATGCGGCTAGAAATTATACGGATACTAAGAAGATAGAAGCAGTCAATGAATCAAAGAAGTATACAGATGAAGTTTTCAGAAAGGAGATAGTGAATTTAACTGTAAAGAATGGAAATCTAGGCACAGCACGATTATATAGACAGGGAAACTGTGTTACGATTTACTTTTTTGATTTAAACGGAAGAAATAGTGGTGGGAATGATTCGGTTATTTTAACTGTTCCAGAAGGCTATCGGACACCAATTAGTTTTGAACAACTGGTTGGGTCGACTGACAGAAGTGCTTTTAACAATGCTCAACTTGGGTTTGGAGCGGATGGTAATATTTATTGGAGGCGTAACACATCATATGCTTCTTCATATACATTCGCAGTGACATATATCATATAAGAAATAGATAACCAGTGTGCTCAAATGAGTGCGCTAGTTATTTCCAGAAAGGAGGCTGTTTGATTGAAAGATGAAGCAATACAAGATGTAGTGGAGCGTTTAGTACGCATTGAAACAAAATTAGATAACTATGAATCATTACGAGAAAAAGCGGATTTTGCAAAAGATCGAGCAGATCAAGCGTATTCTGCGGCACTCAATAATGCAGAAGATATCAAAGAAATGAAAAACAATAATAAGTGGGCTTGGGGCTATATGATTGGGCTAGGCATCACGATTATTGCATATTTCTTAACAAAACTGTGAGGGAGGTGATTCAATGGAAAAAGCAATTAATGAAATTTTAGGAACAGGCATCATTATTAGTCCGATAGTAATTATTTTGGTTGAAGTAATGAAGAAGCCAAATCTTATCCCTTCAAAATGGCTGGCACCATCAGCATGTTTTGTGGGGATTTTGTTTGCAGTCGTTTTGTCTTTGACCTATCCAGATTTAGGATCATGGCAGCAATTGGCTATGTCTGGAATTGTTGCAGGAGCGATTGCAAGTGGTATCTATACGCAAACTAATTTAAAAAAATAGGAGGAGAAATATGAAAAAGAAAATTTTCGTAGGAGCTATCATAGCTCTTTTTTTATTGCCAATAAACGCCTTTGCTTACACGATCAACAATGAGTTTAATTTAGGTGCGAATGAAGGTAGTTCTCAAGTAGCGAATAATCAATACATCCTATTGCATGAAACAGCAAACGAAACTGCGACAGGACGAAATGAAGCGCAGTACATGAAACGTTCTTGGTACAATGCCTATACAGCGTATATTGTTGGCGACGGTGGAATTGTTTACCAAGTCGGACAACCTGGTTACGTGCAATACGGTGCTGGTTCATATGCTAATGCAAATAGTCCTGTGCAGATTGAGTTACAACACACACATGATAAAACAACGTTTGAGAAAAACTACAAGGCATACGTTGAATTGGCTAGAGATTCAGCAATGAAATATGGTATTCCATTAACATTGGACACGCCTTATAACCAACCAGGAATCAAATTGCATTTATGGGTAACACAAAATATTTGGGGCAATCATACAGATCCTTACGGTTATCTTTCTGAAATGGGTGTAAGTAAAGAAAAATTAGCCTATGATTTGGCTCATGGTTTTACGGATGATAATCCAACTACTTCGGAGGATAAACCAGTCATTGATCCAACTAGAGCAGGTGCTGCAAATCCTACGCTGACAGATGGAACAAATTACGCCCACATTGATCAGTTCGGAGAAATCGAAAACGCAAACTTGCATGTAGCTGGATGGCACATTGCTAACTATAAATACGAGTATATCTTCATTATGAATTACGATACTGGAAAAGAATTAGCTCGAGTAAGAGGTGATGGAATTTATAGACCAGATGTAAACCAAGCTTATAATACTTCTGGAAATGTTGGTTATCATGTATCTTTCAATATGCGTAATTTTCCTAATAAGAAAGTCTATGTAATGATGCGGGCAACGAATGATCCAGAAGGGAACACTAAAGGCGGAGCACAAGATTTTCATGATAAACGCTGGTATTTAAATATTCCGCAACGATAAAAAATGGCCCCTCGTTGAGGGGCAGTACATATAATTAGGCTACATCTGCAATTTTAGTTATTGTTATAAAGACGGCTAAGATGTAAAATTAACATATATTTATAACAAATGATCGGAGAAGCGGCTGTTGGAAGAATTACATTTATTTTTTGATGATTCAGGCGTCTTGCATAGGAATGCACCTAATAGATTTTTTGTCTACGCTGGATACGCATTCATTGGCAAGGATAATAAAGAAATTGCAAAAAGAAAATATAAAAAAGTGGTTCAACGAATCCAAACCAAACGAGGTAACAGAGAAGAATTAAAAGCTTGTTATTTAGATAAAAGTGAAAAATACGAATTATACAGGGTTTTAAAAAACGAACATAGTATGGGATTAACAGTTGATATCAAAAGGGTACAGTCAAATATTTTAGATCATAAAAAATCAATACACAGATATAAAGATTATGTATTAAAAAGACTGGTCAAAGAAAAAATTAAGTTGCTGATAAATAGAGGATTATTGAATCCAGAGGACGACTTAAAGCTATGTATCTGTGTGGATGAGCAAGCCACTGCAAGTAATGGCTATTATAATTTTGAGGAATCAGTATATGAAGAACTAAAAAATGGTGTTCATAATTTTAATTAGGGTGTATTTTATGAACCTATTTGGAAAGGTAAGTTAGAAATAAATGTGTCTTATTGCGATTCTAAACATAATTATTTGATACAAGCTAGTGATATATTGGCAAACAGATTATGGACATCGTTCAAGATTGATAACAGAGAAATGAGAAATATACCGGAACATTCTTGTATGAGGTTGCCTTAAAAAATAAGCTAAATTTTTTTAAGCATAACTATTGCATTTAGCAGATAGTTACTTTATGATTAATTTACAGGCGAATTAATTTCGCACTGCCGACACAAGGAATACGATAATAATTATTAAGCGTAATGTAAGTACGCCGTCCCTTGTGGGCCACCTCCAAAAGGTGGTTTTTTTATTTAATTTTAATCAGTATTGTATTTGTATTTTCGTTCTGCAATTAACTCTTCTAAATGCTTAAATATAGTTCTTTATATTAAATCGTGTTAGCCTTGTGTTACCATTACATTCGTGTTATACTAAACAAGTAATCTAATTTGAAACGTAATCTGAGCGATATATTCACACTATAAAAACTCCTTTTACAAAGTAATATTAATTGCAACAAAACACGTATTATATACGTATCAGGAGGAAATATATATGAATAACGGTACAGTAAAATGGTTTAACTCAGACAAAGGTTTTGGATTTATCACTGGAGAAGATGGAAATGACGTATTTGCACATTTCTCAGCGATCCAGGGAGAAGGCTTCAAGTCTTTAGATGAAGGCCAAGCAGTTACTTATGATATTGAAGAAGGTCAACGTGGCCCTCAAGCAGTAAATATTGTAAAATAATGTTGAACTTTAAACACCTCATTTGAGGTGTTTTTTTATTTTAAGCTAGATACCGTAATTATTGCTAGCAATTTAGAGTAGTTCGTTACTAATTAAGGAGCAAATAAAATTATTATAATATAAAAAATTAAGCAAATAATAGACTAAAAAATAACTATGTGAGATAATAAACATAGAAAAAAGCTTCAGATACCTCCTAACCCTAGAGTCTTTCCCCAAAAGATAAGTATCTGAAGCTTTTTCTTTTTATGACTTAGAAATAATAGCATAAAATAATATATTTTACAAAGAATAAGTACAACCTAGTTTTTTGCTATTAAATATGTAATAATAAAGATGCCACCGCAACGTAAAGAATGAAAAAAATAATTTATCTTTTCTCAGGTCCATTCTTTTTGTTTGCAGGAGTTGTGGTGGCATTCCGTACCTTTAGCTCAGTTGGTTAGAGCAGACGGCTCATAACCGTCCGGAGCTTTTCTTCATTGCCACTCAAATGAGTGGCTTTTTTATGTATCCTTTTATGGATTAATGAAAGGATGTTTCACATAGTTATACTTCTGTATATTTGAAAAGTTTTACTTTGACTTTTAAAATAGAAAGACATTTTGGTTAAATTGTGAGATAATAATAAAGAAGAGTTTAAAGCGTTCCCCAAAAACCACTCCCCCATAAGTGTGTTACGCTTTAAACTCTTTTATACTTGAAGCTATTAAAAAGCATACCATATAACTGTAAAAAATAGTGGGAAAAAGACTTATAATTGGAGTGATAGTTAATTAGTGACTTATTTTTGATTTTATAGCACTGATACTATAAAATATAGATATCATCATATTACACAATCTTAATACTAACTTAAAAAATATCTCCTTTCATAAGTATGGTGATAAAATCCGTTCCGGGCTACCTTTTTAGGTAGCCTACTTTAATCTTTGTATCTTTCTGGATCAACGAAAGTATACTTTATATAGTCATAACGCCGATGATCGCTTCGTGCGTCTGGCACGTCAGTCACGATATCAAACAAAAAGTATACATCCTTCTTCATTCTAGTTTTCGCAGCAGGAATTTTGAAATAGTTCTTATTAGAATAGTAGAGATTGATTAATAAGCTATCTTCGATTGCTAAAAAGAAAACTTCTGAATCCCATACTTTATAAAAATCTTTGATAAACCTATTCGTAGGATCGAATTTAAACCATAATTGTGTTTTTCCTTCCATCAACATAATGTTCACCTCAAAAAGAGTATACGAACAAACGTTCCTTTTGTAAAGGCGGAATATCATTGATAATATGGATGGAACATATATATTAAAAAGTGTTCTTTTTGAATGCTATTTTGAATGCCATTTTCATTCATTTAAAGAAAATCAGCGAAAATAAAAAATGCTCAAACCCTTATAAAATAAGGATTTAAGCATCTAGCGAAATCTGCTGAAATCTCACAATGGAGACGGCGGGAGTCGAACCCGCGTCCAAACACATCGCCACTTAAAAATCTACGTTCATAGTCAACTCATTTGAGGTTTCGCTTTACAGCTTGCCGAGTGACAGGCATTCTGTATCGCTAGTCTGATATTCTCTTTTTCAACTTACAGACGGAAAGTTGAAACGTATCCCACTAAAGTTAGGACCCTTACTCGAGCACATGGGCGATGCCGAGAGGATCTACGCTAACTGTTTTTAGGCAGCTAAAGCGTAAGAGTTGTTTTCGTTTTTAGCAGTTATATTTAACTGTAACGTTTTTACGTAGACGTAACCTACGAAACGCAATTCAAGCTCGACTGTGCCTGTCGAATCCGTAACGTCCCCGTTAGCTAACAAGGGTTACGTGTATTTTTCATACAAAATCAGTATAGCATATCTTGGGATAAATTCAATAAAAAAGCGGATGATACCCCATTATTTATATAAAAACTGTCCCTTTCTTAAGAAAAAATAAGTGATTTTTTAAGAAAGGGTCCAGTTTCGAAAAAATATACTTAAATCAGATCAAAATGCTTCAATGCGTGGACAATCCCGCCTTCTGTATTTTTCTTTGTGATGAAAGTAGAAAGCTCTTTTAATCCATCATAGGCATTGCCCATAGCGATTTTGTTGTCGCAAGCTTCCAACAAGGCAAAATCATTCGGACCATCGCCAAATCCAAAAGTAGGAACTTCTTCTAATTGAAGTTCTTTCTTCAGTCGTTTGACACCTGCGCCTTTTGAGATTCCTTTCTTCACTGTATCAATCGAGTAAGGACCATTCCGATAAAAAGTTAGCTCAGGAAAATGTTCATGATAGTATTCGTCACCCGATTGAGATAAGATAAGTAACATATTTACTGTATTGTCTTTAAAGCCTAGAGGATCTATTTCCGGCACATCTGAATGGATAAAGTCATAAGCATCGATCATTGTTTGGCTATGACCGGTACACCAGATTTTCTGGTCGTTATAGTAAGAAAGTTCATGCCCATTCAACTGTACATGATCATACATTTTTTGACATTCTTCTGAAGAAAATGTCTGAGAGTAGATTTCTTCACCGTTTACTCGAATGAAAGAACCGTTCATGGTGACTGCAGAAGTAATGCCCGCATCTTCCATGATCGAGTGGATTTCTGCTTCTGTACGTCCTGTGGCGATGACGGGAAGAACGTTGTTTTCTTTTAATGCGTTCATAGCTTTTGCCACTTCGGGTGTGATTTTTGACTTCGCATCTAGTAATGTTCCATCAAGATCAAAGAAAGTGATTGCACGATAATTTGACACAAATAAAACTCCTTTTTTATTGGAATAAGTTTATCTTAACAAAGAATGAACAAAAGACAAACCTTTCGTGAAGAATTCCTGAACATATTGGTTCAGTCAACAATATAGAGTATACTATAAGAAGAGAATTTAGGAGGGAAAGAATGATTTTTTTCAGTATTGGTATCTTATTCTTAATAATTGGCAGTCTTTTTCGGATTCTGCCCTCAAAAGGAAACCTGCCTTTTTATGGGTACCATTCGCCTCTTGCCGCAAAAACAGACGCTCATTGGCGACTAGCACAAAAGACAAGCGGGAACTGGTTTTTCCTTATGGGCTTACTGATGACATTGATCGGTTATTATTTAAAGACATCTGGACATACGAATTATTTTTTGATCGAGATGCTATTATTGGTATTTCCAATTATGCCCATTTTTATTATGACAGAAAAAAAATTACAGAGATATGACCTGGAAACTGGAGGGAACGATAATGAATATTTTAATGATTGAAGATAATCAATCTGTTTCTGAAATGATGCAGATGTTTTTCTTAAATGAAGGTTGGGAAGCAACCTTCAAATATGATGGAAAAGAAGGGCTCGACGCCTTTTTAGAAAACCCCCAACATTGGGACATGATCACATTGGACTTGAATTTGCCTACAATGGACGGCATGCTAGTAGGAAGAGAGATCCGCAAAGTTTCAAGCACAGTGCCGATTATCATGCTGACAGCTAGAGATTCTGAAAGTGATCAGGTGATTGGCTTAGAGATGGGGGCAGATGATTATGTGACGAAACCTTTCAGTCCGCTGACGCTTATTGCTCGAATGAAAGCTTTACATCGCCGTAGCGAGTTGGCAGAAGCAAGAGAAGAAGCAGCGGTTTCAGATGACCATTTTGATATTGAGACCAGTCATTTCAAGATGAATACGAAAACACGAGAAGCATATCTGGACAATCGGCCCATCGAAGGCTTGACGCCTAAAGAATTCGATCTATTGTTTACTTTAGCAAAAAAACCACGACAAGTATTTTCTCGGGAACAGTTGCTTGAACTAGTCTGGGATTACCAGTATTTTGGTGATGAACGGACAGTAGATGCCCATATCAAGAAATTGCGTCAAAAAATTGAAAAGGTCGGACCACAAGTTATCCAAACTGTTTGGGGAGTCGGCTACAAATTTGATGATTCTGGTGTTGCCTAATGCGTTATTTGTATCAGCAACTCTTAGCTTTTTGCGGAATGGTCGCGTTGATCTTATTGATCGTCGGAGTTTCTTTTACGCAACTGACAAAACAGACGATTGAAGAAAACAATTATCAGCAACTGTTTGGATATGCTGAATCAGTTGAAAAGACAACGCAAACCTATGCCGATACACTTCCGCAGTTTAGTCAAGATCAGGCATTTCAAAATGCATTGCTGCTGACGGAGCAAGTACTGACAGAACAAAATGTGAATTTTATATTCATCGACAAAAATGAACGTGTCATTTATCCGACCAATACAGCATTGCTGAACTTTACCTTAACAACGGATCAATGGAAAAATCTGAGGAGTGGGCGTCAAGAGAAATTCACATCGAATAAAAACATTTTAGGGCAAGCACAGGCGACCTCTTACGCACTTGTACCATTCAATTTGAATCATGAATTCTATGGAGCACTTGTAGTCAGTCAACCTGCGCGAAATATCGATAACAGTGTTCGTCCAATTACACTGAACCTGTTCAAAGGTTTCATTTTTTCCAGTATTGTGGCGGTCATTGCCAGTTATGCTTTTGCAGCATTCCAAGTCAAGCGGATCAATCGTTTAAGGAATGCGACGAAAGAAGTGACGAATGGCAATTTTGATGTACAGCTTCCCGTACATGATAAAGATGAATTTGATGAGTTAGCAGATGATTTCAATAAAATGACGAATTCACTGAAAGAATCTCAAGCAGAAATCGAAGAACAAGAAAATCGTCGAAGACAATTCATGGCAGATGCTTCCCATGAGATGAGAACACCTCTTACGACAATCAACGGTCTTCTGGAAGGGTTGGAATACAATGCAATCCCTGAGAATCAGCGAGAAAACGCGATTAAATTGATGAAGAATGAAACAGAGCGTCTGATCCGTTTAGTAAATGAAAATTTGGATTATGAAAAAATCCGTACGAATCAAATCAGTATGGTCATTAAAAAATTCAATGGTACAGAAACATTGAGGAATATTGTTGCCCAGTTAGAAGCTAAAGCAGAGGCAGCAGGGGATACGTTGACACTGAAAGCCGATGATGATATCGATGTTTATGCGGATTATGACCGTTTTGTCCAAATCATGGTCAATATTATTCAAAACGCGATACAATTTACCGAAAACGGCCAAATCATGGTCACCCTGGAAAAAGGCTATCTTGAAACGATCATCACGATCGAAGATACGGGAATTGGAATGTCTGAACAACAAATGAAAAGTATATGGGATCGCTATTATAAAGTAGATCCTTCAAGAAAAAATACAAAATATGGTGAATCAGGATTAGGTTTACCAATCGTGCAGCAGCTTGTTCGCCTGCATAAAGGAAAATTAGAAGTAGAAAGCGAACTAGGAAAAGGAACGAAATTCACTGTTCGTTTGCCTGACGTAGAAATCAAAGAAGAGTAAAAAAACAAGTGATATAAAAGATCATGAATCGATCTTCTATATCGCTTGTTTTCTTATAATAAAAGGACTGATTTAACCCGCAGGCTCTAAACGATCAATGTAAGGACTTTGGGCAATAGTAGCGTCATGCGTAAAGAGTAAAATACCTTGATTTTCTTCATGAGCTAAATAAGAAAGCAAATGGAGCAGTTCTTGGATCTCCAATATACTAAGTTCATCAAATGTATCTTCAATAACAATATTGTTTCGTTTGGAAAGCAACGCATGAAGCAATTGAAGCTTTACTTTATCAAAAGGCGTAAGCTCAGTCGCCGCACAATTAAGTAACGAAGAAGAGATATCAAGTTTTTCTTGATAGGCTAAACGATCTTGTTTGATTCCCTTTTCTGGTAAATCTAACAGCACATGGTCTTTGAGCTTTAGGTAAGGAAACATTGGCCAATCTTTTTGAACGATGGCGAAATTTTCCAGATTAGCAACTAGAACTTCTTTTTTTAAATGTTCCAATATCTTATCCTGTTTTTCGAGGGGACACAAGATAACGGTCAAATGGTCAGCGTTAATCAAATATTCAGGTTTCATTACGTTTAGACCTCCTGCTTTGCAAGTGATGGATAAAAAAAGTGAATGGCAATAGGCTGAGAATCAGACAGCACCCGCTAAGTCCAACAAGTGTTTGGGCAAAGCCTCTAAGAATATCTGTGAAAAACAGATCATTTTGAAAATCGATAGTAAAGAAAGTCTGCTGATCCATCGGAATCGTAAGTCCGCTTACTGAAGTCAAGATATCACGGATATCTGGCAGCTCAGCAGTCTTTAAGACAAGAAAATTGATCCTTTGAAGCAGTGTTTCATAAACCGACTGGAAGCTGACGATCCACAATAAAACCAAGATACAACAAAGAAAGAGAGGAAAGAACAGCTGCCAAAAAATAAAAAGGAACAGTTTGGCTTTAGAAAGACCAGTCAGGCGCCAATTCATCAATTCTTGCTGGTTTTGCCTGAGTGAATAGTAAAAGAAAAAGATAAAAAAGAAGGCAAATAGAAAAAATAAACTGAATATGCCTTTTAGATAAAATCGGCTAGCTAATTCTAAAGCCGGAAGAAGCTCCGTAGATGCAGAAGCACCAATAAATGAAAGCCGATCTTGGACTTGATTCGCTAAAGCCGATTGCAAATGGTAGAGAGTCAGGCATGCTATCAATAAAAAAGCAGAAAAGCTTGAAAATAAACAATAGAGTATTGTCTGCTTTTTGTAATAAATTAATCGAGCAGTAGCATAGCGGATCATTTTCATACTTTTCACCTCTATAAAAAGTATAAAAAATGAATATGAATAAAGTATGAAATTCCTTTAGTAAAATCACGAATTAAAACCAAAACCAGGAAACCTCTTGCTTTTTGCAAGAGGTTGTGAAAAAAGAGCTGCGACAAGATGTTTGTCGCAGCTCCTTTCAGATTTGTTTTATCATTCGGAAGAACCTGTGGTCGTTCCGTGAAGTTCTTGATACGTTTGTGTTTTATAAAGATCAACAGTTGATTGTCTGTTGTGTTGACTAAAGACACTAGTTGATTTGTCACCTAGAGATTTTTCAGCTTCTTTTAATTTCTCTAAGCCATTCTTGTAGTCATAATCACTGGTATCAATTGGATCTAATCCACTATTCGTATAGAAACGAAGAAGATCACCGTTATTGATTTGATCAGAAACAGCTAACTGTTTATCAACTTTTTCTTTGAGTGAATCAATTTCATTCTGTACTTCCTCAGTAGGTTCAGTAATGGCTTCACCAGTTTCGTTACTGTAGATGATACCACCGTAGTAAGTATATTTTGGAGTAACAAAATCGCCATCACGGAAAGAAACAAGCTGTTCATGATCTTTCGAGAATAGATCTTGTCCTAACTGAATATAATTTTTTGTATCTACACCTAGTAAATGGAGCAGTGTAGGCAAAGCATCAACTTGGCCGCCATAAGTGTGATTGATCCCGCCTTGTGTTTGTCCAGGAATATGGATCATATAAGGGACACGCTGCATTTGTGCATTGTCATAATTTGTCCAAGTAGAACTTGTTTTTCCAACTAATTCAGCTAGATTTTTATTTCTAGAATTCGAAACACCATAATGGTCACCGTAAAGAACGATAACTGAATTATCATACAAGCCGCTTTCTTTCAAATAGTTGAAGAATTCTTGTACGGCAGTGTCTAAATAATTGGCTGTCGCGAAGTAACCGTTAATCGTCTCATCGTTTGTATTGGCTAACGGGAATCCAGCTTCGTCATTGGTGAATTTCGAATAAGGATAATGGTTAGATACAGCAATGAATTTTGAATAAAATGGTTGTTGCAGACGTTCCAAGTATTCTACAGATTGTTGGAAAAATGGTTTATCATGCAAACCGTATTGGAACGAATTGTCATCATTAACGTCATAATAAGAAGAATCGAAGAAATAATCATATCCTAAATTCTTATAGGTCTCGTTTCGATTCCAGAATGTGCCGGCGTTCCCATGAAACACGGCACTCGTGTAGCCTTCTGTTTGACTTAAAATATCAGGTGCAGCTTGGAAAGTATTTTTTCCGCCTAATTGTGTGAACAAGGAGCCTTGATTCAAGCCAAACAATGAATTTTCCATCAGCGTTTCCGCATCACTTGTTTTTCCTGCTTTTACTTGATGGAAAAAGTTGTCAAAACTGAACGTGCTGTTGCTGTGATAAAGACTATTGATGAAAGGTGTAACTTCATGTTGGACACCATTCTCATCTGTCAATTTATAATCGATCAAGAATTGTTGGAAGCTTTCTAGATGGATATAAATCACATTTTTTCCTTTAGCAAGTCCAAACAAATCATCATTTGGTGCTGCGTAATGTTCTTTTACATAATTTTCTACTTCTTTCATATCATTGGGACTTGCTTCTGCCCGCACTTGGTTTGTCTGGTAAGTTTGAACGCCGTCGTAAACCATGAAAGCATTCAAGCCAAGATATTTAACCAAATAATCCCGAGAGAATGTACGAGTCAATAATTCTGGACGATCAGCTTCCGCCATAAAAAGATTTCCTGAGAAAATCATAACGGCTAATGTAGAAATCGCAAAAGCCATTCTTGCTCGAATCGGACGAGGGTCCAACTTGATTTTTTTGGCGATCAGTAGAACAGTCAAGATAATGAAATCGATCCAATAGATCACGTCATATGGGCGAAACAGTCGAATGGCACTTTCTCCCAGACCACTTGCTACTTTCCCAGCACCTAAAATCGTGTTGATCGTAATGAAGTCCGTGAATTCTCGATAATAAGTGACATTCGAAAAAACAAGCAATGTCAAAAGAAAATAAATGACCATCATCGTGATATAAGCAACTCTGGGGCGTCTGATATAAAGAGCAATTCCAAGTAATAACAGTGTAGTTGCAATAGGGTTGATAAACAAGATAAAGTATTGAATGCCACTTTCAATTCCAAGATGGAAATCGACCAAATAGGCAAAAATCGTTTTCAACCAAAGTAAAACGACTAGTAAAGAAAAAAATCCGAGCCTCTTATTCAAAAAGGCAGGTGTTTTTATATATTTCAAGATAATCTTCCTTTCTGCACTTCTTAATCACAGAAGTGTCATGAAACCATGTTACACAGCTCACTTATTCTCATTTATTTTACTAGTATGACAATATAGTGTCAATTGAAACCAGAACTTTGTGCTGTTTCATTAAGTTTTTCTTTAAGCTTGATGAAAAAGGAGCAGTAAGACAAGTCCTATGTTTTTTGTTATACTTGAGAAGAGAAAGCTAAAGCAGGTGAAGGAATGAAAGTACAAGTAAAAAAAAGAGCAAGCAGTCGATTAAAAAAAGGATACCCACTGATCCAAAAAGAAGACCTTGCACATCCCCAAAAAGAAACCACGCAATGGGTGGAATTAGTTGATCCGCAAAACCAATTTATCGCAAAAGGATATCTAGGAAAGCAGAATAAAGGGATCGGTTGGGTATTGAGCCAGCAGGATATCCCATTTGATCAATCATTTTTTGAAGAACTTTTTGTGAAGTCAAAAGAAAAAAGAACTTTCTTTTTTTCAGATGATTCTACTACCGCTTTTCGTATATTCAATGGAGAAGGAGACGGAATTGGCGGTCTGATTATTGATTATTATGCAGGTTATGCTGTTTTTTCTTGGTATAACGAGACGTTATATACACATCGTGAATTATTGATTCAAGCTTTTCGTGAAATCTATCCGGAAATCATTGGCGGATATGAGAAAATTCGTTTTGAATCAGTGAATCTGCCTGAGAGCCAGTTCATTTACGGAAAAGAGGCACCGGAGCCCTTGGTCGTAAAAGAAAACGGAGTAAAATTTGCCGTTTATTTGAATGAAGGATTGATGACTGGTATCTTTCTAGACCAAAAAGAAGTACGGGGATCATTAGCAGAAGGTTTCGCTTCTGGGAAAACAGTTTTGAATATGTTTAGTTATACCGGCGCCTTTTCTGTTGCTGCCGCAATGGGAGGGGCAATCGAAACGACAAGTGTCGATTTAGCAAAACGCAGTTTGAAAAAAACACAAGAACAGTTTGAAGTGAATGGCCTGGATGTCGATCAGCAAAAAATCATTGTTATGGACGTATTCGAGTATTTCAAATACGCAAAAAGAAAACAATTTTTATATGACATGATTGTATTGGATCCACCAAGTTTTGCCAGAAACAAGAAAAAAGTCTTTCGCGTAGCAAAAGATTATGGGGAACTGATCAAGGATAGTCTGGATATTTTAGCAGAAGATGGGATACTTATTGCGTCTACAAATGCTGCGAATGTCTCGATCGAACAATTCCAAACAATGATCGAAGAGGAATTCCATGCCAAGAATGTTTCTTTTGAACAAATTGCTTTATATCGTCTGCCAAAAGATTTCCAGACGACGGATACCTTTTTAGAAGGCAATTATCTGAAAGTGTTTGTTTATCAAATTAAAAATAACCATTAGAAGGAGCGATGCAGAGTGGTTCGGATAAAGGGATTGAATATAGGAAGCGGTAGACCAAAGATTTGTGCGCCTCTTATCGGAGCCGTCCGAGAGGAAGTATTACGTGAAGCAGTTCTTGCACGTGAAGCAGGGGCCGACTTAGTCGAATGGCGAGTCGATCATTATCGTAAGGTTTTTTCTTTTGATGAAGTTGCAGAAACATTGGTTCTTATCCATGAGATGCTTGATGGATTGCCGTTATTATTTACGTTCCGTACCTTAGCTGAAGGCGGAGAACAAGACATATCGATCCGTCAGTATCGCGATCTTTATGAACATGTGATACACACTGGATTAGTAGATATGGTCGATATCGAGTTGTTCAAAGTTGAAAGTTTAGGGAAAGGACTGATAGAGGAAATCAAATCTTTAGATATCCCTTTGATCATCAGTAGTCATGATTTTAAAGAAACACCAGCTGACCCTGTCTTGCTTTACCGGTTGAATGTCATGGAACATTTTGGCGCTGATATCGGAAAGTTGGCAGTGACTCCCAACAATGAACGAGATGTTTTGCGGTTGATGGAGTTGACTAGACGGGCAAATGCTTTTGTCTCCATGCCTATCATTACGATGTCTATGGGCGATCTGGGGAAAATTTCTCGTCTGGCTGGCGGAACGACAGGATCCGTCATGACGTTTGGTTCCTTAAGCAGTGATTCTGTTTCTGCTCCAGGACAATTACCGGTCAAAGCATTGAAGCAAATTATCCAATTATTAAATGAACCGTTGTAGAACAAGTTTGAGGTGATATTTTTTGGCAAAGAAAAAAATAGTAAAAACGAATGCGATCCGTATGGTCGAACAAAAAAAGATTCCCTATACAGAACACGAATATGAATGGGACGAAAACCACCTAAGTGCGTCCTCTGTCGCCGAACAGCTCCCAGAGAGCCAATCTCGTATATTTAAAACACTGGTTGCTGTGGGCAATGTGACGGGGCCTCTTGTTGCTGTGATACCAGGAGAAGCCGAATTGAATCTAAAAAAATTAGCAAAAGTTTCAGGGAATAAAAAAGTAGAAATGCTTCATTTGAAAGATTTGGAAGCAACGACCGGATACATACGTGGTGGCTGCTCGCCTATAGGAATGAAAAAACTATTTCCTACTTATTTAGATCAAATCGCAGAAAACTATGATCAAATCATTGTATCAGCTGGCAGAAGAGGGCTGCAGATGGAATTAGCTCCTCAAGATATCTGTGCATTAACGAGCGGACAATTTGCAGATATAAAACAATAAATCATACGTATAAAAGAAAGAAGGAGGCCGGGATGTTGTTTGCCCAGTCTCCTTCTTTCTTTTTTATACATTATGCTCTTTGCCCAGCATTCATTCCTGCTACATGTCCTGTAGCGAAAGCCGCTGTGATATTAAAGCCGCCAGTATAACCATTGACATCCAGTAATTCTCCGGCAAAATACAGACCATCAATGATTTTACTCTCCAACGTTTTAGGATGAATTTCCTTTAGAGAAACCCCTCCGCCAGTTACAAATGATTTCTCAATAGGAAAAGTCTTGTTGATTGATAGCTTAAACTCTTTGCATAATTGAACGAAATCTTGAATTTGTTTTTGAGAGGCTTGTTGTCCTGTTAGGCTGTCCATTTCAAGCCGCTCAAGAAAGAAAACCAACAATCGCTCAGGTAATAGACCGTGCCAAGCATTTACTAAGTTCTTTTTGGTGGCTTTACTTTTTTCTGTCAATAAATGAAT
Source organism: Enterococcus sp. ZQ21 (assembly GCF_030053755.1). Lineage (NCBI taxonomy): Bacteria > Bacillati > Bacillota > Bacilli > Lactobacillales > Enterococcaceae > Enterococcus > Enterococcus sp. ZQ21. Next base: position 1,019,996 of record NZ_CP125658.1, read on the forward strand.
AAGCTCTTGTTTGGTTTGTGTGGGGAAACAATCCAGAGAAAGCATCACTGGTTCTCCCATTTTCTCTAATTCTTTATTGACAAAACTTGAACAACGCAGTGCAGCCGGACCAGAAATACCGAAATGGGTGAAAAGCAAATCCATCGTATGTTCAGTCAATACACGGCCTTTTTTATTTAGAACACGTAAAGTGATGTCCTGTAAAGAAAGCCCTTGAAGTGTTTTCTCTTGAATATACGGTTCATCCGATATCAAGGGGGACTCTGTCGCATAAAGAGGCGTCACCGTGTGACCTACTCGCTTCACGATCTTGTACCCATCTCCAGTAGAACCAGTAGAGGGATAAGTCCGACCACCAGTCGTTAAGATAACGGCAGGAGCATGGAACTCTTCGAATTCCGTGCGTATACCGTAAATTTTATGTTCTTTGTGGATCAATTTCTCTACTCGAGTAGAGAATAGGATCGTCACATCTAGTTCTTTCAGACGATTAAGTAATGCTTCGATAATCGTTTTTGATTTATTTGTCACAGGAAACATCCGTCCATGATCCTCTTCTTTTAAATGTACGCCTTGTGATTCAAAGAAGTTCATGATATCGAAATTATTCCATTGCGCAAATGTACTATATAAAAACTTTCCATTTCCAGGAATATGTGCGATTAAATCATCAACAGGACGATTATTCGTGACGTTGCACCGACCACCACCTGTCATCAGTAGTTTTTTCCCTGCTTTTTTGTTTTTTTCAATCAAAAGTACGCGTGCGCCTTGTTCAGCTGCACTGATCGCTGCCATCATCCCGCTTGTTCCAGCGCCGACTACGATCACATCATACAGTTTTTCCATTCCCTCACCTCAAGGAAAGTGTAGCATATTTGAAGAAAGAAAACAGAAAAAAATGTTTTGAGCCAAAAGAGAAAATGAGCTAAAATGAGGGAAGATAAGCAAAGGAGCGTGGAACGATGACAAACGCAACAGAATATGTTCAAGCAATTCAAGAAAAGCTACATCAAAAGGATCAAGGACAAGAAGAATTTTTACAAGCAATCGATGAATTTATGCCCACAGTAATGTCTTTTTTGGACACTCATCCCGAATATATCGAAAAGAATATTTTAGAACTTTTAACAGAACCAGAAAGAATTATTCAATTTCGAGTACCTTGGCAAGATGATAAAGGAAACTGGCGAGTAAATAGAGGCTATCGTATCCAATACAATTCAGCTATCGGCCCTTATAAAGGTGGATTACGCTTCCATCCCAGTGTCAACCTAAGTATCTTAAAATTTTTGGCTTTTGAACAGATTTTTAAGAATAGTTTAACTGGTCTGCCAATCGGTGGAGGAAAAGGTGGGAGTGATTTCGATCCTAAAGGGAAATCTGATAATGAAATCATGCGTTTTTGTCAAAGTTTCATGTTGGAATTGTCAAAACATATCGGGCCATCGATTGATGTTCCTGCGGGAGATATCGGTGTAGGAGCTAGAGAAATCGGCTATTTGTTCGGCGAATATAAACGATTGAAAAAATATGATACTGGTGTGTTGACAGGTAAACCTCTAGATTTCTGGGGAAGCAAGATACGTACAGAAGCGACTGGATATGGATTAGTGTATTATGTCAAACATCTATTGAACGAAGAAAAAGATTCATTTAATCAAAAAATAGTTTTTGTTTCCGGAAGTGGGAATGTAGCCATTTATGCAATCGAAAAAGTGCAAGAGCTAGGCGGGAAAGTGATTACATGTTCAGATTCCAACGGGTACATCTATGATCCAGAAGGAATAGATGTGAAACTATTGAAAGAAGTCAAAGAAATCAATAGACAACGTTTGACGGAATACGCGAACCAACGTCCTTCTGCTGTTTATCATGCTGGAGAATCTGTTTGGACATTGAAAGAAAAGGCGGATATCGCTTTGCCATGTGCTACTCAAAACGAAATAGACGAAAGCTTGGCTGAAATCTTAGTAGAAAATGGGATCAAAATCGTAGCAGAAGGCGCTAATATGCCATGTACAGTAAAAGCTGTTTCTGTTCTTCATGAAGCAGACGTGTGGTATTGTCCAGGAAAAGCTGCTAATGCTGGAGGTGTGGCAGTATCTGCTTTAGAAATGAGTCAGAACGCCCAGCGATTGACTTGGGAAAGAGAACAAGTGGATGAGCAGCTGGATCAAATCATGGAAAAGATTTACCATACGTGTCGCCAAACAGCCGCTGAGTATGGCGATGAAAAGAACTTGCTTCTTGGAGCAAATGTTGCTGGATTTGAAAAAGTTGCCAAAGCAATGGCAGCAGAAGGTTTAGTTTAAAAAATGAAACTTTCTTGGAAATATTGTCAGCATTTTGTTTATTTGCTTGAAAAATAATAAAAAAAAACGTAAAGTATTACCTGTAGAGTAAACCTATAAGGAGGAGAACAAATGGCACACATTCATTTTGACTATTCAAAAGTAGCACCGTTTGTCAATGAACATGAGTTAGGGTACATGCAAAGCCAAGTAACAGCAGCCCACAACGAATTACGGGAAGGAACTGGTGCAGGAAGCGACTTCCGCGGCTGGATCGATTTACCAACGAACTATGACAAAGAAGAATTTGCACGTATCAAAGAAGCAGCTAAAAAAATCCAATCTGATTCTGAAGTATTAGTTGTTATCGGTATCGGTGGTTCTTATTTAGGCGCTCGTGCAGCGATCGACTTCTTGAATCACACATTCTTCAATCTATTAGATAGCGACACACGCAAAGCACCACAAATCTTCTTTGCCGGAAATTCAATCAGTTCAACATATATCGCTGATTTGATCGAAGTAATCGGTGATCGCGACTTTTCAGTAAACGTTATTTCAAAATCTGGAACAACTACTGAACCAGCGATTGCTTTCCGTGTATTCAAAGAGCTTCTTGTTAAGAAATACGGACAAGAAGAAGCAAACAAACGTATCTACGCTACAACAGATAAAGCAAAAGGTGCAGTTAAAGTAGAAGCAGATGCAGAAGGTTGGGAAACTTTCGTGATTCCTGATGACATCGGCGGACGTTTCTCTGTATTAACGGCTGTTGGTTTGTTACCAATCGCTGTTAGTGGAGCAGATATTGACGCATTGATGCAAGGAGCTGCTGATGCAAGCAAAGCTTATTCAAGCGACAAACTAGAAGAAAACGAAGCTTACCAATACGCAGCAATGCGCAACATTCTTTACCGTAAAGGCAAAGTAACTGAGTTGTTGATCAATTATGAACCAGGAATGCAATACTTCTCAGAATGGTGGAAACAATTGTATGGCGAATCTGAAGGAAAAGACCAAAAAGGCATCTACCCTTCAAGCGCAAACTTCTCAACTGATTTGCACTCTTTAGGACAATTCATCCAAGAAGGACGCCGCAATATTTTTGAAACAGTTGTGAAAGTTGAAAAACCTCGTAAATCAATCACGATTCCTGAACAAGCAGAAGACTTAGACGGTCTAGGCTACTTGCAAGGAAAAGAAGTGGACTTCGTAAATACAAAAGCATTTGAAGGAACATTGCTTGCTCATACAGACGGTGACGTACCTAACTTGCTAGTCAAAATTCCAGAAATGGATGCTTACACATTGGGTTACACAATGTACTTCTTTGAAATTGCTGTAGGTATTTCAGGTTACTTGAATGGAATCAACCCATTCGACCAACCAGGTGTAGAAGCTTACAAGAAAAACATGTTCGCACTTCTAGGCAAACCAGGCTTTGAAGACCTTGCTAAAGAATTGAACGAACGCCTTTAAAATAAGGGGTTTTCGCTAGATTTAAAAAATCAGTGATAGAAACATGTTCGCTTCTAAATAAAATTAGTGATAGTTTTAGTGATAGTGAACTTAAAAAAGCACTCAATTTGAGTGCTTTTTTATTTGCTCTTCTATATAGTTTTCTAGTTGATTCATTGATCTTTTTTTCACTTCGGGAGAAATATGGGCATAGACTTGTGTAGTAGAAACATCTTTATGACCTAAAAAATCTTTGATATCTTCTAAAGGTATTCCTGCTTGTCTCGTTCTAGCTGCAAAAGTATGTCTGCCATCATGCACAGTTATGTGGGGGAGATTAGCACGTTTTTCAATTCTGTGAGAAGCACCATTAACAGTTCGATCCCTTATTGGAATACCTTTATTTTTTCCGTAAGTGTTTATAAAAATAAATGCTTCGTGGTCATCTGTTTCAGGTAAAAAACCAAATTCTTTTATTACTTGATTTCTTAAAGTCAATAAGGCTTTCTTTACTCGTTTTGTCATAGGCAATGATCGTGTACCAGATGGGGTTTTTGTGTCATCTGTAATAATCAAACCTTTGTTAGGTCCTTTTTCAGCAGCCCAAGACGTTCACGATTAATATTAAGTGTATTCTGAGAAAAATCAATATCAGCCCATTGAAGCCCTAAAGCTTCTGATTTTCGCAATCCTTGATCAAATATAATAAGAAAAAAGGGATACCATATAAATGATTTTTCTTTTTTGGCAAATTCGAGAAATAGTTCAGATTGATCAAAAGTATAATATTTAACTTTCTTTTTATCAGATGGATTTCTTGGAAACTCAACAAAACTAGTAGGGTTATTCTTTATATATCCTAACTGAATAGCTTTTTTGAAAGCATTGCTAAGAGTGGCGTTAATACTTTTGGCTGTTGTTACTGAGAGACCTTCCTTAGTTCTCCCCAAACCCTTTTTAGTAAGTAACTGATTGATGAATCTTTGATGATCAGCTCTAGTATATTTATCTAGTTTATATTTTCCAATATATGGATTGATGTACATTTTTATATTTGCTCTGTGAACAATTCTTGTTCCTTCTTTAACATTCATTTTATAGTTATTAATCCAATCGTCCATAAACTTTTCTATAGTCAAATTTTTAGGGTTTTTTTGTGTATATTCTTCCGAAGCTATTTCGCCTTCGACAATTTTTGCGAATCTTTCTGCTTCTTCATGACTTTTAAACCCTTTTTTATGAATCTTTTTCTGTAGCTTAGTACCAGGATCAATTCCATTTGATATATAGACTTCATAACGATATTCTTTTGATTTTTTTAAATAGTACTTTTTAATGGAAGCCATTAAAACCAATCCTTTCGTATTTCATTCCTAATAATAAGAATATTTTAGGGGAGGTATGTTATTTGAACGAATATTTAGAAAATCGTCGTATTAGCAGAGTTTTTATACGAACTTATGTTCTTTTACGTTTAAAAAGAAAAGCCCGAAGGCCAGTCTTTATTGTAAATTTAAGTTAATATCATATGTGTGATACGAGTTTTCATCATCATAATTATCAGTTTCATAGCTAGAATCAATCTTCAATCGAAGAGATTTGATTGAAGATGCATCAGGAAGTTTTGATAAAGGATAGATGCCCCAACCATCTTTTTTTGTTCCTTTCATGAAGTCACCATCCCATGAATCATAATTAAAGACTCCGCCATCATCAACTTGCTCACCATAGTCAGTTACAATTGTGGCTTGATTAGGGTATATAGATACATCTTGTTGTGTATTATCTATGTTGTAATGCACGGCTACAAAACCATTGTATTGATTATCTGAATAGTCTTTGATATCAGTAGTTTTCACAACTGAGACCCGATCGATATTTAGGTTAACACCCGCCCAAGAATTATCATTAAAATTGGTTGAATAATCTTGTTTACCTTGTACTTCTATGGATTCTCCATCAGGTACATTATCAGCTATTTTTCCGAAATCTGAATCATTTGATAGAAGATTAGTCTTTTTTTCCACAGAGCTACTGAATTCAAGAGAAACCATTGTAGAGCTCGCAGTGGTTGTTTCTTTAGGCGTATCAGAATTTGAATTACTATTTCCACATGCTCCTAGTACGATACTAGAGAACAGAATTAATCCTACCCCAACTATTTTTTTCATTTCTTCCTCCAACAAATAAAAATATATTTACTCCCACTTAACGGCAGGTAGTGATAGTCGCCAATTAAATTAAAAATCTATACGAATTTTTAGGAAGTCCATATAAATTTGTTAAATCTTCAATTTTTCTAGGATATTGATCATTATCTTCTTTATAAAGAGAAACAATAAGATTGGCGGCAAAGCAGTTTGCCTCACTCTCTGATTTACTTCTGGAGGATCGGGTAGAGACATAATAACTAGATAAACCTTGATGAAAAACTGCGTGACCTAGTTCGTGAGCGCAAATATAGAACCGTTCCTCAGAATACTTTAGTTCGTGATTTAGAAGAATAATCGAACGTCCTAACAATTCTTGAAATTGTCCCTTTGGGTTATTCAAAAAAGGAACATACCTAATTTGAATATCCATTTTTTCGCAAATTGTAAAGGGATTGGCCGAATTATATTTTTGTTTCAGTTTGCCAACTAGACTAATTACGTCCATCTCCATAGAAAATCACTTCTCTTTACTTTTGTCTTCTTTTCTAAATTCCCAAAATAGACCAGTTAAAACATCTTTTACTCTTTGTTTCTCTTCATCAGTTAACGTTTCGCCACCATAAGCCATATTAACATTGGAATCGAGCATTTTATCTAATTCAACTAAATCATTTTCATCAGCCCATTCAGGAGTTTGATTTCTTCCGAGTAAGTAATCAGTAGTAACATTAAAAACTTCTGCTAATTTCTGGAGTTCTTCTGTAGAAACTTTTCTAGTGCCATTTTCAATTTTATTCATTGCTGATTTTTCTAATCCAATTTTTCTGCCCAACTCTGCTTGGTTCCAGTCACGTTTTTCTCGTAAATCTATTATTCTATTCACTAGATCTTTTGACATTAGACTACTCCTTTCGTTGCTTTTTTCACAACTATTTTACCATAGTTGCGAAAAAAGATATAAAAAGATGCGAAAAAAGATACTTTTTCTGTTGACGTATCTAAAATCGCAATGTGTTATATGTATATAAGGTTGCTAAAAAAGAAACTTTGGAGGTGCTAATATGTATCAAGTAAATCTTGAACTAATAAAAGAGCGACGCAAAACAAAAGGTTACTCTTTAAAAAAAATGTCTGATCTTATGGGTTTTAATGATAAGGCAAAATATTATAGAAGAGAAACTGGCGAATATAATTTTAAACCAGAAGAACTGCCTTATTTAGCAAAGCTATTGGATATCCCATTAGCAAAAATTTTTACCCATAAAGTATCTAAAATCGAAACTAGTGATAAAGAAAGGAGAAACACCAAATGACACGACAAGAAAAAATAAACATCGTACTTGATGCAAGACCTAGACTAGTTCACATCATTAAGTGTGCTACAGATGATCAACTTAATCGTTTAGTTGAAGAAGTTCAAAAAGAGCTTGAACGTGAATTAGACGAAGTAGCTTTCGTTTGATTCTTTAAATTAATAGTATAAAAAAATTGCTCGTATTGATATACGGGCGAATAAGAAATTGAGGTGTTTAAACTGTTAAAACAATCAGCTGTCATTCGAGAATCATTAATTAAAGTGATAAATAAGAGTGGCAAAACGAAGAAAGAAATAGCAAAGCAAGTTAATGTATCTCAACAGTCATTGAGTGACTGGACAACGCCACATAAGACTAAGCCTGTGACGTTAGAAAATGCTCAAGTGTTAACAGATCATTTCAGAGATTCTAATTTTACTATGCAAGTGATCCATGAATTTTTTGGACTATTCAAATCTATTGATAGTGATGTTTATAGAAGAGATCCTTCTTCACTAGATAAGCTTCAAATAATTGAATCCGATGAGCGAAAGCAGAAGAAACAATATGTCGAAAAAATTCTTCTCAAAAACGTTGAGTATTTAACCGTTGATGATCGTCAACAAATAATTTCATACGCTTATGAGTACTTAGATGAAATCATGGTGGAGGTAACTCTAATTAGTACTTTGTGTGAAATATTAGGTATCGATATTCGGAAACTAAGTGAAGAGCGATTATCATATTGGATTAATCAAGGATACATGAAAGGAGAGTTAAAATGAAAGTTTCACAAATGGAAAAAGTGGTTCCTTTAGCTCCAAAAAAGAAGCCAAAAGAAAGAGTATGGAAGAAAGCTAAAGATATTGCTGAATATTTCGGTGTCTCAGTAGCTACTATTTCCAAATGGACTAATTCAAATAATGATCCATTACCTTCCCGAAGAGTTAGAGGTGTTTTGCAATACGATTTTGAATTAGTTAAAGAATGGGAAGAACGCAATACTAATTAGAGAGGAGAGTGAAGTAATGAGAACGGTATTTAAAATGACTGTCAAAAGCGCTTTGCTTATGAGCCTAGTAGCAATCGTACTGGCAAGTATTAATCCAGCATATGCACTTATTTATTGGGGAACCTTAGTAGCGGTTACTGCTGTAAGAGAAAGTTTCAAAATGCCAACACAAAAAAGACCGACCAGCGACGGCAATCGCTAATCGGTAACATAACAAAATAACTTAACTGTATTTTAGCACGAAAGGAAGTCTAAAACAATGGATAGGCTACAATTAACTAGACAGAAAAATTAAGGTGTGTAGACTAGAAGAAAACATACCAGGAGGAATTTTTATGTCTAAGAGAACACGAAGAACTTTTTCACAAGAATTCAAGCAACAAATCGTCAATCTTTACTTAGCTGGAAAGCCACGTGTAGAAATCATTCGAGAATATGAACTAACGGCTTCAGCATTTGACAAATGGGTAAAGCAATCTAAAACGAGTGGTTCATTCAAAGAAAAAGATAATCTTACGCCTGAACAAAAAGAATTGTTAGAACTACGTAAAAGAAACCAGCAATTAGAAATGGAAAATGATATTTTAAAGCAAGCAGCGCTGATATTCGGACGAAGAGACAAGTAATCGATGCGAATAAGCATCTTTACCCTATATCAGCGATGTGCAGAATATTAGGTCTATCACGTCAGTCCTATTATTATCAATCAAAACCAAAGAAAGACGAATCAGAACTTGAAGAAGCAGTCGCTGAAGAATTTATCCGCAGCCGAAAGGCCTATGGCTCAAGAAAAATAAAAAAAGCCTTATCAAAACGAGGCATTCAGATCAGCCGACGAAAAATTAGTAGAATCATGAAAAATAGAGGATTAAAATCGAGCTATACTGTTGCTTATTTTAAAGTACATCATTCTACTTGCAATGAAGCCAAAACGACAAACGTATTGAATCGTAAATTCTTAAGAGACAACCCATTAGAAGCGATCGTAACAGACTTGACTTATGTACGAGTCGGGAAAAAATGGAATTATGTCTGTTTCATTTTGGATCTGTTCAATCGAGAAATTCTCGGCTATTCTTGTGGAGAACATAAAGATGCCGTTCTAGTAAAAAAAGCATTTAGCCGTATCAAACAACCTCTGACAGAGGTTGAGATTTTTCATACTGATCGTGGAAAAGAGTTTGATAACCAAGTTATTGATGAATTATTAACAACTTTTGACATCAATCGATCATTGAGTCATAAAGGCTGTCCTTTTGATAATGCCGTAGCTGAATCAACTTATAAGTCGTTGAAAGTAGAATTTGTCTATCAATACACATTTGAAACCTTACAACAATTGGATTTGGAGTTATTTGACTATGTCAATTGGTGGAACCACCTTCGGTTGCACGGTACACTTGGCTACGAGACACCGGTTGGTTACCGTAACCAGAGATTGGCGCAGCGAATCCTTGATAATGAGCTCGGATGTGCTATCGCTAGCGAGGCAGTCTAACTTTAACTGTTAGCTCCTGCCGAAGATCGTCACATCCGAGGAGGCTCATTGTCAAGGACAATCGGAATAGCATACGGAAAGAAGTTCTGCACCTTATAAAATTTGTCAAAAAAACTGTTGCCATTCCAAAGTATATATTCTACAGAAGTAAACAAATAGCTTATATTTTAGGATGTACACAAATTGACAAGTATAATAAAACTTTGATAAAATACAAATGTTTTTTTATTTTTATGTGTGATTAGTTAGAACTTACTTAAATCCTATTATAATATTTTTGTTAATGATTTTAATAAAATGATTGGAGAGAAAATGATGGATCAAAAAGCGTTTATCGAATCTATTGATTCTACAATCGATAGATTAAAAAAAGAAATTCGATTTTATAATAGAGTAATTGGTATCGGAAATATTATAAAAATAGTCTTATCAGCTAGTATCCCAATATTAATTGATCAGGCTTCCGAACACAGGTCTTTACTATTGATTGTTTCAATTGCTTCAGCAATAATTACAATTATACAAAGTGGGATGTCTGCATTTAACTATCAAGATAAAGTACAGACTTCGACAGAGTTATTAATGAAAATTGAAAAAGAAAAGTTGTTATATATAACGAAAACATCCCCATATAATAAAACAGATGAAGAAAATTTCCATTTAATCGTTACAACCCTTCAAACTGAATTAATTGATATTATCTCTGATTTTAATCAAGTTAATAACTAAAAATTTATTTAATTAGAAAGTAGTGCAGATAATACTAATTGTACAATTAAGAAAAGAGATAAGACTTTACATTCCTAAAAAAATGTAAAGTCTTATCTCTTTTCTTAATGCTATAAATTCATAATAACATTATGGACAATAAATTTAAAATTTATTCAGACTGTAGACAAACTCCTAAATTTAGAGTGTTGTTTGCAGTCTGACGACTCAAAAATGAGTCGTATAAATCAATTATAGTAATAAGTCATTGATTTCTTTAAATTCTTTATCAAGTTCTTTTTCATCATATTTTTCATATTTATCAGCTTCATGAAGAACTTTTTTAATTTCATGAATAGCCTTTCGTTCAACTAACCATTTTTTTAGGTTATGTTTTTTTTCTGGATTTTTAGATAACGTATCAAGTTCGTCTAACTCTTTATCCAGTTTATTGACAACAGAAACAATTTTGTTTACAACTTTTTCTTCTTTGTTTTCTAAATTTGACATTTATCTTCACGTCCTTTTTATTTGATAATTTAAGTATAGAACTTTGATATAGTTTATACAAATAGAAACGCTTCTTCGTGTATTCTGTGATTTTCTTTTGAAATGAGGAAAACTTTGGAGTAAAATGAACGTGGACAGAACAATATTTAGGAGGAATAAACTATGTGTACGTCTATTACTTATGTAACAAGTGATCATTATTTTGGAAGGAATTTTGATTATGAAATATCTTACAATGAAGTAGTCACTGTTACTCCAAGAAATTATAAGTTGAATTTTCGAAAGGTAAATGATTTGGATACTCATTATGCAATGATTGGTATTGCCGCTGGTATAGCTGACTACCCTCTTTATTACGATGCGACAAATGAAAAAGGATTGAGTATGGCTGGGCTAAATTTTTCTGGGTATGCTGATTATAAAGAAATACAAGAAGGGAAAGACAATGTATCTCCTTTTGAATTTATTCCTTGGATTTTAGGACAATGCTCAACAGTAGGAGAAGCTAAAAAATTGTTAAAAAATATCAATTTAGCAAATATAAATTATAGTGATGAACTTCCTTTATCCCCTTTACATTGGCTATTAGCTGATAAAGAAAAATCAATTGTCATTGAAAGTATGAAAGATGGACTTCATATATATGATAACCCTGTGGGCGTTCTTACCAATAATCCTTCATTTGACTATCAATTATTTAATTTAAACAATTATCGTGTCTTATCGAGTGAAACTCCTAAAAATAATTTTTCAAATCAAATAAGTTTGAATGCCTATAGCCGCGGTATGGGAGGGATAGGCTTGCCTGGAGATTTATCCTCAGTATCTCGTTTTGTTAAAGCGACTTTTACGAAGCTGAATTCTGTATCTGGAGATTCAGAGTCAGAAAGTATTAGTCAATTTTTCCATATCTTAGGTTCAGTAGAACAACAAAAAGGTTTGTGTGATGTTGGTGATGGAAAATATGAATATACAATTTATTCTTCTTGTTGCAATGTTGACAAAGGAATCTATTATTATCGAACATATGAAGATAGTCAAATTACTGCAATTGATATGAATAAAGAAGACTTAGATAGTCATAAGTTAATTAGTTATCCAATTATAGAAAAACAACAAATTAAATATATAAATTAGTTAATGTGTTGTGATTGATTATTTAATATAGATATAATACAAAAAGGCAAAGATATTTTCAAAACATTTTTTCTTGATGTGATATCCTTGTCTTTTTTGTAATGTTTTTAACTTATTGCTTTTGCAAAATTTATTTACCTGTTTTCTGGATCAACGATAGTGTATATTATGCTATCCTTGTTTGGATTTTAGGACGTTTAAAGAGGCACTTTTTTACATAACTTAATCCATAGACATAGACCTTTTAAGCATGCTGTGAGATAATAATAAAGAAGAGTTTAAAGCGCACCCCAAACCACTTCCCCATAAGTGTATTACGCTTTAAACTCTTTTATATTTGAATTCACTAAGAAGCATACCATATATTTGAATTTACTAAGAAGCATACCATATATTTGAATTCACTAAGAAGCATACCATATTTTTGAAAAAAAGTGAGAAAAAAGGCTTATAATTAGGATTTAGAGTAATTAATTAGATGTTTATTTTATAGGACTGATACTATAGATTACAAATAGTATCGTATTTCGCAATCTTAAATTATCTTCTTACTATAAATAAGATAATAAAATTTGTATTTGTCCTTTTTAGGTAACTTATTTTAATCTATATACCTTTCTGGATCAACGAAAGTATACTTTATATAGTCATAACGCCGATGATCGCTCCGTGCGTCTGGCACGTCAGTCACGATATCAAACAAAAAATATACATATTTCTTCATTCTAGTTTTCGCAGCAGGAATTTTAAAGTAGTTCTTATTAGAATAGTAGAGATTGATTAATAAGCTATCTTCGATTGCTAAAAAGAAAACTTCTGAATCCCATACTTTGTGAAAGTCTTTAATGAATTTGTTCGAAGGATCAAATTTAAACCATAATTGTGTTTTTCCTTCCATTAACATATAAAGTTCACCTCAAAAAGATTATACGAACAAACGTTCTTATTGTAAACCCTAAAATAGATTTTCCTGAATATGTATTGACAATATCTAAACGATAATATGCATTTCTTCTTATAAAAAGACCCCAGCAATTAAATTTGGTTGAGGTCTTTTTTCGTTCTTCTATTAATTTTTCTAACTCCTGTTTCAATATACATATAAAAAAGTAAAAATAATAGAAAAACTAGTGATAGCTTTGGTGATAGTGATATTAAAAATCAGAAAAGATAGAAAAAACAAGAGATAGATAAAATGCTGATATTTCGGCGTTTTCTAACGGTATAAAAGAGAAAAAAAGTAATAAATGTATACATGATACAAGAAAAACATGTTCGCACTTCTAGGCAAACCAGGCTTTGAAGACCTTGCGAAAGAATTGAACGAACGCCTGTAAGATAAGGGTTTTTCGCTAGATTTAAAAAATCAGTGATAGAAACATGTTGGCTTTGAAATAAAAGCTGGTACCCATTTAGGTACTTAACACATATTAACACCGTTTATTCGGAAAAAGGGGGTTGTGACAAGAATTTTGTCACAGCCCCTTGTTTGTATGGGAATCGATTCATTGCCTTGTTTTTTAGTTAAGGACTGGAAGAACAGGAAAGTGACTTCGAAGACCAATTCTATTTTTTTGTTTTCTAAAATCAACAAACAAAAAAGCACTCAAATCGAGTGCTTTTTTGCGATATTTTCTTAATCTTAAGATAGCCCTAATTTGTCTTTTATAGATGAAGGTACTTTATCGCTAGTGATTACTTTTTTCTCTATAATTCGCTTTTCGCTTGCTTTCAACTGCAAGATTGTTCCTTCGGGATAGGCAGAACCATTAGCAGAGTCGCCAGAAGTGATGACATCAAAATCCAATTGTCTTTTTTCACCGTTTTCAGCGTACGCATCTACGTTATATTTAAACCCTTTTCCAATTACTTCTCCATTATCTGCTTTAATATCAGTTTCTGCAGGCATCGGTGCTTTGATTACTGCATAATAATCTTTTCCTACATAAGTAGACTGATAGTAGTCCCAGCCTTTCCATCCTATAAAAGCAATCAATATGATAACGATCAACCCTAAAATTTTTTTCATGAAAGATCTCCTTTTTTATTTTTATTATATTAAATATTATACAGATAATAACGGAATATTATCATCGAAACAGCTAACAAAATTGTCATAAAAAACGAGATGGTTGATATTAGAACTTGTATTTTTGTTTAGGTCTAGAGATAAAGAGATACAATTTCCAAATATATGTAATGAATACAAAAAGACGTCTGTCGCGGATCACCGTTACAAACGTCTTTTATTGATTTTCCGAGATCTCATCAGTCGCCATTTGGAATGGGTCACTCCTTATCTAGATTCATTTAATGCTCGGACTGCTTGTTCAATTGTAATACCAAACGCAACGTTATTTTCGTTTTGTGCATCAATCGCCATAAAACGGTTAGAAGTTGTATCAAAGGCTACGCGGTATTGCATATTTGTTTTTGTAAACGTCATAAAATTCATCTCCTTTGTAATGTAATTCAGTTCTTGAAAGTTTCCTTTAAAATTTCGAACCTATAACAAGTTTAGCATCGTCCGTTTTTTCATGCAATTAAAAAGCATTTATCACTTTTCTTGTTTACTTTTTCTTAAATCAATTAGCTGTTTTCTTTCAAGCCAATAAGTAGTCCAACCATCAACGTTACAAAGACTATTGCTTGGATATAGATCATATGCTCACCCCCTGTAAATAATTTAGCAGGATAATGAAAAGAACACACGAACAACATAGGAATATAAACAAACGTTTTTGTCACAACATCTAGAATTATGATAAGAAAATAGTTATCTAAAAAGTAAAAAATAAATCAAATAAAAAATAAAAAAGCAAAATAAAACGTTTTCAAATGGAGGGAGATTTGTTATTATAAAATAAAGAAAAACAAAGAAAAGAGGGAATGAAATGGTAAAAGCGGAAGTAGGAAGAACTTATATATGCAAACCGATCGGCGTATCTCACGAACTAATCGGCTGTATTGAACGTACATATAACAACACGGCTGTCGTGTATGTTGAAAGTTATGACCAACGAGACCATCCAATCATCCATGAAAGCAAGTACCGCATGCTCGTAAAATTCTGTGATATTAGTGCACCTGCTGAATTGGTTTCTTAAACAGTATTTTTGAGAATTCGCAAGAACTCCCTTATAATATAAATAAAGACAGAAGGGAGCGAGAAGATATGCCAAAAAGAAAAAGTTCAGGGAAAATGGGAATTATTCTTGCAGTGATCTCTGCAATTCCTGCTATTTTATCTATTGTTCGTGCGATGAAGGAATCAAGAGAAAGTTAAGGACACGTTATGAATGTCAAACAAAAAACGCATATACCTGCGGTAACAGGTTATGCGTTTTTTGTTGTATAAAGGCTTATTTCATCAACTATTTTTGATTAGCCAACACCCAAAACAAAATTTAGTAGCTTGTCTGAATAAGTGATTTCTTCATCTGTTTGTTTCACACTTTCATTTAGTAGTCCCATCTCATCGGTTATGATACCATCCACACCATAAAACATCATGCGACTCATAGCATCTGAATCGTTGATTGTCCATACATATACTTTTTTTCCATCTTGATGGGCAGAATTAATGAAGTTACGATTGATCGTACTATACTCCATTGTCAAAAAATCAGCAGGCGTTACGGGTGGTCCAACGATATTGAAAGGCAAGATATAGCCCACATAAAAGTTTGGTTCTGCTTCTTTTAAATCAGAAACAGTTTGATACGTCAAACTTTGCAAAATATGATGATTCTCTAAGATCGCTTTGCGGTATTTCTGAACAAATCGTTCGACCAGGTCATCCGAATCTTTTTTAGAGGTCTTGATCTCAATAAGTAATTTTTGGTTCAATTCATGCGCTTTTTCTAAATAAGAATCAAAAGAACACACAGGGGCTTGGAACCCATTTTCAGTAACCGTAAGATTTGTCAATTCTTTCAATGTCAAATCCTGTGGTGTTTGATTTACCCCTGTTAAGTGGCGAAGATTTGCATCATGCATCACTACGAAACGGCCATCTTTTGTTTCCTGTACATCCATCTCTATATAATCAGGACGATAGTCTCTGCTTGTTTTTTCAAGTGCTTCTAAAGTATTTTGCGCCCCATTTTGCGTACTTACACCTCTGTGAGATACAGTCACTGGGTTTGTCTGAACTGCCGAAGTCAGATAATCCATATTGTAAAGACAAACGCCAATACCGAAAAAAACTGCAAAAAGGGTCAAACCAGTGTTTTTCAGCGCAGATAAACGCACGTTGGGTGTTTGAGGCGTAAACCACTTGGGAATCTCTGGTAAGAAACCTTCGTCATCCATGAAATCAACGATGATATAAAAAATTCCTACAGTAGACATCACGATATTGAATAATAAAATTCCTTGTAAAAGCGTCATCGCAAATACAGCGCTGATCAATGCGTAATTCGGGAAAAATTCTTCAACAACACTTTGTGCCAAGATAACAACGATATATCCCAAAGAAGAAAGAAGTAAAATCGTACCGCCAATCACGATAAATTGCCCCATGATGGCAAAAAGACGTGATTTGGTCAGCAACCAGCTTTCTCGGATGGATGCTCGAAAAGGTCGATCTCGTAAAATCATTTCAGGTAAAGCGAAAATCAAACGAATCCCAATATAGCCAAGAAAAATGTAAACGAGTAAAAAGGAACTGACGACGATCCAGCGGTTAGCAAAAATAAAATCCATGATAAAAGCAGGAATTTTTATTTTTGACAGTAAATCAGAATTGAAACTTAACCCGCTGATCGGTAGAATCAATAAAAAATAAGCAAGAAAAAACAAAAAAGTAATAGGTCTCACTTTTTTCAGTTGAAGTATCGTCAAGTGCAAGAGCTGCTTTAAAGAAACCGGTTCTTTCTTTTTAATAAAAAAGACGCTCATCAAAAGAAATGCAAATTCGAAATAAACCAATAGTAAAATCGTCAGTAAAACGGCGATTAACGACAGCAGAACTCCAGGATGCTGAGAGAAAATCAAAGGAATATTGTCATAAGACAAATAGTCAATTGCTCCTCGGTGCAAAATAAAACGAGTCGTACTGCTCAATAAGGGTAAACAAATAAATAAAATAAAGCCATGCATCAGCAAGACATCACGGAAATAAGCTTGTGTCCCTTTCAAAAAATCCCACGCGTTGCCTAAGCTACGTTTCAAATAATACATCCTATCACCTACTTTCACATTGTAGCGCAAATCCAATGAAAAAGGAAAGGGCGCAATGTATCTTGCAGACCCTTTCCCAGAATTAACATTGGTAATCAATCAATAACTGATTTTGCAAAATAAATATTAACCAAGCAGACCACTTAGATATTGTCCTCCATAAATCAAAGCCATACTGTATAAGAAAATCGATAGTGGTTTAGCAATCAAAATAATCAGTGTATATCGTTTCACTGAAATGTTTGTCAATCCAGCCATCAAACATAACGCATCATCCGGAGCAACCGGAAGAAAAATAGCTAGAGCAAACAGCTTTTCAAAGCGGTTTTGATTGTCTAACCAGCCAATATATTTGTTATAGGTCTTATCGCTGATCATGGAAAGAATGAATGGTTTTCCGTAACGTCGTCCTAGAAGAAAGATAATAATCGAACCAATACAGATTCCAACATAGTTGTAAATAAAGCCAGCATAAGGACCAAATATCAGGACGCCCGCTGCAGTGCTGATTCCTCCAGGAATAATTGGAATAACCACTTGCAAGATTTGGATGAAGATAAAAATGACCGGACCTAGAATGATCGAATCACCTACTAATCCTCTTAAAGCATTCAAATCTTTGAAAACACCTAAATTAATAAAATAAATCGTCAGCGCGATTGATAGACCTAATCCGATAATGGAAATGAAATTTATCAGTTTTCGAGAGGCAGCAATATTCATTATTCATCAACTCCTTAGAGGTTCTTTGATATCTATACTTTACTAGAAAAGCAACTGTCTGCGCCACTTTTTAAGATGACAGAAAACAAACAATTTTGTAAGTTCATCATACGTTCATTATAAGTATAAAAGAATAATCTCAAAAAAACATCCAACTAAAGACTTATTTAATATCTTGTTTTTTCAAAAATCGCGAATTGTAAAATTAAGTTAGAAAAATAAAAAGGCATTTATGGTACACTCAAATTGTATTTCCGACGAAAGAAAACAAAGGAGTGTAACCATAAATGACCTACAAACATCTTACCATAGACGAACTGACAATGATAGAATCATATTATCTTCAACATAATAAGCCGGTTGAAATCGCTAACCGAATGGGACGTGCTATACAAACTATTTATAATGTAGTCAATAAGTTCAAGCAAGGCAAGACTGCTCTTGATTATTGGCACCAGTATAAAGAAAATAAGAAAAAATGTGGGAGAAAAGTCATTCAATTACCTGCTCATGAAGTAGATTACATTAAAGAGAAAGTCACTCTTGGTTGGACGCCTGACGTCATTATCGGGCGAAAAGAAAGGCCTGTTTCATGCGGTATGAGAACACTTTATCGTTTATTTTCTAAAGGAATATTTGATATTGACACACTACCGATGAAAGGTAAAAGAAAACCCAATGGCCATCAGGAAAAACGGGGAAAACAACAGTATCAGCGCTCAATCCATGATCGACCTGATAATTATCCTGATTTCAATTCTGAGTTTGGTCACCTTGAAGGTGATACGATCGTTGGCATTCATCATAAAAGTGCCGTCATTACTTTAGTTGAAAGATTATCTAAAGTCATTATCACGATTAAACCCAACGGCCGTAAGGCATTAGATATTGAAACTGCCCTTAATCAATGGTTTTCTCGCTTCCCTAAAAACTTCTTTAAATCTATTACGTTTGACTGTGGAAAAGAATTTTCTAACTGGAAAGCCATTAGTAACCAACATGATATTGATATATATTTTGCGGACCCTGGAACACCTTCTCAACGCCCATTAAACGAGAATTCTAACGGGATTCTGCGTCGTAATGGACTGCCGAAATCAATGGATTTTAGAGAAGTGAATCAGACATTTATTTCCAGTGTCAGCAATCAACGTAATCATATTCCAAGAAAATCATTGAATTACAGAACACCAATCGAAATATTTTTGAGCTATGTACAAGAAGCATTTTATTCTAGCTTAATTTGACAAATCATAAATAGAAAAAAGATAGAAAACGTTAACAATTATGCTTGGAAAGCATACTGATGGAATAAACTAAGCATTGGACAGGTTAAAAAATGGGGCTTAAAATAAAATGCGAAGAAACAATAGATAATGATGTAATTAAGAACAATGTTCGAATCACCTAGCAATCACGAACGGAGGAAATAAAAAAATGGCAGAAAAACAAACCGCAGGAAGAGATCAATTGGGGGAGTTTGCACCAAAATTTGCAGAATTGAATGACGATGTTTTATTTGGACAAGTATGGTCAAGAAAAGAATTATCTCCTCATCAGCGTAGTATCATCACCCTATCTGCTTTGATCTCAGGAGGGAATTTTGAACAATTGCCAGCTCATCTGAAAATTGGCAAGCAAAATGGCATTACTAGTGAAGAAATAGCAGAAATCATTACCCATTTAGCTTTTTATGTAGGGTGGCCAAAAGCTTGGTCGGCTTTTAGTTTAGCAAAAGAAATCTATCTAGAAGAAAATAGAGAAGATAAGAAAGAGGCGTAAATGATGACAAAACACGAAGAAATACAAAAAGGCGTGATTTTTCCAGCAGGTAAAAAAAACGAAGCATACGCTCAAGTATTTACCGGACAAAGCTATCTGAATATGTTAGTAAACGATCCCGAAGTTTCTGTTGGTGTAGGGAATGTAACTTTTGAACCAGGCTGTCGCAATCACTGGCATGTCCATACAGACGGCTATCAAATCTTACTTGTGACCGGAGGAGAAGGCTGGTATCAGGAAGAAGGAAAGCCAGCAAGACGATTAATGGCTGGAGATGTCGTCGTAACGCACAAAGGGATCAAACATTGGCATGGTGCGACAAAAGACAGTTGGTTTGAACATTTGGCGATCACTGCTGGTAATTCAGAGTTTTTAGAACCTGTAACAGATGAACTATACAAAGGATTGGAAAATCAATAATATCAAGCTTAGAACAGCTCCTAAAAGTAGATTTTTAATCGAACTTTCAGGAGCTGTTTTAGGTGGATGAAGCTGTTTTGTAAAATAGGTTAATAATAGGGGCGAGGAGAAGCACGCCGGAAAATCTTGATATTGATAATCGGCTGGGCATACATGATTTCCACATCGTCAATCAAACTACCTAGCAGATGATAATCTTCCCAATCATGTCGAGGATTACCTAATAGCTCCTGATAGTAGATTTCCATGCTAGGGTCTCGAGGATGGTTCAGCAAATCAGCAAGTACATCTAGATCTTCTGGCTGAGTTTCTGTTGTGCCCTGTATTTCTATGAAAAGTCCCTCCTCAGCAAATTCTACGCCAATACGTATTTCAGTTATTTCGTGGGAATATAGATAAGTAAGAAGCTCATCGATGATTCTTTTTGATAATTCTTTTTCCAAGTGTCTTTTTTTCCTTTCTGACAGCGGTAAAGTTATCTAGTATCGGTACAAGGATGCCTGCAACGAATCCAGTTGAAAAACCACTGTTATATAAATTGAGTCCTTCGTGCAAAGTGCTGACGTTATGGACAAGAGCAATATGTAACATACCAGCTATTACACCGTAAAAACTGCCGTAAAAACCGCTTATGGGCGCGAGGCCTGTCCCAAACACAGCGGCAACGAGCATGCCGGTGCTGGTGATTTCATGAAATGTCCCAAACAAAGAAGCAAGAAAGATTCCGACTAGTATCGGAAAACTGTTTTTCAAATGACAACCAAAAGCACTGAAACCAACTGCAGATAAAATAGCACCGATGACAGGTCCATTTAACTTACCACCAACCAGCAAAACATAAGAAGAAAGCATTAGACCAACTAGCCCCATGTTGATCAAAGTAACACCGATACCAGAATTAGCAATGAAATCAGTTGTCAGTTTTCCAGAGGAATCGAAAATCTCTCGAATACCCGAAAGTCGAAAGGAATTATAATAGAAACCAAAACCGACTGTCAGCAAAAAAAAGCCGAAAATGATCCAGACGAGAGGGGAATGGTATTCATTGGAAACCAATGTATTCTCGACAATCGAGTAGCTGAACAATCGCAAAACAGCAGTAAAAGCCATGGCAATCAAGCCTGAGGTAAATCCAATATTATAAAGCGTGAACCCGCGATGGAAAACTAAAGTTTGAGCAGCCAATGGCGGAAGAAGAAGACCAATTGCTATACCGGCCAAATTGCCCAGCAGAACACCTACTAGCAAAGGAAAGCGCATACCGAAAGTAATGTAACTAACGACCGGCGACAATGCGCTGCCGAACAGTCCTATCATAATATACTGAGAAAAAGGTTTATTGACAAATACAGCATACAGGTATACACCTAAAATGATCGAGATCGAATTATAAAGGTTTTTGCCAAAAAAAGAAAAACCGGTAACTGTTAAAATCGAAGCGAATAAGGGGCCATTTAAAATCACCTTTTGCCGGTAAGCCAAAAGCACAGAAAGTAAGGTCAAGATCCCAACGTTTATAAATGCGCTTCCAAAACCACCCAAAGCAAAATAATCTGTCAGAAGATTGCTTGGCGAGGTAAGAATAGTCAGTAGTCCACTCCAATTAGCGGCAGGTGTACCAGAAACTAAGCCAATAAAAAGAAAAAAAGTACCTGTAAAACTAAGATAAAAATATTTTCTTTTCTGTGAAACGATTCTTTTTTGAGGATGAATATAAATAACGTCAGTTTCGTTTTCCATTACACACCTTCTTTTTCGTTTTCTTTAACTATAACTTGAAATGAAAGATTTGGTCAACTATCATTTAGGTTAAAACTAAAAATGTAAGGGAACCCAGTGAATTTAACCAAATTTTTTTAATTTTGCAAAAAAAGTTAAAGAAGACTGAGAAAAAAATTTAAAATATAACGTTTTGAGTAAAATGTTTGCAAAAAATACTAAAAATAGGGTACAATAAAACAACATATACTGCAGTAAAGAAGTGGGGGAGTTTTAATGAGAAGAAAAGTCTATACCAAGGATCAAATTCTAAAAGCTGCTTATGATGTTGTTGCAAAGGAAGGGTTTAAAGGATTTACTGCGAGAAACATTGCGAAAAAGATGGGGATTTCGACTCAGCCAATTTATCTGGAATTCAAAAACATGGAAGATTTGAAAAATACGTTATTGGATTCAATCTTTGAACAACTAAAAGAAGATGTTTTCCCTATTGAGCGCACGGGTGATAAAATCATTGATCTCGGTTTGAACTATATCTACTTTGCAAAGAAACATCATAGTCTTTACATGGCATTGTACATTGATGAACATGGGGACGGAAAGAAAATGCATGATTTTTCTTACAACTATTTCCGTGAAATAGTCAAAGAAGATGAAAGATACAATCAATTATCGGATGATTATATCGATGCCTTGCATACTGGTACATTGGTAGCGGTGACTGGCTTAGCATCATTGATGTCATCAAACATCATGCATCCAACAGAAGAACAAATCATCGCACTGATCAAACGGACAATTGACTCGATTTTAGCATTAGATAATCCTGAAACAATCAGATAGTGTTCTATCATTATGAATTTGACCGGTAAGTCCGTTGGCTGTAAACTGTCAATGGACTTTTTTTGTAAAAAAACGGTTTCTGTTATTTATCTGTTAGAAATAGGCTTGACATTTCGTGGAAAAAGTTTAAAAATAGTACTTACGGAAGGTTGGCAGAGTGGTAATGCACCGGACTCGAAATCCGGCGAGCCGCAGTAATGTGGTGCACGGGTTCAAATCCCGTACCTTCCTTATATATCAACGATTAGACACGATTTCGATCGTGTCTTTTTTGTTGTATGTTTAGCCCAAAATATTTTTTGATTTCCTCTGAGTACGATCTTTCATACATGCTAGGAAATAAATCTCCTTGGACTTTTCTTTTGATATAAAAATACCAGATGTAAGATAAAAGTGTAAAAACGATTTGGTTTAGGGGGAAAGCGATGTGCATCGCGATCACTTATGCAACGAAAGACCATTCTTTTGGAAGGAACTTTGATTATGAGATTTCTTATAATGAAGTAGTTACTATCATTCCAAGAAATCATAATTTCAATTCAACTATGTCGATGAGCGAATGAAGAGCTCTCTTTGGCTGCATATTTTCTTATATAGTCATAATTAGACACGATCTTTCGGTCGTGTCTTTTTGTCTGGAGGCTATTTTTTGAACAGCATCCACTAATATTTTTTTAACACGAAGAGAATAAGATAGCCTCAAAAAAGAAAACATGGTAAATTAGATATCGGGACTTTATTTTCTGTAAAAACAGAAACTTTCATCTTTTGTTTTCACGTGACGAAACTGTAAGAGAGAAAATATTCGTCCGCTATTTATTCTATGTTAAGATGCATATGGATGAAATAAACAGTAATTTTATATTAGGATGTGAAAGTTAAATGTGCGGTATTGTAGGTTTTGTTAACGACAAGGACAACAAAAAAACAATTATTAATACAATGATGGATCGAATCGTTCACCGTGGACCTAATAGTTCAGGGGAATATATCGATAAACACGTTGCTTTAGGATTCAGAAGATTAAGTATTATTGACTTAGAGGGCGGTACTCAGCCTATTTACAATGAAGATCGGACAAAGATCATTATTTTTAATGGCGAAATCTATAATTATCAGCCTTTGAGAGAAGAATTGATTGCAGCTGGTCACGTTTTTCAAACACATGCAGATACAGAAGTCCTTTTGCATGGTTACGAAGAATGGGGAACAGAATTATTGCAAAAAATCCGCGGAATGTTTGCTTTTGCTATTTGGGATAATGAAAAAAATGAGTTATTCGGTGCGAGAGACCATTTTGGGATCAAACCATACTATTATGCAGAAATGAACGGAACATTTATGTTTGGTTCAGAAATCAAAAGTTTTTTGCCTCATCCTGATTTTAATAAAGAATTGAATAAAGAAGCATTGAAACCTTATATGACTTTCCAATATTCTCCATTGAACGGTGAAACCTTCTTCAAAGGTGTCTATCGTTTGCCTGAAGGCCATTATTATACGTATAAAGACGGAAAACTGGACATTCAACAATATTGGGATGCAGATTTTGAAACAAAAGAAACGCATTCCCGACAAGAATGGATCGAAAAAATCGACGAAACTGTTCAAGCTTCTATTGAAGCACACACAATCAGCGATGTAGAAGTTGGTTCTTTCTTATCCAGCGGGGTCGATTCCAGTTATGTAACCTCTGTATTGAAACCAGATCATTCTTTCTCAATCGGGTTTGATGATAAAACCTATAATGAAGCGATTGAAGCCAGAAAACTAACAGAATTATTGGACTTAGACAATACGGCAGCAGTGATCGACGGAGACATGTCTTTTAAAGCATTCCCATTGATTCAGTATCACTTAGATGAACCAGACTCAAATCCTTCTTGCGTGCCGTTGTACTTTTTAGCAAATCTCGCTTCACAAAGTGTACGGGTGGTTCAATCAGGAGAAGGGGCAGATGAACTATTTGCGGGATACCAAACGTATGGATTCCACACGAATTCAAAATTTATCCGTGTGATTGCGCAAGGACTGAAAAAATTGCCAAAAGGGACACGCTATAATCTAGGACGTAAAATCGGAAAAATGAAAAATTTCCATGGACGTATCCATTTATATGAATCACTTGCGCCAGCAAAAGAATATTTTATCGGGCATGCTCGAGTGTTCGAAGAATCAGAAGCATCAGAAGTGTTGACGCCAAAATATCAAACAGCGCCGTCTGTGAATGAGATCATGACTGTTCATTACGAGAAAACAGAAGGAATCAAAGATGAAGTCAATAAGATGCAATACGTCGATCTTCATCAATGGATGCCAAAAGATATTTTGTTGAAGGCAGATAAACTTTCTATGGCTAGTTCTCTAGAAGTCCGAGTACCTTTACTGGATATCGAAGTCATGAAATTGGCTCAACAAATACCAAGTAAGTTCTTGTTGAATCAAAACAACACAAAAGATATTTTCAGACAAGCTGCGAACAAACATCTTCCAGAAGAGTGGTCGAATCGGGTGAAATTAGGATTCCCTGTGCCAATCAAAGCTTGGTTGAAAGAAGAACACGGCTACGAACAAGTCAAAGCATTATTCGAAGCAGATTTTGCAAAAGAATTTTTTGATCAAGAAAAAATCATGAAGTTGCTAGATGACCATCACGAAGGACGTAAAGAAGAACAACGTAAAATCTGGACGATCTTCAGTTTCTTGACATGGTATAAAGTTTACTTTGTCGATGAAACGATTCCGCAAGCAGAAGCAATCGACTATGTGACTGTTTGATAAAAAAGAAACAACAATATGAGAAGAAGCATAGAAACATGTGAGATGATCTCCTTGTCTCTATGCTTCTTTTTAAGCGCTTAGTAACTGATTTCTTTTTCTTTTGTCCCATCTTTTTTATAGATGATCAAAGTTGATTGTTTGTTTTGAGCTACTTGCTTTCCTTTTTCGATTGCTTCTTTTTTTGTATCAAAATGGTTGCTTGCCTTTTTTGCCCCTTTAGATTTCACGATCCATTGTTCTTCCTCATATTCTACGATCACATCTGAATCAAGCAGTTTTCCGGCACGAGGATTCGTATCGTGTTCATCCGTCTTGCTTGGATTTTTTTCTTTTTCGAAGGTTCGTTTTTCTGATTCACTAGCATCTTCATCCCATTTTTTTGCTTGATCAATGGCAATTGGGATCGCACGGCTATCAGGGTACCCTTCATCCAACAGTGCATTTGCGATGTCGATTGCTTTTTTTCTTGTCAGTTTATCTAAGTTTTTCATTGATGCAGGAAAGTCCTTCATGTTCCATGGCATATTAATATCCCCCTTTATTAAAAAACATAATCTATATAAACAAGTGTAAGGGTATTTATACAAAAAGAAAAAGATTTTGTTTGAGAAGTAAAACCGTTGTATTTATCGTCAAGTAGTTTTACTTAACAAAATCGTGAAAAACACTAGCAATCTAGAAAAAATCATGGTAAGATAATCAAGTCTGAGAGTCATCTTAGAGGATTCTTGTAAAAATGGGAGGGAAAAACATGCGCGTAAACATCACTTTAGAGTGTACTTCTTGTAAAGAACGTAACTACCTAACAAGCAAAAACAAACGTAACAATCCTGATCGTTTGGAAAAACAAAAATATTGCCCACGCGAACGCAAAGTTACTTTGCACCGTGAAACAAAATAATGTTTTTAAAGTTCTCAATTCCTTGCTGGTCAAAGAATTGAGACTTTTTTTATCTCAAACCATCTAAAATCATAAGGAGCGGATGATATGTTTATTTCAATGTGGGCACAAGATAGAAATGGTCTGATCGGCAAAAATGGATTGCTACCGTGGCGATTGCCAAATGACATGCGTTTTTTTCGTGAACATACAATGGATCGAATCTTAGTGATGGGAAGAAAGACCTATGAAGGAATGGGCGATCTCTCACTTCCTTATCGCCATATCATCGTGTTGACAACGCAACCGAACTTTCGCACGAAAGAAAATGCAGAAGTGATGCATTCAATCGATGAACTTTTGGCGTATAGTCAAACAATCTCAGAAGATATCTATGTTTCGGGTGGCAGTCGGATTTTTCAAGAACTTCTTCCTTACACCGGTCGAATCTGGCGGACATTGATTGATAGCACGTTTGAAGGAGATACGTATATTGGGGATATCGATTTTTCAGAGTTCACTCTTATAGAGGAATACGAGGGAATAACGGATCAGGAAAATTTATATGCCCATCGTTTTCAAAAATGGGAAAGAGTAAAAAATAGGGTTGTTTCAAAAGAAGAATAATATCTGGTATTCAGTTTTTAATAATAAAAAAGCATCTCACGAATGAACGTGAAGATGCTTTTTTAGTTAAAATCAGTTTAGCTTTTCTTTGATATCATTGACTATTTCCTGACTGGCAATAGGTCCGTTATATAGCCAGCTAGATTCAGGGCCGAATTGCAGTACGTGATCGTCCTTCACTGCTTTGAGATTTTTCCAGCTTGGTTCATTGAACATAGCGGCATCTTTATCACTGTTTACAAGAATGATGTAATCAGCATCTAATTCAGCTAGTTTTTCCGAAGAAACAGCAGACCAGTCAGAAGTGGCTTCTTTGGACACTTCTTCTACTAAATCAGGCACACCAAATTTTAGATCGTCATATACGATTCTACCGCTTGACCGATTTTTGCTGACCATGAAGGCGGAGTTATTGGTCACCCATAACACTGCAGCTGTCTTGTTCTCAATTTTATCTGCTAATTCTTCGCGAGTGCTCTTGACGGATTTTTGATAATCGGAAATGACTTTTTCTGCTTCTTTTTCTTTTGCTAAAGCCTTGCCGACATCTTTTAGTTGTTCTTCCCATGTGACGTCTGTTCCGTTTTTTACGACATAAGTTGGCGCGATTTTACTATAATGCTCGTATTTCCCACCTTCGACAGTAGCGGAAGAAGAAATCAACAGCAAGTCAGGTTCGAAGCTTAATACTTTCTCATAAGGAAGATCATAAGAAATAGTTGGAACATCTTTCAAATCATCTTGCAGATAATCTTGGATAGAACCACTGCCCACTGTCCATTGGGCGATAGGTTTTTCTCCTAGGGAAATCAGATAGTCTTCTAAGTAACTGCCGATGATCCGTTTAGGTGCGTTTGGAATGTCGACTTTATGTCCAAGCGTATCTGTGACTGTATGCGTGCTGGTGGATGAAGTCGTCGAATTGGTAGGTGTAGCTGTTTCTTTATCTGAAGAGGGGGAGCAAGCGCTCAATACTCCAGCCAACAGCAATATGCTAGATAATGTGAATACTTTTGTTTTTAAGTTCATTTCTTTCCTCCTGACATAATTGAGAATCTTTCTCATTGGTTATTATTCCTGATATTTCGAATGCTGTCAACCGCTTCATTTAGCTATAGATATGAAAGTAGCGCTTGACGAAATAGTGAAACAGCGTCATAATTGAGAATGATTTTCAGCGAAAGGATGGGTGAAATGACGAGACTAAGGGCAGCTGATATTGCAGCCGGCTACGAAAATAAAAAAATTATTGAAAACATGTCTGTTACGATTCCTGAAGGGAAAATCACGAGCTTGATTGGACCAAACGGAAGTGGAAAATCTACTTTATTGAAAAGCTTTACCCGCATAATACCTGTGAAATCAGGAAAGATCATTGTCAATGATTCTGATATATCTACATACAGTTCAAAAGAACTTGCAAAAAAAATTGCTTTATTAGCACAAACTAGTGAACATCCTATAGGTATGACAGTAGAAGAAGTAGTATCTTACGGACGATATCCCTATCAAAAACTGTTTAGCGGTATGGATGTACAAGATCATGAAGCAATCGAGTGGGCTTTGGATGCAACAGGTTTGTCTGGATATCGCACGCGAGATATCGCAACGTTGTCTGGTGGACAAACCCAGCGTGTCTGGATCGCTATGGCACTTGCTCAGGAAACCGATATCTTGATCTTAGACGAGCCGACGACGTTTTTAGATCCGTCACACCAATTAGAGATCCTACAGTTATTGACTCAAATCAATCAAATAAAACAAACAACGATCTTGATGTCGATCCATGACATTAATCTTGCTTCACGTTTTTCTGATTATTTACTAGGAATGAAAAACGGTGAATTGATCACGGAAGGTACACCTGAAGAAGTGATCACAAAAGAGTGTATGAAAAAAATATTTGAGATTGATGCAACGATCGTCACACTACCAAAAACGAATAAACCAGTTTTTCTGACGTATGATCTGTTGCCAAAAGAGCAGGAGGATCAACTATGAAGGCTAGGAAAAAAAACAAACTCTTGCTTTTGATCTGTTTTGTTCTTTTGATCATTTTTTTTATTGCTCTTTCAAATGGCGCAGCGAGTGTGGGAAAAATAGCCTTTTGGCAGGCGTTGGTTGATTTTGATGGATCAAAACAAAGTCATCAAATCATAAGAAACATTCGTTTGCCTCGGGTTGCAGGGGCATTTCTCGTAGGGAGTTGTTTTGCATTGAGCGGTGCATTGATGCAAGGAGTGACAAGAAATCCTTTAGCAGATTCAGGTTTACTAGGAATCAACGCTGGTGCTTCGTTGGCAATGGCTCTTAGTTTTGCTTTTTGGCCCAAAGCTTCTGGCTTTTCTGTGTTTCTGGTGTCATTGGCAGGTTCTTTTGCTGTGACTTTACTCGTATTTGGCTTTTTGCAGTTTTCGAAAATGGGCATGAATCCTTTACAGCTGATTTTAGCTGGCGTAGCTATTAGTTCTTTTTTTACTGCAATCAGTCAAGCACTTACCCAATTTTTTAATCTACAGCAGGATCTTGCTTTTTGGTTTGTAGGTGGAGCTGCCAATATCACATGGAAACAATTAACAGTGTTGTTCCCTGTATATGTGCTTGCTGTCTTGGTTTCTTTTTCATTAGGAAAAGCGATATCCTTGATTAGTTTGAGTGAAACCCATGCATTAGCTCTTGGAGGTCATCCTAAACGAA
The DNA here is from genome assembly GCF_030053755.1 of Enterococcus sp. ZQ21. NCBI lineage: Bacteria > Bacillati > Bacillota > Bacilli > Lactobacillales > Enterococcaceae > Enterococcus > Enterococcus sp. ZQ21. Next base: position 1,049,717 of record NZ_CP125658.1, read on the forward strand.
CACGGTTGATTGTTTTCTGTCTAGTTGCAGTGTTAGCAGCCATTGCCGTTTCGTTAGTCGGACCTGTTTCATTTATTGGGCTGTTGGTTCCGCCGATTGTTCGCGGAATGGTTGGGACAGACTATCGTTATGTCCTACCTGTCTCTTTTTTAGTTGGAGGCGGACTGGTCATGTTGGCGGATTTTGCAGCAAGGATGATCAATCCACCTTTTGAAACACCTTTTGGATTAGTCATCGCATTGATTGGCGTTCCGTTTTTACTGATACAAGTAAGGAGGGAACAACGGTGAAAAGAATATATTGGACGTTGTATTTCTTGCTTTTTCTACTTATCGTCTTGTCTGTAGGTAGTTTGATGATTGGCACGCCTTTTATTTATCTTGATCAGCTTTTTGACACGTTCATAGGGAAAGGCTCCTCTTCTTTGGCGCTGATTGTTGGAGAGTTTCGTGTTCCTCGATTACTGATCAGTTTATTAGCAGGTGCTTGTCTTGGTGTCTCTGGTTATGTCTTGCAAGGAGTGACGAGAAATGAATTGGCAGATTCTAGCATATTGGGGATCAATGCGGGAGCTGGATTTCTAGTGATGCTTTATTTAGGTTTCTTTTCACAATATTCTCTGCCGTTTCTGTTGCTAGTCGTAGCCTTTATAGGTGGTATTCTCGCTGCTTGCTGTGTCTATCTTGCGGCCTATGATCGAAATGGATTTTTAGGGATGAATCGTATTTTATTGTCTGGTATTGCCGTTAATGCGGGTCTTTCTGCATTAACGTTGTTGTGCACCATCCAATTGTCAAAGGAAAATTATGGATTTGTCAATGCATGGTTGGCGGGATCGATTTGGGGTGCGAGCTGGTCCTATGTTTGGGCGCTTCTTCCATGGGCGATTATCTTGATTCCGCTAGGAGGATTTTATGCGCAGCGGATTGGCTTGCTATCATTTGGTCAAGAACGCGCGCAAGGATTAGGGCTAAATGTGGCTAAAAGTCAAAAAATCCTTTTGTTGTTAGCTGTTGCTTTAGCAAGCGGTAGCGTAGCGGTGACAGGGAGTTTATCCTTTGTAGGACTACTGGCTCCTCATGCTGCGAAGCTAGTCGTACGTAAAGAAAATCACTGGACCTTTATTCTAAGCAGTTTGTTTGGTTCCGTTTTTGTACTTAGTGCAGATATTGTTGCACGAGTGATTCTGCCAAGTGGGGAAATACCGACAGGGATTTTGATTGCCTTTTTTGGTGCGCCATATTTTCTGTATGTATTGTTTATCAGACAAAAACACGTGCTGAGCGGTTGAAGTTCATTAAAAGGCAAGAAGGCCGATCATTGTTAGGTCTTCTTTTTCTTTTATTTATACATTTATTTGAAAGTTCGATTGCTATTTTTCTTTTTTTCCTATACCATTTTATGAGAGAAGGAAGGGTGATTTTTTGGAGCAAATGAAAGAAAAATTACGCCGACAAGGAATCGAAAAGCTGAAAAATCTGGCCAAAAGCGGTAAGAAAAAGGACAAAGAACAGCGAATCTATGAACAGCTATTCGCAAGCGAGTACTGGAAGTCGGCACAAGTGATAGGGACGACTTTGTCAAATGAATTTGAGCTGGATACACAGCGGATTATCCAACGGGCGAAAAAAGAACAAAAGAAGATAGTTGTTCCTAAAACTTTACCAAAACGTCAGATGGCGTTTTATGAAATGGATGAACACACCGTTTTTGAACGTTCGAGTTTTGGCGTTCTCGAGCCACAATCAGAGAAGCTTTATTTGCCGGAAATGATCGACCTCCTCATTGTACCAGGGATTATCTACAATAGAGCCGGTTATCGAATTGGTTTTGGCGGTGGTTATTACGACCGGTATTTAAAAAATTTCCATCGAAAAACATGCAGCCTCGTTTTTCGAGAACAATTGAATGAACAATGGCAACCGGAAAGTTTTGATCAGAAGATCCAACAATTATTTATTGACTAAAATGAAATGGGAGGTTTTCATGAATTATCAACAGCAAATAAAAATGCGTGCATGGTTGAGGCGACCGTTATGGACCTATGCTTTTTTGGGGATACAGACAATAGTCTTCATTATAATGGAGTTGTTTCCGCGTCTTGAAATTCCTTATTATACTGGAATGTATGGTCCTTATCTTGTTCACTTCAATGAATGGTGGCGCTTAGTGACACCAATCTTCATCCATTTTGGAGTGATGCATTTCGTCATGAACTCACTGATATTGTATTTTATGGGGCAACAAATCGAGGCAATATACGGTCACTGGCGTTTTTTCCTGATCTATATGTTCAGCGGGATAATGGGAAATACAGCAAGTTTTGCTTTCAACGAAGCGAATGTTTTGTCTGGTGGTGCAAGCACTTCGATATTCGGATTGTTTGGTGCGTTGTTTATTTTAGGATTTCATTTTAAATATAATACGGCGATCCAACAACTAGTCAGACATTTTCTTTTATTTATTGCGATGACATTTGTTTTTGGTCTTCTTGACACCTCTGTAGATGTTTGGGGACATCTCGGCGGACTGGTGGGCGGTTTAGTATTAGGGAACATTTTAGGGCTACCGAAACAGCAGACAAGCTATTCGATACACCAGAAGATTCTTTCTACACTAGTTTTTGTATTTCTTTTTGTAATATGTATTTTACTGGGTTTAAAAAAATATGGTTTACTTGTATAATATGAAGGAAGTGCTTAAAGATGGAGAGCTTATATGATGTACAGCAGCTGTTCAAAAAATTTGGCATCTTTATCTATGTGGGTGCACGCATCTATGATATTGAATTGATGACTATTGAATTGCGGAATCTGTATGATAGCCGTTTGATCGATCATGATACATACATGACAGCGTGGCGCATATTAAAAAGAGAGCACCGAATTGAAGAAAGCCGAAAGAAAGGAAATTTGTAATGGACAAGAAAATTATTGGGATTGATTTAGGTGGAACAACAGCAAAATTTGCAATTTTAACACCAGAAGGAGAGATTCAACAAAAATGGAGCATCGATACCAATATTTTGGATGATGGCAAACATATCGTTCCTGAAATCATCGAATCAATCAACCATCGATTGAATTTATATAATATGAAAGCCGAAGACTTTATTGGAATCGGTATGGGTACTCCAGGAAGCGTGGACAGTGACGCTGGAACAGTTATTGGTGCATATAACTTGAACTGGACAGAAGTACAATTTGTGAAAAAACTGATTGAAGCAGGGACAGGAATCAAATTCGCTATCGATAATGATGCGAATGTGGCTGCTTTAGGTGAACGATGGAAAGGTGCTGGAGAAAACGATCCAGACGTTGTATTCGTTACTCTAGGAACAGGTGTTGGCGGTGGTATCGTTGCTGGCGGGAATTTGATCCATGGCGTGAGCGGAGCAGGCGGAGAGATCGGCCATATCACTGTGGATCCTGAAGGGTTCGAATGTACTTGCGGTAAACGCGGATGTTTAGAAACTGTATCTAGCGCTACTGGTGTGGTACGTCTAGGACGTTACCTGGCAGAAGAATACGCAGGAGATTCAAAACTGAAAGCAATGTTAGATAACGGTGAAGAAGTAACAAGTAAAGATATCTTTGAAATGGCTCAAGAAGACGATCCGTTTGCATTGATGGTTGTTGATCGCGTATGCTTCTATTTAGGCTTAGCTTGCGCAAACTTGGGGAATACATTGAATCCGTCAAGTATTGTGTTAGGCGGCGGAGTATCGGCGGCAGGAGAATTTTTACGCAGCCGTGTAGAGAAATATTTTAAAGAATTCACTTTCCCGCAAGTAAGAGAATCAACAAAAATCAAATTAGCAGAGCTTGGAAATGAAGCTGGTGTCATTGGCGCTGCCTCATTAGCCTTGAAATTTGCTTAAAAAAACGGAGGCATTACATGGTTTTATGGGTAATTAATATCATTTTGCTATTGATTGTGCTTGCAATCATCTTTTGGGAAGTCTATCTACGAGTAATGGCCAAGCGTTCAGCAACGACTTTGACAGAAGAAGAGTTTCGAGAAGGAATGAGAAAAGCACAAGTAATCGATGTTCGCGAAAAAGATGTGTTTGATGCAGGGCATATCTTAGGTGCAAGAAACATCCCTTACACTGTTTTGAAAGATTCACTAGGATCGATTCGAAAAGACCAACCTGTCTATATCTACGATCAAAAGAAAAGCTTGAGTATCCGTACGGCAAATAAATTACGTAAAGCAGGTTATAAAGAGATTTATTTGCTTAAGGGTGGTTATGACGGCTGGTCTGGAAAAATCAAAAGCAAAAAAGTATAAAGCATATATTTTTATGACAGCTTTGGAAAAACTAGATCAATAATCAGGTATTGACTAAGAAAAAATGAACGACGCGAGGGATAGTTGTGTCGTTCATTTTTTATTTTGTGCTATTATCTACATATAAAATATAAAAGAAAAAAGGCAGAAAGAAGGAAACAACTATGATCAAATTAAAGCGTGTTTACCTTGATGCTGAAGAAGAGGATGGCTTTCGGATACTCGTGGATAGGCTCTGGCCACGAGGGATTTCAAAAGAAAAAGCACACTTAGATCTATGGTTGAAAGAAATTGCGCCTAGTAATGAAGCACGCAAAGCTTTTGACCACGTACCAGAACGTTTTGCTTTATTTGCAAAGAAATATCAGCAAGAATTGTCTTTTGAAGAAGAAAAGACGCGAGCTGTTTCCGAACTCATCCAACTTATGAAAGAACATCCAGTCATTACTTTCGTTTATGGTGCAAAAAACGAGCACCAGAACCATGCCGTTGTGTTAAAAGAATTTATCGAAAAGGAGGTGTACAAATGAAAATAGGGATCATTGGTGCCGGACCTAGAGGATTAAGTGTAGCAGAAAGGATTCTGTATAATAATCAGGGCAGACATTCTCTTGAACTTATTCTTTTTGATCCAGAAGGTCCAGGCGGTCGAGTTTGGCGGTTGAATCAGCCGCCAGAATTATTAATGAACTCTGTTTCTCAACAAGTGACGCTTTTTACAGACGAGACGTTGTCCAGTGGGGGAACGGTAATGCCGGGACCTAATTTGTTTCAATGGAGTAAAGGACCTGCTACAGATTATATCGAACAGACGGTAACCAAAAATAAGCAACTATTTATAGAAGAAATTAACCGTCTAGAAAAAGATCAGCAATCTACTCGTTGCCTATACGGGCTTTATCAACGCTGGTTTTTCTCAAAGTTGCAAGAAGAATTTCCAGCTTCTACTCAGCTTGTCTATTCTTTAGTGAAAAAGGTCAGCAAAGAAAAAGACGGTTTCCTATTACAGACAGATCACCAAAGCTATCCTGTCGATCAGCTCATTTTAGCGAGTGGTCATTGGGAAAATGATCAGACAGAGGAGGAAAGAGCCTGGGTAGACTATGCAAAGAAAAATGATTTACTGTATCAGCTTCCTTCTAATCCTGCAGATGTCGATCTTTCAAAGATACCGCCAAAAGAAAATGTCTTTCTAAGAGGGCTTGGTTTAAGCTTTTTCGATTATGTCGGATTGTTTACGGTATCAAGAGGAGGGCACTTCGAAAACAAAAAGGGAAAACTGGTCTATCATCCATCTGACAAGGAACCGATTGTATACAGCGGGTCAAGAAGAGGTCTGCCTTACTATCCTCGAGGGAGAAATCAAAAGCAAGGCGGAGCAATGGCATGGCCACGGCTACTTACAAAAGAGAACCTTGAGCAATGGCATCGATCGGGACTTTTGACTGGCGAAACATTTTTTGACTATCTGAAAAAAGACGCTGAGTTGTTTTATTACAAGAAAATCATCGAAGAACATCACTTGCCGATTTCAAGGAAAACTTTTGAGCATGATTTTCTTTCCCTCTCTTCAGAAGAGTGTCTTGGAAAGTATCCAGCATTACTTCCTTACAAATGGTCTTGGTCGTGGCTAGAAACTCCTCTTACCTATCAGGATGAGTCCTTTGCAGAAGCTAGCCGAGCATTTATTGAAGGGCAGATAAAAGAAGCGGAAAAAGGCAATTGCACAGGGGCATTGACTTCGACATTTGATGCATTGAAAGACTGGCGTGATCCAATCCGGCAGGCTATTGAATGGCACGTTTTTTCTGCTAAGGAATACAAAGAAATACTGTGGGGGTGGTTTACTCATCTAAACAGCTTTTTAACGATTGGTCCGCCAGTTATTCGGACGAAAGAGTTAGCAGCACTGATAGATGCAGGTATTTTTCATTTGATCGAACCGCCACTTGATATTCAGCAAAAGCAAAACCGTTATGTTATTTCTCTACAAGATAAAGAAATCAGCAGTCGCTATTTGATCGAAGCTCGTTTGCCACAAACAAGCTTTTCTCATTCAAGTAATCCTGTCATAAAAAATTTGAAGGAAAATAAACTTGTTCGCCCTTTTTCGTTTTCAGATAATACAGGAAGTTATCATTCAGAAGCTATAGATGTTGAGAGAGGTACGAATCGCGTGATTGATGCTTCCGGGAAAATCCAGTCTGGCTTTTATTGCTATGGAATACCAGTTGAAGGTGTGGATTGGTTAACTGCAGCAGCAGCTAGACCTTATACAGATCCATGGAATTTGAGACAAGCAGATAAAATAGCACAACTTATATTGACTGACAAATAAAAATACGCATGATGACTTATCTGTTCTTTCACAAGTCTTCATGCGTATTTTTTAAATAATTATTAACGAGAAACGCGTTTGCGCATTGCTTTTTTACGATTTTCTTCGATCATTGCTTCTTTTTCGTCAATCGGATCGATCACTGTTTTTTTCACAGAAGCGACCAAACCAGCAACGGCAGCGGCTGTTGCCAAGCTACCTACTAATATTCCAGATACAAATTTTTTCATTGAATCCACCTCATTTATTATTTGTTATATCTATTATGGAACAAAAGAGAAAAAAAGGCTAGTTTTACGTTTGTTTGTAAACCTTTGCAAAAAATCCTTGAAAATGTTTACTAAATGTTTTATTATAAATTTACCAGATAAATTTACGAAATTTTACTTTCTTCTTTTCTACCATAAAGTAGACTTCGTTTTTTAAATTATATAGAATCAACAAACACAATTTCACTAATCAAAGGAGTGTTTTTTATGACAATTTTAGTACTAGGCGGAGCCGGCTATATCGGTTCGCACGCTGTAGACCAGCTAGTTCAAAAGGGGTATCAAGTCGCTGTGGTAGATAATTTACTCACAGGTCACAAACAAGCAGTACATCCAGATGCTCATTTTTATGAAGGAGATATTCGGGATAAAGAATTTCTACGTTCCGTATTTGAAAAGGAACCGATTGAAGGAGTAATCCATTTTGCTGCAAGCTCTTTAGTAGGAGAATCTGTCGAAAAACCATTGATGTATTTCAACAACAACGTATACGGTATGCAAATCTTACTTGAAGTCATGCACGAGTTCAACGTCAATAAAATCGTATTCTCTTCTACTGCAGCAACTTATGGAGAGCCGAAAGAGTCTCCAATCACGGAAAATACACCAACTAATCCTAAAAATCCGTATGGTGAAAGCAAATTGATGATGGAAAAAATGATGAAGTGGTGTGATCAAGCGTATGGCATGCGCTATGTCGCTTTGCGCTACTTCAATGTAGCCGGAGCAAAAGCAGATGCATCTATCGGAGAAGATCATACACCAGAAACGCATCTTGTCCCAATCATTTTACAAGTAGCTCTTGGTCAAAGAAAAGCATTGGCTGTTTATGGAGACGATTACGATACACCAGACGGAACATGTATTAGAGATTATGTTCAAGTAGAAGACTTGATTGCCGCACATATTTTAGCTTTGGAATACTTGAAAGAAGGAAACGAAAGCAACTTCTTCAATTTAGGCAGTAATAAAGGGTATTCGGTCAAGGAAATGTTAGAAGCAGCGAGAGAAGTGACAGGGAAAGAAATCCCGGCAGAAATAGCACCAAGAAGAGCTGGAGATCCTAGCCGATTAGTCGCTTCAAGTGAAAAAGCGAGAGAGATTCTGGGCTGGAAACCTGAATACACAGATATCAAAGAAATTATCAAAACAGCATGGGATTGGCATGTCAGCCATCCAAATGGTTATGAAGAATAGGGGAATGAGATATGTCAATCAGTCAAACGATTTGTGATTTTGCCACACTTGCGATCGAAGCTGGCGGATGGATGGAAATGGACCGCTTATATTTACAGAATCGTCTTTTAGGGATGGTAGGAGAAGACGCTCTAGAAAGCGTCGAAGTAAGACCAGTTAAGGAAGAATCAGTAGACTTATTGGATCAGCTTGTCGCTAAGGCAAGAGAAAATGGTGTTCTTTCAGAATTACCAGCAGAACAAGAGATTTTTGAAGCACAATTGATGGATTTTCTTACACCGCCGCCTTCCGTTGTCAATGCATTCTTTGCACAGCATTATTCGAAAAGTCCAGAGGAAGCAACTGATTATTTCTTTGATTTAAGTAAGAAAAATGATTACATCAAAACAAGAGCCATCGCTAAAAATATCAAATTTCCAGCAGAGTCAGCATATGGTGAATTGGAAATCACGATCAATTTATCTAAACCAGAAAAAGATCCAAAACAAATTGCGGCAGAACGCGAGGCAGCCAAAGTAGATTATCCTACATGCATGTTGTGTATGGAAAATGAAGGATATAGAGGACGCTTGAATTATCCAGCCCGCACCAATCATCGAATCATTCGAATGAATCTAGATGGTGAAAGCTGGGGATTCCAATATTCTCCTTATGCTTATTACAATGAGCATTCGATCATTTTATCAGAGCAGCACCGTCCAATGAAAATTTCAAAGGAAACATTTGTTAGACTGCTTCGGATTACTGAAGTCTTGCCTCATTACTTTGTTGGTTCAAATGCTGACTTGCCGATTGTTGGAGGATCGATTCTTTCTCATGATCATTATCAGGCAGGACGTCATGAATTTCCTATGGCAAAAGCACCGATAGAAAAACTCATCAAATTAGCAGATTATCCGCAAGTCATCGCAGGAGTTGTGAAATGGCCGATGTCTGTGATCCGTTTGCAATCAACAGATAAAGAGTTGCTGATTGAAGCAGCTAATTCAGTGTTGGAAAAGTGGAAAGGATATTCGGATGAAACTGTAGAAATCCGGGCTTTTTCAGCAGATGGTACACCACACCACACGATTACGCCAATTGCACGAAGAAGGGACAATTACTTTGAGCTGGATCTTGTCCTTCGAGACAATAATGTTTCAGATGAGCATCCTGATGGTATTTTTCATCCGCATAAAGATGTCCAACATATCAAGAAAGAGAACATTGGATTGATCGAAGTAATGGGACTTGCTGTTTTACCACCTCGTTTGAAACCGGAACTAGCAGAAGTAGAGCGGTTCTTATTGGGAGAAGAAAACCAGATGGCTGAATATCATCGTCCATGGGCAGAACAGTTGAAAAAAGAGCATCCTGATTTGACGAAAGACGCGGTCACTGATGTTGTACAAAAAGCTGTAGGCCAGGTTTTTGCTCGTGTCTTGGAAGATGCTGGGGTGTTCAAGCGAGATGAAAAAGGACAAGCAGCGTTGGAGCGGTTTACTGCGATTTTATAAACGGAAAAAAGGAGGAGAGACAAATGGCAACAATTAAAGACATTGCTCAGTTGGCAGGAGTTTCTCCTGCTACTGTTTCAAGAGTGCTCAACTACGATCCTGAACTTTCCGTCGGCTTAGCCACAAAGCAAAAAATTTTTGAAGCAGCGGAACGCTTGAATTATACGAAGCACCGCAAAAGTGCAGCAAATGCTAAGCAAACCCTTCGTCTGATCCAATGGTACGATGATACAGAAGAACTTGAAGATCTTTATTATTTGTCTATTCGTTTAGGAATCGAAAAAAAGGCAGAAGAAGCAAACGTTACTTTGTTGAAAGAAACGTGGGATTCCATTAGTGAGCTTCCAGCAGATGGAACGATCGCATTAGGGAAATTCGATGAAGCTCAGCTGTTGGATTTGAAACAATCCCAACAAGCCTTGCTTCTGGTAGATTCTGATGGCACTTCTCAAGGAATCGATTCTATAGTTGTCGATTTTAAGTCGAGTGTTCAAAAAGTCATTGAGCACTTTGTTTCCCAGAATGCACAACATATCGCGATGCTTGCTGGAACAGAATATACAAAGAAAAACCATCAGCGACTAAGGGATCCTAGAATCATGGCATTCCAACAAGTTTTAGCAGAAAAAGGCTACGACGAAGGTTCAATTATCGAAGCAAATTTTTCTGTCGAGTCAGGCTATCAAGCGGTTAAAAAATATTTAAAAACAAACGAGCAGATTCCTGACGCACTTTTTGCGGCTAATGATGCCTTAGCGATTGGCGCGCTGAAAGCGATTCAAGAAACAGGTTTAGCGGTGCCAGAAGATATTTCCGTGATGGGTTTCAACGATGTCAGTGTAGCGAAATATGTGACACCCTCTCTTTCTACTGTGAAAGTTTATACGGAATGGATGGGAGAGCTAGCAGTGGAGACGATCCTTCAACTAAGTAATTCCAAAGCACCAGTTTCAAGAAAAATCATTGTGGAAACAGAGTTGATTGTTCGAGAGTCGACGAAATAAAAAAAGAAAAAGTTGTGGTAAAGTGTCGTGATACCGCAACTTTTTTTGTGTATGTAAGGAAGAAACTAGATTTGCCGGTCAGCAGATAATCATGTATCATTGTACTAGTTTTGCCTTTGATATTTTCATCATTGGAATAAAAAAGTATGCTACAATGGAAGGCGAGAATGTTATAGCAGAAAGGATCAAATATATGATTACATTAGGAATAGATACTGCAAATCAAACTTTGGCGATCGGTGTGGTGGAAGATAAACAAATTCTTGGGCAAATACAGACAAATATCAAACGCAACCACAGTGTGACGCTGATGCCTGCCATTGACCAATTGTTTGCAGATCTTCAAATGAGTCCCCAAGACATTGACCAAATCGCGGTTTCTGATGGTCCTGGTTCTTATACAGGACTTCGTATAGGTGTAACGACAGCAAAAACGATTGCTTATACACTAGATAAAGATCTAATAGGAGTATCTAGCCTGAAAGCCATCGCGGCTAATTGTGTCGGGGTGAATAAAATGATTGTGCCCATGTTTGATGCTCGAAGAAAAAATGTCTATGCTGGGGCATACCGCTGGAAAGAAAATAGATTAGAAACTGTACTTGAAGATGTACATATTGCTGCTTCTGATTTGTTTGCACAACTACAAGAGCTGAATGAAGCTATTTATTTCGTTGGGAGTGATTGTCATAAATTCATCTCTGAAATAAAAGAAATGCTACCTGATGCGATGATTAATACAGTTCCAGCATGGGATATCCCAAGTGGTGTGACTGTGGCTCAATTAGGTGCGTTGGATGAACCAGTTGCAGATAAACAAGCTTTTCTCCCTCGTTATTTAAAACGAGTAGAAGCTGAAGAGAAATGGTTAGAGACGCACACACCTGGAGACGAAAGCTATGTTGAAAAAATTTAAAGCATATGCTAGAAGCCTTTTTCAAGATAAAATGATCTATGCAGAAAAAACAATCGAACAAATCGATCGTCGCTATATACTAAGAGAATTGACTACAGAAGATATCAAAGAGCTGTTGGATGTCGAACGAGAAGTCTATAATGGCGAATTGCCATGGACCAAAAGTGCCTTTATGTCAGAATTGAAGTCACCACTTCCTCATCTATATTTAGGGATCTTTGATAATGGAAGAATGATCGGGTTTGTCGGTTCAAGGGCGTTCGGTTTAGATTGTCATATCACGAATATTGCTGTTCGACCGGCATATCAGCGTAAACGAATCGGTTCGCTGCTTATTGACGAAATCGAGAACTTTGCTATAATGAATCGCTGTGAGACGATGTCATTGGAAGTACGCATGAGTAATCAGGATGCGCAAAGACTTTATCGGAAATTAGGGTTTCAAGCAACGACGATCAAAAAAAGATATTACACTGAAACAAAAGAAGATGCGTTAGATATGATAAAAATTTTAGAAAATGAGTGAGATTAGTTGATTTGCAGAAAAAAAGATTTTGATGAAGCATATTTGGCAGAATGCGTATGGGCAATTAGCGAAAATGCTTATCCATATGGCTCACCTTGGACGAAGATGCAGTTTTTGACAGATATCCAACAGCCCCACACAGATTATCTTCTTTTAGTTGAAGATAATCAGATCTGTGGTTTTGTCGGGTATTCGAAAGTAATGGATGAAGTCGAAATCACGAATATCGCTGTTGCAGTTTCAGAACAAGGAAAAGGCTATGCACGGCATTTGCTACATCTGCTGATTGCGGAACAAATAAAAGATTCGCTGCATGTTTTTTTAGAAGTACGTCTGTCTAATGAAGCAGCAAGAAAACTTTATGAATCAGAAAAGTTCCGTATATTAGGTAAACGGAAATCATATTATCGCAATCCGACAGAAGATGCGATCATTATGAGCAGAAAGTTAAAAACGGAGACGATGAAATGAATGAAGAATTGATTCTGGCAATTGAATCAAGTTGTGATGAAACGAGTGTAGCGGTCGTTAGAAATGGAACAGAGATCTTATCTAACATCGTTGCTTCCCAAATAAACAGTCATAAACGTTTTGGCGGAGTGGTGCCTGAAGTAGCTAGCCGCCATCATGTAGAACAAATAACCTTATGCTTGGAAGATGCACTGGTAGAAGCTGGTGTATCGGCAGAAGATTTATCGGCAGTCGCTGTCACTTATGGGCCTGGACTCGTCGGCTCTTTGTTGATTGGTATTTCTGCTGCTAAGGCTTTTGCTTGGGCACACCAATTGCCGCTGATTCCTGTGAACCATATGGCAGGTCATATTTATGCCGCACGTCTGGTCAAACCATTCCAGTTTCCATTGATGGCACTTCTTGTTAGCGGAGGACATACAGAATTAGTCTATATGCAAGAAGATGGATCATATGAAATCATTGGGGAGACAAGAGACGATGCAGCAGGAGAAGCTTATGACAAAGTTGGAAGAGTCTTAGGTCTTTCTTATCCAAGCGGAAAAGAAATCGATCAGCTAGCTCATCAAGGAAAAGATAATTATCATTTTCCACGAGCGATGATCCATGAAGATAATTATGATTTCAGTTTCAGTGGATTAAAAAGTGCATTTATCAATTTGGTGCATAATGCACAACAGCGTGGAGAAGATCTAGACAAAAATGATTTAGCAGCTAGCTTTCAAGCAAGTGTGATCGATGTATTGATTACTAAAACACTTCGAGCTTGTCAAAATTATCCAGTCAAGCAACTGGTTGTAGCTGGAGGTGTGGCGGCCAATCAAGGGTTGCGTGAAGGATTGCAAGCTGCTCTGTCAGCTAAACTCCCTGAAGTAGAATTAGTGATTCCGCCTCTGAGACTTTGTGGAGATAATGCTGCAATGATTGGAGCAGCAGCACATGTGGAAATGCAAAAAAGAAATTTTGCCAGCTATCAGTTGAATGCTGATCCAAGCTTGGTTTTATCTGAATAAATGAAAGAGAGTGTGAAAAAGCTGCCCTGCATCAAGTTATAAGAACAGCAAAGAAAAAAACAGCTTCACATGTTTTTGATTTGGTTGAACTTATTACCGTAGATGCAAGCTTTTGAACACTATTTATTGTAATAAGGGTTGTGACAGATTTTTGTCACAACCCTATTTTTGGCCTATTTTTAATTGGTTGTGTTATTTAAAATTACGAGACAGCTTGTTTTAAAAACGTTTTATGCTGATATCTGTAATAAAAAATAGTTATTATATAAATTGTGTTCGTTTTTTTCCTGTGCTATGATTAATTCAATAAATCATAGGATTTATTCGTGTACATAGAAAGTCTGAATACAAAATGAAAAAAGAAAGTAGAGAGAATATGAAGAAAAAGAAAATAGCTGCCTCTCCGGTTCCTTTAGTTGCACTAGCTGATCAATCGATTACTGCCGAGAAATATCGAACGATCCGGTCCAATATCCAGTTTGCAGCGATTGATCGGGAATTGAATACATTGGTCATCACTTCTTCCGGCCCAGATGAAGGGAAATCTATTACTGCCGCTAATCTAGCAGTAGTTTTTGCAAATAGTGGAAAACAGGTCTTACTTGTAGATGCCGATTTGAGGAAACCAACTGTAGCATTGTCTTTTCAATTGCCGCATAATGAAGGATTGAGTAATTTACTTAGTGAGCGTGAACGGATAGCGGACGATTACATAACTGAAACACATATAGAAAATCTTTGGATCTTGCCCAGTGGTCCAAAGCCGCCCAACCCTTCGGAAGTTTTAGGGACGAAAAGAATGGAAGAGATAATAGAAGAACTGATACTTGACTTTGATCTGGTCATCTTTGATATGCCTCCGGTAGCGACTGTAACGGATGCTCAAATCCTTGCAGCAAAAACGGATGGAACGCTACTTGTTGTCAGAGAAAGAAAGACAAAGAAACAAGAGTTGTTAAAAGCGAAAGAACTGTTGCAGATTGCAAAAGCAAATATATTAGGTGTAGTTTACAATGGAACAAAAAAAGAGAGTGATCTCACTTATTATTACCAATCATTTGAATAGACGAAACAAAAAGAAACAGCGCCCCCGATAAATATCAGGATCGCTGTTTCTTTTTGTCGCGTTATTCTCTCAAAGCTGGAGTAGTAGCGGTCTTACAGAAAGTAAAATGCTTTTTGTGATAATCTAACAGTCCTGAATCACGTAGTTGTTTGATTACTTGTCCAGCAGTTTCACGTGTCGTACCGCTATTCACTGCTAATTCTTTTAAGGTAATTGGATAAGGAATGGTGATATGGCCGTCTTCTGTTGGTACGCCAAGTTCTTCTTTCAAAATGAATAGATTTTGTTTCACTCGATCAAAAGCACTGGAGGTTAATCCAATTTGGATACGTAACTCATGTATTTCGACTACTTTAGAAATTTTTTGGATCATATAGATCAGTTGTTCAGGATTTTTTCGTGCTAATTTTTCATAGTAGGAAACAGGAAGATAGAAAGTTTCGATATCAGTCATCGCTTGAGCTGTATAAGTGTAGGTCTCTTCTCCAAACATTCCTGACATAGGAAAAAGGTTATTGGTAGTCACGTAATCATAATAATAATAGGTGGCACTTTCATCGTAACGTTCTAAACGAACAAGTCCTTTGGTCAAGATATATAACCGTTGTCTAGGATCTCCATCATCAAAAAGGATTTGTCCTTTCTTATAGGAACGAAGAACAGTATGTTCCTTGATCTGTTGGAACTCTTCATCCGAGAAATGTTCAAAATCAGGTTGATATCTGAGTTTTGAAAAGTGAAAATCGATTTTATTAACACGCATTAAAAAGTCCTCTCCTTATTGTTCACTATAGTTATTGTTACTTTTTTTAAAGAATTTGTAAAGTTTTAACACATCTGGATTAAACATAAGTTTTAATACTTTACAAATAAAATTTGTTATTATGTAAAAAATATACATCTACATTGAATAATTTATTTTGAAGATAAGTATTTGTGTATAAAAAACAATAATAATACATATAGCAAACGCTAACAATGTTAGTATAGTTTATTTTTTTGATTTATTCAAAAAAAATTTTTAGATGAATAAATATTTTTTTGGAAGTGTATACAGAATAAAAAATGAATAAATTACGCTTAAAATTAGAAAAACGTTTAATTATTTAATTATCGAATATTAATGTGAGGGATGTCTCATTTTGAATGAGACAAAATTATGAAAGTGATTACAAAAGGAGGCTATCCTATACATGTAATCAAAAAGAAGGAGGCAACATAACATGGATAAACCTATTCACGTTTTCTCTGAAATAGGGAAATTAAAGACAGTTTTACTGAAACGGCCTGGACAAGAAGTGGAAAATTTGACACCAGATATTATGGATCGTCTGTTGTTCGATGATATTCCATATCTTCCGATTGCTCAAGAAGAGCATGACAACTTTGCAAAGACCTTGCAAAACGAAGGCGTCGAAACTCTTTACTTGGAAAAATTAGCAGCAGAAGCGATTGACGCAGGCAACGTCAAAGAACAATTCTTGAATAAAATGTTGGATGAATCTCATATCGCATCGAATGCAGTAAGAGATGGTCTTCATGAGTTCCTTCTATCAATGGAAACACAAGAAATGGTAGATAAAATCATGGCTGGGGTTCGTACAAAAGATATCGAAGTACGTTCTAGCAGCCTATATGATCTTTCAGCAGACGACGACTATCCATTTTACATGGACCCAATGCCAAACTTGTACTTTACACGCGACCCTTCCGCATCAATGGGAAATGGAATGACCGTCAATAAGATGACTTTTGAAGCACGTCGTCGTGAATCGATGTTTACAGAATATATTTTGAAACATCATCCAAGATTTGCCAATAAAGGGATCGAAGTATGGTTGGATCGTGAAAATCCTGATCATATCGAAGGTGGAGATGAATTAATCTTAAGCGACAAAGTAGTAGCAGTTGGGATTTCTCAACGAACAAATGCAAAAGCTTTAGAAAAACTAGCACGCCATCTATTCGCAAAAAATTCAGGATTTGAAAAAGTATTAGCAATCAAAATCCCGAACAACCGTGCAATGATGCATCTGGACACCGTATTCACAATGGTAGATCATGACAAATTCACTATCCATCCAGCAATCCAAAGTAAAGACGGTAAGATGGATGTCTTTACGATCGAACCAGATGGTGATGATATCAAGATCACTCATTCAGATAACTTACACGAAACGATGAAAGCTGCTCTTGGATTAGATGATCTTGTATTGATTCCAACTGGTAATGGGGATGAGATCGTTGCCCCTAGAGAACAATGGAATGACGGATCCAATACATTGGCAATCGCTCCAGGTGTCGTAGTCACTTACAATCGGAATTACGTATCGAACGAATTGCTTCGTAGCTATGGTATCAAAGTGTTGGAAATCAATTCTAGTGAATTGTCACGAGGTCGTGGCGGTCCACGTTGTATGAGCCAACCACTTGTCCGTGAAGACTTGAAGTAGTTTATAACCTGACGACAGTCTTACTGTCAGCTGTCGTCAGGATTTCCTCTTTAATCTTAAATAAAAACAATCTAAAGGAGAATGTTTAATATGAAAGAATCAGTATTCCAAGGAAGAAGTTTATTAGCAGAAAAAGATTTTACAAAAGAAGAGTTACAATATTTGATCGATTTTTCAGAACACTTGAAAGACTTGAAAAAACGTGGGATCCCACATCACTATCTAGAAGGAAAAAATATCGCACTTTTATTTGAAAAAACATCTACACGTACTCGTTCTGCATTTACCACTGCAGCAATCGATCTAGGCGCACATCCTGAATACCTAGGTGCAAATGACATCCAATTAGGTAAAAAAGAATCAACAGAAGATACAGCTAAAGTGTTAGGTCGTATGTTTGACGGAATCGAATTCCGTGGTTTCAGTCAAAAAATGGTAGAGGAACTAGCAGAATTCTCTGGCGTTCCAGTTTGGAATGGCTTGACTGACGAATGGCATCCAACACAAATGATCGCTGACTTTTTAACTATCCAAGAAAACTTTGGAACTGTAGAAGGTATCACTGTTGCATACTGTGGAGATGGTCGAAACAATATGGCTAACTCTTTATTAGTAACAGGTGCAATTTTGGGAGCAAACATGCGTATCGTTGCACCAAAAGAATTACAACCTGAAGAAGAAATCGTCAAAATGGCAGAAGGTTTTGCTGAAAAATCAGGGGCACAATTGATGATTACCGACGATGTTGATAAAGGTGTAGACGGAGCAGACGTGCTTTATTCTGATGTATGGGTATCAATGGGTGAAGAAGATAAATTTGAAGAACGGATCAAATTGTTGAAACCTTACCAAATCAATATGGAAATGGTAGAAAAAACACACAATACAGATCGTTTGATCTTCTTGCACTGCTTACCAGCTTTCCATGATACAAACACTGTTTACGGTGAACAAATGAAAGAACGCTTTGGCATCACTGAAATGGAAGTAACAGATGAAGTCTTCCGCAGCAAATATGCTCGTCAATTTGACCAAGCAGAAAATCGTATGCATTCAATCAAAGCGATCATGGCAGCAACATTAGGTAACTTGTTTATCCCTCGCGTTTAAGCATAACCACATTCATCTCACGAAAAAACGAGTCAGCATTGAGGGAAAATCACAAAACGCTGGCTCGTTTTGTTATCTAGAAAATTCAGGAGAACTGAAGAAAGGACGAATGAAATGGCCAAACGAAAAGTAGTTGTCGCTTTAGGAGGCAATGCCATCTTGTCTACGGATGCAAGTGCAAAAGCCCAACAAGAAGCGTTAATGGAAACAGCAAAGTATTTAGTGAAATTTATCGAACAAGGAGATGAACTAATCATCTCTCACGGAAATGGTCCGCAAGTCGGCAACCTATTGATTCAGCAGCAAGCTGCTGATTCTGAGAAAACACCAGCAATGCCTTTAGATACATGTGTCGCAATGACGGAAGGGTCAATCGGCTACTGGCTCCAAAACGCGATGGGTGAAGTACTGAAGGAAAAAGGGATCGATAAAGATGTAGTTTCTTTAGTCACTCAAGTCATTGTGGATGAAAACGATCCTTCCTTCAAAAATCCAAGTAAACCAGTCGGCCCATTCTACACGGAAGAAGAAGCGAAAGAACAAATGAATGCTGATTCTACTGTGACATTCAAAGAAGACGCTGGACGTGGATGGAGAAAAGTAGTCGCTTCCCCTAAACCAATCTCGATCAAAGAAGCACGTGTCATCGAAACGCTAGTCGAACAAGGAGTTATCACGGTGTCTGTCGGCGGTGGCGGGATTCCTGTTGTAGAAACAGCGACCGGATTAGAAGGGCGAGAAGCCGTGATCGATAAAGACTTTGCTTCAGAAAAATTAGCCGAAATCATCGATGCGGATTTGCTGATCGTTTTGACAGGTGTAGACAATGTGTATGTCAATTACCAAAAACCGGATCAAAAGAAACTAGAAACTGTTACTGTTTCAGAAATGAAACAATACATTGATGAAAAACAGTTCGCTCCAGGAAGCATGCTTCCGAAAGTAGAAGCAGCCATTGCATTTGTTGAAGCAAAACCGAACGCTAAGGCAATCATCACTTCTTTAGAAAATATCGAAAATCTTTTAGCTTCTGAAGAAGGAACGATTATCGTAGCTGATTAATTTGTTAAGTCTTTCGTATTTACGAAATGATTTATAACTATCCAGGTGGTATTTCTTCTCCTTTAGGCCATCTGGATTGTTTTTTTTATTAGAAACGACTAGCCTTTCGTTTTTTTTTCTGATATAATTCAAGAAAGTTTAATAAGATTAAGATTTGTTGAACAAGAGAGTACTTGTATCATTCTTGGCTAGCGAATTCGGAAGTGGTGGAAGCCGAATGAAGGAGATACAACGAAGCGCACTTGGAGAATTCTGTTTTAAACAGACGGTCGTCTACCGATATCAGATGGAGCTGGTCCTTTTTTTAGGACAATTGGAGTGGTACCGCGGGAAATCTCGTCTCTAATGATGGCATACTAAGTATGTCGTCATTAGAGATTTTTTTTGTTGAACAAATAAGAGAGTATTTTAGGAGGAATAAAGATGAATAATAAAGATCTTGTCGCAAAAGCCGTCTATGACATTGTCAAAGACGATTTGACACTTGAACAAGTCGAACAATTACTAGAAAATCCAAAATCAGCCGAACACGGGGATGTGGCATTTCCAGCCTTTTCATTAGCAAAAGTTTACCGAAAAGCGCCACAGCAAATCGCTGCAGATTTAGCAGAAAAAATCGACTCTGCCAACTTTGAAAAAATCGAAGTGGTTGGACCTTACTTGAACTTTTTCATGAATAAAGAACTTATCAGCAAAAAAGTTTTGCAAACAGTAGTGAAAGAAAAAGAACATTATGGGGACAGCAATATCGGGAATCAAGGAACCGTACCGATCGATATGTCTTCTCCAAATATTGCAAAACCAATCTCAATGGGACATTTACGTTCGACAGTTATCGGTAATTCGATTGGCTTCATTATGGAAAAAATCGGATACCAGCCAATCCGCATCAATCATTTAGGTGACTGGGGCACGCAATTCGGAAAACTGATTGTTGCTTACAAAAAATGGGGTTCAGAAGAAGCGGTCAAAGCAGAGCCAATCAATGAACTGCTTCGTTTGTATGTCCAATTCCATGAAGTAGCTGAAACAGAACCGGAATTAAATGAAGAAGCTCGTGCTTGGTTCAAACGTCTAGAAGAAGGCGATGAAGAAGCTATCCAATTGTGGCAATGGTTCCGTGATGAATCGATGAAAGAATTCAACAAAATCTATGATCTACTGGAAGTACAGTTTGATTCATTGAACGGTGAAGCTTTCTATAATGACAAAATGGATGAAATCGTCGAACTTTTAGAAGAAAAACATTTGCTGAACGAAGATAAAGGTGCGGAGATCGTTGACCTTTCTGCTTACGACTTGAATCCAGCATTAATCAAGAAATCAGATGGCGCGACACTATACATCACACGTGACTTAGCTGCCGCATTGTATCGTAAACGTACCTATGACTTCAAACAATCTCTATATGTAGTAGGGAATGAACAAAGTTATCATTTCAAACAATTGAAAGCTGTCTTGAAGGAAATGGGCTTTGACTGGTCTGACGACATGCACCATATCCCATTTGGTTTGATCACACAAGGTGGTAAAAAATTATCAACTCGTAAAGGAAAAATCGTCTTACTAGAAGAAGTATTGAATGAAGCAATCCAATCTGCTAAAGAGCAGATCAGCGAGAAAAACCCTGATTTAGAAAACAAAGATGTTGTAGCTAAACAAGTAGGGGTTGGGGCAGTCATCTTCCATGATTTGAAAAACGATCGTCTCAATACATTTGACTTCAACTTAGAAGAAGTGGTTCGTTTTGAAGGAGAAACTGGACCTTATGTGCAATATACACATGCTCGTGCAGTCAGTCTGTTGGAAAAAGCAGGATTCGTCCCTTCAGAAACAGCAGACTATGCGTTGAATGACGATATCAGCTGGGAAGTAGTCAAATTGGTTCAAAAATATCCTGAAACAGTCTTATCCGCTGGGGAAAAATATGAACCTTCAGTGATTGCGAAACATGCAATCAAATTAGCACAGGCATTCAACAAATACTATGCTCATACGAAGATTTTAGCTGACGATGAACAAAAAGAAGCACGCTTAGCTTTAGTGTATGCAGTGACTGTATTATTGAAAGAAGATCTTCGTTTGCTAGGACTTCATGCACCAGATAAGATGTAAGAAAAAAGAATGTGAAATCAGTGTTCAGCTCCGAGTCACAAGGAACAATTTCAAAAAACAGCTTCTCATGTTTGTTGGATATTGTGACTTGTGACCGAGGAGTTGGCAGGAGAACACCGTTTATTCGCAATAAGGGCTGTGACAATATTTTTGTCACAGCTCTTATTTTGTATAAAAGTCATTCTGGATTCTTGTCAGCGCACAAAATGTACTCTGTTAACTCCTTCAAGTTATTTACGCAAAGATCAGCACCAGCTTGTTGGAATCTAAGTGCAACAGACTGTTTTAAGCGATCTTTTTCCTCCATCTCTATTTGTTGGTATGCATCATATGAAAGTCCCATCAGCGAACTACCTTCAATCACACCTACTGTAAACACCCCAGCATTTTTCCCTTCTTGGATATCTGAGACCGTATCTCCGACTTTGATTACTTCATCAACTGACTTGTTTTTGAAATATTGTATGTTTTTATGAATCATATAAGGAAATGGTCGTCCATATCCTTCGACGTCTTCAGAAGTTGCCATGAAGTCTGGTGAATACCCTTCTTTTTTTGCGGTTTCTGCTACGATTGCCATCATAGGAGCAGTAAATCCAGTCGTGGAACCAATATTGATCCCAGCGCTTCTCAACTGTTCGATCGTTTCCAATGTGTCGGGTTTCAAGGTAGAATGTTGGACCAAATCTTTAAACAGATAATGTTCAAATTGCTGATACAATTCCTCCACCTCTTTTTCCTGAGGTAGTTGTCCATGAATCGCTATCCATTGTTCTTTGACAGAAGGGAGGGAAAGAAGCTGTTGGATATGATCCCATTTTAATTTTCCCATCGGTTCGCGGATCTCTTTGTCAGTCAGTTGGATCCCTTTTTCTAGAAAAGCATTTCTAAAAGCGTGGACAGGAGCCATACAGCCAAAGTCCACAGTTGTTCCTGCCCAATCAAAAATTACAGTTTTAATCATTAATGTTCTCCTTATAGTCTTTGATAATTGCTGTCAGTTCTAAAATGTCTTCTGGATAAATCTCGCCAATATTACCGATACGAAAACATTCATGATCGCTGATTTTCCCAGGATAGATCACAAATCCGTTTTGTTTTAAATGCTGATAGAAATGATTGAAATCAAATCGCCAGTCTTTAGGGTAAAGAAAAGAGGTAATGAATGGCCCCTGATACTCTTGGATGAAAGGCTGGAACCCCATCTCTGTCATTTTTTGTCGTAGCACATGATTATTGGCGAGATAACGTGAATATCGAGTTTCGATCCCTCCTTCTAGCTCTAGTTCCTTCAATGCCTGTTGAAAAGCCAAAACCGTATGAGTAGGGGAAGTGAAACGCCATTTGCCATTCTCGTTTTCCATCACGCGGTACTGGTCATACAGATCAAGTGACAAACTTCGACTCGCATTTTTTCGCTTTTCTAGTTCCACTTTATTAGCAAGTACAAAAGAAAAACCTGGAACACCTTGAATACATTTATTTGAGCTAGAAATCAAAAAATCGATCCCTAGTTCCGCTACATGAATCGGTATCCCACCAAAGCTAGACATCGCATCTACTATAAACAAAAGATCTCTTTCCTGTGTGACAGCAGCAATTTCTTCCAAATCATTTAAAATACCGGAAGTAGTCTCGCTATGGACCATTGCAAGTGCGGAGATAGACGGATTCTCTTCAATCAACTGTGTAATCATATGTGCTTGGGGAATTTGGTGTTCAGGTACTTCATAAACTGCATAGTTTAGTTGCAGACATTTGCACATGGCAACCATTCGTTGACCGTATGCGCCATTTGAACAAATCAGCAAAGTATCTTCTGGTCTGATCACAGAACTTAAAACAGATTCTATCCCAAAGGAGCCGCTGCCTTGCATCAAGACCGTTGTGTATAGTTCTTCCGGTACTTGAGCAAGCTCCAGCAATTTTTTTCTTATTCATTGTGTCATCTCTTTGTATTCTTGATCCCAGGTACAATGATCGGTCAGCATCGCTTTTTTCACTGTTTCAGAAGTCGTTAATGGTCCAGGCGTTAATAATTTATACATGCGATTTCCTTTCATTTCTTTTTTATTGACATACACAAAGAGCAAGAATCTGCTCTTGCTAACATCCAATATAAATGAAGAGTATTGTGATTTAATCAAAGTTATGAAAAGTTTAAATAAAAACTGATGTATTTTTGTAAAGAGTGTAAAGGTTTATTTAACAAGGAAAATATTGAAAATAAAAAAACACGCATTCCTTATTAGGAACACGTGTTCTGATTAAAAAAGTGATACTTCAGTCGGATGGTGAAGAAATTCTTCTACTCGTTTTGCATCCTCCTCATTTTCTGAGATGATCATGATCGTATCAAATCCAGCAATCGTACTGACGATAGGAGGAGGCTTGATCTCATCTAAAACAGATGCAAATAAATGAGCATTGTCTGGCAAGGTATTAACGATTGTCAAAAAGTGGACTCGTTCGACTTTCAACACAATGTCTTCAATCATTTGAATCAGCCGATCCTCTTCTTCAGTCTTAGTATCAGGAGTACCTTTTTCGCGAAACAACACAAAGCGGGAAATACCGTTTTCATCAGGTGCTTTCACGATTTTCAGATCACGTATATCTCGAGAAATCGTTGCTTGCGTTGCGGTAACGCCATAATGCCCAAGTTTGTTTAATAGTTCTTCTTGCGTACGGATCGGGAATTCTTCAATGACTTGTTTAATCAGCAAATGTCTTTGAGCTTTGCGCATTTTCTTTCTCCTTTACGAAAGATTTCACATGTATCATAACAAAAAAAAGAAGGATTGCCCAATAATATTCGTCTTTTATATCTAAAATTATTTTATGGGAAAAAGAGAATAAAGAAACAAAGAGAAATCTACTGTTTTTCTTGAATTCTTTTTGTCTTTCAGGTAAACTATTGAATGTTGAGCAGAAAAGTACATTTGCTCTTGCGATATGGATCTTTTGTCTGTATAATAGCTGAGGGTGCTTTATGCATCAGCAAATCCACATTCTTATTGGATTGTCGGTAGGTGCTTGAAAAAGTTTGCCGGCAAGGTAGAAGATAAGAAGAGGGAAAATAAAACCAAATCGGAGGAAACAAACATGGCAGTAATTTCTATGAAACAATTACTAGAAGCCGGCGTACACTTTGGTCACCAAACTCGTCGCTGGAACCCAAAAATGAAGAAATATATCTTCACAGAAAGAAACGGAATCTACATCATTGACTTACAAAAAACAGTTAAATTAGTAGATGCAGCTTATGATTACATGAAGAGCGTTGCTGAAGAAGGCGGCGTAGCATTATTCGTAGGTACAAAAAAACAAGCACAAGAAGCAATCAAAGAAGAAGCAACTCGTGCAGGACAATACTTCGTTAACCATCGTTGGTTAGGCGGAACATTGACAAACTGGGATACTATCCAAAAACGTATCAGCCGTTTGAAACAAATCAATGCAATGGAAGAAGATGGAACTTTTGAAGTTCTACCTAAAAAAGAAGTTGCTGGTTTGAACAAAGAACGCGAACGTCTTGAAAAATTCTTAGGCGGTATCGCTGATATGCCAAGAATCCCAGATGTAATGTACATCGTTGACCCACGTAAAGAACGTATTGCTGTTCAAGAAGCACACAAATTAAATATCCCAATCGTAGCTATGGTTGATACAAACTGCGATCCAGATGAAATCGACGTAGTAATCCCTTCAAACGACGACGCAATTCGTGCCGTTAAATTGATTACTTCAAAAATGGCTGATGCTTTCATCGAAGGAAACCAAGGTGAAGATCAAGTAGTTGAAGAAGATTTCACAGAAGAAAACACAGCAACATCAATCGAAGAAATCGTAGATGTTGTTGAAGGCGACAATTCTTCAGCAGAATAATTTTGAATGATGGAGCTGTTTCAAAGGCTGGGCGACAAGCCTCACTCTCCTTTGAAGCAGCTTTTTTTAAAAAGAACACCACAGGAGGAGTTAAACATGGCAGACGTTACAGCTAAAATGGTAAAAGAACTACGCGAAATGACTGGCGTAGGAATGATGGATGCGAAAAAAGCATTAGTTGAAGTAGAAGGCGATATGGAAAAAGCAGTTGATCTTTTACGTGAAAAAGGAATGGCAAAGGCTGCAAAGAAAAATGACCGCATTGCCGCTGAAGGATTAGCTTCAGTTGCTGTGAAAGGTAACACTGCAGCAATCGTTGAAGTAAACTCAGAAACAGACTTTGTATCTAAAAATGAAATGTTCCAAGACTTAGTAAAAGAAATCGCAGAACTTGTTGCTGAAAACAAACCAGCAGACATGGAAGCTGCAATGAAAATCAAAACAGATAAAGGAACGATTGAATCTGACTTGATCGAAGCAACTCAAGTTATCGGAGAAAAAATCAGCTTCCGTCGCTTTGAAGTTGTAGAAAAAGACGACAATGCTGCATTTGGCGGATACTTGCATATGGGTGGACGTATTGCTGTATTGACTGTTCTAGACGGAACAACAGATGAAACAGTTGCAAGAGACGTAGCTATGCACGTAGCAGCTATCAATCCTCGCTATGTAAACGAATCACAAATTCCAGAAGCTGAATTAGAACATGAAAAAACTGTTCTTACAGAACAAGCATTGAATGAAGGCAAACCAGCGAATATCGTTGAAAAAATGGTAGAAGGACGCTTGAAGAAATTCAAAGCAGAAATCGCTTTGGTTGACCAACCATTCGTTAAAGATCCTGATATGACTGTTGAAAAATACGTTGCTTCAAAAGGCGCAACTGTTAAAACATTCGTACGTTTCGAAGTTGGCGAAGGTATCGAAAAACGCGAAGATAACTTTGTAGAAGAAGTTATGAGCCAAGTGAAAAAATAATTCTGTTGAATGACAGACGGGAACGCACGCTTTGTGCGCTCCCTTTTTTTAAGCAAAACAAGAAAAACCAGGCTTAGCGTGTCGAAATCATCTAAGTATGGTAAAATGGCAATAGAAAATATTGGAGGAATGAACATGGTCACACCGAAATATCAGCGTGTAGTCTTAAAATTGAGTGGAGAAGCTTTAGCTGGGGATGCAGGATTTGGAATCAAACCACCAGTAATCAAAGAAATCATCCAAGAAATCAAAGAAGTTCACGAACTGGGCGTTGAAATGGCAATCGTTGTGGGCGGCGGAAATATCTGGCGCGGACAAATCGGAGCACAAATGGGCATGGAACGCGCTCAAGCTGATTACATGGGTATGTTAGCTACAGTTATGAATGCCTTAGCTTTACAGGATACGTTGGAAAACGTGGGTGTACCGACACGCGTGCAAACTTCGATTGAAATGCGTCAAATCGCAGAGCCCTACATTCGCCGTAAAGCAGAACGTCATTTAGAAAAAGGACGGATTGTTATTTTTGCAGGCGGTACCGGCAACCCGTACTTCTCGACAGATACAACGGCAGCATTACGCGCAGCAGAAATCGGCGCAGATGTTATCCTGATGGCTAAAAACAATGTAGACGGTGTTTATTCTGCTGATCCGAAAGTAGATGCAAATGCAGTGAAATTTGAAGAACTGACTCATCTGGAAGTGATTGCTAAAGGATTACAAGTCATGGATTCAACTGCAAGTTCACTAAGCATGGACAATGACATTCCATTGCTTGTCTTCAATTTAAATGAACACGGAAATATTCGCCGGGCAATCTTAGGCGAAAATATCGGAACGACTGTAAGGGGGAAATAAAAATGGCAGATGCAATTATGACAGAAGCAAAAGAAAAAATGAAAAAAGCAGCACAAAATCTTCAACGTGAACTTGGGCAAATCCGCGCAGGCCGCGCGAATGCTAGCCTTTTGGATCGAATCACTGTGAATTATTACGGTGCACCAACTCCATTGAACCAAATGGCGTCAATCCAAATCCCAGAAGCACGTGTTTTAATGATCACGCCTTTTGACAAGAGCATTCTTCAAGATGTTGAAAAAGCTATTATGGCAAGTGATATCGGAATCAGTCCTACCAATGATGGAAATGTTATTCGTTTGGTTATCCCGCAACTGACAGAAGAACGCAGAAAAGAATTAGCTAAAGATGTGAAAAAAGAAGCAGAAAATGCAAAAATCGCGATTCGTAACATCCGTCGTGATGCGATCGACGAATATAAAAAACAACAAAAAAATGGTGACATTACCGAAGATGATTTGCGCGGACTAGAAAAAGACGTACAAACATTGACAGATAACAGCATTAAAGAAGTAGATAAGATCGCTGCTGATAAAGAAAAAGAATTATTGGAAGTTTAATAAAACCATAAAAACAGAGGGGCGGATCATTCCGCTTCCTCTGTTTTTATTTATGTTTCTTTTATTTAAAGATTAAAAAAAGAAAAAATTATTCAGTTTTTAAATAAAAAAACAATGATTTCATAGGAAAAACGTTTAGATATTGCTATAATACTTAAGATAGTGGGAATCTTTTAAGTATAGGAGGAAAAAGAATGTTACGTTTTTTTCCGCAAAAAAACAAATATATTCAAGAAAAAAGCGAATTTCAATTTAATGCCGATGGACCAATTCCTCAACACGTTGCCATCATCATGGACGGCAATGGTCGTTGGGCGCAAAACCGGCGTTTGCCAAGAGTCGCTGGTCATAAAGAAGGTATGGAAACAGTAAAGAAAGTTACAAAGAAAGCATCAAGGCTTGGAGTGAAAGTATTGACGCTTTATGCTTTTTCGACTGAAAACTGGAAGCGACCAAAAGATGAAGTAAGTTTTCTCATGCAACTACCTGTCGACTTTTTTGATACGTTCGTACCAGAATTGATCAAAGAAAACGTCAAAGTCCATGTCATGGGGTATGAGAACGTGTTACCAGAACATACGCAAGACGCTGTAAAACGTGCAATTGAGCAAACAAAAGACAATACCGGAATGGTGTTAAACTTTGCTTTGAATTACGGAAGCAGAGCAGAAATCGTGACTGCAGTCCAAAAAATTGCTGAAGAAGTAGCAAAGGGAGAAATACAGGCAGAAGAAATCGATGATGAATTGATTGCCAACCATCTAATGACAGGTTTCTTGCCCAAAGAATTACAAGATCCTGAGTTGATGATCCGTACAAGCGGAGAAGAGCGGATCAGTAATTTTCTGTTATGGCAGATTGCATATAGCGAATTGTATTTTACAAAAGCACTTTGGCCTGATTTTGACGGTGCGCATCTTGAAGAAGCAATTGCCTCTTATCAAAATCGAGATCGTCGATTCGGCGGTGTAAAAAAAACAGAAAATGAGAAAGGGGATCAGTCATGAAACAACGCGTAATCACAGCAGCCGTGGCGCTTGTCTTGTTTATTCCGATTATATGGATCGGGGGCATAGCGGTTGAGCTTACCGCAGCAGTCTTAGCTGTGGTAGGAGTTTATGAGCTTTTCCGGATGAAAGGATTGACTCTCCTAAGTTTTGAAGGAGTTTTATCCGCTATTGGTGCAGTGCTCCTTGTCTTGCCAAAAGAAAGATGGTTCTTCTTTCTTCCAGAGAACGTCAGTACATTTATGCTATTTTATCTTATCGTTATGATCCTTTTAGGGACGTCAGTTATTTCTAAAAATACGTATACGATTGATGAAGCAGGTTTCCCAGTACTTGTCAGTTTGTATGTAGGAATAGGCTTCCAGAATTTCGTCAATGCACGAACAGAAAGTTTAGCTGTTTTGATTTTTGGTCTGTTTATTGTTTGGGCAACTGATATTGGTGCTTATATGGTTGGCCGTCGTTATGGACAACACAAGTTAAGTCCGGATATTTCACCGAACAAAACGATTGAAGGCGCGTTAGGCGGGATCGGAAGTGCTGTTGTAGTCGCATTTCTTTATCTATTGTTGTATCCAGCAAAAGAACTATTCAATCATGGTATGTTTGTCATGCTTCTGATGACGATTATTTTTTCGGCAGTCGGACAATTTGGCGATTTGGTCGAATCAGCAATCAAACGCCATTATGATGTGAAAGACTCAGGAAATATCTTACCGGGCCACGGAGGAATCTTAGACCGTTTCGATAGCTTGCTGTTTGTATTCCCTATCATGCATTTATTTGGCATTATTTAGTAAGTATACCTGCGTTTCTTTGTGATTTTCATAAAAGACGCAGGTTTTTGTTTCTCATTTTATTGATACTATTGGTGTCTTAGGTATACTATGGTAAAATTATAGTGTTTTAACGTTGTTTAAAAAAACACACAAAAAACAAGTAAAGGAGAAAAAAGCTATGAAAACGATACTAACATTTATCATTGTTTTTGGTATATTAGTGATTGTTCATGAGTTTGGTCATTTCTTCTTTGCGAAACGATCAGGAATCCTCGTTCGCGAATTTGCTATCGGTATGGGTCCGAAAATTTATGGGCATCAAGCAAAAGACGGGACAACATATACGCTTCGCCTATTACCTATTGGCGGTTATGTTCGAATGGCAGGCAATGGGGATGATGAAACAGAAATGGCACCAGGTATGCCTCTTTCTCTTTTACTAAATTCTGACGGCATCGTAGAGAAGATAAATTTAAGTAAGAAAATCCAATTGACAAATGCTATCCCGATGGAATTGAGCCGTTATGATTTAGAAGATGAGCTGACTATCACTGGTTATGTGAATGGGGATGAAACAGAAGTAGTGACCTATCCTGTCGATCACGATGCGACGATTATTGAAACCGACGGAACAGAAATCAGAATTGCACCAAAAGATGTACAGTTCCAATCGGCTAAACTGTGGCAGCGTATGCTGACCAATTTTGCCGGTCCGATGAATAACTTTATCTTGGCAATCGTGTTATTCATTATTCTTGCATTCATGCAAGGCGGTGTTCAAGTGACAAATACTAATCGTGTAGGAGAGATTATCCCTAATGGTGCTGCGGCAGAAGCAGGCTTAAAAGAAAATGATAAGGTAGTTAGTGTGGACGGTAAAGAAATCCACTCTTGGAACGATTTGACAACAGTCATCACGAAAAATCCAGGTAAAACATTAGATTTTGAGATCGAACGAGAAGGTAAGATGCAATCTGTCGACGTGACACCGAAATCTGTAGAGTCAAATGGCGAAAAAGTTGGCCAACTTGGCATACAAGCCCCAATGAATACAGGTTTTATGGATAAGATCATCGGCGGAACACGTCAAGCTTTTAGCGGTTCATTAGAAATTTTCAAAGCCTTAGGTTCACTGTTTACAGGTTTTAGTTTAGATAAATTAGGCGGGCCTGTTATGATGTACCAATTGTCTTCAGAAGCAGCAAACCAAGGTGTAACAACTGTTATTGGTTTGATGGCGCTTCTTTCAATGAACCTGGGAATCGTCAATCTGCTTCCAATCCCTGCCTTAGATGGTGGGAAATTAGTGTTGAATATTTTTGAAGGGATTCGTGGGAAACCATTAAGTCAAGAAAAAGAAGGAATATTGACATTAGCTGGCTTTGGATTTTTAATGTTGTTGATGGTGCTAGTTACATGGAACGATATTCAACGATTCTTTTTCTAGAAAAAGTTGACAAATAGGGTATAATAACAAACGATAACTATTTTGAGGAAATAAAGGAGTATATAGAATGAGACAATCAAAAATGTTGATTCCAACATTACGTGAAGTTCCAAATGATGCAGAAGTATTAAGTCATCAAATCTTGCTAAGAGCTGGATATATCCGTCAAGTATCAGCGGGTATCTATTCTTATCTGCCATTAGCAAATCGTGTGTTAGAAAAGCTGAAACGTATCATGCGGGAAGAATTTGAAAAAATCGGTGCGGTAGAGATGCTGATGCCTGCCATCTTACCAGCAGAACTTTGGGAAGAGTCAGGACGTTATGAAACATATGGCCCAAACTTGTATCGTTTCAAGGACCGTAATGATCGAAAAATGATTCTTGGACCAACTCACGAAGAAACTTTCACTGATTTGATGCGTAATGAAATCAATTCGTATAAGAAATTACCTTTGAATCTTTATCAAATCCAACCTAAGTATCGTGACGAAAAACGTCCTCGCTTTGGTTTGCTTCGCGGACGTGAGTTTATCATGAAAGATGCGTATTCTTTCCATGCAACAGAAGAAAGTTTAGACGAAACATATAAAGATTATGAAAAAGCCTATACCGAAGTCTTCAAGCGTTGCGGTTTGGAATTTCGTTCGATCATCGGAGACGGTGGCGCAATGGGCGGAAAAGACTCAAAGGAATTCATGGCGATCTCAGAGATTGGGGAGGATACGATCTGTTATTCGACTGAAAGTGATTATGCTGCAAACTTGGAGATGGCTACAAGCTACTATGTATCAAAAAAATCGCATGAAACACAGCTTGAATTAGAGAAAGTAGCTACACCTAACGTAAAATCAATTGATGAAGTAGCAGATTTCTTTTCTGTTGAACCTCAAAAAATTATCAAGTCTGTATTGTTCATTGCGGATGAACAACCTGTCCTTGTTTTGGTACGCGGAGACCATGAAGTCAATGACGTAAAACTGAAAAACTATCTATCTGCTGACTTTTTAGAAGAAGCGACGGAAGAAGAAGCACAAAAATATCTAGGTGCTGAGTTTGGTTCTGTCGGACCAATCGGTGTTTCAGATGACGTAAAAGTATATGCAGACCGTTATGTCCAAGATTTAGCGAATGCCATTACTGGAGCGAACGAAACAGGATTCCACTATAAAAATGTGAATCCAGAACGCGATTTCACTGTGCTTTCTTATGAAGATCTTCGTTTTGTACAAGAAGGCGATCCTTCACCAGACAACAACGGTGTTCTTGCCTTTACACGAGGAATCGAAATCGGACATATCTTCAAAATTGGCACTCGTTACAGTGAATCTATGGGAGCAACCGTTCTAGACGAAAACGGACGGGAAAAATTTGTGATTATGGGCTGTTATGGTATCGGTGTGAGCCGTTTATTATCAGCAATCGTAGAACAACATTCAGATGAACAAGGAATCAATTGGCCAAAAGGAATTGCGCCATTTGATCTGCATATCGTCCAAATGAATCTAAAAGACGAATACCAAACAAACTTGACGAATGAACTAGAAGAAGCGATGACAAAAGCTGGCTATGAAGTACTGGTTGATGATAGAAATGAACGCGCAGGAGTGAAATTCGCGGATTCTGATTTGATTGGCTGTCCAATCAGAATTACTGTCGGTAAAAAAGCAGTGGATGGAATCGTAGAAGTGAAAATCAAGAAAACTGGCGAAATGGTTGAAGTACGTAAAGAAGAATTGGCGAATACTTTACCAATCCTCTTGAACCAAGGCGAATAATAAGCGTTAAAACACAGAAAAGTAAAATAGCTGAATCAGCTGTTTTTGACAACCTGATGTTTCGCTTTTAAAATTGGAACTGTGATGTGAATCACAGTTCCAATTTTTTAATGTAAAACTCAGAAAAAACGAGTATACTAAAAGGTACTGAAAAAGAAGAGGATACGATGTAATCAATTGCATAGTTTCTCATCAGAAAGGGCGTATATCTTTGTCAGAAAAACGAGATTTATTTGAAAAACTGTTGGAACAAATCCAACTAGAGGAAGCAGAAAAAAATCATCCACTGCTTACTGCTGGTGAAATGGATAGTGTAGTGGTCCATCGTAAATCGCGTTTATGGGAATTTACGCTGCATTTTTCTAAAATTTTGCCTATTATGCTGTATCGGTCATTGGCTCAGCATCTGACTTTCGCTTTTAAAGAGATTGCACAAGTCAAATTGAACATCTTAGCAGATGACCAGACATTCGATGAACAGCTCTTGCAAGATTACTGGGCCCAAGCTTTGGAAAATCAGCAATGCGATACACCACTAGCACAGCAAGTATTGAAAACGCAAGTACCTGTGATAAAAGATCGTAAAGTCATCTTGCCAATCGACAGTACAGGGGCTATTTCATATTTGAAACAGCAATACTTACCGTTAGTAGAAGAGTTGTTCGTCAGTTACGGATTCCCGAAATTTCGTATCGAACCAGAAGTGGATGAGCAGCAAGCGGAACGTGTATTGAAACTTTTTGAAGAACGTAAACAAGAACAGGCAGAAGCCTTTATGAAGCAAGCAGCTGAAAGTCTAGTTGTTCATGAGCAAAAGAAAAAAGAAAGAAAAGAACAGTCACCAGCTCTTGAAGGACCCATCCAGCTAGGACGAAATATTCCAGCAGATGAGCCCACAACACCAATGATCAATATCGTCGAAGAAGAACGGCGAGTCACTCTTGAAGGGTATGTGTTCGATAAAGAAGTCAGAGAACTACGCTCAAAACGCAAGATCTTGACTTTGAAAATCACAGATTATACTTCATCATTTATCGTCAAAAAATTCTCAAATGGCGAAAAAGATGAACAGATATTTGATGCGATCAGTGTCGGCAGTTGGCTAAAGGTACGTGGAAGTATCCAAGAAGATACGTTTGTCCGTGATTTGGTCATGAATGCCCAAGATATCGTTGAAGTCAAACATACCCCTCGTAAAGATTATGCTCCTGAAGGGGAAAAACGGGTAGAACTTCATGTTCACAGCAATATGAGTACGATGGATGCAACGAATAGCATTTCTGATCTGGTGGCACAAGCAGGAAAATGGGGACACCGTGCCATCGCCATTACAGACCATGGTGGCGCACAAGCCTTTCCAGAAGCTCATAGTGCCGGGAAAAAAGCAGGCGTGAAAATCTTATACGGTGTGGAAGCGAATGTCGTAGATGATGGTGTACCTATTGCTTATAATGATGCGCATGAAGCATTGAACGAAGCCACATATGTCGTATTTGACGTGGAAACGACAGGATTGTCTGCGGTATACGATACCATCATCGAGCTCGCTGCAGTCAAAATGTACAAAGGAAATGTGATCGAAAGCTTTGATGAATTTATCGATCCAGGACATCCTTTATCCCGAACAACGGTGGATTTGACAGGTATTACGGATGAAATGGTTCGAGGATCGAAGTCAGAAGAAGAAGTCTTGCGGATGTTCCTTGAATTTTCAAAAGGTACAATTCTAGTAGCCCACAACGCGGCTTTTGATATGGGATTCTTGAATACTAGCTACGCAAGATATGGCATTCCTGAAGCAGCCAATCCAGTTATTGATACCTTAGAATTAGCCAGATATCTATATCCGCAATTCAAACGTTTCGGATTAGGTGTGTTATCCAAAAAATTTGGTGTCAGCTTGGAACAGCATCACCGAGCAATCTATGATGCTGAAGCAACAGGTCATTTAGCTTGGATCTTTGTGAAAGAGGCAATGGACAATCATCACATGCTTTATCATGATCAGCTAAATGAGCATATCGGAGAAGGAGATTCTTACAAACGAGCCCGACCTTTCCATGTAACGATTTTAGCAAAGAATCAGGCAGGACTGAAAGATTTGTTCAAACTGATTTCAATGTCGAATGTCGAATACTTCGAACGTGTCCCGCGAATACCACGCTCCCAATTGAAAAAGATGCGGGAAAATCTATTGATCGGCTCAGCTTGTGATAAGGGAGAAATCTTCGAAGCCATGATGCAAAAAGGGGTAGAAGAGGCAAGAAACCGAGCAAAATTCTACGATTATATTGAAGTTATGCCAAAAGCGGTCTATGCACCTTTGATCGAGCAAGAATTGGTAAAAAATGAACATGATTTGGAAGAAATTATCCAAAACTTAGTAGAAATCGGAAAAAGTTTGGATAAAATCGTTGTTGCAACAGGTAACGTTCATTATCTCAACGAAGAAGATGCCATTTACCGAAAAATTTTGATCAATTCTATGGGCGGAGCGAATCCGTTGAATCGTCATAGTTTGCCAGATGTCCATTTCCGAACAACCGATGAGATGCTCACCGCTTTTCACTTTTTGGGGGAAGAAACAGCAAAAGAGATCGTAGTGGATAATACGAATAAAATCGCAGATATCTGCGAAGAAGTGATTCCAGTCAAAGATGAGCTTTATACACCGAAGATTCCAGGTTCAGAAGATGAGATATCAGAATTGAGTTACACAAAAGCAAAACAAATGTACGGAGATCCGTTACCTGAAATTATCCAAAAACGATTAGAAAAAGAGTTGAATTCTATTAATGGTAATGGCTTCTCGGTTATTTATCTGATCGCCCAAAAACTTGTGCATAAAAGTAATGAAGATGGCTATCTAGTAGGTTCACGTGGCTCTGTTGGCTCTAGCTTTGTTGCAACGATGACTGGGATCACTGAAGTGAATCCTTTAGCTCCCCATTATTACTGTCCAGAGTGCCAATATTCCGAGTTCTTTGAAGATGGCACGTACGGTTCTGGATTTGATATGCCAGAAAAACAATGTCCAAAATGTGGTGCACGCTTAAATAAAGATGGTCATGATATCCCATTTGAGACATTTTTAGGATTCCATGGAGACAAAGTGCCCGATATTGATTTGAATTTCTCAGGTGATTATCAAGCAGAAGCACATAACTATACGAAAGTATTGTTTGGTGAAGACTATGTTTACCGTGCCGGAACGATTGGTACAGTCGCCGATAAAACAGCATATGGGTATGTAAAAGGTTATGAAAGGGACAATAAT
Source organism: Enterococcus sp. ZQ21 (assembly GCF_030053755.1). NCBI lineage: Bacteria > Bacillati > Bacillota > Bacilli > Lactobacillales > Enterococcaceae > Enterococcus > Enterococcus sp. ZQ21. Next base: position 1,085,617 of record NZ_CP125658.1, read on the forward strand.
CTGCAGTTTCGAAGTGCAGAAGTCGACAGATTGGCAAAGGGTGCAACAGGAGTCAAACGGACAACTGGTCAGCATCCTGGGGGGATTATCGTTATTCCAGATTATATGGATGTCTACGATTTTACGCCGATCCAATATCCAGCAGACGATCAAAATTCGGAATGGAAAACGACCCATTTTGATTTCCACTCAATTCACGATAATGTATTGAAATTGGATATTCTAGGACACGATGACCCAACTGTTATACGGATGCTTCAAGATTTATCAGGGATTGATCCACAAACGATTCCCACAGATGACCCGGAAGTGATGCGAATATTTGCTGGCCCTGAAGTACTAGGGGTAACCCAGGAACAGATTTATTCTAAAACAGGAACATTAGGTATTCCAGAATTCGGCACTCGTTTTGTTCGAGGAATGCTAGAAGAAACACATCCTACAACTTTTGCAGAACTACTTCAAATATCCGGACTATCTCATGGTACAGATGTATGGTTAGGAAATGCCGAAGAATTGATTCGACGTGGGGATGCGACATTGGCGGAAGTAATCGGCTGTCGTGATGATATCATGGTTTATTTGATTCATGCTGGGTTAGACAGCGGGATGGCATTTAAGATCATGGAAACTGTTCGTAAAGGGCAATGGAACAAGATTCCTGATGAATTGAGAGAAACCTATCTATCCGCGATGAAAGAAAATAATGTGCCTGATTGGTATATCGATTCTTGTTCAAAGATCAAGTATATGTTTCCGAAAGCCCATGCTGCAGCTTATGTATTGATGGCTCTTCGTGTTGCTTATTTCAAAGTATATTTCCCTATTTTGTATTACTGTGCATACTTTTCTGTACGTGCGGATGATTTTGATCTAGTCTCCATGTGCAAAGGAAAAGATGCTGTGAAACAAGCAATGAAAGAAATCACGGACAAAGGGCTAGATGCTTCCGTAAAAGAAAAAAATCAGCTGACCGTGCTAGAATTAGCCAATGAAATGTTAGAGCGAGGATTCAAATTTGGGATGATCGATCTGTACAAATCGGATGCAGTTAATTTTGTTATCGAAGGAGATACGTTGATTGCGCCATTTAGAGCTGTCCCTAGTTTGGGAACCAATGTAGCAAAACAAATCGTTGAGGCAAGAAAAGATGGTCCATTTTTATCTAAAGAAGATCTTGCTACTCGCGGGAAAGTTTCAAAAACATTGATCGAATATATGAACGATAATGGTGTATTGAAGGATTTACCAGACGAAAACCAATTATCGTTATTCGATATGTTATAAGCATCTGTTATCTTGTCTGCTTGTAATTTTAAGCAGAGTATGGTATATTTTTTATAGGTAATGATACTAACTGTGAGTGAGCGGATTTTTCGCTCACTCTTTTTAATGGAATTACGCACTTAATTTTTAAGGAGGCGAAACTTTTGAGTAGCGTCGTTGAAACAGTCACGGAAATGGTGACACCGATTTTAGATGAACAACATTTTGAACTTGTCGAAGTCGAATTTGTAAAAGAAGGAAAAAGCTGGTTCTTACGAGTATTTATTGACAAAGAAGGCGGAATCGATATCGAAGAATGTGCCTTTGTCAGTGAGAAACTGAGCGAAAAACTTGATGCAGCAGATCCAGATCCGATTCCTCAAGCTTATTTCCTGGAGGTATCCTCCCCTGGAGCAGAGCGGCCATTGAAAAAAGAAAGCGACTATGAAAAGGCACTTGGCGATTATGTCCATGTCTCCTTATACCAACCAGTAGATGGCGAAAAACAATACGAAGGATTTCTTCAATCATTTGATGCTGAACAGCTTACATTGAAAATACGCATAAAAACACGAGAAAAAGAATTGACTTTTGACCGAAAAAATATTGCAAAAGCTCGCTTAGCTATCCAATTTTAATCACGGAGAGGAATCAGAAAAAATGAGTAAAGAAATGTTAAATGCGTTAGACGCTTTAGAAGCTGAAAAAGGGATCTCAAAAGAAATCGTGATCGATGCTTTAGAAGCAGCATTGGTTTCTGCATACAAACGCCACTATGGCCAAGCACAAAATGTCGAAGTGGAATTTGATCAGAAAAAAGGAAAGATCCATGTCTATGCAGTAAAAGAAGTAACGGAAGAAGTGATGGATTCACAGTTGGAAGTCTCATTGAAAGATGCACTTTTGATTAATCCAGCATATGAGATCGGTGATACGATCCGTTTTGAAGTCACACCAAAAGATTTTGGGCGGATCGCTGCACAAACAGCTAAACAAGTTATCTTGCAGCGTGTACGTGAAGCAGAAAGAACGATCATTTATAACGAATTCAGTGCTTATGAAAAAGACATCATGCAAGGAATCGTTGAACGTCAGGATAAACGTTATATTTATGTCAACCTTGGCAAAATAGAAGCAGTTCTTTCTAAACAAGATCAAATGCCAAACGAATTTTACCAACCTCACGATCGTATCAAAGTCTATGTTTCTCGAGTAGAAAATACGTCTAAAGGTCCGCAAGTATTTGTTAGCCGCAGCCATCCGGATCTATTGCGTCGCTTATTTGAGCAAGAAGTCCCAGAAGTTTATGATGGAATCGTTGAAATCGTCAGCATTGCTCGTGAAGCCGGCGATCGATCAAAAGTAGCTGTCCGTTCAAACGATCAGAACATTGACGCAGTCGGTACATGTGTTGGACCAAAAGGACAACGTGTCCAAGCAATCGTCAATGAATTAAAAGGCGAAAACATGGATATCGTTGAATGGAATGAAGATCCAGCTGTATTCATTGCAAATGCATTGAATCCTGCACAAGTCATGGATGTGATTTTTGATGAAACCAATCCTAAAGCCTGCACAGTGGTCGTTCCAGACTATCAATTATCGTTAGCAATCGGTAAACGTGGACAAAACGCACGTTTAGCTGCTAAATTGACTAACCATAAAATCGATATCAAATCAGAATCTGATATGGCGGAATTTTATGAAAAACAAGAACAACAAAACGAAACAGAAGAATTGCATGACGAAGCAATCGTTCAGTCAGATTTGACAGACGATGAGTATGAAACAATTGCGTTCAATAATGAAACGGTCGAAGAAAAGCCAGAAGCTTAACTTTAGTAAGGAGGCAAAGAGATGAAACAAAGGAAAATTCCTTTACGCAAATCCGTGGTTTCAGGTGAAATGAAACCTAAAAAAGAGATGGTCCGAATCACCCGTTCAAAAGAAGGGGAAGTATCGATCGATCCAACTGGAAAAATGCCTGGACGAGGAGCGTATGTCTCACTTGAGCCGGAAGAAGTACAACAAGCTTGGGATAAAAAAATTCTCGATCGAGTACTCGAAACAACTTTAACAGATGAGTTTTATCAAGAACTACTTGACTATGTCACTCACCAAAAAGCACGTAAAGAGTTATTTGGAAAATGAACACAGTCAATCGGCAAAAAGCCATGAATCTCATGGGTCTGGCGATGCGCGCGGGAAAACTGATCACGGGCGAAGAACTGACCGTTGCTGAAATCCGCAAACAAAAAGCAAAATTGGTGTTTGTGGCAACAGATGCAAGTGAGAATACAAGAAAAAAGATAAAAGATAAGAGTTCATACTATGAAGTTCCTTGCTTTGAGCTATTTTCTGAAGCAGAAATCACGCAGATGATCGGAAAACCTCGCAAGGTATTCGGAATAATGGATGCCGGATTTGCGAAGAAGACCAAGGAGCTAATTGAAGGTTAGGAAGGTGATTGCATGGGCAATAAAAGAATCTATGAATTAGCAAAAGAACTCAAAAAATCTAGTAAAGATGTCGTGGAAAAAGCACAACAACTTGGCATCGATGTGAAAAACCATATGGGTGCGATTACTAGCAGTGATGAGAAGAAATTGCAACAAGCGTTCAAAAACCCAAGCACGAAACAACAAGCTGCACAACAAGCAAGCAGAAAACCAGCCAATCAACAGCCGAACGATCAACGTAAAAAAGAAGCAACAAATAATCAACAAAAAAATAAAAATAACCGCAGTTATCAAGATCGCGGTCAAGGGAGCGGTCAAGTGAATCAAGGAAAAAAACCAACAACAAACCAAAATAATACGGGGAACACTAGCAGTCAAAATCGTCCAGGAACGAGCCAAGGCGGCAATCAAAACCGTACCAACAACAAACCAAACAATAACAATCGCGGCAAATTTAATAATAACAACCGTAATCGTTATAATAAAAAGGGTAAAAAAGGCAAACAGCAACAATCAACTAAACCAGCTGTACCACCACGCAAATTCCGTGAATTGCCAGATGTATTAGAGTATACTGAAGGCATGAACGTAGCAGACATCGCGAAAAAAATTCATCGTGAGCCAGCAGAAATCATTAAAAAATTATTTATGCTTGGCGTCATGGTCAATCAAAACCAAGCACTGGATAAAGATACGATTGAACTGTTAGCCACGGACTATGGTATGGAACCACAAGAAAAAGTCCAAGTTGATATTGCAGATATCGATAAATTCTTCGAGTCAGAAGAAGTTGATCCAGACAAATTAGTCTCACGTCCGCCAGTAGTAACGATTATGGGACACGTAGACCACGGGAAAACAACCTTATTGGATACATTGCGCCATTCACGTGTAACAAGCGGCGAAGCCGGCGGAATCACACAGCATATCGGTGCCTATCAGATTGATATTGATGGCAAACCAATCACTTTCTTGGATACACCAGGACATGCGGCCTTTACAAGTATGCGTGCACGTGGAGCAAGTATCACAGATATCACGATTTTAGTTGTCGCTGCGGATGACGGTGTCATGCCGCAAACCGTTGAAGCAATCAACCATGCCAAAGCAGCAGGCGTTCCAATTATCGTCGCTGTAAACAAAATTGATAAACCAGGTGCAAACCCTCAACATGTTATGCAAGAATTAAGTGAGTATGAGTTAATTCCTGAAGCATGGGGTGGCGAAACGATCTTTGTTGAGATCTCAGCGAAATTCGGCCAAAACATCGAAGAATTGCTGGAAATGATCCTGTTAGTCGCAGAAGTAGAAGATTTAAAAGCAGATCCAACACAACGCGCAATCGGAACAGTGATTGAAGCACGTCTTGATAAAGGTAAAGGTCCTGTGTCAACCTTACTTGTCCAAGGAGGAACACTTCATGTGGGTGACCCAATCGTTGTCGGTAATACTTACGGACGTGTCCGTGTAATGACAAACGATCTTGGCCGTCGCGATAAAGAAGCAGGACCTGCAACGCCAGTAGAAATCACTGGCTTGAATGATGTACCTCAAGCAGGTGACCGTTTCGTAGTCTTCGAAGACGAAAAGACAGCACGTGCAGCGGGTGAAGAACGCGCAAAACGTGCATTATTGGAAAACCGTGCTGCAAGCAGCCGTGTAACCTTGGACAACTTGTTTGAAAGCTTGAAAGAAGGCGAGTTGAAAGAAGTTAACGTCATTATCAAAGCCGACGTTCAAGGTTCAGCAGAAGCATTAGCTGCCTCGCTGAAAAAAATCGAAGTTGAAGGCGTACGTGTGAAAATCGTCCATTCAGCGGTAGGTGCAATCAATGAAAGTGACGTAACACTTGCAGCAGCAAGTAATGCGATCATCATTGGATTTAACGTCCGTCCTACACCTCAAGCAAAAGCGCAAGCAGAAGCTGAAGAAGTAGATATTCGTTTACACCGTATCATTTACAAAGCTATTGATGAAATCGAAACAGCGATGAAAGGAATGCTAGATCCTGAATTTGAAGAAAAAATCACTGGTCAAATGATTGTACGTGAAACATTCAAAGTATCCAAAGTCGGCACGATCGCTGGTGCGTATGTAACAGAAGGCTATATCCGCAGAGACAGCGGTGTCCGTGTGATCCGTGACGGTATCGTTATCTACGAAGGCCAATTGGCAAGTTTGAAACGTTTCAAAGATGACGTAAAAGAAGTCAAAATGGGCTATGAATGCGGTGCTATGATTGAAAAATTCAATGACATCAAAGTAGATGACGTAATTGAAGGATTTATCATGGAAGAAGTCAAAAATGACTAAAAACTGATAAAAGGAGGCCAATCATTATGGCTAACTATCGTGACCGCCGAGTCGGTCAAGAAATCTTAAAAGAAGTCAATGCGATTCTACGTAAAAAAGTAAGAGATCCTCGTGTGCAAGATGTAACGATCACTGATGTACACGTAACAGGCGATCTTCAACAAGCAACAATCTATTACAGCATCCTTTCTGATTTAGCATCTGAAAAGAAAAAAGCACAAGAAGGATTGGATAAAGCATCAGGATTGATTCGTCGAGAGCTAGGGCACAATCTAAGTATTTACAAAACACCTGAGTTGTCCTTTGAATTAGATGAATCAGTTGTCTATGGCAACCATATCGATGAATTGCTTCGTGACTTGAACAAAGACTAATCAAAAAATCCTGCAAATCCTGTGAAATCAGGGGTTGCGGGATTTTTTTGTTTTCATTAAGACGTATTACTTAAGAGTTCCATGACTTTAGTCTTGCGGCGTGTCAGTTAACTAAAAAAGAGAAAAAGAAAAGTAAAAAATTCGACTTTCTTTTTTCTATAGTATATAAATTTTTGCATATAGATAAAGATCAAGATACCGATGACGGAAGCTAGATTGTAATCCATTGTAGTGACAGTCAGGTTATATAGCCAAGTAACTAGAAGATCAGTGGAACCTGCACCATAAAAGTTTGAATTTGTCGGTCTGCCGCCAGTTAAAAGAAAAATCACGTTGAAGTTATTGACAAGATATAAAATCTAAACAAATGAACAGAAGTGCTTATTAGGTTTCAATTAGGAGTATCTGCGCTAGAATAAGAGTAATAATGAAAAGGAGTGTTACGTATGGATTATTCTAGTAAAGAATACTTTGATAAAATGACGGCTTGGTGGCGTGCTGCCAATTATCTTTCTGTCGGGCAAATTTATCTTAAAGATAATCCCTTACTGAGACGTACATTGAAACCAGAAGATGTCAAAAAACATCCAATCGGTCATTGGGGAACGATTCCTGGCCAAAATTTTATTTATGTCCATTTGAACCGAATCATCAATAAATATGATTTGAACATGTTTTATATCGAAGGGCCAGGACACGGCGGACAAGTCATGGTATCGAATGCTTATTTAGATGGAAGTTACACAGAAATCTATCCAGAAGTAACGGAAGATGAGACAGGAATGCAAAAATTATTCAAGCGATTTTCATTTCCTGGAGGCATTGCTTCTCATGCAGCACCAGAAACACCAGGTTCTATCCATGAAGGGGGAGAGCTTGGATACTCTCTTTCACATGGAGTCGGAGCTGTATTAGACAATCCTGAAGTAATCTCTGCTGTCGTGATTGGTGACGGTGAAGCAGAAACCGGTCCTTTAGCTGGAAGCTGGTTCTCAAATGTCTTTATCAATCCGGCGATAGATGGAGCTGTTTTACCAATCCTTCATTTAAATGGTGCTAAAATAGCTAACCCAACGATCTTGGCACGTAAATCAGATGGAGAATTAGCAAATTACTTTAACGGACTTGGCTGGGAACCTTTCTTTATTGAAGGAAATGATCCAGAAAAATTAAATCCTGTTATGGCTGAAAAAATGGATCAAGCAATCGAGAAAATCAAATCCATCCAAAAAGAAGCTCGCCTGAAGACAGCGACAGATGTCGTGATGCCAAAATGGCCAGTATTGATCGTACGCACACCAAAAGGATGGACCGGTCCAGAAGAATGGGACGGGGAGCCAATTGAAGGAACCTTCCGAGCACACCAAGTACCGATTCCTGTAGATCAAGAACATATGGATCATGCAGATGCTTTACTCCGTTGGTTGAAATCCTATGAACCAGAAAAATTATTTGATGCACAAGGACGTATTTTAGAAGAAATCAGAGAAATCGCGCCCACTGGTGACCAAAGAATGGCAAAAAATCCTATCACCAATGGCGGGATCGATCCAAAACCGCTTATTATGCCAGATTGGAAAAAATATACTTTGCAATTTGAACAACCGGGCTCCGTTAAAGCAGAAGATATGACTGAACTTGGTAAATTCGTTCGCGAGATCATTGAGAAAAATCCAGAAAATTTCCGTATATTTGGTCCAGATGAAACAAAATCGAACCGATTGAATCAAGTTTTCAAAACGACAAATCGCCAATGGATGGAAAAAATCGAACCAGAAAATGATGAATGGCTTTCGTCATCTGGTCGCGTCATCGACAGTCAATTATCGGAACACCAAGATGAAGGGTTCTTAGAAGGGTACGTTCTGACTGGACGGCATGGTTTTTTTGCAAGTTACGAATCATTTTTGCGAGTGGTTGACTCTATGCTGACTCAGCACTTCAAATGGATGCGGAAATCACGTGACCTTTCTTGGCGAAATAATTATCCTTCGCTGAATCTCATTGCAAGCTCAACAGTCTTCCAGCAAGATCACAATGGATATAGCCACCAAGATCCAGGAATATTGACACATTTGGCAGAAAAAAAGGCGGAGTTCATCCGTGAATATCTGCCTGCGGATGCAAATACGTTGCTCGCAGTCATGGACAAAGCATTCCGCTCGTCAGAAAAAATTAATTTGATCATCTCTTCCAAACATCCGCGTGCTCAATTTTACTCAGCAGAAGAAGCAGCCGTCTTAGTGAATGAAGGCTTGAAAATCATTGATTGGGCTTCGACAGCAAAAGAGGAGGAACCTGAATTGGTCATTGCTGCTGCAGGAACGGAATCTAACTTAGAAGCATTAGCAGCTGTGACTTTGCTGCTGGAAGAATTCCCAAAACTAAAAATCCGGTTCATCAATGTCGTAGATTTATTGAAATTACGTCATCCGAGTCAAGATCCGCGTGGATTGAGCGATGAAGAATTTGACAAATATTTTACAAAAGACAAACCGATCTTATTTGCTTTCCACGGTTATGAAACTTTGATCCGCACGATTTTCTTTGATCGTCATAACCATCATTTAATGATTCATGGCTACAAAGAAAACGGAGATATCACGACACCGTTTGACATGCGTGTGGTAAATGAACTTGACCGTTATCATTTGGCAAAAGATGCAGCTTTGAAAATCAAAGGAAGTCAAGCAGAAGATTTTGCAAAAAAAATGGATCAGAAATTACAAGAACATCAAAACTATATTCGTGAAAATGGTATTGATCTGCCAGAAGTATTGGATTGGAAATGGAAAAATCTTGACCAATAAAATGATAAAATCGACCCTGAAAAACAGATTTTTTTACATTGATCAAGAAACTGAAAAAATAAATAAAAAAAAACGGAAAAAAGACTGGAAGAATGACCAGTCTTTTTTTTCGTTTTTGGGAAGTGAGAACCAATCTATTTACCTGTAAGCCACCCATAAATCCAATCAAATGGTGCAAAGAAAAAATCTTCCATTCTATTCCCTCCTTTAAAAAAGCATAACATGATTTCTATTTACATGAGCATGAATTTTGTTACGTTTTTATTGCCGAAAAATAAAAACCGTTCATTATGATGTCAAATTCGTCAGTAATAGATGCAATGTGTTATAATAATTCAGTTAAATCAAAAATGAAATGGAGAAAAGACATGGACGGGTTATTACCTTTATGGAAAGAACGCGGAATGACAAGTCATGATTGCGTATTCAAATTAAGAAAAATCTTACATACGAAAAAAATCGGACATGGGGGTACGCTTGACCCGGATGTAGACGGTGTATTGCCTATTTGTATTGGAAAAGCCACAAAAGTTATCGAATATTTGACAGATTCTGGGAAAATTTATGTGGGCGAGATGACTCTAGGTTTCAGTACAACGACGGAAGATCGATCCGGAGAACGAGTAGAAACAAAACCAGTGGATATGTCTTTATCTGAAGAAAAAATAGATGAAGTGATGGCTTCATTTATTGGTGAAATCACCCAGATACCGCCCATGTACTCAGCGGTAAAAGTAAACGGTAAACGGTTATATGAATATGCACGGAATAATGAACCAGTGGATCGGCCTGTTAGAAAGGCTCAAATTTACCGTTTTATCCGAACAAGTGAACTGACAAGAGACGAAGTGGCAGGAACCATTTCTTGGCGTTTCGAAGTAGAATGCGGGAAAGGAACCTATGTCCGTACATTAGCTGTGGATACAGGCAAGAAACTTGGTTACCCTGCACACATGTCTGATCTCACTCGAACAGCAAGTGCCGGTATGGCCCAAAAAGAAGCGTTAACATTAGAAGAAGTAGCTCAAGCTGTAGAAAACGGTACGATCGATGAGTATTTGCTGCCAATTGAAAAAGGAGTGGAACGGTTCAAACGAGTAGATATTACTGATGAGGTATGGCAGAAAGTAAAAAACGGTATGAGACTTGATTATACTGTATTTGCGCTCCCAGAAATGCCTTCAGAGGAAATTGCCTTGTTTTATAAAGACAAAGTCGTAAGTATATATCAGCCAAACCCGAAAGAAAAAAATAAACTAAAACCTAGTAAAGTATTGAGAAATGAGGAATGACGAATGAATATCATCAAGATCAGACATCCTTACCAACCAGAACAAATTCCAGAAGACGATGTCGTTTTAGTACTGGGATTTTTTGACGGCGTGCATATTGGACACCAGAAAGTCATAAAGACAGGTATGGAAATTGCGCAAAAAGAAGGATTGAAATTAGCATTGATGACTTTCAATCAACATCCATCGATTGTTTTTAAGAAGATCGATCCTAGCAGTGTGAAGTATTTGACTAGCCTGAAGCAAAAAGAAGAAAAAATGGCAGATTTGGGTATCGATTATTTATATGAAGTCGATTTTACTTCTTCTTTTGCTAATTTAGCGCCACAAGAGTTTGTTGATCAATATATCGTAGGATTACATGCGAAATATGCTGTTTCCGGTTTTGATTACACCTATGGACCGAAAGACATTGCGGATGTCACTCATTTTCCTGAATATGCTAAGGGAAGATTCAAAATCGTCACAGTCTCTAAAGAAGAAGAACAAGGCGAAAAAATCAGCTCTACACGTATTCGAGGATTGCTAGACAGCGGTCAAGTAAAAGAAGCGGCAAAACTATTAGGTTGCATATACGAGGTAGAGGGGGTAGTTGTTCATGGCGATGCACGAGGCAGATTATTAGGATTCCCTACAGCAAATGTCAAAGTAAAGAGCACAGTCCATTTACCTAAAGAAGGTGTTTATGTATCGGAAATAAAAATTGGGGAAACTTGGTATCCAGCCATGGGTTCCATTGGACATAATGATACATTTGGTGAAGGACGGGAGCTGACTGTAGAATTGTATATTTTGGACTTTAATCAAGATATCTATGGCGAGCATGTCAAAGTACGTTGGAATCAATTTTTAAGAGATCAAGTGAAATTTTCAAGTGTAGAGGAATTGATTGAACAACTCAAGGATGATGAACAAGCAACAGCTGAATATTTTTCTCAGCAATAAAATAATGTCCGTGAGAGCTAATCTTTATGCATAACTAGCAATTACAACGAAATGGTTGATAAATAAGCGTATGAAAGGCTGTGACAAAAGTCTTGTCACAGCCCTTTTTCCGAATAAATGGTGTTCCAGAAGTAGCTTCTTCGGAAATAAGCCGAAATTTCACAAAAATTTTGAGAAGCAATTTTCGTCCATTCCTTCTTATTTCTTGAAGCTGAACACTTCTGTCACAAACTCTTTCTTTATAGAAATAGAAGGATGCTACCAACCAATGAAAACGATTACTGGAGCGTATCATTTGCTTTAGACTATATATATTGGTGTACACTCACTTTAAGGCGGAAATAAAAGTTATCCGTAATAACAGGTTTAGGTATAAAAAGGAGTGGGTACTATGTATAAGGAATTAGAAAACAAAGTCGCAGTAGTAACTGGCGGCTCAAAAGGGATTGGAACAGCGATTGCTCAACGATTCGGGAAAGAAAAAATGAATGTAGTCGTCAACTATAATTCGGATAAAGAAGGGGCAGAAAAAGCAGTCAAAGCAATCGAAGAGGCAGGCGGAAAAGCAGTCTCTGTACAAGCAGATGTCAGTTCTGAAGAAGGAATACAGCGTTTACTTGATACGGCTTTAGAAAATTTTGGGACACTAGACATTTGGGTTAATAATGCTGGGATGGAAAATCAGCATCCGACCCATGAACTTAGCCTTGAAGATTGGGAAAGAGTATTAAAAGTAAATTTGACTGGCGTTTTTATCGGAACGAAAGCAGCTTTGAATTATTTTACAGAGAATGATAAAAAAGGAAATATCATCAATATGTCTTCTGTTCATGAACAAATCCCATGGCCAACATTTGCTCATTACGCTGCTTCAAAAGGCGGGGTAAAATTATTTACCGAAACGGTAGCAATGGAGTACGCACCTAAGGGAATCAGAATCAATAGTATAGGACCTGGCGCTATCCGTACACCTATTAATGCGGCAAAATTTGATGATCCTGAACAAAAAGAACTCTTGGAAAGTATGATCCCGCTAGGACGCGTAGGTGAACCAAAAGAAATAGCAGCGGCAGCTGCATGGTTGGCTTCAGACGAATCCAGTTATGTTACAGGTATTACACTATTTGCAGATGGTGGGATGACTTTATATCCTTCGTTCCAAGGTGGAAAAGGATAAGGGTGAATAAAAATGGGTTTATTGATTGCATTGATCCCGGCAGTTGGGTGGGGGATCCAGCCACTGATTTTGAAAAAGATTGGCGGCAGACCAACAAATGAGATATTAGGAACTGGTATTGGAGCGGTGCTTGTTGGCTTACTCGTTCAATTATTCGCTTCTCCAGCTGGCATTTCAGTGACTACATTTTTGATTAGTTTACTTTCTGGTGCATTTTGGGTTATTGGACAAACAGGACAGTATACATCTTTCAACTTGATTGGTGTTTCTAAAACGATGCCTATCTCGACTGCATTACAGTTAGTCGGAACCTCGTTGATTGGTGTCTTTGCTTTTGGAGAATGGTCTGGAAGTATGGGGAAAATCATTGGTGCAGCAGCGATCATTCTTCTTGTATTTGGCTCTGCTTTAACGGCAATCAGTGATGATCCTGGAAAAAAAGGCGGTATCACAAAAGGAATTAGTCTATTAGCATCAACAAGTATTGGTTATTGGGTTTACAGTGCATTGCCCAAACTAGTTGATGCAAGTGGACTTTCCATTTTCTTTCCGCAAATGATCGGTGTCTTTTTAGGGGCAGTTATTTATGTGATTTTCCGAAAACCAACTGCATTTTCTGAAGACAAAAGTTGGAAAGCAACAATAGTTGGAGCCATCTTCAGTGTGTCAGCGTTGGCTTATATTTTTTCAGCGAATGAAAATGGGGTTGCTACTGCATATATCATTACACAACTAAACGTAGTTATCTCTACATTAGGCGGTATGTACATCCTGCATGAAAATAAGACACCAAAAGAAAAAAAATTAACGATTATCGGCTTGTTGCTGATCGTAGTAGGAAGTATGGTCACGGTCTTTATTTGAGGATAAAGAGAGCAAAAGATTACTTATAAAAAGAGGCCGGGACAGAAGCGTTTAACTCCAAGAAATAAGAAGGAATTCACGAAAATTGCTTTTCAAATTTTTGTGAATTTCAGCTTATTTCCGAAGGAGTTGCTTCTGCTTCCGCCATTTATACGTGTTTAGAGCGTGAGACAAAAGTGTTATTTACTTTTGTCCACGCTCTTTTTAATCGTCTAAGAAACAAGTGAAATATCTGTCTGCATCAATAATTTTCCATTGATCCATTGACTAAAGTTCGTTACATAATTAAAATTACCACCTATAAGTATCTCCGCATGATTATCTTTATAAAGATCGTATTGTAAAAGACGGTCTTTTTTATTTGCGTAAACATCGTTATGGTACTGAACTAATTGTTCTCGGAATTGATTGATCGCTGTAAAATCACGATACTGAAGGTTGAAACGCATCGTGATTGGTGTATCTAGCATGAATCGTTGCATGTCTTTTGCTGCTTCATCTGCTTGATCTCCGTAAAGAAATTCAAAGAGATTACGTTCAGAAAATTTCCATTGTCCGCCGACCTTTGTTCCTTTTAGTTTTCCTTCATGAAGATAATTTCTGATAGAACGTGTAGTAACACCTAATTGTTCGGCTAATTCATTTACTGAGTAAAAATCTTTCAATGTTCACCCTCCTATGTGAATGATTCTATTGGTTTGGTTGTTAGTTGCTTTATCACGAGATGTAGAAAGAACGATCTCACTTAAAGTCATTGCAAAAAACGAATCAGAAAATTCTAACTTTTCTTTCTCTAAAGAAATTCATTCTCTTCTAAAGTGATATTATATTTAAATATACCTGAAAATAATGGATAGTATTATGAAAGATTGCTGATATTTTCTCGTATTTTTTCCTTATTCAAAAGATTTGCAGGAAAATTGCTGAAAAAATTTTACTAAGTTGAAAATTCAAGGTCATTCGTATCAGTGATTTTTTTCAGCACAAGAAAGACTCCTTATAAAAACAACAGATACTTTGCCAATTAAGTGTTTAACCAGTGAGGATAAAAAGGATAGAACAAAGCCTGTACAAGGTAATGGATAGATTCTTCGCCAGTACAGTTTTTGTTTGTATAAAGCTTTATCGCCAAAATTTATTATGATCTTTCTTGTCTTCAATATTAAATGAAATAAAATGGTCAATCAGTTCCCAATTGATTGCACTTTTCCAAGGAACTTTGATGACATTATCCGTATATATGTAACCAATTTCTTGGATAGTCTTTTCAAGGGCACGAATCGCTGCTTTTTCTGGTGCGATGGAAAAATGATTTTTAGCAAAACTGAATGCAATAATAAAGGTACCATGATCAGTAAAGATAGGCTGGTTCCATTTTACAGTTGTGTCCAGCTGGGGATATGTCTTCGCTATCTTAGAGAAAAGGTCATTGATCTTTTGTTGATTTTCTTTTTCTTTTATTTGATCAATAATCAATCGGAATTTTTCCATTCTAAAACGCCTCCATTAAGTGGTTTGATTTATTTTACCAGAAAAACAATGGTTATGTATAAAAATAAATTAGAAAACAAGCGATATTGTATCCGGTATATTTTGATGATAAGATGGCTCAAAGACCAAAATAGAAAAGAGGCATAAAAATGATTGACTTGGCAAAGAAATTCTCACACGCAAATATTTATTTTGAGTTGTATCATCATCGAGCTATTTATACAAATGAAGATGCTTTGGTGGTGAAGAAAGAGCAAGGATTTACAGGCACAGAGACCAAAAGCTTATTCTTAAAAGATAAAAAAGATAATAACTATGTATATCTGACTTTTACTACAAAACAAACGGATTTCAAAGCATTAGGAAAGATCATCGGTAAAAGGCTTTCTATTGTTTCATCAGAACATATGGAAGAACAGACGGGACAAAAACAGGGCGCTGTTTCTCCATTTGGTTACGAAGAACAGATACCGATTATTATTGACGAAGAACTATTGTCAAAAGAAAAACTTGTTTTTGCACCAGGAAGGCCAGATCAAACGATGGTCATCAAAACGATTGACTTAAACAAAATCATCCAGCTACTTAAAATACCGATGTTTTTAATGCCAGCAAATGAAAATAACAACAATCAAACAAAATAGTGCATACTAGGAGCTGTAGCAATATGATAAGATATCCGTTATTAGGTAAAAATACGACGATTGGGGTTATTGCACCATCATCGGGCGTAGCAGAAGAACACCACCTGTTACTAGAAATGGCTTTAAAGAGTATGGAAGAAAAATCTTTTCATGTCGTTACTGGAAAGACGCTGTGGACGCAAGATAAAGAAAAATCAGCTCCAGCAAGAGAAAGAGCAGATGAATTCAATCAAATGATGAAAGATGAGAATATCCAAATGATCTTTCCGCCTTGGGGAGGAGAATTATTGATTGAGATCCTCGATTCTGTCGATTTCGATGCACTACAGCCAAAATGGATAGTAGGTTATTCAGATATTAGTACGTTGCTACTCGCCATCACATTAAAAACAGGGATAGCCACTGCACATGGGACCAACCTTATTGATTTAAGAGGAAATTATTCAGATAAAACGACAGCGATGTGGAAAAGTGTGCTAGAAACAGGCAAAGGAGAATCAATCTTACAGCGTTCTTCTGAAAAATATCAAAAAGAATGGCATCATGAGCAACCGTCACCTTCAGTTTTTCATCTTACTGAACCAACAAATTGGCAAACAGTCAGCGGAGAGGCAGTAAGGATAAAAGGCCGATTATTAGGTGGTTGTATAGATACGATCAGACATTTAATTGGTACACCTTATGGAGATGTCCAAACGTTTAAAAGAACGTATAATGATGGAAAGCCAATCTTGTGGTTTCTAGAAAACTGTGAGCTATCCTCCGTTGATTTAAGAAGATCACTTGTTCAGATGAAACTAGCAGGATGGTTTGAGGACAGCTCTGGTATCATGTTTGGCAGAAGTGCAGCAGAGGATTTGCTAGATTATCGAATGAAGGATGTATATGAAGATCTTTCAAAAGAATTGAACATACCAATCTTGTATGATATTGATTGCGGTCATGTGCCGCCACAACTAACATTGATCAACGGTGCCTACGCAGAAGTATCGGTAAAAGATGGAAAAGAGACTATTTTGCAAACGTTTATTTAATAAAATTTTTTCCTGCCTTGGAGTCTATCAAAGACCAATAAATTTAAATAGAAAAGAAAGTGAAAGAAGCTGACAGTATTTTGTCAGCTTCTTTTTGTATAACATATTAGAAAGTTTAATTATCTATAACTGTCACATCGATTAACTGTTTCACGTCATTTGGGTTGCCTGTAGGAATAGCAACCACAGATGCATGATCAATGATTTCTTGAGTTGTTTTTTTTATGAATGCTGGATCAGAGGCTTGATCTGCAGGTATTTGCCAATGTGAAGGAACTGGATAACTAGTGATCGTTCCGTCGTGGTTACTAGAATACACTAAAATTCCCTGGTAGCCGTATTTTCCAGTAAGCATAACTACGTCTTTTGGATAACCTACGCTCCCTGCATCATAGGGATCGATAGGTGTTCCTGCCGGATAATGAATAACATGTAGTTCAAAATCGCCTGATGCATCTTTAAAAGTATTACCCTTGACAGCCAACCAAACGCGTGCGTACTCAATTTGCAGATCAGAATATCCTGCTAACGGATCTACTGACTGAGAAGACTGTGAGAAGGATGTGTCTGCTGTAGAAGAAAGACTCGTGTCAACTGTACCACTAGATATAGAAGAAGGGTTGGACTCTGAAAGCTTGCTGGTGGTTGAAGATGTATTCGATTCAGAAGAAGCTGATTTCTGTGTACTTGATTTTTCAGCTGAACTAGTTTGTCTGATGGAACTTTTGACTGCGGTCGCAGATGACTCACTAGTTTCTTTACTAGCAGATGTACATCCTACAAGGAATAAGGAGATCGACGCTAAAATAAACCCTAACTTTTTCATATAAAACACCTCGTCACTTTAATTAATACTAGTATAGCATAATTCTAAATTTCTCTGGTTAAAGGAGAAGCAGAGAAAAAATTTCTATACATTGATTAAATCTATCTTTTATTTATGTATTTAGGGAAATTTCCCATTATATGCTACCTAAGAACTATTATTGAAATCAAGTTTCTTAAAGTGTAATAGCTATTGTAACCGATTTCTTTTATGCTTATACTAAATCTGCGACAAAAGATGTGTATGGAAGGAGTTGACTTATTATGATAATGGAAAAGATTCAACGCTTTGGCGGAGCTATGTTTACACCGGTTTTGCTCTTTTCTTTTTCGGGGATCATGGTGGCTTTATGTATCATCTTTAAAAATCCAATGTTAGTGGGGAGTATTGCTACAGAAGGAACAGCATGGTATTCGATCTGGTCAGTGGTTGAAAGTGGTGCTTGGACCGTATTCAATCAAATGGAGTTGTTGTTTGTTATTGGATTACCTATCGGATTAGCTAAAAAAGCAAGTGCTAGAGCAGTAATGGAAGCATTTGTAGTCTATATTACTTGTAATTATTTCATTTCTACCATGTTAGGCTTTTATAGCGGATTTTTTGGTGTTGATTTTTCTGCCGATCCGGGCGGCGCAAGTGGACTGAAAATGATTGCGGGTATCAAAACATTGGATACAGGAATTATAGGGGCAATCTTGATTTCAGCTGTTGTAGTGTATCTGCATAATCGATTCTTTGATAAAAAGCTGCCGGATTTTTTAGGAATCTACCAAGGGTCATCATTTGTTGTGATTATTAGTTTTTTCATCATGTTACCTATTGCATTTTTGATCTGCCTTATCTGGCCTAAGATCCAGTCGGCAATCAGTTCATTGCAAGGTTTCTTAGCGGGTGCTGGTATATTTGGTGTCTGGCTTTACACTTTTTTAGAACGTATTTTGATTCCAACCGGCTTACACCATTTTATCTACGCACCGTTTGCGTTTGGGCCAGCAGTAGTAGAAGAAGGGATTGCGAGATACTGGATGACACATCTTCAGGAGTTTGCTCGCAGCGAACAGCCACTTAAGCATCTCTTTCCAGAAGGCGGTTTTGCTTTGCACGGGAATTCAAAGATATTCGCTTCTCCAGGTATTGCCGCAGCATTTTATTTCACTGCAAGACCTGAGAATAGGAAAAAGGTGCTGACGATCCTGATTCCAGCAACTTTGACAGCTGTTTTGGCGGGTATCACTGAGCCATTAGAATTTACGTTTCTATTTATATCTCCACCGTTGTTTGCTATTCATTCACTTTTGGCTGCTACAATGGCGGCAATAATGTATGGTTTTGGTGTGGTAGGGGATATTGGTGGTGGATTTATTGATTTGTTTGTGAAAGTCTGGATTCCATTATTTCAAAACCATAAAGGAATGATCTTTACCCAACTAGTGATTGGTCTAGCTTTTACAGGAATCTATTTTATTGTGTTTCGATACCTGATTATCAAATTTGATATTGCCACTACGGGGAGAGAAGAGAATACCGACGCTGTTAAATTATATACTAAAAAAGATTACAAAGAAAAAGAGAGGAAAACTTCAAAAACAGAAATTGAAAATGTATATGAGAATCAAGCTGCTATTTATTTAGAAGGTTTTGGAGGGGCCGGAAATATTGAAAAAGTCACAAATTGTGCTACACACTTGAGAATAACTGTAAAAAATGAAATGTTGGTTTTAGAAGATACGATTTTTAAAGAAGGTGGAGCACACGGTGTAGTGAGAAACGGCAATGCTTTTCAAGTAATAGTTGGTTTGGACGTGCCACAAGTACGTGAACAATTTGAACGTTTATTAGAAATAGAACAATAGTTTCACAAAAATCTTAACAGACAAACAGAAAGGGGAATGTTAATATGAAAAAATTTTCAATCACGATTGCCGGCGGAGGGAGTACATTTACTCCTGGAATTGTTTTGATGCTTTTGAAACATCTGGATAGATTTCCTATCCGGCAAATCAAATTTTATGACAATCTGGAGGAAAGACAAACACGTATTGCTTCTGCGTGTGAGATTTTATTGAAGGAAAGAGCACCAGATATTTTATTTACAGCCACTACTGATCCAGAAACAGCATTCACTGATGTTGATTTTGTTATGGCACATATTCGTGTTGGCTTATATGCGATGCGGGAAAAAGATGAAAAAATTCCGTTGAAGTATGGGGTAGTTGGTCAGGAAACTTGTGGACCTGGCGGAATTGCTTATGGGATGCGTTCAATTGGCGGTGTTTTAGAGTTGATAGATTATATGGAAAAATATTCACCAAATGCGTGGATGCTCAATTACTCTAATCCAGCGGCGATCGTGGCAGAAGCGACTCGAAAATTACGTCCTAAAGCAAAAATCATGAATATATGTGATATGCCGGTGGGAATTGAAGAGCGTATGGCTCAAGCTATCGGTTTAGCTTCACGCAAAGAAATGGTCGTACGCTACTATGGCTTGAATCATTTTGGATGGTGGACGGATATCCGAGATACAGAAGGAAATGATTTGATGCCTAAAATTCAAGAATATGTTAGTCAGTTTGGTTACGCTCTACCATCGGAATCTCAAGAATCACAACAAACTGATGCAAGTTGGAAACATACATTTATGAAAGCAAAAGAAGTATATGACATTGACCCAACTACTCTTCCTAACACTTATTTGAAATATTACTTTTATCCGCAAGATGAAGTAGCGCACACCAATCCAGAGTTCACGCGTGCAAATGAAGTGATGGTTGGACGTGAAAAACAAGTATTTAATGAATGTGATCGTATCACTAGTAGTGGTTCAGCAGAAAATACGATACTAGAAATCGATGAACATGCTAGCTATATCGTTGATTTAGCACGAGCAATTGCCTATAACACTCATGAAAGGATGTTGCTGATCGTACCTAATAACGGAGCTATCGAGAATTTTGATGAGTCGGCGATGGTAGAAATACCCTGTATAGTTGGCAGCAATGGACCAGAACCGTTGATACAAGGAAAGATTCCACGCTTCCAAAAGGGATTGATGGAACAACAAGTAGCAGTTGAAAAATTAGTAGTCGAAGCTTGGGAAGAAAGGTCTTATCAGAAATTATGGCAAGCACTGACATTATCAAAGATTGTTCCAAACGCAAAAGTTGCAAAAAATTTACTAGATGATTTGGTGAGTGTAAACCAAGAATACTGGCCTGAATTGAAATAGCAGTATTCCAAATACATCGTGGTTCTCCTCTATTAAAAAATAGTTTCATGTTATTGCATATACTAATAATAGAGGAGGGATAGTATGGAACTAGAAAAATTGATTCATCAACATGCAGAAAAATTAAGCGAACTAGACCGAGGAATCTTGAACTTTATTTTATCGGATCCTAGCTTGATACAAAATTTGAAAATAACTGACTTAGCGGAGAGACTTTATGTCTCAAAATCTTCCATTATGAGAACAACTAAGAAATTGGGGTTTTCTGGTTATTCTGAGTTCAAATATTTTTTACGACATGTAACAAATAAAGAAAATGGGCTTAGAACAAAAGAAGATATTTTTGAAAAACAACTGGAAGATATCCAGCAGACGCTTCATTACATGAAGGCTGTCAACTTAAAGCCAATCCTTCAATGCTTAGACCGAAGTAAGATGATCTATTGCTATGCAACGGGATTTTCACAAAAGAAAGTAATTGATGAGTTTTATAAAATGATGCTAGGTATTGGAAAGAGAGTAATGGTGTTGCCAAATAAGACGGAGTTTGATATGGCCATGCCACTGATAACATTAGAAGATATGGCCATTATTGTTTCTTTGAGCGGTGAAACACATGAGGTCAAAGAAAATCTGACTGCCTTTGAATTACAGAAAATTCCAGTTTTGACCATTACTGCAGCTGGAGATAATTATTTCACACGCCATAGTACTTATCATTTAAATTATTATTGTAATTGCTTTATCCTTGGAAAAGAAAATAAGCCATTTCAATCATTGATCAGCTTGAGCTGCTTAGCGGATTATTTAGTTCGTGCTTATGGTGTATATACGCTGAGAGAGGAGAGCTAGATGAGAAGAGACAGGATAGAAGGACTCTGGAAACACATTTTACTTGGTTATTGGATAGCCGCAGCTTTCCTTTTTTATTTCTATGCTATATTAATGACTATCAGAATGAATGGAGTGATACATGAAGCTTTTTTCCATAATCCATATGTCGCTCTTGGTTCCTTATTTCCTTTTTTAATGTTATTTCAAGCAAGTATTCTTTATTTTTTAGAAAAAAGAACAATTGACATCAGCTTGTTAAGAATATACCTACAATTTACTGTTGTCCAACAAGTTATAACAGGAAATTTAATAGGAGCTCTTTTAGCTTTTCTCTATGTAAGAAGTTTAAAAAGATGTGGGAAGAAGTCCACTATATACAGCAAAGTACTAGTTTTATCTAGCACGATTTTTATAGGAACCATTAGTCTACTAGCTATATTTTTGCTTTTACGAATGAGTTAAAAAATTGATTCTCAGTTTTTTTATACAAATAGAAAAATAGAAGAAAAAGTTTAACACGATATATAAATTTGTAAATTAATGGAATCTTCTATAGTGAACATAAATAGAGTGTATCTTCTTTGACAAATACCATAAAAAAGTGTGACAAGCAATCATTGTTAGATTGCTTGTCACAACATTGATAAGAGTATCCAATTGAAGAGAATGATTAGGAGAAAGAATCTCCGTACTTTTCATAGTAATCATAGTATCCAAGTTTGTATAGACGAATCGTTT
Source organism: Enterococcus sp. ZQ21 (assembly GCF_030053755.1). Lineage (NCBI taxonomy): Bacteria > Bacillati > Bacillota > Bacilli > Lactobacillales > Enterococcaceae > Enterococcus > Enterococcus sp. ZQ21. The sequence continues at coordinate 1,107,913 of NZ_CP125658.1, forward strand.
TTTGTCTTATTTCTTCTGTTTCAAAATGGACTGCTTGAAGAATCAAATCTGTGGATTCTATAGGAGCTGTTCCATTCGCGGTAATCAAGTTATGATCTTTTACAGCTTGTTGTTCTATAAAATCTTCTTTATTTTGATAATTTTCCGATTCTAACCAAGGAAATTGCATATTTCCGGTGTGTTTGTAACCTTGCAATAATCCGCTCTGTGCTAAATAATCAACTGCCCCACAAATCGCAGCTACTGGTACGCCTGTTTTTAAAAATTTATCGATTATTAAATATAAATGGTGATTTTCTATGTCCCATGAATTGCCACCAATCATAATAAAGAGATCAATTTTTTCAGGTATTTGTTCGATTAAATAATCGATTTTTGTTTTTAGTCCTCCCATGGAAGTGACCTCTGATTGGATAGAAGCAGTTTTATTTTGCCATCCCTCATTTTGGTTTAGTGTGTTAGTAATATAAGCCCCTTCCCAATCGGCATATTCCTCTAATAGAAACGTAACCGCAGTTTTCATTTTCAAGCTCTCCTTTATTATCTATGACAAGGACAACAGTTTTAATATACAGACATTCATTAAATTTGGATAGCGACAGAGTAAACAACAATTCTTAAGTTTTAGACAGAGTACATTGGCAGCCAACTTTATTTACTGGCATTATAACATTTTGCCTACGTGGATGACAAAGAACCAGCTGTCTCAACGTTACTGTCTATGAAAGAATCTTAGATTGAGTCAGAAAGTCTACTATGGTTTCTATTTTGCGAATCTATTCGAATTAAGAATAATACTGTCGGAAAGTTTCTTTGATTGATGGAAAATTGAGTACCAAAAAGAGAAAAAATAACTGGTCTACTAAGTAGAGGTTCTGACTAGCTTCTCTATTTATTTGAATACAATCTAAAAAGAAACTGGAAGGTAAAAAGTATTTATAAAAACGAAACAATAAAACGTGTCAAACACTCAGCATGAGATATATAACCATGTAACCAGTTCATTAAGAAAATAGTGGAAGCCACAGAAAATAAAGTTTCTGCGTACATTCATATCCCGTTTTGCGAGCGTATCTGCTATTACTGTGACTTTAATTTATAAAAATCACTGAAGAATTGAATTGGCTAATATTTATAGTCTAAATTGTTGTATAATAAAGAAATAAGATGATGATATTAATTAGTATCCAACGGAAAATTTAGATGATTAACAAAGCTATTTCGAGAAATTATTGGAGGAAGTAGTATTGGATGATAAAGCCTACGCTAAAGAACATAAAAAGGAATTTTTTAAAGATGTAATTCAAGATAAAATCGCTCGACTAGATCAAAAAGAAGCTATATTTATGGCAGGTACGCCTGGTGCTGGGAAAACTGAGGTAGCAACTAGTCTACTGGAATTATCAGAAGATATCTGTAGAATAGATGCTGATGTTTTCCGAGCAAAATTTCCAGGATATAATGGTCGTAATTCCTCTGATTTTCAACGCGGGGCATCTTGGTTAGTGGATTATTCCTTAGACACGATATTGAAAAACGGCTATTCATTTTTATTAGATGGAACATTCGCTATTGGTCGGGCAAAACAAAATATTGAGAGATGCCTTTCTCGAGATTATGATGTGACAATCTATTTTATCTTCCAAGATCCTCTCGTTGCTTGGAATTACACAAAAATACGAGAAAAAGTAGAAGGACGATTTGTACCAAAGGATCGTTTTATCAATGCTTACTTTAAGTCTCGAGAGAATGTTCGCGAAGTACTAAAACACTACGGAGAATCTGTATCTGTACATGTGATTTTAAAAGACTATAAGAATGAAATAGCCACAATAGTTCCAGATATTTCAGATATAGATCTTATTTTGCCAGAATCATTTACAAGAGCAGATTTGGAGGGGAAATTATATGACTGATAAACAAAAAGCGGAAGCGATTATGAAAAAATATAACCGTAGTTATGGTGATCTCAATAAAAAAGCAACTAGAAAAGAATTTATGACCGTTCTACAGTATGTAGCAAACGAGTCAAATAGAAAACAGCGGAAATTAACAGGGTTAGATAAATAACTATCAAGATTTTAAATCACAGCTAAAGATTAGTTGTGATTTTTTTATTTATACACTTTCAAGTTAACTAACTTATGATAAAATAATAAACATAAGCTGGTTTAAAACATCAAGTGTTTTTCATTGAAAAGGCTATAAATTTTAAAAGCTGAAGAATCACTGTATAGCATGTATCTTTTAGTTATTTGCTATCTAAAGGAGTAAATATTGTGAACGAAGAAAACAAGTTTATAAAGAAAAATGGGATTTTTTATACAGATACGAAACTGGCTGAAAAACTTGTTAAATTACTTAAAATAAATTATACAGAAGAATTTACTTTAATTGAACCAGCAGTAGGTGAAGGACATATATTGTCTTTAGTGATAAAAAATTTTTTCCAAAAGAATAAAAATAAATCTGAAAATGAAAAGATTCAATTTTTAGAAAAAAATATAGCAGCATTTGACATCCGAAAAGATACTATAAAAAAGTGCATTGAAAAATTAGATGAGCTTTCAAAAAAATATAATATTAGTAGAAAAATAAATTGGAATATAAGACAACTTGATGCTCTAGACATAATCAAAATGAAAGAGAAATTTAGTACTTATGACTATGTGATTAGTAATCCACCCTACGTATCTAGGCATAATACGTGAGAGTTACAAGCTATCATTTTTATTGAAAAAAATGCAGTAACTCTCGCCCACTTTAATAGTAATAATTTTTAAATAATCTATACGCTTCATCAGATGTACATCCTCTAGTAAATCCCAAGTACTGGAGGATTCTTTTTTTTAGTGCTGCCTTTCTCAGGAAAAAGTAGTTGGCTACTTCGTCAAAATTTCTAAATTTTTTTAACGCATAAGGAAGTGCTCGAACATTCGCCATGAGGATGCTGACACTTACATTTGCACGAAGTTCTTTTTCACAGTTTTCTAGCAAGTAAATTTTTCTAAATTTCATATCAAAAAATGCATGAGATTCTTCAAGGGTATATCCCTATAAAGTGGAATATCTCATGCATTTTTATATTGCGCGAATTGTAAAATTAAGTTAGAAAAATAAAAAGGCATTTATGGTACACTCAAATTGTATTTCCGACGAAAGAAAACAAAGGAGTGTAACCATAAATGACCTACAAACATCTTACCATAGACGAACTGACAATGATAGAATCATATTATCTTCAACATAATAAGCCGGTTGAAATCGCTAACCGAATGGGACGTGCTATACAAACTATTTATAGTGTAGTCAATAAGTTCAACCAAGGCAAGACTGCTCTTGATTATTGGCACCAGTATAAAGAAAATAAGAAAAAATGTGGGAGAAAAGTCATTCAATTACCTGCTCATGAAGTAGATTACATTAAAGAGAAAGTCACTCTTGGTTGGACGCCTGACGTCATTATCGGGCGAAAAGAAAGGCCTGTTTCATGCGGTATGAGAACACTTTATCGTTTATTTTCTAAAGGAATATTTGATATTGACACACTACCGATGAAAGGTAAAAGAAAACCCAATGGCCATCAGGAAAAACGGGGAAAACAACAGTATCAGCGCTCAATCCATGATCGACCTGATAATTATCCTGATTTCAATTCTGAGTTTGGTCACCTTGAAGGTGATACGATCGTTGGCATTCATCATAAAAGTGCCGTCATTACTTTAGTTGAAAGGTTATCTAAAGTCATTATCACGATTAAACCCAACGGCCGTAAGGCATTAGATATTGAAACTGCCCTTAATCAATGGTTTTCTCGCTTCCCTAAAAACTTCTTTAAATCTATTACGTTTGACTGTGGAAAAGAATTTTCTAACTGGAAAGCCATTAGTAACCAACATGATATTGATATATATTTTGCGGACCCTGGAACACCTTCTCAACGCCCATTAAACGAGAATTCTAACGGGATTCTGCGTCGTAATGGACTGCCGAAATCAATGGATTTTAGAGAAGTGAATCAGACATTTATTTCCAGTGTCAGCAATCAACGTAATCATATTCCAAGAAAATCATTGAATTACAGAACACCAATCGAAATATTTTTGAGCTATGTACAAGAAGCATTTTATTCTAGCTTAATTTGACAAATCATAAATATAAAAATAGTAACGATTATGAGTCTAAAACAACTTTTTAAGATGCTATAAAATATTAAACTTGTTATCAATTTATAGTTATTTTGTCTTTATAAGGCAAATTTAAATTTTAGAGGATTCATAATGAAAAAGAAATATCTGGACTTAAAAATGTGGATTAGTGTAATAGCAGTAACTTTTGTTTTGTCCGTAGTAGCAACAAGTGGGAGTATGATTATTTCAGCGAATGAGTTGATTCTGGATGAAACTCAGAATAGTAAAAGCAATTTTAGTTCTGAAGACTTGTCAGTTTATTACTCGGAAGAAAAAAAGAATTCCGAACTAGCACTTGAAAAAATCAAGGAAGAATATGGAGATGTTCAACCTAAATTTAACGAAAACGGAGAAATATTATTAACACCTGAAGATGAATTAAGGATGGAACAAGCAATCAATCAGTATTTAGCAATGATTGGATTCAATCCAAGAATGCGAGGCGTAGGGAAAAACTGGTGGAACTCAACTGGTTTTGTTGCTGGTGTCATTGATGCAGGATTAATCGTTTTGGGTCTAGGTTTAGCAAATTCAAGTGTGAATACGGTAAAAGCAATTATTAGAAAAAACAAGCGAAATATTGCTCGAGTAACTGAAAATGTAATTGTTGCACAAATTGGAATTACCACTGTAAGAGGAAAAGCGCTCGCAGCTGTAGAAATTGCCTTAGCTTTAGCTGGTACTTCGGCTGGAGGTCTAATCGCAGAAGGTCTTGATCGAGTAGATGGAAGAAATGATAATTATCTTTGGGCATAGCGCTAGACAAGATTAAAATTCAAGTAGATGAGGAGCTATAAGTGACAATAGGAGAAAATTTGAATTTTTTAGGTAGAATATTGCTAGGAGTATTGAGTGTGTGCTGCTTTATCATTGGCACACGATTTCTCTTGAAAGTAAAAACAATTGTTCGTTTCAATTTAGGAAAAGAAATGTCAAAAACAGACTATATAAAGGTAGAAACATGTTTAATAAAATATAAGCTATTTGTAATTTGGGGCTTTGTGTTTCTTGCGATATGTTTAATTTTGGTGCGTTTTTAAAAAAAATACCCTTCTCTAAAAGTTCATTTGTAAGGTCGGCAGTTTCAAAATAAAGTTCTTCAGAAATCACATTCAATCCAATAATTCTCCTGGATTTTTTTATTGGTTAAAAAAATGGAAAAATCTCAAAATAAGCTAAGTAAATCATACAAAATTGACATCTTGCCCCTTTTGTATTACAATGTGATACAAAAGGGAGGCGATAATATGGCTATGATTACGGTTCGTGTGAGTGATGCCGAAAAAGAATGGCTTTCTTATATGGCGGAATTTTATGGGATTACTTTATCTGAGCTTCTAAAAACCTATTCGATGGAACAACTAGAAGATGAATACGATCGTCAAACGGCTGAAATTGCCCATAAACATTGGGTAGAAAGTGGAAAAACAACAGTATCCATGGAAGAAATCCTTCGTGAATTTGGAGGGTTGGAATGACCTACCGTTTAGAATTCACGCCTGAAATTCAGAAACAACTTCGTAAAATGGACAAGCATCAAGCGACGCTGATCGTTCGATGGCTATATCAACATATTGATGGTATTGACGATCCGAGAAAATTCGGAAAAGGATTGACCGCTAATCGTTCAGGACAATGGCGTTATCGAATTGGCAAATATCGTGTGTTGGTAGAGATAGAAGATAATCAAATAGTTGTTATCGCTATTCAAGTGGGACACCGAAAAAATGTCTATGATTAAGAGACTATTTATTTTTATAAAAAAATAATAAGAAGAATCTAGTTAAAACTTTTGAAGTGAGAGGTTTAACTAGATTTTTTTATGGACAAAATATGGATAAAATTGTTTAGGAGGAATCATGAACGTAAAAAAATCATCCAAGAAGTCGATTCTTGGATTTTTTAGTGGATTTGTTTGCCAAATACGTTTAGTATGCGTATATGAGAGGTTGTAAGCAAAGCGTTGTGACCTGAGCACTTAAGGAGGAATCTGTGAAAATAGCTTTTCATATTTTTGCAGATTTTGAGTTAATGCCGAAGGTTAGCTTTGGGAACACCGTTTATCGAGAGGTTGTGAAAGCCACATGTAGCTCCGATGACAATAAGCAAGCATTTTTGGAACTAGACTTCTTAGATTATAAACATGCGGCTTATTTCAAGGAGCTGGTGCTTGCACACCGTTTAAAGAAGGTCGAAAATCGGTACGACTTTTCGACGTAAGGAGAAAGAAGTTCAATGATAGAAACAATAAATCCCGCAGAAAACAAGGTTTCTGCGTACATTCATATCCCATTTTGCGAGCATATCTGCTATTACTGTGACTTTAATAAAGTTTTTTTAGAAGGGCAACCGGTAGATGAGTATGTGGAAATGCTGCTGAATGAAATGAGATTAATGCTGGAAAGTCACCCGACAGCGAATTTGGAAACACTTTATGTAGGGGGCGGAACACCGACCTCTTTATCTGCTAAACAACTTGATCGATTGTTATCAGGAGCTAGAGAGATCTTGCCTTTCCAGGATGGTAAGGAGTTTACTGTAGAAGCGAATCCTGGCGATTTGACCCGTGAAAAGCTTCAAGTGATGAAAAACTATGGCGTCAATCGTTTATCCATGGGAGTTCAGACATTTGACAATCGCTTACTGAAAAAAATTGGACGTAAACACACCGCAGAAGATGTGTATCAAACGATGAAATTTTTAAAAGCAGAAAATTTTACCAATGTAAGCATCGATTTGATTTATGCATTACCGGGACAAACACTTGAAGGGTATCGGGATACTTTGGAAAAAGCTTTGGCTTTGGATCTGCCTCACTATTCTTTGTACTCATTGATCCTAGAAAACAAAACAATGTTCATGAACTGGGTACGACAAGGAAGACTCGAACTGCCTGATCAGGAAACGGAAACTAAAATGTTTGAAGAGACCATTGAAGCAATGGAAAAGCATGGACGTCACCAATATGAAATAAGTAACTTTGGGCTTTCCGGACACGAGTCGCAGCATAACTTGATGTATTGGAACAATGACCATTATTTTGGGTTTGGAGCAGGAGCTAGCGGTTATCTTGGAAATATTCGTTATCGCAACAAAGGACCGATCCAACACTATTTACGTCCATTACGAGTCAATGAACGCCCAGTATTGGAAGAAGAAAAATTGACACGAAAAAATCAAATAGAAGAAGAAATGTTCTTGGGGCTAAGAAAAAAAACTGGGATTGCTAAAAAACACTTCTATGATCGCTATCAACAAACGATTGAATCGGTGTATGGAGATGTGTTGATGAAGTTAGAGGAAGAAGGGTTACTTGTTAATGAAGAAGAACGTATTTATTTGACACCTAGAGGGACTTTTTTGGGAAACAATGTGTTTGAGCGTTTTTTGTTTGAAAAATAGTTTAAAGAATATTTGTTTTTTATCGGAATTTAAATAAAAAAAGTTCAAAAATACAATAAAGAACTATTGAAACGTTGATATAATTGGATTTATAGCAATTGCTCATAATTAGCACTCTGGAAGATAGAGTGCTAAAAAATGAAGTCTTTCTCTTGACAGGAGAAGGGCTTCTTGCTATATTTATAAGTGGATTAGCACTTAGAATATATGAGTGCTAATGAGAGGTGAGGAAGATGTTAACAAAGCGACAAAACGACATTTTACGTCTGATCATCCAACACTATACGAGTAGTGGCGTGCCCGTTGGTTCCAAAACATTGATGTCTGAGGGAGTCAAGGCCAGTTCAGCAACGATTCGCAATGATATGAAGGCATTAGAAGATGAAGGGTTGCTGTTGAAGACTCACTCTTCTTCTGGGCGGATTCCATCTGCTTTAGGCTATCGTTATTATGTGGATCATTTGTTAAAACCTGCTCGCGTAGCAGAAGATGACCTGCTGCTGATACGTCAGTCTTTAGGTAGAGAATTTCATGAGATCAATGAGATCATTAAGCAATCTGCTGAGATCTTATCTGAGCTGACAAGTTATACGACTTTTTCGTTGGGACCTGAAATAAAAGACCGCCGACTAACAGGCTTTCGTATCGTACCCTTGAATAATCGACAGATCATTGCGATTGTCGTGACAGATATGGGAAATGTAGAAAGCCAAGTGTTCACTCTTCCCGAATACATGGGAAGTCAGGAACTAGAAAAAATGGTGCAAATTGTAAACGACCGTCTAGTCGGGGATCCTCTGATGACGGTATACCATAAACTACGTACAGAGATTCCGATGATTCTTCATAAATATTTCCAGACCACAGAAGGGATGTCCCAGTTGTTTGACACCGTTCTTGGTCATGTGTTTGAAGAAAAAGTTTATGTCAGTGGACAAATGAATCTCTTGGATTATGAGCCCCGTCAAGATCTTGATCAGTTTAAATCGATGTTTTCTTTTATGAAAGACTCCGATGGACTTACACAAATGATCACTCCGATGGATAGTAATATTCGTATCAAAATCGGTGCTGAATTAGGTAATGATTTATTGCAGAATATGAGCATGATTCAAGCAAGTTACGAGATAGATGGTCATGGAAGAGGTACAATAGCCTTGTTGGGGCCGACTAGTATGCCTTATTCTCGGATGTTTGGTCTAGTGGATGTTTATCGAAGAGAACTAGCAGCTAAGCTTGCTGATTACTATCGATCACTTGACTTGTCAAACTCGTAATGTGAATAACGAAGCTATTTGCAGCTGATCGTTCTCTCTTTCTTAGTAAGAGCAATCAAACAGCTGACTGAATAATGAAAGGAAGACTGTATCGTGAAAGAAAATCAAGAAGAACTAGATAAAGAAATGACAGATGCTCAGCCAGAACCGGAAATCGATGTCGAAGCTGCAGAAGATTCAGGCATTTCAGAAGTTGAAGCGGAAGAATTCGAATCAGCAAAATTAAAAGCTGAATTAGAAGAAATGGAAGATAAATATTTGCGGGCTCGTGCGGAAATCGCAAATATGGCAAATCGAGGAAAAAATGAACGTGAGCAATTACAAAAATACCGTTCACAAGATTTAGCCAAAAAATTGCTTCCATCAATTGACAATCTGGAACGTGCATTAGCCACAGAAGTGTCAGATGATCAAGGAGCAAGCTTGAAAAAAGGCGTGGAAATGGTCTTGGAAAGTTTACGTAACGCACTGGAAGAAGAAGGAATCGAGAAAATCCCTGCTAAAGGAGAATCCTTTGATCCTAATCTTCATCAAGCAGTACAAACTGTTCCAGCGACTGAAGATACACCAGCCGATACGATTGTAGAAGTACTACAAGAAGGCTATAAATTACATGATCGCGTGTTAAGACCAACTATGGTCATTGTTGCACAATAATTGTGCGGATATAAAACTTACACTTTCAATTAAAGAAGGAGACGTTAATTATGAGTAAAATTATCGGTATTGACTTAGGTACGACTAACTCTGCAGTAGCAGTACTAGAAGGAAACGAAGCAAAAATCATCGCTAACCCAGAAGGAAACCGTACAACACCTTCTGTTGTATCATTCAAAAATGGAGAAATCCAAGTAGGGGAAGTGGCAAAACGTCAAGCTGTAACAAACCCAAATACGATTTCATCAATCAAACGCCATATCGGTGAAGCTGGTTACAAAGTAGATGTAGAAGGCAAATCATACACACCTCAAGAAATCTCAGCAATGATTCTTCAATATATTAAAGGATTTGCAGAAGATTACTTAGGTGAAAAAGTCGAAAAAGCAGTTATTACTGTACCAGCTTACTTTAACGATGCACAACGTCAAGCAACAAAAGATGCTGGTAAAATCGCTGGTTTAGAAGTAGAACGTATCGTCAATGAACCAACTGCAGCTGCTCTTGCTTATGGTTTGGATAAAACAGATCGTGACGAAAAAATCTTAGTATTCGACCTTGGTGGTGGTACTTTTGACGTATCAATCCTTGAATTAGGAGACGGTGTCTTTGATGTATTGTCAACAGCTGGTGACAACCATCTAGGTGGGGATGACTTTGATAACAAAATCATCGACTACATGGTAGCAGAATTCAAAAAAGAAAACAGCATTGACTTATCTCAAGACAAAATGGCGTTACAACGCTTGAAAGATGCCGCTGAAAAAGCGAAAAAAGATTTATCTGGCGTATCAAGCACACAAATCAGTTTGCCATTTATCACAGCCGGTGAATCTGGACCATTGCACTTGGAAATGACATTGACACGTGCAAAATTTGATGAATTAACAGCTGACTTAGTAGAACGTACGAAAGTACCAGTACGTCAAGCACTAAAAGATGCAGGTTTATCACAATCAGAAATCGACGAAGTTATTTTGGTCGGTGGATCTACTCGTATCCCTGCAGTTGTAGAAGCAGTACGTAAAGAAACAGGAAAAGAACCAAACAAATCAGTTAACCCTGATGAAGTAGTTGCGATGGGTGCTGCTATACAAGGCGGCGTGATCACTGGTGATGTAAAAGATGTTGTTTTACTTGACGTTACGCCATTGTCATTAGGTATCGAAACAATGGGCGGTGTATTCACTAAATTGATTGACCGCAATACAACGATCCCAACAAGTAAATCACAAGTGTTCTCAACTGCAGCAGATAATCAACCAGCAGTAGACATCCATGTATTACAAGGTGAACGCCCAATGGCTGCTGACAACAAAACACTAGGAAGATTCCAATTGACAGATATTCCAGCAGCTCCTCGTGGTATCCCACAAATCGAAGTAACATTCGATATTGATAAAAACGGGATTGTAAATGTATCTGCGAAAGATTTAGGTACACAAAAAGAACAAAAAATCACGATTAAATCTTCTTCAGGTCTAACAGACGAAGAAATCGAACGTATGGTAAAAGATGCAGAAGCAAACGCTGAAGCAGATAAAGCTCGTAAAGAGGAAGTTGACCTACGTAATGATGTAGACGCATTGCTATTCTCTGTGGACAAAACATTGAAAGAATTAGAAGGCAAAGTAGACGAAGAAGAAGTGAAAAAAGCAGAAACAGCTCGCGATGAATTGAAAGCCGCTGTTGAAGCAAACAACATTGAAGAAATGAAAACTAAACGCGATGCATTGAACGAAATCGTTCAAAACTTGACTGTTAAACTATATGAACAAGCGGCACAACAACAAGCTCAAGAAAACCCAGAAGCAGCTCAAGGCGGAGCAGATGATGTCGTTGATGCTGATTTTGAAGAAGTCGATGGCGACGATAAATAATCAGTTCACTGAATTTCGAGAGAAGGCCAAAGTTGCTACTTTGGCTTTTTCTTTTGAAAAATAGTTTGAAGTATCGGTTTTTGTTTCAAACAAAATATGATATGATAACAAGCGACGTGAAAATGATGAGAACCAATAGGAGGAAAGCCTATGGCAACAAAACGTGATTATTATGAAGTCTTAGGGCTCTCAAAAGGAGCATCAGAAGATGAAATAAAGAAAGCTTATCGTAAGCTTTCAAAAAAATACCATCCTGATATCAATAAAGAACCTGATGCAGAAGAAAAATTTAAAGAAGTATCAGAAGCTTATGAAATTTTAAGTGATCCGCAAAAACGCGCTGCATATGACCAATACGGGCATGCAGGTACAGATCCAAATTACGGTGCTGGTGGAGCTGGTGGCGGATTTGGTGGATTCGGCGGCTTCTCTGGCGGCGGCTTCGGTGGTTTTGAAGATATCTTCGACTCGTTCTTTGGAGGGGGAGGTCGTTCAGTCGATCCCAATGCGCCTCGTCAAGGTGCTGATTTGCAATATACGATCGACTTATCTTTTGAAGAAGCAATTTTTGGCGTAGAGAAAGAAATCAAGTACAATCGGGAAGAAATCTGTCATACTTGTGGCGGAAATGGGGCAAAACCAGGTACGCAACCAACTACTTGTCATAAATGCCATGGTGCAGGTACGATCAATGTAGAACGACAAACACCGCTTGGACGAGTGATGAGCCGTCAAACTTGTGATGTTTGTCATGGTACAGGAAAAGAAATCAAAGAACCTTGTCCAACCTGTCATGGCTCAGGTCATGAGAAGAAAGCTCACTCAGTCAAAGTGAATGTACCAGCTGGGGTAGAAGAAGGACAACAAATGCGTTTAGCTGGTCAAGGAGAAGCCGGAGAAAACGGCGGACCATTTGGTGATTTGTATGTGGTCTTCCGTGTAGAAGAAAGTGATATCTTTGACCGTGAAGGCTCTGAAATCTACTATGAATTGCCTTTAAGTTTTGTACAAGCAGCTTTGGGGGATGAAGTCCAAGTACCAACTGTCCATGGAGATGTGAAACTGAAGATTCCTGCTGGTACACAGACAGGTACGAACTTCCGTTTACGTGGAAAAGGCGCTCCAAAGTTACGTGGTGGTGCAACAGGCGACCAACATGTCAAAGTAAAACTGATCACGCCGAAAAATCTAAATGAACAACAAAGAGAAGCGTTACGTGCATTCGCTGAAGCTGGCGGCATCAAAGTAGAAGAACAACAAGAAGATGGTTTCTTCGATAAATTCAAAGATGCTTTTGGTGGGAAAAAGCGGAAGTAGCTTTTCTAGTAAAAAACACAAGTGTCAAAAAGACTTACCAAAATTTTCTATTTCTAGAAAAAATGGTAAGTCTTTTATTTTTTTATGTATTAACACTTAGTAATGCTAGTTTTCAATAGCGTTTATTAGGGGAAAAAGGAATCTAAGAAATGAAATAAGGGGATGGCTATCACTTTCTATATTGATAAAAAGTTGATAATGAGCCATTACTATATTTTGGTAAAATATAAATAAATAAAAAACTCGATTGATTGAATTAGTTCATTTTGATTGAAGAAATTAAAAAAGTATATGGTTGGAGTACATGGTAATGGTGGTTCTACATGGTACTAATCTATTCAGGAGTTTGTCTATGAAACTTATCGATTTTTCTAAACGATTTGGGCAAAAAATCTTATTTGATCATCTGTCATTCACATTTGATCAAAATAAAATCTATTATCTTTATGGGGATAATGGCATTGGCAAAACGACTTTATTTCGCTGCATTGTCGGTATTGATAGCTACTCGGGAACGATTGAAAAAACAGGTAGTTGTTTTTGTGTTTTTGACTCTACCCCTTTTTACTTGAATCTAACTGGATTAGATAATCTGATTTTACTGACAAAAAATCGGCAAATAAAAGAACTAATCTCTAAACAAAAAATCGATTTTTTACCCCTTTCATTTTTATCGTATGTGAAAGTTAAGAACTATTCTCTGGGAGAAAAAAAGATGCTTTCGCTGCTATTGCTATTGTTGCTTGCGCCGCGAGTTGTTTTATTAGATGAAGTGTTGAATGGATTAGATCAAAAGAATCGGAAAGTGCTGCTTTATTGCTTGGTTCAGCTGAAAAAAGAAGCTACAGTCATCTTAAGTGGTCATGAAGAATATTACTTGGAAATGGCTGATGAGTTATTAAATGTAAAAAACGGAAAAATAGAACCTATCACGTCCGAGGATTTACGCAGCTTTTTTATTTCAACAAAAAGGAGGTAAAAATGCTTTTTGAATTTTATTATCAAAGACGTTCGAAAATATTTTACCTTTTTCTTTCAATAATATTGTTGCTTTCTACTTTGATGTTCGTTTCTCAAGTAATGCTCATTCAAAGTCATCTTCGTCATTTCCAATATTATGTAGAGGAAGCCTTGGCAAGGGGTGAAACGATCCAAGAAATACTTGAACAACCTTTTTCTATCAGTATGAACCAAAATACTGAAATAGTTGACAATCCGTTGAAATATCATTACGTTGCTTATCATTCCAGTTTTGCTGCTTTAAATGTCCAAAACGGGGTCAACCAATTATTGTCTTCTTCGTTTTTTGTTCTCTTTCCTTTTTTTTCGGGGGTATACGGGATAGTAATAGCAAATGCAGATATCAAATACTATACAATGAAAATCAGGCGCTGTTTGGATTCTCAATGGCAAATCAATCGTCATAAGATAGGAGCGGGGTTTCTTAGTTTGATTATTTTTATACTTGCTTCCCTCATTTTATTTTTGATGTTGCAGTCTTTTTCAAGATTTTTTGTTCAGGCTGACAAATCGACACAAATCGATGAAGCGTTAATTAGGCAAATATCTTATCTTGAGAAAGCGCCGCTTCAATTGAGTGTCCTATTGGGGTTTGCATTTCTTTCCTTTTTAGTTTGTTATTATTTTACAACAGTCGTAAAGAATTCTTTCGTCAGCCTATGTCTCTTAGGAAGTTATTTTCTTTTTTTGCCACCACTAGGAAAATATGATCTCAAGAATATTTTGTTATATCTATATCCTAAAATATTTAACACAAACGCTTCAACTTTTAGGATCAATTCGGGGACGCGGGTTGAGTTTGGTATAGAATATATTGTGATTATCGGTATAGGCATCATTATTTATATATGGACGATGGAAAAATTACAACGAATGTGGAGCAGTCCTACTGAGAAATAAGTAGAAACCAGACGGACAACCTTATGTTCATCTGGTTTTTTGTAATCGTCATATTTGTATCAACAAAAAAGCTAGCTTTAGAATAAGATAATCATCATAGTTTCTAGGGTTATAACCAGTGAGAGAATGGAGTTTATTCAGTCGATATTGCAAGGTGTTTTTATGAATAAATAATTCTTCTGCACATTTTTTGATACTTCCGTTATTTTTACTGAAGCATGTCAAAGTTTTCTTGAATAAATGTACTTCTTCTTCTGTCAAGCTTTTCAAAATACGGTTTACATATAATGATCGTTGACCTGATGGGATTGCTGGTAAAAGGATCCCGAGGTCTAAATCTTCAAAAAAGCGGATCTCGTTCACAGATTGATGGAAAGTTATCCATTCACAAGCATGCTGGGCATGAAGGAAAGATTGCGGTGTCTCCTGCTCTGTATAACAAAGCGACCCAATTCCGAAGTTCAGTTGTAACTGATACGATTTGTCAAAATTTGTCTGGACTTTGTCAAGTAACGATATCAATAAGGCTCTGGAAATGCGATTGACTAGGATAATGATTTGTTGCCTATGTACAGTGAACAAAGCCTGACTGTAGTAAGAAAAGACCCTTTCAAGTAACTCTAATAAAGGGGTGATCTGCTCTTGATACAATTCCTGATTGTCAGGAAGTTGCCCCACAACTACATAATATGGAGAAGAAAAATCAAGCTCGATCAAGTGAGGAGAGTCAAAATGACTGAAAGGAAACAATAGCGATTCGATCGTCAGACGATGTCTCTCCCTTAATTGAAAAGTAAAATCTTTCAGATATGCCTCTTTTATGAGTATTTCTGTCATTTTTTTTAAAATTTCAGCATACTTTTTCACTTCCTTTCCACCGGTCAGTCCAATTATACCGATGATATGTTGTTCAAAATACACCGGGGCGTTGATTCCACGCTTCGTTCCTTTGAATTGGCCGTCTTCGCTGATAAAAACTTCTTTTTTCGTATCCAAAACGATTTTTGCCCCTTCATGGAGGGTCCTGATCCGTTCCTCATCGGTGCTTGCAATGATTATGCCCTCTGTATCGATAAAGTTGATTTCTTGTTTTAGTACATCTTTGAGATTTTTGACAATATTCCGTGCTAATTGTTTAGAGATGTTCATCTAGTTCTCCTTGTAAGAAAATACAGTAAAACAGCAAAAGGTAACGTTTACATAAAAATATAAAGGAAATTCAATAATAAATCAACAAGACTTCTAATATAACATTTATTTTTAAAAAAAATGATTATTATCCTGTAGAAATCATCGATAATTGTGATGGATAACGAATAATCTTATCAAAAGATGAATTATTTCTGTTACCTGTACCATACCCTAAATCATTGTGAAAATATATACTTTTTATTATGAAAACGTTCTTATAATTATTGCGATATTGATTTGTAGCATGAATATTGAAGAAACGATTGTGAAAAAAATCACTTTTATGTTGTGATGAACATCCCTAGGAGGAGAATGCATGGATATTGAAAAAGTCAAAGGGATTATCGTCCCAATTGTTACACCGGTAAATCAAGAGAATCAGATAAAAACTGCACCATTAGAACGAATGGTTGAACATGTGATTCAAGGAGGCGTCAATGGTATTTTAGCATTTGGAAGTAACGGAGAGTTTTTTGCGATTGATAAAGAGGAACAAAAGAAAGGTCTCCAAACAATCGTTAAATCAGCCAATAAACGTGTACCAGTTTATATGGGTATTGGATCGATCACGACGAAGGAAGGAGTGTTGATGGCAAAAACAGCAGAGGAAAACGGTGCTGATGGTTTATCGATCTTGCCACCGATGTTCATTTCTCCTACAGATGACGAATTGTATCAACACATAATCACGATTGCAAAGGCTGTGCCTCATCTACCTGTTTTGCTATATAACAATCCTGGAAAAGTTGGATATAGTCTAAGTGTTTCTTTGGTCGTTCGTCTTTCCCAGTATCCGAATATTGTTGGAATTAAGGATAGTAGTGGGAATGTACATTTGACAGCAGAATATATTCGACGTACTGAGAATGAGGAGTTCAAAGTAATGGCTGGAAGAGACACCTTGATTTTAGGATCTCTTGTCTATGGGGCGGTCGGCGCAGTTGCATCTACAGCGAATGTTGTCCCTGAATTAGTCGTCTCTATTTATGAACATTATTGCACTGGCGACTTGTCTTCCGCGCGAAACGCGCAATTTGAATTGACAGAATTTAGGAATATGTTTGACCGTGCATCATTTCCAATAGCTACAAAAGATGCTTGTAATTTGATTGGACTAGATGTTGGAGCAAGTATTTTACCGAACACGACGTCTTCCGATCAATTAAAGAAAGAAATGTCTGAAGTACTTGAAAAAATCATAAATAAACGAGATATGGAGGAATAAGAAATGAAAATCGGATTTGTAGGACTAGGAATCATGGGTAAACCAATGGCAAAAAATCTAATAAAAGATGGTTATGAGGTTATCTGTTATGATTTCAATCAATCGAATATGGATGAAGTTGCAGCAGCTGGAGCTTCAACAGCAAAAAATAGTCAGGAGTTAGCAAATCAATCAGATATCGTAATTACTATGTTACCGAATTCTCCGAATGTGGAAGCCGCATTGTTTTCAGAAGAAGGGATAGCCGCTGGAATCAGTGAAGGCAAGATCGTAATCGATATGAGTTCGATTAATCCTGTTTCTAGTCAGCGATTTGCAGAAAAGCTTGCAGGACTTGGAGTAGAGTTCTTAGATGCGCCGGTATCTGGAGGAGAACCAAAAGCAATTGACGGAACAATCGCTGTTATGGTCGGTGGGAAAAAGAAAGTTTTTGATCAATGCTATGAGTTGCTCCTATCAATGGCAAGTTCAGTCACTTATATAGGTGAGGTAGGTGCGGGAAACATTGCTAAACTAGCTAATCAAATAATCGTCGCAATCAATATCGCCGCTGTCGGTGAAGCTTTATCCTTTGCTACTAAAGCAGGTGCTGATCCCGAGTTGGTCTATCAAGGGATTCGTGGTGGATTAGCAGGGAGTACGGTTATGGATGCTAAATCACCGATGATTTTGAACCGAGATTTTGATCCAGGATTCAGAATAGAGTTGCACATCAAAGATCTACAGAATGCGTTAGATACCTCACATATGATAAATGCCGGAATTCCTTTGACAGCTCAATTGATGGAAATCATGCAAGTACTAAAAAATGACGGTTTGGAGAAAAAAGATCATTCAGCTATTGCGTGTTACTACGAAAAAATAAATAACTTGACAATCGAAAGTAAAGATACAGTTTGATTTTCGTAAAGAGAGAGGAACTAGTGTATGAGAACGATTGATACGATACCCAAAATAATGAAAATGGCTGTCTATCCAGTAGCAGGTTATGACAGTATGACTCTGACTCTCAGTGGAGCCCACGCCCCTTACTTTACAAGGAATATCGTTGTTTTAGAAGATGAGACTGGTCAAAGAGGAGTGGGAGAGATTCATGGCGGAGAAGATATTACAAAGATGCTAGAAAGTTATATTCCTTTGGTAGAAGGTCAGAAAATTGCTGATTACCGACAAGTGATTACAACTATTCGTAAAAAAGGTTGGTTGGCAAAAGGAAATGATGGACAGGGTCTGCAAGGTTTAGATTTGAAAAATATGAAATTTGTTGTTCAAGCAGAAGCAGCAGTTGAATGCGCTATGCTTGATCTATTAGGAAAGCATCTAAATATGCCGATGTGTACATTGCTTGGAGATGGAAGACAGCGAGCCGAAGTTGAAGTCCTTGGCTATCTATTTTATATCGCAGATTGCGAGAAGACTGATTTGCCATATTTAGTGGAATCTTCATGTAAAGATAAATGGGACGAACTTCGTCGAAAAGAAACATTGACACCTGAAGAAATTGTTGCTCAAGCAAAAGCGGTGAAAGAAAGATATGGGTTCAATAATTTCAAGTTGAAAGGCGGAGTTTTTTCGGGGGAAGCAGAGATGAAAGCGATAGAAGCACTGCACGACGCTTTCCCCGATGCACGAATCAATATCGATCCAAATGGTGCATGGTCTTTAGAAGAAGCAATTGATCTGTGTAAAGACAAATTATCAATGATTTCCTATGTCGAAGATCCATGTGGTCCTGAACAAGGATTTTCTAGTCGTGAGATCATGTCAGAATTCAAGACAGCTACAAGGCATCAAGTGGCAACGAACATGATTGCGACGAATTGGCGACAATTCTATCATGCCTTAGAAACAAAAGCTGTAGATATCGTGTTGGCTGATCCTCATTTTTGGACGTTGAATGGAAGTATTCGTATGGCTCAAATATTAGATGATTTCGGATTGACTTGGGGATCGCATTCTAATAATCATTTTGATATTTCCTTAGCTGTATTTGCGCAATGTGCAGCAGCGGCTCCTGGAAAAATCACTCCTATTGATACACACTGGATTTGGCAAGATGGACAGGCGTTATGCAAAGATCCTTTAGTTATTCGTGATGGAAAAATCAAAGTGACAGATAAGCCTGGATTAGGCATCGAAATAGATATGGAAAAACTTGAATCAGCGCATCACCTATATCAAAAAATTGAAAAGAAATATAGGGATCGTGATGACTCGTTAGCAATGCAATATTTAATTAAAGGTTGGATGTTTGATTCAAGTAGACCTTGTTTGGTGCGCTAAACATGTAATAAAAGATAATTGATGAAACTAGCTGACTTTTCTCCTATTCTTGCCAGCTGGATCAATTATGAAAAAATGGTTGAAGGAGATTACGGCATGAGTTATTTAGCAATTTTAGGCTTCGCAATGATGGGAGTCATCACTTTTCTGCTAATGAAAGATAAACTGAATATTTTGGTTTGTTTTGCGATTTTGCCCCTTGTTTTTTCATTTCTAAGCGGTGCTGATTTATCCAAGACAACAGAACATATTATATCTGGACTAGATCTCACTAGAAGTATCTTTTTAATGATTATGTTCTCGTTACCGTATTTTGCATTAATGACAGATGCTGGATTATTTGAGATTTTGATCTATAAAGTGCTGAAGAAAATGAAGATTGGTGGACCAATCCTGTGTAGTTTTACTGTACCGTTGGCTATCCTTGCAACATTAGACGGGAGTGTCATGTCTACTTATTTGATTGTTATCCCATTACTATTACCGTTGTTTAAAAAATTAAAGATTGATCCGATGATTCTGGTTTTTTTGACTTCACTTGGTACGATGCATGTCTTTTTAAAACTAATTCCTTTGATGATATTGATGACGATTTTGACCATGATATTCGCTTATTTTTTAGGAAAGAAAAGCCAAAAAAGAAATGGATTTATTAAAAAGAATATAGAAGCAGGTACATTAGTGGGAGAAGAACCAGAGCTTTCCGAAATGTCAAGACCTAAACTTTTTTGGTTCAATCTCTGCTTGACAATAGCTGTGGTCACGCTACTTATCGTTACTTCTTTTCCAGAATTTTATATTTTTGCCGTTGGTTTAATCCTTGCACTAGTGATCAATTATCCAGATCGCAAGATGCAAAACAAGCTGGTCAGCAAATATGCTGCGGCTACCTATCCCATAGCACCGATCGTCTTTATGTCAGGAGTCGTAGTTGGTGTATTGGAAGGAACGGGGATGATGGAACAAATGGTCATGACTTTAGTTGAGATCGTGCCTTCTTCTATGGGACCCTATCTTCATATCATTATCGCACTGTTGAATACACCTTTGATGTTCATTTTCACTAATGATACTTGGTATTTTGCCTTAGTTCCCATTATAACAGCAGTAGGAGAACAATATGGAGTTGCTGCAGATATTATCGTGTTAGCGTTATTTTTCAATGTTGGTGCATTTGCTTCTATCGTGGCACAGCCTCAAATCATCATGGCCTGCGACCTTGGAGGAGAAACAATTAGAGAGTATATTCGCTTTTCTTTCTTCAAATTGTGGGGAATCAGCATCGTTTGGACGTTGGTAGGATTTGCTATAGGAATTTTTTAATAAGCTAGGCAATTAGAAATTAAAACAAAAAGGAGAAAAAAGATGATTCCGAAAATAATTGATACAAAAGTTATACCAATCGCAGGTTATGACAGTATGCTACTGAATCTAAGCGGTGCTCATGGCCCCTATTTTACGAGAAATCTATTTTTGATGACAGCAGACAATGGAGAAATCGGTGTAGGAGAAGTGCCGGGAGGGAAAAATATCCAAAAGGTTTTAGAAGACGCAAAGCAACTGCTTATTGGTAAAACAATCGGTGAATATAAAAATGTGTTGAAGAAAGTCCATCATAATTTCAATCATTTGGATAGTAGTGGTCGAGGATTGCAGACTTATGATTTGCGCACAACGATTCACGCAGTAACAGCTATTGAATCAGCTTTTCTTGATCTATTAGGCAAGTTCTTTCAAGTTCCAGTTGCTGCGCTTTTAGGAAATGGACAGCAAAGAGATGAGATAGACGTTCTAGGATATCTGTTTTATATTGCAGATTCTAGACAAACGACGTTGCCTTATTTGCTAGGTGACGATGAGTCTGATGAATGGGGTCGACTGAGAAGAGAAGAAGCATTGACTTCTGATTCGATCGTCTCTTTAGCGAAAGCTGCACATGAAAGATACGGTTTTAAGGATTTCAAATTAAAAGGAGGCGTCTTAGAAGGTGAGGAAGAGATAAAGACGATCTGTGCTTTGAAAAAAGCTTTTCCAAACTCTAGGATCACGCTAGATCCAAATGGCGCATGGTCTTTGCAAGAAGCAATTGATTTATGCAAGGGAATGAATGGTATCTTATCTTATGCGGAAGATCCTTGTGGGGCTGAGAATGGATTATCGGGAAGAGAAGCATTAGCGGAATTCAGAAAAGCAACTGGATTACCAACAGCCACAAATATGGTAGCTACAGACTGGCGACAAATGCAACATTCTGTAGCTTTGCAAAGCGTATCTATCCCATTAGCAGATCCCCATTTCTGGACAATGGATGGTTCGGTCAGAGTAGCGCAAATGTGTCATGATTTTGGATTGACTTGGGGCTCTCATTCCAATAATCACTTTGATATCTCACTTGCGATGTTTACGCATGTAGCAGCGGCGGCACCTGGTGAGATCACAGCCATCGACACTCATTGGATCTGGCAAGATGGACAGGAATTATCAAAAAGACCATTCGTTATTAGAGATGGGAAAATCAAGTTGACAGAAGAAATCATTGGTTTAGGTGTAGAACTAGATATGGAGAAAGTAGAAAAGGCACATCAGCTCTATTTAGACAACGAATTAGATTCAAGAGATGATGCAGTAGGAATGCAATTCTTAATTCCAGGATGGACGTTTGATCACAAAAAGCCATGTTTAGTACGTCCATAGCTTAAAGTAGTCATGTTGATTATGGTAGAAAAAGCAGGTGTAGCATGAAGAAAAAAATCATCATTGCGTCAGACTCCTATAAAGGAAGTGCTTCGACTTTTGAAGTAGAAGCATCTATTGAAGAAGGAATCAAACGAGTGGAGAAACAAGCAGATGTACTCAAGATCCCGATTGCAGATGGTGGAGAAGGTACTGTTGATGCAATCATTGAGGGGTGCGGTGGAGAATATCGATACATCACAGTGACTGGACCGTATCAGCAAATGGTTCAAGCAAAATTTGGGTTGATTGATACCGAGCGTGCCGTGATCGAAATGGCTCAAGCTTCCGGTTTGATGCTTGTTGGAACCAATCAGATGAATCCGATGGAAGCAACATCTTATGGAACAGGCGAGCTCATCAATGAAGTACTAGCCCATGGTGTAAAAGAAATTTATATCGGTATTGGTGGAAGTGCAACGAACGACGGCGGAGTGGGTATGGCCCAAGCTTTGGGAGTGTCTTTTAAAGATGCCGATGGAAAAGAGATAGCGCTTGGCGCGAAAGAAATCGCAATGATTGATTCCATTGATATATCTAATATTAATCCAAGGTTGAAAGAGACTGTTTTTTACATTTTATCTGATGTTTCCAACCCTCTATGTGGGCAAAACGGCGCTTCTTTTATTTATGGGAAACAAAAAGGAGCTTCTGGAGCGCAAGTGTTAAAATTAGATGAAGCACTCTGTCATTATGGTCAAAAGATCCAAGAAACGTTAGGGATAACCGTTCTAGAAATGGAAGGTGCAGGTGCGGCAGGTGGTTTAGGAGCAGGTCTGTTGGCGTTCTGCGATGCAGAAATGTGTCAAGGAATCTCGAAAATCCTTGAACTTTTAAAGCTTGAAGAATACATGAAAAAGGCAGATGTTGTCATTACAGGTGAAGGGAGAATGGACGGTCAATCTTTGAATGGAAAAGCACCAGTTGGGATTGCTATTCTAGCCAAAAAATATGATATTCCTGTTATAGCTATCGTCGGTAGTGCCTCGGCTAATCTTTCGACCATTTATGAAACTGGTATCGACTATGTACTTGATATCATCAATGAACCGATGGAACTTTCTTATGCGATGGAACAGGTAGAGCGATTGCTTGTTTGTGCAGGAGAACAAGCGATGCGACTGATACAGTTAGGTGAGAAAATAAGAAGATAAAAACACACGGTCCCTTCATGGCGACCGTGCATTTTTGGTTTTTATTAAATATTTAATACTTTATTCAAGAAATCTTTTGTCCGTTCATTTTGCGGATTTTCAAAGATTTGTTGAGGCGTTCCATCTTCTAAAAAGTTACCGTCGTCAATGAACATGACGCGATTGGCTACTTCTTTAGCGAACCCCATTTCGTGCGTAACGATAACCATCGTCATACCTTGTTCTGCCAATTTTTTCATGACGTTCAAGACATCACCGACCATTTCAGGGTCGAGTGCAGAAGTAGGCTCATCAAAAAGCATGATGTCAGGATTCATCGCTAGAGCACGAGCGATAGCTACACGCTGTTTTTGTCCACCGGAAAGCATTTCAGGATACATATCTTTTTTATCTTCTAGACCAACTGTCTGTAGCAATTTGATTGCTTTTTTCTCTGCTTCTTCTCTGGATTCTTTCTTCAGATCCATCGGTGCTAAAATGATGTTTTCCAAAATAGAAAGATGAGGGAATAGGTTAAAGTGCTGGAATACCATTCCGATATGTTGTCTCACCAAGTTGATATCTGTGCTTTTATCCATCAAGTGGGCGCCGTCAATAATGATCTCACCGTCAGAAGGTTCTTCTAAACGATTCAAGCAACGTAAGAATGTACTTTTTCCTGAACCTGAAGGGCCGATGATACAGACGACATCTCCTTCGTTGATGGATACGTTGATGTCGTTTAATACTGTGTTATCGCCGTATTTTTTGACTAGATGCTCAACTAAGATTTTTTCTGCCATCTTACTTCACCTTCTTTTCTAAAACTTTCGCTAATTTTGTCAATGCTGTAATCAAAATCAAGTACATGATCGCGATGATCAAATAAACATACGTACTTTGTGTCGTACGTGCAACGATGATTTTACCAGTTTGTAGCAATTCGACTACACCAATTGCGGAAATGATCGTTGTATCTTTCAATGAGATAACGAACTGATTCACGAATGATGGAATCATGATGCGTATCGCTTGTGGTAAAATGATTTTTTGCATCGTCCGATTATAAGAAAGACCCAAACTTCTAGAAGCTTCCATTTGTCCGACAGGAACGGCATTGATTCCGCCTCGAACAATCTCTGCGATATAAGCACTTGCGTTAAGAGTCAAGGTGATAACACCAGCGATGAAGTCGGGGATCGTAAATCCAACGATACCAGGCAATCCAAAGAAAATAAAGAATGCAAGAACCATCATCGGAATCCCACGGATGATATCGACATAAATGCTAGCAACCGTGCGAAGCGCGCGTATTGGTGCTACACTGAATAATCCAAAAATCACACCGATTACTATAGCCAAAGCGAAGGAGATCAAAGTCAAGAGAATCGTTCGCCAAAGTCCTTTTAACAATGCTTGATAGTTGTTTTGGATAAGTCCAAGAAATGTCGATTCATCAGCTGCGGAAGAATCACTAGAAGATTCTGAACCATCTGCTACATATTCTTTGATGATCTTATCGTACTCGCCTGTTCTTTTTAATTCTTTCAATCCTTCATTGAACATATTAAGAAGTTCAGGGTTTTGCCCTTTTTTGACGGCAAATGCATACTTTCCGCCAGATTCTTTTTCAATTGGTGTTTCCAATTCTTGTCCTTGTTTGATCGCATAACCAATTACTGGATAATCATCCATCATGGCATCAATTGCGCCAACTTTCAACCCGTCATACAATTGATCTGCAGCATCAAAATATTTGATAGAATAGCCGTATTCAGATTCATGATCGCTTAAAAATTCTGCACTTTCGGTTCCAACTTTTGCTCCGACTGTTTTTCCTTTCAAATCTTCATAAGACTTGATCGAAGTGTCGCCTTTTTTGACAGCTAATTGAATTCCGCTGTCAAAGTAAGAATCAGAAAAATCGTAGCTTTTCTTTCTTTCGTCCGTTACCGTCATTCCGGCAATCATCCCGTCTGCTTGTCCTGATTCTAAAGCTTGCAAAGCAGCGGAGAATCCACGATAGTCCATTCGGATGTTGAATCCTTGCAGTTTGGCGATGCTTTCCATCAATTTTACATCGATGCCCTCGTACTCGCCGTTTGCGTTTTGAAATTCAAATGGAGCAAAAGCAGAGTCGCTAGCAATTACGTATACGTCTTTTTTGGGCTCTATTTTTTGCATTGTCTCGCTTGTGCTTGACTCTGCCGTTGTAGTGTTGTCAGCTTGTGCAACATGACCAAACGCAAGTGTCACAAGTCCTGTCATTAAGAAAACAAATGAGTGAAATAAATGCTTTCTTTTCATAATCAACCTCCTAAATTTCCAATATTTTATTATTATAGGCGAAAAGTGCTGAATCAGACAAGACTGTAGGCTCGAAAAAATGAAAAAAATGCGAGTTTCTAACATTATATGTTATAAAACATAACATGGAGAATGAGAGAAAAAAGTGGCGAAAGTATGTTCGGTGTGGTATAATTTTTTAGTAAGGAATGCCTTTGCTTTCCTTTTCTTTTTATTGGTCGTAAAATGAAAAGGAATGAATGAAAAGGAGGACAAAGAATGATTGAAAGAGATACCTCCCGACGCTTTGAGCTTGTCTCGAAATACCAACCGGCTGGTGATCAGCCTGAAGCGATTAACCAATTAGTGGATGGCGTAGTCGGCGGGAAAAAAGCACAAATTTTATTAGGTGCGACTGGAACAGGGAAAACATATACGATTTCCAATCTTATTGAGAAAGTGAATAAACCAACACTGATTATTGCCCATAACAAAACATTGGCTGGTCAGCTGTACGGGGAATTCAAGGAATTTTTCCCTAACAATGCTGTTGAATATTTTGTTTCTTATTATGATTATTATCAGCCTGAAGCTTATGTGCCTTCAAGCGATACGTATATCGAAAAAGATTCAAGTGTAAATGATGAGATCGATAAATTACGACATTCGGCTACTAGTTCATTATTAGAAAGAAATGATGTGATCGTCATTGCATCCGTTTCATGTATTTTTGGATTAGGTTCGCCTTTTGAGTATCAAAAACAAGTCGTTTCGATTCGACAAGGAGCAGAATTAGATCGCAACCAGTTGATTCGTGACTTAGTCAGTATCCAGTTCGAAAGAAATGATATAGATTTTCAGCGCGGTCGTTTTCGAGTGCGTGGTGATGTCGTGGAGATTTTCCCGGCTTCAAGAGATGAACGTGCCTTAAGAGTGGAGTTTTTTGGAGATGAAGTCGAACGTATCCGAGAAGTCAATGCGCTGACAGGTGAAGTTTTAGGAGAAACGGAACATGTAGCAATCTTCCCGGCAACTCACTTTGTGACGAATGACGAACATATGGAGCATGCCGTAGCGAATATCAAAGCAGAATTAGAGCAGCGTTTAGCTGTTTTACGAAATGAAAACAAACTTCTAGAAGCTCAACGTTTAGAACAGCGAACCAATTATGATATTGAAATGATGTTAGAAATGGGCTACACTTCAGGAATCGAAAATTATTCTCGGCATATGGACGGACGTAAAGAAGGCGAACCGCCTTATACGCTATTGGATTTCTTTCCTGAAGATTTTTTGATCGTGGCTGACGAATCGCACGTGACCATGCCTCAAATCAGAGGAATGTATAATGGCGACCGAGCGAGAAAACAGATGCTAGTAGATTACGGTTTCCGTTTGCCATCTGCTTTAGACAATCGACCGCTTCGTCTAGAAGAATTTGAAAAACATGTCAATCAGATCATTTATGTCTCTGCGACACCAGGACCATATGAATATGAACAAACTGATACCGTTATCCAACAAATCATCCGTCCGACAGGGCTGCTTGATCCAGTAATCGAAGTCCGTCCAATCATGGGACAAATCGATGATCTAGTAGGCGAAATAAATGAACGGGTCGAAAAAGATCAACGGGTATTTGTAACGACACTGACGAAAAAAATGGCAGAAGACCTCACAGATTATTTCAAAGAATTAGGAATCAAAGTCAAATATCTGCATAGTGATATCAAAACGTTGGAACGAACAGAGATCATTCGAGATCTACGATTAGGCGAATTTGATGTGTTAGTCGGAATCAATTTGCTTCGTGAGGGATTAGATGTACCTGAAGTTTCTCTTGTTGCTATCTTGGATGCAGATAAAGAAGGCTTTTTACGTAGCGAACGTTCCTTAGTCCAAACGATTGGGCGAGCTGCTCGTAATGAAGAAGGGAAAGTAATCATGTACGCAGACAAGGTGACGGATTCTATGCGTTTAGCGATGGATGAAACGTCAAGACGTCGTACGATTCAGCAGAAGTACAATGAAGAACATGGGATCGTTCCAAAAACGATCATTAAAGAAATCCGAGATTTGATTTCTATTACGAAAGAATCGGAAGATGATACAAAAGAAGCGGTACAAGTGTCGTATGAAGAAATGACGAAGGAAGAAAAAGACACGTTATTGATGAAATTAGAAAAAGAAATGAAAGATGCGGCAAAAGCTTTGGATTTTGAAACAGCCGCTAATGTACGAGATATGATTTTAGAATTAAAAGCTTCGAAGTAGGAGGACAACATGGCTAACGATAAAATTACGATTCATGGTGCACGTGCCCATAACTTGAAAAATATAGATGTCACGATTCCACGAGACAAATTCGTGGTCGTTACAGGTTTGTCCGGTTCTGGAAAGAGTTCCTTAGCATTTGATACACTGTATGCAGAAGGACAGCGGAGATACGTAGAAAGTCTTTCTGCGTATGCCCGCCAGTTTTTAGGTCAAATGGATAAACCAGATGTAGACAGCATCGACGGATTGAGTCCGGCGATTTCTATTGATCAGAAAACAACAAGTAAAAACCCTCGTTCGACAGTAGGTACTGTGACGGAAATCAATGACTATTTACGCTTGTTGTTTGCTCGTGTAGGACATCCGATTTGTCCCAACGATCATATCGAGATTACCAGTCAATCAGTAGATCAAATGGCCGATCAAGTAATGGCTTTACCTGAGCGCACAAAGATTCAAGTAATGGCACCAATCGTGGTAAAGAAAAAAGGTCAACACAAAAAAATATTCGAACGAATCCAAAAAGAGGGATACGTCCGCGTTCGAGTCGATGGCGAAATCTATGATTTAAGTGAAGTACCTGAGCTGGAGAAAAACAAAAAACACGATATCGCAATCGTCATCGACCGGATCATTGTGAAAGAAGGAATTCGTTCTCGTCTATTTGATTCTTTAGAGGCAGCCTTGCGACTGGCAGACGGCTATGCTTTGGTTGACGTGATTGGCGAAGAAGAAATGTTGTTTAGCGAACACTATGCTTGTCCTTATTGCGGATTTACTGTTGGTGAACTAGAACCAAGACTTTTCTCCTTCAATGCGCCTTTTGGAGCTTGTCCAGACTGTGACGGTTTAGGCGTCAAATTAGAAGTCGATCAAGATTTAGTCATTCCAGATAGAACGAAGACGCTTAGTCAAGGTGCAATCGTTCCATGGAATCCAATCAGCTCTCAATATTATCCTCAAATGTTAGCGCAGGCTTGCGAAAGTTTCGGTATCGATTTGGATACACCATTCGAAGAATTACCGGAAGAACATCAGGAAATCATCTTAAATGGAACAGATGAACTTTTCCATTTCCATTATGAAAATGATTTTGGTGGCGTTCGCGATGTAGAAACAACTTTCGAAGGAGTATTGAAAAATATCGAACGTCGTTATCATGATACGAACAGTGATTTCACGCGTGAGCAAATGCGTCTTTATATGACCGAATTGACTTGTCAGACGTGTAAAGGTTATCGTTTGAATCCTCAAGCATTATCTGTTCAAATCAATGGAACGAATATTGGGCAAACAAATGAATTGTCTATCCAAAAAGCAGTAGACTTCTTCTCAAACCTTACATTATCTGAACAAGAAAAAGTGATTGCCAAACCGATTTTAAAAGAAGTAAATGACAGACTTTCATTCTTAGAAAATGTCGGATTAGACTATCTAACCTTGAGTCGTGCTTCGGGAACGTTATCTGGAGGAGAAGCACAGCGAATCAGATTGGCTACGCAAATTGGATCGAATCTTTCTGGAGTTCTGTATATTTTAGATGAACCATCGATCGGATTACATCAACGCGATAATGATCGACTGATTGGCTCATTGAAGAAAATGCGTGATCTTGGCAATACACTCGTTGTGGTCGAACATGATGAAGATACGATGTGGGCAGCAGATTATCTGATTGACGTCGGACCTGGAGCAGGGGAACAAGGCGGACAAATCGTTGCTGCAGGTACTCCTGAAGAAGTAGCTAATGACGAAAATTCTTTGACAGGGAAATATCTTTCAGGGAAAAAATCGATCCCGGTGCCAAAAGAACGCCGTAAAGGTAATGGTAAAGCAATCAAGATTACTGGTGCTTCAGAAAACAATCTGAAAAATATCAGTGTCGAATTTCCTTTAGGAGAATTTGTAGCAGTAACAGGTGTGTCTGGTTCTGGAAAGAGTACATTGGTCAATAGTATCTTAAAGAAATCATTAGCGCAGAAATTAAATAAGAATTCTGCCAAGCCAGGTAAATTCAAGACAATTTCCGGCTACGAAAGTATCGAAAAGATCATCGACATCGATCAAAGCCCAATCGGACGGACGCCGAGAAGTAATCCAGCGACTTATACGAGTGTCTTTGATGATATCCGTGGGTTATTTGCTCAAACAAACGAGGCAAAAATGCGGGGATATAAGAAAGGTCGTTTTAGTTTCAACGTAAAAGGCGGTCGTTGTGAAGCGTGTCGCGGGGATGGGATTATTAAGATCGAAATGCACTTTTTGCCTGATGTCTATGTTCCTTGTGAAGTATGTCATGGCAAACGATATAACTCTGAAACATTAGAAGTGCATTACAAAGGAAAAAGCATTGCAGATGTTTTGGAAATGACGGTAGAAGATGCTGTAGAATTCTTCAAGCATATTCCAAAGATTCATCGCAAACTGCAAACGATCGTTGATGTTGGCTTAGGGTATGTGACGATGGGACAACCAGCAACGACATTGTCCGGTGGCGAGGCGCAACGGATGAAACTTGCCAGTGAATTACACAAAATCTCTAATGGAAAGAATTTCTATATATTAGATGAACCAACGACTGGTCTTCATAGCGACGATATCGCCCGTTTGCTGCAAGTGTTACAAAGGTTAGTAGACGCTGGTAATACAGTTTTAGTGATCGAACACAATCTAGATGTAATCAAAACAGCCGATCATATCATTGATTTAGGACCAGAAGGCGGAGAAGGCGGAGGAACGATCCTTGCGACTGGAACTCCAGAAGAAATCATTGATGTAAAAGAAAGCTATACAGGTCACTATTTGAAAAAAATAATGGTATAAAGAAGATAGATCGCTGAGATAGTTAAAAAAACATAAAAAAATGAATTTGTGCTTGTTTTCTTAATACTAGTGTTCTAGAATCATTACATGGTAGTTCTTTCTACACTGATTGGTATAGATAAAAACTTCCTATAAGTTCAATCCGTTCAAAAAAGAATTGAGCAATCGGAGGAGTTTCCTTTGATTGCTTTTTTCTTTATGGTATGATATTCCTTGTGTAGTTAGAAAAGAAAAACAAGAGATTATGAGTAAGTGAGAGATAATGATGAACAGTATTGAAAATGAAGAATTTATCCCTATATTATTAGGAAGCGACATGAACGTTTATGGTATGGCACGTTCTTTTAACGAAGCATACGGCAAAGTCTGCCAAGCATATGCTTCTGATCAATTAGCCCCTACCCGCTACAGTAAAATCGTCAATGTAGAAGTCATTCCAGGATTTGATAAAGACCCTGTATTTATCGAGACGATGCTTCGTTTGGCAAAAGAAAGATATTCTGATAAGAGTAAAAAATATCTTTTGATCGCTTGTGGTGATGGGTATGCAGAATTGATCTCTCAACATAAGCAAGAGCTGTCAGAATATTTTATCTGTCCGTATATTGATTATTCTTTATTTGAAAGACTGATCAATAAAGTAAGCTTTTATGAAGTTTGTGAAGAATATGATCTTCCGTATCCTAAAACATTGATCGTCAGAGAAGAAATGTTAGTAAATGGACGCTTAGAACAGGAATTGCCTTTTGAATTCCCGGTTGCTTTGAAACCCGCAAACAGTGTGGAGTACCTTTCTGTTCAATTTGAAGGAAGAAAAAAAGCGTTTATTCTAGAAACGAGAGAAGAGTTTGATTTGATTTTAGGTCGGATCTATGAAGCCGGTTATACTAGTGAAATGATCGTACAAGATTTTATCCCGGGTGATGATAGTAATATGCGTGTGCTAAATGCGTATGTAGATGAAGATCATCAAGTTCGGATGATGTGTCTTGGTCATCCACTTTTAGAAGATCCTACACCAGCATCGATTGGAAATTACGTTGTGATCATGCCAGATTATAACGAAAAAATCTATCAAACCATTAAAGCATTTTTGGAAAAAATCGAATATACCGGCTTTGCCAATTTCGATATGAAGTATGATCCTAGAGATGGAGAATATAAATTATTTGAAATCAATTTGAGACAAGGACGTAGCAGTTTCTTTGTGACATTGAACGGCTTGAATCTGGCTCGTTTCGTCACAGAAGATCGAGTGTTCAACAAACCCTTTGTTGAAACGACCTATGGAACGAATCAATCAGATAAAGCAAGATTATGGATGGGTGTGCCCAAAAAAATCTTTTTAGAATATGCTCGGGAAAATGAAGACAAAAAACTAGCTGAGCAAATGATCAAAGAAAATCGTTACGGCACTACTGTATTTTATGAAAAAGATCGGTCAATCAAGCGCTGGATGTTGATGAAATATATGTTCCATAACTATATTCCAAGATTCAAAAAGTATTTTCATGTGAAAGAAGGCTAGTTCATGGAGAATTTTTTCAGTATTTTAGGCGGAATGGGCACGATGGCGACAGAAAGTTTTGTTCGCTTGATCAACCACCGAACGAAAGCTACAAAAGATCAAGAATATTTGAATTATGTCTTATTCAATCATGCAACAGTTCCTGATCGTACAGCTTATATTTTAGATCGATCAGAAGAAAATCCAGTGCCGTTTCTGCTGGACGATATTGAGAAACAAAATTTATTGCGACCAAACTTCATTGTGTTGACTTGTAACACAGCACATTACTTTTTTGAAGAATTACAAGCGGCAACGGATATTCCTATTCTGCATATGCCAAGAGAAGCAGCAAATGAACTTGTCCGTCAGCATACGACAGGGAGAGTAGCGATTCTAGGAACAGAAGGAAGTATGAAAGCTGGAATCTATGAACGCGAAGTCAAAAATCTTGGATTCGAAACAGTGATTCCTGATACTGCGCTTCAAGAAAAAATCAATTATTTGATCTATCATGAAATCAAAGAGTCAGATCACTTGAATCAAGAACTCTACTATGAGATTTTGGAGGAAGCGGTAGAGCGATTAAACTGTGAAAAAGTTATTCTAGGTTGCACGGAATTATCTTTGATGCATGAATTTGCTGAAGATAATCATTACCCAGTGATCGATGCTCAATCTATTTTAGCGGATCGGACGATCGAACGTGCATTAGCTGAAAGAAACGAAGCATTAGATACAGTATCTGAAAAGTAGAAAAATCTTGGATTTGGGGCAAATATCCTAAAAGATATTTGGTCCAAATCTTTTTGTAAAAGAGAAAGAAAGCTGGTAATGATACGCCCGGAATGATATAATTTTATTATGTACAATGTGAGAGGGGTTCGTAAATATGACAGATAATTTGCAATTAGTCATCATAACAGGTATGAGCGGTGCAGGAAAAACAGTAGCTATCCAAAGTTTTGAGGATATGGGCTATTTTTGTATCGATAATATGCCACCTCGATTGATTCCAAAATTCTGGGAATTAATCAAAGAATCAGGTAAAGTCACAAAAATGGCTTTAGGAGTAGATTTACGTTCTCGTTCCTTCTTTGAAGAAATTCAAAACATGCTGATTGAAATCGAAAATACGAACTTCATCGACACTTCTATCTTGTTTTTAGATGCTTCGGACGAAGAACTAGTTGCTCGTTACAAAGAAACAAGACGAGCGCATCCGATGGCAATGGACGGTTTGATCACTGAAGGAATCCGTAAAGAGCGGGCAATATTAGACGACTTGAAAGCACAAGCTTCCGTGATCATTGACACCACGACATTGACACCACGACAATTACGCGAAAAAATCAACGAGTCTTTCAAGTCAAAGGGAGACCAAGGATTTCGAATCGAATTTGTATCATTTGGCTTTAAATATGGGTTGCCGATTGACTCTGATATCGTGATGGATGTACGTTTTTTGCCAAATCCTCATTATATTCCAGAACTAAGACCACTAACTGGTAAAGACCAACCAGTCTATGATTATGTGATGTCCTTTGATGAAACACAATCTTTCTATCATAAATTTTTGGATCTTCTGGAAACCGTATTGCCTGGATATATCAAAGAAGGAAAAAGCAGCTTGACAGTTGCAATCGGCTGTACAGGCGGCCAACACCGTTCTGTGGCGTTGACTGAACGTTTGGCAAATGCTTTAGGAAAAACATATAAAGTCAATGTGACACATCGGGACAAGGATAAAAGGAAAGAGACGGTGAACCGGTCGTGAAAATGAAAACCTACCGGATAAGAAAACCAAAGATCGTAGTGGTCGGCGGTGGCACGGGTCTGCCGGTTATCCTAAAAAGTTTACGAAATCAGGGAGCAGATATCACGGCGGTAGTAACTGTTGCGGATGATGGTGGAAGCAGCGGCGCAATCAGAGAATCGATCGCTATGGCTCCTCCTGGTGACTTGAGAAATGTCTTAGTAGCGTTATCAGATATGCCGCAATTCTATGAAGATATTTTCCAATATCGTTTTAAAAAAGAAGATCAGTTCTTAGCCAATCATACGATCGGTAACCTGATTATTGCTGCAGTTTCCGAAATGCGAGGAAGCACATATGAAGCGATTCAATTATTAGCGAAAATGATGCATGTAGATGGACACGTCTATCCTTCTTCAGAAACGCCTTTGACCTTGCATGCCGTCTTTAAAGACGGAACGACTGCAGTAGGAGAATCTAAAATCGCGATTGATCGCAAAACGATCGATCATGTCTATGTTTGCAACACGAATGATAAAAGTGAAGCTAAAGCGGCACGAAAAGTCGTTTCAGCAATTATGGATGCCGACATGGTCGTTTTGGGTCCCGGCAGTTTATTCACTAGCATCCTTCCCAATTTAGTGATACCAGAAATTGGCGAAGCTATGATTAATACAACTGCTGAAACCGTGTATATCTGTAATATCATGACCCAAAAAGGGGAAACTGAACACTTCACCGATGCCGATCATATACGTGTCTTACACAAGCATTTGAAGCAGCCTTTTATCGACACGGTACTAGTCAATACGGAAAAAGTACCAGAAGATTATATGGACCCGGAAATCTATGATGAGTACTTAGTACAAGTCGCACATGATTTCCATGGATTGAGAAATGAAGGCTGTCGAGTGATTTCTACCGACTTTTTAGAATTGAAAGACGGTGGTGTCTTCCATGATGGAGACAAAGTGGTAGAAGAATTATTCCGATTAGTTTTCGGTTCAAAATATTAAGCAATTTATTGTTGGAGAAAGGAGGAGAATAGGATGTCATTTGCTGCAGATGTGAAGAAAGAACTAACTGGTTTGGAAGTTCATCGAGAACATGCGAAAGCAGAATTAGCTGCTTTGTTGCGAATGAACGGCTCTTTAGGTATTGTGAACCAGCAGTTTATTTTGAACGTCCAAACAGAAAATGCTGCAATTGCCAGACGTATCTATTCTCTTTTGAAAGATCATTATCAGGTACGAAGTGAGCTACTCGTTCGTAAAAAAATGAAATTAAAAAAGAACAATGTCTATATCGTCCGCTTGAAGCAAGGCACAAAAGATGTGTTGATGGATCTTGATATTATGGATGGTATGATGTTCAATGGACACGTTTCGGACGAGATTATGGGGAATTCGCAAAAAATGCGTTCGTATTTACGTGGGGCTTTTATGGCCTCGGGTTCAGTCAATAATCCAGAAACAAGCCGTTACCATTTAGAGATATTTTCCATTTATGAACAGCACAACCAAGACATTTGCGATATGTTGAATTATTACGGACTGCATGCTCGAACGCTTGAACGACGCAATGGCTATATTTCCTATTTAAAAGGCGCAGAAAAGATTGCTGATTTCTTGACACTGATTGGTGCAACTAATTCGATGCTTCGATTTGAAGACGTGCGGATCGTACGGGATATGAGAAATTCGGTCAATCGCCTAGTTAATTGTGAGACAGCAAATTTGAATAAGACGATTGATGCGGCTTCTAAACAAATTGAAAACATCGAATTGATCGAAGCAAAGGTCGGTCTGCATGCCCTTCCTGAAAAACTTCAGGAAATTGCTGAACTCCGGCTTCAGCATCCAGAAGTCAGTTTGAAAGAGTTAGGGGAAATGATTCCCTCAGGTACGATATCCAAATCGGGAATCAATCACCGTATACGCAAAATCAATGAATTTGCGGAAAAACTACGTGAAGAAGCAGTGTAATCCAATGTAAAAACTGATACATGAAGCAGAGGTGCGGATGTATCAGTTTTTTTTATTTAACAAAATATCACTTGCTTTTCTTTTCTTCTTCTGTCAAACTATAAATCCCTATTACTGCCCGTTGTTCGCCATAGATTTGTTTAAAAATCGATTTTAAAGGAGAAACAAGGATGACAGAGTATATTGAATTGATTCATGCACGAGAAAACAACTTGAAAAACATTGATTTGCGTATCCCAAAAAATAAAATTACCATCTTTACTGGCGTATCAGGGTCTGGCAAATCTTCTATTGTTTTTGATACGATTGCACAGGAGGCGGGCAGACAACTGAATGAGACTTGTAATAGTTTTGCACGTAATTTTTTGCCTAAATATAGCAGACCTGATATTGATGAGATCAAGCATTTATCCACGGCTGTTTTGATCAATCAGAAGAAACTGGGAGGAAATGCTCGATCCACTTTAGGTACTGCAACGGATATTCAGGCACTTTTTCGAATTTTATTTTCACGCTTTGCTGAACCGCCATTAGGTTATGCCAACGCGTATTCATTTAATGATCCTCAAGGTATGTGCCCTGTCTGCCAAGGAATTGGAAAAACGATAACATTGAATATCGATGCCGCTGTAGATGCGACACGCTCACTAAATGAAGGAGCAATCTTGCTTCCCAATTTCACGGTAGGGACTTGGTATTGGAAAATGTATGCAGAGACTGGTTTATTCGACCCAAACAAACCAATCTCCGAATACACATCAGAAGAATACGATCGATTATTGTATGGAAAAGCAGAGAGAATCAATATACCAAGTGCGGGAGATATGAATGTGACTTATGAAGGGATTGTCACTCGATTCATGCGAACCAATGTCCATACTGAAAAAGAAACAACGAAAAAAACAGCAAAGGTTCTGGAGACGTATACCAAAATGGACACTTGTCCAGAATGCCAAGGAAAACGTTTCTCACACGAAGTCCTAAACTCTAAAATAAACGGTTATAATATATACGATTTGACCGCAAAAGAATTATCTTCACTATTACAAATACTAGAAACGTTAGATAACAAAGAGCGTCATCCGTTGATTGCCAGTATCAAAAAACGTATCCAAGATTTGATTGATATTGGATTAGGCTATATGACATTGACACGCGAGACTTCAAGTTTATCTGGAGGGGAATCACAGCGAGTAAAAATGGTGAAGCAATTAGCTAGCAGTTTGACTAATATGATGTATATTTTTGATGAGCCAAGTACAGGATTGCATCCTAGAGATGTCCATCTACTTAATGATTTATTAAAAAAAATCCGAGATGAAGGGAATACAGTTCTGGTAGTCGAACATGATCCTGATGTCATCAAGGTGGCCGATCATATCGTGGATGTAGGACCTTATGCTGGAAGTCACGGCGGTGAGATCATGTATACTGGGGATTATGATGGATTACTGGATTCTGGTACGTTAACGGGAAACTATTTGCGACATCAATTACCAATCAAAAAAGAAGTACGGACATTTTCAGAAACCTTTATTAGCCGCCAGAGCTCTTTGCATAATTTAAAAAATATTCGCTTAGAAATCCCTAAAGGTGTTTTTACCGTTGTTTCTGGGGTAGCTGGTTCTGGCAAGAGTACATTGGTCAATCAAGTATTTTTAAAAGACTTTCCAGAAAGCCTACTTATTGATCAAAATCCAATCCATACGAACAAACGGTCAAATCCAGCCACATTCAGTGGGATCATGAATAACATTCGGAAAGCTTTTGGTAAAGAAAATCAAGTTGATGCTGGATATTTCAGCTACAATTCTAAAGGGGCTTGTCCAGAATGCAAAGGAATGGGTGTAATCGAGCTTAATCTATCCTTTATGGACAATCAGAGGTAGTTTGTTCAAATTGCCATGGGAAACGTTATGATCCAGCTGTTTTGGATTATCGTTATCGTGGAAAAAATATCGTAGAAGTCATGGATATGACCATAGAAGAAGCACTTGAATTTTTTGATGAGAAAGAGATCCAGCGAAAGCTTGAGAATCTAGAAGAAGTTGGTATTGGTTATCTGACTCTTGGACAGCCGATGGACACCTTATCTGGCGGAGAAGCACAAAGGCTGAAATTAGCTAATGAATTGAAAACAAATGGACAAATATACATTCTAGATGAGCCGACAACAGGACTGCATATGTCAGATGTCGAAAATGTGATTCGAATTATCAATAACTTAGTGGATAAAGGGAACACGGTCATTGTTATTGAACACAATCTAGATGTGATCCGAAGTGCTGATTGGATCATTGATCTTGGACCAGAAGGTGGATCTGGTGGTGGAAGTATCCTTTATGAAGGGATTCCAGGAGGATTAAAGAATGCACAAACGATCACTGGAAACTATATCTGATTGAATACTGTTTAGTGGAGAGGTTGTGACAGAAGCTACTTCTGGAACACCGTTTATTCGGAAAAAACATACTAGGAAAGGGCTGTGACAAGACTTTTGTCACAGCCCCCTTGTTGTTTTATTTTGCTTGGATCAATTCTTTTAGTTTTTCTTTTGAAATAGATTCATCAAAGATTTCTTTACCCAAGATGACGGTTGGAACAAATCGAATATGTGCTTGCTCAGCTTCGTTGATGATAGCTTGGCTCAGCTGTTCGTTTTTTTGTTCTGCCAGCCCTAATTTATCTGCTGCAAAATCCGCTACTCCTTGGAGCGAAAGATGTTTCCACTCGTCTTGAGTATCGAATATTTGTTTGATCTCTTTGATTGCTTGTTGTCCATCGCTGATCGTGATATACCGGTGCATCACGTTTCCTCGCTGCAAGCTTTCTTTTTCTTTATCGAATAATTTGATCACTCTCTGTAATTGACCGCTTTGGACGGCTTCTTCCAATAGCTCATGAGATTCTTCAAACCATTGTCGGCAATATGGGCAAGCTAAGTTGATGAATTCGATCATTTTTTTAGGAGCATCTGATGAACCATAAGTAATACCTTTTTCTGTAGTTGTTTTTGTTGCATCAATCACTGATATATCCATGTAAAAACACCTCTTTCGGTTATAGTTTACACATGTCTGACAAAAAAAGGCAACGATTTAGATTGTTTTTCTAAAAAAATGATTGAAATAGACGTATGTGAAATATTTTTCTAAATAAAAGAAAAAATGGAATATTTTACGTTATAATGGAACAGATAATAAGAGAGAATATGAACAAGGATGATGAATCATGCGAAAAATGAAAACAATGGACGGCAATACGGCAGCCGCGTATATTTCTTATGCTTTTACCGAGATTGCTGCAATATATCCGATAACGCCCAGTTCGACCATGGCTGAATTAGTCGATCAATGGTCAGCAGCAGGAAAAGAAAATGTATTTGGTCAACCAGTAAAAGTAGTGGAAATGCAATCCGAAGCAGGAGCAGCTGGCGTGGTTCACGGTTCACTGAAAACTGGTGCGCTGACAACTACATATACCGCCTCACAAGGGTTGCTTTTGATGATACCGAATATGTATAAAATTGCTGGGGAACTACTGCCAAGTGTTTTTCACGTTGCTAGTCGGGCAGTGACGACGAATGCTTTAAATATATTTGGAGATCATGGAGACGTGATGGCTGCAAGACAAACAGGGTTTGCGATGCTAGCTGAAAGCAGTGTGCAAGAAGTGATGGATTTGGCACCTGTTGCCCATCTTGCTTCCATTGAAGGCGAATTGCCTTTTTTGAATTTCTTTGATGGGTTCCGTACGAGTCACGAAATTCAAAAAATCGAAGTTTTGGAATATGAAGAATTAGCTCCTTTGGTCAATCAGGAGAAGTTAGCTTCTTTTCGTAAACGTGGGATGAATCCCAATCATCCGACAGTTAGTGGCACGAACCAGAATCCAGATATTCATTTTCAACAACGGGAAACAATCAATACGTATTATGATAAGTTACCTGCAATCGTACAAAAATATATGAAAGAGATCAATCGATTACGAGGTACTTCTTATGATTTGGTGACTTATTACGGAGCAGCTGATGCAGAAGAGGTCATTGTTTCGATGGGATCAGTTGCACAGACGATTGAGCAAACAGTTGATTATTTGAATGCAAACGGACGGAAAACAGGTTTTTTGAATATCCATCTTTATCGACCTTTTCCAGTGGAAACATTTGTGCAAAAGTTACCTCATACAGTAAAAGCAATCGCTGTTCTTGATCGAAGTAAAGAGCCAGGAGCAGGGGGAGAACCCCTTTTATTAGACGTTCAAAGTGCGTTATATGATTCTGAATTTCGCCCGGCTATTATTGGTGGTCGCTACGGATTAGGTTCGAAAGATGTGACACCCGATCAAATCTCGGCAGTTTTTGATGAATTGCAAAAAGATCCAAGTATACGCAAAAAACGGTTCACCATAGGGATCGTGGATGATGTGACTTATCAATCTTTGGAAACAAAAGAAAGTCTAGATTTAACAGAACCGCAAACATTCCAGGCAAAGTTTTGGGGATTTGGATCTGACGGAACAGTTGGTGCAAATAAATCAGCCATCAAGATTATCGGGGATCACACAGACAAATATGCTCAAGGCTATTTTTATTATGATTCGAAAAAATCTGGCGGTCTAACTGTCTCTCATCTGCGTTTTGGAGATACGCCGATACGTTCAGCGTATCTTGTCGAGCATGCGGACCTTGTTGCTTGTCACACACCAGCTTACCTGCATAGCTATGACTTAGTCAAAGGATTGAAGCCAGGTGGAATCTTTTTACTGAATACTCTTTGGAGTGACGAACAATTAGAAACGCATCTGCCCATAAAATTAAAACGTTACTTGGCTGAAAATAACATTCGGTTCTATACGATCAATGCCATGAGATTGGCCCAAGAAGTTGGCTTGGGACGACGGATCAATACGGCAATGGAAACAGCATTTTTTAAATTAGCTGACATCATTCCATTTGATGAAGTGATTCCGTTGCTAAAAGAAGAAGCACTAAAAAGCTACGGGCATAAATCAATGGCTATCGTAGAAAAAAATATACAGGCAATCGATCGGACAATCGAACTGCTTCATGAAGTTGTGATTCCAGAAAATTGGAAAACATTGGAGATGCCTGAAAAAATCAATAAAAGGAACAAGGGGTATGTACAAGAAATCCTTGAGCCAGTAAATGCGCAGGAAGGGAATCATCTCTCTGTTGGTACGCTTGTAGCAAATGGAATGACAACTGGCGAAATGCCTTTAGGAACGGCTTCTGTTGAAAAGCGAGGTGTCGCTTTAGAAGTACCTGAGTGGATTAGTGATCGCTGTACGATGTGTAATGAATGTGCCTTTGTGTGTCCACATGCTGCCATCCGTCCATTTTTGGCAGATGAAGAGGAAATGGAAGAAGCGCCAGAAGGATTTATCGTGAGAGAAATGAGAGGCGTAGACGGCGTAAAATACCGTATCCAAGTTTCAGTGGAAGACTGTACAGGTTGTGGTCTGTGTGTAGAGGCTTGTCCCGCAAAAGGCAAAGCTTTAGTGATGAAACCTTATGAAGAACAGAAAGAACAAGCTATGAATTGGGCTTTTGCGATGACGCTAAGACAAAAAGAAAATCCAGTGAAAGGGAAAAATACGGTTTTATCGACACAATTCAACCAACCACTTCTTGAATTCTCAGGCGCTTGCTCAGGCTGTGGCGAAACACCTTATGTAAAATTATTGACACAAATGTTCGGCGATCGAATGATGATTGCGAATGCGACAGGCTGTTCTTCTATTTGGGGCGGTGCCTCTCCAGCTTCGCCTTATACGACAAACAAATGTGGTCAAGGGCCTGCATGGTCAAATTCTTTATTGGAAGATAATGCTGAATTTGGTTATGGTATGCTTCTGGCGGCAAAGACTCGTCGTGAGGCTTTGGCAAATTCAATCAAAGAAGTATTGCCAAAAGTGTCAGAAGAACTGCGAGAATTGATGGAAGACTGGTTGGAACATCTCTTTGAGAGTGAAGGAACGCAACAAAGAGCAGCAAAACTGCAAGCAGCGATCGAAAATGAACGATCAATTGTCCCTGAACTGGAAGATATATACAAGAGAAGAGATCTATTCGTAAAAAACAGCCAATGGATGATTGGCGGAGACGGATGGGCTTACGACATTGGTTTTGGCGGGATCGATCATGTACTTGCCAGCGGAGCAGACGTAAATATCCTTGTTTTGGATAACGAAGTCTATTCCAATACTGGCGGTCAAACCTCAAAAGCAACACCAGCTTCGGCAATCGCTAAATTTTCAGCTAGTGGAAAATATGCTTCAAAGAAAGACTTAGGGATGATGGCGATGACATATGGGAATGTCTATGTAGCACAAATCGCTTCAGGGGCCAATCAAATGCAGACAATCAAAGCATTTGAAGAAGCAGAAAAGTATTCTGGCCCTTCTTTGATTATTGCCTATACACCTTGTATCACACATGGCTTGCTTGGTGGAATGAAAGAATCGCTTAAAGAAGCAAAAGAAGCTGTTTCTTCTGGTTACTGGTCATTATATCGATATAACCCTACAATGGTCGAAAAAAACAAGAAACCAATGACTTTGGACTACAAAAAACCTGATTTCTCTACTATGCCTGATTTCATGAGGAAACAAGTTCGCTTTTCTTCACTAGAGAACGCAAATCCAAATCTTGCAAAAGCTTTATTTGAAAAGACTGTCCAAGATGCTAAAAAACGTTTTTACAACTATGCTGCACTGTCAGGAGAATTAGAAAAAATCAAGAAAAGACTTGAACCAGAAGAGTCCATTGATGTAGTCGTTAAGACGAGAAAAGAAAAAACGACGGATCTTGAAGCGGAAGAAAGAAGAGCTGCCCGAAGAGCCGCTCGAGCAGAACGACGTAAAAAAATGGAACACGTTACAGAAGAAAAAAGTGAAAAATAACAGAAAAAATGTAATGAATAATTCTCTGAGGTTTAAAAATTTTTATTCTAGAGAAAAATAAAACGCATACTTGTAATTTTCTTGAAAATTATGTATTTTTCTCAAGAAAAAAACGAGTAGATCAGCCTCTAAAATTAAAACATATGATATACTAGAGAGGAAATCTCAAAAGAGAAGAGAGGCTTTTTATGTCATTTCAAATCGGGGAACTTTTTAATTTGGACTATTGGCAGCAAATGTTTTCCGGTGACTTGTTCTCTCTGAATTTTTTGGTGAACATACTTGATATTCTGGTTGTCTGGTATCTTGTATACAAACTGATCCAACTGCTGCGAGGCACAAAAGCGATTCAGCTTCTGAAAGGTGTAGCTATTTTTATTGTTATCCGAATCGTAGCAGAAATCATTGGTCTGCACACCTTGTCTTGGCTGATGAACCAAGTCATCACGTACGGGGTGATAGCTGCTATCGTGATTTTTCAGCCGGAAATCCGGAGAGGACTGGAACATCTTGGACGCAGTTCGCTTTTCAAACAATCAAAAAGCGAACAGCAGGAAGATGAGAAGATGATCTTGTCTTTTGACAAAGCCATCCAATATATGTCCAAGCGAAAAATCGGTGCGCTGATCACTATCGAACGTCATACTGGATTAGATGAGTATATTGAGACAGGGATTGCTTTAGATGCAGATATCACTGGGGAGCTGCTGATCAATATCTTTATTCCTAATACACCGCTGCATGATGGTGCAGTTATTGTAAAAGAAGGAAAGATCGCAGTAGCAAGTGCCTATCTTCCTCTATCAGAAAGTATGTTGATCCCTAAAGAATTCGGGACTCGACACCGGGCAGCTGTCGGTATAAGCGAAGTCAGCGACGCGATCACCATCGTTGTCTCTGAAGAAACCGGGGACGTCAGCATCACGTTAGATAATGAACTGATGGCTGGCTTATCCCAGCAAGAATATTTGGCAATCTTGCGTAGAGAATTAATTGCTGAAGAGAAAACAAAAAATAAGAAAAACGTGATTCAATCTTTCCTAGACGGTATGACTAAGGGAGGGGATCGCAAATGATCTCAAAAGAGAAACGGACAAGCATTCTTTACAGTTTTATTGCATTGCTGTTCAGTATTGCACTGTACTTCAATGCAAATGGACAGTCCGTTCAAAACACGCTTTCTGGAAATGAAGCGTATAATCAAACAGTCACTGGTGTGCCAATCAAAATTTCTTATGATTCGCAACGCTATTATATCCATGGATATGAAAACACAGTGACGGTCAAACTTTCCAGTGCAAACCGAGTCCAGTTGAATGCAGAAGCAAACGAAGATACACGGATGTTTCGCATCACTGCAGATATCACTAAGCTTGGCGAAGGAACACATGAAGTTCCGCTGAAAATTCAGAACTTGAGCAGTGCTGTCACAGCAAAGATGGAACCATCAACTATTACAGTAACGGTTGAGAAAAAGGTGACAAAAGATTTCGATGTGGAAACATTGATTCCTTCAACGATCACACCATCTGGATATGAGCTGGATGATACTTCCGTTAGTCCTAAAAAAGTCTCTATCACTACAGGTGATAAAACGTTGGCCGAAATCAAACGAGTAGTAGCTGATGTAGATGCTTCGATGGTCACGGATGATGGAATCAATAGTGAAGTGCCGATACAAGCGCTGAACGCAGCAGGAGAAATATTAAGTATCATTTCCGATCCAGTGCAAGTAACTGTGAAAGCTGATGCAATCAAACCAAGCAAAACGGTACGACTTTATGGGACGCAACAAGGAACACCGGCTGCTGGGGTTAAAAGCTATGATTTCAGTTTTTCAGACCTGGAAGCAGAAGTAAGCGGATCTAGCGATTTGCTTGCGTCAATCGGCGACAGTATCGTTGTACCAATCAATGTCTCAGGAATCAGTCATCGAACAACTCGTAAAATCGAAATACCAGTAGAAGAAGGACTAAGTATCAAACCTAAATCAGTCAGTGTGGAGATTACACCCGTAATGCAAACGTCAAGCAGCAGCTCCGCTTCGACGAGC
This sequence comes from Enterococcus sp. ZQ21, assembly GCF_030053755.1. Lineage (NCBI taxonomy): Bacteria > Bacillati > Bacillota > Bacilli > Lactobacillales > Enterococcaceae > Enterococcus > Enterococcus sp. ZQ21. Next base: position 1,152,732 of record NZ_CP125658.1, read on the forward strand.
AGTCGGACACAAGAAGATACAAATATAAGTACAAGCACCACATCTGCTGATTCAGTAACGGTACCTTCAACAACAACGTCCATCTCTTCTAGTTCGGAATCTGCAAAAAGCAGTTCATTCACGAGTACAGAAGAAACGTCGCAAACAAGCGAATCAACACAAATGAGCAGAACAAATTCCTCGGAAAATTAAGTTAAAGGAGTAATTTTACAACTATGGGTAAATATTTTGGAACAGACGGCGTCCGCGGTGAAGCCAACAAGGAGCTTACGCCAGAACTTGCATTTAAGCTGGGACGATGCGGAGGTTATGTCCTAAGCCAGCATGAAGAAGAAGGAAAACGCCCACGCGTACTAGTGGGGCGGGATACAAGAATCTCAGGTCAAATGTTAGAAGAAGCGCTGATTTCAGGACTTTTATCGGTGGGTATCGAAGTGTTCCAACTAGGTGTGATTTCTACGCCGGGTGTTGCTTATCTGACACGGTTACAAAAAGCAAGTGCAGGAGTGATGATCTCTGCTTCTCACAATCCAGCGCAGGATAATGGAATCAAATTTTTTGGTGCAGACGGTTTTAAATTAGTAGATGATCAAGAACTAGAAATCGAAGCATTGTTGGATGCAGAAGTAGATGAATTGCCTCGTCCATCAGCTGACGGTTTGGGAACTGTAGAAGAATTTCCAGAAGGTTTATTGAAATATTCTCAATTCCTTGTTCAAACGATCAATGGCGATCTTTCCGGTTTGACGATTTGTGTCGATGCAGCAAACGGAGCAACTTCAACAAGTGTCAATCGTTTGTTCGCTGATCTTGAAACAGATTTCTATACAATGGGCACAAATCCAGATGGTTTAAACATCAATGATGGGGTAGGTTCTACGCATCCAGAACGTTTAGCTGAGATGGTCGTTGAAAAAGGAGCGGACGCTGGTCTAGCTTTCGATGGCGATGGCGATCGCATCATCGCGGTAGATGAACTTGGGAATATCGTCGATGGTGATAAAATCATGTTTATCTGTGCTAAATACTTAGCAGAAAAAAATCGCTTGAAAAAAGACACCATCGTTACAACTGTGATGAGCAACTTAGGCTTCCACAAAGCGGTAGAAGGAATCGGTCTGAAAGATGTCGTTACACAAGTCGGTGATCGTTATGTTGTAGAAGAAATGCGCAAAAACGATTATAATTTTGGTGGCGAGCAGTCTGGACACATGATTTTCTTAGATTTCAACACAACTGGTGATGGGATGCTTTCAGGAATTCAGTTGTTGAATATTATGAAACAGACGGGTAAAAAATTATCTGAGCTTGCAGCAGAGGTAACGATTTATCCGCAAAAATTAGTGAATATCCGTGTAAGTGATAAAAATGGTGCGATGGATGTTCCAGCAATTAAAAAAGTGATCGAAGAAGCAGAAGCTGAAATGGGGTCAGAAGGTAGAATCTTAGTTCGCCCTTCCGGCACAGAACCATTACTTCGTGTGATGGCAGAAGCGCCTACCGATGAGAAAGTCAATTACTATGTCGATAAAATCGCAGCAGTAGTCAAAGAAGAAATCGGTCTAGATTAAGAACCTAAGGTAGAAGAGAAAAAGCAAAGACTAGTGACGGTTATTCGTCGCTGGTCTTTGCTTTTTCTTTTATTTAAAAACATATTGTGTAAGAAATATTATACCAATGTAAGAGATGAAAAAACTCAACATCACTAGTAAAATAGCACGTTTGCGTGCTTTATCTGCTTTTAATCCTATTTTTTTGTGGATATGATCAAGAATAATATAACTAGGAATTTGAGCCAATAGATAGACGTAATAATAGTTTTGCCCGTCCGCAATAAGGAAGTACAAAACAAGAGAAGCAACTATACTATCAAAAAAGAGAATAGACCAGCGTAAGAGCGTTAATTTTGATACCATCGAAAATCATAGGTAGAACTCCAGCGTGCTTCAGTCAAGGTTATTCTACCAGTCCCTCTATTGCCGTTAGCATCTTCATAACTATCATTTTTGTAAACATCAGGCTTGATAGTGGTAGTATCTAATTCAGAAGCAAGGGAGACGATTGCAGTAGAAGTCAGGACGAGTGAGGAAACAACAATTGTAGTGACAAAAATAATAAGCATTTTTCTTATCATAGGACAACCTCCATTTTGTTTTTGTTATAATATAAGTATAATAGTTTCTTTGTTACCCTTATATTTTATAATCATCGAATTGTTTTTGGTAGATTTGTTGCATAAGCTCACAAAAATTTTGGAGGGAGAAAAAATTGAGGTTTGGCGAAATGTATCGATTTATAAGGAAAGGGAAAGGAATGACTCAAAAAGAAGTTTGTAATGATTTTTTAGATAGGACAACTCTTTCGCGGATTGAAAAAAATGAGACGGAGCCAAGGTTTGAAAATGCTTGTTATTTATTAGAGAGGATAGATGTATCTTTAGATGAATTTAGATATTTGGCAAATATAGAGAATAGAGATAATAGAGATAATCGTACAAGGCTTATTGAGGATTTTTATTCTATTATTTCAAATACAGAAAGTGCACAGATAAGAAAGTTGTATAGACGATGTTTAAAATTTACATCTACTTGTTCAGATAAAAAAATAGAAGAAATCCTGTTGATTTTACGCTTGTATTTATCTGCTGATCCTATAGACTTTGATAAAACAGAATTCAAAGGGTTGGTGACTCCGATTTGGCAGCGGCTTTCAAAAATAGAGGTGTGGACATTAAGAGATATTCAAATATTTGCGATCATTTCATTTCATCTAGAAATCAGCACGTTAGAAATAATGTATCCTATTCTATTAGCTACGCTTGATAGATATAATCGATTGGATGTTGTCGATACAGTAAGGCTGACACTTTTGATGAATATCTCTCAAATATATATACAAAAAAATCTTGTAGAAGATGGCCGATACATGTTGAATCTAGCAAAAGATATGGCGAAACAAGCAAAACGAGCTGATTTTCTAGGCATGATCTTCGTAAGATTGGGGTACTGCCAAAACGATACAAAATTAATGCAAAAAGGGTTTGATTTACTTGAAGTAATTGAAGAAACGGAATTAAAAGCCAAATTATTAAAGGAACTCCAATATTATAGACAGAGAAAGTGAACGATTTATTTAAACGAGGTTTTAAAAAGTAAACGGGAAATGAAATAAAGTAAAAATACCGAACACTAAAAATCAAATTTTTTGGTGTTCGGTACATACTATGCTTTTATTTTTTTACAAAAGAGTGCAAAAATCAAATGATTTCCCGTACAGAAACGTTACTCAACTGTCACTGATTTCGCCAGATTGCGTGGCTTGTCAACGTCAAACCCTCGTAACAGTGTGGCGTAATAGGCAAGTAATTGAGTCGGCACGACTGTAGCAAGAGTAGACAGATAAGGGTGGACTGCTGGCAGTACTAGTTGGTCATTTTCCTTTTCTAATCCTTCTGAGACGATAACTAATGTTTTAGCACCACGGCTTTCGACTTCTTTCAGATTACCTCGAGTATGCGCGCCAGTCACTTCTTCACTGATGATTCCGATCACGGGTGTTCCTTCTTCAATCAAAGCAATTGTTCCGTGTTTCAATTCACCAGCAGCAAAACCTTCAGCCTGGATATAACTGATTTCTTTCAATTTCAAAGCGGCTTCAAGAGAAACGTTGTAGTCTGCCCCGCGTCCGATATAAAAAGCATTTCTTGTGTCACTGAGGTATTCTGCAGCTAGCTCCTCTAAATAATCTTTCTGGGCAATGACCGATTCCATCGCATTTGCGACTAAACTCAATTCATGAGTGATATCGAACGAAAGAGAAGTTTCTAATTCTTTTTTGTCACCGATAGCTTTGGCTAATAAAGTCAGTACTGCTATTTGTGCAGTATAAGCTTTCGTTGATGCTACTGCAATCTCAGGTCCGGCATGCAACAATAGGGTGAAGGATGCTTCTCGCGAAAGAGTAGAGCCAGCAACATTTGTAATCGTAAGTGAAGGATAGTCAAGACGGTTGATTTTTACCAGCACTTGCCGACTGTCCGCTGTTTCGCCACTTTGACTCAAGAAAATAAAGAATGGTTTTTGTGAAAGAAGAGGTGTGTTATAGCCGAATTCACTGGCTAAATGAACCTCGACAGGAATCTGTGTCAATTCTTCCAAAGTCTGTTTACCAGCTAATCCCGCATGGTAACTAGTTCCGCAAGCAACGATGTAGATTCGATCGCTGTCAGATAATGTATCGATCAGTTTTGGATCAAGAGGGACCCGATTGTCTTCTGTTACGTATTTTTGAGCAATACGGCGCATGATAATAGGCTGTTCGTCGATTTCTTTCAGCATATAAAAAGGATAGGTGCCTTTCTCGATATCTGAAGCATCTACTTGCGCTTCAAATGAAGAACGTTCCATAATGTCGCCCGCAAAATTTTGGATAATAATTTTGTCTGATGTAACGGTAACCATCTCTTCATCTTCGACCTCGACGAATTTCTTCGTATGAGCAAGCATAGCCATTGCATCGCTAGCAATTACATTGAATCCATCACCAAGTCCGACTAACAATGGGCTTTTGTTTTTCGCTACATAAATCACATCAGGTGTTGTACGATCAATCAAAGCGAAAGCATAAGAACCTTTGATGACGCGCAAAGATTTTAAAAATGCCTCTTTTGCCGTCATATCCTTCGCAAAAGTTTCAATCAGATGAGCGATAATCTCAGTATCTGTCTCACCGATAAAGTGATCATCTGTTAAATAAGCATTTTTAAGTTCTTCGAAGTTTTCGATCACGCCATTATGGACAAGCACGAAACGCCCACTTTGTGAAGTATGTGGATGGGCATTTTCCTCAGATGGTTGTCCGTGGGTTGCCCAACGTGTATGGCCTATGCCTATATTTCCTGTAGTATCAGAAGTTATTCTATCTTTTAAATTTTGGATTCTGCCTTGTGCTTTGACTAAATGATCTGTCGTGCCATCTGAGACAAAGATGCCAGCTGAATCATAACCGCGGTATTCCAATTTTTCTAGCCCGCCAATCAATCCTGGTGTTACATTTTTTAATCCAATCATTCCAACAATTCCGCACATAAAAAACATCCTACTTTCTATAATGAATTCGTATGAATGCTTCCAGCTGCAGGAAAATCCTTTTGTTTTATCTTTGCAGATACTTTTTGTGGATCTTCTGTAGAGTGCAGTCCCTAGGGTCATCCGCCGAATCTTTCGATAAACCCTCTCCTCGTCATCTGTTTACACAGACCAGGCGCTATCCTAAAAGGTATAACTATCCTCCTTTTTTGTTTTTTATCTGGAAACATTTAAAATCATACCCTTTTGCGAATGTTTTTGTCAACAAAAAAAGAATAAAAATAAATTGGTATATATCAAATTGCCTTTTGGGTGTGCGTTTTGTATCAAAAAATAATCGGTTTTTGTCTATCATCTTTTTCAGGAGTTCGGTACAATGGAAAGTAATAGGATGAAGGAGGAGAAAAATGGATTCAAAAATTGAAATCATGACACTTGGAATGTTAAAAAAACAATTGTCCGAATTTGAAGCATCAGCTGGTGTATCAGATGATACAAAAATATTTTTAGATACTGGTTGGGATAGCATCCAGGAAATCGCACCTGATGCCTTGGAAGTTGTCCAAGCGCGAGAGTTTACGGTAGAAGATGAATGGACAAAAGAATCATTTTCTGGGTATGCGCGTGAAGAAAAAGCAGAGCGGTTCGACGCTTCCGAGAAGTCAGAAACTGTAATCGTCATAAAAAACTTGTATTAGAAAGGAGAAAGAATGAATAAAAAACGTTGGGCAGCAGTTCTGATTGCTGCGGGATTATTTGTGGTTTCGTTAGTTTCGGCGAGTTTGACTAACCCTCAGGAAAACAATCAAGTCGAAGGGTTGAACAGTTGGTTATACGGGGATGAAGAGTTAGTACCAAATGTGTTGGAAGAGGGAGACAGTACGCAAAAAATCGTAAAACTGACAGTAGATGGAACGATTGCTGCAGGAGGATCTTCTGGCTTATTTGCTTCTGAAGGTTATAACCATGAAAATTTCATGGAACAACTGAAAGCTGTGGAAGAAGATCCAACAGTTAAAGGAATCTTTTTAGAAGTAAACTCTCCTGGTGGCGGTGTCTATGAAAGTGCGGAAATCGCTAAGAAATTAGATACGATCCGTAAAGAACATGATATCCCGATGTATGTCAGTATGAAAAACATGGCAGCTAGCGGTGGTTACTATATTTCTGCTCAAGCAGATAAAATCTTTGCAACCGAAGAAACAGTGACCGGTTCAATTGGTGTGATCATGTCAGGATTGAATTATTCAGGGCTTTTAGAAAAACTGGGTGTGGAAGACACAACAGTGAAAAGTGGCGCGTTGAAAGATATGGGATCAGGAACACGCCCAAAGACAAAAGAAGAGGAAGCAGTGCTTCAAGCGTATATTGATAGTGCGTATCAACGATTTGTAAGAATCGTTAGCGAGGGACGGAATAAATCTGAAGAAGCAGTCAAAAAAATAGCAGATGGAAGGATTTATGATGGTGTCCAAGCAAAAGAAGTAGGTTTAGTTGATGAATTGGGATTCCCTGAAGACGCCTTACAAGCTATGCGAAAGGAACAAAAGCTTGAAGATGCTGAATTAGTAGAATATTCCTCCCCATCATCTGGATTTGCCAGCACATGGTTAGGGAGCAAACTGGCAGAGTTCCAAGGATTGAAATCTTCTGAAACTAGTCAGATCTTATCAATACTTGAGAATCTCGGAACTGCAGAATCACCAAAAGCAATGTATTATTACGGAGGTGAGTAAGCATGACGGAACTTCCAAACGAAAATAAGGAACAAGGAAGAGAGAGGCAACAGCAGCCTGCTGTGGGACCTGATCCAAGCTTTTCCCAAAAAGTGCTGAGCTCTTTTGAAAGAGAACCGATGACATCAGAAGAAATCAAAAAGAAACAACGGAAATGGAAAAAGTATACTGACACAAAAAATGAACCACCAAAAGCAAATGATTTTCCTCATTATTTCTATGCAGGCTTTTTGATCCGAATGTTTGCCTTCTTGATCGATCTTTTGTGTATCGGAGCTATTACACGTTTAACACTTGGTATTGCCAAAAATCTAGGTTGGCTGAATTTTTCAGATTCGTATTTGAGTCTCTATGGATTCACGGCATTACTCATTTATTTAGCGTATTTTGTTTTATTGACGAAACTCAATCATGGCCAAACGATTGGGAAAATGATCTTCGGTATTCGAGTCATCAGCTTTGATGAAGAAGAACTTAGCTGGTCAACTGTTTTAGTTAGAGAAGGTGCTTGCCGGTTCATTTTAAAGTTTCCTTTGCTGATGTTAGGGTATCTTCCAGCAATCTTTAATCAGAAAAAGCAGCATCTGGGAGATTTTTTCACTAATACAAGTGTCGTTACGATTAATCTGATCAAAGCATTCAACCAAGAAGTTAACAGCTGATGATCCATAAAAAACAGTAGTTTGAAGCATCTTATAAAAGTCAGATCAAAAATCTAGCTTTTAGAGGATGCTTCGATTATTTTTAATTGTCATGCTTTTTTTGTTTTGCTACTATTGAACATGAGCTGAACATAAGCAAGAGGAGGACACTGCGTGAAGCCGATTGATTTTCCAGAAAAATATGAGAATTTAATGCGAGTGGCCCAACAAGCACTAGCAAACCAGCAATATCAGCAGGCAAAAGAACTATTTCAACGTGCTTACGAGTTGAAAGAAAGCTTTGAGGCTAATAGCCTGCTTGTTTTTTGTCTTTATGAGTTAGACGAGAAAAAAGAAGCGTTGAAACAAGCACTCTTACATGAAAAACAGTATCTTCAAAACGAGGAGTTTGCTGAATTTTATTTTGACTTGTTAATCAGTGCACAAGATTTTTTATATGCTAGAAAATTGATAGCAAGTACAGATTTTTATGAATCTTTTGAGCAGCGTATCATTGAAAAAATCCAATTTGCAGAAGAGTTATCCGGCCAAATGGAGAGGCAAAAAGTCAAGGCGCTCCATAAAAAATCGGAGGAACTTCCTTCATTGGAACCAGCACGTCAGCTGTCGTCTATTGAGGAGATCGAACAGCTTCCTTACCATGAGTTTATCCAAACAGCGAGTAAACTGATTGTATTACCAGAGGTCCATATTTTAGCGAGGGCAAAATTGCTGGAGAAGCTTAGGCAATTGAATGAATGCAACCCTGTTTTCTATTTGACGATTGAAGAAAAACTAGTCAAAGTTTATACCCAAAGATTTGCCTAAGCCACAGCAACAGTCAAGTTATCAACAATTGTGTGTGTTATCAGACCATTATGGGAATGAAGATGCGCTACTTAGTTCGGTGCTGAAAGAAGAATTTACGTTGCAATCTGCAATCGTTTATCCTGTCTATGATACATACATTGAAGACCCGAGGCGTTGGTTTCAACTGACTGTAGAGGCATGTACAGGAAAAATGATGTATGATGGTACGGAAGATGAAAAACAAAATTTTTTTAAAAAACGAGAGAAAATTTTGGAGCAAATGATCTTCTTCCATTAGATTTTATCAGTGAAAAAGATAAAAATGTTATGAAAAACAATGATTCTACCCATTCAATATGTTTACAATTTGAAAGGGTTAGTGTACTATTTAAAGGTATGCATGAAACGTTTTTGATGTATAAAATGAATTTCTAAACTCGGAGGGAATTAAATGACTGCAACATTTGAAAAAAAAGGCACGAATGATGGTGTTTTAAAATTTACGATTGCGCAAGACGAAATCCAAAAAGGATTAACAACTGCGTTTAATAAAGTGAAAAAAAGCTTGAACGTACCTGGATTCCGTAAAGGAAAAGTTTCTCGTCAAGTATTCAACCGTATGTACGGTGAAGAAGCTTTATATGAAGATGCATTGAATGCTGTATTACCAGAAGCTTATGAAGCTGCTGTCAAAGAAGCTGGCATCGATCCTGTTTCTCAACCAAAAATCGATGTTGAAAGCATGGAAAAAGGTCAAGACTGGGTAATCACTGCTGAAGTAACAGTGAAACCAGAAGTAAAATTAGGACAATATAAAGATCTAGTTGTTGAAAAACAAGATCGTGAAGTAACAGATGCTGACGTGGATGCACGTATCAAACGTGAACAAGAAGCACAAGCTGAATTAGTTATCAAAGAAGATGCTGCAGCTGAAAATGGCGATACAGTAGTAATCGACTTCGAAGGCTTTGTAGATGGCGAAGCGTTTGATGGCGGAAAAGGCGAAAATTACTCACTTGAATTAGGTTCAGGTTCATTCATTCCAGGATTTGAAGATCAATTAGTTGGTCATAAATCAGGTGAAAGTCTAGATGTAAATGTAACTTTCCCAGAAGATTATCAAGCAGAAGATCTTGCTGGAAAAGAAGCAGTCTTCAAAGTGACAATCCATGAAGTAAAAGCAAAAGAAGTGCCTGAATTAGATGACGAATTCGCAAAAGATGTGGATGACGAAGTATCAACATTAGACGAATTGAAAGAAAAATATCGCAAAGAATTAGTAGAAACTAAAGAAAAAGCAGCAGACGATGCAAAAGATGAAGCAGCAATCCGTATGGCTGTTGAAAACGCAGAAATCGTTGAATTGCCACACGTGATGGTTCATGATGAAGTACATCGTTCAATGGACGAATTCTTGAACAACATGCAACGTCAAGGTATCTCTCCTGAAATGTACTATCAATTAACTGGTTCTACAGAAGAAGACTTGCATAAACAATTCGAAGGTGAAGCAGAAATGCGCACAAGAACAAATCTTGTGATCGAAGCAATTGCAGCTGCTGAAAATCTTCAAGCAACAGAAGAAGAAATCAATGCAGAAATCCAAGAATTATCAGAAACATACAACATGCCAATCGAACAAATCAAACGCGTGTTGACAGAAGATATGTTGGAACATGATGTGACAATGAAAAAAGCAATCGAATTGATCACGGGTACAGCGACAGAAGCAAAAGAATAGAAATTAAGTAATACAGGTCATGAAATAAGGGACTGTGACATGTTTGTTGTCACAGTCCCTTATTTTTTGTTAAGCGTGAAAATATACAAAGATATAGGTCAATCGATCCTTTGTTAAACACTTTTTCTTTTTACTAAACTATGTTATGATAATAAAAGACTGTAAAGTCTCTGATAGTTTCTTGCATACTTTTTGCAAGTTAAGGGGTGAAGACCATGTATGACAATCCAAGTAGCAATGAGACCGTACGCTGTTCTTTTTGTGGGAAAACCCAAGAAGAAGTGAAAAAAATCGTAGCTGGTCCAGGGGTCTACATCTGTAATGAATGTATCGACCTATGTAAAGAAATCATTGATGAAGAATTTTATGAAGAAGCTGTACGCGAATTCACTGAAGTCCCTAAACCACTAGAAATTCTTGAAGTATTGAATAACTACGTGATTGGACAAGATCGCGCAAAACGCTCGTTAGCTGTTGCTGTATACAATCACTACAAACGTGTCAATCAGCAAGCACAAGAGAACACAGATGATGTTGAACTACAAAAAAGCAATATCTGCTTGATCGGACCTACAGGGTCAGGGAAAACATTTTTGGCACAAACATTAGCAAAAACGTTGAATGTACCTTTTGCAATCGCAGATGCGACAAGTTTGACAGAAGCTGGTTATGTGGGTGAAGATGTAGAAAACATTTTACTTAAATTGCTCCAGTCTGCTGATTACAATGTGGAACGTGCAGAAAAAGGGATCATCTATATTGATGAGATCGATAAAATCGCGCGTAAAAGCGAAAATGTATCCATCACTCGTGATGTTTCCGGTGAGGGTGTCCAACAAGCCTTGCTGAAGATTCTAGAAGGAACTGTTGCAAGTGTTCCGCCTCAGGGAGGACGTAAACATCCACATCAAGAATTTATCCAGATCGATACGACGAATATCTTGTTCATCGTAGGTGGGGCGTTTGATGGTATCGAAACAATCGTGAAAAACCGTATGGGCGAAAAAACGATTGGATTTGGTACACAAAACCAAAAACTTTCTGAAGACGAAAGCGTCATGCAACATATCATCCCTGAAGATTTGCTGAAATTCGGATTGATTCCTGAGTTTATCGGACGATTACCTGTTATGGCAGCTTTAGAGAAATTGACAACAGATGATCTGGTGCGGATCTTGACTGAGCCAAAAAATGCGTTAGTCAAACAATATCAAAAGCTTCTTTCTCTAGATGATACTGAACTTGAATTCGAACCTGAAGCGTTGAGAGCTATTGCGAAAAAAGCAATCGAACGCAACACTGGTGCTCGAGGTCTTCGTTCTATCATCGAAGAAATCATGATGGATGTGATGTTTGATATCCCTTCAAATGAAAACATCGAAAAAGTGATTATTACCAAAGAAGCAGCTGAATTGTCTGGTGAGCCAACAGTGATCTATAAAGATTCAGAGAAAAAAGCGGGTTGATGAGAAGAGGCTGCCGTAAAAGTCATTTTGGCTTTTACGACAGCCGCTTGCTTTATTCATCACCTTTTTAAGGAGAGAGACCATGAAAGTCCATCAAGCTGAAATCATCATAAGTGCAGTGGCACCAAAACAATATCCAGAGACACAATTGCCGGAAATAGCTCTGGCAGGGAGATCAAATGTAGGGAAATCTTCTTTTATCAACACATTGATTGATCGAAAGAATTTAGCGCGTACTTCCGGTAAGCCTGGAAAGACCCAGACCTTGAACTTTTATTTGATTGAGAATGCGTTGCATTTTGTCGATGTTCCAGGATACGGGTATGCAAAAGTATCCAAAACTGAACGAGCAAAATGGGGAAAGATGATCGAGACATATTTAACGACCAGAGAACAACTACGTGCGGTCGTTTCTTTAGTAGATCTACGCCATAAGCCTTCTCAAGAAGATATCCAGATGTATCAATTTTTGAAGTATTATGATATCCCTGTGATCGTTGTTGCTACTAAGGCAGATAAGATTCCTCGCGGTAAATGGAACAAGCATGAAAGCGAGATCAAAAAAGCATTGGATTTTGATCATAATGACACATTTATTCTTTTTTCTTCCGTTACAAAACAAGGAAAAGAAGAAGCATGGGCAGCAATCGAACAAGCAATCGAATCATAAAAAGAATAAAAAAGACTTACCAGTCAAACTCTTCCATAAAAGTTTGGCTGGTAAGTCTTTTTTTTGCAGAACTTATCTTACTTTTGTTTCTTGTCTTTTTTCTTTTCTTTTTGTGGTTGCGGTTTTAGAAACCGATCGATTTCTTCTTTTGGCGCAACTGTTTTTTCCGGATCGACAGCAAATGATTCGAAAAGTTTATCTAAATTGTCTGTACGTTCAAATTTCAATCCCATCGCGAACACCTCTTTGTTCCTTTTTTACTTAGTTTACCATGTAATACCTAAAATTGGTTTCCAAGACAAAAAGTTTTAGTTTTTCTTTATCATTCGTTATAATTAAATTATAAAAAGATTTGAAAGAGGTGAGAAAATGATTGGTGAAGATAAATTATTAATGACTATCCAGCTCACAGACTTAGATGATGAAGAAAAAAAACAGGAAATAAGCGATTGGGCTGTTTTGACACGTCTGTTGATCCAGCCAACATTTATCCGCTCTTTCACTCAACAAGAGGACCCGTATAATCTTAGGAAACTTCAAGAAAAAATAATGCTCGCATCGGTAAGAGACGAAAGCTGGTTAGTTGTAGGGAATGACGAGAACGAGTGTAGTTTTCGTTTGGAAGGCAATCAATTGTTGATAAAAAATGTATTGTCTATCTCTGTTTTCAAAGAAAACCAGTTTTTGATTCGAGATTTCATTCAGAAAAAAATGATTGCCCATGGTGTGTTTGCTTATATGAGAGCGTATAGCGAGTTTATCTATCACAATACAAAAGAGATCACCCAGCGGCTGCTGTTTGAGACGATGGATGAAATCGAGCGTTTACCTAAAATGAAACAGAAAAATGGCGACGTAGTAGTGGATTGCAATCAATTTCCAGGCTACGATCTTTTTTATCAAGGCTTATGTTTTACCTCATGCTGGGAAATGTATTACAGTCACTATTACCATCAGATTATCCCAAAACCGATTTTTCTCGATACACAACAAGTAGAAAAAGTGAAAGAATTAGATAATGAAGTCATATATATCCAGCTTTATCGAGACCCATTCAATTGGCAAAAAACAAACACTCAGCTATTCCAATCCTATTTTAGAGACCAGCTTGGGTTTGACCACCTTGCTTGGGATAACGGCGTGGGATTGTTGAAACCACCATTTGTTGAATACATTTATACTGATCATACGATTCAATCTGTCCAGTATCAAAATGCGCAAATGCAACCTGTTCCCAAAAAAAATGCCTCGTTCTTTGTAACGAAAAGTTATGATATTCAAGGAGGAAATTATAAAGAAAGACGTGTCCGCGGAACACTGAATGCTCAGGCGTATTTTCCTTGGGTTGACGAGAATCGCGCGCGAATGATGTGCTATAAGATCATCGATCCGACTGTTGCTTTGGACAATGGAATCGAAGCGTATTGTTATTACATCAGGGAATATCTAGAAGTAGAGGTAACAGATGAGAAATATCAAGATTATCTTTTATCATTAAGAATCTATGTTCCTTCTGAAGCACTTCCGGATTTACCGTTAAAGGAAATCAAACACAGACTCTCTGATATTGCCTTCAAACGAATAAAGAAAAAACGGCGTAGTGTCCAATTTGATGTCAAGAAAGGCGAGAAGCATCTGCGTGTGCAGTTTTTAGATTATCGCGAATTAGAACAATTGATTACTTTACAAAAAATATGAGGTGAAGAAAATGGATAAACAACTTTATTATCGAATCATGGTTTCAGCATCATTATTATCCGTCTGTCTTTTTTTTGTTCCTAATTTTCCTATTCGATCAGTCATCGGTTTCTTGGTTATGTTTGGTGGGATGGGACTTTATTATTACCTTCTTCATAAGGAAAGAAAATCTGCTACTGTTTATATGAAAAAAACAAGAAGCGAAAATAACAAACGATAAAACAGTTTGATAATAGTCAAGTAAAGTAGGAAACCAGTCAAAAAAAGACTGGTTTTTTATTTTTTGACTGATTTATAATTTTTATGAACGTTTTTGACTGATTTGTATTGCGAGTCTAAAAAAAATATGCTATTATTTGTATTGAGGTGATCGTGAAAATGCTTACAGAGGAACGCAGACAAAAAATCCTAGACTTGCTTGAACAGCAGAAAATCGTGAAATCACAAGATCTTGTAAATCTTTTGAATGCTTCAGAATCAACGATAAGGCGTGATTTGCAAGAGTTGGAGAATGGTGGGTTTCTAGAAAGAGTCCATGGCGGCGCTAAGAAAGAGCAATTATTGAATTTTGAGCAGAATATGAGTGAAAAATCACTCAAAAACGTTCATGAAAAACAGCAGATCGCCAAATTGGCAGCTGAAACCATTAATGACGAAGATGTCATCTATTTAGACGCTGGCTCGACTACTTTAGAAATGATTCCTTTTTTACAAGGAAAACAAATCACAGTGGTGACAAATTCCGTTCAACATGCGGCAAATTTAGTCGATTTGGAGCTTGCTACGATCATTTTAGGTGGAACGATCAAGCTGTCAACCAATGCTGTTTTAGGATCTAATGCGATAGAACAACTAAAACATTTTCATTTCAATAAAGCGTTTATGGGAATGAACGGTGCACACATCGAACAAGGATTCGCGACTCCGGATCCAGAAGAAGCAGCAGTTAAACGTTTAGCCATGAAAAATTCAGAAGAGACCTTTGTATTGATTGATCATACTAAATTCAGCCAGTTGTCTTTCACCTCTGTTGCACCTTTGGAAGCAGCCACGATCATAACCGAGCGTTGTCCATTAGAATTCATCAATGAATTCCGTGAAAAGACAACAATTAAGGAGGCAATACAATGATTTACACAGTAACACTTAATCCATCAATTGATTATATTGTACGCGTAGATGGGTTAAAACTAGGTGATTTGAACCGGATGAAAGAAGACTTCAAATTGCCTGGAGGAAAAGGGATCAATGTTTCCCGTATTTTGAAACGGATCGATTCTCAATCTACAGCACTAGGGTTTTTAGGAGGATTCACTGGCGAATTTATTTCGAAGTGGCTTGAAAAAGAACAAATCAAATCTTTGTTCACACACGTGCAAGAAGATACAAGAATCAATATCAAACTAAAATCAGATACTGAAACTGAAATTAACGGTTTAGGTCCAGCTATTTCAGATGAAGAAATCAATGAATTGAAGCAAGCGCTAGGGAAAGTAGAACAAGGAGATATCGTCGTATTGTCAGGAAGCGCGCCAGCCAGCCTACGAAAAGGATTTTATCAAGAACTGATTGATATCATTCGAGAAAAAGGTGCAGATTTCGTAATCGATACAACAGGTGATGATCTAAAGAATGCACTTGTTAAGAAACCGTTGTTGATCAAACCAAACAATCACGAATTAGCTGAGCTTTACAATACAACCTTCCAATCTGTAGAAGAAATCATTCCGTATGGGAAAAAATTACTAGCTGAAGGGGCACAGAATGTGCTGATCTCAATGGCTGGAGATGGCGCTTTGCTCTTTACAGAACAAGGAACTTATAAAACGAATGTATTGGTTCGCCCGTTGAAAAATTCAGTAGGTGCAGGGGATTCAATGATCGCCGGTTTTATTGGTGCTTACAGTCGGACAAAAGATCCGATCGAAGCCTTTAAATGGGGAGTTGCTTGTGGAAGCGCAACGGCTTTTTCTGATGACTTGGCAGATCGCGAACTGATTGATGAGTTATTGCCAGAAGTTGAAATCACAAAAATTGATTAGTTTCAAGGAGGATAATCATGAATATCAAGGATTTAATGGTCAAAGAAGCAATGATCATGGATTTGCAAGCGACTGATAAAAAAGGCGCGATCGATGAAATGGTCCAAAAAATGTTTGATGCCGGCCGGATTTCCGATATCGACACATATAAAGAAGGAATTCTAGCTCGTGAAGCACAAACCTCTACAGGTCTTGGTGACGGAATCGCCATGCCTCACGCGAAAAATAGTGCAGTCAAAGAAGCAACAGTTTTATTTGCAAAAAGCCAAAAAGGAGTAGATTATGAAGCATTAGACGGACAGCCAACTTATCTGTTTTTCATGATCGCAGCTCCAGAGGGCGCGAACGACACACACTTGCAAGCATTAGCAGCACTATCTCGATTGCTGATTGATGCAGATTTTGTAGCGAAATTAAAAGAAGCAAGTACACCAGAAGAAGTCCAAGACTTGTTCCAAACAGCTGAAGAGCAAAAAGAAGCAGAAGAAAAAGCAGAACAAGATACACAAGCTGCAGAAGCTTCTGCTCATCCAGAAAGAAAATTCGTTGTTGCCGTTACAGCTTGCCCAACAGGAATCGCTCATACTTACATGGCAGAAGATGCTTTGAAGAAAAAAGCGAAAGAAATGGGAGTGGAGATCAAAGTCGAAACGAACGGTTCAGAAGGAATCAAAAACCGATTGACTGCTGAAGACATCGCTCGTGCAGAAGGCGTGATCGTTGCAGCAGACAAAAAAGTAGAGATGAACCGTTTTGACGGAAAAGAATTGATCAATCGTCCAGTCAGTGATGGTATCCGTAAACCAGAAGAGTTGATCAATCTAGCCCTTAGTGGTACTGCACCAGTATTCCATGGTGACGGAAAAGAAAATAGTTCAGAAGAAGGAAACGCGGATGGTACTGTCGGACAAAGAATCTATAAAGATTTGATGAATGGCGTATCACACATGTTACCATTCGTTATTGGTGGAGGAATCGCTATTGCTCTTTCTTTCATGATTGACCAATTTATTGGCGTGCCGCATGACCAGTTATCGAATCTGGGGAACTACAATCAAGCTGCTAGCTGGTTCAACCAAATCGGACAAGCTGCATTTGGGTTCATGTTACCGGTATTAGCTGGATTTATTGCTTCAAGTATCGGCGACCGCCCTGGTTTGATTGTTGGATTTGCTGCTGGTGCATTAGCTAATACAGGTGGCGCAGGATTCTTAGGCGCACTGATTGGTGGATTCTTGGCTGGTTATGTCATCGTATTTTTACGTAAATTATTCAAGAACTTACCAAAATCATTGGATGGAATCAAAACGATCCTCTTTTATCCAGTGTTTGGCTTACTGATTACTGGTTTCCTGATGTTGCTAGTCAATGTCCCTATGAAAGCAATCAATGATGCATTGAACGGTTTCTTGACAAGTATGAGTGGTTCGAATGCTGCTTTACTTGGTGCATTATTAGCTGGAATGATGGCGGCAGATTTAGGCGGTCCAATCAACAAAGCCGCTTATGTATTTGGTACAGCAACTTTAGCTACGACTGTTGCCACTGGCGGAAGTGTTGTGATGGCTTCTGTTATGGCTGGAGGAATGGTCCCTCCATTGGCGATTTTCGTTGCTACACGTTTATTCAAAAATAAATTCAGCAAAACAGATCAAGATGCTGGTTTGACGAACATCGTGATGGGACTTTCGTTTGTCACGGAAGGATCGATTCCATTTGCAGCAGCTGACCCGATTCGTGCCATTCCAAGTTTTATTATTGGTTCTGCTTTAACTGGCGGATTAGTCGGTGCTTTCGGAATCAAATTACTGGCTCCTCATGGCGGAATTTTTGTTGTATTCTTACTGAGTCACCCAATCATGTATTTGGTGTTTATTGCTATCGGAGCAGTCGTCTCTGGTGTGATTTATGGTTTATTGAGAAAAGCTCCTGCAGTAGCAGAAGCATAGAAATAAAAAGAAGAGACTGGGGAAATCCAGCCTCTTCTTTTTTTGTAGAGTAAAAGTAGTATAGATGAATAGTTGTTGTGCCATAAAATAGTTCTTCCCGGTACGTTAAAATGATTGCTTCAAATTTGTGATCGAAGATTTAGCCTCGATTTCTTGCTTGATTCTTGGTAAGTTTGCTTCATCAGTCAAGATTACCAAAATATCTCCTACATTCATGATCGTATCGCCGTGAGTCAAGATTTCCTGATTTCCTCTGCGTATAGAGATTAGCAGCATATTTTTAGGCCAATTGAAGTCCCGTACCATTAATCCGTCTAAAGAACTCTCTGCCGTTACTGGAAAATCAAAAGTTGTCCTTGCGCCTTTAAGAGCGGCGGTCTGATTGTTTCCAAGTAAACGTTCCAACAATGATTCGTAGATCGGATTCCCTCCGAGAAGATCATTGACGATATAAGCAACAAGAGCAGCCAACCCTAAAGGCATCAGATGATTGAGAGAGCCAACCATTTCTGTCACTAAAATAATTGCTGTCAGCGGTGCTTTCCCAATTGCTGTGAAATAACCAGCCATGGCAATCACGACGAAATCCTTGATGTAGATTGGATCCATCCCGAAATCAACCATGATGTTTCCATAAAAGCTACCGATTAAAGCCCCCAATGTCAATATCGGAAGGAAAATCCCTCCTGGAAGACCACCACCATAAGAAATCATGGAAAAAACGAATCGAAGAACAAACAAACCGATAATCATAATGATTGGCAATGAAGCATGTCCAAAAGCTAAAACGATTTGATTGCCTCCGCCTAGCGTACTAGGCCATAAATAACCAATCGGCAAAATCAGCAAGAAAGGAACGAATCCATGAAAATAAGCTGGTAAAGGCAATCGGTTGTAAAATTTTGGCAATGCTAGCAGGACCTTTTGATAAATAAAACCTAAGACGCCTAGAAGTACGCCTAATACCACCAAAGAACCATAATATTTCAACGGCAAAGAAGGAAGATCCCCTAGATATAAAACTGGTCTTAAGCCAAAAAAATAAAGAGAGACAAAGTTAGCTGTGATGGCCGAAGCAAAAGATGTCAGCCAAACAAGAGGAGAGAAGGAGTGATGGATTTCTTCTAAAACAAAGAGTAATCCTGCGATAGGAGCATTGAATGCTGCTGCAAGTCCGCTACTTGCTCCGCTAGAAATCAAAATCTTTTCTTCTGAAGATGGACTCCGAAACAATTGTCCAGCTCCTTGTCCGATAGCTGCACCAAGCTGTATAGAAGGGCCTTCTCGACCTAGAAAAAGTCCTGCGCCAACTGAAAGTACACCACCAATGAACTTTTTCCATAAAACAGAGAACCAGTTCATTGATAATTCCCCTCGAAGCTGTCCTTCTACTTGTGGAATCCCGCTTCCTTTGATATCCGGTTCATTTTTGACCAGATAACCCACAAAAAATGCTGCAAGGATGCAGCAAGTAGCCATGCCAACTAAGTAAATCGGCTGTTCCCGACTTATTTCATAGATGCTTCGAACAAAATCGCCTAACTTTTCGATCGATAAACGAAACAGGCTAACCACGATTCCTGTCAGTAGTCCAACGAATATTCCTTTTAGAATAAAATATATCTGAGTTTTATCTAATTTCTTGATTTTTCCTTTTTTTTCCATTCAAACGCCTCGCTTTCTTTTAATTTAGCGCGAAATCAACGAATTGACAAGAAGAAATCCATAAAAAGAAACAAATGATTTTGAATTAGCTAGTTTAATGAAAGCCAAGAAAATGCTATAATTAACAAGATTGATAAAAGAAAGGATGTTGTTAATGTCATCCAAAGCTGAATTATTAAACGGGATGAACCCCCGTCAGAAAGAAGCTGTTCTTCACACTGACGGACCATTATTGCTGATGGCAGGTGCGGGAAGTGGAAAGACGAGAGTGTTGACGCATCGCATTGCCTATTTGATTGAGGAAAAAGAAGTCAATCCTTGGAACATCCTAGCGATTACTTTTACCAATAAAGCTGCAAAAGAAATGAAAGAACGTGTCAATGCGATTCTCGCATCTGGGGGCGAAGATGTCTGGGTATCGACTTTTCACTCAATGTGTGTGCGTATTTTAAGAAGAGATGTTGATTTTATCGGGTATAACCGGAACTTTACGATCATCGACTCTTCTGAACAGCTGACCTTGATGAAACGGATACTGAAGGAACTGAACATTGACCCGAAAAAATATGATCCTCGCAGCATATTAGGAACAATCTCCCAAGCAAAAAATAGCTTGCAGACCCCTCAAGATTTTGCAAAAATGCAAGGCAGTTATTACGAAGAGATTGTGGCAAAATGTTACGCTGCTTATCAAAAAGAGCTTCAATACAATCAATGTATGGACTTTGACGACCTGATCATGAATACGATCCGGTTATTTGAAGAACATCCTGATTCACTCACATATTATCAAAACAAATTCCATTATATTCATGTAGATGAGTATCAAGATACAAACCACGCACAGTATACGTTGGTCAATTTATTGGCAGGTAGATTTAGAAATCTATGCGTAGTGGGAGATGCAGATCAAAGTATCTACGGCTGGCGCGGTGCAGATATGCAGAACATCTTGGATTTCGAAAAAGATTATCCAGATGCTGCAGTGATTTTGCTGGAACAAAACTATCGCTCCACGAAAAACATTCTTAGCGCGGCAAACCAAGTCATTGAAAACAATAGCAATCGAAAACCAAAAAACTTGTGGACAGAAAACAAAGAAGGAAACAAGATCACTTACTATCGTGCAGATAATGAACGAGACGAAACCCGTTTTATCGTAGACCGGATGCAAGAAGAGATTCGAAGCAATCATCGGAATTACGGCGACTTTGCCATTTTGTACCGGACGAACGCACAATCTCGTGTGATGGAAGAAACCTTGTTGAAAGCAAATATTCCTTATAAAATGGTTGGAGGGCACAAATTCTACGATCGGAAAGAAATCAAAGATATTTTAGCGTATTTAAATGTGCTGGCAAATCCTCAAGACTCAATCAGTTTTGAGCGTATCGTTAATTCGCCCAAACGAGGCATCGGACCAGGATCTATCGAAAAACTACGCAGTTTTGCTTCTCTCCATGAATGGCCACTGCTTGAAGCAGCCCAAAATGTGGAACTGGCAAATATCGGTGGAAAAGCAGGCCAGCAATTAGGTTCATTTGGAGAGATGATTCAAGAAGTCACGCAGATGATCCCATACTTGACAGTGACAGAATTGACGAAAGAGGTTTTGGATCGTAGCGGATACCTGGAAGATTTAAAAATCCAAAATACATTAGAAGCACAAGCGCGTATCGAAAACCTGGAGGAATTTTTAACGGTCACACAAGAATTCGATAAGCAGTTCGAACAGCAAAATGAAGAAGATGCTGATGCACCAGAAGAAAAACTAACGGTCTTCTTGAACGATCTGGCACTTGTTTCTGACATTGACAATTTAGAAGAAGACGCTTCGCAAGTGACATTGATGACGTTGCATGCAGCCAAAGGATTAGAATTCCCAGTTGTATTCCTGATTGGTCTAGAAGAAGGTGTTTTTCCTTTATCTCGAGCATTGATGGAAGAAAGCGAACTGGAAGAAGAACGTCGTCTCGCTTATGTAGGAATCACGCGAGCAGAAGAAGCGTTGTATTTAACCAATGCTTTCTCCAGAACATTATATGGACGGACGCAATATAACCGTCCTTCTCGTTTTGTAGAAGAAATCGATCAAGAATTGCTAGAAATCGAGGGCATGCGTCCTACGCCTAAAAAAACACCTGTATTCGCAAAAAAAACAGCATATAGCTATAAACAGCCAGAGACAGCGGTTGTTTCCTCTAAAAGTGCCACTGGAGGGGAAAAGACCAGCTGGAAACCTGGAGATAAAGTCAAACACAAAAAATGGGGCCTAGGAACAGTCGTCCGAGTAAGTGGGACGTCGAAGGATCTAGAACTAGATGTGGCTTTCCCAAGTCAAGGAGTAAAACGTCTTTTGGCTGCCTTTGCGCCAATTGAAAAAGCTTAGTAGTGGAGGGTAAATGATGGAACATGAAATGACGATTGACGAAGCTGCTAAACGAGCAGAAGAACTTCGTACAAGATTGAACCAATGGTCTCGTGAATACTACGTAGAAGATAAACCAACAGTGGAAGACTATGTTTATGATAAAGAATACGCAGAATTAGTAGCAATCGAAGAACAATATCCTGATTTGATCACGTCTGATTCTCCCACTCAACGAGTAGGCGGAAAAGTATTAGAAGGTTTTGAAAAAGTCACTCATGATATTCCGCTTTACAGTTTGAACGACGTTTTCAGCAAAGAAGAACTGATAGCTTTTGATCAACGTGTACAAAAAGCAGTGGGACGTGTAGTCGACTATTGCTGCGAACTAAAAATAGATGGTCTTTCCGTCTCTTTGCGTTATGAAGATGGGAACTTCGTTAGAGGAGCGACTCGTGGGGATGGGACTGTAGGAGAAAACATCACTGAAAACCTAAAGACTGTCCGATCAGTCCCAATCAAATTAAAAGAACCGATGAACATCGAAGTAAGAGGCGAATGTTTCATGCCAAAACGGTCATTTGTTCAATTGAATCAAGACAGAGAAGCAGAGGGAAAAGATATCTTTGCGAATCCTCGGAATGCCGCAGCCGGTTCCTTGCGTCAGTTAGATTCTAAAATCACAGCGAAAAGAAATCTGGATACTTTTTTATACACAGTAGCTGATTTCGGTCCTATGGAAGCAAAAACACAGTATGATGCATTAGAAGAGCTAGAAAAAATAGGATTCCACACGAATCGGGAAAAACGTCTATGTCATTCGATTGATGAAGTATGGGCATACATTGAGGAATATCATGATAAACGTGTAGATTTGCCCTATGAGATTGATGGAATCGTCATCAAAGTGAATGAGTTCTCGTTGCAAGATCAACTTGGCTTTACTGTCAAAGCACCACGATGGGCAACAGCTTATAAGTTTCCCCCAGAAGAAGTTGAAACACTGATCGAAAACATCGAATGGACAGTCGGACGAACGGGGGTAGTGACACCAACGGCAATCATGACGCCTGTCCGAGTAGCAGGAACGACAGTAAGCCGTGCCAGTCTGCATAATGGGGATTATATCAAGTTGAAGGATATCCGCTTAAAAGATACAGTTCTGATTTATAAAGCGGGAGATATCATTCCAGAAGTTTCGCAAGTCGTGATGGATAAACGACCTAAAGACAGCGAAGAATACCAATTACCTACACATTGCCCAGTTTGTGGAAGTGAACTTGTCCATTTGGATGAAGAAGTAGCGCTACGGTGCATCAATCCTAAATGCCCTGCTCAAATGAAAGAAGGCTTGAACCACTTTGTCTCAAGAAATGCGATGAATATCGACGGATTGGGCCCACGTGTGCTTGAACAGATGTATGACAAAAAACTAGTCGCAGATGTTGCTGATCTTTATAAATTGACAGAAGAAGAGTTATTGACGTTGGACAAAATAAAAGAAAAATCAGCAAATAATATTTTGACAGCAATTGACAACAGCAAAGATAATTCGGTCGAGCGGTTGATTTTCGGGTTAGGAATCCGACATGTCGGAGCGAAAGCAGCAAAAATTTTAGCAGAACATTTCGGTGATCTAGAGACATTGAGTAGAAGCGACTATGAGTCGATTATTGCGCTTGATACGATCGGTGATATCATTGCCGACAGTGTAGTCACTTATTTTAGTAACGAAGAAGTCCATGAATTGATGAATGAATTAAAACAAGCAGGCGTCAATTTCGAATACAAAGGGCTTCGAAGTACCCAATTGCAAGAAGTCGAGTCGCCTTTTAAAGAAAAAACAGTAGTCCTTACTGGTAAACTAACACGATTGACTCGTGAAGAAGCAAAAGAGACGATCGAAAATCTTGGCGGGAAAGTGACTGGTAGCGTATCGAAAAAAACAGATATCGTGGTAGCAGGAGAAGATGCTGGCAGCAAGCTAACCAAAGCACAAGAATTAGGAATCGAAGTTTGGACAGAAGATCAAATGGCAGAAGCATTGGCTAAAAGCCACTCAGCAAAAGAATAAATATTGAGTTTTTTCAGACAAATTTCAATAAATAATTTCAGACAGAGCACTCTTATGTTAAAATAGAGAGCAAAGTTTTTAACTCGTTTAGAAAGAAGGGGTAGTATGGCGATTAGTGAAGAACAAGTGAAACACGTTGCCAAATTAGCAAAACTTGCGTTCGCAGATGAAGAACTTGCAAGTTTTACCGACCAATTAGGTAAAATCATCGATATGGTGGAAATGCTGGAAGAAGTAGATACGGAAGGTGTTCCATTTACGTCGAATGTTGTCGAAACAGTAAACGTGATGCGACAAGATCGGGCGCAAGCTGGATGGAACCGTGATGAATTATTGAAAAATGTGCCGGAAACAGAAGACGGCTTTATCAAAGTACCCGCAATCATCGATAATGGGGAGGCTGGCGCATAATGACAAAAATACACAATCGTTCTCTAGAAGAACTGCATCGTATGCTTGTATCGAAAGAAATCACTGTACAAGATTTGACAAAAGCAACATTTGAACGAATCAAAGAAACAGAACCTGAGATCGAAGCATTCATCACATTGAATGAAGAAAAAGCATTGGAACAGGCAAAAGCTTTAGATGAAAAAGGTATTGATGAAAGCAACATCCTTGCTGGAATTCCGATTGGGATCAAGGATAATATCGTAACAAAAGATATCTTGACAACCGCTGCATCTAAGATTCTTTACAATTTTGAACCAATTTATGATGCAACGGTCATGGATAAAATCTATCAAGCAGATATGATCCCTGTTGGAAAACTAAACATGGATGAATTTGCTATGGGCGGAAGTACAGAAACTTCTTATTTCAAGAAAACAAAAAATGCTTGGGACCAAACAAAAGTACCTGGGGGCTCTTCCGGTGGTTCTGCAGCAGCAGTAGCAGCTGGACAAATCCCAGTTTCCTTAGGTAGTGATACGGGGGGAAGTATCCGCCAGCCAGCAGCTTTCAACGGCATTGTAGGAATGAAACCTACTTATGGCCGTGTCTCACGTTTTGGCTTGATTGCCTTTGCTTCATCTCTTGACCAAATCGGACCAATGACCCGTACGGTGAAAGATAACGCATTAGCATTGACAGCTATCAGTGGTTATGACGAAAAAGACGGTACTTCTTCAGGCGTTTCAGTTCCTGACTTTGCAGAGGGACTGACCGGTGACATCAAAGGAATGAAGATTGCTTTACCTAAAGAATACTTAGGCGAAGGTGTGGCCTCTGGCGTAAAAGAAGCTGTATTGAAAGCAGCAGAAACATTCCGTTCATTAGGTGCTGTTGTGGAAGAAGTCAGCTTACCTCATTCAAAATACGGTGTGGCTGTTTATTATATCATTGCCTCATCAGAAGCAAGTTCCAACTTGCAGCGTTTCGATGGTATCCGCTATGGTTATCGCTCTGAAAACGTGAAATCATTGGATGATGTATATGTCAACTCACGTTCAGAAGGATTCGGTGAAGAAGTAAAACGCCGTATCATGTTAGGTACATTCTCATTAAGTGCGGGCTATTATGACGCTTACTTCAAAAAAGCAGGACAAGTCCGTACATTGATCAAACGAGATTTTGAAAAAGTCTTTGCAGATTATGACTTGATCATCGGACCATCTTCACCAACAGTGGCATTCGGAATCGGTGAGAACATCAACGATCCAATCACGATGTACATGAGTGACATCTTAACGATCCCTGTCAACTTGGCTGGACTTCCAGGTATGTCTGTACCGGCAGGATTGTCAGAAGGATTACCAGTTGGATTGCAGATCATCGGTAATTATTTTGATGAAAAAACGATGTATCAAGCGGCATATGCGTTTGAACAAGCAACAGAATTCCACACACAACAACCAGCTATTTTAGGAGGGAAAGACGAATGAATTTTGAAACAGTCATTGGACTAGAAGTCCACGTCGAGTTGAAAACCAACTCAAAAATTTTCTCTCCAGCGCCAGCTCATTTTGGTGCAGAACCAAACAGCAATACAAACGTGATCGACTGGGGTTATCCAGGCGTGCTACCAGTAATGAATAAAGCTGCGCTGGAATTCGGGATGAAAGCCGCTTTGGCATTAAACTGCGAAATCTCTAAAGATACTCATTTTGACCGGAAAAATTACTTTTACCCAGATAATCCGAAAGCATATCAAATTTCCCAATTTGATCAACCAATCGGTCATGACGGATGGATCGAAATCGAAGTAGAAGGCAAGAAGAAAAAAATCCGGATCGAACGGGTCCATTTAGAAGAAGATGCTGGGAAAAACATGCATGGTATCGGCGGCTATTCTTACGTTGATTTGAACCGACAAGGCACGCCTTTGATCGAAATCGTTTCTGAAGCTGATATGCGTTCACCAGAAGAAGCATACGCTTATCTAGAAGCATTGCGTTCAATCATCCAATTTACAGAAGTCAGCGATGTGAAAATGGAAGAAGGTTCTATGCGTTGTGATGCGAATATTTCTCTCCGCCCTTATGGACAAGAAGAATTCGGTACGAAAGCAGAATTGAAAAACTTGAACTCTTTATCTTTCGTGAAAAAAGGTTTAGCTTTTGAAGAAAAACGTCAAGCAAAAGTTCTTCTTTCAGGAGGAGAAATCCAACAAGAAACACGCCGTTTTGACGAAACAACGAATAAAACAGTTTTGATGCGTGTGAAAGAGGGTTCTAGTGATTATCGTTATTTCCCAGAGCCTGATATTCCGAAATTCGTGATCGATGACGAATGGATTCAAAAAGTAAAAGCTAGTTTACCTGAGATGCCAGCTTCTCGTCGCGAACGCTATATCCGTGAATTTGGTCTTCCAGAGTATGACGCAATGGTATTGACACTTACAAAAGAAATGTCTGATTTCTTTGAAGCTGTTTTGGAAAATGGTGCAGATGCCAAGCAAACATCTAACTGGTTGATGGGTGAAGTTTCTGCTTACTTAAACAGTGAGAAACTGGAATTAGCTGAGACAAAATTGACACCTGAGAACTTAGCAGGAATGATTCGTTTGATCGCCGATGGAACGATCAGCTCAAAAATCGCCAAAAAAGTCTTCCGTGAATTGATCACAAATGGCGGAGAAGCGCAAGAAGTTGTTGAGAAAAATGGTTGGGTACAATTATCTGATCCTAGCAAACTTCTTCCAATCATTAATGAAATCTTGGATAACAATCAACAATCTGTCGATGATTACAAAAATGGAAAAGATCGTGCGGTTGGCTTCCTAGTCGGTCAAATCATGAAAGCAACTAAAGGGCAAGCAAATCCTGGTGTCGTGAACAAGCTGCTTAAAGATGAATTAGCGAAACGCTAGAGGCTGAAAATGAAAAAAGCACGCGTAATTTATAACCCTACCTCGGGAAAAGAATTATTGAAAAAAAATTTGGCGGATATCCTGCAGGCATTAGAAGAAGCAGGATTTGAAGCTAGCGCCTATGCCACTACACCAGAACCTGATTCAGCCAAGAATGAAGCACGCAGAGTTGCAGAACTAGGTTTTGATCTAGTAGTGGCAGCTGGGGGCGACGGAACGATCAACGAAGTGGTCAATGGGATCGCTCCGCTTGAACACCGTCCTAAAATGGCCATTATCCCAGCCGGTACGACGAACGACTATGCTCGAGCATTAAAAATTCCTAGAGATAATATTAAAGCAGCAGCAGAAGTAATAAAAAAACACCAAACAGTAAAAATGGACATCGGTCTTTCTGATAGCAGTTACTTCATCAATATCGCTGCAGGCGGCTATTTGACAGAATTGACTTATGAAGTTCCATCAGAACTAAAGAGTATTTTTGGTTATCTTGCCTACCTTGCGAAAGGAGCAGAGATGCTACCTCGAGTAAAGCCAATCAAAATGCGCTTGAAGTATGATGAAGGGGAATATATCGGAAATGCTTCGATGTTTTTCCTAGGGCTGACGAACTCTGTTGGAGGATTCGAACAGATCGCGCCAGATGCCAAATTGGATGATGGCAAGTTTTCTTTGATCATTGTAAAGACAGCAAATATCTTTGAGATCTTGCATATTGCGGCACTCATGCTGAATGGCGGTCGACATGTCGATGATCCAAGAGTAATCTATACCAAAACAAGCAGTTTGTTCGTCGAAACAGAAGATGATATCAATCGACCAGTAATGATCAACTTAGATGGTGAATATGGCGGGGAAGCACCGATGCATTTCCAAAATCTTCATCAGCACATTGAGTTCTTTGCCAATACCGATCAGATTCCTGATGAAGCAATCACAGGCACAGATGAAGAAGAATTAGAGGTTGTCAGCAAAGAATTCGTAAAAGAAGTCGAACGTTTAACGGATGAAGATATCGACGGTGACGGAAAAATAGCAGACGAAACACCTAATCAAAAGAATTAATCAAAAGCCGGTGCTGAACGTAGTAAGGTCAGTGCCGGTTTTAGTTGTGTAATTAACTGATTTATAGTAGAGTTCAGTAGGATTGAAAAATAGGCTTAAAGGAGCAAAATATGACAGAACAGCAAATAGTAAAGAAAAACGAACGATATACAGTCGAAATCGTCGACTTGAGTTATGAAGGAATGGGGGTAGCAAAAATCGATGGTTATCCATTATTTATCGAAAATGCACTTCCTGGAGAAGAAGTAGAAATACTAGTAGTGAAAGCGGGCAATAAGTTTGGATATGGGAAAGTCGAAACATTTATTACACAATCTCCTGATCGCCAGCCTGTAGAAAACAATGCACTACTTCGCACAGGTATCGCACCTTTAGCCCATTTGAAGTATGAACAACAGCTTGTTTTCAAACAAAAACAAGTAGAGCATGTAATGGCGAAGATTGCTAAGATGTCAGAAATTCCTGTACTTCCAACTGTCGGAATGGCAGAACCATTCGGCTACCGTAATAAAGCACAGATCCCTGTTCGCCGTATCGATGGACAGTTAGCCACCGGTTTTTACAAAAAGAATAGCCATGATCTAGTCCCTATCGAAGATTTTTATATCCAAGATCCTGTCATCGATCAAGCAATCAAAGTAGTCAGAGATATCTTGCAACGGTTCCAAGTACGAGGATATAATGAAGAAAAAAATGAAGGACAGCTTCGTCACATCATTATACGTCGTGGTCATTATTCCCATGAAATGATGGTCGTTTTAGTTACTCGTAAAGAAAAATTCTTTAAATCCAAGGAAATTGCTGAAGCCATTCATGAAGAATTGCCAGAAGTGGTTTCGGTCATCCAAAATATCAATGAAGAAAAAACAAATGTGATTTTAGGAGACAAAGAAAAAGTTTTATATGACAGAGACTATATCGAAGATCAGCTATTAGGAAAAACCTATCGAATCTCAGCAAAGTCATTTTATCAAGTAAATACTCAACAAGCAGAGTATCTGTACCAAACAGCCATCAAGTTTGCTGAGTTAGATAAAAAAGACATTGTGATTGACGCTTATTCAGGAATAGGTACGATTGGCTTGTCTTTAGCAGACAAAGTGGATAAGGTGTATGGGATGGAAGTTATTCCAGAAGCAATTGAAGATGCACAATTCAATGCTTTAAATAATAAAATCGAAAATGTTTATTATGAAGTCGGAAAAGCAGAAAAAGTCATGAAAAAATGGCAAGAAAAAGGAATCAAACCATCTGTGATCGTAGTTGACCCTCCACGAAAAGGATTAGATCATCATTTTATTGAATCAGCAATCGAAATGTCACCAGAACGAATCGTCTATATCTCATGTAATCCGGCAACTTTTGCAAGAGATGCTAAGTTATTTGCAGAAGCAGGTTATGCCGTGAAGAAAGTTCAGCCTGTAGATCTTTTCCCACAAACCCATCATATCGAATTAGTCGCTTCATTCGTTAAAGGAGAATAAAAATGGACCAAAAAGAAAAAATGAAAGAATTGATCAAAAAGAAACAAGGTGGAGGTCGATCCAAACAAATGGAAACACCTAAAAATGATCGTAAAAACATGAGAAAAGGCCCTAAGATCTTTAATAATTAATATGGTTAAAAAAGGATGTGGAACGATCATCTTGATGATCGTTCCACATCCTTTCACTATTTAAATCCTCCTATACTTCGTTTCATGTTCTTGACAATAATATAACCTAAAAAAGACAAAGAAAGAGTGAACAAAATGCCGCTTTACTCCACGTTTTTTGGTAATTCAAACGGCTGTTCATGAAAAAGTCGTTGAAAATGAGGGGTGAAAAAAGTCATGATGACAAAAGAAACAAGAAACGTAGCTGCATTTAGAAAAGCTACGTTAAAAAAACTCATGAAAGCCATCAGAATTGCTTCCGCCTTTTATACGTGTTTAGAGCGTGAGACAAAAGTGTTCTTTACTTTTGTCCCAAGCTCTTTTGGCTATGCTACCTGAAATTGACTATTATAAAGGCTAGCATAAAGCGTTGGTGCTTGGAGTAATTCAGAATGCGTTCCTTTTTCGACGATATCGCCGTTTTTCATTACAAGGATCATATCTGCATTTTCAATCGTTGACAAACGGTGGGCAATGACAAAACTTGTCCTGTCTTTTGTCACAGCCTCCATTGCTTGCTGGATCAATGCTTCTGTTCGTGTATCTACACTAGAAGTTGCTTCATCTAAAATAACGACAGGGGGATTTGCCAGAATGACCCGTGCAATTGTTAATAATTGTTGCTGCCCTTGAGATAACGTACCATTTTCGCTAGAGATGATTGTATCATATCCCTCTGGCAGTGTTCGAATAAAGTGATCACATTGCGCGATTTCAGCCGCTTCGATAATTTGTTCTCTCGTGGCATCCATTTTCCCATAGGCAATATTATCGGCCACTGTTCCTTCAAACAGCCAGGTATTTTGTAAGACCATCCCAAAAGAACGGCGTAGTTCTCCACGCGAAAGCTTAGTAATATCGCAGCCGTCAAATTCGATCTTTCCTTTATTCAGTTCATAAAAACGCATCAGCAGATTAACTAAAGTCGTTTTTCCTGCACCAGTTGGGCCAACAATCGCCACAGTTTGTTTTGGTTTTACTGAAAAATCAACTTGATTCATCAATATTTTATCTGATGTGTAACCAAATTGTACATTTTTGAAAGCTATTTTTCCTTTCGGTTCTTCCAAAAGTTTTGCTTCTGGTAGGTCCGGAATTTCATCTGTTTCATCTAATATTTCAAAGATCCTTTCGATTGCAGCCATTGCGGATTGGATCGAGTTGATCACATAAGAAGCAGTGGAAATTGGTTCAGAGATCTGATTGATGTACTGAAGGTAAGCTTGTAAGAAGCCAATCGTCACACCGCCAGAAAGAACGAGTATAGCACCGAATACCGCACTTATGATGAAGGCAAGTTGATTGATGAAACGGATTGCCGGATAGATGGCAAAGTTCATAAATTGAGCACGTTTAAAAGCATTGTATTGTTTTTTGTTTACTTCATGTATAGAAGCCTCTGCACGAGCTTGCTGATTGAATGTTTTGACTACTAGATTACCAGCTAAGATTTCTTCCATCCGATTATTCAAGACACCTAGTTCATATTGGTTTTGTTCAGAAATCTGTTTGTTTTTATTCGCAATTTTAGTTGTAACAATTGAACTTCCGACGATCAGCAATAAGACGAGCAAAGTAAGCTTGCTTTCGATATAAAACAGCATTAGACCAGCAGCAGCTATTGTTACGACAGAAGTGAAAAATTGATTGATACCTGTCAATAACACTTGAGAAAGCTGATTGAGTCCGGTAGTCGTCCGACTGATGATGTCGCCGACTTGATGATTATCAAAAAACGACATCGGCAATGTTTTGAATTTTTTTGAGATTTCTTTTCGTACCCTCAATGTGATCTTTTCGCTTAATGCTGCCATTGTACGTTCTTGGATAAATGAAGCAACACTGCTTAGGACTGAACAGCCGATCAGCAATAAGACAGGGAACAGCAATGCCTGTTTGATATCACTGAAAGTAAGCTGTCCAATACCTGTTTTTCTTATTTGCGACAACAAATCATCAATCCCAATTCCCATGATCAGGGGCATGGCTACAACTAATAGGTTGCCCAATAAACTGCATAGAAACAATCCGTAAAAATATTTATGTTCAGGTTTGATCATTTTCCAAAAACGTATCAAAGCGTGTGTGTTCAACGTTTTTTTCTTTTCCATCGAATCCCTTCTTTCTATATTCCTTGTGATTTGGCAAACTCTTGATATGTTTGACAATTAGACAATAGTTCTTCATGAGTACCTTGTCCTACGATTTTTCCTTCATCTAAAACAATGATGTTATCTGCTTGTTGGATCGTACTGAGCCGTTGAGCAACAATCACGAGAGTTTTCTCCGACATGTGTTTATGGAGTGCTGCCCTTAATGCTGCGTCTGTCTTATAATCTAAAGCGGAAAAACTATCATCGAATACATAGATTTCTGCTGGTTTGATCAATGCTCGAGCAATGCATATCCGCTGTTTCTGTCCGCCAGAGTAATTAGAACCACCTTGAGCAACAAAGCTATCTAATCCATCAGGAAGAGTGTCCACTAGTTCTTCTAATTGGGCGACCTTGATCGCTTTAGCCAATTCTTCTGGTGAAGCATGTTCATTTCCCATCTGCAAGTTGCTTAAGATCGTACCGCTGAATAAGAAGGCTTTTTGAGGGACATAACTGATGTGGGAGCGGATCTGTTCCTGCTTCATTTGAGTAAGAGGAATACCACCAAGGGTCACTTTTCCTACCGTAGGATCACTTAGTCTCAAGAGAAGTTTTGCTAAACTACTTTTTCCAGATCCGGTCCCACCAACGATCGCTGTTGTTTTTCCTTTAGGTATTGTAAAATCAATATCTTCTAGAACTGGATCAGAAGTTTCAGTATATTTGAATGTGACATGTTCAAAAGCAGCTGCATTTGTCTGATCAAAGGATGGTTTAGCAACTGTTTGGATCGTCTCTTCTTTAATTTCGATCTCTGCTTCGAGTATTTCTTCTATCCGTCGTAAAGAGGCGAATGATTTAGGGATAATGACCAGTACCATGGCTGCAATCATCAAATAAGCAAGTGTCAGCATAGAGTATTCCACTACCGCGGTCACGACCCCGATCTGTAACGTTCCGTCTGCCACAAGATTTCCGCCAAACCACAAAATAGAAGCATAAACGATTCCCATGAGTAAAAAAGCAATTGGAGTGACCCAAGCAAAGATTCGGTTCACTTTGATCATTTGACTAGCATAATCTGCAAAGGTCTGATTCGTTCGCTTTTCTTCATATGATTGATTATCAAAGGCACGGATCATATTGATCCCCGTAAAGAATTCTCTCAATGTGATGGTGATCCGATCCATTTTTGGTTGGATACTCAAAGATAAAGGCGTTCCTCGTTTCATCAGTCGGTAAACGATCCATACGTAAAAAACAACAGAGAATAATGTAACCCATGTAAGCAATAGAGAATAACGAAACATCATGAGGATGGTGAAAAAGCAAATAACTGGTGCTGGTAAAATCATTTGGCAAAATAAAACAATCATTTGCTGGACATTATCGACATCATTCGTCATTCTTGTCAAAAGAGATCCAGAACTGAAACGGCTGATATCCTTCATTGACAGTTGTTGGAATTTACGGAAATATTTCTCCCGTGTCTGGAAACCAAACCGAGCGGATGCCAATGCTGAAAAGTAACTAGAGGCAACTGCAGCGATTGTTCCTAGAAATGCTACAAGTAGCATTTCAACGCCGATTTTCTTGATAACAGAGGCTTCGCCACTTGCTATACCTGTGTCGATCAGTTTGGCTACTAATTTTGGTACACCTAATGTACCGGCGATTTGTAAACAGATCATCACAAAGGTAAGGAGAGCGAGTCCTTTGTTTTGCTGTAAGAATTTTTTTAAGATAGTCATATTATTCCTCCTTTTTCCTGATACTTTTCGATTCTATACCTTCAAGTAGCTTGAAGGTCAATAGAAAAAAGAATAAACTGGAAAAGAGGTGAGAAAAAATGAAAAAAATGTACACGATCGGCCAAGTATCGGAACTGTTTGATTTGCCAAAATCAACGATTCGCTATTGGGATGAACAGGGACTGATCCAGTCAAGCAGACAGGAAGAGAATGATTACCGCTTGTTTGATATCGACGATATCTTTATGCTTTATGATATTGTTTTTTATAGAAAATTAGATATACCGATCAAGCAGATGAAGAATTTATATGGTAAAACGCTGACGGAGTTATATGAGACACTTGATGAAACAGAAAAAAGAATCCATAAAGAACTATTGATAATGAAACAAAAACAGAAAGAGATAAGGGCGCGAAAAAAACAGTTGAAATTGATGATCGATACAAACGAGGAAGAATTTCCTATAGAAGAGATCCCTTTTGACTGTATGATCTCAACGGAATTTGAGGATATTGTGGAAATAAAACAATTTCTACCGAACTATTCGAGTTTTGGAATGATGAGTATGCCAGCTTCCAGTTCGCAAACGATGTACGGCTTTTTTATCGACCCCAGTGACATACATTTATTTTCCCAAGATGTGATTTGGAAGAAAAAAGATACGACTATTTATCGCCGGTTTTTATTGAAATCTGAGATGAACCATGCGGAACGTAATAATATCTTAGAAGTCAGAGAAACAATGCATGAAAAAGGGTGGGAAACAGGAGAAGTGATCGGACAATATCTATTGACCAATACGGACGAAAACAATATCAGAATTGAATATTATCATGCATGGATGGAAATGAAAAAATAGGAAAGAAATATTTAGGATAAGTGGATTGAATGGATGAAAATGAAATGAGAGAGAAATCGCTCGATTTTTTTTATTGAAAAAAGATTGACAAAATGAAACGAAAGTGGGATATTAATTAGCAAATAATGAAGCGTTGAAGAGAAGAGTAGCTGATCGGAAATAAGTACAGAGACCTTGGTAGGTGAGAGCAAGGATTGTTTGGTCAGTGAAGATGAGCTCTGAGTTTTTTTGATTGTTCACGCAATCTAAACGGTAAAGCGACCGATAACTCGCCGGGTATACAATCTGTACCGATGAGGCATTATTTGTGAGAATAATGCAAATAAGGGTGGTAACACGAAGTATTCGTCCCTTTTGTCGTTCAACGGCAAAAGAGGCGGGTACTTTTTCTTTTTTTGAAAAACTTCTTACGCTTTGTTAAAACATGATTATTGGAGGAGATTTTTTATGACAATTCGAACAACATCACCATTTCGCTATGACATCGTTGGGAGCTTTTTACGTCCTGAAAAATTGAAAGAGGCAAGGACTCGTTTTACTGATGGGGAAATCACACAAGAAGAACTTCGAAAAGTAGAAGATGAAACAATCATCGAATTGATAAAAAAACAAGAAGGAGCTGGTTTGAAAGCTGTTACTGATGGAGAGTTCCGTCGCAGCTGGTGGCACTTGGACTTCTTTTATGGGTTGAATGGCGTGGAATTTTATGTGCCTGAACATGGCTATTTCTTTCATGGAGAAGAGACACGTCCTGGTACAGTGATTGTGACGGGGAAAATTTCTGGTACGAACCACCCTTTCGTCGAACATTTTAAATTCACTCAGGCACATACAAGTCAAGGCATCGAAGTGAAACAGACAATTCCTGCTCCAGCTCAAATTTTAGTGGAACTACTTCGTCCGGATATATTACCCCATGTTCGAAAAGTCTATGAAGACAATCAAACATTGATCAAAGATATCATCGCAGCTTATCGTCAAGTGATCGACGACTTATATGAAGCAGGTGCGCGGACGATCCAGCTAGATGATTGTACATGGGGAGTATTAGTTGCACCACTTCCTAAAGGGTTTGCGATGGATGAGGGAAAAGATGAAAAAGAAGTTCGTCGGGAACTAGCAAATCTTTATTTAACGATCAACAATGCAGTCTTAGCTGACCAGCCGGATGATTTAACACTCAATACACATGTCTGTCGCGGGAATTACCATTCTACTTGGGCAGCATCGGGGGGCTATGACGACGTAGCAGATCCATTATTTACTCAAGAAAATGTCCGTGCCTATTATTTAGAATACGATAGTGAACGTGCTGGGAGTTTTGCACCTTTAGCGAAAGTTTCCGAAGATAAATTAGTTGTATTAGGCTTGATCACAACGAAAAGTGGTGAACTGGAAGAGCGCCAGCAAGTGATTGACCGGATCTACGAAGCGACACGATATCTGCCTTTGGATCGTTTGTGCTTAAGTCCTCAATGCGGATTTGCTTCAACAGAAGAAGGAAATATTTTGTCTGAAGAAGAACAATGGGAAAAGATTGCTTTTGTCAAAAGCATTGCAGAAGAAGTTTGGGGGAACAATTAAATCATGCAGGAGAGCTTGCTAGGAAAGAACACTATGGTATAATCAGAATGCTTAATATTAATTTCTGAGGGAGACTTATGAAAAAGAAAATTCTTAAATTTATCGGGTGGTTCTTCGGAATCATTCTTGGGATCGCGTTTGCAATCTTTCTTGCCTTCCAGCTTTCCCCCAGACCCGGAGCATTCTTGATCAACCATATGTTTTCAAATACTGTTCAAATCACCGATCAGAAAACGTTCAATCAAGCAGAAAAAAACGTGGCGAAAAAAACAGATATGACGTACGAGTCCAACTATAAAGAGAATACGTATGATATCTACTATCCAAAAAACAGCAAGGGACCTGTTCCTGTTCTGTTTTGGGTACATGGTGGAGGGTTCGTCGGCGGAGATAAATCAGGTGTCAAGGAATTTGCGACAAAATTAGTATCAGATGCCAACATCGCAGTGGTTGCGATGAATTATGAATTAGCGCCTGATTCAGAATACCCTAATCAAGTTCTTCAAGTGAATGAGCTGGTCAAAGATTTATTAGCTGAAGGCGACGACAAACTGCTAGACATGGAACAACTATTTTTTGGCGGCGATAGTGCAGGTGCACAAATCGCTTTGCAATATGCAGCTCTACAAACAAATGAAGCGTATGCCAAACAGATGAAAATCAAACAGGTACTTCCAAAAGATAGTTTGAAAGGAACCATTTCTTATTGTGGACCCGTTGATTTAAAGCTAACAGCACAGCAACATTCGGATGATCGATTTATGAAGTTCTTCGTCAAAACCGTTGCATGGTCGTTGATTGGAACAAAAGATTGGAAAACGAGCGAGCAACTGAAAGAAGCTAGTGTGGCTGACCATGTTTCTAAGGAATTTCCGCCAACGTATATAACTGACGGAAATGCTTACTCCTTCCAAGAGCAAGGTCAAGCATTAGAAAATCGGTTGACAGAATTAAAGGTACCCGTGCAATCCTTGTTTTATACAGATACAAAAAAAGAGATTACCCATGAATACCAATTTGATTACACGCTAAAAGAATCGCAAAATTGTTACCAGCAGACATTGGATTTTGTGAATAAGTATAAGTAAGAGGTTGTGAAAAAGCCGTTTAGTTTTGAGTATGAAGAAACGAAGCGGCTTTTTACAACCTCTCTTTTAATACCTTTTTGTTCTTGGGATAAAACTTTCCCGAACAATCAATCGTGCAGGATAAGTCAAAATGATTGGTTCGTCCCGTATTCCGTCAATTCGCTCCAATGCCATTCGAACAGCTGCTTGCCCAATTGATTTCGCATTGATTTGGACACTGGTCAAGCCAGGGGAGAGGTTTGCGATTGTCTCGATATTATCAAAGCTTGCTACAACAATCTCTTCTCCAATTTGGATATTTTTTTGTTTCAATGCCCGATAGACACCGATTGCCATTGGATCGCTCCCGACAAGAATGGCAGTAGGAAGAGGGGATTCATTTTCTAATAGATCAGTCGCAAGTCCCTCACCTTGTTTTTCTGTCCAGCCACCTAGACGATAAGACATATATTTTTCTAAGTGATGATCGATCATAAAATGCTGATAGGCACGCATTCTCTTTTCGTTTATAGAAATCTGCTTCCCACCCAGTTCATCCATATCGACTTTATACCCCCCGATATAGGCTATTCTTTTATGGCCATTTTCTAAGAACAATTCCAGTACGGTTTTAGTCATCCGTTCAAGATCTGCATAAACCATATCGACCTCTTGCTGGATGTCAGGGTTATCCACGACGACTATTTGCATGTTTTGTTTTAATAAGGCGGTAATCGATTCTTTCGTAACGGTCCCAACAACGATCACCGCACCTAACTGATCTAGATCTTCCCATTGTTTAGGATTATCAGATAGATTATAGATTCGATTCATCCCTAAATGCAGACGTCGAGCTTCTTCTTCCATCCCTACTCGCAAATGTTTGTAATAGATATCATGTTCTTCGCTCGCTTTGCCGATCGTAGAGATCACACCAATCGAAGGCATTCTCTTTTTGATATATTTTCGAGTACTGATATCATAATCCAACGCAGCTGCTGCCTCTACTATTCGTTGCCGAGTAGCCTGAGCCACATGGATCGTCTGATCGTTATTCAACACGCGGGAAACTGTAGCAGGAGAGACATTTGCCTTTCGTGCGACATCTCTAATTCCAACCATTTTTACACACTCCTCAAAAAAACAAAAAATTTCTATTGACAAAATTGTTTAGTAAACAGTATACAGGAATTATAAAAAAAGTAAACGGTTTCCGTTTTGGTGGGAGTGAGATGATGGATATTACGCATAAAAAAACAGAAAAAAATTTCATCTTATTTGATGAAAAGAGCCGAGTATTCCATTTACGAAATACATTTCTTTCTTATCTGATAAAGATAGAAGAGAGCAATGTATTGGCGCATATTTATTTTGGCAAACCAGTCAAGCAGTACAAAGACAATAAAAATTATCCCCGAAGAGATCGTGGATTTTCAGGAAATATTCCCTTAAATCCTGACCGGTCTCTGTCGAAAGATACACTACCACAAGAATACTCTTCTCATGGCAGCATGGACTTTCGAACGCCCGCATCGATCATTCAGCGCAAGAATGGGTCAGACTTACTGGATCTGAGATATGATAGTCATTATATTACAGATGGGAAGCCAGACATCGAAGGCTTGCCTCAAACTTATGTGCTAGACAAGTCAGAGGCACAAACGTTGGTGATTTCACTTAAGGATAGAGAAACAATCAAACTAGAAAAAGCAGCTAGTTTCCAGTTAGATTTTGCCCATACTAGGCGATTTGATGAAGTCATTGCTTTGCCAGGAGCACATGTCAATGAAAGACAGATCTCACGGCAATCTCTTTTATCTGGAACAAAAGTATTTGAAAGCCGTCGAGGAACGAGCAGTCACCATATGAATAACTTTATTGCTTTAGTTCATCATCATACGACAGAAAATACTGGAGAAGCGATTGGACTTCAATTTGTTTATTCCGGCAACCATTCTTTCGAACTTGAAAAAGATCAGATCAATCAATTGAGAGTCGTCGGTGGGATCAACAGCCATTGTTTTTCGTGGGAATTGAATGCAAATCAGTCTTTTCAAACACCTGAAATGATCCTTTCTTACTCAAGTCAGGGATTGAACAAAATGAGTCAGATCCACCATGAGTTGCTACGTGAAAGAATCGCAAGAGGTCGTCATCAATTTGCTGAACGGCCGATTCTTGTCAATAACTGGGAAGCCACTTACTTTGACTTCAATAGTGAAAAAATCAAGGCGATCATTGATGAAGCAAAGGAGCTAGGCATCGAAATGTTCGTATTAGATGATGGCTGGTTTGGAAAAAGAGATGCGGACAATTCTTCATTAGGAGACTGGTTCGAGTATAAAGGCAAGTTGACAAATGGATTACGTGAAATAGCAGATTATGCTCATAGCAAAGGATTGAAATTTGGTTTATGGTTTGAACCAGAAATGATCTCCATTGATTCTGAACTGTATCGAACACATCCTGATTTTCTTATGCAGGTGCCAGGTAGAATGCCTTCTGCTTCCAGATCACAACATGTACTGGATTTTACAAGGTTAGATGTTCGGCAGACGATTGAGAAACAAATGAGAAAGATTTTAGACACGATTCCTCTTGACTACATCAAATGGGATATGAATCGTTCGCTTTCAGATATCTATTCGATTACCCTTGACCCACTTAGACAAGGAGAAGTAGCGCATCGTTATATGCTTGGGCTTTATGAACTACTCGAACATTTGACAGCTGATTATCCGGAAATCTTATGGGAAGGCTGTTCTGGTGGAGGTGGGCGGTTTGATGCTGGTTTTATTTATTATATGCTGCAGTCATGGACAAGTGATAACACGGATGCAGTGGAGCGTATGAAAATCCAATATGGAACAAGTCTTGCTTATCCGATTTCGTCCATCACGGCTCATGTATCAGCTGTACCAAATCATCAGACTGGCAGATCTACTTCGTTGAAAACAAGAGGAGAAACAGCTATGAGCGCTGTTTTTGGTTATGAACTGGATTTGACAAAGCTGTCTCCTGAAGAAAAAAAGCAAGTCAAAGAACAAATTATATCCTATCAAACGATTCGTCCCGTGATCCAGTACGGCCATTATTATCGTTTGGCGAGTCCTTTTGAAGAAAATATTGTCGCATGGATGTTTGTGTCTCCTAAACAAGATGAAGCTATTGTGTTTTTAGGGAGGATACTAGCTTCAGCTCAACCAGCGTTCCATGAAGTATATCTGTTGGGGTTAGATGATGAGGCACTTTATCAGGAACAGACCTCGAAGCGGCTATTTTCGGGGGCCGAATTGATGACAGTCGGACTTTACTTCCCTGATTTTCAAGGTGATTTCCAAACAGAGCTGCTTCATTTCAAAAAGTTATGAGAGAGAAGGAAAAAAGTATGAAAGCAAATATAAAATGGTTAGATGATCCACAAGTTTTTAGAGTGAACCAATCAAATGCGCATAGTGATCATGTTTGCTATGCAACAAGGGAAGAAGTAGAAACCACATCATCCCTTAAACAGTCTTTAAATGGAACATGGCGTTTTTGTTATTCGCCAAATCCTTCGGTACGTCCAAAAACATTTTATAAAAAAGATTTTGATGCCTGTTCTTTTGATGAAATCACTGTTCCTAGTCATATTGAATTAGCAAATTATGACAAGATCCATTACATCAATACGATGTATCCGTGGGAGGGACATGTATTTCGCCGTCCCCCTTTCACGACAAGCCCTGAGAAAGAGGCGGAAGGGATATTTTCAGCTGCTAAAGACAATCCGGTGGGGTCCTATTTGACGACTTTTCGATTAGAAGAAGGTCTAAAGGGAAAACAAATCTCGATACATTTTGCTGGTGTAGAACAAGCAATGTTCCTTTGGTTGAATGGTCATTTTATCGGCTATGCCGAAGATTCGTTCACTCCGTCTGAATTTGACTTAACACCTTATTTGGAAGAAGAAAATATTCTAGCTGTGGAGGTTTACAAAAGAAGTACAGCTGCATTCTTGGAAGATCAGGACTTTTTCCGATTTTTTGGGATCTTCAGAGAGGTCTTCTTAGTTGCTCGAGGACAAAACCATTTAGAAGATCTTTGGATCAAACCTCGCTTAGATGACAAATGTCAAAATGGTAAACTTGAAGTAGATTTGTCTTTTGAGCAAGTAGCCAAAAACAGTCAGCTGAATGTAGCGATACTAGATCCTGAGGGGAAGGAAATCTATCAACAGCAATATCCGTTAAAAGAACAAATGACGATTCGGATCGATGGATTTGAAAACGTGGCATTGTGGGGGCATTTTCAGCCCAATTTATATAAGCTTGAATTGGAGACGATAGACGAAGAAAAAAGAGTAACGGAGTATATTAACTATTCCTTCGGTTTTCGTAAAATCGAAATCAAAGATAAAATCATATACTTCAATGGAAAACGGATGATCATCAACGGGGTAAATCGACATGAGTGGCATCCACGAAAAGGACGCGCCATCACTATAGAAGATATGGAAAAAGATTTGGCTATCATAAAAAATGCAAAGATCAACGGCGTACGGACATCTCATTACCCCAACCAGATCACTTGGTATTATTTATGCGACCAAGCAGGTATCCACGTGATGGCGGAAACGAACCTCGAATCCCATGGCTCATGGCAAAAAATGGGTGCATTTGAGCCTTCTTACAATGTGCCAGGTGCAGTACCTCAGTGGCAATCTGCTGTTCTTGATCGGGCAAAAACGAATTTCGAAACATTAAAGAACCATCCAAGCATTCTTTTTTGGTCTCTTGGAAATGAATCCTATGCGGAAGAAAACATTCGACAAATGAACGATTACTTCAAAAAAGTAGACCCGGATCGACTTGTTCATTATGAAGGGAATTTTCCAAATCCAGCATTCGAAGATTCGATTTCAGATGTAAAAAGCTGCATGTATGCGCCACCAGAAGAGATCGTTGACTACCTTGAAAATAAAGCGGAAAAACCGTTCATCTTATGTGAATACATGCATGACATGGGGAATTCGTTAGGTGGAATGGATTCTTACATGACGTTGCTTGATCGTTATGAAATGTACCAAGGAGGCTATATATGGGATTTTAAAGATCAGGCGATCCAAGTGACTGATCCAATCACTGGTAGAGAAGTGATGCGCTATGGCGGTGACTTTGACGATAAACCAAGTGACTATGAATTCTCAGGGAATGGAATCGTTTTTGCAGATGGACAAGAAAAACCCGCCATGCAGGAGGTAAGATATTATTATGAAAAATACAGTAAATAAAAGTCATATGGAGACAGAAAAAGTTGCAATCGTCTTCGGCGACTGTACATTAGGTGTCAAATCGGGGAATACGCATTATATTTTTTCTTATACAAGAGGCGGACTAGAATCGCTCAATAAAAACGGAAAAGAATGGCTATACCGGGAAACACTTCCAGTTTTTTGGCGGGCAACGACCGATAATGACAGAGGTAGCGGATTTGGATTTAAATCTGGTATGTGGTTAGGAGCCGGATTGTATCCAAAAGTCAAAGAAATAGAAGTACTGGTGGACAATAAAAAGATCGATTTGCCGATTGCCCCAGTAAATAATCAATATTCAAGTAATGAATACGCTGGAACAGTTGAAATCATTTTTACACTGGAAATCAACACAGTACCAAAAACACAAGTGACAATTTCCTACCAAATCGCTGGAGAGGGTAAAATGCTTGTTAAAATGCATTATGTTGGACAAAAAGGGTTGCCGGAATTACCAGCATTGGGTATAAGGTTCATTATGCCAACAAAAGCAAAATTCTTTGAGTATGAGGGTTTATCAGGGGAAACATATCCGGATCGGCTGGCTGGTGGTATCGAAGGTATTTATAAAGTGGAAGGACTCCCTATCCCTCCATATCTTGTTCCCCAAGAATGCGGTATGCATATGGAAACGAAATGGCTAGAACTGACAAGAAATCAAACATTGGATAATACGGACAAAGATCAAGAAGACTTTTCGTTGCGATTTGAACAGCAGGATACGCCATTTGCTTTTTCCGCTTTACCATTCAAAGC
Source organism: Enterococcus sp. ZQ21 (assembly GCF_030053755.1). Taxonomy (NCBI): domain Bacteria; kingdom Bacillati; phylum Bacillota; class Bacilli; order Lactobacillales; family Enterococcaceae; genus Enterococcus; species Enterococcus sp. ZQ21. The sequence goes on from NZ_CP125658.1 coordinate 1,196,115, forward strand.
AGAAGAACTGGAACAGGCGACACATATAGAAGAACTACCGCCAGAAAGACGAACGGTTCTTACGATTTTTGCAAAAGTAAGAGGAGTCGGGGGTATCAATAGCTGGGGAGCGGATGTTGAGTCACCTTATCGCATCAGCGGCGAAGAGGACCATGAAATCAGCTTTATTATCCAGTAGCGATCTTTAGATTATTATTTGAAAAACAGAGTTTACAAGACAAAGCTGCTTTATTCTATACGTCATGAACAAGATACGTCATGAACAAGCGAGCAAAAAAGTTCTCAGAATCTTTTGTTCATGACTGTTTTCTTCAATGAAACCAATTGTTGTTTTTCTGAAAAATAAAGTTAACTATCAGAAAATTAAAAAAAGTTTCACAAAAATGATTGACAGTCGATTTTTTTATGTCTATACTAGGTACAATTCTTACATCAGTTTGGAGCGATTTTTTATGAAATCTAGAAAACTTACAAAACTGAATACGTATTACTTTAGCTATTTTAGATAGGTTTGTATTCATGACTTCGTGGGTACAAACAAACCAAGTTTGTATCTATGATGGCTAAAGATTTTTAAACACGACTTACAGCCACGTAGAGAAATTCATCTATAGTGGCTATTTTATATTTTTGCAGCGCTTTTTAAGGCTCGTTGAAGATGTTCACTGTAGAGGCAATTTCCTACAGGGACATCTTTTTTTGTTGATTATCCGGTTCATAAGTAGGAAAGAAGGAGCGAAAATGAGAACAATAGGACACGGTCGTTTAGTAGGAATTTATGTAAAACCAACTTGAAAAAGTAGAGAAAATCAGCCAAGATAGATAAGTAAACAAAAGAAAGCGGGAAAAACAATGATAGTAATTATGAAAAAAGAAGCAACGGAAGAACAAGTAAAAAAAGTCGTCGATCATATCGAAAAAGAAGGATTCAAAGTCTCAATCGATCAAGGAACAGAACGAGTAGTGATTGGACTAAAAGGTGATACGCGAAGTTTACAAGAAGGAGCATTTACACGCTACGAAGGAGTAGAAAATGCTGTGCGTATTTTGAACACATACAAATTGACTTCTCGAGAATTCCATCCTGGCAATACAGTCGTGGATGTAGACGGAGTAAAAATCGGTGACGGCAGTTTTGTGACGATGGCTGGTCCTTGTTCTATCGAAGGATTAGACCAAATCAGAGAATGTGCGCGGATGGCTAAAGCCGGGGGCGCAAAAATTCTGCGAGGTGGTGCCTTCAAACCACGTACTTCTCCATATGCTTTCCAAGGTTTAGAAGAAGAAGGATTGAAATACATCCGTCAAGCGGCTGATGAATTTGGAATGAAAGTGATTACTGAAGTGATGGATGAAGGACATATCGACATGGTGGCTGAGTACAGCGATATCCTACAGATTGGCGCACGTAATATGCAAAATTTCAAACTGCTATCTGCTGTCGGCAAAACAGGTAAACCTGTTGGATTGAAACGTGGGATTTCTGGTACGATCAATGAATGGCTTAATGCTGCAGAATACATTGCAGTCGAAGACAAATCTCCTGTCATTTTTATCGAACGTGGGATTCGGACTTACGAGACAGCTACACGTAATACGTTTGATTTAAGTGCTGTCCCATTGATGAAAAAATTAACTCATTTCCCTGTGATCGTTGATCCAAGTCATGGTACAGGTATTTGGGATCTTGTACCACCAATGGCCCGTGCGGGTGTGGCAAGCGGAGCAGATGGCATGATCGTAGAGATTCATCCTGATCCTGCAAATGCTTGGTCAGACGGTCCCCAATCGTTGAATGAAAAGACTTACTCACGCATGATGAAAGAAGTGGCGATCATGAAAGAAGCAATGGAAAAGATCCAAACACTCGATTAATGCCAGCTTTTTAAAAGAAAGAAGTGAAACGAATGCTTACTATACATGTTGATAACCAGAAATACGATATTCATATTGAAGAAGGTGCACTAGAACAGGCTGGATCATGGCTTCAAACGATTTGGAAGCCTCAAAAAGTAGCTGTAATCACTGATACCAACGTTGCTCCACTGTATGCGGAAAAAATCATGTTCCAATTGAGACAAGCTGATTTTGAACCAGTCCTTTCAATCGTACCGGCGGGTGAGACCAGTAAATCTTTGGAACAAGCAGCTGAGTTATACGATTTTTTGGCAGATAATGATTTTACCCGCAGCGATGGAATACTTGCACTTGGTGGAGGAATGGTGGGTGATCTAGCCGCATTCGTGGCCTCAACGTTCATGCGTGGGATCCATTTCGTTCAACTTCCGACTACGCTACTTGCACAAGTAGATTCTAGTATCGGTGGGAAGACAGCAGTCAATACAAACAAAGCGAAGAACCTTGTCGGAACATTTAGCCAGCCAGCTGGCGCATTGATTGATCCTGAGGTTCTAAAGACTTTGCCGGTACGTCGTTTACGAGAAGGGATCGCTGAAATCATCAAATCAGCAGCTATAGCAGATGCAATGCTTTGGCAACAGCTGAATGAGCTGAAAGACGAAAAAGATCTTTTAGAGCATGCTGTTCCAATCATCACTGCTACGTTGAAAATCAAGCGAAAAGTAGTGGAAGAAGATGTCTTTGACCAAGGAAATCGACTTATTTTAAATTTTGGCCATACAATTGGCCATGCAATTGAAAATACAGCAGGATATGGGGTAGTCAGTCATGGAGAAGGAGTAGCTATTGGAATGGTAGCCATCACTTCTCATGCAGAAAAAATCGGCTTGTCTCCAACTGGATCGACAGCTGCATTAGAAAGGATACTCCAAAAATTCCACCTGCCGATTACTTACGATCTAAGTCATTCAGAGGAATTATTCCACGCGATAACCCATGATAAGAAAGCAAGAGGAAGCCAATTGAATATCATCTTGCTAGAAAAGATTGGGCAAGCAAAAATCGTATCTGTTCCTACAGAGACATTCAAAGATTACTTAGGAGGACTGTAAGATGCGTTATATGACTGCGGGAGAATCCCATGGACCAGAATTAACAGCGATTATTGAAGGACTACCAGCAGGGTTACCTCTATCAGAAGAAGAAATCAATTACGAACTCGCTCGCAGACAAACTGGTTACGGCAGAGGAGGAAGGATGAAGATCGAAAAAGACCGTGTTCGGATCACGTCTGGCATCCGTCACGGCAAAACAATTGGTTCACCTGTCACTTTAGTGGTAGAAAATAAAGATTGGAAAAATTGGACAACTGTCATGTCTGTAGCAGAAGTACCTGAAAAAGACCGATCACTGCGGCGAGTTGCACGTCCGCGTCCAGGACACGCGGATTTGGTAGGCGGTATGAAATACCATCATCGAGATCTTCGGAATGTGCTTGAACGGTCCTCTGCAAGAGAGACGACCATGCGTGTAGCAATCGGCGCAATTGCCAAGAAAATTCTGGAAGAACTTGACATCATCGTAGCCGGACACGTGATTTGTCTTGGTGGAATCCAAGCAGAAATACCTGGAAATATCTCCATTCAAGAAATCAAAGAAATTTCTGAAGCATCAGAAGTACGGGTTGTTGATTCAGCAGTCGAGCAAAGAATAAAAGAACTGATCGATCAGACAAAGAAAAATGGAGACACGATCGGAGGAATTGTAGAAGTGCTCGTTGGAGGCGTTCCAGCTGGATTAGGAAGCTATGTACAATGGGACACGAAGCTAGATGCCAAAATCGCGCAAGCTGTGGTTAGTATCAATGCCTTTAAAGGAGTTGAATTTGGGGTCGGATTCACTGCTGGATCATTACCAGGATCAGAAGTGATGGATGAGATCTTATGGGAAGAAGAACGAGGCTACTTCCGACGTAGCAATAATCTAGGCGGCTTCGAAGGCGGAATGACCAATGGCGAACCACTTATTATCCGCGGGGTCATGAAACCCATCCCTACATTGTACAAGCCACTTCAAAGTGTTGATATCGATACAAAAGAACCTTACAAAGCAAGTGTAGAACGTTCGGATAGTACAGCAGTTCCTGCAGCTAGTGTCGTTGCGGAAAATGTTGTAGCCACTGTTGTAGCGACAGAGCTATTGTCAAAATTCCCAAGTGATTCGCTTGTTGAGTTGAAAGCTGCAGTGAAGGAGTACCGTGACTACTTGAAACATTACTAAAAAGGGGGCAAATAAGATGGCACAACATGTTTTTATCGTGGGGCTTGGACTGATTGGTGCTTCTATGGCACTTTGTATTCGTCAGACCAATCCAGAACTGATAGTAGTTGGTTGGGATAGTCAGTCAAAAACCCGTGAGCAAGCAGTAGAACAGCAGATCGTTGATTACGTTGCAAATGATTTTGAAACAGGTGCAGAACAAGCAGACGTTATCTTATTAGCCGTTCCCGTCCGTACAACCTTAGCTTATCTTGATGTCCTTGAAAGAATCAACTTGTCTGATCACGTCATCATTACGGATGTCAGCAGTACGAAGCAGCAAGTCGTGACATCCGCTGAGCAGAAAAATCTTCGGTTTGTCGGTGGACATCCAATGGCTGGTTCTCACAAATCAGGTATACAGGCAGCAGATGCTAAACTATTTGAAAATGCCTATTACATCTTTACACCTTTGGAAAAGACGAAAAAAGATGTTGAAAAACTGCAAGAACTATTTTGCGGAACCAAAGCAAAATATGTGACTCTTACAGCAGGAGAACATGACCGTATAACAGGAATGCTAAGTCATTTTCCACATATTCTGGCAGCTGGTTTAGTCAATCAGGCAGAACAATTCAATCAAGAATATCCGCGAGCCAAACAACTAGCAGCAGGAGGCTTTCGAGATATCACTAGGATCGCTTCCTCGGATCCTGTCATGTGGACAGATATTTTGTTGAGCAATAAGCAGATATTATTGGAACGATTGGCAGATTGGCAGCAAGAAATGACACAAATAGCAGAATGGATCATGACTGAGAACCAATCGGAAATCTTTTCTTTTTTCAATCGGGCAAAAGAAAGTCGAGACCAGTTGCCTATCCATAAGCAAGGCGCAATCCCTGCCTTTTTTGATTTATTTATCGATGTGCCAGATGAGCCTGGCGTTATTGCAGAAGTAACTGGACTGATCGGAAAAGCGGGAGTTTCTTTGATTAATTTGAAGATCCAAGAGACGCGAGAAGATATTTTAGGGATACTGCAAATCAGTTTCAAAAATCAACAGGATTTGTTACAAGCAAAAAGAACCATTATGTCTAATACCAGTTATCATTGCTGGATCAAATAGGAGGCTGGATAAATGCGATTATTACAACAAATACATGGATTAAGAGGGACTGTTAGGATACCAGCAGATAAATCGATTTCTCATCGCAGCATCATGTTTGGAGCAATTGCTGAGGGAACGACGACTATACAAAATTTTTTGCGCGCAGAAGATTGTCTGAGTACTTTACATGCCTTCCAACAATTAGGCGTCGAAATCGAAGAAGAGGAAGAGGTGATCAAGATTCATGGTCGCGGTAGCCACTCCTTTGTCCCACCAACTGAACCCATCGACATGGGAAACTCCGGTACGACGAGTCGTTTATTGATGGGTATTTTGGCTGGTCAGCCTTTTACAACGACTCTGTTCGGTGACGCTTCGTTGTCTAAACGTCCAATGGGGCGAGTAATGGAGCCTTTACGCGAGATGGGTGCTGACTTGCAAGGAAATGAAAATGACCAGTGTTTACCAATCACTGTGACAGGAACCCGCTCTTTATCACCTATCCGATACAATATGCCTGTAGCTAGTGCACAGGTCAAATCTGCTTTGCTGTTTGCGGCACTACAAGCAGAAGGTACATCCGTAATCGTTGAGAAAGAACGTTCCCGTAACCATACGGAAGAAATGATTCGTCAATTTGGTGGAAGGATCACAGTGGAAGATAAAACAATCATGGTGACAGGACCGCAAAAATTAACCGGTCAGCAGATCACTGTTCCAGGTGATATTTCATCAGCTGCTTTCTTTCTAGCAGCAGGACTTCTTGTTCCGGAAAGCCAGCTGTTGTTAAAAAATGTCGGGGTCAATCCAACAAGGACAGGTATCTTAGATGTGTTGGAGGAGATGGGCGCAGCGATTACCCAGACGAATCACAATAAACAGAACCAATCGGCTGATTTAAGTGTCAAGACGAGTCATTTGAAGAAAGCGACGATTGGTGGAGAAATCATTCCGCGTCTGATTGATGAACTGCCAATTCTAGCTTTAGTGGCTACTCAAGCAGAAGGAATCACGATCATTAAAGACGCAGAAGAATTAAAAGTAAAAGAAACCAACAGAATTGATGCGGTGGCAGAAGAATTGCAAAAAATGGGAGCAAAGATAAAAGCAACAGCAGATGGTTTGATCATCCATGGACCAACACCTCTGCATGGCGCAAAAGTTTCTAGCAGAGGCGATCATCGAATCGGGATGATGCTGCAAGTTGCTGCTTTGATAGCTGATGGACCTTGCGAACTAGAAGGAGCCGAAGCCGTTTCAATCTCTTATCCGGCATTTTTCGATGATTTAGCAGAACTTGTGTCAGGAGGAGAAGCTCATGGCTAGCATTTTGCTGATTGGTTTCATGGGCGCTGGAAAAACAACGATCGGTAAAGGGTTAGCTCAACGTTTACAAAAAGAGTATGTAGATTTAGATACAAAGATTGAGGAACATATCCAATTGTCGATTGCCGAATATTTTCACTATTACGGTGAAAACAGCTTTCGAAAAGTGGAGTCAAAGGTTTTAAGAAAGCTGTCAAATGAAGATAAAATTATCGCGACTGGTGGAGGAATCGTCCAATGTGCTGCCAATCGGCAATTTTTACAAACACAGCCAATTGTTCTTTACTTAGAGGCAGAAGCAGATTGTCTAATCGATCGTATCCAACAAGATAAAACGTCTATTCGACCGTTAGCTCTTGGAAAAACAAGAGAAGAAATAAAAGCCTTATTGGCACAACGACTTTCCTGGTATGAAGAGAGCGCGACACTTCGAATCAACACGACCAATGAAACACCAGAAAAGATCATCGATACCATTATAGAGAGGATCAAAAGCATATGAATGTCAGCTATCTAGGGCCAGAAAGTTCGTTCACTTATCAGGCGGCTTGCCAGCTATTTCCTACAGAACAATTGACTGCGTATGCTTCGATTCCTGCTTGTTTGCGCGCTTTGTTTCGCAAACAGGTGGATCTGGCTGTCGTTCCTGTAGAGAATTCATTGGAAGGATCTGTTCATCACACAATCGATCTTCTTTCCAAACATCCAGAAGTCGAAGTTAAAAGTGAAATCGTTCTTCCTATCAAGCAGCAGCTTTTAGGCAATGCAGCAACAAAGATTACAAAAATCCTTTCTCATCCCCAAGCACTAGCACAATCACAACAGTTTTTAGAAACGCATTATCCTAATGTTCCTTTAGTAGCAACAGAATCAACAACTGCTGCAGCAATGTATGTAGCAGAACATCCGAAAGAAGACGCAGCAGCGATTGCTTCATTAGAAACAGCACAGCATGTTGGATTGGAGATCTTAGCTGTGAATATCCAAGATAATGAGTTGAACCAGACACGTTTTTGGATCGTCGGTGACCGAAAGATGACCAGCCAGCAGCCAGTTCCAGTAAAGATGAGTGTCATCTTGACACTGCCTGCTAATCGGCCAGGGATGCTTCATAAAATGCTGGCAGCTTTTGGCTGGCGGGAGATCAACTTAAGTAAGATTGAATCCCGACCATTGAAAACTAGCTTGGGAGAATATTTTTTCGTAATCGATTTGTTATTGGACCGCCCAATGGCATTAGTAGAGAATGCGCTCCAAGAAATCAAGATGCTCGGAGGAAAAAGTCAAATATTGGGCTGTTATCCAGTATTGACAGTAGAATAGACGCGTAGATGAAAGTCAAGAATACTGATTTATTTAACTTAAAATAAATCAATCAGCGCTTGGCTATTCTTATTCTGATTGATTTTTAGGAAGAAGCGGGAGACAAATCGTTACAGTCGTTCCTGTCCCAATCACTGATTGGATCGTTATGCCATATGCATCTCCATACATTAGGCGTATCCGCTCATCTACATGACTGATGCCGATTCCTGAGAAATGATCATTTTTTTGTTTGGTATTTTCAGTATCGAAGCCATCGCCGTTATCAATCACTTCGAATAAAAGAAGCTGATTTTTTGTTTTGCCGTACACCGTGATGAATCCTTGCGTTTTATTGTGAAAAGCATGAAGATAGGCGTTTTCGATAATTGGTTGAAGGATCATATTCGGCATAGATAATGTCTGCAGTTCATCAGGAATCATTATTTTAGCCGAGATTCTTTCGCCATATCGCATACTCAAAAGATCAATGTAACTTTGTACGCTTTTGATTTCTTCCTTGACTGGAATCACTTCTTCTTTTTTTCCAATCGTACTTCTTAGTAAAGTAATGAAACTGTCGATTCCCTGAACTGCTTCATCTGTTTTTTTCTGCCAAATCAAAAATTTCAAGCTAGTCAGCGTATTATAAATGAAATGGGGCTGTATCTGTGCTTGCATAGTTTGGATTTCAAGCGAACGTTTCTTCTTTTCGTCTTGGATGGTCTGTTCATAATGATGCTGCGCATTACTTAGCAATTGATTGATCGTATTCCCTAGCAATTGGACTTCATGGCTTCCTTGTACAGGAACAGTAGCTTTTAAGCCATCTTCCTCTAGCCAGTTTAGCGAATCAATCAAGCGGTAGATCGATTTTGTGTGTCGATCCAAATACATAAATGCCAATGAGCCAGCAAAAGCAAGTGTCACGATATTATACAAAATAATGGGGAAAATCACGCCCATTTGGTTAGACAAAGAATGAAGATCGACTTGACTGAGTAATGTACAATCCTGGCGGTACAGGGGAAGACGGGTCAACTGCTGTCCATTTGAAATCGTTGTTTCGCCTACTGTTAGTTTTTTGAAAATCATTGATCGGCTCCCAATTCTATTTTCTTCATTTGATGCGATGATTGTCTGTTCTTCGTTCATGAAGGAGATCTTCGATATCTCAGGATTCACTACAGATTGAAAAAGATTCGCTAGTTGCTGAGATGAGATCGATAAAACAGCATATCCGTAAATGTGATTCAATGTGTTTTTCAGTTTTTTGACAAAGAAGACGCTGGGTGCTTTCTTATCGCGAAGAGTCAATCCGTATTGTACAAAAAGCATTTGTGTATCAGCAGCACGTTCATTCACTCTCTGGGCAATCGCAGATTGAAAAAAAGAATCGGCAGATACGGCAGTGAGCATGTCGTTTCCGACAAAAGTTCTTCCGTTTTCTCCAAAGATCAACACATCGTAATCGATCATTGGATGGATTTTTGAAAGAGAGTCATTCATTTTTTGGATCGTTCTTAGCTGCTGAAGCTGTTCCATATGTTGGACTGGACCATTGGAAAAATAGCTTTCGACAGCTGGGTTGGAATCAAAAGCGGCTAATGTATTCTCGATTGCATCATTCAAGCCTTCAAATTCAGATTGGATCTTTTTTAGTACCACATCATTCGATTGATTGAACAGCTGGATATAGGCATCCCTTGATCGATGATAAATAAACAAAGAGATGACGATGGCCTGCAGAAAAAGACCGATGAACAAAATGAACAGAAGTTTGGTAAAGAGTTCATGCTCTTTGATTTTTTTTCTCATTTTACAAAAGTTCCTTTACGGTATTGAGAAGGTGTCATTCCTGTCTCTTCTTTAAAAACTCTGGAGAAATAACCCAGTTCGGTATAGCCGACTTTCTCACAGATTTCCGTCAAAGTAAGCCGTGTTTCCGTTAAAAAGAGCTTGGCTTTACTAATACGGACTTTTTTTAGATATTTTGAAAAGTTGATGCCAAATTTTTCAGTAAAGATAGCTGAAAGATAGCTATATGAAAAATGATATTTTTCGGATAGAAGTTGTAAATTGATTTCTTTCTCATAATTTTCCTGGACGAACTCGTAGATCAAAGTCAAGATATCGAAATTGTCTTTTATTGCATTTGCAGAAAAGTGGGTGAGTTTCTCAAGTGTTTCTTTGACAAGAATAGAAAAATCTTCCAAGTACTCAGCATCGGCTAATAAAGAAGGAAGGGCGATCTTGAGCAAAGAAAGTTCTTCATTCCCAACATATTCGTCATCCAAAGCATTGAGTAATGCATAGAAACGATTGATTGCCTCATGTTTCAAATAAGCTGGATCAATAGGCTGTTCCAATATTTTCGTGAAGAAACCCTCAAGTTCTTTGACAGCTAAAGCGTAGTCTTTATGAACGATTTTTGTTAAATAGCTACTTGCTTGCTGCTCGTGGTTGGTTGATAACGGAAGAAGTTCATGCTGATAAGCAAGGTTCTTTCCCTTATGATAGAAACGTTGTCCTTTGGTACAATTTCTGATTTCTTGGAATATTTCATTGATATCTTGGATTGCAAAAGAGTCAGAAACAACAAAAAAATCACCTGGAAAAATTTCTTGACGAAACTTTTGAACAAACTTCCTAAGCGTATCTTTGGAATCAGTATTGATCACATAGCCGGATTCTTCCGAAAAGGTAGAAAAGGGATAAATAGTAAATGAATCGTCGCTATCCATCAACGAATGGATGATCGACTGTTTTTGTTTAGAGCCTTGTTTTGAACTGAATGGCCGATTTTCGGTATATACCAGAAAAAACAAGGTGTGTTCAAAAAGAAGAGGGTCAAGCAATGGACGAGTTTGTCCAGCAATCTGCTGTGAAAGATTCTCGCAGATCTGCTCATAACGATCGGTGATTGGGCTTTGGTTGGGCTTTTTTTTGATTTTTTGTGAAACGGCAATTAAGGAATTTAGAAAAAAATCAGGACTCAATCGAGGCTTTAAAAGATAATCAGCGACGCCATATTTGAAAGAATCTTTAACCATATCAAATTCATCATAGCTAGAGAGGATAAGAATCTGTGTTTCAGGTTGTTGCTGTTTTAATAGCCGCGATAATTCGATCCCATTTAGTTCAGGCATCATTACATCTGTGACCACGATATCGATTGCATGTGCCAAAGAAAAGTCAAGCGCTTTCAACGGGCTGGAAAAAGTTCCTATTAATTGAAACCCGTGCTCAGACCAATTGATCAACTGTTTCATTCCGTCTAAAATCGTCTGTTCATCATCGATAAGAATTACGCGTATTGGCATTTTTTTACCCGCCTTAAGAATAGTCTTGTAATTTAAAAATACTTATTTCTAGGAGAAAATGCAAGGATATTTTTATTTTAAAGAAACTCCACCCTTTCGATCTTTGGTCTAGATGCTAAGATTATTCCTTTTGTCATAGTTGATTTGTATTTTTTTATTATTTTAGGAGAAATTTTTGAAGTATCTGAATAATAAAGAAACCGTTTTCAAATTTTGGTATGATGAATGTAGCAAACGTAAACAACTAAGGATGGAAAAGGAGCGGATAAAAATGAACATCAGAAAGTTAATTGCTGGAGTCGTTTGTTTAGCGGCAGCATCAGGTTTCTTAACAGGATGCGGAAGTGCTAGTAGCACAGCAGACAACGAAGAAAAAGTCACTGTTTGGGCGTGGGATGAGACATTCAATATCAAAGCAGTGAATGAAGCAAAAAAAATTTATGAGAACGAAGAAACAGAGATAGAAGTTGTTACGATGTCTCAGGATGATATCGTTCAGAAACTGAACACCGCTTTAGCAAGCGGGAATACAGAAGGATTGCCCAATATCGTCTTGATTGAAGATTATAGGATACAAGGCTATTTGACTTCTTATCCAGATGCATTCGCTGATTTGTCTGCTATTGTAAAGGAAGATCATTTTGCACCGTATAAATTTGCGGTAAACAAAGTAGGAGAAAAAATATACGGTGTTCCTTTCGATTCGGGCGTAACAGCAAACTTCTATCGTACGGATCTGATGGCTGAAGCAGGATATACAGAAGAGGACATGGAGAATCTGAGGTGGGACGAGTATATTCAAGTGGCGCGAGATGTCAAAGAAAAGACGGGAAAGAAAATCGCTGAAGTCAATCCTTCTGATCTTGGTCGAGTAAGAATGATGATGCAACAAGCGGGAGAATGGTATACGTCCAAAGACGGGGAGACGGTCACGATCCAAGACAATGCATCTTTAAAGTATGGTCTTGAATTATTTGCCACTCTTTTGAAAGAAGACCTAGTCGAACAAACCTCTGACTGGAATGCTGGAGTAACTGCGATACAATCAGGAGCAGTAGCTTCTAGCCCAACTGGCGCTTGGTATTCTTCAACGATCCAAGGAGCAGAAGACCAATCTGGAAAATGGAAGATTGCGCCAATACCTGCACTGCCAGAAAGTTTACAAAAAGCGCAAGCTTCTAACCTTGGCGGCGCTGGCTGGTATGTGCTCAAAGGAGTAGCTGGAGAAGAATCAGCGAAAGATTTCCTCGAAGCAACGTTTGCATCGAATGAAGAACTGATGGGCACTCTTGCGAAAGAAATCGGACTGGTGTCTACGATGCTTAGTGCAAATGAACAAGAAGCTTATCAAGAAGCTTCAGAATTTTACAGTGGCCAAAAGGTCTTTGATGATTTTTCCAAATGGACATCAGAAATTCCAGAAGTGAATTACGGACATGAGACCTATGCAATTGAAGCAGTCGTAGCCGAAGCTCTTCATCGAATCATCAATGGAGAAGAGACAGACAAGGTACTAGCAGATACACAAAAACAAGTAGAAGCACAGTTGGCTAATTGATTGGTGATAAAAAAGCAAATTTCTTTGCTTTTTCATCAGACAACCGAAAAGACAAAAAAGATGGCGGCTGCCTTACAGACGTTGTCTTTCTTGTCTTTTCAATTAAATAATCAATGATAGAATTGGAGGGAAAAGAATGAAGCAGAAAGATTTATTCAAAAACGGGCATGCTTTTTTAATCTTGCCAGTCATTTTGATATCGATCATGGTTTTTATTCCGATGGTTTTGGCTTTGATCACGTCTTTTCAAAGTGGTCCCCCTGTCAATATGAGATTTAACGGATTAGGTAATTATCAGCGGATGCTGACAGATGCTACTTTTAAAAAAGCTTTTTTCAATACGTTCCTATATTTACTAGTTTAAGTACCAATCATGCTGTTTCTAGCGCTTTTTATTTCCAACCTCTTAAATGATAAAAAGCTGAAATATAAAGGGTTGTTTCGAACAGCTATTTTTCTTCCGTGTATCACTTCGATGGTCAGTTATTCTCTGATCATGAAAAGTCTATTTTCTCAATCTGGCCTTGTAAACAACTTGTTGTTGGGCATTGGTATGATTGATACACCGATTGGCTGGCTGACTCATCCAATTTGGGCGAAAGTTCTGATCATTCTTTCGATCACTTGGCGTTGGACTGGATACAATATGATTTTTTTCCTTTCAGGCATGCAAAATATTGATTCGGAGATTTATGAAGCAGCATCTATTGACGGTGCTTCTAAATGGCAGCAGTTTATCAAAGTGACGATCCCGAATTTAAAACCGATCATTTTGTTTACTTCCATTACTTCGACGATCGGGACATTGCAGCTTTTTGATGAAGTACAAAATATTACTGGCGGGGGTCCAGCAAATGCAACGACCACCTTGTCTCAATACATCTATAATTTGAGTTATAAATTCACGCCTAATTTTGGATATGCGGCAGCAGTTTCCTTTGTTATTGTTGCCTTTATTGTGATATTGTCGATAATCCAAACGAAAGTAGGAGGAGAGAGTCGATGAAAAGCATGGTAGAAAAAGAAACGATCGAACATCCCAACGTCAAAAAACAAGCCTTAGGACTTCGTTCGGCAATTGGGTCAGCATTAAAGTATACAGCATTAAGCATCCTATCATTTATTTCCATTTTCCCTTTTGTCTGGATGATTCTGGGAATGACGAATACACCCGTGGATATCACATCGGGAAAAATAAAGATTGGCAGTAACTTGATCATCAATTTTCAAAATTTGTTTTCCAATGAACTGAATTTTACTCGTTCCCTTTGGAATTCAGCAATGATCGCTTTAGTGACCACTGTGTTTGCATTGCTGATTTCCTCAATGGAAGGATATGGGTTTGAGATTTATCAAAGCAAGCGAAAAGACTTGATTTTCAATATTCTACTGCTATCGATGATGGTTCCTTTTGCGGCGTTGATGATTCCTTTGTATCGAATGTTTTCACAATTGAACGGAACGATTTTGGGAATCAATAGTTTCTTAGTTGTAATCTTACCATCTGTCAGCACTGCTTTTTTGATCTTCTTCTTCCGACAAAATGTTAAATCCTTTCCAAAAGATCTAGTAGAAGCCGCTCGATTAGACGGTCTAAAAGAACTAAGTATTTTTTTTAGAGTATATATGCCGACGGCTAAAAATACCTATGCAGCGGCAGCAATCATCACATTCATGAGCAGTTGGAACAATTATTTATGGCCCTTAGTGGCTTTGCAATCTCCTGATAAACGGACGGTTCCGCTTGTTTTATCTGCTATGGGTGCTTCCTATACGCCAGATTATGGAATGATCATGGCTGGATTAGTCATTGCTACTTTACCAACTGCCATCGTATTTTTTGTTTTGCAAAAGCAATTCGTTCAAGGAATGATCGGCTCTGTAAAATAAAAAACAACAGCAAGTGCGTCCCTACAAAGTCATCTTTTCCAAGTAAAAAGATACTTTTGGGACGTGTGTTATTTTATGTTGAGAAAAATTAAAAGATAACGTTTTAAGTTTATACTCGAAAACTCTTTCATTTTAAGGTAAACTTAAAGAGTAAAGGAGGAGGATACATGCTAAAAAATTTTAAAGAAGTGATTGCTGCCATATTGCCGATGACCGTCCTGATTGTCATTTTAACGTTTGTTTTTGCGCCGTTAGAAGGAGAAGACCTCGCTTCATTCTTGGTAGGTGCGGCTATCATGATGATCGGAATGACGCTCTTTTTGTTTGGGGCAGACTATTCCATGATGGAAGTCGGAGATCTAGTAGGGAAATATATGATCAAAAAGAAAAGTTTGGCTGTTTTGGTCAGTTTGGGGTTTGCTATCGGGATCGTGATCACGATTGCCGAACCTTCCGTGCAAGTTTTGGGACAACAAGTATATGATATATCTGACGGAGAGATTGGCAGAGTGTTGCTGATTGGGATCGTCAGCGTCGGCACTGGAGTATTTCTAGCCTTTGCGCTGCTTCGGGTCGTATTCAAGCTATCCTATTATCAATTGATGGCTATAGGCTACATAGGCGTTTTGATCGCCTCGTTGTTCACCAGTTCCGAATTCATGCCGATTGCTTTTGATTCGGGGGGAGTGACTACTGGTCCAGTAACTGTCCCATTTATCTTGGCCCTTGCCGGAGGGATGACTAGTATGATCAAACAAAAGAAAAATGAAAATGACAGCTTTGGAATGGTTGGTATTGCTTCATTAGGACCAATTCTTGCCGTAATGATTTTGGGGGTGATCTTCCAATGAATTTCTGGCAGCAAGTGATAGATGGTATCGAGATCGTTACTATGGAAGTTATTTTAGCAGTGGCACCTATCGTGATTCTATTTGTTTTGATGAATATCATTAGTTTTCGTATGCGCAAGAAGCGTTTCTTTGACATTATGAAAGGCTTCATGATAACGACTATTGGGTTGATCCTTTTCCTGCACGGAGTCAATATGGCTTACGTTCCGGTAGGACAGCATTTAGGTAGTACGATCGCTGGATTGCCCTATAATTATATATTGGTTCCACTTGGCTTTTTGATGGGGTTCCTAGTAGGGTTTGCTGAGCCGGCGATTCATGTAATGGTCAAACAGGTTGAAGAATTGAGTGAAGGGAGGATCCGGTCGAAAGTCATGCTGATGGTAATTTCGATTGGGATTGGCGCAGCAGTAGGATTGTCTATGTGGCGTTTGCTCGTCGGATTCTCTCTTTATTATTTCTTGATTCCAGGATATGGGCTAGCATTTATTTTAGGACGAAAAGTGGACAAGATCTTTTTAGCAATGGCTTTTGACAACGGTGGAGTAGCAACGGGTCCGATGTGTTCGACATTTATTTTATCAATGAGCGTGGCGATCGCTGCACAAATTGAGGGAAGAGATCCGATCATTGATGGGTTTGGTGTGGTTGCAATGATTGCATTGACACCAATATTATCCACTTTAGTACTAGGATATATTTATAAACGAAAAGATGAAAAAGACAGAATCGAAAAAGAAAGATTGCAAAAATTGGGGGGAAGCAAATGAAAGATCTTGTAGCATTGAATCTTCACATGATTGTGACGATCGTGGACGGAGGAACAGGTGAAGATGTCATCGACTTTTCAAAAGAAGCAGGTGCAGCTGGCGGTACAATCTTGCATGGTCGTGGTTCTGGTGTACATGATTCAGGGAAATTTTTAGGTTTGGACATCTCGCCAGAAAAAGATGTTGTTTTGACATTAGTACCAGATAGTTTGACGAATCAAGTGATGGATGCGATTGGTCAAGGCATCAACATCGATGTTCCAGGTAACGGGATTTGTTTTAGTATTGATGTAGATAAAGTAATTGGTATCACTAAGATTCATCAGTATCGGGAAATTATCGGGATGCAGGAACTTTTGGATGAAACTAACGATAGAGAAAATCCTGAATCATAGACAAGCATTTGAAGAAAAAATAAACCTAAATAAGAAGGCGGATGAACGTTATTTCCGCTTTTTTGTTTAGGTTTTTTTCGTGAATACTTATGAAATAGTAAATTTTTATGAAATTCTTCTCTAAGCATCAGACATTCTTTTCAAAATATGCTATTTTAAAAATGATGAAAAAAGGGGGAGAAAAATGAATTTTTTAGTTGTTTTAAAAGATACTCTGATTGAGCGGTCTACATTTCTATATGTTCAATTGCAGGAAAATAAAACATTGCTGCATTTTTCACCAGAGTTCCATCTAGAGGGACTAACATTAGGAGAAATTTATCAAGCAGAAGGACTATCGGCTGTTTTGCACTTTTTTGAGGCAGAATTGGAATTACCGGTAAAAGATTATATCGAGCTTTCTCTCGAATCTTGGGATCGAGCAGTCGTTGAGCTATTCCCAGAAGGTTTGATGATCGATACGAATGATGGGAAGATTCATTTGACTGCAGCAGAACTACAGAAACAAATGCGTTATCAAATAGATGATGAAAATTCTTTTTCTATTTTTAGACGTCAGCAAAAGATTCTAAAAAGCTTTTTAAAAGTAATCAGTAAAAAACGGAATTTGATCAAAACGACTCAACTGTTGAAAAAATACCCAAATCTGCTTCATACGTCCATTCAATTCCCTCAATTGATTACGATGATCCATCGATTTATACGTATGCAACAGCTACCATCTAAGAAGCTGTTTTTGCCATTGACGGACACATTCCGTGTAGTCAACAGAGAAGATAAAAAGAAAGTGATTGTGATCGACTTTACCAGAAATCGGAATGTCCTTCATCAAGTCGCAATGGAAAAGGCCAATTAAGGCTTTTTCTTTTTTGTTTTTTTTGTCATAATGAATGATAGATGATGGAGGAGATAATAGGATGCAAACATGGTTAGAAAGACTGATACGGTTTCAGCAGAACTATCAAAAACTTATGCAGGGAAGATATGCAAAATTTGATCAATTGAATCGGGTTCTATTGATTATCGCACTTTTTTTTAGTTTACTAAGTCGGTGGTTGCCATTTAGAATCGGGCAATTGTTGTTCATCGTCTTTTTCGGATGGATGCTATTTCGTTTTCTATCAAAAAAAATCTATCCTAGACTAAATGAAAATCAACGTTATTTGGAATATTTTGATAAAGTCAAAGAAAAATATCATCAGATGAGAAACAAAAAGCAAGCTAAAACGGAACGAAAAAGCTATACTTTTTTTGAGTGCCCGAATTGTCATCAAAAGCAGCGTGCGCCTAGAGGAAAAGGACGAATACGCGTGACATGCAAAACATGTGGCATAAAATTCGAAACGAATGTTTAAGGGAGAAAAAAATGAAATTAGTATTATTGCGTCATGGCGAAAGCGAGGCAAATTTTGAAAATTACTGGACAGGGTGGCTAGATGTCGCCTTAACAGAAAAAGGAAAAGAACAAGCAGCAGTAGCCGGTCAAAAAATGTATGAAGCCGGTCTTCAATTCGATGCGGTTTACACCTCTGTTTTAAAACGCGCGATTCTTACCGGTCAAGTCGCACTAGAAGAAATGGGGCAGTTGTGGCTTCCTATAGTAAAAACATGGCGTCTGAATGAACGGCACTATGGGGATCTTGTTGGTAAAAACAAGGATCAGATGAAAGAAATATACGGAAAAGATCAAGTAAAGAAATGGCGCAGAGGATATACAGAAGTTCCGCCGTTAACCGCAGAAAACCGATTTGACCGCAGATATGATCATTTGGATCCACATTTGATTCCGCACGGAGAAAGTCTAGAAATGACAGTGAATCGGATCATTCCTTTGTGGCAAGATCAACTAGCACCAAAACTGAAAGATCGGAAAGATTTACTAGTTGTGGGTCATGGGAATAGCATCCGAGCACTGACAAAATATTTAGAAAATGTTCCTGAGGATCAAATGGATACAATTGATATCCCGAACGCACAACCAATCCAATATACATTAACAGACGATTTGACGATTCTAGAGAAAACAATACTTTAATCAACGTATTTATCTATAATGAAAGATAGAAAAAAGAAGCAAAGGAATGGAACAAAAAACGTGAGAAATTATATATGGGACTTTGATGGGACATTGTTTGATACGTATCCCGCAATGGTAGATGGTGCTCAGCAAGCTCTAAAAGATTTTGGTATCAATATGGACAAAAAAGAGATCTACTTCAAAATGAAAAAATATTCCACCAGTTATTTGATCAATGAATCAAATTTGGACGCCAATGAGTTTAATGAATGGTTTCATCGGTATGAGAAAAAAAGCAAGGAAGCTTCCCGTCCATTTCCAGAAACGAAACAAGTACTTGAAAGGCTAAAAATCAATGGAGGACGTCACTTCATCTTGACCCACCGTTTGACAGAATCGACATGGGAACTGCTGAAAGAGTATCAATTAGCCCATCTGATTGAGGAAGTAGTAGGGATTGATCAGGATTTTCCTCGTAAACCGGATCCAGCATCTTTAAAGTATTTGATTGAGACTTTTCATTTAGAAAGAACAGACACGATGATGATCGGCGATCGCCGTTTAGATATTGAAGCAGGGAAAAACGCAGGAGTCGTTACTTGTCTTTACGATATCGATCATTTTCTGGGAGAGATTCCTGCAGATTATGTGGTAGGAAATTTGAATGAAATCCTATCCTTGCAGAGTAACGTAAAAAAATAGTATCCCCTTACAAAGGAGATATGTTATAATTTTTATAAAGGAGTGATAAAATTATATGGAAATCAGAAGACAAAAAGAAGTAGTAGAAGCATTTCATTATGATATGAGATTACCGAACCAAGAAGTAGAAACAGATTTGAAAGTGGGCTTCTCGCCTTTGAAAGAAACGATCGAAAACTATCCGAAAGAACATAGCATCGTAGGAGCACGCTTAGAGTTCCGTTTAGTGTTTGATACATATGTTTTATCTGGAAGTGTGAGTCAGATCAATCATATCCTCAATCGGAAAATTGAAGGTCAAAATGATGTCACACAAGAAGAAGTGGACGAACTAGTAGCACCTTTATTCGATATCGTACGCCGGATGTCTTATGAGGTGACAGAGATCGCCTTGGATCAGCCTGGGGTAAAATTGAATTTTCAATCAGAAAAACAAGAATAGACAGTAAAAACATGCCTGTGATAGTTTTAATCTATCACAGGCATGTTTTTTTATTACTAATTTTAAGCAAAAAGAATGTCATTTCGATGAAAATCGTCTAAAATATAAAAGTCACTGAAAAAAATTTTTCAGGAGGATGGTTGAAGAATCATTCTCGGGAACCTTTACTTCCTTCGATGGACTTGTCATTAATAATATGAGGAGGAGAAAAATGACAACACTCATCACAGTTTTAGTGGTTCTAGTTTTTGCGGCATTATTATATGTGTTCTATCGTATGCAAAAGCGCCATACAAAATTTTCAACACGCGTCTTTACAGCATTAGGAGTTGGTATCGTCTTTGGCGGTCTGCTTCAATTGATCTTTGGGGTAGAAGACAAAGTCGTTACTCAATCAATAGAATGGATCGGGATCGTAGGACAAGGGTATGTATCATTCTTGCAAATGCTAGTTATGCCTCTAGTGTTCATTTCGATCATTGGTGCATTCACAAAAATGAAAGTTTCTGAAAAGCTGGGGAAAATCAGTGCAACTGTACTGACTTCTTTACTTGGTACAACAGCTATTGCAGCATTGATCGGAATCGGTTCAACGATGCTGTTCGGTCTTCAAGGAGCTAAATTCACACAAGGAGCAGCAGAAACAGCACGGATCTCTGAATTGGCGACACGTCAGGAAACGGTTGAAAACTTATCGATTCCGCAGCAGATTTTATCCTTTATCCCTAAAAACGTATTTGCTGATTTAGCAGGTAGCCGTGCAACTAGTACGATTGGAGTCGTTATTTTTGCAGCCTTTGTCGGTATCGCTTATCTAGGGGTGAAAAGAAAAGCGCCAAAAGAAGCAGCATTCTTTTCAGATCTAGTCGACAGTCTGTATAAAATCATTATGCGGATTGTGACGCTTGTTCTGCGTTTGACACCATATGGGGTATTTGCTTTGATGACAAACGTTTTGGCAACAAGTGATTTTGCAGCTATCGTCAATTTAGGTAAATTTGTCGTTGCATCTTACGTAGCATTGCTGGCTGTTTTAATTGTCCACTCACTGATTTTGATTGGTGCCAAAGTCAATCCAATCAACTATTTCAAAAAAGCTTTTCCAGTATTGAGCTTTGCGTTTACTTCACGTTCAAGTGCCGGAGCCTTGCCATTGAACATCGAGACTCAGACAAAAGCTTTAGGAGTAGACGATGCAACAGCTAACTTCTCAGCAAGTTTTGGTTTATCTATTGGACAAAACGGCTGTGCTGGTGTTTATCCAGCTATGTTGGCAACGATCGTCGCACCAGCGGCTGGAGTGAATGTCTTTAGTTTGGAATTTATTTTGATGCTTGTGGCGATTGTAACAATCAGCTCTTTTGGTGTAGCCGGAGTCGGCGGTGGTGCAACATTTGCTTCACTGATCGTTTTAGGGGCAATGAACTTGCCAGTAGCAATCGTTGGGTTAGTTATCTCTGTTGAACCATTAATCGATATGGCACGCACAGCAGTAAACGTCAGCGGTAGCATGGTAGCTGGTATCGTGACAAGTGCACGCATCAAAGATTTAGATCGCGATGTCATCAATGATGATTCAAAAGTGATCGATGTGAATGCATAGTTAAAAACATACTAAGATTAGAGGGGAACATCATTGATAAATGAGGTTCTCCTCTCTTAGTATGTTTTTTTATTCATTCCATATAAGTACAAAATATTTATTCCGAAAAGTGAAAGTCGGAATAACAAAAACAACCAACTTAATTTATTATTAAAGAGAAGCGTATTTAAGTAGGATGAATCTGTTGAGAGCTTTCGTAGATTTTCCCATTTTCCTATGGTAAACTGACAAAGTTGGGGATGTTAGAACAGATCGTTTAGGAGGAAACAGATGTTTACAAATGAAATAAAAATCATGCTGTATGTGGACGATGTAGAAAAAAATGCAGCGTTTTGGAGAGCAATTGGCTTTGCGGAAAAAGATCGTCAAGAAATGGATGGGACGCTTGTAATTGAAGTAGGGATTGAGGACAGTCAAACCTCATTCGTGTTATATGATCGAGCGTTTGTTGAGTCCCATTCACCTGGTACAGCTACTAGTGCCCCATCTTTGATGTTTTACAGCAAAGATATCTTTGGATTATATAAAAAAATGCAGACGCAATCAGTCACATTAGGTGATATGGTACAGCTTGGAGAAGAATATGTCTTCAACTTTGCTGATCCTGATGGCAATTACTTTGCGGTTACAGGTAAATAATAGAAACAAAGACTTTGTTTTTCTGTGCAAAACAGGAAAGCGAAGTTTTTTTAATTCAAATAATAATATTATGTAAACAAAAAAACCACATGCGTAATTATACACAAGCAAATAAATCGTCAAATGCGAACGCCTTCTTTATACTGTTTAGGAACGAAAAGAAGGAAGGAAGAAATACATGGATTATCAAGTACTGCTTTATTACAATTATACAAAAATAGAAGAACCAGAGGAATTTGCCAAAAATCATTTAGCCTTTTGCAAATCTTTGGATCTTAAAGGTCGTATTCTAGTAGCTGAAGAAGGAATAAATGGTACTGTGTCTGGAACCGTTGAAAACACGACTGCCTATATGGAAGCAATGAAAGCTGATCCTCGATTTGCTGATACGATGTTCAAGATTGATCCAAGCGAAGGACATGCCTTTAAGAAGATGTTTGTAAGATACCGTCCAGAGCTTGTAAGTTTAAAGCTAGAAGAGGACATTGATCCAAACCAAGTGACAGGTGCTTATCTTTCACCGCAAGAATTTAAAGAAGCTATTTTAGACGAACAGACAGTGGTGATTGATGCACGGAATGATTATGAATATGACTTGGGGCATTTTCGAGGGGCCGTACGCCCAGATATACGCAGTTTTCGAGAGCTTCCAGACTGGATTCGCGAGCACAAAGAAGAATTTATGGAAAAACGGGTAGTGACCTACTGTACTGGTGGTATTCGTTGCGAGAAGTTTTCTGGTTGGCTTGTCCGTGAAGGATTCAAAGATGTCGGACAGCTGCATGGCGGTATTGCTACTTATGGTAAGGATCCTGAAGTCCAAGGAGAATTATGGGACGGCAAGATGTATGTGTTTGATGAACGAATCGCTGTCGATATCAACCAAGTAGATAAACAAATCGTCGGTCGCGACTGGTTTGACGGAACACCATGTGAACGATATATCAATTGTAGCAATCCTGAGTGCAATCGCCAGATTCTTGCTTCCATTGAAAATGAAGAAAAACATTTAGGAGCATGTAGCGTAGAGTGTGCGAAACATCCACGCAACCGCTATGTTCAAGACCATGGAATCTCTCCAGAAGAAGCAGAACTGCGGTTTGCAGCTTTAAATAAATAGAAAACAATAGTTTTGATTGTCGACCATTTCCAATATGCGCTATACTATCGTTGAGGATGGTGATCCACATGAAATCATTGATTTATGCTATTGGCGATGTCCATGGTAAATATGATCTTTTTGAAAAACTTATTCACTATTATGATCCGACGATCCATCAGCTTGTTTTATTAGGAGATCTCAATGATCGAGGACCTCGTACAAAGGAATGTTTTCTATTAGGAAAACAATTAGTCGAAGAAACAGGAGCCATTTATCTCCGGGGCAACCACGAAGAATATTTTTTGCAATTTCTGCAAGCACCGGAGGACTGGTATGCGCCTTATATCAGAAATGGTGGAAAAGAAACATTTGAAAGCCTACTTCACCCAGGTGCGTCGGAGGAATACTCCCCGACTGAAATCTCAATGATGATCCGATCGAGATACCCAGAACTGATTGAATTTTTAGTCCAGCGCCCCTTGTATTATGAATGGGAAAATTATCTGTTTGTCCATGCTGGAGTGGATTTGACAAAGAAAGACTGGCGTAAGACAAGTCCAAGCGATTTTATTTGGATACGGGAACCATTTCATGAAGGGAAAAACAATACAGGTAAGACAATTGTATTTGGACATACGATTACACCAATGCTCCATGGAGATATGCAGACAACAGATCTCTGGATTCAGGATCATAAAATCGGAATGGACGGTGGGGCTGTATTCGGAGGGTCATTGCATGGGGTTGTTTTTGACAAGGAAGGCATCCTTCAAGACATTGAATATCAGAACAACGAAGGATCTTGGCAAGGAATCTGACAAATGGAAAGAATGAAGGAGCTGCGACTTTGTTGCGGCTCTTTTTATTTGTATAGATAATATTGTTTCTTTCAGCAGTTTAACCCATGATAAAAAGTATGATAGAATAAAGATGCAATTTTTAGCAGAAAAGAGGCATTTTAATGACGGAAAATTTGAACCAGACAATCATTCAGCTTGTACAAAAAGAGCTTTCAGACTATCGTCCCAAGCAGTTGACGACTGTACTTAATTTGTTAAATGAAGGAAACACCGTTCCTTTTATCGCGCGTTATCGAAAAGAAATGACGGGAAGTCTTGATGAAGTCCAGATTCGTGAAATCGAAGAGCGGTATGCATATCTTGAAAACTTAGAAAAACGAAAAAACGAAGTGATTCGGCTGATCGATGAACAAGGGAAACTGACCCCTGAGTTAGAAACAGAAATCACGCAATCCGTAAAAATGCAACAAGTGGAAGATTTATATCGGCCATACAAACAGAAACGGCGGACAAAAGCAACGATTGCTAAAGAAAAAGGACTTGAGCCACTCGCGCTGTGGCTGATGCAGCTTACAGATGGAGAGGTGCAAACGGAAGCAGAAAAATATATCGATAAAGAAAAAGAAGTCTCTTCTGCTGAAGAAGCGTTGCAAGGTGCGCATGAGATCATTGCTGAACAAGTCAGCGATAATGCAAAGTTTCGGACTTGGATTCGGTCTTATACGTATAACAAAGGCATGTATGTCAGCCAAGTCAAGGATGAGAAAACAGATGAGAAAGGCGTATATGAAATGTATTATGACTTTGCAGAACCTGTCCATAAAATGGTTTCTCATCGGATATTGGCCACTAATCGAGGAGAAAAAGAAGAGGTTCTCAAAGTATTCCTTCAAGTAGACGAAGCAGCAGTTTTAGCTTACTTGGATCGCCAATTAGTGAAAAATCCTGCCTCACCTTCTTCTTCCTTTGTAAGAGAAGCTTATCAAGATAGTTATAAACGCTTTATACAGCCGGCAATCGAGCGAGAACTGCGTAATGAATTGACTGAAAAGGCGGATGAGCAAGCCATCGCTATTTTTGGAGAAAATCTTCGCAATCTTTTGTTGCAACCGCCGCTAAAAGGTAAAGTCGTACTGGGATTTGATCCGGCCTATCGTACTGGATGTAAACTAGCAGTCGTAGATGCGACAGGAAAAGTTTTGGCAATCGAAGTCATTTATCCGCATAAACCTGCAGCACAAGCGAAAAGGGAAGCTGCTGGTCCAGCTTTTATCCAATTGATCAATCAATATCAAGTAGATATGGTAGCTATCGGGAATGGAACAGCCAGTCGGGAATCAGAACTTTTTGTGGCTGAACAATTGAAATCAGCTGACCATAAAGCCTATTATGCCATTGTCAATGAAGCTGGCGCTTCTGTTTACTCTGCTAGCGAAATTGCACGAAAAGAATTCCCGCATCTACAAGTAGAAGAAAGAAGTGCTGTTTCTATTGCCCGTCGTCTGCAAGATCCTTTAGCTGAATTAGTCAAGATCGATCCTAAAGCTGTCGGTGTAGGACAGTACCAACATGATGTTTCTCAAAAACGTTTGACTGAACAATTGGATTTTGTCGTGGAAACAGCGGTCAACCAAGTAGGCGTGGATGTGAACACGGCTAGTCCACAGCTCTTGCAGCATATATCAGGATTGAATAAAACGACTGCCCAAAACATTGTCAGTTATCGTGAAGAAAATGGAGAATTTACTGCACGAAATCAGCTGAAAAAAGTGCCACGTTTAGGACCAAAAGCATATGAACAAGCAATCGGCTTCTTGCGAGTTCCTGGCGGGAAAAACATTTTGGACAACACCGGTATCCATCCCGAAAGTTATTCTATTGCGAAAGACATATTAATGACCGTCCATCTTTCAGAAAAAGAGCTTGGGACAGAAGAAGCAGTAGAAAAATTGACACGGTTATCCGCGGAGAAACTGGCTGAAAGCTTATCAGTCGGAGAAGAAACGTTAGCCGATATTTTAGCTGGGCTGACAAAACCTGGACGAGATATGCGTGATGAGATGCCAGCGCCCCTATTGCGTACAGATGTGTTGAGTATGGAAGATTTGAAACCAGGTATGGAATTGACTGGAACGGTCCGTAACGTCATCGACTTCGGCGCATTTGTCGATATCGGTGTGAAACAAGACGGACTTGTCCATATCTCAAAACTTAGCAAAAAATTTGTCAAGCATCCAACAGACGTCGTGTCAGTCGGAGATATCGTGACGGTTTGGATAGAGCAAGTTGATACGAAAAAAGGCAGAATCAGTTTGACGATGCTTTCCCCTTATGAAGAGTAACAATGAGGAGTAACAAAAATTGACACAAGAAGAACTGCAGCAGTTAGTAGAAGAGATATCATTAAAAAGCTTCCAGCGTCCTTTCAAGCACCAAGCAATGTTCAATCCACGCTTGCGTACAACTGGCGGGCGCTATCATTTAAACGATCATCATTTAGATTTTAATGTAAAGCTGTTTGAAGAGTCAGACAAAGAAACGATTACAGGAATCATCAAACATGAACTTTGCCATTATCATCTGCATCTAACTGGAAGAGGATATCGTCATAAAGATATGGATTTCAAGTATCTTTTGAAAAAAACAGGAGGATTGCGCTATGCGCCAGCCTTGACGAAGAAACAGATAAAGATCGAATATTATCAATGCCAAGATTGTTCTGCCACGATCTGCCGCAAAAGAAGAATCGATGTACACAAATATCGTTGTGGAAGATGTCATGGGGAAATCAAATGGATTGAGACAAAGAGAGAAAGCCTCAATGAAGTATAAAAAATCAGATGAAAGGATGAAGAGTTTTTGGAAAAAAACGAGCAGAGAAATCTAAAAGACTGGAATCAGTTATTAGCCTTTTTAGCCGCGCCTGATGAGAAAGATTTTGAGAAATTGTCGGCACCTACACTTATTTTAGCTGGAAACGGTCTTCCTATCTTAGCTGATAAAGCAGCACAAATGTATGTAAATGGTCAAGTAGAACGTTTGTTTTTGGTCGGCGGGGTGGGTCATGCGACTAGGATCCTTTATGGGAATTTTGAAAAGCAAGGATTTCATTTTGAAGAAGGCATGAGTGAAAGTGAAATCTGTCGTCAGTATCTAAAAGAAGTCTATGATTTGCCCGATAAGGCTTTCCTGATAGAATCGAAGTCTACAAATTCTGGAGAGAACGCCACTTTTTCACTGGAGATTCTTCATTCCTTAGATGCTGTACCAGAAAAAGTCCTATTGATGAATGATCCGACACTGCAACGCAGGACTCGAGCAACTTTTGAGAAAGTATGGCAAAATGAACAAACTGTTTTCGCAAATGCTGTGCCATTTGTGCCGGAAATCCTTCACTTTTCTGAGGAGATCGTCTTTACAGTAAAAGAACTGAACCATCAATGGCCGAAGGAATATTTCTATGCACTGGTGTTAGGAGAAATGGAGCGACTCCACGACGATGAGAATGGCTATGGTCCGAAAGGAAAAGATTTTATTCCTCATATTGATATATCAGAAGAAGTTTGGTCTTCTTATACAAGAATCAAACAGTCAATAAAAACGGATTTTTCCCGTACATGACCTTTTTAGCAGGCGAATCCCCCTTTCTAAATAAATTTGGTTGAAATTTTCAATCGTTTATAAGATAATGAGGAGCGTGTTGAATGTAATAGCTAAAAGAATGGACGCTAGATAAGAGAAGAGGATTCAAATGGAAAATCAAAATAAATTGTATCATTTTGTTGGTATCAAAGGTTCAGGAATGAGCTCCTTGGCTCTTGTTTTACATGAACAAGGTTTAAATGTCCAAGGATCAGACATTGAAAAATATTTCTTTACACAAAGAGATTTAGAAAAAGCAAATATCACGATTCTGCCATTTAACGCAGACAATGTAAAACCAGGTATGACGATTATTGCAGGAAATGCATTTCCTGATTCACATGAAGAAATCCAGCGAGCAAAAGAATTAGGTTTGGAAGTGATTCGCTATCACGACTTTATTGGTCATTTTATCCAAAACTATACGAGTATCGCTGTAACCGGTTCTCACGGAAAAACAAGTACGACTGGTCTGCTCTCTCATGTATTGAGTGGTGTTCGTCCAACAAGTTATCTAATTGGAGACGGAACAGGGCATGGTGATCCGCAAGCGGAATTCTTTTCATTTGAAGCCTGTGAATATCGCCGTCATTTCCTTGCCTATTCACCAGACTATGCGATCATGACAAACATCGATTTTGATCATCCGGATTATTATACAAGTATCGACGATGTATTTACAGCTTTCCAAACAATGGCTGGACAAGTGAAAAAAGCTATTTTTGCGTACGGTGACGACGCTTATTTACGCAAATTAGAAGCAGATGTGCCGATTTATTATTATGGTGTCACAGAAAATGATGATATCCAAGCACGAAACATCGAACGTACAACATCCGGTTCTGCTTTTGATGTCTATCATGGGGATGAATTTGTTGGACATTTCACTGTACCGGCATTCGGCAAACACAATATTTTAAATGCTTTAGGTGTTATTGCAGTCGCGTATTTCGAAAAACTGGATCTGAAAGAAGTTGCGGAAGAAATGCTGACTTTCCCAGGAGTAAAACGTCGATTCAGTGAAAAAATCGTAGCAGACATGACCGTAGTCGATGATTATGCGCATCACCCTGCAGAAATCAAAGCAACCATTGATGGCGCACGCCAAAAATATCCAGATAAAGAAATAATTGCAGTTTTCCAACCTCATACGTTTACGCGTACGATTGCATTGATGGATGAATTTGCAGAAGCACTTGATTTAGCTGATAAAGTTTACTTATGCGATATTTTTGGTTCGGCTCGGGAAGAACAAGGAAACGTTAAGATCGAAGACCTTGGAGCGAAAATCAAAAAAGGTGGAGAAGTCATCAAAGAAAATAATGTATCTCCATTATTAGATTATCATGATGCAGTAGTAATCTTCATGGGTGCTGGAGATGTTCAAAAATTTGAACAAGCGTATGAAAAACTTTTAAGCAGCACGACGAAAAATGTACTGTAATACAATTACTGCAGTGTCCTTATAAAAATAGAAAGAGGGAGAGTGGCAAAATTCTTGTCATGCTCCCTTTTTTACAACTTTTGATAAACGGCGTTCAAAAGCTTGCATCTGCGGTAATAAGCCTAGCCAAATCAAAAACATGAGAAGCTGTTTTTTCTTGGCTGTTCTTATTACTTGATGCAGGACAGCTTTTTCACGACCTCTTTAAACTATAGAAATCTGTTAAATTAAAGGAGCAAAACTTGCCTTTTGCGCTGCTTTTGGTACAATAATGTATGATTAAAAATAAACTGGAGGGTTTCTATCTTGAACATAGGTAAGCCGAGAAAACTAGGAAAAACAATAAATGAAATCGAGGAAGGCGACTCGTTATCTTTAACAGAATCTATTGAAGATAACCAGCTTTTGCTGTATTTGGGATTGACGAATGATGCAAATCCTTTGTATATCCAACATGACTTTGCACAAAAAACAGAATATCATCAGCCAATCGTTCCATCAGTGATGCTGATGGGAATCATCACAAGTGCAATTTCAAAGCATCTTCCTGGACCAGGATCACATGTTGTCAATTTTTCTGTCAATTTTATTGAACCGGTTTTCCATTATGAAACACTGACTTTTCAGTTTGAGGTCATAAAAGTAGATAAGATGAAGGACGTGGTGACGATTTCTGTAGAAGCGGAAAACACGAACGAAGATCGTGTGTTGGATGCTGTTGTTATGGTCCAACCGCCACAAGTTCCTGAATTGGAAATAGCAATCGAAAGTGAAGGTGAATTAAATGAATAATCCAAGTACATCAATGTCAGGCATCAATCGTTTTTATGCAAAAGTTTATGGTTTTTTAGGTATGGGGCTTGCCCTTAGTGCAGTCACTTCTTACTTGGCTCTTTGGGTATTTCCTTTACAACTAGCAACTTTTATCAATAACTTTCCATTAGGCTTTATGGGTCTGTGGATCGTTGAACTGATTTTGGTAATGGTTCTAGGCGTAAAAGCACAAAAGAATCCGAGCTTAGCGATCGGTGGATTCATTGCCTACTCTCTTTTGAATGGCGTAACATTAGCAGTTACTCTTGCATTCTACGATATTGGAACAGTAACACAAGCTTTCTTGACAGCTACCTTGATGTTCATGGGGATGTCTGTTGTCGGAGTGACAACAAAACGAGATCTTAGCGGGGTCGGAAGAGCAGGACAGGCTGCTTTGATCGGAGTGATCATTGCACTAGTCTTGAACATCTTCATTTTGAGAAGTAGCGCAGTTGAGCTGTTCATCTCACTGCTTTTAGTCGTCATCTTTGCAGGGATCACAGCTTATGATAACCAAAGCATTCGTAATATCTATGTCCAGACAAATGGAACAGCACATAGTGGCATTGCTGTATTTATGGCATTGAAGCTGTATTTAGACTTTATCAATTTGTTCTTGGCGTTTTTAAGAATCTTTGGACGGAACAACTAAAAAAGGAAAAAATTGATCAGTTGGGGCTATACCAAAATATTTGGTATGGTCCCGCTTTTTCTTTTCGCATTCCGCATGATTCTTTGTTAGAATGAATAAGAACTTTACAGTAAGGAGTTAAGAAGATGACAAAAAATAAATTATTACTCGTTGATGGGAACAGTGTGGCTTTTCGCGCATTCTTTGCGCTGCACAATTCCCTTGAACGTTTCAAAAACAGAAACGGTCTTCATACAAATGCAATCTATGCATTCAATACGATGTTTGAAAATGTTATGCAAAAAGAGCAACCGACGCATGTTCTGGTTGCGTTCGATGCAGGAAAAACGACCTTTCGGACAGAAATGTATGCGGAGTACAAAGGAGGAAGATCTAAAACACCAGGCGAATTCAAAGAACAAATGCCATATATCCGTGATTTGTTGACGGGATTAGGTGTACAGTATTACGAATTGCCCAATTATGAAGCGGATGATATTATCGGTACTTTGGCAGAAAAAGTAGATAAAAATCAATTTGATGTCGTCGTACTTTCCGGTGATCGGGATTTGACTCAATTAGCTAGTAAAGAAGTAAAAGTGGATATCACTGTAAAAGGTGTCAGCGATATCGAAAGTTATACACCAGAACATGTGGCGGAAAAATATGATGGATTGATACCAAAACAGATTATTGACATGAAGGGACTAGCCGGAGATGCCTCTGACAATATCCCAGGTGTGACTAAAATCGGTGAAAAAACAGCTATCAAGCTATTGAAACAATATGGCTCAGTCGAAGGAATCTATGAGCATATTGATGAAATGAAGCAAAGCAAAATGAAAGAAAATCTGATAAATGACAAAGAGCAAGCGTTCTTATCGAAGAAATTGGCGACCATCAATACTTCAGCCCCTGTGGAGGTCTCTATCGACTCATTGAAGTATGAAGGGAAAAATCTCGATAAACTCGTTCCATTTTATAAAGAAATGGATTTCAATCAGTTCCTTTCTAAACTGAATATCGTTGAAGAAGAAGTAAAAATGGATGATATTTTATTTGAAGTCGTGCATGAATTTAAAGAGGAAATGTTTACTACGGATATGGCACTGTACGTGGAAATGATGGGCGACAATTACCATACAGAGGAAATCGTCGGAGTAGCGTGGGGGACAGAAAAGAAAATCTATGTCACAAATGATCTGTCTGTATTCGAAAACCAAGCGTTCCATTCTTGGATCACTGATCCGAACCGATTGAAAAAAGTATATGATGCGAAACGAACTTATGTTGCTTTAAATCGCTATACTGGAAAAACGAAAGGAATCGATTTTGATGTCTTGCTAGGTGCATACCTTCTCGATACGAATGAAAAAAGCACAGATATCGAAGGAATAGCTGCACATTACGGATACAACGATATCCAATCAGATGAAACTGTATACGGCAAAGGGGCGAAAAAAGGTTTACCAGAAGAAGAGGAACTCTTTTTTGCTCATTTAGCGCGAAAAGTAGCTGCAATCAATGCGTTAACACCAAAATTGAGCCAAGAACTGGCAGATAAAAACCAAGAAGATCTTTTCCGGAAAATGGAACTGCCATTGTCTATCATTTTGGCAGAGATGGAAATAAGCGGGATCAAAGTAGATGCGACTCGCTTACAAGAAATGAAGGGCGAGTTTTCTGCTCGCTTAAGAGAGATCGAACAAAAAATCTACGAAGAAGCCGGCGAAGAATTCAATTTGAATTCACCAAAGCAATTAGGAGTGATCTTATTTGAAAAAATGGGATTACCCGTTATCAAAAAAACAAAAACTGGGTACTCCACAGCCGTAGATGTACTGGAACAGCTTCGTGAACAAGCACCAATCGTAGAGGATATCCTAACCTATCGTCAAATCGCAAAAATTCAATCTACCTATGTCGAGGGACTGCTGAAAGTGATCCAATCAGATGGAAAAGTGCATACCCGTTATGTCCAGACATTGACCCAAACAGGACGATTAAGCTCTGTTGATCCTAATTTGCAGAACATCCCGATTCGATTAGATGAAGGGAGAAAGATACGTCAGGCATTTGTTCCGAGAGAAAAAGACTGGTTGATTTATTCTTCTGACTATTCACAAATCGAGTTACGCGTACTTGCGCATATCTCAAATGATGAACATTTGAAAGCTGCCTTCCTAGAAGGTCAAGATATCCATGCCAGCACAGCGATGCGCGTATTTGGAATCGAAAAGGCAGAGGATGTCACACCAAATATGCGTCGGCAGGCAAAAGCAGTGAATTTTGGTATCGTGTATGGCATCTCTGATTACGGACTTTCACAAAATTTAGGCATCAGCCGAAAAGCAGCACAGCAATACATCGATACGTACTTTGAAAAATACCCAGGTGTCAAAGAATATATGGAAAGAATCGTACGCGAAGCAAAAGATCAAGGCTACGTCGAAACGCTGTATCACCGCCGACGATATTTGCCAGACATCAATTCAAGAAATTACAATATCCGTTCTTTTGCGGAACGAACAGCTATCAATACACCAATTCAAGGAAGTGCTGCTGATATTTTGAAAATCGCGATGATTGAATTGGATAAACGATTAAAAGAAACAGGTCTTCAAGCTACGATGCTGTTACAAGTTCATGATGAACTTGTCTTCGAGGTACCTGAAAAAGAACTTGAATCATTAGATAAATTGGTGAAGGAAGTTATGGAACAAGCTGTTTCTCTCCATGTACCACTGATCACTGACAGCAGTTGGGGAAAAACGTGGTACGAAGCAAAATAAACATTGTTTAAGACAGAGCAATATAATGAAGGTGAAAAGAAAAAATGCCAGAATTACCAGAAGTAGAAACCGTTCGTAAAGGATTGGAACGGTTAGTAGTAGGAAAAACGATTCAGAAAGTGCAGGTCTTGTGGCCCAAGATCATTGAGCAACCAGAGACGCCCATCTTTGAGGCTTCTCTTGTTGGCGAAACCATCCAATCCATTGGACGTAGAGGGAAGTTTTTGATTTTTCATCTCGATCATTATGAACTGATCTCACACTTGCGAATGGAAGGAAAATATCAATTTACGAAAGAAAATACACCAATCGATAAACATACGCATGTACTTTTCTTTTTTGAGGACGGGAGCCAACTTCGCTACAACGATGTACGAAAATTTGGTCGTATGACAATTGTCGAAAAAGGAGCAAGTGCAACTTACCGAGGAATCATGAAATTAGGACCTGAGCCATTGCCTGACAGCTTTTTATTAGCAGATTTTGCAGCTGGACTGAAAAAATCGCACAAAGCAATCAAGCCTTTACTGCTAGATCAACGTCTAGTAACGGGACTAGGTAATATTTATGTAGACGAAGCATTATGGGAAGCGAAGATTCATCCAGAACAACCGGCGAATACATTACGTCCAAAAGAGATAGAACAATTACGTCTATCGATCATTGATGTTTTGAATCGTGCAATAGAAGCCGGAGGTACCACGATTCGCAGCTATTTGAATGCATTAGGAGAATCAGGCGGATTCCAAGTCGCACTGCATGTCTATCAGCAAACTGGCAAACCATGTATACGTTGTGGGACACCGATCGTGAAAATAAAAGTGGCACAAAGGGGGACTCACTATTGTCCGAATTGTCAAAGGCTGAAAATCGAAAAGTAGGCTTTGTTTTAGGTTTGACGGGCGGAATAGCTACTGGCAAAAGTACGGCAGCCAAAGTCTTTCAGTCTCATGGATTTCCTTTGATCGATGGTGACGTGATTGCTAGAGAAACTGTTGAGCCTGGAACGCTTGCTCTGAGGAAGGTTGTGTCCGTGTTTGGCCAAGAGATATTGCAGTCTGATGGTCAGCTAGATCGAGGGAAACTTGGGATGATTGTTTTTCCATCAAAGGAGAAACGACAAAAACTTGATCAGCTATTAGATCCGTTTATCCGAAAAGCGATAAAAGATCAAATCGCCTATCTAAGTTCCCATCATCCTTTAGTAATTGTAGATATCCCATTGCTCTATGAAGGTCATTATGACCACTATATGGATGCAGTAGCTGTCGTTTATACCACGCCAGATATTCAACTCAGACGCTTGATGAAACGTAATCAACTAACACTAGAACAAGCACAGCAGAGAATTAGCAGTCAACTTCCAATCGAAGAAAAAAAGCAGCGTGCGGATATTTTGTTTGACAACAACGGAACAAAAGAGGAACTTGTGGAACAAATCGAAAATTGGCTTTCAGCTAATCGCTTTCTTTGAGTATCTGTGTCAAGTTTGCTATCCTGAGTATATAGAAAGCGAGGGATAGCGATGGGATCATTTAAAAACCAAAAGGATAAAGTCGTAGGTAACGCAAAAGAAAAAATCGGCGAAATACTCAATAAAGAAAATCTAATCGATGAAGGTCGTACGCAATCAGAAACAGCAGAAGAGAAAGAAAAGCAGTACCAAGCAAGAATCGATGAAATAGAAGACCAGCAGGCAGAAAAAGAAGCGAAACAGCAAGATTTGACTCAAGAACGAAAAAATCCGGTACCTGATCGTAGTAAGACACCGCTCCCAGAAAGTGAACACATTCCTGATGAACAAAAAATCGAGGAACAACGAATGAAACACTATACAGGAATCGAAGAGAAGTTATAAAACAATAAGAAATAGAGATGTGACTTGAAGCAGATGATAAGATGTTCATCTGCTTCAAGTTTTTTGTGCTAGCCGACTAAATCAGCTTTTGGGCGAGTCATTTCTCAGCAATCAAGGTCATCAGTACTGGAAAATTAAAATTGAATTAGGACAGGGGACATAATTACGCATGAAAATAGAAAAAATTGTTCTTATATCCGTGTTTTTTTGGGTAGGACAGTCGCGTTTGTGATTTGTTTCGTGTTATAATACAACTAGTTGTAAAGAAAGACACATCCTTTATATAAAAATGCGATGCAAGAGGTGAGACAAAATGAGATGTCCCAGATGTCAACATAATAATTCACGAGTAATCGACAGCCGTCAAGCAGATGATGGACGTGCGATCCGTCGCCGTCGCGAATGTGAGAATTGTTCGTTCCGATTCACTACTTTTGAACGAATTGAAGCTGCTCCGTTATTAGTCATCAAGAAAAACGGGGAACGCGAAGAATTCAATCGCGATAAAATTTTAAGAGGACTCATCCGCTCAGCAGAAAAAAGACCTGTAGCTATGGAGCAAATGGAACAAATCGTCAACCATGTCGAAAACCGCGTACGCAGTCTTGGGGAAAACGAAGTATCAACGAATCTGATTGGTGAATATGTGATGGAGGATTTAGTCGATTTAGATGAAATCGCGTATATCCGTTTTGCCAGTGTTTATCGCCAGTTCAAAGATATGTCTGTTTTCTTAAAAGAGCTGCAAGATATCGTGGATAAAGCAAAAGAAAATAATAAAGAGAATAATAAAGAGAATAATAAAGAAAACAATTAAGAAACAAAAAGGAGGCATTTCCTTGGAAAATGCTTGGAAAGAGCTTCAACCAAAAAATATTTACCAAGGAAGAAAAGAAGCTCCGCTGAGGGAAGACAGCAAGAACGCGTTGCTGTATCTTTATCAGCCACTGATCGGCGGAGAAGCCTTGAGTATCTATTTCACTCTGTTATCAGAGATCTCGCAAGAATCTGGTGAAGGTCCTGAAGGGATACATGCAGATTTACTCAGTAGTCTAGGCTGCGGGATCCCTCAATTTTATGATGCAAGAAAAAAGCTGGAAGGAATCGGCTTACTGGATGTTTATTTTAAAGAAGATAGCGATCTGGGGCCTCGTTTTATTTATGAGTTGTTAGAGCCACTCATTCCTAAAGCATTTTTCAAAGATTCTGTTCTGGCATTTCTTCTTTTGGAAAAAGTTGGTGAACGACGATTCCAGAAGCTTACCCAGTTGTTTGAACCTAAAAGGCATACAACAGAGGGATATCAAAAAATCACAAAAAAATTTTTAGATGTTTATCGCTTCAATGAAGCAGTATACGCTGCTAATCAAGAAAACATCGAATCACTGAATAAATCTTTTGAAGAATCTGAGCCAGTAGCATTACTTGAAACAGATTCGACATTCGATTGGCAATTTTTGAATGATTGGCTGGCAAAAAAACATATGACTGTTCTTGATGATTCAATCATCAAACAAGTCGACATGTATCATCAGCTTTATGGATTCGATGAACTAACTCTTGGTGAACTCATCAGTCAATCTTATGATTTTAGTGAACAAAAAGTATCCATGAAGGAGCTGCAAAAAGCTGTTTTGGCAATGCAAAGACGACCAGTGAAGCAAATAAAGGAAACAGTAGCTGTTGCTGAAAACAGCAATGAATCTCCGACGAACGAACATTTGACAAATGCAGCGCTTCAGTTGATAAAAGAAGCACAGAGCATTCCGCCGATGAAATATCTGGAAGCAATCAAGTCAGAAAAAGGCGGATATGTTTCTAAACAAGAAACTTGGTTACTGCAAGACCTTGTTTCTCAATCAGGTCTTTCCAGCAGTGTGATCAATGTTTTGCTGAATTATGTATTGGTGATCAAAAATAATGCTAGCTTAAATGCTAGTTATGTGAATACAGTGGCAAATGAATGGGCACAAAAGAAAATCGCCACAGCAGAAGAAGCGATTCAGCATATTCGGCAAATAAGCAATCAAGCAAAACAATCAAAACAAAAAAAGCAAACAAATTATCCAAACGGCAAGCGAAATGTTCGGCGGGAAAAGCTTCCTGATTGGGTCAACCAGCCAAAAGATGAAAAACAGATCAGTAGTGAGAAAAAAGCAGAGATTGACCGCCGTTTTAAAGAATACCTGGCGAAAAAGGAGGGTGACATCTAATGGAAGACGTAGGCAAAGAATTGAAGAGGATCATCAGCAAACGTAATTATCAAGAAAAATATGCTGAAATGATTGCTGACGTCCTAAATGATACGGATGTTCAAGCTTTTCTAAGTGCACACCAAGAAGAACTGACACAAGCGGATATTGAAAAAAGCTACGCCAAATTGTATGAGTTCGTGCAAGAAAAGCGTAAATATCAAAAAAACGATCCAACGATGATCGCTCCAGGATACGAGCCGAAGTTGACGTTGAATTTTCATTATGTGGATGTCACTTATGTACCAACAGAAGCATTGTTAGCTCGGCAAAGACAAGAAGAAATTAGAAGCCGAGTAAAAGCAATGGATATGCCAAAAGATATTCAATCAGCATCTTTTGAAAACTTTGAGCGTACAGATGGACGAGGATATGCAAGCTTGGAAGCCCTAGATTTCGTAGAGAAATATACTGCAGATCCAAAAGGGTATCATAAAGGTCTTTATTTGGTGGGGAGTTTTGGTATTGGAAAAACATACTTATTAGGAGCAACAGCGAGAGAACTAGCGATTGCTGGATTCACCACGACATTAGTCCACTTTCCGACGTTTGCCGTTGAGATGAAACAGGCAATCGGAAAAGATCAAGTGGCAGAAAAGCTAGATGCAGTGAAGCGTTCCCCCATTTTAATGATTGACGATATTGGTGCAGACGCGATGAGCAGTTGGATACGGGATGAAGTATTTGGCGTCATCCTTCAATATCGGATGCAGGAACAGCTACCGACCTTCTTCTCATCAAATTTCACAATGGATGAATTGGAACAGCATTTGTCCGTCACTCAACGTGGAGATGAAGAGCCGCTGAAAGCAAAACGCATAATGGAACGCATACGTTATTTGACAAAAGAAATCGAAATGACTGGTCGCAACCGCCGCAATGGTTGAACAGTTGATAAGTCCAACTGATATTTGACCAAGGAGTAAAAGCAGGTCAGCGAATCTTTACATGGACAGAAATGACCGGAGACAATCACCGCAACAAGTAATGCAAAAACTTAAACGGAGGATTTTTTATGAGGGCTATTTTTTCTAGTATATATGTAGTTGGTCTATTTTTTATTTTAGCAGGATGCGGTAGTGCAGACAGCAACACAGGTTCTCTTGATTCGATTGATGCGGGTCAAACAATAAAAACAAGCAGTACGAAAACGGAGGGACAAAGCATATTTGTAGGAACGATTGAAAGCATCACTCAAGTAGAAGCGGAAGAAGAAACGATTCAACTGAAACTCGTCGATGTCATGGCCAAAGAAGATCCAGCGAATATGGGGACATCATTCAGCAATGACGGAGTGATTTTGAATGCTACTGCTGAAAAAATAAGCGTGGACATAGATGAACTGAAAATCGGTGACAAAGTCCAATTTACATTAGTTGAGATGCCGATCATGACGATGTCTATCCCACCACAAGTGCCTGGAGATTCGATCATTGATATTTCATTGAACAAATAATTAACAACATTTTTCAAAAATAAGAAAATGTTGTTTTATAGAACAAAAAGGTATAATTTTTAAGGAGATCTGGGAATTTTTTTATTCCTAGTCTCCTTATTTTATATGGAAAATGCTATAATTACCTAGAAGGAGTGAAGCTATGAACCATTTAGATTTATCTCAGCGCTTAGCGGCAGTTGGTGAATTTGTTCCTGAATCTGCTCGTTTAGCAGACATTGGATCAGATCACGCATACTTACCTGTTGCATTGATGCTAAAAGGAAAAATCAAATATGCAGTTGCAGGTGAAGTCGTTCAAGGTCCTTATGAATCAGCACGTAAGCAAGTCCAAAAAGATGGATTGGAAGACCGTATCACTGTACGTCTTGCAAATGGTCTAGATGCGATCCAACCGCAAGATGCTATAACGGCTGTCACGATCGCGGGTATGGGAGGTTCGCTGATCCGAGAGATCCTAGAAGCTGGCAAGTTGCATCAACGCCTAAGTGGACAAGAACGTTTGATCCTTCAGCCAAATATCGGAGAGCGTACGTTACGATCATGGCTGCAAGAAAATCAATACAAAATCCAATCAGAAAAAATACTTGAAGAAAACAAAAAAATATATGAAATTATTGTAGCCGAAAAAGAACAAAAACCAGTTACTTACAACGAAATGGAGCTGATGTTCGGACCATTTCTGCTCGAAGAGAAAAGTGAGATCTTCAAATCAAAATGGACAAGAGAGCTTCAACAAAGAAAAGCTATCCGTGAACAGCTCAAACAAGCAGCTAATCAAGAGACACGTCAAAAACAAATCGAACAGGAAATCCAAATGATTGAGGAGGTTTTAGAGATATGACAATAAGCGGACGTACCTTCATCCAAAAGTTTGAGAGCTATTGTCCTCAATGGCTAGCTGAAGAAGGAGACCCAGTCGGACTGCATATTGGAACATTAGATAAACCGATTCAACGGGTAATGATGACATTAGATGTTCGCCCAGAAGTGGTCGAAGAAGCAATCGAGAAAAAAATCGATCTGCTGATTGCTAAACATCCCCCAATCTTTCGCCCTGTAAAACGGCTGACTACTGATCAGCCGCAAGAAAAAATGTATGCAGATCTGTTGAAACATGATATTGCCGTTTATGCGGCACACACGAATATGGATATTATTTGGGACGGACTGAATGACTGGTTTTGCGAACTGCTTGGTATTGAAGTGGAGAGTTATTTAGTGAAGACTCATGAAATCCATTATAAAAAACTGGCGGTTTATGTACCTGTGGATCATGCACAGAAAATGCGGGAAGCATTAGCTGCAGCTGGTGCTGGTACGCAAGGCGATTATACCGGTACAAGTTTTACCTCGATTGGACACGGTCGATTTACTCCGAATGTTGGTGCACAACCAGCGATTGGGAAAGTAGGGAAGGCAGAACAAGTCCAAGAAGCAAAAGTCGAGGTTATTTTGCCCGAAACAATCGAAAAACAAGGGATTGATGCCATGCAATCGGTTCATCCTTATGAAGAACCTGCGTACGATCTTTTCGCAATTGATGAACCAGTCGAAAAGTTTGGGCTAGGTCGAATAGGTGAATTACCGCAAGAAATCCCCTTAGAAACATTTGTGGAACAAGTAAAAAAAGTTTTCCAATTAGAAGGACTGAGAATCGTTCAGCCTCAAAAAACAAAATCATCCATCAAGCGTATTGCGATTTGCGGTGGAAGCGGCGAAAAATTTTATCCGCAAGCAATCGCTCAAAGAGCAGACGTCTATATCACCGGAGACATCTATTATCATACGGCTCATGATATGCAAAGCGCCGGGTTGATTGCAATTGATCCCGGACATTATATTGAATCGTTATGTAAGGAACGGTTCATCGAGAAATTTGAGACTTGGAAACAAGAAGAAAATTGGGATATTGACTTTTTCGTTTCTGAAACGAATACAAACCCATTTCAATTTAATTAAAGGAGAGAATACTATGTACGAAAATCTTTTGCCACGTTTTTTACGGTATGTCAAAACAGAAACACGCTCCGATGCAACAAGCAAAACGACCCCATCGACTCAGACACAAGTTGCTTTTGCACAAGAATTGAAAAAAGAATTAGAAGAGTTAGGTTTATCAGATGTTTTCTATAATGAAGACAATGGATTCGTTATGGGAACATTACCAAGCAATGTCGATCATGAAGTGCGTTCCATTGGATTTATTTCCCACATGGATACAGCAGACTTTAATGCAGTAGGAGTCAATCCACAAATCATTGAAAACTATGATGGAGAGTCTACGATCGTACTAGATGCGGAAGAACGTTACACGTTGAATACAAAAGATTTCCCAAATTTGAAAAATTATGAAGGCCACACGTTGATCACTACAGATGGCAGTACTTTACTGGGAGCAGATGACAAATCAGGGATTGCGGAAATCATGACTGCAATGGAGATCTTGATCAATAATCCTTCTATCCCTCATGGTACCATCAAAGTAGCTTTTGGACCTGATGAAGAAATCGGTGTCGGAGCGGATAAATTCGATGTTGAGCAATTCAATGTGGATTTTGCTTATACAGTCGACGGCGGTCCTTTAGGTGAATTGCAGTATGAAACATTCAGCGCTGCTCAAGCAAATATCACGATCCAAGGGAAAAATGTACATCCAGGGACGGCAAAAGATACGATGATCAATGCTTTACAGCTGGCCATTGATTTTCATAATCAGCTTCCAGCCGATGAAGTTCCAGAAAAAACAGAAGGATACGAAGGTTTCTTCCATTTGATGGCATTGAATGGGAATCCTGAAGAAGCTTCTATGAGTTATATCATTCGCGATCATGATCGTGAAAAATTCGAAGCACGCAAAGCACAAATCACACATATCCAAGAAGAATTGAATCAACGATTTGATCAAGAACGAATCAAAGTAGATATGTATGATCAATATTACAACATGAAAGAAATCATCGAAAAAGATATGAGCATCGTGGAATTAGCGAAACAAGCAATGATCGAGCTTGGGATCTCTCCAGTGATCGAACCAGTCCGCGGAGGAACAGATGGTTCAAAAATCTCTTACATGGGTATTCCGACGCCAAATCTATTTGCCGGAGGAGAAAATATGCACGGTCGATTCGAATTTGTTTCTTTACAAGTAATGGAAAAAGCAACAGATGTGATTGTTAAAATTGCAGAATTGAACACAAAGAGTTAAAATCGAAAAAGAACAGCTTATGACAAGGCGTTCGTCCGATGATGGAATGTCATCTGTCTAAGGCTAAAGGGCAGGACAATGGAATGGATTGTCCCGCCCTCTTTTTTGAAGAGTAAATAGGAGGTAAAGAATGAAAAAGCTGCTAGTTTTTTATAACAAAAGTTCAGGGAAAGATGAGGGGGAGAAATTAGCACGCTGGTTTCAAGATTATGTAAAAGAAAAGCAACCAGAATTATTTGTAGATTTAGCTGAAACTGGCCCGTCAATTGACCATGCGGATTTAGTCAAGAAAGCAGAAGCTATAGGAGCCGATACTCTAGTGATCATAGGAGGGGACGGAACGATCCATCATATCGTCCAAGCGTTCCAGCAAACGTTATCTCAGTATCATATCGGATTACTTCCAGGTGGAACAGTCAATAATCTCGCACGTGTCCTTGAGATTCCATTGAAGAAAGAAGAGGCTGCTGACGTGATTCTAGAAGGAAATGTCCGAAAAATAGACTATGGCCAAGTCAATGATGCAGTCATTATCTCTACACTGACAATCGGTATCTTAGCCGATACAGCAGTTTGGATCAGTCAAGAAGAAAAACAGCGTTATGGCTCGTGGATTTTTATCAAGAAATTCTTTAAGTTATTGCTGAAGAAGAAAAAATATCATTTGGATTTAGAAACAGACGAGGAGCATTGGAAAGGAAAATCTCAGTTATTGACAGTCACGATGTCTAACTCCGTGGGCGGATTTACAAATTTCGACGATTCAGCGACCCCAGATGATGGAAAATTCCATGTAACGATCGTACCTTCCTTAGATATTTTCCGATTTATTTTTTATTTGCCTAGAATCATGAGAGGAAAATTCTATACGATACCTGGCATCACTTATTTCACAGCCAAACGCATGAAAATCAAAGCAAAGGAAAAATCTGTTGGCACTCGGACAGATGGAGACACGACAGATGATCTTCCAGTTGAATTATCTGTTGTATCAAAAGGATTAGCAGTTTATTCACCAAAAAAAGAAGAACAAGCTTAGAAATAGTAGTTAATAGAAAGTTGGAAGAAGAATAATGGATGTATTGTTGCACAATCCTTTGTGGTTTTATC
This sequence comes from Enterococcus sp. ZQ21, assembly GCF_030053755.1. Classification (NCBI taxonomy): domain Bacteria; kingdom Bacillati; phylum Bacillota; class Bacilli; order Lactobacillales; family Enterococcaceae; genus Enterococcus; species Enterococcus sp. ZQ21. Next base: position 1,239,274 of record NZ_CP125658.1, read on the forward strand.
TATTCATTGTAAATTTTTATTTATTTTGTCTGATGGGATATGATAAACATCAGGCTCGAACTGGCGGCTGGCGTGTACCTGAAAATAACTTGATATTTGTCAGTTTGTTAGGCGGTGGTTTGGGAGGATTGATTTCTCGGAAAGTTTTTCATCATAAAACAAGGAAAAAGAAGTTTACCGTAGGATTCACTGCGGGTGTGCTTGTTGATTTGATTCTCATTTATTTTTTCCATTAAGGAGCAGGAGATGTCATCTAAAGGAACAAAAATTAAAATCATTCTGAATCTGCTTTTGCTGATTGCGATTTTTGCTATTATTTATTATTTAATCAATCAATCATTTGCAGATATCTTTACCGAATTAATGTCTACCAGTGTTGTCGTTTTGGCAGCCACTGTTATATTAGGGACAGTTTACCAAATCGCTGAAGGGCGTTCGATCAAAGAGATTGCTGAACCTTTCGCGCCGAATTTTACAACGAAAGATGGGTTCTTGACCTCTAGCTATATTGCGTTTTACCGAATCGTTTCGTTTGGTACAGGAACATTGATCTCGGAAATTTATTTTTATAATAAAAAAGGAATGAAACTGTCTCAGGGAGCAGGAGTGACAGCACTCCATATGATCATGTACAAACTTGCAGTGATTACCTATGCGTTAGCTGGCTTGCTCATCCAATTCTCTCTTTTTTATTCTAATAGTCCGTCAATGATCTGGTTTATTATTGCTGGAATTCTTTTGACGATCGTGATTGTTGCCTTTTTATTGGTAATGTCCATCAGTCTGAATGTCCAAATATTTTTTGTCAGCTTATCGAATAAGTTATTTAAGAGTGAGCGTTTGCGAAAATGGGTGGATACATGTAATCAGCAGATCTACTCTTTAAGGGAAACGGTCCAAACCATTATCCAAGACAGGACTGCGCTATTGCGTATTTATCTATGGAATATGTTGAAACTTGTATTTTGGTATGTACTTCCCTATTTGATTCTGATTGAAAACCATCCTAAAATAGATTTTCTACTGACCATTTCGTTTATCAGCTTTGCAGTAGTGCTTTCAGGGGTTATTCCTACGCCAGCTGGTATTGGCTCCTTTGAATTTGTCTACTTGTTATTGTTTAGACCAGTTGTCGGAACAGTTGACGCAGTTTCTTCGCTTTTGTTGTATCGTTTCAGTTCCTTTATCTTGCCATTTCTCTATGGATTTGTGTATGTGATTGCTGAACGGCGAAGAGTGATCAAAGAAGAAATAATAGAAGTAAAAAAAGAGAATAAAGAAAATCAAGGGTAGGTCTTTTATAAGATCTACCCTTTTTATCAAATCAAAGAAAAACGTTATGGGTAAGATAATTTTACGTTTGTTTTGCTCTTTTTTTGTATGTATACAATCAATTTTGTTTTTTTAAGATTTATATAAGACGAGAAAAAAAGTCAAAAAAACATGTGTATATTTTGACCAAAATTGACCAAAGAGATATAATAGTTTGTGTAAAGATCAAAGAAATAAGTGATCTTACCTTTAATTAGGAGGTATACCTGTATGAATATTGAGAAAATGACTACGACGCTTCAAGAAGCGATTGCTGAAGCTCAACAGATTGCGGTCACTCGAAAACACCAAGATATCGACATTGCCCATGTATGGAAAATCTTTTTACAACCTAATCATTTTGGTCGAAATTTCTATACGGATGCCGGATTGGATGTCGAATCTTTTGAACATGAAATCGATCGTCTACTGGATGAGTATCCAGTTGTTTCTGGTGGAAACGTCCAATATGGACAAAACCTCAGCCAGAATTTCTTTCGATTATTGAATGAAGCAGACCAAATACGTGAAAGCTTCGGCGACGAGTTTCTTTCAACGGAAGTCGTTATTTTAGCGTTGATGAAATTAAAAAATTATCCGTTAACTGTTTATTTGAATAAAAACGGATTATCTGAAAAAGAATTGCGTAAAAACATCGAAGAGATGAGAGGAGGAGAAAGGGTGACCTCGCAAAACCAAGAAGAACAATACAAAGCATTAGAAAAATACGGCGTTGATTTAGTACAGCAAGTCAAAAGTGGAAAAATGGATCCAATCATCGGTCGTGATGAAGAAATCCGTGATGTCATCCGTATTCTTTCACGAAAAACAAAAAATAATCCTGTTCTGATAGGAGAACCAGGTGTAGGTAAAACGGCGATCGTTGAAGGACTTGCTCAACGTATCGTACGCAAAGATGTGCCTGAAAATTTAAAAGATAAAACGATTTTTTCATTAGATATGGGTGCATTGATCGCTGGAGCAAAATTCCGCGGTGAATTTGAAGAAAGACTAAAAGCGGTCTTGAAAGAAGTCAAAAAAAGTGATGGGCGGATCCTCTTGTTCATTGATGAAATTCACAATATCGTAGGAGCAGGAAAAACAGAAGGAAGTATGGATGCCGGAAATCTGTTGAAACCAATGCTTGCTCGCGGTGAATTACATTTGATCGGTGCCACAACTTTAGATGAATACCGTCAATATATGGAAAAAGACAAAGCGTTGGAACGTCGCTTTCAAAAGGTATTAGTCAAAGAACCAACAGTGGAAGATACGATCAGTATTCTGCGTGGATTAAAAGAACGTTTTGAGATCCACCATGGTGTTAACATCCATGACAACGCACTGGTCGCAGCAGCTACTTTATCTGACCGTTATATTACTGATCGATTCTTACCAGACAAAGCAATCGATTTGATCGATGAAGCCAGTGCAACGATTCGGGTAGAAATGAACTCTATGCCAACGGAATTAGATCAAGTGACCAGACGTTTGATGCAGTTGGAAATCGAAGAAGCTGCACTGAAAAAAGAATCAGATGATGCAAGTAAAAAACGACTGAAAAATTTGCAAGAAGAATTAGCTGAACTTCGTGAAGAAGCAAATGCAATGAAGATGCAGTGGGAAACAGAAAAAGAAGAGGTCAATTCTGTTTCAGCAAAACGTGCTGAAATCGATAAAGCAAAACACGAATTAGAAGATGCAGAAAATAACTATGATCTGGAACGCGCTGCTGTATTGCGCCATGGTACGATACCTCAATTAGAAAAAGAATTGAAGGAACTAGAAACCAAAGCAAAAGACAGCGAGATCAAGATGGTTCAAGAGTCCGTTACCGAAAATGAAATTGCTCAAGTCGTTGGCAGATTAACGGGTATCCCCGTAACGAAACTTGTAGAAGGCGAACGAGAAAAACTGATTAAATTGAATGAAACGCTTCACAAACGAGTGATTGGTCAAGATGAAGCAGTTGATGCGGTCAGTGACGCGGTGATTCGTTCACGGGCTGGATTGCAAGACCCAAATCGTCCTCTAGGTTCTTTCCTTTTCCTAGGACCAACTGGTGTCGGAAAAACCGAATTAGCGAAAGCTTTAGCTGAGAACTTGTTTGACTCAGAAGATCATATGGTACGGATCGATATGAGTGAATATATGGAAAAACATGCTGTGTCTCGTCTAGTCGGAGCTCCTCCAGGCTATGTAGGTTACGAAGAAGGTGGACAATTAACGGAAGCTGTCAGACGAAATCCTTATACAATCGTCTTGTTGGATGAAATCGAAAAAGCGCATCCCGATGTCTTCAATATCTTGTTACAAGTCCTAGATGACGGACGCCTAACCGATTCAAAAGGGCGAGTAGTTGATTTCAAAAATACGGTTCTGATCATGACTAGCAATATCGGTTCACAGTTACTGTTGGAAGGTGTGACTGCTGATGGAACGATTCCAGAAGCAGTGGCTGAACAAGTCAACACGCTATTACGTGGAAACTTCAAACCAGAATTCTTGAACCGAATCGACGACACGATTTTATTTACACCATTGAGCCTAGACAACGTGAAAGGAATCGTTGACAAAATGGTGGCGCAATTGGCACAACGTCTGGAACATCAAGAAATCCTACTAACAATCAGTGATGAAGCCAAAACGTGGATCGCTGAAAATGCTTATGAACCAGCATATGGTGCCAGACCATTGAAACGATTTATCACTAAGGAAGTAGAAACACCATTAGCTAAAGAAATCGTTGCAGGGCATGTTATGCCTAAATCAAAAGTAACGATTACTTTACTTGATGGACAACTTCATTTCAAAACAGAAGAGCTAGAAGAAATCGTCTAATCTTCCATTGAGACTATAAAAGAAAAAGGGGTCTGACACAACTACTGTCAGACCTCCTTTTTTTCAAATAAACAGTGTTCCAGAAGTAGCTTTTTCGGATATAAGCCGAAATTTTTTGAGCTGTCCACTTCTGTCACGACCTTTGTTATTAAGTATTTTTCACTTTTTCTAATTTATAACTTTCAAAGTAACGCTCATCTTTTTTACTTTGAGACCAAGCAAACAATCCCATCAAGGCAGCCCCTATCGTATTTGTCAGCAAGTCGCCCATCGTATCCATCAATGCTGCTCGTCCAACAAACAGTGTGCCATCAGAAGCAGCAAAACGTTGAAGATTCATGCCTAAGAACTGGTCGCATAAGAATTCCCAGAACTCCCAAAACACGCCGCAAAGTCCAGCAAACGCAAAGCCGAATAAGAGGAACAACCAAGGACTGGTTTTTGATATCTCCGCATCTTTCATCAAGTAACCAATCAATCCATAGCCAAGAGCTGTCAGAACCATTGGACTCACTGCATGTAAGATTTTGTCCCAAAAAGAGATGATACTAATCAAATGCATCCCTGTACCTAAAAAGACAGAGATAAATAAGAAAAACCAGTAAAACAAAACGATTGCTGCTGGAATTTTAAGTTTGAAAACTGTCAAAATGACTTGTGGCATGAAAATCAATGCAATCCCTAATAAAGATTCCACGATAAATGTGATTCCTTGAGAAGTCGAATACTTTTGGGTGATAAATTCATAAAAATTATAACAGACAACGAATACACCAAAAGCAAGTAAAGCTATTTGAACCTTTTTGATTTCTTTAATCACTGAAAGTCCCTCCATCTAAAAATCTTTTTACTTCTGAAAGCAACTCAGTCTCTGAAGAAACCACTTTTCCGTTCAATTTGATCAGTCCTACTGTATATAAGTTCAGATAGTGAAATTGATTCTCAGCTGTTTCCTGTAGCGCAGCGATTTTTTTCGGGTGGGCTCCGCCTTGCTGCCGGGTATCAGTATACAAGCCAATCACTGGGATACCTTTCGCATAAGCCACACCGATTTCTGATGCTACGCCAGCATCAATCGTCAATCCATCTAATAAAGCGATCATCAAATCGCTTTCCAGCACTTTTTCTGTATCTGCAAGAGCAATCATCCGACTGTCTGCATAAGCAGTTTTGTCATTGATTGCTTCATTTTCTTGAGGAAGATAAATTGAAAGTTTAGAAGAGATCGCTCTGACTTCTTTAACTATCTGCTCGTTATATAACAAATCACTTTTAGCAAACATTGGTGCGGCAAAATAAATTTTCATCTAAACATCATCCTTTTTATTAAAAATAATCGCTAAAGTAAGCTTCCATATTTGGAATAATACGCTCTAGTGACTTCAGTGTTTCTTCATCTGTTTCTAACCGTTCGATTCTTGCCAAATAAGAAGCACGTCGATAATTCATCATCAAGCATGTCAATGTTTGGATATTCAATCGAACAGGTTTTCCTATAGGTTCATTCAAGACACGGACTTGTCCTTGTTCATCCCATGTTAAGGCGAAGATGCCATTATTCCAAGGAGCGACAGGATCTTCAATGATGAAATGAAAAGCATCAGCTGTTCCAACAAACGGAAAATGTTGTAGGAATTCTTTTACATCAACGATCCGAGCCATAAAATATGGTTCGATCTGCTCTTTGATCTGACTGTCTTCAATCAAAAAAGCTAAGGGTTCATTTTTGTAAATATCTCCATGTACCCAGTAAATCATGGAAAAATGTGCGGAAATAAAGTTCCATAAGCCATTTCGAGCTTCTTGATCAAGATAGAACATTTCTTTTACGTGAAATATTTCTTCAGCTACCCAGTAGAATAGAACACCTCTTGGTTCATGATTGCTATCGTAGTAGACAGCGGCTGTGCGCTCATCTTCATTTTCGAAACGCCAATATTCTTCCCAATGAAAATTACTGCGGAATAAAGCACCATGGTTTCGTTGGGCAAATTTGTCATAAACGGCAAATACATCTGGATGATCAACTGGTAATCGTTCAACCATCCCACTTACTGGGACTTGTTTAGGTAGCTGTGTATCTCTGATTTTAAAGGAAAGTTTATCAGACATAATCTCCCATCCTTTGCGCCGATAATAGGGGATACTGTAAGGATACAAATAAGAGATCCATTGCTTGTTCTTGCGCATATTATCCAATGCAACGATGATTAAATCTTGCATCAATCCGTGGTTCGCATATTCTGGATAAGTTCCAACTCCAGTCACGCCTCCCATTTTATAACGTGCACCGTGAATATTGACTTCACAAGGATAGATAGCGATTTGAGAGATTAGTTTGTTTTCATGAAACCACCCGAACACTTTTGATACTTCTAAAATCGGTCTTTTGGAACGGATAAAAGCTCGTTTATTCTCAAACCCGCTTTCCTCGATATCTGCTTCAGTCACTTGGAACACATAGGAAAGTAATTCGTTGAACTGATCGATATGTTCTTGAGTGACTGGTTTTAATTCAAGATTTTCTCTAAAATCTTTTTGATCCATTTTTTCATCTCCATTTATTAGCTTGATAACAGTATAGCAAAATTCTACCAAAAAAACTTCTAAAGCTGACTAATTAAAAAGTCTTTAAATTACTGCTTTTCGTTGGTATAATGGAAAGTGCTGATTATATGAAAAGAGGAGACGCTATGGATATAAAGAAAATGAAAGAACGCCAAGAGCAGATTCGTAATTTTTCGATCATTGCTCATATCGACCATGGAAAATCTACATTGGCCGATCGTATTTTAGAAATGACGCACACTGTGACGTCTCGCGAAATGCAAGATCAGCTGTTAGACTCGATGGATTTGGAACGTGAACGTGGAATCACGATTAAATTAAATGCTGTAGAACTCAATTACACAGCGAAAAACGGAGAAACATATATCTTTCACTTGATCGACACTCCAGGGCACGTCGACTTCACCTATGAAGTCTCTCGAAGCCTTGCTGCCTGTGAAGGCGCCGTTTTAGTGGTTGATGCAGCCCAAGGAATCGAAGCACAAACATTGGCCAATGTTTATTTAGCGTTAGACAATGATTTGGAGATCCTGCCAGTCATCAATAAAATCGACCTACCCGCAGCAGATCCCGAACGTGTCCGTCAAGAAATCGAAGACGTAATCGGAATCGATGCTAGTGAAGCTGTATTAGCTAGTGCAAAAGCAGGGATTGGAATTGAAGATATTCTCGAGCAGATCGTGGAATATGTTCCAGCACCAAGTGGAGACTTAGATGCACCGCTAAAAGCTTTGATCTTTGATTCTATTTATGATAGTTACCGCGGTGTTGTTCTAAATGTCCGGATCACGGACGGTATGGTCAAACCCGGAGATAAAATCAAACTGATGAGTAATGGCAAAACATTTGATGTTACAGAAGTCGGGGTCTTCTCGCCAAAAGCAGTTGCTAGAGACTTTTTGATGGTCGGTGATGTTGGTTATATCACAGCAAGTATCAAAACTGTCCAAGATACTCGAGTAGGGGATACAGTAACATTAGCAGACAATCCTGCCGCTGAAGCTTTACCAGGTTACCGAAAAATGAATCCGATGGTTTATTGTGGTCTTTATCCAATTGATACTTCTCGTTACAACGATTTGCGGGAAGCTTTAGAAAAACTGCAATTGAACGATGCTGCTTTACAATTCGAACCAGAAACTTCTCAAGCATTGGGATTTGGGTTCCGCTGCGGGTTCTTAGGACTTCTTCATATGGATGTCGTCCAAGAACGTTTGGAACGAGAATTCAATCTAGAATTGATTACGACTGCACCATCCGTTATTTACCATGTTAATAAAACAGATGGTACGACTGCTACAGTTGATAACCCGGCAGATTTTCCTGAACCTGTAACGATCCAAGATGTAGAAGAACCATTTGTCAAAGCACAGATTATGGTGCCCAATGATTTTGTCGGTGCAGTCATGGAACTTTCTCAACGAAAACGTGGAGAATTCATTACGATGGATTATTTAGACGATTACCGAGTGAATGTCGTCTATAATATTCCGCTTTCTGAAATCGTCTTTGACTTTTTTGACAAATTGAAATCAAGTACAAAAGGCTATGCCTCATTGGATTATGAAATGTCTGGTTATCAAAAAAGCAAGTTAGTGAAGATGGACATCTTGCTGAATGGAGAAAAAGTCGATGCATTAAGCTTTATCGTTCACCGAGACTTTGCCTATGAACGTGGAAAAGCAATCGTTGAAAAACTGAAAAAACTAATCCCACGCCAACAATTTGAGGTGCCAATCCAAGCAGCTATTGGACAAAAAATCGTTGCCCGTTCAGACATCAAGGCCTTGCGTAAAAACGTCTTGGCTAAATGTTATGGTGGAGATGTTTCTCGTAAACGTAAACTCTTAGAGAAACAAAAAGAAGGGAAGAAGCGGATGAAACAAATCGGCTCCGTCGAAGTTCCGCAAGAAGCCTTCATGGCCGTTCTGAAAATGGACGAAGAAGAAAGTAAGAAGTAGTAAGAGGTCTATTTGACAATACTGAAAAAAATACCATATTTACATGGGTTTGCCACCGGAATGTCACCGGTGGTTTTTTTGTTGGTAAAATTCTCCATGATATCTACCATTTCAATTCTCATTTTATTTGTAATATGAGAATAGGTGTCCATCTAATCATGTTTTGGATGCCATGGAATCAGAGGATTAGTCGGAAACAACTTTGGATTAGTCAAAAGAATCCATGTATAAACTGAGTGATGTCGCTTAAGTTAGCGCAAAATTCTTAGCTGTTTTAAAAAATAGTTTGGCTATAATCTCTCAAAAAGTGTATTTATTCAAGTAACTTTTTCAGAAAAAATAGACTAGAAACAAAAAAAGCCAGCCCTAAGAGCTGGAAAACTTAATTTTTTGTATTCAGATAAATTAGTATGCAAATAAAAAATACTATCGAAAATACTAAACCAACTAAATAATTGGATAAAAAAAGGGGATCAGTATCTGAATCATCCCAAATCTGAATCATGAAATAGATAAATGGGAGGGATGAGACGATCAGTAAACAATCTTTTTTACGTCATGTTTTTAAACAATGTAGAACAATAATTTTATATGCACAAGTAACCCAGAATAAAATTTTACTAATAAATAACAAAGTTATATCCCCTTTATTTTTTCTCTTTTGCAATATATTTATCTTATCATTATTCATTGATTATGAGAAAAAAATGAGATTGAAGGGGGGAATCGGTAATAAAAGACTTATACAAAAATGAAGGGTTGCTTAGATACGTAGATTACTACAGTATAATAAGAACGGTTTCAAGCTATATGATCATTGATACATAAGTTCAGAAAATCGACTTAAAATGTTATTGATTAATGAGAATTGGAAAAACGGCAATGAATAAATCGAGTAAACAAGAATCGAACGTACTGAAGGCAACATTTGAAAAAGAATACGGAGTTTCTACAGAAGAAGTATATAAAGTGGCAAGTCAGGGTGTTGCTATTGCAAGTGAGGTTATTCGTAAGCTTGGATTTCTATATAAAATGATGCTCGTCAATGGGAGGGAGCGGAATGAAAAAAAAGACAGATGTTACGCTAGTAGTCATGGTATAGACGGTTTAATACTAGATATGCCGATAAAGTACCCTAATTAATTCGGATTGAAAGAATGATGAAATGCGATAGACAGCAACGGTTGAAAAATAGTAAGAACAATTATGAAGAGTTGAAATTCACATCCTTGTTTCCTAGTATGTTTTTACTATTTCCGTTGCTGTCTATTAATTTATAAACATCGGAGTTACGCATATTTAAAACACATCAATTACTTATTGTCAAAGATAGATATAATACGCATCAGCTTCCGAAGTAGCAGAATTTACCTTATGGAGTCCTTCTAATTTGATGTGGAGTTCTTTGGCAATTTCTTGAATATATTTGTTAAATATACTATTTTCTAATTTTAAATAATTAGCAATCTCTATAGAAATAACTTTTTTACATTCTTTTCCTATAAACTGAATATTAAACTGTCTTATTACACTGTTTCTATCACTTTCATTAGGAAAGCTACTTATCATCGATACATATTCTTTTATAGACATAAGAGTACTTTTTATCATTTGGAATTCATCCATAATTTCACCTTCTCTAATTATTTTAATTTTAATTTAATTATACATGATACTTTTGTTTCTATCCATTTTTTTGCTGAAGAGAAAATAAGGTAAGGAAAGTTTAACGACTATCGCTAGGTGAAAAGATAAACAGCTTCTTTTTTATTTTTTAGTTACATAGACATTCAGAAAAAAAGACAATCAACTAGTGATCGTCTTTTAGAAAGTTACCAATCAATTTTATAATATTGCTAGAAAATAATATAAGAGCAAGACCTAAAATATTTATAAAAAATTGAAATCTAAAAAAATAGCATTAAGGATAACAAGAATCATTTCGATGTATAATAATTAATCATTCTTATAAAGATATCGCAAAACAATGATGAAAAGAATAAGTGATAAAAACAACCCAACTACGTAAAAAAATAATGCTGAAAGCGATTGATAAAATGTATATTTCACTATTTTTATGATAAAAATTGCTGTAGGAAGAAAAGAAAGCATTAATATAACTGTTTTTCTAGAACGTTTAGTGAAGTAAAAAAAAGAGCTGATACCAATACAGACTGGAATCCAAAATAAAAGCATGCTAAATGTGACCACCGTATCATCTCCCATATCGTCTTATGTCAATTAGGATAATAGCACTTTATCAACTAATAACCAAATATTAAGGATAATAGTTCCGAATGGACTACAAACACACCAGAATGGAAAAAGTCAGAAAACCGGAACTAACTGAAATAAAAGCAAAGTTTAAAAAATACGGTGTTCCTACAGAAGCAGTAGATAAAATTGCGAGCAATTGTATTGCCGGCCATCATTCAGGTTGAAAAAGTAAGTAGTTAACGAAGAACAAAAAGAAAGTAGATAGATATGAGATTTTTAATCGGAGATCATACTCGTTCATTAAACAATTGTTGTGATTTTTCTGAAATTTTACATCTTTTAAACCTTATATCGAGTGATTATCCTTGTGTTAGTATTATATCCGTGTTACAGTAAATAAGTAATCTAATTTGAAACGTAATCTGAGCGATATATTCACACTATAAAAACTCCTTTTACCAAGTAATATTAATTGCAATAAAACACGTATTATATACGTATCAGGAGGAAATATATATGAATAAAGGTACAGTAAAATGGTTTAACTCAGATAAAGGTTTTGGTTTCATCACTGGTGAAGATGGAAATGACGTATTCGCTCATTTTTCAGCAATCCAAGGAGAAGGCTTTAAGTCTTTAGATGAAGGCCAAGCAGTTACTTATGATATTGAAGAAGGTCAACGCGGTCTTCAAGCAGTAAATATCGTAAAATAATGTTGAATGTTAACCACCTCATATGAGGCGGTTTTTTTGTTTATGTTGGTAGAAAAAATCCTTCACTGTAATATTAGGTGAGGGATTTTTTTCGTTCATTGATTAAGTTTAACACTATTGTTTGATTTAGTTTGTTTATTTTCTGTTACTCAGTTTTTACTTGCTTTGATATTTTTTTCTGAAACCGTCAAATCATAAAGAAGATACTTTTCTGAGCAAAGGAATTTACATATTTTACCAAATATAGTTTAATGGTTTAAACATATGAACAAAAGAGGTGAGCTACAATGATTAGACATGATCGTTTAAAAACAGAACTAGAATCATTGAGTGGTTTTTTAGCAGCGTTAGGTGACGCAAAAAGACAATTGATCTTGATTAGACTATTAAATGAAAAAAGCTGTCATGGTTTGCAAGTAGGAGAACTAACTGACGATACAGGTTTATCAAGACCAGCAGTATCGCACCACTTGAAAATTTTAAAAGACGCCGATTTATTAGAGGTCAGAGAAGAAGGAACTAAAAATTTTTACTATCTAAAACACGAAAATAAAAATATATACAAATTAAGAGATTTTTTGAATGATGTAATAACTGAAATAGAGGAGCTAAAAGACAGTGAAGAAAATTTTGATCGTTGAAACAAACGTCAATCAATATAAAGGAACAAATAAAGCTACTGGGCTTTGGCTAGGAGAAACAGTAGAATTTTTAGCAGAAATCTATAAATATCAGTTTGAAGCTGATTTTGTTAGTCCGTTAGGTGGCTATGTGCCGATTGATCCTAGAAGTATGAAAAATCTAGATTCTGATGTTATGGACATTTATTCTAATGCAACATTTATTGAAAAAGGTTTGAGGAATACGTTGTCTCCTGCAAACGTAAAGAGTGAAGATTATATTGCTATTTACTTTACCGGAGGACATGGTGTGATGTGGGATTTTCCAGAAAATAACGCATTACAAAAAATAGCGAGTGATATTTATGAATCAAATGGCTATGTATTATCTGTGTGCCACGGTATAGCAGGTTTATTGAATATCAGACTTGCTAATAATGACTATTTAATAGCAAATAAAAAATTGACTGGTTTTACTAAAACGGAGGAACGATTAGCGATGAAAAGCAAAGTAGTTCCTTTTGATAATGAAGAGATGACTGTAAAGAGAAAAGGACATTTTATCAAGAAGCGTTTCTTTAAGAGTCATGTGGTAAAGGATGGACATCTGATTACTGGACAAAACCCGTATTCAACAAGAGAACTAGCACGAACATTCATCAAGGAGGTTATCTAAATGCAAACAGTTATTGGTAGTAATGGCCAAATTGGATACGAATTAGCAAAAGAACTCAATCAAACGTACGGGAAACAGTTGCGCTTAGTTAGTCGAAATCCGAAATCAATCAACGATACAGACGAACTAATCTCAGCGGATATTTTAGATCGTGAGGCAACTATTCGTGCTGTAGCAGGAAGTGAGATTGTTTATTTTGCTGCAGGATTACCGATGGACTCCGAACAGTGGAAAACAAAATTTGAAATCATGTTAGAAAATGTCATACAGGCTTGTAAAGAAACAAAGGCGAAATTAGTTTTTTTCGATAACACTTATATGTACGAAAAAAATGACACGGAACAATTTGAGGATAGCAAATTTATTTATGATGGTATCAAATCCACTGTTCGAGCTAAAATGGCAGATCGGCTAGTGACTGAAATGGAGAATCCTGACATCGATGTGATGATTTGTCGCGCTCCTGAATTTTATGGACCTAATAAGACGCAAAGTATTACAAACAGTTTATTGTTTAACCGAGTGAAAGACGATAAGACTGCTTTGGTACCAATTTCTGATCAAACTTTAAGGACCTTGATTTGGACACCTGATGCTAGTAAAGCCATGGCACTTTTAGCAAATCATCCTGACACTTATAACCAAACTTGGCATCTACCTTGTGATGTAAGTCGAACATATGAAGAGATGATAAAGTTGATGGAAGAAAAGTTGTGCAAACCGGTAAAATATAAAGTGATCAAACAATGGATGTTTGATCTTGGTTCTATATTCAATAAAAATATGCAAGAGCTAAAAGAGTTACTACCTAGATATCATTATGATAACAAGTTTAATTCTGATAAATTTAAAAAGAAATTTCCAGATTTTGAAATAACAACATTCTCCAATGCGTTAGACGAATTATTCAAATTAGAAAAGTAATGCTACTCGAGAGAAAAAGCGATAGTTGCCATCCACTAAATATGGAAAGTCAACTATCGCTTTTTCGTTTTATCTCATGACTAGAATAACAGTTGCCAAGTAAAGCCAAACTTGTCAGTCACCCAGCAAACTTCCGTATACTTTTCGTAATTTTTTTCATGCATCATTACGGTTCCGCTATCTTTTAATGTATTAAATGCCTGATCAAATTCTTCCTGATTATCTACTTCAATCAAAATTGTAGATGCCCAGGTGGAGACAGGCGCAGGGAAATCTTTTGACATATCCAAAAATCCAATTACTTGATTGCCTAACTTAAGTTCACCTTCAAGGATAAGATCCGATTCCTCTTTGCTCGCATCCCCATACCGATTCAACTTAGTGATTTGGGAGTTAGGAAAAGCTTTGTGATACCAATTGATTGCTTCTTCTGCTTGACCATTATATGTCAAAAACGGTAATAGTTGCTTCATCTTTTTCCCTCCTGCTTCCTTTTTTGAGATCGATTGCAAAGCGATTGTAACATGGAATGGGTAAAAAAGACTAAAGACAGGAACTAAATCGAAATGGTCATTCATCAGTCTAGTATTTATATAAAAAGGCAGACAGCAAATATAATAGGGCAATATGTGCCGGATAAAAAATATAAAAGAAATATTTTATTCCTTTTCCTTTTTGTCCGTTATATAGCAAGATTGGGATGATTGAAAAGATCATTATCCACTGGGTCGTACCTAAAAAGAAGAATATTCCAGCAACAATCGAAATGATGACACATTGAATGTTACGGTGATTTCTTGCTAAATAAAGCAAAGGAATCAAAAGAACCATAAAACTATTTTCTGCCAAAAGCAGTGCAGGTAAAAATGATGTAATCAGCATAAAAACAACTTTGTTTTGAAGGATAACAGGACTAGAAAATAACAACGGGATAAATAATGAGAGCAAGATTGGTAAAATGAATAAGAGAATACTTGTAACAATCTTTTTCCAACTTCCTGTATTTTTTCCCTCAGTGAAAAGATCGATTGCATACATCATGACCGTACCAATAAACAGATCTCTGAAAATGTTATTCATTAATACTACTTCATCATAATGAACGATATTACCTAAAAAATAAGTAAAAAAGGCCATAAGAACCATTGAGAGATAAAGCCGCTGCATATATTTCTTTTTATCATGTGTATGTGAGAAGCCTACAACGCTTATAAAAAAGAACAAAGTAGCAACTGGTCTACCAAACCAATCCAGCCAGTCGGGGACACCAAACGGATAAAACATTTGATGAATGTGATCGACAAACATCAATGTAATCCCTAAAATTTTCAAGTCAAAGGTAGAAAGTCCTCTTTTCAAACGAACAGTATTCAAATTTTCCCCTCCTAATGATTAAATAAATGAAACAAGTGACAATCACATTATTAATGAATTGAAGTAAGAAATACAATCGAAAAGTCGAACATTTTTGTCATGTGAATCACTGCAAAAATCAAAACAAAGTAGAAATTATCTTTGGAATATCAGAGAATGAGGGGGGAAAATAGTATGTAACTATAATTAAATGATGTAAACTTATAATTTGCAAATAATTTCTATGCCAATGTATCACGAACCTAAAAGTAATCCAATTTGTCTAAACGTTTATCTATAATAAAAATGTGCGAAATACCGAACTTTTTTATCTTTTTATTTAGTTTTAATGCAAAAAATCAAGTTACAAGATAAATTAGTTGGGACAAACGTGTTTATACATTATTTTTTATTCAAAAAAATAGCACAATGGCAAAGAACATAAGTGAGAGCATAAGCCCCAAGGAATGACTAAAAAGAAAAGCAGAATCACATGCCATGTCATCCTAAATTTCTTCCAGAAAATAAATAAGCGGAAAAAAGGGAAGAAACAGCAAAACATCGATCCAGCACCATTTTAACCCCCTTTTGAAGTAACATAAAACAATAAACATGAATGTGCAGGGAAGTAAAAATAAAGCTTTACTCATAGCTAACAAAATACCAGCTCCTTTTATTCTTTATCCCTCACATTCAAAGAGTAACAATGGTATGTACTTAATAATAGAAAAATGGATCAACTTGTATGAATATCAAATGAAAAGTTCTACGCCAAAATAAAAAACTTCCAGCCAATTTTGACTGGAAGCTTATTTTTTTCTGAAATATCCTAACACACAAATGAAAAAGATGGCCGAAGCTAATAAACCGATTTCGTAGTAAAACAATGAAATACCAGAGTCATAATAATAAAAGCCTCTGATTTTATGGATAAAATAAATCATCGGACAAGCAGATAAAAGTAAGTATTTGTTCGGTTTTTTGAATAAGTAAAAGAAAATACTGGTCATTATGATGAATGGTATCCAAAATAAAAGTTTACTTAAGACAATCAAATGATCAACTCCCATATTTTTTACCAAGAGAGATCATACCATCTTTATCGCCAAAACAAAATATTTTTTTGTATCGTTTGAAATTTTAATTAGGATTATTGAATTAGTTCTGAATAACTATAAATTTCAATTAGAAATCACTTGTTCTTATCAAAAATAAAAATATCGCCTCTCATTTATTGAGAGGCGAAAGTTCTTAGTTTAACTCAATTTTTTTCGTTTCTTTTGGATGATGCGCCGTTTTAGGTAATGCTAATTTCAGTACACCATTTTTAAAGGTTCCGGTGATTTTTTCTTCATCAACATCAGGAAGATAGAATGAACGTTTGTAAGAGACCGAATGTCTTTCTTTCCGTACATAGTTGCCATTTTCTTTATCTTCCGTATGGGACTCGTGGTTGGCGGAGATCGTCAAAGTATTGTCTGAATATTCAACTGTCGTGTCTTCTTTGTCACAGCCAGGCATATCAGCTGTTAGTTTGTATTCTTTTTCGTTTTCAACTAAATCTACTTTTGGATAACTTGAAACACCTAAAAAATCATTGAACGCTGGACTAAACACATCATTGAAATCAGGGAACATGTCGCGAATGCTAGGTACATTTGCCATTTTTGATCATCCTTTCAATAGAGTATTTTTTATTTATCCCTATTTATGTAATAACTCTATTTTGAAAAAAATTCAAGTATAACGGTTGTCTTTGTGAATGTTTCATCTAGTGAATTACAAAGGTTATCTTTCTAATTTGAGAAAGGGTTTGCTAGAATAATAGTAAGAAAATAATTTAGAGAGGAGAAAATATGGCAAAAACCACAAATCCCTATTGGCGAGAAGAAAGCAGAATCTATCATTTAGAATTAGAAATCGCTAGGACAAGCAATCCACAAAAGAAACGTGAACTCGGCTATCTTTTAGAAAAAGAAAAAACAGCTTTGCAGCAACGAAAATGGCGAGATCGAGAAGCGCGAAATTACCAAATAAAAACGATACGTAAAACCCGTAGAAGAAAAATCGTCTATTACACATGTTGTATAGCAGGAATCATCATCGTGTCATTTTTTATAATAAGCAAATTCTTTTACCCAAATGTAGAAAAATTGGATTTAGAAAACCATCCGGCGACTAATTTTATTACACAACTGACAAAAAGCGAAGTAGATACCACAAATTTAACAAGAGAGCAAGTAGAGAAGTGGGCATACTATCATTTGAAGTTAGAAGATCCAACTATTGTAAGCGCTAACCATTATTGGTTTGACGTTCGTATCAATCAAGTTAGAGAAGTAGAAGTAGATATTTTTATGGAAGAAGTAGCTGTAGCAAACTATGTAGTTGACGCAAATGGTCACTTATATCGTATGACTGCATCTGACAAAAAAATGGTGGCGAATAAATGGGACGTACCAGAGAATTTTGAAATAGAAAACGCGAACGATTGAGATACTCGTTCGCGTTTTTCAAAATAAAATAGCGTTAAAACACACAATGAACAGACAGAAATGTGAAATTTTCTATATCATCAAAACGGTGTGCCGTACGCATCAGTAATCAAGATCACTCCATCGGGGGAAACTCGATAGAAACCGACACTTCCTGATCCTCCTTGGGCACGAGTCTGCTTGCTAGAAGTCGTGAACAAATAATCTTGATCGATTTTTTGATAAAAGCTAGTAACGATATCTTCACTTTGTAATTCGGAACGATGGGCAATAAGAAATAGAAGTGCTTCATCAGAGTTTTCCAATGGAAGAGAAGGTTCAGTTCTTTCTTGCATTTCAGATGTTGAAGAAATGGTAGACGACTGAATGCTTGATTGGCTATATTGAGAATCTACATTATTAGTAGAAGTATTAGTAATGGAAGCAGTAGAAGTACTTTTAGTTGAACCGACTTTAGGTGTTGAATTGGTTAGTGAAGATTCATTGATAGAATTCTGGAATGGCAACAGTTTTTTTGACAAATTTTATAAGGTGCAGAACTTCTTTCCGTATGCTATTCCGATTGTCCTTGACAATGAGCCTCCTCGGATGTGACGATCTTCGGCAGGAGCTAACAGTTAAAGTTAGACTGCCTCGCTAGCGTTAGCACATCCGAGCTCATTATCAAGGATTCGCTGCGCCAATCTCTGGTTACGGTAACCAACCGGTGTCTCGTAGCCAAGTGTACCGTGCAACCGAAGGTGGTTCCACCAATTGACATAGTCAAATAACTCCAAATCCAATTGTTGTAAGGTTTCAAATGTGTATTGATAGACAAATTCTACTTTCAACGACTTATAAGTTGATTCAGCTACGGCATTATCAAAAGGACAGCCTTTATGACTCAATGATCGATTGATGTCAAAAGTTGTTAATAATTCATCAATAGCTTGGTTATCAAACTCTTTTCCACGATCAGTATGAAAAATCTCAACCTCTGTCAGAGGTTGTTTGATACGGCTAAATGCTTTTTTTACTAGAACGGCATCTTTATGTTCTCCACAAGAATAGCCGAGAATTTCTCGATTGAACAGATCCAAAATGAAACAGACATAATTCCATTTTTTCCCGACTCGTACATAAGTCAAGTCTGTTACGATCGCTTCTAATGGGTTGTCTCTTAAGAATTTACGATTCAATACGTTTGTCGTTTTGGCTTCATTGCAAGTAGAATGATGTACTTTAAAATAAGCAACAGTATAGCTCGATTTTAATCCTCTATTTTTCATGATTCTACTAATTTTTCGTCGGCTGATCTGAATGCCTCGTTTTGATAAGGCTTTTTTTATTTTTCTTGAGCCGTAGGCCTTTCGGCTGCGGATAAATTCTTCAGCGACTACTTCTTCAAGTTCTGATTCGTCTTTCTTTGGTTTTGATTGATAATAATAGGACTGACGTGATAGACCTAATATTCTGCACATCGCTGATATAGGGTAAAGATGCTTATTCGCATCGATTACTTGTCTCTTCGTCCGAATATCAGCGCTGCTTGCTTTAAAATATCATTTTCCATTTCTAATTGCTGGTTTCTTTTACGTAGTTCTAACAATTCTTTTTGTTCAGGCGTAAGATTATCTTTTTCTTTGAATGAACCACTCGTTTTAGATTGCTTTACCCATTTGTCAAATGCTGAAGCCGTTAGTTCATATTCTCGAATGATTTCTACACGTGGCTTTCCAGCTAAGTAAAGATTGACGATTTGTTGCTTGAATTCTTGTGAAAAAGTTCTTCGTGTTCTCTTAGACATAAAAATTCCTCCTGGTATGTTTTCTTCTAGTCTACACACCTTAATTTTTCTGTCTAGTTAATTGTAGCCTATCCATTCTTTGTAGCATTTCCACAGGCTGAAAAAAGTAGTACAACCCCTAACAATCCTACGTAAATCCCTTTATTCATGATGGTACCTCCTAAAATAGATTACCTTGATTCAGTATACCACTTTCCATGTGGAATCAGATGACTTCAAAATAAAAAAACCTTCCCACTAATGGGAAGGTTCATGAAGATAATTGCTTTTTTAATAATTATAGCTTTCTAATATCTTTCATCAACTTTTCTAGTAATCATAGGGAAAAATTTCAAGCAGTAAATCGCACAAATACCTACGATGATATAAATGATCTTCGCAAAAATAGTTGTTGAACCACCAGCAATCATAGCTACTAAATCAAATTCGAACAAGCCTACCAACAACCAGTTCAGCCCTCCCACAATCAATAAAGTTAATGCAATAGCATCTAAAGTTTTCATTAGAATTCTCCTTTCTTAAATGATAAAACAATTATATATCAAAAAGAAAAACATTGCTTATATAACGCTCAGGGATTTTATCAATCTATGCAAAAAGAGGAAAAACAAGTAAAGGTATCGCAGATAATGCCTTCAATCAAAAAAAGAAATAGACTTACAAAACGTCTGATTTTCAACATTGACAGTCAGAAATACTTGATGAGCTCCGATGAGGGATGAGGAATGACTTGCGGACTCACTTATCCATAAAATAAACGATAGCCTTCTCGAAAACTCGAGAAGGCTATCTGACGATTCAATATTCATTAATTTAAAGTTTCGGTGACTATTACTAACTATTACTTATTTCTCATTTAAACGATGTATTCCCTAACCTCTAATACATCCTTGTAACTCTGAAGTTACGCCAGTTTTGAATAAATTTCATAAAAACAAATGAAAAGTGTCGCATAAAAATATCTTTCGTGTTTCTTTAGTATAACAGAACAAGAAGAAAAAGTCCATAAGGGATATTTTTAGCTCATTTTAAAATAACTTTTTAATCAGGTTTAAGTTTGCTATACTTGTTTTTGAGGTGATTTGGCAAGTGAAAAAAAAGATTGGAATAGTAATGCTATTCACTGTTTTATTAACAGGATGTGTTTCATTAGCAAATAATTGGTTGGAACATGAAGGTACTTACTTAGTGGCTCATCGTGGCGCACACATTATTGCGCCTGAGAATACGGTGGAGAGTATCCATCAAGCAAAAATATTAGGCTACCAAGCAGTCGAGATTGATGTTCGGACAAGTAGAGACGGCGTGAATTTTTTGTTGCATGATGACACATTGGATCGAACAACAGATGGAACGGGGAAACCAGAGACATACACGATCAAACAACTAAAGAAGTTTAATTTAGATACGAAAAACTATCCAGAATACGTAAATAAAAAAGTTAAGATACCTACTTTTGAAGAAGCCGTAAAGGAAATCAAAAAAAATAACTTGATTGTCAACGTGGATGGTTCAAAAGGAAACTGGCTGGATGAACATTTTGTTAATGACATCGTAAACACGCTAAAACAAAATAGTGTGTATGAACGTTCATTTTTTGTACTGACGGATAAAAAGATCCGAGACGAAGTCGTAAAGAATCATCCTGACTGCACAGTATCTTGGTTATATGACCAAAAAAATAAACTTGAAGATGAGATTGAACAAGTAAAAAGTTATAAAAAAGCGTTGCTCTCAGTATCTAATGATGCTGCTACAGAAGAAACAATCAATAAACTAAATAAATCTGGAATCGAGTATCAAGTGTATGGGGTGAATGACGTTAAACGATTTGAAGTGTTAAAAAAATCATCCGTTCCAATCGTAGAAACGGATGAAATCAATCCTAGTGATTTATAAACATAATATATTCATTTTATGTAATTATTCATCTTTATATCCATTTTTGAACCTAGGTCGTCAAGTTGACTTAGGTTTTTTTATATAGCATGTTCATAAATAAAAAAACTTCTTTTTTATTTTATATTGATATGATTGTGATAAATTCAGTTACTTGTTTTGGTATGGAAAAAAATAACCCGCATGAGGTCGTGGCAGAAGTGTTCATCTTTAAGAAATAAGAAGTAATTTCCGAAACTTGCTTGCCACATCCCCAATCGGGTCAAACTTGTTTATTTGAATATATTTTTTACATAAGGATCTTTAATAGTTACATTGTCTTTTTTCATCACTTTATGGATTGTTTTATCCATGAATTCCGTATCAAGGGTTTTTGTTTCCGTGGCGATTTTTTCTAGCTCTGATTTGTATTTATCTTTATTGGCACCTTTATCCTGTTTTTTTACCATTTTTACTAGATAATAGCTTTGCTGATAAGTCGTTGGATCTGTTACAGGAATGATATCAGAAACTTCCCCGTTGTTTAATTGAAATGCTGCTTTTTTTACTTCAGTAGGAATCCCTGGATTGGTTGAATCAAAATTCATTTTTCCATCAGTTTCCTTTAGTGTTTTATTTTTTCCATAAGCTTGAACAAGCTTGGAGAAATTTTCCCCTTCATTTACTTCTTTTTTTGCATTATCTGCTTCTTCTTTAGTCGAAAATGGGATGATCTGTGTACTAACTTCTGGATGGAATTCTTTCCAAGCAGTGTCTAGATCTTTATCTGTTAATTTTACATTGGCTTTCAAACCGTACTGGAAAGCCAGCATCTGTTTCAAAAGTTTCTTATATGTCTCTTCCGTTTGGCCAACTGCTTTTAATTGTTCTTTGTAGTTTGGACCAAGTTTTTTGATCTGTTCATTATATTCTTTTGTTATTTCCTTTGAAGAAATCTCTTTTCCGTATACATCATCAAATGCTTTGAAGACGATCATTTTTCTTAATAGTGTTTGATTGTTTGATTTAACTTTTGGGTTATCATAAAAATCCTGAACTGTAAGTGTTCCACCTTTAAACGTTGCAATTGTTTCATTGGACTTGCTACAACCTGAGAATAGCAAAATAGCAAATGCTGAAAGGCACATAATCAGTAGTTGTTTTTTCAAAAAATTTCCCATCCTTTCCTTATTAAAGACAGTCTAACAGAAGAACCAGGCAGACAGTCTTTCATTTTCGTAAGGTTGCTGTAGACATTCTTAGTTCGTAAAAATCTATTCTCTCTATGATGGAGAACATTTACATAGTTTTCACGAGACAAGAAAGAAAAGGGTTATTACACTTAATATAAAGGAGGGATGAAAGATGATCAGGATTATTCGATTGATTGGCTCTGTTTTAATAGTCTTAGTTGGTTTTGTTTTAGGAATTCTTGTCAATAATGCACTTGCGGATATGTTTCTTGGAGACAGTGAATGGATTGGAGCAATTGCTGGTACGGTTGGACATTTAGTTGTTTTTTTACTAGCTTTATTTCTTGCTAGTAAGATAGAAGGGAAAAAAGTGGAAGATTATGGTATTTCTGGACGAGGAAAAGACTGGGGGTATTTAGTGGGAGGTCTCGTTGGTGGAATTGGAGTGTTTCTGCTTATTACTAGTCCATTATATTTGATAGGGGCGTATCGGTTAGATTCAGGAAACGCAAATATTGTGCCGCTGATCACGAGTTTTATTTTATTTATTGCAGTGGGGTATCCGAAGAGCTTTTATTCCGTGGCTTTTTTCAGCACCAGCTGCTTAGATTTGGTCCGTTAATAGCAATGATTGGATCTGCTGCATTATTTGCTCTTTTGCACGGATTGAATCCTAACATGACATTTCTGGCAGTTTTCAATATCTTTTTAGCAGGTTGCTTTTTCAGTGCACTTATCTACAGTACAGAAAGTTTATTTACGGCCATCGGTGCTCACATTACTTGGAATTGGACACAAGGAGTTATTTTAGGTATACCAGTCAGCGGAACGTAAGAACAAGGTTTTTTCTCCACTCTGGTCCAATCGCAAAACACAATAATTACTGGGGGAAACTTTGGGGCTGAAGCGTCTATATCGACTACATTATTCTTGTTAGTCTTGATTGTTGGTTTGTTACTCTATGCATATAAAACAAAGCGAATGAAGAAACATACTGCTGTTTATCAATAAAAGATGAAGAAAGCAAGGCTGATATCGGTCTTGCTTTTTTAAGTCTTTCATTGATTAAACGAAAAAGTAAACAGATTCAAACGAATACACGACATCTTTTGTTAAATTTTCACAACTGACTGTCGTGTTCTCATCATTTTCATTTTATATAATTCCTTTATCAAATAGAAGGTTATTATATGGAGAGTGATTGAAATGAAGAAAACAGCGACCGTATTATTTGTTATTCTTGGGCTAAGTATAATTGCAGCAATGATTGGAATCAGTACTTCTGCAAATGAACGGACAAATGAAAAATCTTTCATTTACTGTGAAAACTGATCGGATCGTTTATGACGTGACACAACAAGTCATTACTATTCCGATCAAACCAAATAAAAGCGTGAATGCTAGTGATATACATGCTGTTTTAACATATGGTTGGGATGGTAATGGAAGTTCAGAAAAGGTTATTGGGGAAGTTTATTTAAAGGACGTACAATGGACCGCTGGTATTGAGTATACAATAATGATTTCTGCAGAACTATCGATTGATGAGATCAAGAGTAAAGATAAAGTTGATTTGATTGTTTTTTATGATGGACAGATGACGATTACGGAGAATTTGAAACCAAGTAGTTGGACAGTTGTTGGACCGTCGAGCAGTACGGATAGTACGAGCAGTGAAAGCAGTACGGATAGTACGAGTAGTGAAAGTAGCACAGGAAACACAAGTAGCGAAAGCAGCACAGGAAAAGTAAATAATGAACTTGATTTGGTACCTATCATACCAACTAAGGAACAAAAGAGAAATGCAGGGAGCAACCTAAAAAGTGTGCTAAAACAGTCTGATTTTGTTTCTCGTGGAATTGATCATCAAGAAAAAGCGAAAGAAACAGATAAGAGAAAAAGCGATTTACCAGAAACTGGTAGTAGAACCATAAACAAGCTAATTACATGGATGGTTGTGTTACTCATTTTGATTTGTAGGAGCAAGCTATTTTCGTTCTCTCTTCCATCGAGTGAAATAAAGAATAAAAGCAACAGATTTAAAATTGAATAAAACGATAGATTTTTGAGTGAATATTTCATTCGAGAGTGCTGTATTGCCTGGCGAAGTTGTAGCTTTGCCAGGTTTATTTTTGTTTACTAACATATTTGAGAAACAGGAAATAACAGGAACGCAAAGATTATTTTCTTTAAAATCAACAAGATGACCAGAAAGCAAGAGTTCGTTGAGCTCTTGTTTTCTTTTAGTTTTAGGAAGGAACATCCTGATTTTATCTTCGCTAAATCCAGTCAAAAGTTTTGCAGGTTGGTCGTAGATAATCGGTTTTTTCAATAAAGAAGGGGACGTACGAATCTCAATATATAGTTCACTCAAACTGAGCTCATCTATTCTGTGAACAAGATTTTTATAACTAATAGAATGAGTAGAGAGCATTTCGGTCACGCCATTGTTTGTCAATTTTAGTAAGTGGATAAATTCATTTTTGGTTAGTGGTTGACGAATTAAGTTCTGTTCGATAAACGGTATATCATGTGTGATAAGCCAACGTTTTGCGCGTCTAGAAGACGAGCAACTAGAACCTATATATAATTTAATCATGATACATTCCTCCAATAGCTAAATATTTATGAAATAATAACATGAAGAAATAGTCGAAAAGTGCCATTTATAGGTGTAAAATAAGAAATTGTTGTCACGTATAAAGGAACTAACTAGATAAGAAATACTATTAAATCAAGAAAGAAGGCATACATATGTCAAACACAGCCGACGCATTCGTAGTGATCGATTTACAAAAAGGGGTATGTTTTGATTCTTCGCCGATACACGGATTAAAAACAGTGACAGCATTAGTGAATAAAAGAATCAAAGCATACGAAACGATTGGAAAGCCAGTTATTTTCGTTCAACACGAAGATGATCAATTAGTACCAAAAACAAAACCATGGGAGCTATTGTCGGAATTATCTATTCCTGAACACAGTTATTTTGTGAGAAAAACCCATGCGAATTCATTTTATAAGACTAATCTGAGTATGTTATTAACTGAATTGGACTGTCATTCGATCGAATTATGTGGGGCGCAAACAGAGTATTGTATAGATACGACTGTGAAGTTTGCTCATGGATTAGGTTACCAGCTTATGATGTGCAGAGGAGCAGCGACGACTTATGATCATCCTTTTATGAAAGCAAAGGAAACAATCGCTTTTTACGAGAATATTTGGGATAAACGATTTCTGACATTTTTGGAGCAATAAGCTGTTTCATTGTTTAAAGAAAAGCAGAATGGATAAACCAGTATCCATTCTGCTTTGTTACGTAAATTGAGAAAATAATCCTGTTCTATTTTTATGGGATAAACCGTTTGTTTTTTGTATAAAAAATGTTTGCGTTTACATATAATTCTCCTAGAATCATAAAAAGGAGTGAATCGATTGAGAACAAAACAAGTGTTAAAGGGAGCGTTGGTCGTCTTATTTGCTGTAAGTACAAACGTCCCGCAATGGTCAGTATATGGAGAGAGTATCTTTTCCGAATCGGGATCTAGGGAGGTCGAAACCACGGAAACAACTGATGCTAGAAACGAAACGAAATCGAGTACTTCACAAACAGAAACAAGTACTGAAACAACGGCTGAGACATCTGTTACTAGCACAGATCAAGAAACGACCGCTACCACAGATAACCAACAAACAGATGAAGCAACAGCTACAGAAACGCCAAACGACAAATCCTCTTCTGCTAAAGTAAGTGACAAAGAGAATGGGACAGAAAATGATGATATCGGTAAAGGCGAAAACTTCAATGGTAAGAAATATCTTAATTACTTCGGTAAACAGATGACAGATATACTTAATGGACCAGTAGATGAAATTAACGCACGACTAATAGGTTTAGTATTAAGTGAGCTTTTTGGTAAGGATTATGGTGTAGACAAAGAGATTATCAAACATCTGATTGCTACTTATCTATTGTATGATATCGCTTTTTCTAAAAATAGTGTGTTGATGTCAATGCTTGGAGGTACAGATGATGGTACGACGCCTACAGAAAACACAGGCTTCTATCCAAACACAAAACAACTTCATCAAACTGTACTAAACAAACAAGACGGCAAAATGATGGATGTGTATGCTTACTATGTCGACCAGGGTTCAGATAAAACAGTCATGATCCATGGCGGATTTAGAGGGAATTGGAATAATGGGATCGTTACAGAAGAATACAATGATTTTTATAAGGCAGGGTATAATTTATTATTTGTTGATTCCAGAGCAACTGGTAACAGTGGAGGCGATTATGTAACCTATGGACAATATGAATCAGATGATGTCCTTTACTGGATCAATCAAGAAGTTCGAGAACGTCCATCTCAAAAGATCCTGCTGTATGGTGGTTCCATGGGAGCAGCTACGATGATGTCTGTATTAGCAAAAGATATCCCAGTCAATGTCAAAGGAATTATTGAAAATTGCGGATTTGCATCAATCGATGAACAACTACGTTTTACGTATAGCCAGACAGTAGTCCCTGCATTACCGCCTGCCATAAAAAATCAGTTAGACATCATTGGGGATCAAGAGCATGAAGATTTGTTTATGGGGCTTTTGAAACAATATTATTTTGATCAGGAGATGCATTTGGATCCGACAGCCGCTCTACCTACGATTGGAATGTCTGGTTCATTGCCTAAATTGATCATCCATGGAACGGCAGATGATGTAGTACCTGTGTCTAACGCGCAAAAACTATATGAGTTAGCAGGAGGGTATAAAGACCTTTTATTGGTAGAAGGAGCAGGGCATGGAAAGGCACAGGAAGTTGACCATGCTGCCTACACGAAACATGTAACGGACTTTTTGAAAGTAGTGTTCCATGATCAGATAAACGTGAAATATGTGGATGAAAACAATAAAAGTCTACTCAAAGACCAGGACGAAATCTGGCTTTACGGAGCTTATGGAGAGAATTATGTGACAGAGCAAAAGACATTCGAAGGATACGAATTAGCAAATGTTGAAGGACCGACTGAAGGGGTTTTTAACGAGACGACACCAACTATTATTTACCATTACAAAAAAATCCCAGTAGTTCCACCAAAAAAACAAGATCCGGCAGAGAATGCAGACAATAAGGGAAAGGATGAACCTCGAGATGATCAATCAAGTGATGATACGCTACCGATTCAGATGACAGTGAAAGTACAAAAAAAGACAGATACAAAAAAAGGAATGTTGCCGAAAACTGGGGAAAAGAAACATTCGCTTCTCATTTATTCAGGTGGATTTTTATCTGCTAGCACGATTATCACATGGATTTGGCGAAGAAAGAGAGGGTAAAT
Organism: Enterococcus sp. ZQ21; assembly: GCF_030053755.1. Classification (NCBI taxonomy): domain Bacteria; kingdom Bacillati; phylum Bacillota; class Bacilli; order Lactobacillales; family Enterococcaceae; genus Enterococcus; species Enterococcus sp. ZQ21. The sequence continues at coordinate 1,267,156 of NZ_CP125658.1, forward strand.
GAATGAAATGGTTCAAGCGAATAGTGATTGCAGTGCCAGTTATCATCGTAGTTATTTTAGTCACTGTATTTTTGATTAATCAAATCACACCAAAGCCGATTAGTTTGCTTGTTAGAAAACAATTTGACACAAGTGAAAAAGAACAAGTATATGCCAGACCAGACGATTTCCAGCAAAAAATCAAACAAATCGATAGAAATAAAGAAATAACTTATCCTTCAAAGTACAAAAACAATCATATGGATATCTACACACCGAAAACGGAGAAGAAAAAGTTGCCCATCCTTTTCTGGATGCATGGAGGCGCATATGTAGGAGGGGATAAAAACGATTGTCGTGATTATTTGGAATACCTATGTTCAGACACGCAGCAGATCGTCGTAAATATCGATTATGAACGATCACCTGAAGCAAAGCATCCTACACCAGTTATCCAATTGAGCGAAGCCATTCAAGCAGCCAAAAAAGAGATAAAAGAGCAAGCGGATTGGTCGAATATTTCGATTGGTGGCGATTCAGCAGGCGCACAAATTAGCGGAGAGTATTTGTTAGCACTTCAAAACGAAGAAATCAAAAAAGCCGATCAACTTGATCCAACTTTGGAGAACAAGCAGATCACAAAATTTGTTTCTTTGTCTGGACTACTAGACCCTTCTGCATTTACCCAAGTAAGTGATAAGATTTCTAGCTTTCTTTATGCAAAATGTGGATGGGCTTATTTTGATAGTAAGAACTTTGAACGTTTAGAAGACGTCAAACATTTAGCTTTAGCAAGACATGCAGACCGTTGGACGCAAAAAACATTCTTGACGGATGGGAACACAAATACGTTTACGAAACAAATGGAACAAACAGCTTCTGCATTTGAAAAAGTAGGAGTGAAAGTCACAAAAGTAGACTATACGAAGAAAAATGTTGTCTTGAACCATGAATATCAGTTTGATTTTAGTAATAAACAAGCGCAAGAAACATACCAAAAATTAGTAGCATTTTTCAAGGAATAAACGCTCATGATGTAAAAGAGGATGTGAAGAAACTGCTTAGTTCCGAGTCAGAAGGAACTAAGCAGCTTCTCAGGTTTGATGAATAGTGGGACTGGTGACTGAAGAGCTTGTAGGTACCGTGTATCAGTTCTCGCGAAAGAGACGTCCAGCCTATTGTCAAAAGATTGTTTATGGAAAATATTTATTCGGAATAAGGAAAGGTGATATGTTTTTTTTTACGGTCTCTTTTACGTAAATTTTATAGTCAGATTTGTTGTTTCGATCGTTTAAAAAAGGTAACAAATCCGAATCCAGCGGAGGCAAAAAGGGATAAAAGACCGAGCGGTAAGCAAAAGAATGCTGGTTCTACTAATATTCCGTTGTTATTGATATAAGGCTGGGAGCAAAGATGAATAGCAAATAAAATCAATGCACTAGCGAAAAAAAGCAAAGAAATATGAATAGCTTTCATACGCAGCACCTCCTTTTTTTATAATTATAGGATAGATAGATTAAGAATTCATAAATGTGTCAAGTTTGTTAGAACGTGAACAAAAAATACCATCCATCTATCATAAGTAAGTTTGGAGCAAAGTTATCTCATGATAAATGAAAAAGGATTCATCCATCATATAGATAGGAAGTTCATTAGTATATGTCTAGACCAATAATGGAAAATATGAGAAAATAATAGAAAAGGTTTAGGATACCCCCCAAAAAGAATTTCCCCAAAAAATCGATGTATCCTAAACTTTTTTATTTTACATAACAATCATAACAACTGTGAAATAAAATTACAAACGATAACCTAATATGTATTCGAAAGCCAGTTTTATCCGGAGAATGCTTGATTCATCAAATATTTATTTTTATTTTTTAGAAAATAAGAAACAAAACTAATAAAAAAAAGAAAAAATAAATTTTTTCCCTACTGTATACTATCCTTGTTATCGCATCTAATAAGTCACTCGAATAATACCAATACAACCTTCTCCAAAGATGTGATAACATACGTTCTAACCCACCGACTATTGATGTTCTGTACCACCCTTACAGAACCCGAAAAGCCACTACCAAATATTTGGTAATGGCTTTTTAGGTTTTAATGGATTTTTTACTTTTTCTGTTATAGTAGGATTCTTCCTTTTTTTAAAAAATATTTAGTTGATTGAGTTAGCCGAATACAATCGTCAATTAGATGGAGGGTTGTCAGATGAGAAGAAGTTATTGAAAACACAAAACGCACCTACTGTTATCATCCAGTAGATGCGTTTAAAGAGAAGAACGAGAATCGTCCATATGAGGGTTTCCACTCCTTATGCAGATTTTTTTAATTCTTGCACTGCTTGTTCGATCGTAACACCTGTTGCTACATGATTGCTATTTTCTTTGTCAAAAACGACAAAGAGATTCAAATCTGTATCCAAGGTTACTCGATATTGTATATCTTTGTTATAGAATGTCATAGCCATTCTCCTTTCTTTAAATACTTGCTGAAAGGCAACGAACACGTTGATAACGAAATTCCATTTATAAGTATATCACCAATTGAAAGGTTTTCATAGTTAAGAAAGTTTAAAGTCAAAATTTAGCAATCATGTTGTAAAATAAAGTGGGGAGGGAACACAATGACAACTATATTTATAAATGCAAGTCCAAACAAAGAAGGTATGACTAGTAAGTGGGGAGCGAAAGTTCTAGAAGGAATAGATTATGAGAGGATCGATCTTGTAGATTTTCATATTGCTCAATTAGGTCAAGTCAAAGCTAATGATGATTTTGATGCCGTTATGGATAGATTGGCGAAGGCGAACTACGTAGTTATTGGTACACCGATTTATTGGTGGGATATTAGTGGACTGCTTAAAACGTTTATTGACCGTTGGACAGAATTATTCCAAATCGGACTTGATTCAGAAAACGCGCCATTGCACCAGTTACCAGTACTATGGATCGTCCAAGGAGCAGCGCCAGAAGAAGCCATACCAGGCATAGAGAGAATGCTAGAAAATATTAGTAAACGATTCATGATGGATTCACAAGGAATACTATATCAAAAGAAACAAATCTCTGAAGCAAACAGACAACTTAAACAAATGCTAGTAGATAAAAACAAATAAATGGAGAACAATAGGCGGCTCAAACGCGGTTATCCAACTTTTTTATCGATTCGAAGACAATAAATTTTATATTTCATTGCATTATTCTTGTGTTATTAGAAAAAGCATGATATATTAAATAAGTAATCTATTTTGAAACGTAATTTGAGCGATATATCTACATAGATAAAACTCCTTTTGCCTATCAAATATTTATTGCAACGAAAAAACGTACATTGATACGTATCAGGAGGAATTTATTTATGAATAACGGTACAGTAAAATGGTTCAACGCAGACAAAGGTTTTGGCTTCATCACTGGTGAAGATGGAAATGATGTATTTGCACATTTCTCAGCTATCCAAGGCGACGGTTTCAAAACTTTAGAAGAAGGCCAAGCAGTGTCTTACGATGTTGAAGATGGTCAACGTGGCCCTCAAGCAACAAACATTGTTAAAGCTTAATAAAAATTGACTTTTAACCGTCTTTTCTTTCGAAAAGACGGTTTTTTTTGTACGAAGAAATTCATTGATCGTTGAATAGGCGGAAGGATGTTTTTCTTGGTGCTTTTTTGCTTCGTCCTTTGCTTTTTCATTTCATAGCTGTGTTTGTTTGTCAATAGGTATTTTCGAGAAGTATTTTACATAAAGTGGTGTATCGATTATTAAAACAATAAAAAAACAGATAAACTATTACTTTTGCATAATTATTTAAAGAAAATTAAAACGAAAAAGCCTAATAGTAGTAAGATTTTAAAAGGATTTTTTTGTTTTTAGATAACGATATTTATTTGATTAATTTTAATTATGTCTTTTATTTTAAATGTATTGAGCTTATTTTTTTATTTAAAAATAACTATGTTATGTATTATGAAAGTTATAAGAGTTTTTAAATAAAATTTAAGAACATTTAGAAATTATTAAGCTTTAACTGAAAATAAAAAAACGAAATGTTATTATTTTAGTCTGTTTTCAGGGGGGGGTAATCTTATGATAAAAAAACTATTTTTACTATCAACATTAACACTAGCAATGGCAGGTTGTTCTACAACCGATTCGGCAACTGAATCAACAACAGAAACAACTGAAGACACGACAGAAGAGGTAAAAGTTGAGACGATCACAGAAGCCGAAGTCGACGAAGCACGGGAACGCTGGGCAGAAGCAATCATAAGTATCGGTAAAGCAAGCGAAGAAGGTATGGAGGAAGCAACAGAAAAAGCAGAAGAAGTCATCGAGACATTGTATGCATACGACGAAGGTGCTGTGCTTTTTAAACCAACTAAAGCTGCAGAGTTACCATTCAGGGCAACAAAAGAAGAAGCACTTTCTTATTTCGTTGGCGGTGATATCAGCGAAGATTCTGGTTTTGCGTTAGAACCTTGGACAGACATCCGCTTCGACAATCATGAAACGATCATCGATACGGATTCAGCAATCGCATCAGGAGAATATTACTTTACTTCTGGGAAAACGGGTGATGAAACAAAAGTAGAATATACTTTCGGATTTATACGTGATGACGAAGGTAACCTGAGAATCAACTTGCACCATTCGAGCTTACCCTACGTTGGTTAAGACTTTTTCGATGAGTAAAGAGTAGAAGAGTTTTTCATGTTATATTAGAGCGTGGGACAAAAGTAAAGAAAAACTTTTGTCTCACGCTCTAAACATGTGTAAACGGCGGAAGCAGAAGCAACTCCTTCGGAAATAAGCTGAAATTCACAAAGATTTGAAAAGCAATTTTCGTGAATTACCTCTTATTTCTTGGAGTTAAACGCTTCTATCCCAGCCTCTTTTTTAGGTAAGATAAATTCCTTTTTGCTCCAAATTTGCTAAACACTCTGCTAGATACACTTCATCATGTTCCGGATAAATCGGAACGCTACGTTCTACAGTAGGCAAATCAAAAAATGCTTCGCATGATTTGCCACGGTACATAGGATCTGTCCATTCAGGTGCTGGGCTGTAGCCACGCTTTTCCATTTCGTCCATGACAAGTTGATGATATTGAAATAATTTATAAGGAGAATAGTGGAAGACATAATCTACAGTAGCGTGTTTCTTTCCCCAACCATTTCCTCTTAACGCACAGCATTCTCGATGTTGTCCTAAAAGCTGCTGACGAGGAAGCTTTGAAATCAATTTTTCATGCCATAAACGCATAGATACATCTCCTTTTTGTACATAGTTTGTTCACTTTAAACATTAAATGAAAAAACCAGCACAATGGCTGGAAAAAATCATTTCAGTTTGCTTGCTGTTTCTGAGCGACCAATCAGGTAGTCAACGGAAATATCGTAAAAGTCGGCGATGTAGATCAATTCAATGATACTTGGAATTTCTTCCCCTTGTTCGTATTTACGATATTTGAATAAAGGAATACTTAACGCGCTAGAAACAGCTACTTGGGATAAAGATCGGCCAGTTCTTAAAAAATTCAGACGACAACGTAAAGTATCCAGTAAAATAGCTTCTTCGATACTCATTTAATCACCTTTCATCATAATAGGATAGTTGTAATGACCATAGAAAGCTACACAAGCAATCAATAGGACTCAATGTTTTTTATTTAAACGTATCAAATAAAGAATGACGATTAATAGAGACAAAACCAACCCTGATAATTCTTCTACAAAAACACTATCAGGTTCAAAGTAGTTGTAATTAAAAACCTTCCACATAAAATAAATAACCGGAAGAGTCAAAACAGCTAAATAAAGCCGTTCTTTGTTCCAATGCATAAGATAAAAAATAATTGCGATCAGGACGACCGAAGGCAACCAAAACAAAACTCTAACCAACGTAATCATGTAACGGACTCCTCAACGTTTCTTCTAATAAAAGATAACATGTTATTGCATACATCACAAATGAAATGCTAGGAAAATCAAAGAAGAATAGACCGATGAAAAAGCGGAACAGCTCTCTGCTCATACGCGAGAACTGTTCCGCTAAATACAAGTTATCTATCTAGAAAAAATCAATGGATTGATATTTAAGTAATTCAATACATATAAAAAGAGGACGATTGCATTCATTAAAAAGGAAAGAATGATGATCCCGTAACGAATAGAAACATATTTAACAAATATTTCTGTCTGGACACGTGCATATTTTTTTCCTTTGTAGCTGATTATCATGATGAGAAGGAGAAGGGTGATCACACCTTGGAAAATCATTCCAACAAACAGGACTTCTGAACTTTGATGATTGTATTGGAGAAAGTAAGCTGCTGCCGCAACCAAATCGAATAAAATCGCAATAAATGGCAAAATAATCACTCCTAGCATTGAGAATTTTTAAAAGAATAGCATTTCTTCTAAAATAAGCAAGTAAAAAATAGTCAAGTTTCAAGTCAAGTAAATAAGAATAAATATATCATATTATTTATATTTTGAAGCTTGTGAGCGTCTATAATTCGTGCTATAGTTAAAAAGTAACTAAAATATATCTCATGATGATGTACCTTTAGCTCAGTTGGTTAGAGCAGACGGCTCATAACCGTCCGGTCGTAGGTTCGAGTCCTACAAGGTACATAAGAGGTTGTGAAAAAGCTGCCCTGCATCAACTAATAAGAACAGCCAAGTAAAAACAGCTTCTTATGTTTTTAACTTGGTTGGACTTATTACCGCAGATGCAAGCTTTTGAACACCGTTTAAGGAAGAGGTTGTGAAATCAGCGTTTTGACCTGAGTATTAGAGAAACAAACGGAAAAATAGTTCCTCATATTTTGCCGTTTGTTAAGCTAATACCGAGAGTCAGCTGATTGAACACCATTTAAGAAAGAGGTCGTGAGCCTACCGTTTAACTCTGAGTCACAAGGAGCAATTTCAAAAAACAGCTTCCCATGTTTGTTGAATATTGTGACTTGTGACTGAGGAGTTGGCAGGAGAACACTGTTTACCAAGGTGTCATGGAAAAGCCAATATACTTTTGTAGAAAAAGCACGTAAGACTGAAAACAGTTCTTCGTGCTTTTTCTTTTTTATTTGCTTGCTAAATGATAATAGAACTTATATAAAGAATAGACTGTAGCATACGTGTGACTGTCTATTTTTTAGGTTCAATGATCGAAACATTGAAATCTTTCAGAAGTTCCAACGCAGATTCTCCATGTTTTCTACTAGAAACTAACGTTGGATCAACAAAAAAGTCAGCTTCAGGAAACGCACTCTGCAAGCCTATCAAATTAGAGAGCACACATAAGTTTGTTTCGATCCCAACCACTTCGATCTCTTTTTGTTCTTCTTTGCTTTCAAACAAAGTCTTTTTGATTTCAGCTAAAGTTTCAGGGGGGATCGTAAAGTAATACTTTTTGATCACTCGTTCATTTTCTTGGGGAGAAAGAAGAGGGATCAATTGCAAATCTTCCCGTTCCTCTTCTTTGTCCTTCAGTTCGACTGGAATATCCCGTGTGAATAGAATATATTCCTTGTCTTTGCGTGCTTTAGCTAATCGTTTAGCAATGCGTTCCGCCAATTGGTCTGATTCTGGAATATAAAATTCGCTGTTTGGATCAAGAATATGATTTTGCATATCGATAATAACTAACATTTTCTTTCCTCCTACGTTCATGACGTCATTTTTTTATTTTCAATAGAAGTTTTTTAAAATATAAGCAACACCAGCTTCCTCATTCGTCAGTGTTACTTGGTTTGCAATTTCTTTTACTTGCCGCTGTGCATTCCCCATCGCAATACTCAACCCACTATAATTCAACATAGCAATGTCGTTTTCTTGATCGCCAAAAGCCATGATGTCACTCGACTCGATTCCAAGGTAATCCGCCAGAAAAACAAGTGAATGAGCTTTAGTGATACCTGTAGGCGTGATTTCTAAGAAATGCGGATCAGAGAATACTGAATTGATGCCGTCTGCTTGCAAATCGCTTTGTAGCTTCTGTAGTTTTTCTTCACTCTTATCTGTTAACGCTAATTTAAGATAGCTAAGAGAAGGATCTTCTAACATACTTAAAATTTGATCAAAAGAATGATTCTGCAGATTGAAATGCTCATAATAGGGGTCGTCTTTGACAAGATTAGATTCATCGAATGTCAGCTGATCATCTTGGGTTTCTCGGCTGGCAATAATTGAGATTTTTGCTTCTTGAGCATAGAAGAAGGCTTTTTTCAGAGTATCGATATCTATTTTCGAACGTCTGAGAACCTTTGCCATCTTTCCATCCTTCATTTCAGCAATCAGCGAACCATTGGAAGAAATCAAATAGCCGCCGATTCCTAATTCGGAAAAAATATCTTTAGCAGAAATGCTGTTCCTTCCTGTAGCTACTGTTACGATTCCGCAATTTTCATCAAATTTCCGAAGTGCTTGGATATTTTCTTCTGGTATCTTTCCATTTCGATCAAGCAAGGTACCGTCTAAATCAATCGCTGCTAGTTTCATTTTATCTTCCTACTTTCTTTTTACATATCTATTTTCCTGTTACCTTAAGATTAAATGAGAAATCAAAAAAATGAAACTAACTTGCTTTGCCGTTATGAATTTTTTCAAAAAATATTCTTAAGAAAAAGGTGGCTATATATAGTAGTTTTTGGTCAATACCTTTGAATAAAAAGCCATGAAAAACGAATAGTTAGCGCTTACCAATGCGTTTTGTGATGAAAATATTTTAAAATATTCAATGAAAACAAAGCATATATTTTGCTTTAATGCCAAATGAGGAATATTCTAGATGTAGAACAGGTTAGAAAAAGATTAGAAAAAGGAGTGATTTTGATGGAGAAGAGATACGGCGTAGTTCCTGTGGTGACTGCTTCAGACGAAAATTATGCTCCTTACTTGAGCGTGATGATCGCCACTGCATTAGAAAATTGCAATAAAACAAGACGCATAAAATTTTATGTGATTGACGATGGTCTATCAGAATATAGTAAACAAGGATTGGAAGAAACGGTAAATAAATATTCAAGTAATGCAAGTATCCAATTCCTGACAGTGGAAAAAGATATCTACGAAGACTTCCTAGTCAGCGACCATATCACAACTACCGCTTACTTAAGAATTTCTTTACCCAACTTATTAGCTAAAGAGGATTATAAAAAAGTCCTTTACTTAGATTCAGATGTGTTAGTGCTAGACGATATCGTAAAACTATATGATGAACCATTAAATGGAAAAACGATCGGCGCTATTATCGATCCAGGACAAGTGAAAGCATTGGAAAGATTAGGAATAGATTCCGATGACTTGTACTTCAATTCAGGGGTGATGGTGATTGACATCGATCAATGGAATAAAAAAGAAATTACAGAAAAAACTATCCATTATTTAAGTGAAAATGGTGATCGAATCATCTATCACGATCAAGATGCTTTGAATGCTGTCCTTTATGAAGACTGGGAACCACTTCATCCAAAATGGAACATGCAGACTTCTTTGATTTTTGAACGACACCCAGCACCAAATGAAAAATATGAACGTCTGTATAAAGAAGGAAATGAAAAACCTTCGATCGTTCATTTTACAGGACATGATAAACCTTGGAATACATTGAAAGATCATCCGTATACCAATTTATACTTAAAAAAATTAGCACACAGTACTCTAACGAAAGTAGGCGAGATCAATGAATAAAAAAGAAATAGCAGTAGTCGCAAGTTGTAACACAAAATTCGTACCGCATTTAGCTGCATTATTTGTCTCAGTATTAGATAATTGCAACCCGTCTAAGTTTGTTCGGTTCTATGTGATTGACGACGATATCGATTTTGAAAGCAAACAGCTTTTACGCTTCTCAGTGAAAAATGCACGAATGAATTCAGATGTAGAATTTTTGAAAATCAATAAAGAATTCTTTACAAATGTAGTAATCAGCGATCGTATTCCAGAAACAGCTTATTACCGCATAGCGATTCCAGAATTGTTCCGCGGCACGGAAGTCGAACGTATCTTATATATGGATTGCGACATGATCGCTTTACAAGATATCTCTAAATTATGGCGTCTTGACTTCGGTGATTCAATCGTAGCAGCTGTTGAAGACGCTGGGTTCCATCAAAGATTAGAAAAAATGGAGATTCCAGCTAAATCAATGCGTTACTTCAACTCAGGATTGATGCTGATCAATGTAAAAAAATGGTTAGATGAAAATATTACGCAAAAAGTATTAGACTTCATCGAACATAATCCAGAAAAATTAAGATTCCATGACCAAGATGCATTAAATGCAATCTTACATGATCGTTGGCTTCCGCTTCATCCGCGTTGGAATGCACAAGGCTATATCATGGCTAAAGCAAAGAAACATCCAACAGCAGCAGGTGAACGTGAATACGAAGAAACACGCAACAATCCTTATATTATCCATTTCTCAGGACATGTGAAACCTTGGAGCAAGGATTTTGAAGGACCAACGAAGAAATATTACGAAAAATATGCAGGGATGACGGCGTTCCGTTGTGTGGCTAAATTCCCTAAATATCCAAAATATGCAAAAGTTCAACAAAAAACAGACGTAGTTGTTAAATAATACAAGACTACAACTGAACAGGGGGAGTAGGAATGGAAATTACACTGTCTAAAAATGCAGTAGAGACGTTAATCGAAAAAGTGGGGGAAAATACAAAAATTGCACTCGCTCTCATCAATGATTCCGATCCATTTTTAAGGGATAAAGGTGCTTTTGCAAAAGGCAGCTTTTTCCAAATCATTCCTTTTGTTTCGGAATTCGGAGAGTATGCTACAAAAATCGAGCATCCTTTACTGGAAATCTATACATCTAAAGTAGAACAAAGTTATTTCGGTAAACGACTGAACATGGACTTTAATAAACAGCTTGACAGCTTCTCATTAGAAAATGAAAGTGCAGTACTCGATTATAATATCAAATTAAAGAACTGCTTCTTCAGCTAATCGTTTTTGAAAAGTCCAGAAAGGAGGTATACATTGAGATACTACTTTGTGGATGATGAAAAGAAAGTCACAGAAACAGATGAAAACAAATACAACTGGCTTATTCTCGATAATACAAAGCCAGAAGAGATCCAGCAGGCAATTAAAGAATTCGAGCTTCCAGATGACATTTTCGTAGGCACGGAATATCCGGAAGAAGTTTCTCGGATGGAACGCCTTTATGAGACCAAATTAGCGCATCCATTTTCTTTAGTTGTGATCAATCTGGATCAGTCAGATAATCGTATCGAAAAAAAATTGACACCAATATCTTTTGTACTTTCCGATAATCTCTTGATTACATGTATCGATAGAAAAACCGAGTTCGTGGATCGCTTACTGACAAAGCATGGAGATCATTTAAACTCGTTTGAAAAGATCATCACGTATACATTACTGGATATTTATACCCATTACGTGAAAGAACTAAGAGAAATGAAGCATAGAATTGATGCTTTGGATAAAGCAGCTCGTAAAACGACGGAGAATGAGGAATTGTATAAACAGGCAGATCTTGAAAGAGACATAGTGTATATCGATCATACCTTAAGAGATCAGCGAGAAACAATGAATCAATTATGGAATTCTGAAACGTTCATCAAACGGTTAGACGATGAACAGTTGCTTTATGATGTTCATTTGAGACAGCGACAAACAGAAAAAATGATCGAGATCTATCGAGACTTATTGGAGAGTATTGGTGATTTATTCAATGGGATGATGGATAATAACCTAAACCATATCATGAAGTACCTAGATTCAGCTGCACTGATCATCTCCGTACCTGCGTTGTTTGCAGGGATTTGGGGAATGAATACAGGAGGATTGCCGGGTAAAAGCTCTGCTTTAGGATTTATTCTCGTAGTATTCGGCTCTTTGATAGCAGCGGCGGTTTTAGGCTACCATCTATACCGAAAAGATTATACGAATTAAACAAACTATTTAAAACAGGTATCAAACAAAGAAATTTGTTTTGGCAATACAATTTAGAAAAACTAGGAGGAATACAGCAATGACAGAACCAAAATTAATCGATCCGCGAAATCTGTACCATACGGAGAAATTTCCTAAGCAAGATCAGGATACACCAGCTTTACAGCAGAACATGATTCCTGTTCCTGATTGCGGAGAAGAATCCTATGAGGGTAATAATCAGCTGGAAAACCGCCGTGTACTCATCACTGGTGGAGACTCAGGGATCGGTCGTGCAGCAGCGATTGCATTTGCTAGAGAAGGTGCAGATATCGCTCTTCAATTCTTCCCAGGAGAAGAAAAAGATGCAGAAGAAGTAGCTAAATACGTCAAAGATGCTGGACGTAAAATCGTCTTACTACCATTTGATCTTCGTGATGAACAAGCACCTAAAGAAATCATTGAAAAAGCAGTAAGTGAGCTTGGTGGGCTAGATACGATGGTATTGAATGCAGGACAGCAAATTTCTTGCCAGTCCATTACTGAACTGCCACTTGAACAAATCAAAGACACATTCATGGTCAACATCATCGCTATGTTTGCTTTAGTGAAAGAAGCTGTTCCGCATATCCCTGCAGGAGGAGCGATTGTTACAACAACTTCTGTCCAAGCCTTCAATCCAAGTGAACATTTGTTGGATTATGCAGCAACAAAAGCTTCAATTGCTAACTTTACGATTGGCTTAGCAAAACAACTTGCTCCTAAGGGAATCCGTGTAAATGGCGTAGCACCTGGGCCAATCTGGACACCGCTACAACTAGACGAAGGTCAGCCTTCTGATTCGATTCCTGAATTTGGTCAGCAAAGTTTACTAGAACGTGCAGGTCAACCAGGAGAATTAGCACCGGTCTATGTCTTCTTAGCATCGAATAAAGCAAGTTATGTCACAGCTCAAATTTACGGAGTAACTGGTGGAGAAGCGATCAACTTATAAAAAGTTGATCGTTTCACCCCTATGAGGAGGTGCGAAAATGAATAAAGGAGTAAAAACGCTTGGAGTGATCGGAACGTTACTTTTGCTATCTATACTCTTGTTTGCGATACTATTAAGTGCAGCCTATCCACTGCCTTTTCAATTAGAGAAGTTTCGATTCTTTTCCATCACTAATTCATATGTGCAACAATATGTATTCTGGCTTGCTGTTGCATTTGCTATTTTGACGATTATCACATTGCTTGTTTTCTTGTTTTATCCAAAAACGATCGGAACCTTTTTACTGAAACATGGTGATGGGGAGTTGACGTTGGATAAAAAAGCAATCGAAGGAATGGTTCGTTCTCACTTGCATGAAGATGAATTTATCCATTCACCAAAAGTAAATGTCAAAGCAACGAAAAACAAGATCGCCGTCAATGTAAAAGGGGAGTTGAAACGAACTTCAGCACTCATTGGTAAAACTGGAACATTGATGAAAGAAATCGAAAACGAAGTGCAACACATATTAGGCACAAAAGAGTCAGTGAAAGTATCGGTGAAATACACAGGCTTTGAAGAACCAGCTAAACGAAGCAATGACCGCAAACGAGTAGAATAGGGGGGGACCAAAAATGAAAGAACTATTTTCGACATACAAGCTCCCTATCATCTTTGGGGTACTTGGGTTGATACTAGCCGTTTTATGGATTACCGTCGGCTTTTTCAAGACTTTATTGATCTTGATCATGGCAGCTATCGGTGTCGCTATCGGTTTTTATTTGAAACAAACGAAAATTTTAGATCACTATTTTAAATCTTAGGAGGAAACATCCATGAATAACAATAACAAAAATAATAACAACAATAAAATGAACAACCAAAAACCAGTGTCTGCACATCCAGACCCAACGACACCAAACCAATCAAATGGTGTGAACGATGAAAAGAACAAAACAGCACCAGTATCTGCACATCCAGATCCAGTCGTGCCAAATGTTCAACAAGGTGTAGAAAAAAAGAAACATGACGCAGAAAAACATGCGCCTCATCATCCCGGCTCTCCAGAATCTAAAGTTCCAGAACAACATGATGCAATCGATCCTTCTAAACCATTAGAGGAACAAAAGCATCCTTCTGATCATGCGAAAGCACAAGAAAAACTTGGTTCTGAACACTCAAACGGACAAGGAAAACTTGGTTCACAACATACAAACGACCAAGAAAACCATGGCTCTGAGCAAGAAGATTCGATGCGCGGTGAGTTGAATTATGAAGATAAAGTGGTGCAAAAAATCATTGGAATCGCAATTGAACAAGTAGACGGCTTATTATCTGTAAACGGTGGTTTCTTCTCTAATGTGGCAGGAAAACTTGTGAATACAGATAATGTAACGGCTGGAATCGAAACAGAAGTCGGTAAAAAACAAGTAGCAGTTGACATGGATATCATTGTGGAATATGGCAAAGATATCGAAAAAATCTTTGAAGAAATGCAAGAAGTAATCGGCAAAGAAGTAAAAAATATGACACACTTAGATGTGATCGAAGTCAACGCTAACGTAGTGGACATCAAAACAAAAGAAGAATTTGAAAAAGATCAAGAAACGGTGCAAGACAAAGTAACTGACGCAGCGAAAAAAACCGGTGAATTTGCTTCCAATCAAACAGATAAAGTAAAATCAGCAGCTGGAAGCGGCGTTGAAAAAGTAAAAGAAAATACAGAACCACGCGTTCAGTAATAAGGAAGCAAAACATTAGGAGGAACGAAACATGGGATTTATTTGGTCACTTATCGTCGGAGGAATTATCGGAGCAATTGCAGGAGCAATCACGAATAAAGGTTCTTCGATGGGGATTATTGCAAATGTCGTAGCAGGTTTAGTTGGATCAGCACTTGGTCAAGCATTATTAGGTTCTTGGGGACCAAGTATTGCAGGAATGGCAATTGTGCCATCATTGATTGGGGCCATCATTTTAGTACTGATTGTCTCATTCTTTGCTAGAAAACTGTAAAAAGACTTTTAATAAAGAGGTCGTGAATAAGCTGTTCTGCCTCAAGTAATAAGAACAGCCAAACAAAAATAGTTCGACATGGTTTGCCGTTTATACGTGTTTAGAGCGTGAGACAAAAGTGTTCTTTACTTTTGTCTCACGCTCTATTTGTGTAGGCAAATTCCCAATTAGATTTTTAAAAGTTTTTAAGGGGAAACCAATATATTGACCAATTTTCCTTAAATGTGTCTTTATTGATACAGAGAAGCTTTCCCCACCTTTTTTTAACAAAACAATGTCTCCCTAAATTTTCTTGAGAGAGGAAAGGTGAACATACAGAATAGTACGACCACTTGAAAGACCCAGATGATCCACAAATGGATCGTATGATACTGATGAAGTAAAAAGCAATGGATCAGAAACTCAAAGAGATTGAAAAAGACAAGGAAGAAATAATATCTCTTTTTTACTCTTGTCTGTTTTAGCCAATAATAGCTCGTAAAGTAATCTAGACAAACAAATAGAAGTAAACAAAGTTTCGTTAGAGCAGTAATCGTATCATGTTGCTCTGCTAGACGATTGACGAGCAGGAAAAATGTAGGTAATGGGATATAGATCACGAGTAATGAAAGAAAAAAGTAAACGATGAATGGCATACTATTCCTCCTAAATGTGTGAGTTCGCCCTCATTTTAAAATAACGATATTTGTTTGTGAAGCTTTTTCGTGTCGTAACAAATGTTATCTAATATATTTTTAAATAAATAATCATTATTATCAAATTGACGATAAAAAGAAAAAAGAGTAGTGGATCGTTGTTATTCGAAATATTCTGTCAAAAACTCCATATTAAATGGGAAAAAGTGGCATTACATAATAGAAAGAACCCCTTTACAGTATAAATGTGGGAGTTTGCTCCCGCATAAAACCAAAAAGAAAGGAGTGGGAGACACCCAGTTACGATTATTGGGGAGAGAACTACATATTCAAAGATCGTAAGAGGGGGAACAGTAGCAATTCACGTACAATGCTGACCGTCAAGTTTGTCACAACAAATGATCGTTAGGTGTTTAGCAAAATCAATACTATTTGATCGATTCGATTTGTGACAAATGAGCAAAAGCTACGGAGGTTGGAAACAAGCAAAACTATTTTTTACACTATTTATTTATGTTTAAGACAAGAAAATAGCATACCTTCTTTGCTGACGGTTTAAAGCAGATCGCTTTTGATCTGTATAGGAAAAATAAAGGAGGTAAAACGTTCATTGAAAAAAATAAAAAAGCTATTAACTAGTACACTCTCCTTAGGACTGGTTCTAGGGAATATGGGCGGTACCGTAGTAGAAGCTACCTCTGCTTTACGCGACATGGAAGTCCCAGTATTGAGGCAGCTGGAAAAACAGAGCAAGAAAAAAGAAAAACTAGAAGAACAAACATTGAAAGAGAAGACAGAAGATAGTTTGTCTACTTCTGCATTAGGATTAGGACAAAGCGCTATGTTAACCGCGGGTGCAAGGATAAAAAAAATACAAGAAAATACTCCAGTATTGACTGATTATTCTAGTGCATTCGATTCTGCCGAAAGGAATAGAGAAGAAATTCGAATTGCTGTTGGAAATCAAATACAACGTAGTCTCGACCGAGCTATGTCAAATACATCAGCGTCCCAATTTAAGGATACCGAAATCACTTTCGAACGTATCACTCAGAGAGGATGGAATTTTGATTATGAGGATACGGATATTGCGCCTAGTGTGGGAGAATTTGTTCAGCATAACCTTCTTTTTCTTTATTCTGATCGTGATGGTTTGGGCTCGGGGTTGTGGTCGGTTACAACAGATTCAACTTGTGGAAACTGGCGTTTAAGAGTATATGCCGCAAGAGAAGGGACCTCCGTTGACCACATATTTGCTAGGATTACAAGAGTGAGATGGGGAAGTCTAAATACAACGAAAGTAGACTTTAATTTACCGATATTGCTTTCTTACGGTGAATGGTTTAGCTCTCCACCATATTTCAGAGATGTTACGCTAAGTGGTACTACACGTCCAATCAGTATCGAGATTCCGGGGACTTTACAATCACATGGGGTAATTACAGCTACTGCAAAAACTAGCCCGCATGTGATTACTCAAAATGATACATTACCTGCCCCTTCAACATATATCACTACAGGGAATACTGTAGGACGTGTCACGATTGACTGGAAAGATGGAAAAGTCCCAAATACGTCATCAGTAGGACAGATAAATGGGGAGATAACAGTCACTGATGAGACGGGACGAACGGCTAATGTGTCAGTGCCGATTACTGTTCAACCAGCACCTCTACAAGTGACACCAAAAGCTGGGACGAATGAAATCTATCAATATTCAAAGTTACCAACACCAGAAGATTATTTTGAAGTAATAAATTTTCATGGTACGCATAGGCTTGAGTGGATTGAGGCAAGTACGCAAGTACCTGGTACTTATACGTGGCGAGTAAAAGCTACGACGAGCGATGGAAGAGAAGCAACCAGTTCAACTACCATGGAAGTCTTGCCACATTCAGGAATAGAACTAAAATTAAAAGATATAGAAGATCGCAATCTTGGTATGAATTATGATTCATTAGCAAGTAATTTCAGAGAATATATCGAAGAAGCGTCCATGTTTGGTGAAGCAATTGACTTTGATCAATTAGAATTTGTTGCGGCGGAATCAACAGAGCCAGACTATTCTACAGTCGGCAAACAAAAGGTGAGAATAACAGTGCAAAAAAACATCCAGATAGTGATGTCATGGTAAAAGGTACTGCCGAAACGTCCATCAACATCCGTTGGGGCGACACGTTCTTATTGAAAGCCCATGATGGACGATCAGCGGGCGCATACGCCTTCCAGTTGAGAAATGGGAATAATGCTCGAATCGTGGCAACTCGAGGATTAGATTCTCCTCTTGATGAACGGATTGGTCTGGAAGATTCGTTGTATTACTCTATTGAGGTGCTACGAAATGACCAACAAGCTTATTACCATGAAGTGCCGGGGAGAGCTACTCTACAGCAAGTAATCACGACATTCGGAAATGGAAATGGATACCTTGATGTACAGTTGGGCGATATCATTAATATTCACCATCCGCAAAGGAGTGCAGGAAGCTCAGTTTTGATGGTGGAAGAAAAAGAGCAGGATTTCACTTACGGGACAGATAATGCCTATTATCGTGTCACGGCTTTTGGATTTGAACCACTTCCTGTACTACCTGATCCGGCAATCCAGCTGAAATTGAAGCCAATGGAAGACCGTACATTAGGAGAAACTTCTGCGTCACTTGCAAGTACGTTTAAAAATTACATCGAAGAAGCCACTTTTGAAGGGGAATCGGTTGCGATCGATGATCTAGAATTCGTCGCAGCAGAATCGACAGAGCCGACGAATACAATCGCTGGCAAACAAGATATTCGAATCACGGTACAAGCGAAACACCCGATTTCAGGGGAGACGATCAAAGGAACAGCCGAAACATCAGTCAATTATCTTTGGGGAGATACGTTCATGATCAAGTCAAGCGAAGGTGGTTCAGCAGGAGCTTATTCCCTGCATCTGAGAAGTGGGAATGCAGCTAGATTAACCGTTACCAGTGGGTTGCCTTCAGCATTAGATGAACGGGTCGGTACGGAAGAATCGATGCACGCCTTGTATTACTCTTTGGAAGTCCTGAGAAACAATCAGTCGGTTTACAATTATGAAGTGCTTGGTAGGGATACCTTAAGACAAGTGATCGCTAACTTTGGGAACGGGAATGGTTACTATGATGTACGATTGGATGATGTGATCAAGATCTATCATCCGCAGAAATCGCCAAACAGTTCAATTGTCATGATTGATGAAGAAGAACGGGATTTCACTTATGATTCCGAATATGCTTATTACAGAGTAACTGCATTCGGACTAGAACCGATTCCAGTGATGGAAGCAGAAGGGACTTCGCAAATGTTCTCTTTGATGGATGACGTCAGCACATTAGATGTCAAAGAACTAGTCAAAGATGTCACGATCAATCATCAAAGTATCTCAGAGGATCGTTACACGATTGAACAATTGTCAGAGATTGACACAAGTACAACTGGAAAACGAACGACAAAAGTAAAGATTACGATGAATGATGGGTTAGCTGAAACCGAAATCGAAGTGCCTTATGAAGTACAGTGGGGAAGTACATTCGTTCTTCGAGGACTGGAAGAAATGACCGTCGGTGCGTTTAGTTTATTAAAAGAAGGCGATCAGTTAGCAATCCATGCTTCTCCTGGTTCAAGTAACACGGACTTGAATCGTCCAGTGAACAATCCGTTCGGCAGAGGAATCTATTATGCTATCGAAGTACTGGAAAACGACACGCGAAAATACAACTATGAAGTGACAGGGAATACCTTGATCCGTCAAGCAGTGAATGGATTCAACAGTGGGCAGCCGTTAGCAGTCAATGTAGGAGATACCATCAAAGTCTATCATGCGGAGACACAAGGAAGAAATCTTCTGATGATGGATGAAATGGTCAGAGATTACACTGGGGGTTCTAATTATGCCTATTATAAAGTAACAGAAGAAGGGTTTGAGCCGTTTACAGATATCAAGGCAGATCCGATTTCACAAGAACTGCTGTTAGGGCATGAGACGAATACAGTGAACCCGGCAGAATTGATCCAAAATGTGACTTTCAACGGACGTCCGCTAACGAGTGATCTTTATACGGTGGAACAATTGTCTAACTTTGATACAACAACTGTGGGAGAAAAAGGGGTTCGTGTGAGAGTAAGCACGACTGATGGTACTGGATTCACAGAAGTGAAGATCCCTTATGTAGTGAAATGGGGAAGCACGATCCGAGTCAAAAACAATGATGGAGCAACGATTGGCGCATTCAGTCTAATTAAACAGACAAATCCGAACACTCAGAATACACAAATGATCATCCGAGCATCTCAAGGTGTGGCAAATACAGAGTTGTCCAAAGTAGTGCATGATTATTCCGATCGCTCGATTTATTATCAATTCGATGTGATGAACAAAGATAATACCACTAGCAGATTCACATATGATGTAACAGGAAACCGGACGATCGAACAAGCATTGTCTCGATTCAATAGTGGACAGCCATTGAATGTCAACATAGGAGACATTGTCAGGATCTATCATACGAAAGAGTTTAGACGAAATATGTTGATGGAAGATGAGCAGGAGAAGAACTTCACTTACGGTTCTCAATATGCTTATTATGAAGTCACAGAATATGGGTTCGAACCAAGCGGGAAAATTGATGTAGAAGCTAATAAAGTAGAAATCCCACGAGGTGCAACGGATCTCGATCTTAAATCATTTATCAAAAATGTAAAAGTAAATGACAAGGTCATTCCAGAAAATCTTTATACAGTCTCTTTAAATTCTGAAATCGACACATCGACTCCTGGTCGGAACAATGCCGCAGTCAACGTGACGACTGACAGTTCTTATGGCGGTTTTTCAACAGAATTGAATATGCCGTATGAAGTACGTGATCACACAACGAATTCCAGTACGAATGAATCACAAAATAATCATACAAATAATGAAGATACAAGCGGCAGTACGGAACGAAATGAAGGAACGACGCCAAGCATCCAAGATGATCCAACAACAAGTGCAGATAATGAATCTTCACTGAATATGCCACAAACCAATGCAACTAGGAATACTGCATGGACATTGATTGGTATCGCGTTAGTAGCAGGCATAGGGGCGATTGTTATGAGAAGAAAAACAAAAGAGAAAGCTGAAAATCAATAACCGATTTTTGCTTAAGTAAGAAAAAATAGTTCTCAAAGCTCCAATTTCCAAAGCAGATACACGATATAATATAATCACAAGCACTCAATAAGGGAAACCGACATTGAGTGCTTTTACATTTATCTATCAGGATGTATCAAAAGACTTTTGTTAGAAAGGGGTGAAAACATGTTGAATCTTCTCTCAAAAAAATTACAACGTCAGTTGAATCTGTTAGAAATACTATTCGAGGGGGAACGTTGCCGTCTTAGTCAATTAGAAAAAAGATTGGCAAGTTCTGGAAAAACATTGCGGAACGATTTTATAGAAATCAATACATATTCTTCCGATATCCAAATCGTCACTGATCGGGATGCTGGTGTGACAGCTATATTTTCACCTGCCTTCACAAAAGATCATATTTATCAGATCGTAATCTCTCAATCTACTGAATATAAATATTTAGAAACCATACTGCTACATCCAAAAGAGAATTATTTAGAATTAGCAGAGTATCTGTTTATTTCAGAAAGTACATTGCGAAGAATCGTAAAGAAAATCCAATCAAAAATAAAAAAATACGATTTGAGGATCAAAGGGTTGACACGGATTGTCGGAGAGGGTCAGGTGATCGACGGTCTTACAGCTCGTTTGTTGATGGAAAAATATCCTTCTCCTGCTAGTATTTTTAATCGTTCTTTTAGCGAGGCAATTTATGATGCGGTTATCCTATTTTTAAAAGAAAATCAACTATATGAGGTAGCAAAAAATGATCCGAAAACCTTATGTTTTTTACATTTTTTTATTGCTTGTCGTATACAACGATTCAACAAAAATAAAATGGGAATGGAGCAAAAGAAAATCAGCTGTTTCACCTTTTCATTCTTGGAGAAAAATCACTTGAGCCATTTTTCTTTGCCACGGGAAGAAAAAATCTGGCAGTGGATATTTGATACAGAAGTCATTTATACTGCTTTGAAAATAAGGAATGCAAGCGAGCAAAGAGAGTATCATTTTTGTATCAGTAATTGTTTAATGACATGGATGGATTGCTTGGAAAAAAATATCAGTTGGAATGTGAGAACAAAGATCTGATCGTTCAACGATGTAAAGAGATACTGACACAACCACGATTCCCAGAATATATCCTAAATGATCCAAGCCAGACAACGATAGTCGATCCGTCGATTTTAGCCTGTTTATATGAAGAATTGAAGGGAAGGATGGTAGAGGACTGCAGAGAAAAAGGATACGTCATTCCTGAACTTGATTCATTTGTTCGCCATGCTATCTTAGAAATTCTTATCGACTGGCCATTATTGTTACCATATATTGAAGGGAAAGAAAATAAATTAAAAGCAGTGATAGTCACAAATTCAAGAAAAAAACAGGCGGAATACATAGCAAAAAGATTGCAAGAAAAATTGGGAGATTATTATCAATTTTGTGTTCTCCCAAACTTTTATCAGAAAGAAAGGAAATTATACTATCCAGATATCGATTGTATCCTTACGAATGCGAGGATGGATGAGGAGACAAACATTCCGGTCTTCGGTATTTCTCTATTTCCAAATCAACGTGAGATCCAAAATCTTCTCCATTTTTATCAGGAGAAGTACCAAGTAGTAGAAGAAAAGTCTCTCTACGTGTAAATATGTATCTATAGACAACAGGATATTCCATCAAAATAAAAAATATCTGAATAATAGATGTAATGACCGCTAAAGGTCTCATACATCTATTATTCAGATTATTTTTTTACTGATTGTTATGCTTTATATTCATTTTTTTGGTATAGGATCGGGGTCTTTTTGATAACTTAACAAATCTCCCGGTTGACACTCTAATACTTCACAGATTTTTTCGAGGGTGGAAAAACGGATAGCTTTTGCTTTTCCGGTTTTTAGAATAGAGATATTTGCCATCGTAATACCCACTTTTTCACTCAATTCTGTTACACTCATCTTTTTTTGAGCCAATACTACATCTAGATTAACGATAATAGCCATGTCGCACCTCACACTGTCAAATCATGATCTGTCTTAAGTAAAATCGCGTGTTCGAGCAGATTTTCCAACACGCTTGTCAAAGTGTATACGGCAAAAGGAATGAATACGACAGCAATTCCTACCAACATCAAACCAGGAGCATCATCTAAATCTGCTACTTTCAAAAATTTAGGAAGCAAGCCGAAAAAGGCGAAACCAATAATCAAAATCGTTCGTTCGATTTTTTTTAGAATGTCTAAGCTTTGATTAGAAAAGGCCTGGTTTTCTTCGATTTGTTTCAACAGTCTCAATAAGAAATAAGCAATAATAATCCCTAAGAGAAGGGCGAAGTAGATGACAGAAACAAATAAAGTCGTCTGCCAATCAAAAGTGAATCCTTTTTCGCTTGTAGCAATCTGAGTATAAAAAAGTATACCGAATAAAATAAATACGGCACTTATACCTAAAACAACAAACTTTAATAATAATGTTTTTAATTTCATTGTTATCCCTCTTTTATCTTTGATAGCTAAAATATAGCAGAATAATTATTGAAAAGCAATTACTTTTTATCGAAAAACAATAAATTTTTGCCGTTTTTAGCAAATGTGGTTTTATAGTATTTGAGAGTTTTAATTGAAGTAAGCATTTGATTCTTTTTGATTTATAAGGAAACTTTTAAATATGTTATTTACAAATAGTTAGTAAACTATGTTACAATTTTTATGGGGAAAACTTAAAAAATAAATTTTTTTATTCATAATTGCTGTTTATTTTGTTATGTAAAACATGCATAAAGTGAGGTTCTAAAATTGAATATTTTACAGTTAAGTTATTCTCTACTCATATCAGGACAGCTGATGACGATGTTTGTTGGATTGGGCTATTTGAACAAGAAACTAAGAAATAAAAAGTATGCTTTATTATCAATCTTGGTTATCCTATTGATATCGGTACTTTATCAATGGATAAATGTAATTGCCACTGGTTTGGTATGGCTAGTCATGTGTGCTCTCGTGATTTATCATGAAGAGACGCTTCAATCAGCTTTATTCTATGCTTCGTTATCTATTATCCTACTTATTTTTTCTAATTATCTGATTTACGTTATCTTAAAATCATTATCTATAACGATGAATGATTTGGGTATGTGTTTTTTATCAATTATTTTATATTTATGTTTCGCATTTTATTTAAGGAATCATATATTGAAAAAAGTACCCCTTGAATCGATGGTATATGATATTAGTAAGTATACTGTTATTGCTACGTTTTTGATTTATTTCATTTTTCTTATGATTGAACGCTTTTCAGATTTAGACTGTTTCATGAAGGGTGCTCATGGGATTTTTATGCTGGCATATAGCCTTTTTGCTATTCTTATCAGCTTTTTAGCTGTTTATATAAAAAAGGCAGAATATAAAAGTAAAGAAGAAAAGAATCGAATGGAATATCTTATCGAATATAGTGAGCAAATCGAAAAAAGTTATATGGAAATACGCAAGTTCAAGCACGACTACAAAAACATACTAGTTTCTATGGAAAATTACATCCAAAGTAATGATATAGATGGGATGAAACATTTTTTTTACTCCCATATCAAGGAAACTGGAACTCTTTTTGATCAGGAATTATTAGAAATGTCACCGATAAGAAATCTTGAAGTCAAGGAAATAAAAAGCATTGTGTTGAGCAAGTTGTATCTAGCTCATGAAAAAGGAATAGAAATAGACGTAAATGTGCCACAAAAATTGGATGCTTTCCCCGTTCCTTCTATCATGCTAGTACGGATGCTGGGGATCATTCTAGATAATGCAGTTGAAGAATCTTCTATTATAGATAAGCCGAAAATCTTGTTTGCCGGATTGAGACAAGAAGAAGCGATAACCTTTATTATTGCCAATAAATGTCGTTCTGATATACCTGATTTACATGTATTAAAGAAAAAATCTTATTCATCAAAAGGGAAAGAACGTGGGATTGGTCTAAGCAATCTTGATGAATTAGTGCAGTTGAATAAAAATGTGTACTTAGATACTAAAATCGAAGAAGGACAGTTTATTCAAATACTGACAATTTGGGAGGGGTAGAATCTTTATGTTGAAAATTTTTGTTTGCGAAGATGACGGAGCATTTAGATTGAAATTAGCAAAGATGATCCAAAATTATTTAATGATGCAAGATTATGACATCAAATTTCAAATGGATACCTCGGACCCTGAAGTGCTGCTTTCATATATACGTTCAAATAAAACAGAAGGCATCTATTTTTTAGATATTGACTTAAGTTCCAATATGAATGGAATCAATCTAGCCGCTACGATTAGAGAATACGATCCACTAGCAAAAATTATTTTTGTGACCAGTTACACAGATTTAGCTTATCTCACTTTTTTGTATAAAGTAGAAGCAATGGATTATATTGTGAAGGGGAACGATACACTGCTGCAAGAAAGCGTGACAAAATGTATCGATGTGGCTAACCAAAGATATCTTGATACAATTTTACCTACAAGAGAACAGATTCGTATTAAGAGTGGACCAATCAACACAAAATTGTTCGTAGACGAAATCTTGTTTTTTGAATCCAGTCCTGTTCCTCACAAAGTGATTGTTCATCTTAAAAACCGAATGTTAGAATATAATGGAAAAATCAAAGAGATTGAATCGTTTAGCCCGAGCTTTTACCGTTGCCATCAATCGTTTGTTGTAAATGTAGATAATATTTGTTCCATCAACAAGAAGGAAAGAACGATCCTTATGTCTAACGGAGAAAAGTGTCTTGTTTCCACACGAAGTTTAAAAAAATTATTGATTGCATTTAGCAAAGGAGCGTGACGAATGTCACGTTCTTTTTTTATAGAATATTTTTAGCTCTAAAGAATATAAGGGGGTTATTAAGAAAGATAACACTGCAGTTATGTAAAAAAACGCGCACTTTTGACTTTTTAATATATGCATCCTTATTTTTAGTATAATCAAAAGTGAGAAAGGGGTGAACGATATGCCAAATGAATATCTGTCTCTTGAAGAGAAGCTGTCAAGCAAGATGAGCAGAAAACTCGGAGAGAAATATGGGTTAACAGAACTGGATGAAGCAAAAGTCAACTATGGATTAGCGATCCTGTTCATTAATCTTTTCAAGTTCATGCTTATTTACGTATCAGCGTTTTTCTTACATAGCATTCTTGCTGTGATCACCACTCATTTGTCTTTTATTGCTGTACGAAGATACGCAAAAGGATATCATGCAAGCCGAAGCATGGCCTGCACGCTCTATAGTATGGGATTATTGGTGGCGCTACCTGTTTTGGCTAATCATTACCATTTGGAACTTACACGCTACGAATATTTCATCGGAGCAGCTATTCTTAGTATGGTTTTAGGAATCATTAGTTCCTTTATCGCACAAGACCAACAAAAAAGGAGAAGCGTAAGAAACAAGCTAGTTATAACAGGAATAAGCCTCACGCTGATCGGTTCAGTGATTCCAGCAGATGATTCAAGAGTCATGATATTACTGGGTATGTTGATCGCAATCTTACTTGTATTCATTCCAAAAAAAGAAAGGAAGATCATCAAATGAAACACACACAAACTAAATTTAGTCTCTCACATGCAATCACAACAATTGCTATCAGCGTTGCCGAAAAGGCTGTAATAAGCGGAAGTACCTGTATTGGTTTAGTTTATGAACCAAAAGTACCAGAGGCATTAAAAAAAGAAGTAGAAAAATAAGTAAAAATAAAATGGATTGCCGAATAAAAAGTACCGTAAGTCCTAAAAACTGTGCCAACAGATCGTTGGCACAGTTTTATTTTTTTCGATAGTTTTGTAACAAAAATACAAAGATGAAAAAGAATAAAGATTCCCATAGTGTAGTAGTCCAGCTGAATTCTTTACTGATACCAAATACCATATTTCCAAGATTCGATACAATCAAATAGCCAATCGTTATGATCAATGAATAATACAATCTTTTCATCATAGGACATACCTCGTTTTTATTTTATGATTTGTCAAATTAAGCTAGAATAAAATGCTTCTTGTACATAGCTCAAAAATATTTCGATTGGTGTTCTGTAATTCAATGATTTTCTTGGAATATGATTACGTTGATTGCTGACACTGGAAATAAATGTCTGATTCACTTCTCTAAAATCCATTGATTTCGGCAGTCCATTACGACGCAGAATCCCGTTAGAATTCTCGTTTAATGGGCGTTGAGAAGGTGTTCCAGGGTCCGCAAAATATATATCAATATCATGTTGGTTACTAATGGCTTTCCAGTTAGAAAATTCTTTTCCACAGTCAAACGTAATAGATTTAAAGAAGTTTTTAGGGAAGCGAGAAAACCATTGATTAAGGGCAGTTTCAATATCTAATGCCTTACGGCCGTTGGGTTTAATCGTGATAATGACTTTAGATAATCTTTCAACTAAAGTAATGACGGCACTTTTATGATGAATGCCAACGATCGTATCACCTTCAAGGTGACCAAACTCAGAATTGAAATCAGGATAATTATCAGGTCGATCATGGATTGAGCGCTGATACTGTTGTTTTCCCCGTTTTTCCTGATGGCCATTGGGTTTTCTTTTACCTTTCATCGGTAGTGTGTCAATATCAAATATTCCTTTAGAAAATAAACGATAAAGTGTTCTCATACCGCATGAAACAGGCCTTTCTTTTCGCCCGATAATGACGTCAGGCGTCCAACCAAGAGTGACTTTCTCTTTAATGTAATCTACTTCATGAGCAGGTAATTGAATGACTTTTCTACCACATTTTTTCTTATTTTCTTTATACTGGTGCCAATAATCAAGAGCAGTCTTGCCTTGCTTGAACTTATTGACTACATTATAAATAGTTTGTATAGCACGTCCCATTCGGTTAGCGATTTCAACCGGCTTATTATGTTGAAGATAATATGATTCTATCATTGTCAGTTCGTCTATGGTAAGATGTTTGTAGGTCATTTATGGTTACACTCCTTTGTTTTCTTTCGTCGGAAATACAATTTGAGTGTACCATAAATGCCTTTTTATTTTTCTAACTTAATTTTACAATTCGCGTTTATAAGAATAGTATAAACCAAAGAAGAAAATAAGAAAAATGATAATAGAAAAATAAAGTAAAAACGCAATAAAGTAACTTAAGTTATTTTATTGCGTTTTTTTCTTCACTGGAAAATTTTAATAAATAAATAGAATTTTGTAATAATAACTGAGCATAATCTTTGCAATTTTTAATCTTGAATAATATCCTTTAAGTATAGCCAGCAATCAAAAAGAAATAGAGAATAAGTGATTAGTTGTTATTTCAGTATCAGAATGACAATAAAACGCCGTTATGATCCAATATCGTTTGGTAGCGCTTTATTTATTGGTGCTAAACTAACTATTTGCTCTCTATACTGTGATTGTCGGTAGAGTTATTTACAGGGTAAAAATAAGTTTATAGGAGGTGGAAAATGAATAAGGGGTTAAAAATAATCGGTGTTATCATGAGTTTGCTGCTACTTTCAGTGTTTCTAGCAATTGCGTTAATCAATGCGCCGTATATTATGCCTGAACAATTGGAACAATTTCGCTTCTTTACCTTAACGAATTACTACATGCAACAATATATTTTCTGGGCAGCTGTAGTATTTGCCGTTCTTGCTATTATCATCTTGCTAGTCGTTCTTTTCTATCCAAAATCAAGAGGAACTTTCGTTATGAAACGGGAAGATGGCAAATTGACGATCGACAAAAAAGCGATCGAAGGGCTGGTACGTTCCCATTTACACGAAGAAGAGTTCATTCATTCACCTAAAGTACGGATACGTTCAACGAAAAATCGAATCCATATCCATGTCAACGGAGACTTGAAGCGAACTTCTTCATTAGTAGGGAAAACAGGTGTACTGATGCAAGACATCGAAGAAGAAGTGACTAGAGTACTTGGAACAAAAGAAACAGTCAAAGTAGCAGTCACATACAGCGGTTATGAAGAACAAGAAGATACAAGAGACTACAAGCACTCTCGAGTGGAATAGGAGGGCCAAATAATGAAAGAACTATTTTCAGCATACAAGCTCCCTATTATCTTTGGGGGTCTTGGACTACTGCTAGCTGTTTTATGGTTAACAATTGGATTTTTCAAAACATTGTTAATCATCATTATGACAGCAATTGGCGCAGGAATCGGATTTTATTTGAAACAGACAGGAATAGTGGATCAATTTTTTAAATCATAGGAGGAAACAAAGATGGAAAACAAAAACATGAACACAACAAATGGATCAGTTTTAGCAAATGAAAAAGGGGAAAACCGTATGATGAATGGTGAATTGACTTATGAAGACAAAGTTATCCAAAAAATCATCGGCTATGCATTGAAAGATGTAGACGGTCTATTGACATTAGATGGCGGATTCTTTTCAAATATGGCTGAAAAATTAGTCAACACAGATAATGTAACAGCAGGTATCAATACAGAAGTAGGGAAGAAACAAGTAGCTGTGGATTTAGACGTGATTGTAGAATACGGTAAAGACATCGAAGACATCTACAACCAAATCAAAGAATTGATCAGTACTGAAGTAAACAATATGACACATTTAGATGTTATCGAAGTGAATGTGAATGTTGCAGACATCAAAACACAAGAAGAATACCAAAAAGATCAAGAAACAGTACAAGACAAAGTAACAGAAGCAGCAAAATCAACAGGACAATTTGCTTCACGCCAAACAGATAAAGCAAAAGCTGCTGTAGGCAAAGGTGCACAAAAAGTCAAAGAAAATAACGAACCACGTGTACAATAAGAAGTAAAAATTCAGTTAGGAGGAATTTAAAATGGGATTTATTTGGGCATTAATCGTCGGAGGTATCATCGGAGCAATTGCAGGAGCAATCACGAATAAAGGATCATCAATGGGAATCATCGCAAACATCATTGCTGGTTTAGTAGGTTCAGCCATTGGACAAGCTTTATTAGGAACTTGGGGACCAACAATTGCAGGAATGGCTATCATTCCATCATTAATCGGTGCAATCATTTTAGTATTAGTCGTTTCATTCTTTGCACGTAAATTATAAGCAAATTGAAGAAAAACTTATGTTGAAATGAAGAACAAATTTGAGAACTGTAGTGAAACTTGCTGCAGTTCTTTTTTAATATATTTTTATATGAAGTATTCTTTATTCCTTATGAAAAAATAGCTTGAAAAATAAAAAAAGACGAAAATAAACGGTTTTCTATAAAAGAAGATCGTTTATTTTTTTGTCTTTATTTGGTCAAAACGATAAAAAAGCATAGCACACCAAGCTTTTATTGATTGTCTGTCTTTTATAAATACAAGAATGTATTCAAAAAAACAGAAGAAAAATACAAGTAGATTTTCTTTTATACTCGTAAACGTAGAAAGGAGGCGAAAAAATGAATACATTACCTATCAATACAGGAGATACAGCATTCATGATTTTATGTACAGCGATGGTTTGCTTGATGACTCCTGGTTTAGCATTTTTTTACGGCGGACTGGCACGGAAGAATAATATACTGACGATCATGACTCAATCTTTTCTCTCAGTTGGGATAACAACGATCATGTGGGTATTCGGTGGATTCGGATTGGCATTTGGACGAGATATCGGCGGTATGATTGGAAATCCGGCAGATTTCTTTTTGATGAGACATGTTACAAGCTTCCCCAACATGTTCCATGGAGCGACGATCCCATTTTTGATGTTCTTTCTTTACCAACTGATGTTTATCGTGATTACTGTTCCTTTGATGACAGGAGCTTTTGCAGGGAGACTGAATTTAAAAGGCTATATTATCCTTGTTGTTTGTTGGAACCTGCTGATTTACTTCCCTGTTTGCCATTGGATATGGGGCGGCGGATTTTTGGATCAGATGGGATTTAGAGATTTCGCTGGCGGTGCAGTCATCCACACGACAGCTGGATTCGGTTCATTGGCATGTATCCTCACACTTGGACAAAGAAAGATTCCTATGGGCGAAAGAACTCAGCATAACAGTCTTATGGCAGCTGCTATCGGTACAGGTCTACTTTGGTTTGGCTGGTTCGGTTTTAACTCCGGTGGTGCACTTCGAGCAGATGATCAAGCAGTCAACGCATTTGGTTCAACATTCATCGCTCTTGCATTTGCGATGGTTACTTGGTTGATTATTGCAAAAGTAAAAGGAAATGGCTTTGATTTTGTCGACGTACTAACAGGATCCGTTGCTGGATTGGCAGCCATTACGCCTTGTGCTGGTTATGTAGAAGCAAAAAGTGCCATGTTGATCGGAATCATTGCTGGAATCGTCTGTCATGCTGCTGTTGATTTTCGTAAAAAGAAACAATGGGACGATGCACTTGATGTGTGGGGTGTCCATGGAATGGGCGGATTCACAGGGACGATTCTGATCGGAATTTTTGCAACTAACAGCCATTTATTAACAAATCCAAGCAGCTGGTACTTCTTAGGAATCCAAGTGATTGGTGTCATCATTACTGCCGTGTATGCCTATGTGCTGACAACAGCGATTCTAAAATCAGCCATGCATTTCACAACGATCACTACTACAAAAGAAGAGCAGGAAGAAGGATTAGACTTTTTCTTCTTCGGTAACAAACGCAATTGAAACAAAATCAAATAGAAAAGAGGAAGATTCATGCAACAAAGCAAAACGAAAATTCCTGCAAAGAAATTAACGTTCTTCGGCTTTTTGGCCATGACGATCTCAATGGTCGTTTCACTATATGAATATCCCACATTTGCGACCTCTGGCTTCAGTTTAGTATTTTTCTTGTTATTAGGCACACATCTACATCTATCAGTTTAGCTACTGGGTTGGCTAAAGCCAGAGATCTGAAGAAAGAATCAGGAAATGTGGTAGCATTTATTGGAGATGGCTCACTAAGTGGCGGCTTAGCTTTTGAAGGGCTGAACAACGGTGGCGCTTTACAGACCAATTTAATCGTATTAGTAAACGATAATGAGATGTCTATTGATGAGAACCACGGTAGCTTATATCAGAACTTAGCAGAGCTTCGTCAAACTCACGGTGAAAGCAGTAATAACCTATTTAAAGCTATGGGATTTGATTATCGCTATGTGGATAATGGAAACGACCTAGAAACGGTGCTCCGTTTATTTGAAGAAGTAAAAGATATTGATCATCCAATCGTACTTCACGTACATACGGAAAAAGGCCGCGGTTATCAGCCAGCAATCGATAATAAAATGAAATATCATTGGCACGTCCCATTTGATCTGTCTACAGGAGAAGCAAAACAGGCAGCTTCTGGAGAAACATTCAATACGATCATCATGGATTATCTGGATAAAAAAGTGCAAACAAGTACAGCACCTATTGCCGCAGTCAATGCAGCAATACCAGGCGCCTTTGGACTGAAAACATTCCAAGAAAAACATCCAGATCATTATTTTGATGTGGGGATCGCCGAGCAGCATTCCATCACGTTTGCATCTGCTTTGGCTTCTCAGGGAGTACGTCCAGTCGTCTTCCAATCGAGCACTTTCCTGCAACGGGCATATGATCAATTATCACATGATTTAGCAATCAACGAGAATCCAGTCATCATTTTAGTTGGTGGCGGAACGATCTCTGCTAGTGATCGAACACACCAAGGAACATTTGACATTCCTTATTTATCCAGTATTCCGAACATCAAATATCTTGCTCCAGCAACAAAAGAAGATATGATCTCTATACTAGATTGGGCTTTTGAGCAAACAGAACAGCCTGTAGCTATTCGAATCCCTACTCATGGTGTGGAACATGGTAAAGCTATCGCAAATGATTACAGTATTCCAACCTATCAGACAGTGAATAAAGGCGAAAAAGTGGCAATTTTAGCTTTAGGTGGTTTTCTTGGACTAGGAAAAGAAACAGTGGAAGCTTTTAGAGAAAAAGGAATAGAAGCAACATTGATCAATCCAGGAACAATCACAGAAAATGATGTAGAAACATTAGATAAATTAAAAGAAGCCCATGAATTAGTCATCACATTAGAAGATGGTAGTTTATCAGGCGGATTTGGCGAAAAAATCAGTCGTTATTATGGTGATTCTTCAATGCATGTGCTGAATTTCGGTGCAAAGAAAGAATTCACAGATAGTGTTCCAACAGTTAAACTTTATGAACGTTATCATTTGACACCAAGCCAAATCGTTGAGGATAGTCTACGTGTCTTAAATATTCAATAATACATCGTATTTTCCATCCAGATAATCGTTTATACTAGTATCTGGATGGTTTTTTATTATACGAAACAAAGGAGTAGATGCTCTTATGTATCAAAAAGTAGAAGAATATTTCAAAAAGTTTCAAGAAGAATATCCTAGGTATCAATCAGAAAAACTAAGCTTTTTTTCATTTGGGAATACAGAAGAAATGGCAGATGAATTGAGTGAGTTAGTTGTAAAAAAAATAAAAACCGGTACATCAAGCGGATACGATTTATACAAAAAAGAGAAGGAACCTTTACCAAAAGTGGGCCAGTTAGATGTGGTTCTGAATGGAAAAAATGAACCAGTTTGTATCATCAAAAATATAAATGTGACTATCTTGCCTTTTAGTGAAATCACGGAAGAACATGCTTGGAAAGAAGGAGAAGGAGATCGAACGTTAGCTTATTGGCGGAAAGTCCATACTGACTTTTTCAAGCATGTCTACAAAGAAGCACTGAACACGGCATTTACAGAAGAGAAGCTAATCGTATATGAAGAGTTTGAAGTAATTTTCTTTTAACAAGAAAGGCTTGCTAAAAGAAAAAGGATAGCTACTTTATTGACTCCTAGATAGAAAAGGGTTACATTTTTATAAGAAGATGTATTTCTAGAGAACGTCATTGGAGGAGATAGTGTGGATGTACTGAAAAAAATAAAAGGTGGGGTTGTCGTTTCTTGTCAAGCTTTGGAAAATGAGCCATTACACAGTTCTTTTATCATGGGGAGAATGGCTTTGGCTGCAAAAGAAGGCGGAGCAGTTGGTATTCGCGCAAATACAACAGAAGATATCAATGAAATCAAGCGAATCGTTGATTTGCCAGTCATAGGGATCATTAAAAGAGATTACGATGGGTCAGAAGTATTTATTACTGCGACAGAAAAAGAAGTGAAAGAACTTTTGGAGACGCAAGCTGAGATCATTGCACTCGATGCAACTTCTCGTAAACGTCCGACAGAAAAAACAACAGCTGAGCTTGTCCAAATGATCCACGATCACAGTCGATTAGCCATGGCAGATATTTCGACTTTTGAGGAAGCGCTTCAAGCGCAAGAAGATGGTTTTGATCTCTTGTCTACGACATTAGCAGGATATACAGAATA
The DNA here is from genome assembly GCF_030053755.1 of Enterococcus sp. ZQ21. Lineage (NCBI taxonomy): Bacteria > Bacillati > Bacillota > Bacilli > Lactobacillales > Enterococcaceae > Enterococcus > Enterococcus sp. ZQ21. The sequence goes on from NZ_CP125658.1 coordinate 1,301,158, forward strand.
TTCTCGAAAGACACAGACGCCTGATTTTGATTTGTTGAATCAGATCATAGAACAAGTCAATATACCAGTAGTCATGGAAGGCCATACTGACTCTCCAGAACAAGTAGAGAAAGCCTATGAATTAGGTGCTTTTTCAGTCGTCATTGGATCCATCATCACCCGTCCGCAATTCATCACTAAAAGATATGTCGAAGCCGCGAATAAAGCAAAGAACTAAAAAACACGTACGGCACAGATTCTTGACAAAAAAGAAAAATTAATAGATAGTTTAAAGCAGATTCTAAGAAGAAGAGGAAAGCGTTGCTTTTCCTTTTGTCTTCGCAGATCTGCTTTTTAGCGAATTTTATAGAAAGAAGGCGAGACCATGTTTGAACGAAGTCCTTCAGAATTGACAGAACGTGAAAATTACAAGTTGCTGATTGGTTCAGTTATCCCTAGGCCAGTTGCAGTAGTAACGACTAAGTCCGTAAATAATATAGTGAATATCGCACCCTTCAGTTACTTCAATATCGTCAGTTCGAATCCACCGATTTTATCCTTGGCGATCCAGAGAAAACAAGATACAGTAAAAGACACAGCAAAAAACATTCTTGAGACAAGAGAAGCGGTCATTCATATCCTTGATGAGGACAACGTAGAAGAAGCAAATAAAACAGCAGCTAATCTGCCTAATGAGGAAAGCGAACTACACTTGACTGAATTGACTTTAACGGATTCAGCAATCATTTCAGTACCAGCATTGACAGAAGCAAAAGTTCGTTTTGAGACAACCTTATATGAACATGTCGAGATACGGAATAAAAATAAAGTAACAGCTGATTTATTTTTGCTAGAAGTACAGAAATATCATTTGAATGAAACAGTTTATGATGAAAAGACGGGAAGGATCGACCCAAGAAAGTTGAATGCTGTAAGCCGCTTGGCAGGAAATGATTATGCAGCAATAGGAGAAATTTTCACGATCGCACGTCCCCAATAAGAAGGAGTAATAGTTATGTTAAAAATAAGTTATAAACCCTCAGCAGATTCAAAAGAAATGGAAAAAGAATACGAGACAGTGGATGATTTTCTGCAAGGGCAGTATTTAGAAGTTCCGCCATTGCAAGATCATTTTGTCGTCACCAAAGTTACTTTAGATGGCAAAGAAATAAGATTAACAGACCACACGATTAGCGGGTTATTCAATTACTTCAACAAATAAACATTTATTCCGAAAAGTGGAAATCACATAAAAAAACACCAAAAATAAAAAAATTATCAAGGAATCCTGGCACAAACGAACGAAACTGCGCTGGGATTCTTTTACGTTATTTGTTATTTTTTCCTAAAAATATTAAAGATTGTTAAATTTCACTATTTCATTTCAAATTCCATTGCCTAATACTTAGGAAAAGTCTATTATGGACTCGTAAATAGAATATAGTAATAACCTTGTTAGGTGAGGCTCCTATACAAACATAGGCTATTGCCCAGAAACGTCGAAAGTCGCCAATGGGTAAAACAGAAACTGTCGGATTAAGGCTTTTTCCAATAGCTAAGAATGTTTTCTTTACGTTGTATAGTGCTAAAACTCGGACGATGAGATGATGCTAGGTCAGAATTCTTGTTCGAAAAGGTTTCTGACCTTTTCTTTATATTTTCAAGACTGACTTATTTGATGAGACAAACTCGCTCCTCACCTGACAAGTGGTTTACTGTGTGAGGAGGAGATGCGGTGAAAAAAAGAAAAAAGATCGATTGGTGGATTTTGGGTCCTTATTTGACTTTGTCCATGATCGGTCTTTTAGAAGTATACAGTGCTAGTTCTTATCGCTTATTGCAAGCAGATGAAAATACAAAAAGTCTATTATTGCGCCAACTGATTTTCATATTTTTGAGTTGGGGCGTAATCTTCTTAGCTCGTTCAATCAAACTGCACTATTTACTTCACCCTAAAATAGCAGGATATGGTTTAGCTTTATCGATTTTCTTTTTGATCTTAGTACGAGTAGGGATATTCGGTGTCACTGTTAATGGCGCGCAACGTTGGATTTCTCTGTTTGGCATTCAATTTCAGCCTTCAGAATTAGCAAATCTTTTTCTGATTTTTTATCTAAGCTGGTTTTTTCGTGACGGAAATAATCCGCCAAAAGACCTAAAAAAACCTTTCCTGATTACAGTAGGCATAACTTTGCTGATTTTATTCCAGCCAAAGATTGCTGGAGCATTGATGATTCTTTCGATTGCGTGGGTCATTTTTTGGGCAGCAGCAGTTCCATTTAAAAAAGGAATCTATCTGATTGTTACTTTTTCTGCCTTATTGATTGGAGCAGCCGGCGGAGTATTATATTTAGGAAACAAAGGCTGGCTTCCCCAGATGTTCAATCATGCTTATGAAAGGATTGCGACTTTAAGAGATCCTTTCATAGATAGTCATGGTGCGGGCTATCAAATGACTCATTCGTTTTATGCACTATACAATGGTGGCATATGGGGGAGAGGATTAGGAAACAGTATCACAAAAAAGGGATATCTTCCAGAGACAGAAACAGATTTTATTTTTTCGATCATTACAGAAGAGCTTGGGTTAATTGGTGCATTGTGTGTACTTTTCTTATTATTCTCATTATGCATGAGAATCTTTTGTTTAAGCAGTCGTTGTAAAAATCAGCAAGCTGGGTTGTTTCTTTTAGGATTCGGAACTTTGCTATTCGTTCAGACGATAATGAATGTGGGAAGTATCGCAGGGCTTATGCCAATGACTGGCGTGCCATTACCATTTGTTAGTTATGGAGGAACAAGTTATCTGATCCTTTCTTTAGGAATCGGGATCACGTTGAATATTTCTTCGAAGATACAGGCCGAAGAGTTGCCGCTCTATCGACCTGAAAAACAATAAAGAGAAACTGAGAATCTCTCAGTTTGAATTATCATAAAGGACTATCTTTTATTTTTCAAGCGAGAGATTCTTTTTAGAAAGAGGAATTCGCAATGAAAGTATTTCAAAAAATCATATTATCTGTTTTGTTACTGCTTACACTAGTAGTCGGCTTTTTTTCGATTGAATTTGTCCATGGATTTTCGTCTGCAAAACAGACCTCAACTGTTAAAAAGGTAGCGCCGAAAAGTGTTCCTACCACACTAAACGTGGCTTTGATTGGTTCAGATGCCCGTTCGAAAGATGAAAATGGTCGCTCAGATTCACTTATGGTTGCACAATACGACCAGAAAACACAACAAGCAAAACTAATCTCTATCATGAGAGACTCATACGTCGATATACCAGGTTACGGAATGGATAAAATCAATGCAGCGTACTCTTACGGAGGAGTTGATTTATTGAACCAAACATTAAAGGAAAATTTCAAATTTGAAGCCCCGTATTATGCAAGTATCACATTTCAAGATTTTATCGATTGCGTCAATGAACTGTTTCCTGATGGAGTAGAGATTGATGCAGAAAAATCTTTAGATTTAGATGGCGTATATATAAAAAAAGGGAAGCAAGTAATGGATGGCAATACGTTACTGCAGTATGCTCGATTCCGTGAAGACGAAGAAGGAGACTTTGGGAGGATTAGAAGACAGCAACAAGTGATTAAAGCTATCTCTCAGCAGCTGAAAGACGTCACTTCGATATTTAAATTACCGAAAGCAGTGGGAAAACTACTTGGCAGTATCCAAACGAACCTTCCTGAGAGTGTGCTACTGGATTGCGGTATGGATTTCCTCAAAGACGATAATAAAAAGATCGATACATTATCCGTACCAGTAGACGGCAGTTGGGACTTCAACGACAATACGCCTTCCGGAAGTGTTCTGGAATTAGATTTGACCAAAAACCAAGAAGCAATCAAAAAATTTCTGAATAATTAAGTAAAGAAAAGAAAATAAAAGAAGTTAGAAATAACAATTTATGTTATGTTCTGACTTCTTTTATTATGTTAGAATAAACAGGTATAAATAGTGAAAATAAAGGAATAGCAAGCAAAAGAAGGAGGAAAAAATGAAAAGAAGCGACAAGCACGGCAAAAATCGAACAGGCGCTTATATTGCCGGCGCAGTGATTTTAATAGCAGCTGCAGGTGGCGGTTATTTTTACTACCGGCACTACCAAGAAACCCAAGCAGTAGAAGCTGGAGAAAAGACGGTTGAGCAATTTGTCCAAGCTTTAAACAAAGGAGATTATAACAAAGCTGCAGGAATGGCATCGAAAAAGGCAACAAATAAAAGTGCATTATCTGAAAAAGAGATCTTAGAAAAATACCAAAATATATACGGCGCTGCCGATGTCAAAGGACTTGAGATATCAAATCTAAAAGTAGATAAAAAAGATGATTCTACTTATAGCTTTTCATATAAAGCAAAGATGAATACCTCATTAGGTGAATTGAAAGATCTTTCTTATAAAGGAACATTAGACAGAAATGATGGTCAAACCACGATCAACTGGCAGCCTAACTTGGTTTTTCCAGAAATGGAAGGAAATGACAAAGTAAGCCTGACCACGCAAGAAGCAACAAGAGGGAACATTTTAGATCGAAATGGGGAACCATTAGCAACAACCGGCAAACTAAAACAATTAGGAGTCGTTCCAAGCAAACTTGGAGATGGGGACGAAAAAACGGCCAATATCAAAGCCATTGCTTCCGCATTCGACTTAACAGAAGATGCTATCAATCAAGCTATTTCACAAAGCTGGGTACAACCCGATTATTTTGTCCCATTGAAAATCATTGATGGAGCAACGCCAGAACTTCCAGCTGGAGCTACCATCCAAGAAGTAGACGGCAGATATTATCCTTTGGGTGAAGCAGCTGCTCAACTGATTGGTTACGTAGGAGATATCACAGCAGAAGATATTGATAAAAATCCAGAATTAAGCAGTAATGGAAAAATCGGACGATCTGGTTTGGAAATGGCTTTTGATAAGGAGCTTCGTGGGACTACAGGTGGAAAATTAAGCATCACGGATGCAGACGGTGTCGAGAAAAAGGTTCTGATCGAGCATGAAGTCCAAAACGGCAAAGATATCAAATTGACAATCGATGCGAAGGCACAAAAAACAGCTTTCGACAGTCTAGGAGGAAAAGCTGGATCGACTGTTGCGACAACGCCAAAAACCGGTGATCTTCTTGCGCTTGCTAGCTCTCCAAGCTATGATCCAAACAAAATGACAAACGGGATCTCACAAGAAGACTACAAAGCTTATGAAGAAAATCCTGAACAACCATTCATCAGCCGATTTGCGACAGGTTATGCTCCTGGATCTACGTTTAAAATGATCACAGCAGCAATCGGTCTCGACAACGGCACTATCGATCCAAATGAAGTGTTGACGATCAACGGGCTTAAATGGCAAAAAGACAGTTCTTGGGGATCATATCAAGTAACTCGTGTTAGTGATGTGTCACAAGTAGACTTAAAAACTGCTTTGATTTATTCCGATAATATATATATGGCACAAGAAACGTTGAAAATGGGGGAAAAGAATTTCCGTGCAGGTTTGGATAAATTCATTTTTGGTGAAGACCTTGATTTGCCAATCAGTATGAATCCAGCACAAATTTCTAATGAAGAGAGCTTTAATTCAGATATCTTGCTAGCTGATACTGGATATGGACAAGGCGAACTTCTAATTAATCCTATCCAGCAAGCAGCAATGTATTCTGTTTTTGCCAACAATGGCACACTTGTCTATCCTAAATTGATTGCAGATAAAGAGACAAAAGATAAGAAGAATGTCATCGGCGAAACAGCGGTACAGACGATCGTGCCAGATCTGAGAGAAGTTGTGCAAGATGTAAATGGTACAGCACATTCTCTTTCTGCTTTAGGGATTCCGTTGGCAGCGAAAACTGGTACAGCGGAAATCAAAGAAAAACAGGATGAAAAAGGGAAAGAGAACAGTTTCTTGTTTGCTTTCAACCCTGATAACCAAGGTTATATGATGGTTAGCATGTTGGAAAATAAAGAAGATGATGATTCAGCAACTAAACGAGCACCCGAACTATTACAATACCTCAACCAAAATTATCAATAAAGAACGACTTCTTAACTATAGTAAAAGGACTGTGACGGGATCGTCACAGTCCTTTTTTTCGAATAAACGACAGGTTCACGACCGCTTTCTGGGTCACTCACACTTCATAAACTTTTTTTGTAAAATATTTCAGAACAAGTGGAGAAATAAGTGTACTTAATAAAATCACGATTACTAAAGGTGAATAGTACTGTGGTTCGATCAATTGACTTTGCTGTCCAATTTGCAAAATGATCAAAGCCATTTCTCCACGCGAAATCATACCAGCACCGACCATCAATGAACTATGTTGAGAAAAACCGGCAATCTGAGCACCAAAATACCCTCCAAGCAATTTGGTCAAAATCGCTACAAGCGTCAATATAGAAATAAAGAGCAGCTGCTCACCAAAGTCAGAAAAATCAACTTCTAATCCTACACTGACAAAAAATACTGGTATAAATACTGCATATCCTAAGGCTTCAACATTGTGGTATACTTCTTCTTTGACCTTTGTCTGACTGACTGCTATCCCAGCAAAAAAAGCACCAATGACAGAACTAAGACCTACAAGATCCGCTACGTAAGACATACCTAAACAAATAACTAGCGATACGATGATAATAGAAGAATTTGCGTACACTTTTTCTGCAAATGAAAGCAAGAAGGGTGCAATCCATTTGACTAATAAGAAAATAAAAACAAAGTAAACGAGCTGTTCAATCAAAACAAGCGGTAAAGAAGCATTGCTAGAAGCTTCTCCAGTGAGAAAAGATAGACTGAAACTTAGGACTAAAACGACCAAAATGTCATCTACAACTGAAGCGCCTAAAATAGTTGAGCCTTCTTTCGTATTCACCACGTTTAGTTCCTTTAATACTTCAACTGAAATACTGACAGAAGTTGCTGCAAGAATAATCCCAAAGAAAATCGCTTCATTTCCCGAAACTTGGAATGCTTCGCCTGTTAGCCAACCAAAAACAACAGGGAAGATGATTCCAAGTAAAGCAACGAACATGCCTGGTCGGAAATATTTTTTCAAAAGAGATAAATCACTTTCCAGTCCAGCTAAAAACATCAATAAGATTACACCAATCTCCGAGAAGTCATGGACTAGAATATCCGGTTTGACCCAATTCAATCCAGCTTGTCCTAGCAAAACACCAACAAGTAATTGTCCGATTACTGCTGGAATACCTAATCTCCTAGAGATATGTGAGCCAATCGTTGTTGAAATCAATATCAGGCATAAAATACCAATAAATTCCATTCTCATCATTCCTTTGTATAAAATATAGCCCGAACTTAGCATAACATATATTATTAATTTTTTCGGACAATATACTTGTAAACAAATCTTATAGTCACAATTTTTTCTTTTAATAGAAAAAAATAGTTTTTATACTAAAATTATGGATTGGATAAATATGTTAAGATGACTTATCAGAACGTTTAAATATTTATCACAGTGGAGGAAGCTTATGGGCGAGCATAAATTAATACAAGAAATAGATAACGAAAGATTAGCACGTATCGAAAATGATCAATGGGTTAACAATATTGCTAATGCCTTTGCTCAGCAATATCATTTTAAAGCAAGCGATATCAATCGCTTTAATAAAACAAATTTTATTTCAGATTTGACCCCTTTATTTATTAACTTAGTTGATTTAAGTGAAGATGAATTTAAAATAGATACAAAAAATATGAAAGAATCTCTTGTAAGAAGTACTTATGCGCTTGAAAATGCTGAATTATTTCGCAAATATACCAATGAATTGGTTGTTAATGATTCCAGTAGTTTTATTATGATACCTCTTTCTTTCAAAACTGAAAAAAGTTCACATCTTGTAACAGCATCCATCCAAAAAAAAGCTGGTTTTTTTCAGATAGAAATTTTTGATAAAGCTGGAATAGCTCCTCCTGAAAGATCAGAGAAATCTTTAGTTGTTAAAAATAGGGAACAGATGAAGAGGAAAGTAAGTTACATTTATGAAATAAAAGACACAGAAAAAAATTTTGCAGAGATGATTTATGCCCTTGAGAACGGCAGAGGAGAATTCAATATTCCTTTGGATATCAATAATAAAAAACTAAATTATAAAGAGTATATTCCTTTAAGACTCCTCAGTAAAGTAGCAACCAAGGAATATTATGGTGATAAGATCAGAAGTGCGCAAATTATAGGAAATTGTTGCGTAAAATCATGGACAGGAGCATTGAAAGATAAATTGGAACAGTTTCGTATAGAACAAAGTAAGCCGAGTAATGAGTCATTGAATAAAATACTTACAGAAATTGCCTGTCGTCAATTAGAAAAAGCAGGTTATGGTCCCAAAACAATCTATCATTTTAGAGAATTGAACAGCTTATACAGTTATAATAAAATAGAGAGAAAAGATATGAATAATAAATTTTCAAAAAAACAGGAAAATAGTAGGTTGTTCAATCAATATTTTACTGAAACTAAAAATAAGCTTCCGCTTGATCGGATTGCTTTACCTATGTTAAATGCCTCTCTTAAACATAACCATACTGGAACTAAATATAATAAATTAAAAAAACTTTTGGGTAAAAATAAAACAAATGACTCTACTAGTATTTATTTTTTAACAGATTTAGATAAGCAAAAGATTATCGAGAATGTTGGAACTATCGTTTCTCATCATGAAATAAAAAAAACAATGGATACTATAAAAAAGGAAGTCCAAAGGTGCCAGCAGAATAGATTACAGCTCAGAACTGTTCAGGCATATAGCGAAAGATAGGGAGTTGTTCATTTTCTTTTATTATAAAAAGAAAAATTCTGAGATTTTTTTATCTTTGTGAATTAAGACCTCCAGTGTGAACTGGAGGTTTTCTTTTCATCAGAAATCCACTTCAACTTAATAGTTTAACGAGTTTTTTTACTACCACGCGGGAAACTCTCTGCAGACCTTAGCATAACTAGGGTTTTCATAACATACAAACAGAGACCGAAGAATCAATTCTGATTCATCAGTCCCGTAATTATAAAATAAGGTCTTCTTGTGTATACTACAGTCAATGGAATTGTTTTTAAAGCATAAAACTCAATACATTCTTCTTATTCTGATAAAATTGATGATCTCCTGGATGCCCATGAAAATCAAGATGAAACCGAATATTTGGAATAGAACCATCAAGCTTTTGAATGGATTGAACAATAAGACGAATCCGCCAATCAACAACAGAATACTATAAACACTCCAACTTTTAGCTTTTGTATTCATGCTGAAGAACAACTGGAACAAGCTGTTGATGATAACAGCTAATCCAAGAAGAATCGGCAGGATAGAAACGATTGCAGGTGCAAAAGCATAAACGATCAGCGCGCAGATCAGGAAAAAAAGACCACTAAACAGACCGATACTCCAAGAACCTGTTTTCCTTTTAAAACGGTAAGCCTCAAAAAGATTCAACAACCCAAGCAAAACAAGATAGGCAGTGATCAGATAACCGATAAAATGAAAAACAGCAGAAGGGTTTAGCACAATCGCAATCCCAGAAATAATATAAACAGCAGCTCTTAATAAGGCGTATTTTTGAATATTTTGTTTAATCGTCTCAAACATATAAGAAAACCTCCTTTGACTTATTTTAACGTGAACTAGTCATTTTACCAAATCAAACGTTACAAAATGAGTGAAGGAGAAGAGCTTCTTAAGGAAGATCATTTTCTGAGGATCTTTTCCATTTTTTGCCTTTTGCTAGCTCATCGATCATTTTATCTAAATAACGAATTTCTTTCATCAAGTTATCCTCGATGTCTTCTACTCGCACACCACAAACAACACCTGTAATCAAAGAACGAGAAGGATTGGGGGCAGGGGCTTCCGCAAAAAACTGTTCGAAAGTCACTTGTTTTTGTAGTTGATCTTCTAGTTCTGTTTGGGAATAACCTGTCAGCCAGCAAATGATTTCATCTACTTCCTCTTTTGTACGATCTTTTCTCTCTGCTTTTGCTACATACATAGGATAAACGCTTGCAAAACTTGTCTTAAAAATACGATTTTGCGCCATAATCAGTCACCTTTCTTCTTTCAAACTATTTACTACTTATAGTATATAAGAAAAAGAGAAGAAAAAGTGATTTTTCAAAAAAAAGACAAAAAGGATTGTGACAAAATTCTTGTCACAATCCCTTTTTTCCGAATAAACGGTGTTCTCCTGCCTACTCCTCGGTCCCAAGTCACAATATTCAACAAACACGAGAAACTGTTTATTGAAATTGTTCCTTGTGACTCGGAGCTGAACGGTAGGCTCACAACCTCTATCTGACTTTTTTACAATCTTCATCGCTCAAGTGCACATCAGATAATCGAAGGCTCCTAAAGCTGCAGTAGCTCCTGAACCCATTGAAACGATGATTTGTTTGTATGGACTATCTGTACAATCACCAGCTGCGAAAACGCCGGGGATATTCGTTGCGCCATTTTTCTCGGTCACTATTTCATTTCTTGGGTTCATTTCGATCGTTCCATCTAGCCAATCCGTATTAGGAAGTAAGCCGACTAGAATGAATACACCTGAAACAGCTAGTGTATGCATCTCCATCGTACGGCGATCGATATAGGAGAGAGATTCTACCTGATTCGTACCGCTGATTTCTTTCGTCGCTGCATGTTTGATAACAGTGACATTCGCAAGAGAGACTAGTTTATCCTGTAAGATTTGATCTGCCTTTAATTCTGGTAAGAATTCTAGAACATATACATGTTTTGCTAACCCAGCCAAATCGATTGCTGCTTCAACACCAGAATTACCACCACCGATAACAGCAATCTCTTTTCCTTTAAATAGAGGGCCGTCACAGTGTGGACAATAAGCAATTCCTTTATTTTTAAACTCTTTTTCTCCAGGTACATTGATAGAACGCCAGTGCGCACCTGTCGCAATAATTGCCGTTTTTGCTTGAAGTGATATGCCGTTAGCCAAGCCGATAGTGATAAAATCTTGCTCTTTATTTAAGGAAACAGCCTGTTGATTGATCATAATATCGATAGGGTAACTACGCACATGATTTTCTACTTGTTGCATTAATTTTGGCCCTTCCGTGTAAGGGGTACCAATCATATTTTCAATTCCCAGTGTTTCAACGACTTGTCCACCGAAGGAGTCAGCAACAATCCCTGTGCGGATTCCTTTACGTGCTGCATAGATAGCTGCACTACTAGCTGCTGGTCCTCCACCGACCACTAATACATCATAAGGTTTTTTTTCAACTAATTCTTCTTCAACCAAAGGACCAGTGATTTTTTCAACGATTTGTTCGATCGTCATGCGTCCGCTACTAAATTCTTCACCATTTAAAAAAACTGTTGGCACTGCCATGATTTGTTTATCATCGATTTCTTTTTGGAACATACCGCCTTCAATCATCGTATGAGTAATATTTGGATTTAATACAGCTAATATATTCAATGCCTGTACAACGTCGGGGCAATTATGACAAGTCAAGCTGACATAACTGTCAAAATGCAGCGTTTGTTTGATTTGTTTGATTTTGAGACTCAAAGATTCACTGATTTTCGGTGCCCGTCCACTAATTTGCAACAGTGCTAGTAAAAAAGAAGCAAATTCATGACCGAGGGGGATACCAGCAAAAACAATTCCACTTTCTTTGCCAAGAGGGCTGATAGAAAAACTAGGTGTCCGCGTCAACTCTTTTTTTTCCCAAGAGATTTTAGGAGACATTTCTGATATTTCCTTCGTAAATTCTGCTAATTTTTGACTATTTTCACTAGTATCCAAACTAACAGAAAAAACAATAGGAGATTCAATCAGTGCTAAATATTGTTCGAGGTTTTGTTTAGTTTCTTTGTCTAACATGTCGACCACCTAAATTTTTCCAACAAGATCAAAACTTGGTTTCAATGTTTCGCCACTTTCTTTCCATTTTGCCGGACAAACTTCACCTGGGTGAGTACGTACATATTGAGCAGCCCGTATCTTATCAATCAGTGCACTAGCATCACGACCAATTCCATCTGCATTGATTTCCATAGCTTGAACGATGCCGTCTGGATCAATAATAAATGTTCCTCGTTGAGCTAATCCTTGTTCTTCATCTAACACATCAAAAATACGAGAAATCCGATGCGAAGGATCGCCAATCATCGTGTATTCGATTTTACCGATAGCATCTGATGTATCATGCCATGCTTTGTGAGTAAAATGGGTATCTGTAGAGCAAGAAAAGACTTCAACGCCCAAAGATTTCAAGGTGCTGTATTGTTCTTGTAAGTCTTCTAGTTCAGTGGGACAAACAAAAGTGAAATCTGCTGGGTAGAAACATAGGATACTCCAATTCCCCATAAGGTCTTTCTCGCTAATTTCTAAAAATTCTCCTTGATGATAAGCTTGAGCGTTAAATTCTTCGATTTTTTTCCCAATCAATGACATAGTAAAACCTCCAATAATAATTATTTATTTATAATTATTGTAATTTAGCTGGAGTTAGAAAGTCAATGAATATTTTGTTATTTAATAAAGATTACTCAAAAACGCTGGTTAATTATAAAATGGAAGAGGCATAAGAAAATACAACTACTTGAAATACTCAGGATAACGTTGAGTGACAGTTTCTTGTTCTTTCAGCATCATGTGCAAGTGCAATCCCGTTTGAAAACGAGCTTCTTCTGGTTTTTTATCGACTAATGCTCTGAATAAATCTTCATGTTGTTCCATGATCGTTTCCCATGGAAGCCCTTGTATGGTCACTCTTAACCAACGAAAACGTTCTAAATGGGTATTGTGGTCATCTAACCAGTTCCAAACTTCTTTTCTGCCAGCAATTTCGAAACAAGCTTCATGAAATAAATTATCTGCACGAAAAAACGCACGTTCATCCTTTATTTTAGCTGCTTTTTCTTGTTCTTCTAAAATCGTTTCTAACACTATTCGTGTTTGATTGTCCAATTTGGAACAGCATTCGATCATGATCTGCTGTTCTAATTGCTCTCGAACAAATCGAGCATTTTCTGCAGAATAGAGATTGATTCTTGAAACATACGTACCACTTTGAGGAACTGTGTACACGAGTTCTTGTTGACGTAGTTGAATCAATGCTTCGCGAATGGGGGTTCGGCCGATAGAAAGATGTTCCTCCAACACCTTTTCAGATATTTTCCTTCCAGGTTCTAGGTCCGCATAGATGATTTGTTTACGAATCGCTTGATAAGCTTGAGATTGCAAGCTACTTTTCATTTTTATACCTCCAAAATCATTTCTATGAACGTAGTATAACAGAAGAGATCTGAAAAACAATCTGATATGTCACTTAAACTAGTAAATTTGTATAAAAAGTAAAATTTTGATTGACACAGCGGTTTTTATTACATAAAATTCATTTGAAGGCAAAAACTGATATGTTAGTTTAGGAGGGGAAAAATGATTGATTTAAACAACTGGAAGAACTTTATTCCTGAATTATCTCAAAAAGAAGTAGAAATACCTCATTTTGACCGTGCATCATTAAGAGAAACTGGACAAAGAAATCCTGTCTGGATCCATTTTGGTGGCGGAAATCTTTATCGAGGATTTCATGCAGAAATCGCTCAACGTTTAGCGGATCAAGGCGAATTGCCCACTGGTGTCATTGTTTGTGAAACATTCGATGAAGAAATAATTGAAAAGGCTTACCGAGATTTTGATGATTTGATTCTTGAAGTGGTCATGCCAAGCAGTGGAAAATTTGTCAAACGTATATTAGCTGCGACAGCTGACAGTCTGTATTGTCATCCAGATTGCTCGGAACACTTTTCTAAGATGATTGGGCACTTTGAAAATCCGAGTTTACAATTAGTTACTTTTGCTATTACTGAAAAAGGTTATCAATTGAAAGATACAAGTAATAAATATATAGGACCGATTGCAGTTGATATAAAAAATGGTCCGAAAAAGCCATCACATACGATGAGTATTCTTACTGCACTACTTTATAGACGGTTTTTATCGGGAGCTTGGCCGATTGCACTTGTCTCTACAGATAATTTTTCACAAAACGGCAGTCAATTACGTACTTCGTTGCTAGCGATCGCAAAAGAATGGCAAAAGGAAGGTTATGTACCAGAAACATTTATCCAATACTTATCGAATGAAGAAATCGTTGCGTTTCCATGGACAATGATTGACCGTATCACTCCGAATCCTTCCATATCAGTTAGCAGAATGTTGGCAGAAGAAGGCTTTTCAAATATGTCGATCTTGCAAACCGCAAAGGGAACCAATATTGCGCCATTCGTCAATACAGAAGACATCCATTATTTAATCATGGAAGATCATTTCCCAAACGGACGTCCGAGATTCGAAAAAGCTGGAGTGTTCTTGACTGATCGTGCAACGGTAGATAAAGCAGATACGATGAAAGTGACGACTTGTCTTAATCCTTTGCATACGGCTTTAGCTATTATGGGTTGTTTACTGGGTTATAGGAGTATAGCTGAGGAGATGAATGATCCAGATTTGTCGCTGTTAGTTTCTGAAATCGGGTACAATGAAGGTCTTCCAGTCGTAGAATCGCCTGGAATCATTGATCCAAAGACCTTTCTTGAAGAAGTAGTCACTGTGCGATTTCCTAATCCAAATATTCCTGACATGCCTCAGCGAATCGCCACGGATACCTCTCAAAAGGTGGCGATTCGTTACGGTGAGACGATTAAAAAATATATGGAAATAGAAAATAAGGACCCGCAGACTCTTGTGTTCATCCCATTGATTCTCGCTGCTTGGCTTCGATACCTTATTGGCCTTGATGATCAAGGAAAACCATTCACACCGAGTCCAGATCCTTTGCTGATAGAACTTCAGCAAAGGCTTTCTGACATTCAATTGGGTACGCAAGATATCTCACATACCCAAGAGAAAATTGCTCCTATTTTGTCAAATAAAGAAATTTTTGGTGTAGATCTTTATCAAGCTGAGATTGGCAGAAAAATAGAAGGAATGTTCATCAAAATGTTGGCAGGACCCAATGCCGTACGAAAAACATTACAGAATTACTTACAAGAACATGGAGGAACTTTATAATGGAAATGACTTTTAGATGGTACGGTTCACAAGAGGAAAAGATTACTTTAGATGAAATCAGACAAATACCTGCAGTCAAAGGTATTGTAGGCACATTGATGGATATACCAGTAGGAGAAGTGTGGCCTAGGGAACGGATCAAAGAATTAAAAGAAGAAATTGAGTCTCGTGGATTGACACTAAAGGTTATCGAAAGCGTCAATGTGCATGATGCCATTAAAATTGGATTACCGTCCCGTGAGCAGTATATCGAAAACTATAAGCAGACGATTCGAAACTTGGCAGAATATGGAATAGAAGTCATCTGCTATAATTTTATGCCTGTATTTGATTGGGTCAAATCTGATCTTGATTACCGCTTAGAAGATGGCTCATCTACGTTAGCTTTTATATCTGCTGATATTCCAGATGATCCAAAAGAAATCGTCGAACGCATCGAACAGTCCAGCAATGAATTCGAGTTGCCGGGGTGGGAACCTGAACGCTTAGCTCATATCAAATCTTTGCTTGAAGCGTATGCATCAGTAGACGAAGAAAAACTTCGAGGAAATTTTGCTTATTTTCTTCAATCGATCATCCCGACATGTGAAGAGGTAGGGGTCAAAATGGCTGTACACCCAGATGACCCGCCGTACTCGATTTTTGGATTACCTCGAATCGTAAAGAATCGAGAAGATCTAGATTGGTTGTGCCGAGTAGTAGACAGTCCTTCTAACGGAATCACTCTTTGTACAGGAAGTATTGCAGAAGATCCAGAAAATGATGTGTATGAAATTTTAGCAGAATTTTGCCAAAGAGATCGGATCCCATTTGCTCACGTTCGAAATATCAAGTTTTTAGATAATCGAGATTTCTATGAAGCACCGCATAAATCAGAATACGGTTCATTAGACATGTACCGTATTCTAAAAACAATGTATGACAACGGATTTGACGGATACATCCGCCCTGATCATGGCAGAATGATTTGGAATGAGACAGGAAGACCAGGATATGGCTTATATGATCGAGCATTAGGTGCGGTATATCTAAATGGATTATGGGAAGCAATTGAAAAAGGAAATGAACGTAAAGAAAATCAGTAAATAATTTATAATTTTATTATGTAAATGAAAAAGATATTCAAACTTTTGTGACATAAATCCGTATGCTTTTTAACAGTATACGGATTTATGTCACTTCTTTGGTCTAGGAACTAGAGGTTATCTTGATTTTCTTTTTCTGATTGGTTCATAAGAGCCTCTTCTTTTAATTCAAAAATATATTCTGAAATCCTCATAATCACTTTTTTCCAATCTTCTGGTGTGATGATTCCCTTTAAAATATATATTTTTTTGATGTGGGAAGGCAATTGTTTCAAAGGGCAGTCACTGATAACGATGTTACAGTTCTCCATAAAATCGTTTTGTATTTTGATCGATTCATTTGAAAAAATTTGTTCTATCTTAACAATCAAATCTTTACTGATATAAAAATCACGCGTATAGTTCACACCAATCACGATCAGCGGTTGTTTTTTGTAACGATCATATAAATGTACTAGATCTTCGACCATCCATAGCACATTTTCTTTTTCTAAAATATCTGGCAGCATATGTTGATTTTGTTCTCTGAAATCCATGTAAAATCGTTCGATAGCTGTTTGGATTTCTTTCAATACGTTGTGCTCTTGATAAAGCATAAAAGTAGGAAGAGGCGTATTTGGTTGATTGAAGTTAAGAAATCCATTATAAAGTTTATTTCGTGCGAACGCCAACGAGTAAAGAATCTTTTCTTTTTCAGGTATAAACAAATCAAATACTGTACAAAAGGATTCCACCATTTTTCTTGAATAAAGAATATGAGGAACATTTGCTTTTCTTAAAAGTTCGTATTGCTCCAAACTTGTTTTTTCTGATTCGATTTTCGTGATAGAGAGCCGAGCTAAAATATTCACTAAGATGCGTTGTTCGCGACAAATTGGCAGATTGGGGCGCAAAATATCGACAGAGGGATCAATAAAAAAGTCAATATATTCATACTCTTCAAATTCTCTTTGTACACCTTTCACAGAAGTAGCCGGAAAATTCTCTTTACATATTTTCAACAGCAAATATAATTTATCCATCATACCGCTATTCAGTCGGTCAAGTACCTCTTTTTTAAAAAAAGTATTCATCATAAAAGCAACTACCTGTGGTTCTTCATCATAAAAATCTGTAGCAGTACTTGAAAAGATATTCCAATAAATATCTAATGCTGCATATTGGATTTGTACTTCTTTTCCAGAAAAGGACTTTCTTCCATTATTAGAAAAGGAGACAGACAAACCATACAATGCTAAAAATGCATTGATTTTTTTCATTTTCGTATACAGATAAGAGGCACTATAGTTCGTTTGCTGACTTAAACTGATAATCGAATTTGTCTGACAACTGAACAAAGAAGTCAAGATCTGATAACTGACCGATTCGTTGCAGTATCTTCCAAATAGACGATAGTAGCAATAAGCCGGATCAATTCCTTCAAAATTCAACTTCAAAAAAGGTTTTTGTTTATCAATATGCAGTTTTGTTAGATTGAGACGCTCAAAATCTTGTTCTAATTCTTTGATGTATAATAGAAAATTTGATTCAGACATATGGAAATGATCTGCTAAATATTGTGTAGTAATAAAGAAACGATGTTCAGACAGGAAAAGAAAAATATCTAATTTTGTATTGCTTTTTTTCTTCAAAAGATACGTTTTTATCGCTTCTTGGGTTTGCATGAAGGGCGCTCCTTTTTAGTTAAATTGTTAAAACTTGAAAATATTACTGTTTTTTTCATGAAACTAGACAAAAAGACAGTAAACATATAGGCACAATCTCTACTATCTTATTTCTTGCATACAAAAAAATCAAGGAGTGAGAGAGTTATGAGATATCCAATCATCTTAATCTCAACATTTACAGCCTTAAGCTTATCGCTTACTATAAATCAGACAGTGCATACAGAGGAGATAGGAACAGCAAATTGGGCAGAAACCAAATGGGCCAATGTCAATCGAATTACTTTCCAAGATGAATTTTCTTTCTTCAATTCAGGTGTCACAAAATTAAAAAAAGGACAAACAGCGACCATCAAAGCAACAGTTGATTATTCGGGAGACTTAGCACCGATACGACAATCAGCTGTTACATTTGAGAATGTTGACCCTGCTTTATTGATCAGTTACGACGAGAATACTTTGTCTATCCAACACAAGCAAGCAACATTTACTTTCACCGTCACACTAAATCAGGACTTGCTAAAACCAGCACTGTTTACTGTCAAAGTATCAGATGGCTTACCGAACGATCTTCATTATCTGACGCCGTATAGTCAACGGCAGACAGTTGAGCAAGATTCATCGATCGACTCAGGAGGAGGAGATCTTGTTGGGGAACCAACGGATAAACCAGAAAATGAAAACAAGCCTGATATACCGCCTACAGAAAATCCAGACGGAGAACAACAACCGGAAATAGAACCTGGTGAAGAGCCTGATACAGAAATGAAGCCAGAGCCAGACAATGAATCAAAACCTGAAACAACTCCCGAAGAAAAACCAGATGTCAGTCCAGAACCAGATACAGACTCTGGAAACGAAACAATACCGGAAACAAAACCAGGCACAGATAATGAAACCGAGAATCCAGAGAAACCAGATGTGACTCCAGAACCAGATACGGACTCTAGCAACGAAGCAAGACCAGAAGAAAAACCAGACACGGATAATGAAACCGAGAATCCAGAAACACCAAATGGGTTTCCAGAAGAAAAGCCGGATGTGGCCCCAGAAATGCCAGAAAAAACACCTGAAACAAATATAACGGCAAAAGAGATAAGCACCCAAAAGGATGAAAAGAAAGAGAGTCAAAAAATAAATACAACCATTCGACAAATAAATGAAGAAAAGCAGAATACACACACACAACGATTTGATAGACCTCACCTAGCTGAGACTTTAAAAAGTAGCAAAGATACAATCTTTGCTAGTCCTGATACGAAAAATAAACAGCTGCCAAAATCTGGAGAAGCACAAAATAAAGTCATACTGTGGAGCGGAATCATTCTTTTAAGTATAACAACAATGTTTTCTGTAAAAAGATTTAAACAAAATAGATGACACTGACATTTGAAGAATGTCGGAGAACACATTTTTACAAACGAAAAAGTAATATTAATAAAACGACCCTGAATAACAGATTCTAAATCTGATATTTAGGGTCGTTCTAATTTTTATCTTTCTTCATTTTTAATTTAAAGGAGATCTGTTTCTCTTGGTGAATGATTCGGAATCTTTTTCACTTTCAGCACATCTAAAAAGAAGGTGAAAATCGGGATGCCGACAATCAATCCCCAAACGCCAAAGAATCGTTCACTAACAAGCAAGACCACGAATGTATAAAAAATCGGCAAGTCTGTTTTGCTAGACATTAATTTTGGGTTCAGTACATAAGATTCGATCAGATGCACAACCAAAATCGTCATCAGGATATAAACAACATCTCTGATTCCTCCTTGGGAATAAGCAATGAAAGATAGAGGAATACAAGAAATAATAACGCCTGCTACAGGGATCAGACTTAGAATGAATATCATAATTGCTAAGCTCAGCAGTTGGTGAAAGCCAAATGCGGCCAAGGCAATAGTTGTGAGTAGAGTGTTTAAAAGAGCAATAATAAATTGAGCTTCTAATACTAAACCAAATGTATTGACAAACTTATCGGCGAAATAATATAGATCTTGAAAGAACCAAGAAAATTCACTTTTTAGAAATAACCGTGAGAATAAAATCGTTTTTTGCTTTTCAATCATAAAAAAGAAACTTAAGATGAACGACATAGCGAACGCCACGGCCAGTTTTCCTATATCTTGTAAATAGCCAAGCGCAATTGACGCACCATTTTGAAGCTGTTCAAAGAAATCGTTCCGTTCGATATAATTGTGGATGTATTGTAAAACTGGATCCGCATCTTTTGGTTGATGCTCGTAAAAATCAATAACAGATTGAATCATATCGAATGTTTGATGAATAAGCATCGGGATATACTTTGTGAATGCCAGATAGATAAGATAAACGATCAATGTATAAATCATGATGGCTAAAATACCTGTAGGGATTCGGACAAATCGCT
Organism: Enterococcus sp. ZQ21; assembly: GCF_030053755.1. NCBI lineage: Bacteria > Bacillati > Bacillota > Bacilli > Lactobacillales > Enterococcaceae > Enterococcus > Enterococcus sp. ZQ21. The sequence goes on from NZ_CP125658.1 coordinate 1,321,348, forward strand.
GAATGATCTGAACAAGGTGGATCATCAAGTAAGTAAAGATAAATGTGAGTAAAATGGTTGTAATCATACTTCTTACTAAGAAAAGTACAAAAATGACAGATAATAAAACCGTGAGGCGGCGTATTTTTTCATTCGCCAAAAAACGCTGATAAACGGACAATTTGACAACCTCCAAATAACAAAAATAAACACGTTATTCATTATATGATGGAATACGAAAATAAGAAAGGGAAAGAGCAAAAAGAAAAACCGCTAAATGACGTTATCTTATGAGTTGGTTTTCCTCATAAAATCGTTCATCTAGCAGTTTCAGCCCTTTTTCTGGTCTTGATGAAAATTATCTAGCATTTTTCGGGTCAGATGTTGCAGTGTATCCAATTCTTCCTGTTCAAGTGGAAGATAAGACTTGATCTTTTGTGGAATACCTTCTGCTTGTTTTTGCAACGCAACTCCTTGAGAAGTGAGCGTAACATTTACGATTCTTTCATCATCCGTTTCACGCTGACGCTTGATATAATTTTTTTCTGCTAACTTCTTCAGTAAGGGGGTTAGCGTACCAGAATCCAGACACAAATCATTTCCTAGCTCTTTCACTGTAGTCTTTTTCTTTTCCCATAAAACTAGCATCACAAGATACTGGGTATAGGTAAGATCCAGCGGTTTGAGAAGGGGAGTGTAGTGCCTGATGATCTCCTTAGAGGCGGCATATAAAGGAAAACATACTTGATTAGCTAAATATAGATCTTCCATTTTTCCACCTCCGCTGTTTCACTATAGTGTATCATAGCGGATTTACACAAAAAAGTCTATTCACTAACAGCTTTCAGAGTAACTTCGATATTTCCAGCTGTCGCTTTTGAATAGGGGCACACTTTATGTGCAGCTTCTAATAATTCTTGGGTTTCTTCTAGAGAAAGGCCTTCGATAGATCCTTCAATCTCTACGCCTAAGACAAAGCTCATTTCACTTTCGGAATAAAGAGAAACTTGTGCGCTGACAGTAGAAGCGCCAGAAATATTTTTTTGTTGTTTAATCAACTCCAATGCACTGTTGAAACAGGCACTGAAACCAGCTGCAAACAATTGTTCAGGATTTGTTGCGTTTTCAACACGTTTACCAGGAGCTGCAATATTTAATTCGAATGTGTGATCAGGATTATGGACTTCTCCAGAACGTCCGCCTGTGTTGATCATTTTTGTAGAATACATTTTTTTCATAAGATTACCACCTTTTATTATATTTGATACAATTAGATTGTACACAATTTAATTATGAAAAGCAAAGAAATTGATTATTCAAGAAAAAAGAGAAAGCACATGGAACAAACTTGCTTCCTCTAATAAGAACATTTACAAAAAAATATCAGTGACAAGAACTAATCTCATCATAAACTTTACATATATTTTTCAAAAAGTTGTTTTCTTTCTTCAAAACTTACTTCACGATGAACCTGATGAAGCATCCATAAATAACCAAAAGGATCCCTGAACATCGAATTGGTCACACCAAAGTCCATCATTTCTGTCATTTCTTGGATCTCTACACAGCCATTTCGTAATGCTTTATTATGTGTGTCCTTAATGTCAGAGACGATGATATTGAACCAGATCGTATTTGGATGTTCAGCAGTAGGGGCAGTCAGACCAAGGGGCGGATTTTCATCCAGCATATGGAACCGCGTGCCATACAAGGAAAAAATGACTTCATTATTGCCTCTAGGATAGTCTGTTGCCTCAATCAGTTCTATTTCATCAAAGATCGTTTGATAAAGTTTTAGAGCTTTCAAACTGTCATTTAATACAAAATCGATTTCTGTTCCTTTATGCATAAAATTCTCCTCTCTTTTTCAATCGAACATTTACTTACTTCTTCTATTATTATACCAGTTAAAGAAAACGCATTCAAAACAATGGTATTGATTACTTACCAACTCATTCGATTGGATGATAAGTAAATCCGCGTCCCATTACTTCTGCTACGCTGTTGACAATGACAAAGGCGCTGGGATCAATTTCTTCTATCAGAGGTTTCATTCGAGAGAATTCATGATCGGTCACAACGATCAATAACACTTCTTTTGACTTTCGGTTATAGCCGCCTTTTGCCTCTAGCAAGGTAAGCCCGCGTCCGATTTCAGCACTTAAGCGAAGGCGAATGTCTTCCAAAGAATGTTCGCTCATGACCATGACGGATTTCTTCCGATTGATCCCTGTTTCGATATAGGTCATGACAATTGAAGTGATTGCAATAGATAAGATAGCGTAAAGAAATTCTTCTATTCCAAAAACAAACAGATTGAGAGAAACGACGAAAGCATCTGTAAGAAATAGGCCGATCGAAGTGTTCAAGTGGAAATATTTTTTAAAAACGAGGGGAGGGATCGTCGTGCCGCCACTGGAAGAGTTATTTTTATATAAGATGGCCACTCCTAAAGCAAAAATCGCACTTCCAAAAATGACCGATAACAACCGATCTGAAGTAATCATCATCTCTGGTACTACCGCGATGATCAAAGGAAAAACTAAACTTCCAAAAAGCACTTTGAAAAAAGGTTTTTTACCTAAAAACAGAAGAGCTAGCACTAACATAACGATATTCAATACTAAAATGACTATAGCACGGTCAAAACCGAAAGCAGCTTCCAATAATATTCCTAATCCGCTGACACCACCAGCAGCGATATGATGAGGCCCTAAAAACATATTGATAGCGACTCCTAATATAAAGAGGGCAAAAATAATCTTGGCATATGTCCATATAAATTGTCTTGTTTCTTTCATTTATCCACTTCCTTTAGTTGATTAATAGTATTCTTATCTTATTATAACTTATTTTTCACTATAAGTTAACTTCGATTAATAAAAAAATTAGGCTTGGCTAATTTGGGGTACTTAACTTATCTGAAATCACTTGATCAAACAAAAACTCTTAAAAAACTTTTTTAATTAGGAGGATCGAATATAGCGAGCAGAGAAACAGAGAAACTAAGATAACTATAGAACTCGAAATAGGTAGGAAATAGCTTTAAAAACTTTTAAAAGTTTTAGGACTATCTGTTGAATTCGCTTAAAAAGTAATAGAAAAGTGTCAAAAAACTGTTACCGATAACATTTTTTGAAAGCGTTGTCTTTTCTATTTCTATCACTTATAGTGAGGACGTAATATTAAATCGCAAGGAGGAAATCAATGGATACAGCTGCAATTTATCATCGACCGGAAAGTGAATATGCATTTCTATATACGAATACAAAATTCCGTATCCGGCTTCGTACTCGGAAGAATGATATCAAAAAAGTATATGTGTTAAGCGGAGATCCGTATACCATAACAACTGAAAAATGGTATCAAAAAGAACGATCAATGAAAAAATGTCTAAGTACAAATGTTCATGATTATTGGGAAGTTGAATTGACAAGTGAAACAAGACGATTACAATACGCGTTCCATGTTATTGGAGAAGACAGCACGGATTGTTTCTATGGGGATCAAGGTGTTTTTCCTTATCGAAAAAATGTGATTGCTGAACCAAATTTTTATTTTCGAATGCCTTATTTCCATCAAATTGATCGCTTCGTTGTACCAGAATGGGTGAAAGAAACAGTATGGTATCAAATTTTTCCTGAAAGATTTGCAAATGGGGATAAAGCAAATGATCCCGATCATACTTTGGCTTGGGGAAGCAAAGATCCAGATCGTGAAGATTTTTTTGGCGGGGATTTACAAGGTGTGATGGATCATCTGGATTATTTGACAGACCTTGGTATCAATGGAATATACTTTTGTCCCATATTTAAAGCTACATCCAATCACAAGTACGATACGATCGACTATTATGAAGTCGATCCCGCGTTTGGAAATAAAAAACTTTTAAAAAACTTAATTGATGAAGCGCATAAACGAGGGATACGTATCATGTTTGATGCTGTATTCAATCATATGGGGATCCATTCGCCCCAATGGCAAGATGTACTCGAAAACGGAGAAAATTCAATCTATAAAGACTGGTTCCATATCCGCTTTTTCCCAGTAGATTCCTATCAGATGACTGATGTGCCAGAAACTGCTGAAAATATTCCATACGATACTTTTGCTTTTACTCCATTCATGCCCAAACTAAATACAGCAAATCCAGAGGTTCAAAAATATTTACTAGATATTGCCACCTATTGGATAAAAGAATTCGATATTGATGGATGGCGACTAGATGTTGCTAACGAAGTGGATCATCATTTTTGGAAAAAATTTAGAGAAGAAGTTACAGCCATCAAACCTGATATCTATATCCTGGGAGAGATCTGGCATTCCTCACAAGCTTGGCTACAAGGGGATGAATTCCACGCAGTAATGAATTACGCATTTACAGATTCAATTAAAGATTATTTTGCAAAAAAGAAAATTACAGCTTCGCAAATGGTCAGTGGAATGAATCATCAGCAAATGCTTTACAGAGATCAGGTGAACGAAGGGACATTTAACTTATTAGATTCTCATGATACTGCAAGGATCTTAACTCTTTGTAATGGGAACAAGGAATTGATGAAATCTGTGATGACTTTTATGTTTCTTCAAAAAGGATCTCCTTGTATCTATTATGGGACAGAAGTAGGGATGACTGGTGGAGAAGACCCAGATTGTCGAAAATGTATGATCTGGGAAAAAGAAAAACAAGATCTAGAACTGTTCGGTTTTATAAAAGAACTCGTTTCTCTTAGGAAACAGTTGTCTAAGATTCTTTCTGAAGGGGCTACCCAATGGTTAATAGTAAATGATCGTGAAGATAAGCTCTATTTTGTACGTGAACTAGAGGGGCAGATTATCCATATTTACTTCAATCAGTCAGAAGAACCTTGGATAGTAGAACAGGAAAATGAGGTTATTCTTAGTCAAAATTGTCAGTTATTAGAAGATGGGAAAGCAGAGATACAGCAATACGGATTTTTGATTATGTGTTGAAAAACTGTTACCGGTAACAATAAGAAAGCGTTTGCAAATGAAGGTTTGTGCCCATTATAATAATGGTGTAACAGCACGTTGAATACACAGGAGGAAATGAAGATGAAAAAACGAAACGCGAAAAAATTAGGTTTAGGGTTAGTCTCTTTAGGAATCTTAGGCGGATTAGCGGCTTGTGGCAATGGTAATTCTTCAGCAGAAGGGGACACGGAAGAAGGAAAAACGTTAACAGTCTCCGTTGATTCTGGATATAAAGATTATATAAACGAAATAAAAGATACATTCGAAAAAGAAAACGATGTGAAGATCAAGCTGGTAGAAAAGGACATGTTCGATCAGTTAGAATCATTAGCGTTAGATGGTCCTGCTGGAAAGGGACCTGACGTTATGATGGCAGCATATGACCGGATCGGTGCGTTAGGACAGCAAGGACATCTGGCGGAAGTAAAACTGGGAAATGAATCAGCTTACGATGAAACAGACAAGGCCCAAGTGACTTATGATGGAAAAATCTATGGAGAGCCTGCAGTAATCGAGACCCTTGTTTTGTACTATAACAAAGATTTAGTCGATACAGCACCAGCGACGTTTAAAGATTTGGAAAATCTATCCAAAGACAGTCGTTTTGCTTTTGAGTCAGAAGCAGGAAAAAATACAGGATTTTTAGCTAAATGGACTGACTTTTATTATTCCTATGGTTTGATTGCAGGTTACGGTGGCTATGTATTCGGTGATGATGGTACAGATCCTTCTGATATCGGTTTGAATAATGCAGGTGCTGTAGAAGGAATTTCTTATGCAACAGATTGGTTCCAAAATGTTTGGCCTAAGGGAATGCAAGACATAAAAAGTGCAGGAGACTTCGCCAGCCAGCAATTCATGTCCAATAAAACTGCAGCAATTATTGACGGCCCATGGCAAGCGCAAACATACAAAGAAAACAATATCAATTATGGTGTTGCAAAAATTCCTACTCTAAACAATGGACAGCCTTATCAACCATTTGGCGGAGGAAAAGGATGGGTAGTCAGCAATTACGCTAAAAACAAAGATCTCTCTCAAAAATGGCTCGATTATGTAACGAATCAGGAGAATCAAGAGAAATTCTTTGAAATGGTAAATGAAATCCCAGCAAACCAACAAGCTCGGGAAACAGCAAAGGCTAAAAACGATGAATTAACAACAGCTGTGATCGAACAATATGAAACAGCTCAAGCAATGCCAAACATACCAGAAATGGGTGAAGTTTGGACAGGTGCAGAAAACTTGATGTTCGATGCAGCATCAGGTTCAAAAACACCAAAAGAATCCGCAGATGAAGCAGTGAAAACAATCAGTGAAGCCATAGAACAAAAATACTGATTAAAATGATAACCGTCCATTTTTATAAAAAATGGAACAGGTGCTTCAGATAGAGGTGGCAAGAGCGAGATGGAAAATTATCTTGCTCTTGTTGCCATTATCTTAAAAGTAGTTTGCGGTTCAGCAAGTTTAGAGGGGGCATTCAGATGCAGCAAGATAAAACAAGCCAGATCAACGAAAAAAAAATCACGCTTTGTTCACTTATTCCGGGGATGGGGCAGTTTGTAAATGGCCAAACTTTTAAAGGTATCGTTTTTTTCGCCATATTCGTCCTATTCATTGGTCAGATGTTCTTGGGCGGATTTCATGCATTGATAGGATTGGTTACTTTGGGAAGTATACCAATGGAAGATCATTCATTATTTATTTTGATTGAAGGCACTTTGCAATTCATCATTACGATCATTTTCTTGATTTTTTACGCTTTGAATCTTTTAGACGCCTATCGAGTAGCAAGGATGCGTAAAGAGGGCAAAAAAATCAATCGGACGATGAAGGAAGTCATACATAATATAGGTGATGAAGGTTTTCCTTATCTATTGACACTTCCCGCGTATCTTCTCATGATTTTTACTATCATTTTCCCAGTCTTAGTCACATTATTTACTGCATTTACCAATTATGACTTTAATCATATTCCACCAGCTAGTTTGATTGATTGGGTAGGGGCTAAAAACTTTTTTAGCATCTTCTTCTTGAGTTCATATCGCAATACTTTTTTTGCAGTCTTTTCATGGACCGTGATCTGGACGTTATGTGCAACAACTTTGCAAATCACCCTTGGTATTCTCACAGCGGTTGTTGCTCACCAGAAATTTATTAAATTCAAACGTATTTTCGGTATCATTTTCTTATTACCATGGGCGGTCCCAGCTTTTATTACTATCATGAGTTTTTCGAATATATTCAACGATAGCGTAGGTGCCATCAATACTCAAGTGATTCCTTTCATAAACCAGCTTCCTTTTGTAGATATCAGTGCAATCTCTTGGAAAACGGACCCGAACTGGACGAAAGTGGCAATCATCTTAGTTCAAGGATGGTTAGGATTTCCCTATATCTATGTGATGGTTACAGGGATTTTACAGTCGATTTCTGAAGATTTGTATGAAGCAGCAAAAATCGATGGAGCAAATGCATGGCAACGTTTCTCAAATATCACACTTCCAGCTGTATTTCTAGTTGCAGCACCAACGTTTATTACCCAATATACTGGGAATTTCAATAATTTTTCTATGATCTACCTATTTAACAATGGAGGCCCCGGAAGCGTGGGTGGAGGAGCTGGTTCTACTGATATCCTGATTTCATGGATTTATAAACTTACGACTGGAACTTCTCCGCAGTATTCTATGGCTTCAGCCATCACGTTGATTATCTCCATCATCGTTATCTGCGTATCTTTGCTAGTGTTCAAAAAGACAAATGCGTTCAATATGGGGGATTAAACAATGAAAAAATTTCATTCGAGTGCACGATTCCAAAAACGGCTTTCTCACTTTTTTACTTACTTTTTTCTTTTGCTGTTATCAGTCATTATTATCTATCCGCTTTTGATCACAGCAAGTACTGCCTTCAAGTCAGGAAACATTGCGGCTTTCAGTTTGGATTTTTCAAGCGACTGGACTTTAGGGAATTTCACGCGGCTGTTCAGTGAAACACTTTACGGGACTTGGTATAAAAACACGTTAATCATCTCTGTCCTAACGATGATCGTACAAGTAACTGTAGTAACTTTAGCCGGATATACGTATAGCCGTTATCGTTTTATCGGCCGCAAATCAAGTTTGATGTTCTTTTTAGTGATTCAGATGGTACCGACTATGGCAGCACTGACTGCCTTTTATGTCATGGCTTTCTTATTAGAGGCGCTAGATAAGTATTGGTTCTTGACGATGATCTATATAGGCGGTGGGATTCCAATGAATACTTGGCTGATGAAAGGATACTTTGACACAGTACCAATAGATTTAGATGAATCTGCTAAACTTGATGGGGCAGGACATTTCAGGATTTTTTTCCAGATTGTATTACCTCTTGTCAAACCAATGCTCGCCGTTCAAGCATTATGGGCATTCATGGGACCTTTTGGCGACTTCATGTTAGCGAAGTTCTTGCTTCGAACACCTGAAAATCAGACTGTTGCTGTCGGCCTGCAAACATTTATTTCTGATGTGACAAATCAAAGGGTCTCCCTCTTTGCTGCTGGAGCAATTTTGATTGCTTTACCGATTTGTCTATTATTCTTCTTTTTACAAAAGAACTTTGTTACCGGCCTGACATCTGGCGGAACAAAAGGATAGGAGCAAAGGATCATGCAAACATTTCCGTTAAATTATTTTTCCACTTTACGTACGCCAACTCAAGTGTTTGCGGGACGCAAACTATTATCCTGGCCAAAATTTTTCTTGATATTTGTATTTTTAGTTTCCTTGATGGTCATGCCTGTGACTCTTTTTTATGCCAATCAGATCCAAGCGATTCCATTAGAACAATTTCTATCTGTTCATTCGTTGATCGATGAACAAGGAACCAAAAAATTTTCTGAACTTGAATTATCTGAAACTGGGTTACAATCATCGCAACAAACGATAGCTGTGACCCCTGAAATTTTGGTAGGTGTGTCTTTATCTGAGAAACAACAAGCCGATCATGGAACTTTTATTGATTTTGAGAAGGAACAATGGGTGATCCAGCAAAAGGATAAATCTGGTATACGCCGCTATACGATGAATTATAGTCCATCTTTCCAACCAGATTCTGTACGTACGCCCGAAGATTTCCAACGATTTTTAGAAAGAGAATTTTATGCCAGTAATCGTCCAACAATCATTTTATCTTATAGTTTAAGTCTTGGTCTTGTCCTATTTGTCATGACGAGTCTCATTTTATTCGGGGCTTCCTTTTTCTTGTGGATGACAAGAAAAAGCCAACTTTCATCCATTCATACATTCAAAGAGAGTGCAAATTTGATGCTGAATGTGATGGGGATAGGATCCATGGTAGCAGCAGTTGTAGGGTTTATCCACTTTGACTTTATCTTGATGCTAAGTGTCCAAACAATGATAACTGTCTTGCTGCTTCTATGGGTTTTTGCTAAGACAAAATTCAAAGATAAGCGTGTCGAATGACAAGTTTAAGCGATTTGTGCGACAATGAATGTGAAAAAAATGAAAAATAAAGTAGTTTTTGAAAAATTTCTGAAAAAATTAAACTTCTTAGTTGATTCTTTTCTTTTTTAGTATTAACGTAATAGGGTAGTTTTTTTAAGGAGGAAAATCATGTTAGAGAAAACTTTATACAATCAATTATTTTCACGTTCTTTCTCGCTCCCTGTCGAAGTAAATTATTGGGACGGTACAACGAAACAATACGGAGATACGGACACTCCTCCCCAAATCAAAATCAATATCCATGAAGAAATCCCAATGAAAGAGATTACAAGCAACGCTTCTTTGGCACTAGGAGAAGCCTATATGGATCATCGAATCGAGATCGAGGGAAGTATCCAAGCATTGATCAACGATGCTTATCAGCAAGCAAACAGTTTTTTACGAGGAAAAGATTATCTAAAATGGCTGCCAAAGAAAGAAAAACATACAAAACAAAAAAACAAAGAAGATATCCATGCGCATTATGACTTAGGTAACGACTTTTATAAACTTTGGCTAGACCCAACTTTGACTTATTCTTGTGCCTATTTCAACACACCTGAAGATACGTTGGAACAAGCACAAATCAATAAAGTCCATCATATTTTAGACAAACTCTTTATCAAAGAAGGCGAAACGTTGCTTGATATCGGTTGTGGCTGGGGAACATTGATGTTCACTGCTGCCAAAGAATATAACGTCAAAGCAACTGGGATCACTCTAAGTGAAGAACAATACGATTTGATCACCAAAAAAATCAAAGAAGAACATTTAGAAGATAAATGCCGTGTATTATTAATGGATTACCGTGAACTAAAAGGCGAAACGTTTGATCATATCACAAGCGTAGGTATGTTCGAACATGTAGGCTCTGAAAATCTTGAAGGTTATTTCAAAGTCGTAAAAGATTTATTGAAACCAAAAGGAACAGCTTTGATCCATGGAATCAGCCGACAACAAGGCGGTGCGACAAATGCTTGGATCAATAAATATATTTTTCCTGGCGGTTATGTTCCTGGTGTTACTGAGTTAGTTGATAATATTACAAAAAACGATTTGCAATTGATCGATTTAGAAAGTTTGCGTCGTGACTATCAATTGACATTAGAGCATTGGACAAAAAATTTCCATCAAGTCCAAGATCAAGTCACGAAAGAAATGGGTGATTCCTTCTATCGAATGTGGGATTTATATTTACAAGCTTGTGCAGCTTCATTTGAGTCAAGCAATATCGATGTAATTCAATATCTGCTTGTTCAACCTGGAAATAATGATATCCCAATGCATCGTGCATAATTGATATAAATGGGCAGTTTAAAAGCTATTTAATTATTTAATAAATGGAAGCTAAGTGTTATGATGCTCCCGAAGTGAGATGTTAGTCTAACTTCTAGGGTTGTCTCTAAAACTTAGTTTCTTTTTTATTTTCATAATAATAACGTTGTTCTTTAATTTTTATACATGACAGAAATTTTTTTCTTCGTTATACTTGTATAGAATACTATTTTATAATAAAGGAGATAAAATCAATGAAGAAAACTGTTATTTATACTAGTTTATTTGCGGCTTTGTTTTTAGCTGCTTGTCAATCAAACACCAATCAAGGAACATCTGGGAATACATCTTCCAGCAGTGAACAACGCTCTTCTCAGGTATCGGAATCCTCAACAAACGCAAGTACATCTTCATCTAGTCAAACAAAGAATTCGAGTGAGGCAATGGGCCAGTCAGCTATCAAAGTGTCTGCAGCTCGTGCGATTGAATTGTTTAAAGATAAGTATCCAGATACTGCTATTACTAGTTTGGAACTAGATAGTGATTGGGGATCTTACTTCTACAAGATAGAAGGTGTCGATGATCAAAAAGAATATGAAGCAAGAATCGATGCTCAGAATGAAAAAATGGAAACAGAGAATCCAGAAACGCTAGATCGAGAGGATCAAAATGGTCAAAAGAAAAAAGAAGATGGTCTAGCTGTTGATAAATTGATCACGATTGAGGAAGCAGCAAAGATTGCTGTCGATAAAGTAGGAAGCGGTACAGCAACCGATTGGGATCTGGATAAAGATCTAGGTACTACTTATTGGGAAGTCAAAGTAAAAGATGGCAATCAAAGTATGTCAGTCAAGATCAATAGTGAAACAGGGGAAGTACTATCAACCGAACAGGATGATTAAGAAATTCGTTGAAAAACAAGAGTTGATTTTTCTTTTAGTCATGATACACTAGATAAAATAACTTGTTTGAAGGAGCGATTTACTTGAGTTTAGAAACGACCTTTGCCAATCATACCTTTGCCAACCCTTTTATGAATGCATCTGGTGTACACTGCATGACTACCCAGGAATTAGACGAGCTGGCTCATTCAGAAGCAGGAGCATTTATCACTAAGAGCTGTACAATCAATGAACGAAAAGGAAATCCCGAACCACGCTATTTTGATGTTCCTTTAGGCAGTATCAATTCGATGGGGCTTCCCAACTTAGGCTTTTCTTATTATCTAGAGTATGCTCTTGCGTATGAAAAAGCACAGAAAAACCCAAATCAACCATTATTTTTTTCGATCGCCGGGATGAGTATCCAAGAAAACTTGGAAATGCTTGGGGAAATAGAAAAAAGTGGATTCAAGGGGATTACTGAACTAAATTTATCTTGTCCAAATGTGCCTGGTAAACCACAACTAGCTTACGATTTTGAGGCCACTTATGAAACACTGAAAGAAGTATTCAGCATCTTTTCTAAGCCGCTAGGAATCAAATTGCCTCCTTATTTTGATTTTGCTCATTTTGATCAGATGGCAGATATCTTGAATCAGTTCCCGTTGACATATGTCAATGCTATCAACAGTGTGGGCAATGGGTTGTATATCGATACAGACAAAGAAGCAGTGGTCATCAAACCAAAAGAAGGGTTCGGCGGCATTGGCGGAGAGTATATCAAGCCGACTGCTTTAGCAAATGTCCGCGCTTTTTATACGCGTTTGAAACCAGAAATCCAAATCATCGGTACAGGTGGGATTCGGACAGGACAAGATGCATTTGAACATCTGCTATGCGGTGCAAGCATGTTGCAGATTGGTACCGAGCTTCACAAAGAAGGCCCGGAAATCTTTTCTAGAATCACAAATGAATTAACTCAGATTATGTCAGAAAAAGGATATGCGTCTATTGACGAATTTAAGGGTAAATTACGCACTATTTCTTAGTAAAAAGACGAAGATCGATCATGATCTTCGTCTTTTTTTATAAAAAACACTTGTCTGTTCATTTCTGTGCAAGCGTACTCATTGTATGTTAGACGAACTTGTGGGAAAATAACAGGGGCAAAAAAGGAGGATAATATGAAAGATGCAATAGAATTAGCGAAAGGACTTAAAGAAAAAGAATTTAGTTTTCAAGAATTAGCTGCTGATGTACAGAAAAAAATAAAGAAACAAAATCATGAATTGAATGCGTTTGTTGCACTTGAACCATTCGAGAATAGTTCCACTGAACGATTGATTCCCCAGTCAGAAAAAGGACCATTGGCAGGTATTCCATTCCCTTTAAAAATGCTCGGTCAAGAAAAAAAGGGATGGCTAGCTACTTCAGGATCTCGTTTATTTGAAACACATCGAGCTTCTCATACATCCAATTATGTACAGCAAGCAGAAGCGATAGGGCTAGTTCCTTTTGGACAAACCAATGCGCCAGAGTTTGGTTTCAAAAATATTACAGACCCCGTCATCTATGGCCCAGCAAGAAACCCCTGGAACCTTGAATGTACACCGGGCGGATCAAGCGGAGGCGCTGCTGCTGCAGTCTCAGCGGGAATCGTTCCTTTAGCTGGCGCTAGTGATGGTGGTGGTTCTATTAGAATACCCGCTTCGTTTTGCGGATTGATTGGGCTGAAACCTTCGCGAGGGACGATGCCAGTTGGTCCATATGCTTGGCGAGGATGGCAAGGAGCTGCTATTGATTTCGGTTTGACGGTTTCTATGAGAGACACGGAGGCTTTATTTTATGGGATGAGAAGCATCCATTCCGGTGCGCCATATCAAGTATCGCCAGTTGAATGGCAAACACATCCAAGAAAAAAACGTTTGAAGATAGCTTTTTGTGTTGATTCACCGATCCACTCACAGATTAGTGAAGAGGCAGTACTTGCTGTAAAAAAAGCTGTAGATTTCCTTGAAAAAGAAGGACATGATTTGACGGAGATTCCTTATCCACTAGATGGTCGTAAACTGATTACGTCTTATTATCAGATGAATGGCGCAGAGACAGCAGCAATGATCCACTCGATTGAAGCAGGCATCCAGCGAACTGTCAGAAAAGAAGAACTTGAGCCGATCTCTTGGACTTTGTTCCAATATGGTCAGAAACTTTCTGCCGCTACTTACATCGATTCTCTGCATGTATGGGATGAAGCAGCAATTGCCATGGAAAACTTGCATCAAGAATATGATTTATTCCTTTCACCAACGACTGCATTTACCGCCCCTAAAATCAGCGAAGATTTGCAAAGTGATACGATAAGAGCACAGATGGAACACATCCATGATTGTTCTGAAGTACAAGCTTTAGAAGTTGTTTCTTCTATGTTTGAGGACAGCTTGAAGATCACACCTTATACACAATTGGCTAATCTGACTGGACAACCAGCAATCAGCTTGCCTACTCATTTGACAAAAGAAAACATGCCTCTCGGAATTCAATTTATGTCCGCAAGAGGAAGAGAAGATTTGCTGCTTCAAATCGGCTATCTATTTGAAGCAAGTCACCAGTTCCATTTACCAAATCCATGGAAATAGCAGAAACAAGGAGAAGAAAAAATGAAGAAAAAAAGATTGTTTGCTCTAATAACTAGCACCTTTTTTATTTTAAGCGCTTGCGGTACAGCTGCCGCTAACCAAGAAGATCACAGCTGGAGTAATGTGGAAAAAAAGAAAGAATTGGTAGTAGCAACTTCTGGCACACTATTTCCCGCTTCTTATTATAATGATCAAAATGAATTAGTTGGTTATGACGTAGACTTGGCAAAAGAGGTAGCCAAACGTTTAAATGTCAAAGTCTCCTTTAAAGAATACAATGTGGATGGACAAATCACTTCTGTTTCAAAAGGAGAATCAGATTTTGCTGCGAACGATTTTGGTATCACAAAAGAAAGAGAAAAAAAATTCTCCCTTTCAGAGCCTTTCAAATATTCATTTGACAGTATGATCGTACGAAAAAAAGATGATTCAGGAATCCACTCACTTGATGATCTTAAAGGAAAAAAAGCAGCTGGCGAACCCAATACTAGCTATATGCGTTTAGCGGAAAAATACGGAGCTAAATTAGTCACTTACGATAACGCCACGAATGATCAATATTTAAGCGATGTAGCAAACGGTCGAACAGACGTTATTTTAAATGATTATTATTTACAGAAAATGGCCGTATCTGCTTTACCAGATATCCCCGTAAAAATCTTGGAGAACGTTTATTTCAATGAAAACGAAAGTGGTTTTTTATTGAAAGAAGGAAATGATGCTCTGAAAAAGAAAATCGATGGCGTATTAAAAGAGATGAAAGAAGACGGGACGACAAAGAAAATATCTGAAAAATATTTTCAAACTGATGTTTCAGTCAAACCGAAAGAAACGATGACTGAGTCGGTGAGTGATTGATGTACTTTCCTCTCATTGATTTTTCCCTCATGTGGACTTCACTTCCTTTCGTACTGCAAGGCTTGGTATACACATTAGGGATCGGCTTCGTGTCTTTTGTTTTAGGAAACTTGGTAGGGTTACTTTTGACAGTTCTAGGTCTTTTGGATTGGCTACCTCTGAATGTATTTATTCGTTTTTATTTATCGTTCTTTAGAGGTATTCCCGCACTAGTCTTGCTGTTCTTGCTATATTTCGGGTTACCTTATCAATTAAGTGCCTTAACGGCTTCAGTCATCTGCTTTACGATTACCAGCAGTGCATTTATTGGTGAAATCTATCGAGGATCACTAGCAGGCGTTTCTTCAGGTCAGTGGGACGCTGGTTTAGCTTCCGGTTTTTCTTTCTTTGGGGTATTGAAATATATCGTTTTGCCGCAAGCCTTTCGAATCTCGGTACCGGCACTCAGTAACGTAGCTATGGATTTAGTGAAAGGTACTTCGTTAGCGGCAACGATCACAGTGCCAGAAATATTTCAAAAAGCAAAGATCATAGGTGGTCGGACATTCGATTATTTTTCTCTCTATATTTTAGTTGCACTGATTTATTGGGTCATTTGTATCGGGATCGAAAAAGTGCAACAGTATTTAGAAAAACGTTCCGTCCATCAGTCAATCTGAAAAATAGAAATGGTGCTAGCGTGGCAAGCATCATTTCTATTTTTGTTTCTTGTGTATTCTGTCTAGTATTTTAAAATCATTTCATGTAAAATGTAAGACGAAAATATGTTCGGAGGTAAAAACATGAAAACCCCGCTAACCATCGAAATAGAATCCTCATTATACCAATATTGCATCGAGCAGGGCGGCTTAGTCGTAGAAGAAGTCACGATGCCTGATGACCAAGGAATTGTAGATACGCTTAGCTGCTTGACAAAATTTGATGGAAGCCGAGAATGGCGATGCTATGAGCTGAAAGTGACAAAAGCAGATTTTCGTTCTACAGCCAAACTGTCATTTGTCGGGCATTATAATTATTTTGTTTTGCCAAGTAAACTATATGAAGAAGTGAAAACAGAGATCCCTACAGGAATAGGTGTACTAGTATATCGCCCGTACACGATCGAAGAGGAAATGCCTGCATCTGGTACATTTATGATTGCGAAAAAAGCAGCAAAGAAGGAGCTTGCTGTACCGGAAGAAGCTTTGACAAACCGTTTTATGGCTTCTTTATTCAGAGAAGTAAGAAAAGCAAAGCAAATGGAGCGAGGCGTAAAATATTTTCCAACAGATCAATTGTACAAAGAATTGAAAAGACGTTCAGAAAACCAAGATCCATTTTCTAACGAACGATATTATGAACGGTTTTTAGAGGAAATAGCTAGTCAGGCAATCAATGAGTTGCAAGAAGAAGTTGCTGCGCTTCAACATGATTATGAATACTTAAGGCAACAACAGCAGATCCGGCGGTTGCCCACAGAGCCATTGGAGTGAAAAATATGTACTATCCTTATTTAAGAGGAAAACAATTTGACCTATTAGCATTAAAAGAAGCATTGTCGCGAGGACTGCTCTCCAATAAAATCCATCCGGTAATCGAACCAGTACGTGATTCCGCTACGCTTAAAAACGTGATCGAATTATTTCAAAAAAAGCACCATCCAATCGCTGTGATCCAAAATCCCCAAGTAGGACAATTCAAATTATTCGATCAGCATGTGCACAGTTGGACAGTCAAGGAACATAGCTCTGTCGTCTCTGCACAGATTTTAACGCCAGAAAATCTTAACGACGTACTGGATTCACCTCCAACGTTTCTGATTTTCGATGGACAACACTACCCAAAAGACGCAGAGGTATGGAAACAGCTGGCAGGAGTCGATTCGAAATTCTTGATACCAGATGCTAGCCGCTTTCGCATCTGGCTGCCCGAAAACAAAATTGTGATCCGTGACTCTTTTCAAACGAGAAAGCATGTTGAAAGTTATGCAGATAAAACAGACGACTTTTTTAGCGATGACTATCTTTTTTTCCACGAAGACGGATATAGTGGATTTTCTGATTTCACGATCGAAGGCAGCCGTTATTTCGATAAAGGGTTTCCTAGCCGAGCGCTTGCTATCCATCTAACGTATATCGATGCTTACGGTAATATTCGCGTAAAGCATTTTGTCTCTGACAGTAATGATTCCGCTAAAGATCAAGCATTGAAGTTTCTTGAAGCAGGAGATAAAATGAAAAAATGGATCATGCGTCACCATCATCAGCTCTTAATCACTTCAGGAATGATTGAATTACTGGCTCTCTACCAGCAACAAAAATTTCCAGGACTCGGAGTATTGAAAAAATGGTCGCTAATGCATCATTTGGAACTTATCAGTCAACTACTGGATCATCCAAAAAATTGGCTTAGAAGTTATTCAAAAGTTCCTGAACTGTATGAAGTGATTCAAAAATTAGAGAATATAAATGAAAACGAAACAGAAAAGAGGTAACTGGATGTGTATATTCGGCTAACAAGAAAAGAAGAAGTAGAAGAAGTGGTAAAAATTATTGATGCTGCAGCGGAATTTATTGCTTCGCAAGGCTCTCCCCAATGGCAGAACGGGCAGAAACCAACAAAAGAAACGATTTTGAACGATATTGAAAGAAAAGAAAGCTATGTATTAATAGTCGAAGATCAAATTGTTGGAACAGCTGCATTAGTCTCAGGCGTGGATCCCGTTTACACAAAAATAGATGGTAGTTGGAAAAAATCAACTGGTCCTTATTTATCGATTCATCGTGTTGCTTTAGCAGAAAGTACTCGAGGAAAAAAACTAGCAAAACCGTTCTTAGAACATTTATTGACGATTGCAGCCAGCAAAGATATTCAAGATGTCCGTATCGATACTTATCCAGCTAATGAACCGATGGAAAAGACCATCTATTCTGCTGGATTCACTTATCAAGGGATGATTGAATTCCCTTTTGAACATGGTGAAAGAAAAGCGTATCAAAAAATAATCAAGTGAGTATAAAAGCATCTTCACAAGGATGAAGACTTAATAATACGAAAAACAACTAGCTGATCGCTAAGAGAGTGGGACAGTAGTGGTGAGCTTCAAGAAATAATTTTCGAAGAAGCTACTTCTGAAACACCGTTCAACGAGAGGTCGTGACACCATTTTTGTCGCGGCCTCTCAGCTTATCTTATGGATATTTAGCTAATCTGTTTCTATCAATAATCCTTTTTTTATTTTATCTGCTGCTTCTTGGAACGCTCCATCGTTTGACACGACTAAAAGTGTGGGAATAGCTGCCAACCGTTCCAGTTGAGCTAAGTCTTCCGCATAAACTGCCATTCTGGCCGAAATCTGTTCGGGTGAATCTCCACGCTTTTTCAGGCGCGATTGTAATGTTTCTTTAGAAATCGTAATAAAGATCGGACGGACTACCGTGCCAAAATACTCGTATAAATGCCAAAAACCATTTGCCGTCAAAACGACATAACAATTTCCTTCCTTCAGTTTTTTGGTAATCTCTGCTTTGCTGGAACCATATTTATGTTGAGCATATTGATCCCACTCTGCAAATTCGTCTCGCTTGATCATCTGATTGAATGTATCGTCAGATACAAAATAATAATCCTCTTGATCTTTTTCTCCAGGTCTTGGTGATCGATTCGTGTAAGTAATGATCTTTTGTTCCGGCTGAAAAACAGCTTCTGCGAGTGAAGTTTTCCCAGAACCAGAAGGACCGATAAACACATAGCAATAATTCATCATCATTTCTCCTTTGATATTTGAGCAACTGAAAAAGCTTTGGAAATATTTCCAAAGCTTTTGAAAGCAACATTGCTTTTTTGTTTATTATACCAGTAATCCAGTCACAATAGCACTTAAAAAGCTGACTAAAGTCGCTGTTAACAAGATCTTCAACCCATGTTTTGCAACAAGATTTCCTTTTTCTTCGTTTAACCCCTTCATCGCACCGGAAATGATCCCGATAGAAGAGAAGTTGGCAAATGAAACAAGGAAAACAGATATGATCGCTGTTGTGCGTTCAGTAAAATGGAAATGACCGTTAGCTAATTCTGTCATAGCAACAAATTCATTTGTAACCAATTTAGTCGCCATGATACTACCAGCATCCACTGCTTCTTTCCATGGGATTCCACTGATGAAGGCAAGAGGGGCAAAGATATAACCTAAAATCTCTTGGAAAGTAATACCGAATATCCCATGAAAGATAGCATTGATCATGGCAATCAAGGCAACGAATCCGATAAGCATAGCAGCAACCGTGATTGCCACATGGAAACCATCAAGAATGTATTCTCCCAACATTTGGAAAAAGGTCTGTTCTTTGTTTTCTTCAATAATTAGTTCGTCTTCTTTTTCTTCTAATACATAGGGATTCACAATCGAAGCCAGAATATATCCGCCAAATAAATTTAAAACAAGGGCAGTGATCACATATTTAGAATCGATTAGTGCCATATAAGATCCGACGATTGACATAGACACGGTAGACATAGCCGAGACACTCATGGTGAATAAACGTTTCTCAGATAAGAAAGGTAATTCCTTCTTTATGGAAATAAATACTTCCGATTGCCCTAAAATAGCAGAAGCTACTCCGTTGTAGGATTCTAATTTGCCCATTCCGTTGATTTTGCTTAACCCAAGACCAACGGCTTTCATAAACAATGGAAGAATTTTGATGTAGCGTAAAATCCCGATAATAGCAGAAATAAATACGATTGGCATCAATACGGAAAGAAAGAAAGGTGCACTTCCTTTATTTGCTACACCGGCAAAAACAAAGTCAACACCTTGCCCAGCGAAAGCAAGAAGATGATCAAACATTTTTGCCAATACAGAAACAACCGCTGTACCAAAAGTTGTACGTAATAATACGAAACCAAGAACAAGCTGTAAAACGAACATCACAATTAGTGGTTTCAATTTGATTGCTTTTTTGTTGCTACTAATCAAATAAGCAAGACCTAATGTGACAAATAAACCAATAATACCTAATAAATAACTCAAATAATCACTCCTATTCCAAATTCCGTTTTATTTTACCTGTTTTGTAAATAAAATACTAATCTTTAGTGAAATTTTCATTACTTTTTTAGAGTAAAACGCATTCATTTTCCATTAGAATATAAAGCAACCAAAATAAATCGAAAAAACAGATAAAAGACGCTAAAAAACTGATGTTCCATTGTTTTTTTTACTTTCCAAAAGACTATTAAAGGACTAATTAAGAGGTTTTTGATAATTAATGGGTATGAAATACATTTTCTGATGTATGAAGGAAGTCGTTATGAAAAAAATTTTTTTATTATCGGCAGTATTCTTGTAGGAATTAAATGTTTTTCTATTCTAAAAAAAATAAAATGACAGATATTTAGTGTTTCCGTTAAAAAAATGATGGGTTTCAGATAGGAGACAAGATTACTGTTTACTATGAAGGAGGAATTTTAGAGGTATCTCCTGCAAAATTTCAACAGGTCCTAAGAATAGAGGAGGAAAGTCGGAAATGAATAAACAAATAAAGACATTATTGATAGCGTCAATGTTATTTATGCTATTAAAAAAGAAAACGAAACTATTGTTTAAGCTAATGCTAATAGTTTCGTTTTCATCCTTTATAAGTGAATTTTTTCTATTGGTAGTATAGATTTTCTGAAGGGTAGACAGGTGCGCAAGTAATATCGATTCCTAGTTTTTTCAATGTTTGTTCATCATTTTTATTGACCATCACAGTGGAGTGGGCTTGCGCTCCCTCAAGTTCAGCTAGTTTATCATAAGCAACTTGAGCGATTGGATTCGTTACTGCACTGATTGATAAAGCGATCAAGACCTCATTGATGCTTAGTGCATCCAAAGAGGAATGAAGTGTCTTTGACTTCAATCCTTGTATTGTTTCAAGAACTAATGGTGATAATAAAGGAATGTCATCTGCAATATGCGCTAAATGTTTTACTGCATTTAAGATGACTGCCGCTGACGCATCCATCAATGAGCTTGTACGTCCGGTAATAATGACTTCATCTGGTAATTCGATGGCAATCACAGCAGAAGGATCTTTTGTAGGACTTTGTGCTTGAATTTTATCTGCATAATCATGGGCAGGAACGACAACGTTTCGGTCTTCAGGGCGTAATCCGACTTCTTCCATAATCAATTTGATTCGATTAACTGCTTCTTCGTCAATCAATCCTTTTTTGAAGTCACACTCTGTTTGGAAATAGCGGCGGATGATTTCTTGTTTAGAAGCTTCTTGGACAACCGCATCATCCACGATACCAAATCCTACACGATTCACACCCATGTCAGTAGGAGATTGATAAACAGATTCTTTACCAGTAATTTTTTCAATAATACGTTTGATTACAGGGAAGGTTTCAACATCTCGATTATAATTTACAGCTACTTTATTGTAGGCGTCAAAGTGGAAGGAATCGATCATATTGACATCCTTCAAATCGACTGTGGCTGCTTCATAGGCAATGTTCAATGGATGTTTCAACGGAACGTTCCATACTGGAAAAGTTTCGAACTTGGAGTAACCAGCTGCATGTCCTTTTTGGCTTTCATGATACAGTTGGTTCAAACAAGTAGCGAGTTTTCCGCTTCCTGGTCCAGGAGCTGTCACTACAACGATTGGTTTAGTTGTTTCAATGTATTCGTTTTTCCCAAACCCATCTTCTGAAACGATTTTTTCTACGTTGACTGGATAGTCTTCGATTTCTGAATGTTTATAGACTTTGATATTTCGTCTTTCTAGTTTATTGATAAAGACTTTCGTGGCAGGCTGGCCGCTATAGCGAGTGATAACGACACTGTTGATCAATAATCCATAACCACGTAATTCATCAATCAGCCGCAAGATATCCATATCATAAGTAATCCCATAATCACCGCGGATCTTATTACGTTCAATGTCTCCGGCATAGACGCAAATCAGTATTTCAGCCTGATCTTTTAATTTTTGTAGCAGTTTGATTTTCGCATCTTCTTCAAATCCTGGAAGTACACGTTTTGCATGTTTGTCATCCACTAGCTTTCCACCAAATTCCAAATATAATTTATCATAGTGGTTCACTCGTTCCAAAATATACGCGGACTGCTCTTCAATATATTTCTCTGAATCAAAACCAATTTTTTTCACTGGGTTCCCTCCTTAAGTACTAAAGCATTTTTTCATTTTTTTTTGGATTCGTCAACTGGAAGAGCAAAATTCCTCAAAAAAACAAAGAAAATGGTTTAAACCAACTTGTCTATATAGTTATTCATTGGTATGATAGTTTTTGATAAGGAAGGTGCTACATGAAAAAAAGACAGAAAAAGAAAAACGCATATAAACACTATATCCGTTCGATTTTTACCGGTTATGAAAAAATGCTTGAAGATCCCGAATTAGAACAATTGACGTTTACTTATTTAAACGAAGAAACGCAACTAACTCGTGATGACCATCAGCGCATTCATTTCACAACAAGAGATCTGCCTAGTAAATAAAAGAATATGATAAAAGTCATTGCATTCGATTCTGTCCTATCAGATGAATCAGATATCAAAGACTAGTTGATCGAAAAAAAGGCTGTGCCAAATTTTGGTGCAGCCTGTTTTATGGAGCATTGCCCGCTCTTTTTTATAACAATTTTTTACAGAAAATGGTACTATTGAAGTATTAATAAGTGAAAATCAGATGAGTAAGAGGAGGCAAGTAGTATGAAAGAACCAGATACAAACACAAATTATGAGCAAGGCGAACTAGAGGAGACGAGCACGAATCAGGATACAGCAAAAGAATCGTCTTCTTTTTATGATATCAAAGAAAAAGCAAGCATGAATCTTTCCCAATTATTAGAAGATTTACAGGCTTTTGAAAAAGCTGTCCGCGAAGAAGATATTCCTGAGATCTACCGTTTGTACAACGGCCGATTGAACGAAGAATTAAAACGAAGCTCAAATGAAAATCACGAGATTGACCAATTGCTGATGCGTAAGATCCATGATCGTTTTTTGCAAGAATTTCCTTTTATGGAACAAGTAGAAAGCATCTCACCAACGATGAGCTATTACAAAATCGGCACTTATTACCATGATCGCCCTACAATTGGTATCGATGCAAGTTTGCCAGAAATTTTTGTTTTGCCTAGGATCGATGAAGAGTGGGAGAAATATTCCCAACCGGAGACAACGGACTATGACAAAAAAATCAATGAGCTAGACGCGAAGGTGATCACAGCCCAGACAGAGATCGAACGTCTAGACGAACAGATAAAAGAAATCAATCGGCAGATGACTGATTTGGACGATAATAAAGGATTCTTGAATCGTAAGAAAATCGAGGAAGAAATTCAAGAATTAGAGAAGAAGAAGCAAGTGCTATCTAATGAAAAATTAGGCTGGCTTCCTTATATCGAGACACCTGAAACAATCCAGCAGCAAAAAGAAGCATTGAAACAAGAAGCAAGAGCGGACCAACTTCGCGCAGCCATCGTAGAAAAAGAGCAACGGCAAATCAGTCGCTATTTCGGTAGCAAAGAGGGGTTTGGTCAAGCAATCCATGAATTCTTGATGAATTATCTTGGTAATGAAAATCCTAATAATCAATCTAATGAAGGAGGTTCCGAGTATGAATGAACACGATGAAGCAGAATGGACAAAAAATGAAGCACAGACAGAAGATCATGAAGAAACGAACACTTCATTAGAGGAACAAACAAGTAAGCCACTGGATGACACAGAAGAAGTCCCTATGCCAGAAGAAACAAAAATCCATGAAAAAGAAAAAGTAACTCCGACGAATACGGATACTTCAGAAAACACGCATGCTTATGAAGTATCTGAAAATCCCGGGTATTTAGAAGGAAAAGAGCAAGATCATCAAGATATCGTCAGTTTGATTGAAACAGCGGAAGCAGAATTAGCGGATTTACGTATGAGAAAATATTTGATTGAATCAGATTTTCCCGAATTATTAGAATCATATGACCGCTTTATATTGAATGAAGAACCGATCTCAACGATTGGAAAGACAAGTCTGATCGAATACTTCACATATGAATTACTGAAACCGTTGAATGATATTGGTCTGGAACGATCAAATTCAGCTTATGACACATGGAAAACAAGACATTTCTCTATCAATTATACGTTGAATGGACAAAACGAATTAGTCTTTTCCTTTGTATTACCGACCATCGATCAACGATACCAAGTGGAATCGATGAGTCTTCTAAATGTATCACCAGAGACGATGGAAATCGATGTCCAGGATGATCGAGTGCTTTCTTTGATCCGATACTGGTCAGTTGATCGAGTATTCTCAGCAGGACAGATCACGATCTTCAATCACAAATTGAATCAATTATTAGCCCACGCTAGAACACTTGGTTTTACAGTTAATCAGACACTACTAGACAATACGAAGCCACTTCGTTTGAACCTTCAGAGCGAATTTGAATTGACGAATGAAGTATTGGATGATATTTTTATCGTGGCGATGAAAAATCCATCCTATGATATGGAAAAGATCAACGAAACTACTTATCAAGTACGATTAGATAAAGGACAGTCTTTAACGATAGCAACAAACGAAAAAGATCAAACGGTCTTGTCGATCTCATCTGGAGATTACCCACGATCCGTCATTGATTTCTTTATCAATTACGAATTCTTGGTTCCGTTAATGGTGAGAAAGTCCTGATTGGATAAGTTGGATTACCAGAGGTCATTCAGATAATTCTGTTCCAAAGGACTTGCGGCAGTTATCCAGAATAATTGTCACAAGTCTTTTCTGTATGTACTGAATGAACGTGAATCATCTGCTGGTGAAGGAGGAGTTACATCAAGAATGTCCACAAATAAAATCGCCCAGCTTAGCTTATTGTCTGCTGCTTGTGTAGCAGGTAGGATCGCTTTTCAATTTATTCCGAATTTCCAGCCAATGACTGCTATTTTTTTGTTTATAGTTCTTTACTTAAGCTTGAAAGATGCGCTAATTGTCATGAGTCTTTCTATCGCAATCAGCAGTTTTTATTTTGGTGTGGGTCCATGGGTCTTCGGTCAGTGGCTCAGCTATACCGTCGTTCTGGCGTTGTTTTCAATTTTCTGCTCGAGAAGAACAATCCGAAGGAATCTCTGGTTAAAAGGAACCTGCTTTTTTCTAGCAGGTATAGTTTATGGAATAGGGATGACTGTTTTCGATACGCTGCTCTATCATTTACCTCAACCTTGGGTCTATTACCTTCAAGGGGTGTCGTTTGATCTGATGCACAGTATAGGTAATGTTGTGTTCTTCCTTGTTTTTCTGCCAGTCGTCAAACGTTTTTACAATCATTCAGGAGGAAAAAATGAAAAAAATAATTTATAGTCTGCTTGCAATGAGTGTCAGTGTACTCATGTTGACAAGTTGTAGTACAACCAACACACCATCGACTTCCAACCAAAAGGAGGAAGTAAAAACATCGCAAAAAGCAACGATCACGTTACAAGAAAATGGTCAAAACTTTTTGAAAAAAGAAGTGACTTTCAAAAAAGGAGAAACTTTGCTGACTATTTTGAAACAAAATTTTGAAGTCGAGGAAAATGATGGCTTCATCACTTCGCTTGAAGGGCATTCTCAGGATGAAAAGAATCAAACCTATTGGATGTTTACTGTGGATGAGAAAAGTGCTACTACTGGGGCAAAAGAGATCGAATTGAACAATGGACAATCGGTCATTTTCAATTTATCTAAACTATAAGTTTCATAAAAACTGTTAAAGGGCGGATATTGCCGCACTTTAGCCAGTTCACTTGATGAAAGAAGGAAAAGAATATGGAAAATTTTAAAAAAAGCGGAATGTTTTCCGTAATTGCTGCTCTAGGGGCTAATATTCTAGTCGCTATCAGCAAATTTGTCGGCTATGCAATCAGTGGCAGTGCCGCCATGCTGAATGAAAGCATCCATAGTATCGTTGATTGTAGTAATCAGATTTTGCTGCTATTTGGCGATAAACAAGCTAATAAAGGTCAGAGCGACTTGCATCAATTTGGTGAAGGCCGAGCAAAATATTTTTTTAGTACGATCGTCGCAATGATGCTTTTCTTCGGTGGGGGAGCACTAGGGGTGATGGAAGCTTTTGAAAAATTGACGCATCCATCCCATGAAGTTGGTAATCCAATCATTGTCATTGCCATTTTGTTATTTGGTTTGGTAATCGAAGGAAGTTCTTTGCGTGTCGCAATGAAGGAAATCAAAGAATTGAATACTGAAAATCTTTCCACGATGCGCTTTTTGCGCGAAAGTCGACATAGTGAAATACTGATTATATTTACGGAAGACTTGTGTGCTGTAATCGGTTTGGTCTTGGCTTTAGCGGGAACAATCTTGACTTATGCAACCGGGATTGCTGCATTTGATGCTATCAGCGGATTACTGATCGGTTTCTTACTGATGGGAGCTGCGATTTTCCTAGCAAAAGAATTTTATAGTCTGATCATTGGTGAAAGTGTGACAGCAAGCGATTTATCAAAAATCAAGTTAGCCTTTGAACGACCTGAGATCAGTCGGCTAATTGATATCAAAACCGTTCATTTAAGTCCAACGGAAATTTTAGTCGCTGCAAAAGCAGATATTGTTGGAAACAAAGAAAATGAAACGTATTCGATCATCAATGATATTGAAAAAAATATGCGTCAGTCTCTTCCTGACAAGAAGATGTATATATACATTGAAACAGATAAATATGACCCAAATTATTCTCACAAATAAAACGTATGTTCATGAATTGAAGCAAAAATGAGAAAAATATAATCTTGTTTTTAAATAAAACGGCTACAATTTAGCGAATTTATGTTACAATGAGTCCGCTGTTTATTTGTTGTAATTAAAGGAGATATTTTAATGAACAAAAAAAAAAGTGCGCCATGGCTTCAAGCTTTGCATGCAGTGATGCCGCTTTGTATAAGCTATATACCAGTGGGATTAGCTTGCGGAGTATTGTTGCAAAAAGTTGGATTTGATCCTCTCTTATCAGGGCTGTTATCGATTCTGGTCTTTTCCGGCGGCGCGCAGTTTTTAGTTGCATCTATGCTTACGACGCAAGCATCATTTGCAACGACATTATTGATGGTTTTCTTTTTAGAATTACGCTATACATTATTAGGAGCAAGTCTTGCCGGTTTTATGAAAAAAGAAAAGCGGACGTTTTTAGCTGTCTTTTCTCAATCACTGAATGATGAAAACTATGCGGTGAACTACTTAAAGTTCTCAACTGACCCCTCTTGGAACAAAAGAAAGGCTTTATATGTCAATTGGTTCTCAATGGCTGCATGGGCCGGTAGCAACATGATCGGTAATTTTTTTGGCTCGGTGATTCGAGTAGATGCTGACCTTGTCCATTTTGCTTTGACTGCTATGTTCATATTTATGTTTGTCATGCAAATGAAAAACGCACTACTGATCTTTACAGGTTTGTTTTCAGGTGTATTAGGGGTGATCTTCATGGTATTATTCCAAAACACATTCGGCTTGATTGCAGCTACTGTTATTGCTTCATTTGCCGGATTTATGTTGGAGAAGGTATTTAAAAAAGAAAAAGCCAAGAAACTAAGGGATCGCGGCAAAGATGTCAATGAACCGCTCTTCAACTTCCCGGAACAGGAGGCCAACCATCATGACTAAACTATATTTGCTGTTTTTAGTTGCTTGTCTGTTCATCGTTGCGTATATTCCGCGCTTGTTCCCGATGCTTTATTTTACTCATCGAAAAGTGCCATCTTGGTTTAGTGACTGGATGAAGTATGTACCAGTAGCATTGTTTGCGGCGTTAGCTTTCAAAGATGTCTTCATTACTCATGAACATCTGGATATTGCTTGGAATATCAAAATAGCTGCAATGATTCTAGTAGCAGGTGTGGCTTACAAAACACGTTCGATGGCATTGTCAGTTTTGACAGGACTTGCGTCTGTCTTTTTACTGTCCATGCTTTAAACTGTTTTATTCCCTAAAAAAACAGAGATTGCGACATAAGTTGTTCAAACTGATCTATCCAAACTGCATTTGCATCAGCCAATTGTGGATGCAAGTTCATTTATTCGGAGAAAAAGATTAGTGTTGACTTATGATGCAAGCTCTTTTTTGTTTTAAGAATTAAAGAGGGATTTGTCCTTCTATGTTTTTTTGCTATAATAGGGAAGATGTTTATTTTATGAAAGAATAGTTGAGGGAAATTAGATGAATAAAAAATTGATGCAAGGAACATTTTGGCTAACCTTTGCTAATCTTCTATGTAAAGTTTTAGGGGTAGTCTATTTGATTCCCTGGCTAAGTATGATGGGGAACAATCAAGATGGTATGCTTGCTACGACATTATACAATGTTGGCTATCTTCCATATGGATTGTTCCTGATGCTTGGTACAGTCGGATTTCCAAATGCGATTGCAAAAAAAGTAGCTGTAGCAACAAAAGAAGGAGATAACGCTGCTTGTCGGCTGATTTTTCGAAGTACGATCAATATCATGTTCGTCATCGGTATCGCCTCTGCTGCGTTGATGTATTTATTTGCTCCTTTACTAGCCGGAATCAGTCCAATCGCTAACGTTAACAACGGGATACTAGCTATCCGAAGTTTATGCCCATCTTTGGTTGCTATCCCGATTTTGAGTGCAATGAGAGGATACTTCCAAGGGAAAAACGATTTACGACCTTATGGAACTTCTTTGATTATTGAACAAGCTGTACGAGTGATCGTTATCTTGGCTGGTACTTATTACTTGCGCGTATTGACTGACGGAACCATATTAGAAGCTGTATTGATCAGTACAGTTGCTTCTTTCTTTGGTGGATTAGCTGCGATTATCCATATGTATATAGTCGGACGCAGAAAAGACTTCTTTGAACTTAAAGACTTTTTGATTTCCAGCCGTTACTTCGAAAGAGAAAACCGATCTGCCTCTGTCTCTATCATTCGGGAAACACTACCGTTCATTTTTGTCGGCTCCGTCATTACTATCGTTCAAATGATTGACCAAGTAACGATGAAACCACTGCTTCACTTTTTCCGTCCAGAGATTGCAGATCAGCAACTGGAATTCTTATTCAGTCGTGCTTCTGTTAATCCAAACAAACTGACATTGATCCTGATTTCCATGGTAGGAACAGTTGCTATAAGTAGTTTGCCAATACTAAGCACAATGAAGAAAAAAGATCGTTTACAAATCGAAAAGACAGTAGGAGACAGTTTTTCGATTGCGTTATTGATCCTTCTTCCTTCATTGACCGGGATGTCTTTATTAGCTGGTCCATTATACACATTGTTTTTTGGTTATGATCCTGAAAGTGTTGGTTATTTCCAAATGGCTTTGTTAGCTTCTTTGTTTTTCTCTTTATTCACGATTCTGTCTACGATGCTTCAATCTCTGAACCACCATCGTTTTGCGATTCGACTAACTGTAGAAGCAATTATCCTGAAAGTCATCTTCCAAGTAATCGGACTAGGTCTAGTTGGCGGATACGGGATGAGCTTATCAAATGGCTTGGGATTCGGCATCGTCTTTGTTCGTGGTTATCACTTTATGTGCAAAGAATACCGAATAGCACCTTTAGCAAAAATCAGCAGTTTTTTCTTAAAAACTTTCCGATCTACCTTGATTATGCTTGCGGTATGTTTTATCATTTTCTTTTTGCTGAATCAGCGATTGTCAATGGAATCAAAAAGTTATGCAATGGTTTATTGTGTGGCTTTAGGAAGTATTGGGGGTTTAGTATTTTTATTTTCTCAATTCGGAAAAAATGGGTTCCGAATGTTGAAAAATGTTAAACATCGTAGCGGAAGCAAAGAATAGGCTAACTAGTCGTCTTTTTGCTGTCACTAGAAAAACGGCAACTCGTATGATTACGCTTGTCGTTTTTCTATTTTCCAATTTTAGTTTCATATCTAATCTTACTTATGATATAGTTATGAGGTCTGGAAAAATTCTTTGAAACGAGGAAATTAAACACATGAAACTTGCAGTAGTTACAGATAGTTCGGCGTATCTGCCGGAACGTATCAAGAACCATCCCGACTTATTCGTGATTCCAATCCCTTTGATTATGGATGGGAAAATTTATAACGAAGGAATCGATATCGAAGCGGATGAATATTATGGACTTTTAAAAAACAGTAAAGATTTTCCTACTACTTCACAACCTGTCGTAGGGGAAGTTTTGGCTTTATATGAGGAATTGAAAGAGAAAGGGTATGACACGATTTTAAGTATCCATCTTTCTTCAGGTATCTCTGGTTTCGTCAACACCTTATTTGCGATGAAAGACGATATCAGTGGAGTAACGGTCATTCCTTATGACTCTAAGATCACTAGTATGCCGATGGGACATATGGTAGAAGCTGCCTTAGACTTAAATGATGAAGGTCAGCCCCTTGATGAGATACTTGCGCATGTCGATCGAATTCGAGATAATACTTACGCTTATCTAATTGTAGATGATTTGAACAATTTAGTACGGGGAGGGCGATTGACCAATGGCGCTGCACTGATTGGTAGCCTATTGAAAATCAAACCGATCCTGACATTTTCTGAAGGAAAAATTGTTTTATTCGAAAAAATCCGTTCAAGTAAAAAAGCATTTGCTCGGGCTGAAGAAATCATTGGCAAAAGAAATAACGAAATACAACCGCCAGTCAAACTTTACGTGATACATGCAAACAATTTAGAAGTAGCGATTGCGGAAAAAGAGAAATTGCAGAAAAAATATCCAAATGCAGAAATCGAAGTTGGTCATTTTGGACCAGTCATTGGTACACATTTAGGCGAAAAAGCCATCGGCATCGCCATTTCAGCGCAATAATTCCTTTTATTCAAAAAACATACCAAAAATATTCTACATCATCTTGCTCTTTATTCACGCGATAAATGAACGTGCAGAAGAGCAAGATGATGTTTTTATATATTTCTAACAAACAGGCTCTTTTTCTTTGCATTTCTTTCTTCTGTCATTTATAATGTCGCATATAGTTTAGTAAATTAGTAAACTACTGATTTACTAATTTACTAAAAATAGAAAGACGAGGAGTTAAAATCATGGAAATACCTACAAATTTAAAACATAAACCAGTGCTCGTTGTAGAAGACTACGATAAAGTTGATGGAAGAAATGCATTGAATACGGACGCAAAAGGTCTTTCTTTGGGTCTTGCTCAATGGAATGACCGTGGAAAAGTCGACATATCAGGCAAAGTATGGCGACATACTGGAGAAAAATGGTCTCGACAATCAGAAGAATTACCAATTACACGTATTTTAGATTTAGCGATCTTAGCTGCACAAGGAAGTTTATACTTTCAAGATGCTTATCGTTATGAAAAATTCTATGATCCAGAAAATCCAGTTGTGGACATCATTGGTTTGCAGGGAAACCGGATGACAGTCGAGGTAGATACCAAAAATCCAAAGATCGATGAAGACATTATTTTGTATTACGATACACTACAAAAAGACGGAGAACTGATTGGGGAACGATTCCGTATTTTAAAACGTCTTTTAGATGAGTTAGGATATTAATAGACAGAGATGATCAAAAGGGGAAGAGAAGCATGGAGAATTTCTCACTAACAGAAAACCGGACCTTTTCACGGCTAGAAAAGCAAATGATCTGGAAGAAACCGAAAAGCCATCGGACAAGTGCAGAAGAGTGGCGGATCGCCTCTGAAATCAAAGAAAATTGGCAAGATCCTGAAATGAAAATCAGTAACGTTCTTTTAGAAGGAGACGCCGGATCGGGTAAGACACAGTTAGCAAAAGCACTATCTGCTGATTTGCAACTTCCCTATACAAAAGTGACATGTTTTGCAGATATGGATAAATCAGATGTGTTCGGCGCCTTATTACCTGTAGTAGATTCCGATAAAGAACAAGACCAAGAATTGCTGGAAGCTATTTACCAAACAGATACACTTGAAGCTGTACTGACACTGATCCAGAACCATTACGGCATTGATTCTTTTTCTGCCAAAGAAAAATTAGCAGAGTTAGTTCAAAGAATCGAAGCCGATTATCCAGATGCAATCCATTATAGTTATTATCCTTCTGAAATCGTTCGAGCGATCGAAAAAGGATATCTATTAGAGATCCAAGAGCCGACTGTCATCCGTGATGCTTCTGTTCTTGTGGCACTTAACTCAGCGCTCGAACCCAATGGGATGTTGAATTTGCCAACAGGAATCATTCGTCGCCATCCAGATTGTATTATTGTCATTACCACAAATCGAAACTATCAAGGAAATCGACCCTTAAATGAATCCTTAAGAGATCGGATGCAGCATGCGGAAAAAATGGATCTTCCTGCCTTAGAAGTCATGGCAGAACGTGCGATGGCGAAAACCCAGATTCAAAATCAAGAACTCCTTATGAAGATGGCAGAGATTATCCGTTTATTGGATGAAACTGCAAAAGCAAATGCCATCAAAGGTGTAGCAGGAATGCGTTCATATTTTTATTGGGCGAATACCTATAAGCAAGGACAAGATTTACTCCAGTCGATTTATCCAAAAGTTTTGTATAAATTATCCACTGATCCAGATGAATTGGCGATCCTTGAGCAAGCTTTGTCTGAGAGTGGATTGCTATTGGAACTTCAAGACATTTTGAGAAAAGAAAAATGGGGCTATCCTCAAATAGAACCTCAATCTGAGCATGCAAAAGGAAGAACTATCAGCGCCGAAGAAGCAAACGAACGAAACATCACTGAAGATGCTGAAGAAACTTTGCGCTTAGATGAAAAGAAACAACTGTCTGCTGAAGAACCAAATGAGGGAGCAGAGAGACTAGAGAAAACAACAGAAAAAAACGAGATGCCTCCTCAAATGCAAAAAGAACGCAAGAGCGATATCGAAGGGAAAAATCAAAAGGAACAACAAACAGAAGAGGATTCCCAAGAAATGTCTGCTTCTGACATGGAAACACATGATAAGGAAATCAAGAAGCAATTAAATAAAGAAGCGCGGCAAATCATGAAGGAAACGATTCATGAAAAAGAAGGTCTCATCGTTCACCGACCAGCTTTCCAAGGAAAAACGCAAGAAGCACGTGAGCTACAAATGCAAGTCATGCCGATAGTAGAATCACTTAGCCGACAAATTTTAGAATTACTGGATAATGAACAAACAGAGACGTACCAAAAGGGAAAATATGAAGGACAGCGGTTTAACGCAAGTAGAGTAGCATATGGTGATTTGAGAAATTTTGACAAAAAGAACCCGCCACATGAGCAACCTTCCTTAGCGGTAGCTGTGCGGATCGATGAATCTGGATCAATGATACGGGATGATCGGATCGAAGCGGCAAAAAAAGCAGCGATCGCCATTGCCGAATTTGCTAAGAAAGTCGATATCCCCTTGTTGATTTACGGGGATACAGCAGACCGCTCAGCAAGAGAAAAGACTTCTTTGTTTTCTTATAAAGAATTTGAAGACGGGTTTCAATGGTTAAATGAAAAATTAGTCACTATGAAACCAAGACAAAACAATCGTGATGGAGCGGCACTTCGTTTAGCAGCGGAAAAATTAAACAGACAATCCGCCACAACCAAACTGTTGCTTAATATTAGTGACGGTCAGCCAAAGGCGTTGCCAGATTATACTGGCAAAAAAGCAAAAGAGGACATCCAGTCTGTTTTGAAAGAATACGAGCGTCAAGGCATATTATTTGTTTCCGCAGCTATTGGTCAAGACAAAGAAGAGATCAAGTCGATCTACGGTGAAAGCCGTTTTGTAGATATTACTGACCTAAATGAATTTCCCAAGCAAATGATTCAATTGATTGCCCGTTATCTATGATAAAATAAAGCTCAACGAACGCACTTAGCAGATTCGTTGAGCTTTTCGTTTCTAGTTACCGGTAACAAGGATACTTCTAAAATAGAATCGGTTATAATCAAGAGGGACCGTTAAAGGAGTGAAACGATATGATACAAGAACAAAAATGGTGGAAAGAAGCAGTAGGCTATCAAATCTATCCGGCCAGTTTCAAAGATAGCAACGGCGATGGACAAGGAGATATCAATGGGATCCGCGAAAAACTTGGATACTTGAAAGATCTTGGCATCGGATTTATCTGGATCAATCCAATCTATCAATCTCCATTTATCGATAATGGTTATGACGTAAGTGACTATCAAGACATAGAAAAGCGATTCGGAACGATGGAAGATTTTGATTTATTGCTGAAAGAAGCACATGAACTAGGAATCAAAGTCATTATGGATCTTGTCATCAACCACAGTTCGGATCAGCATCAATGGTTTGAAGAATCGAAGAAATCCAAAGAAAGTCCTTATCGAGATTATTACATTTGGGTCGATGGAGTAGATGGCAAAGAACCAAATAATTGGACATCGATTTTCGGCGGCTCTGCTTGGGAATATTCTCACGAAACTGGACAGTATTATCTGCATGTCTTTGCGAAAGAACAACCAGACTTAAATTGGGAAAGTGAGAAATTGAAAGAAGAACTATTCAATATGATTCGATGGTGGCTAGATAAAGGGATAGACGGATTTCGCTTAGATGCGATTTCTCATGTAAAAAAAGATGAATATTCAGTAAAAGCCACAGAGAACCCTTTTTCACCCTTTCAAAATGTCTCGGGAATCGAAGAACATTTGACTGATTTAAAACATGTTTTCGAAGAGTACGATATCATGACAGTCGGAGAAGCAAGCGGCGTCACTGCAGAAGAAGGGCCGGAATGGGTAGGAAAAGACGGTTATTTCGATATGATATTTGAATTCGATCATATCCATATTTGGCAGCAAGAAAAAGAAGGGCAATTAGACGTCCTTAAGTTAAAACATGCATTAAGTGCTTGGCAAACTTCCCTAGATGGTATCGGATGGAACGCTTTATATATGGAAAACCATGATGTTCCTCGTGCCGTTTCTGTGTTCGGAGATACCCGTCCCGAATTTTGGGCTATGTCTGCAAAAGCAATCGCTATGATGTATTTCTTTTTGCAAGGAACGCCATTTATTTATCAAGGACAAGAAATCGGAATGACGAATATGCCTTTTGAATCGATCGATCAAGTTGATGCAGTGGATTCGAAAAGACTTTATGAAAGGCTTCTTGCGGAAGGTAAGACAAGAGAAGAAGCATTGGATATTATTCGTGAAACCACCAGAGACAATAGCAGAACACCCATGCAATGGACTTCAGAAGAATATGCTGGCTTTTCTACACAGGAGCCTTGGATGATCACTAATCCAAATACCAAAACGATCAATGTAGAACAACAAGAACATGAACCGGATTCGATCTTGCAATTCTATAAGAACATGATCCGCATTAGACAAATCAATAAAGGCCTGATATATGGTTCTTTTAAAGAATATCTTCATGAACATCCACAACTATATGTCTATGAAAGAGATTTAGAAGATGAACAGTATCTTATTATGGTAAACTTGACAGAATCATTTGCTGACTATGAACTCCCAAAAGAAGCAGATCAGTCATGGACATTACTCTTGTCAAATTCTTCTAACGGAAACTTTGAAAAAAAAGGAACACTAGCACCTTATGAAGCTTGTCTGTATAAAACAAACAATTAAAAAACTTCCTCGTTAAAGTTCAATAGTTGGACTTTCCGAGGAAGTTTTTCTGATTTACCCATCTTAATAATTTGCTCTAGGACCACCGATATATTTAGGACGAGAGCGAAGGGCTGTCACATGGGCTTGTCCCAAGGTTTTCAAACGAGGTCTGACAGGCACTTGGACATGTTTGATATGCATACCGATCGAAGTGTCACCGATATCAATGCCGGCTTGCCCAATTACATGCTCCACTTCGACAGGGTCATTGAACTGTTCAAAAGCAGCAACAGAACAAGCACCTCCAGCATGTAATGCAGGAATAACAGAGACGATTTCGAATTTTTTTGCTTCTGCCACTGTTCGTTCTACCACCAATGCTCGATTCAGATGTTCGCAACCTTGGACAGCTAACGCAATTTCTTTAGGATCTAATAGCTCTTTTAACGTACGGATGATCCACTGACCAACTTCCGCACTGGAATTTTTTCCAATATGTCCACCGACGACTTCGCTTGTGCTGCACCCTAAAACAAAGAGATCTCCTTTTTTCAAGTGTGCCTCAGCCAATACGTCATTAACTATTTCAGTCAATTGAACTTTCAATTCTTTTTCTGACAACTTCATTCTCTAAAACCTTCTTTTCAATTAATATTGCTTCCGTGCTTGAATACGTTGAAGACTTGCAGTTATAGGAAAGGCAAGGCCCATACCGATAAGATTTTGAAAGATATTCCCTGGGATAGAAGCCACTCCAGCCGGCCAATCATACAAAATCCAACCGGCGATACCATAGCCGACGATCATAACTAAGCTTCCTAAAAAAAGACCAAATAGCCACATGCGAGTAGAAGATTTACTGAAAGATCCGGCAACATATCCTTGTAATCCGTGAATCACTAATGAAAAAATAGCCCATTGCGGATACCCTGAAATCAAATCGATTAATAGTCCACTGGAAGCACCGACAACTAATCCACCCATTGGACCATAAAGAAAAGAAGCAGTATAGATTCCAGCCTCACATAATGTCACAAAACCGTTCGTAGCCGGCACAGGGATCAAAATAGTTAATGAAAGTGCAACGGTCAACGCAATCAGCATTGCATAGATTGTTAGTTGTTTAGTTTTCATTTATCGTTCCTCCTTTTTGGATACCGCCAGACCAGACGCTTCCCGTATGATCATTCATCAGCACACCATTGGAAATACAATGGGCAACAAATTTTTTACTTTCTGCTACGGCTTTTGAAACATCTAATCCTAATACAAGATTCGCTGTTATTGCAGAAGAAAAGGCACAACCGGCACCATTTACTGTTGGGGTGTCGACTTTTTTCTGAGAAAACACCTCATGATGGTCAACTGAATAGAGAAGATCCACAGCTTGTTCGCCAGCCATCCTTGTGCCGCCTTTTATTACAATTTTCTTTGCTCCTGAAGCAGTGAGCTCTTTAGCGAGATGGATCATTTCTATCAACGAAGAGGGGAGAGCTTGACCAGAAAGTAAAGCAGCTTCTGCCAAATTAGGCGTAATCATCGTAACAAGTGGAAAAAGTTCTTCGATGAGCTGTGAAATATACAATTGATTGATCACAGTTTCAGTTTCTTTGAATGCCAAAACCGGGTCTAAGATGATTGGGATATTTTGTTTTGCTTTTATGAAGTCTCGAACAACCATGATTGCTTCACTTGAATTTAATAACCCGATCTTGATTCCATCTAATGTAGTCATTTGATCAATTGAAGCCAACTGTCGTTCAAGCAACTCTGAAGGAATAGATTCCAAGATAAATTGCCCATTCGTATCTAGTACCCCTATAGATGTCAGGGCGCTTAGCCCGAATAGACCAAAATCTTCAAAAGTTTTTAAGTCTGTTTGGATTCCTCCGCCAGCAAATGGATCAGAACCACCAATCGTCAAGATTCTTTTCATAACATTTCCCTCCATGAATAAGAGTATAACGAAATTTTCAAAAAAGAAAAACAGCCAATTGGCATATTTTTATCTCATCCAATTTTCAAAAGAAGCGAAAAGGGAATGTGACAAAAATCGTGTCACATTCCCTTTTTCCAAATAAACGATGTTCAATTAGCTGGTCCTCGATATTAGCTCAACAAACGGCAAAATATGAGGAACCACTTTTGTTTGGCTGTTCTTATTACTTGATGCAGGACAGCTTTTTCACAACCACTTAAAAACGATTAGTTGTTTTGTGTTTTTAATTCTTTCTCGATTTGAAGCCGCTGAACTTTCATTGTAGCTGTTCGCGGGATTGCATCAAAGTCAAGGATGATAGGGGCGTTCAAACATGGAAGTTCATGGACTTGCTCCCACCAGCGATTCCAATCCATTTCTTTATCAGGGGCTAAAGCAATAATCGGCTGTGGAGAATGATTTTTATCCCTTACAATCACTACTTCTGCCAAAAAATCTAACGAGTCTAATAAAAAGTCTTCAATAGCTAATGTACTGTTGATCGTTTCGATCAAATCTACTTGCCGATCTTTCAAAAATAGGTGACCACGATTATCCATAAAACCGTAATCTCCGCTATCCCACCAATCGCCATAAACATTTTCCTGGAACCGTGCATCTTCCTTATAATAAGTCAAAGCCCGTCCTTTAGACAGTAATTGTATATGACCATCTGTATTTTCAGGAAGGACATTCCCAACTGAATCTGTGATCCGAGCGCTTGTCATGTCTTCCAGTCCAACGCCCATATCTCTTGCATCACTCGTTTTCAAACTTTCCAGTGTATGAGCCTTAAGAATCATTGGTCCACATTCACTTTGGCCATATACTTGAAGGAATACCGCATCTTGTGTTATTGATGTTCGCAAAAATGTTTCCATTGTCTGATTGTTTATGGCATCAAAAGTAGAGTGATAATAACGGATGCCAGAGAAAGCTTCTGGATGTTCTTTAGCAGTAAAACTCCACTGAACAAAGTTATTCGGATGAGTCTCTAATGCGATTGGTCGGTGGGTTTCCAACATACGAATAACTTTTGAACTTTGTGCGTCTGCTAAAGGCATCATAGGAAAACCCATGGACATCAAAGAAGAGATGCCAATATTGAATCTAGAATGTACGGGGGAAATGTGAAAAGCGATTAATTTCTTTTCTGAAATTTTCGCAAAAACAGTTTTTTGCCATTTCGTTCGCCAACCCATAGAATGAGCAGAATGACAAA
This sequence comes from Enterococcus sp. ZQ21, assembly GCF_030053755.1. Classification (NCBI taxonomy): domain Bacteria; kingdom Bacillati; phylum Bacillota; class Bacilli; order Lactobacillales; family Enterococcaceae; genus Enterococcus; species Enterococcus sp. ZQ21. Next base: position 1,360,225 of record NZ_CP125658.1, read on the forward strand.
TAAGCTTAGGGATACCAGTTGTACCAGAAGTATGGGTCATATAAGAAATTTCATTTTTAGCTAAAAACGATTGGGGAACAGGAAAAGTAGGTTGCTCCAGTAAATAAAAAATAGGAATCTGTTTTGACTTAGTCCCGTTTGAAATTTCTCCCACTCGTTTTTTTGTCTCATCATCAAATAAAATGAAGGGGTCTTCTAAACGGTCGATAAATACTTCCATTGTCGCTGTTGGTAGATGATAAGAAGTCATGACAGGCACTGCACCAAGGTAAGACACAGAAACAGCGAGAAGGTATGTGTCAAAAGCGGAACTCTTATAGATAATGACTTTGTCTCCAGATTTCACACCAAGATGGGCTAATTGATAAGCTCGATCTAACACACTTTCAAAGCATTTTTTGTAGGTTGTTTCAAGTCCTAACTCAGGAAAAGCAGAAAGCGGCTGATCACAGATAATCAGGGTCTCGGAAAAGCCAGCTGCAGCTTCTTGAAAATTCGTAAATAAATTCAAAGGGGAATACGTTATGGTCTCCATCATTCACACTCCATTATCTTTTGTTAAGTAATATACAAACTCAAGATAATCGTAACATAAACCTTTATACAATAATATAGTTTATTGTGAAAAAAAGTTCAGGTTCCTATGTGACAGAAACCTGAACGAATGCCGCTAATTCGTGATAAGAAAAATCAACCATTTTTTCCCAGATTTCTTGAAAAGAGTGGGAAGATAGGTATCGATTACCGCATAAATAGTTTACCGCGTCAGCATCATCTAAATATAGTTCGGTATAATAGCGATAGGTTTTTCGGCATAATTCTGGTGATACATTCTTATACACTGTGATTTTGCTCAAAATTTGGCGAATAGTCCGAGGAGAAATTTGTTGATCATGCGAGGAACGAAAAACAAAAGAATTTTCGTCCGTATTTTGTGCGGTTAACTTAAAATAGTTCTCCAGAAACGGCATCGCTTCTTTTGGTATTGGTACTTTACTCAATCTGTTTTCTTTTCTATTCAGATTAAGAATCTGCTTGGTCAAAGATACATCTTTACGTTTAAGTTCTACTACTTCATGGATCTTTAATCCGCAATACAGAAGAATGGCAGTAATCGCAAGGTTCCTCGGTCTATTCTTTTCTTCAAAGCTAGCTTCTCTGCTTGTTTGAAAGCCTTCAATCGGGATAAACAAATGCTCAAAATCTTTGAAAAGTTCTGCATCGATATATCGCGGAGCTGCTTTAGTTGTTTCCGGTAAACTTGTACCCAAAAGAGAGATCTCTTCTTCAATTAGTCCTTTTTGATATAAAAATCGTAAAAAATGATTTAATGAATATTGCTTCCTCGAAATCCCGTAATAGCTATTTTCAAACAATTGCTCCGTTTCTTGGTTCGCTGTAGTTTGGAACGAACGAGTATGTCGATAGATTTTAGCTAAGAAATTCTGATAATCTTGTTTTTCTAAACGGATAATCAGCTGATCATCCACTTCTTCAGAAAATACTTTTCTCAAATAATCAGTAAACAAATGGAAATCTTTTGCATATTCATAGCGACTACCTAATGATAAAGAAGAGCGATTTTCTTCTAAAAACTGTTGAAAGACGGAAGGGAGCAAATGTGTACGTTGTTTTAATTTTTCTTGCAGTTGTTTTCTAGTTTTGCTGTCCAATACAAATCCCTCCAGTTATTGTTCATTTCCTTTATTTTACCGCATTTCCTCAAATGACGATAGGGAATTTGTCTTGCTTTGATAACGAACATCCATGTAACTGTCTTTTAAAAGTCTTTACAAAATCAGAGGTGATTCTCTTAGTTTTTAAGAAGCCCTTAAGTTTCACTTGCAACAATAACTACAATTTCAAATAAAAGCAGGTGAGTATATGTCAGCTATTCTATTAATTCCAATCTACGAACCCACAGAAAACACTGTATTCTTCATTAATCAATTAGCACAATCTGTAAACGTACCGATTATCATTGTTGATGATGGAAGTGGGAAAACCTATCAAAAACTGTTTCAGCGAATGGAACATCCTAATATCACTAAAATCAGCTATTTTGACAACAAAGGCAAGGGATATGCATTAAAATTCGGCTTTTCAGTTATACTTGATTCCTATCCAGACATTACTGGCGTTGTCACAGCAGACAGTGATGGTCAGCATGAAATCGAAGACATCCAAAAAATGCTAGTGGCAGTAGATCGATTAGCTGGTCAGGAATTCCTTTTGGGTGTAAGAGATTTTTCGTATGAAAACACGCCCTTTCGAAGCTATTTCGGGAATCGAATGACGAGCGGTTTTTATTATCTTTCCTCAGGTATCCACTTACAGGATACACAAACAGGACTGAGGGGATTTTCTATCTTTAGTTTATCTGAACTGCTCAAAATCGAAGGAAATCGGTTTGAATATGAAATCAATCAACTGCTAGTTTTACCAAAGATCGGCTATCGAATGACTACGATCCCTATCAAAACAATATATAGCGATGGAAATAAAGGTTCCCATTTTCGAATATTCCAAGATTCCTATCTTGTTTATCGTCCGTTCATTCGTTTCTTTTTTTCTTCGATTTCCTCTTCATTGGTGGATATTGGACTATTCTATTCCATTATATTTTTTATTGGAAATCATACAATGGCTTCTTTGTTGATTGCTACCGTACTTTCTAGAGTACTATCAGGAATTTTCAATTATCAAATGAATCGACATTATGTGTTCAGAAAACAAAGAGCCCGTACTGCTTTTTATAAATACAGCTTGCCGTTTCTCCTTCAACTGATTTTAAGTTGGCTAGGTGTGTCGATCCTTTCGGTTATTATTCAGTCGCTTTTGCTTTGTAAGGCCGTTGTGGATATTTTATTGTTTTTTGCCAGTTTTTCGATTCAAAGACGCATAGTCTTTTGTTAGGAGGAAATCTTTATGAAACATTTTTTACGAAAAAAATATATGTGGGCATGTCTATCGAGTGTTTTCTTGTTAGGAAGTTCAAGTTATATATTATTAAAAACATTTGTTTTGCCTCAGGAAATAGCAGCAGTAGAATCGGTATCCAATGAGACTTCCACTTCGACAACAGACACAAAAAATACGAGTAACTCAAGTTCTTTTGAACCAGTGATTACAGATAATAGCTACCAAGATGAAAATATCAATATCACATTATCTTCAGAACGTGTTGATGAAACCACAGTTTATGTTGCTGATATTACAGTAAGCGATTCTAGCTATTTAAAAACAGCTTTGGCAAACAATACGTATGGACGCAACATCAAAGAAACTACATCTGCGATCGCACAAGAACAACAAGCGATTTTAGCGATAAACGGAGATTATTATGGTTTTAGAGATACAGGATATGTACTTAGAAATGGCACACTATATCGTGATACACCTAGTGAAGATGAAACAAAAGAAGACTTAGTAATTGATAAAAATGGTGATTTCTCAATAATAAAAGAAGCAGAAACATCTGCTGAAAAGCTAGTAGAAGAAGATGTACAACAAGTTTTATCTTTTGGTCCTGCTTTAGTTGAAGATGGAGAAGTCACTGTTTCTGAAGATGAGGAAGTGTCGCAGTCGATGCAAAGTAATCCACGAACCGCAATTGCTCAAGTTGGAACAAACCATTATCTCGTTGTTGTTTCAGAAGGTCGAACAGATGATAGTCAAGGGTTGAGTCTCAGCGAACTAGCAACTGTATTGAAAAATCATGGAGCAAAAACCGCATATAATTTAGATGGTGGAGGGTCAACAACGCTTTATTTCAATGGAAAAGTCATTAATCAAACAGTCGGCGGAAGTGGAAACTCTGAACGATCTGTCAGCGATATCGTTTTTATAGGTTAAGAAAAGGGGTATAATTATGAATAAGAAAAAAACGTTTTATAGTTATTTTATTAGTTCAGTCATTCTTTTCATCTTTCAATTGGTTTATCATCATTTTAGCCACGGGGTCACTTCACAAGCACTGAAATGGGTCTGGGTTATTCCAATGGTAGGAGGGGCATTCCTTTTTATTTTCGAAAAAATATTAAATACTTTTCGAAATCGCCTAGCTTTCAATTTATTCAATACGGGTTTGGCTAGCTATATCGTCGGAATGATTCTTAAAGGAATATTAGAAATAGCTGGAGCTTCATCACCTTACATAGGAATTTATCCTATGATAGGAACGATTATACTAGGAATCAGTCTATTTATCTATATAAGTAGCTTGCTTATTCAAGGATTGGATAAATAATACAATCGTAATAAATGGAAAATATAAGAAATTTTTCAAAAAATTTCCTATAGGAATAAATGCACAAATGACTATTTTAGTGATATATATTTTGCTATTAGCATAGATATTCCAAAATTTCAATTAAAATATTTTAATCTAATTCCAATCTAAATATTTGTAGAAATCAATCGTCTCCTATAGAATAAATTTATAAGTAAAAATATACCAATCATAAATCTATTTGCTAGGAGGAATTTACATGGAAGACAAAAATTTAACAGTCATCGGTAGCTACAGTACAAGGGATGAAGCATTATCAGTAATCGAACGGTTGCGTAACGAAGGGTATGATCGAGATGATATCGTTATTTATACTACTGATGAAGCAGCAACTAGACTGGGATTCGACGGATTATCCGGTATAGATGTTGAAACAGACGAGAATCGGATGGATGGCGAAGAAGATCGCTCTTTATGGGAAAGAATAAAAGACACTTTTTCTTTTGATACCTATGATTCTGAGACGGCTACGCCAGAAAATGATCCTTTATATCAGTATAGAGGAGATATTTCTGCTGGAAAATTTGTCATCACAGTAAAAGGCTATCGTCAGCCAGAAACAACAGAAGACACAATGGATACACAAGATACTGTTAGCCCAGCAAGCACAATGGGAACAGGACTAGGGACTGGGACTGGCACTGATCCAATGGACGTAGATGGCACGACAGGCTTTCAAAATACAACAGATCCACTGAATATGACACCAGGAACTGATCCGATGGACGTACCTGGCGAAGCTGATTCTATGGGTACAAAAGAGACGGAAGACATCGATCGCAAACCAAATCTAGATGATGATACGATTCAACTAAAAGAAGAAAAATTAGATGTAAATACACATGATGTTACCACTGGAGAAGTCGACATCCACAAACATGTGGTCAACGATACTGAAACGGTAGAAGTACCGGTCAAACGTGAAGAAATCGTCATCGAGCGCAAACCAGTAACAGATCCATCTTCACAGGGTACAGACGAAAACTTGGAAGATGACACGATCACTATCCCAATCAAAGAAGAGCAAGTAGATGTTAGCAAGCATACAGTTGTTCGTGAAGAAGTGGGAATTCATAAAGAAGAACATGAAGACGTTGAAAAAGTGACAGAAGATGTTAGCCGAGAAGAATTGGATATTGACACAAGCGGTGATGTACACATTGAAGACCGCAATAAAAAATCTTAAGCGTAAGCTAAAGAGGTTGTGACAGAAGTGGTCAGCTTCAAGAAATAAGAAGGAGTTTACGAAATTTGTTTCTCAAATTTTTGTGAAATTTCGGCTTATTTTCGAAGAAGCTACTTCTGGAACACCGTTTATTCGGAAAACAGGGTTGTGACAAGATTATTGTCACAGCCCTTTTCCTAGTATGTTTTAGAGTTAAGCATTATTTTTTAGGCTTCAACGGTAATTGGACTTTAAAATCAACTCCTTGTGGAAGATAATTGGATACAGAAATTTGTCCGTGGTGCTGTTCGATTATCTGTTTTGCAATCGCCAATCCAAGTCCGTAACCGCCAGTTTCCTTCGCACGAGATTGATCTTCCCGATAAAATCGATCAAAGATTCTTACTTGATCTTCTTCACTGATAGAAGGGCCAGTATTCTTTACGTGAATCAGCCATTCTTTATGGTTAACAGACGAATCTAAAATAATTTTATCTTTTGGATTCGTATATTTTAAGGCATTATCTAGCAAAATAACCAAAACTTGATGGATCTTTTTTTCGTCAATTGGTACTTCTGATGTTGCCTCGTTATGAAGGATAAACTCCTTTCCGTCTATGGTGGCCATCTCTTGAAATGGTTTAACAAGGTTTTCGATATATTCCTGTGTATTGATCATTTGTTTTGAAAGTAGCTGCTGATCAGAATCATTTCGGGCAATCGTCAGCAGATCTGAAGTCAATCCAGTGAGCCGTCTCGTCTCTGACAATGCTTGAGCAATACTTTCAGATTCCTCAATGATGGTATGATCAGGTTTGGTAAACAGATGTTCCAAACTATTTTGAATAATCGTTAACGGTGTACGTAATTCATGAGAAGCATTTTCGACAAATTCTTTTTGTCTTCTCCAAGAAAGAATGATAGGGCGCATGCTTAGACTAGACAAGTAATAACTAATGCCAATTGAGATAAGCCAGAAAACAACCATACACAAAATCATAATTGTGCGAAAAGTTGCTAATGAATTTTTGATTTGATTTGTATTTTCTAAAATTTGGATATAGGCAACACCAACTTGATTCGTCTCTGCTTTTTTCGTTATCGAGCGGAAGGAGAGGGTAGATGAGTCGTTTTCTTCATTTAATTCAATATTTTGGATGGTATTCAGATTTTTTGTATCCATTTTTAATTCTTTGATCTGATTGAAGCGTCCACCAATAGCTGCCTTATTCAATATCTCACCATTTTCAGACCACAAGATCACTTGAGTGTTAAATCGGTCATTTGATGGTTCCATCAATGGTTGTTCCATGTTTGTTCTGTTTTGTTCCATTTGATTCGGGTTCAAAAAGGGATCACCTTGCTGATACCTTTGTATCTCTAATTGTACTGTCCGAGAATCAAAATCTGTTTTCTCTAATGAAAGATCCGTTTCTCTATACGCAGATTGGTTCAATATCTGTAAAGTAATAAACCCCAGAAGAAAAAAGATCAAAGCAAATGCAGCTACATTCGTTGCAAAAAAACGGCTGCGCTGCTTGCGTGTAATATCTCCATTCATTGCATCACACCCCTTGCAATATATAACCAACATTACGTAAAGTTTTGATTTCTTTATCTAGTCCAGTACTGCGTAGATGTTTCCGTAAATTGCTCATGTAAACTTCAACAACTGTAATCGTCGTATCAGAATCAAATCCCCAGATCCGATCAAATATCTGCTCTTTTGTCAAAATGATTCCTTTATTTTGTAAAAAATAAACGAGTAATTCAAACTCTTTTCCTTGTATGGGCAAAACTTGTTCTTTATACAATACTTCATTACTTTTTAGATCACAACTGATATCCTTATACTTCAGAATGTTTTCATCAAAGAGACCAAGCGATCGTTTCAATAATGCTTTCACGCGCATGATCAATTCTTCTCGATAGAACGGTTTTGTCAGATAATCATCTGCACCACGTTCAAATCCTTCAATCTTATCTTCCAAACTATCTTTTGCTGTCAAAATCAATACAGGAGTCTGTATTTTTTCTTTCCGTAACTTTGCTAGGACTTCATAACCATTCATTTCCGGCATCATCAAATCCAAGATTGCAAGGTCATAAACACCGCTTTCCAACTCAAACAGTCCTTCACCACCGTTATAAACTTGTGTTATCTCACCAATTGTTGTGAGTATTTCTTTTATATTGTTTGATAATACTTTATCGTCTTCTACTACTAATAGTTTAATCATTTTCCCACCTCATTCATTTGATCACTTTAGTTTAACATGGATAGCATAAAATTGGCTTAAATAATCAAAGAATCCACTTATGTATTAAATTAAGGAGAATTTAAGTTTGTTTACATAGACTCGTTGTTATAATCACCAAACAGTAAAGGGGAGAAAACATGAAACTAAAAAAAGTATTTCAAAGAAAAGAAAACAAATATTTATTGACCGAACAGCAATTTCCTCTTTTTTTCGAGCAACTTGAAAAAAAGATGGCAATAGACGAATACGGGCTTCATACAATCATGTCTCTGTATTATGATACGAAAGATTTTCAGTTTATTCAGCATTCGATGGATAAACCAATATACAAAGAAAAATTCAGAGTAAGAAGCTACGGAATCCCTAGCGAAGAGAGTACTATATTCTTGGAAATCAAAAAGAAAGTAAATGGGATTGTCTATAAAAGAAGGCTGCCTGTGGATTACTCAACATACGAATGTTGGTTGAAAAGTAAAGATTTTTATTTAAGAAACAACGTAGACAGTAATCAAATCAACGAAGAGATCTTTTGGTTGTTCAAGCAGCACCCAGATTTGACTCCACAAGTATTGATCTCTTATGACAGAATATCTTTGTTCACTGACGAAGAAGTAGAATTCCGAGTGACCTTTGATCAGAAAATTCGTTTTCGAGATACCTGTCTTGATTTAAAAAAAGGAAGTGGCGGACAGCTAGTTGCACCTGAACTTGGTGTGCTAATGGAAGTAAAGGCAATGGGGGCTTATCCTTTATGGTTTGTTGAACTGTTAAATAAATTTACAGTACGAAAAAGCAGTTTCTCAAAATATGCAGAAACGTACAAAAGACATCTATTTGTTCAACATAAGGAGGAAGAAATCCATGCTATCTAGTCTGTTTGAATCAGGAACAACCATTCAGTTTACCGATTTGCTTTTGTGTATCATTGTCTCATTAGTTTTAGGATTATTAGTTGCATTTATCCATATGCAGCGAAATGTTTATACTAAAAGCTTCGTCGTAACTTTAGCTGTTTTACCGGTGCTTGTTCAATCTGTCATTATGCTAGTTAATGGTAACCTTGGCACTGGTTTAGCAGTAGTAGGCGCCTTCAGCTTAATTCGTTTCCGCTCTGTTGCAGGTGGTTCTCGTGAAATTACCAGTATTTTTTGGTCAATGGGTATCGGGATCGCTACTGGAATGGGATACGTAGTTTATGTTGTGTTATTTTCTGTTATTGTAGCTTTATTTTTACTGTTTCTATATTTATCACCTTTTGGAAGCAGAGAAAAAATTGCCGAACGAGAATTAAAAATAACAATACCAGAGGATTTAGATTACCCAGAATTATTTACAGATATATTTGAAGAATATACTTATACCAATCATTTATCTTCTGTGAGAACAACAACAATGGGAAGTTTATATGAACTACGCTACGTTATTCTGATGAAAGACCAAGGAAAAGAAAAAGAATTGATTGATCGAGTTCGTGTTAGGAATGGAAATCTGCCTGTCGTATTAGGAAAAGTCGCTACAAATCGCGATGAATTGTAACATTGAAAGGTGAGGATACTAGATGAAAAAAACAATTTATACAATGCTCCTTGCAAGCTTGTTTCTTGCTTCTTGTTCACAATCATCATCTAGCAACAAAACGAGTAATACCGAAACAAGTAACTCATCGTCTCAAACAAGTAATAGTACATCGGAAGAGTTAGCTAATTACTATGGGAAGTACGAGGAAGAAGATTTATCAACAGAATACGATGAGACCTCAGCAGCAAAAATAACGTTAGATGAAGAACCGGTTATCAATGGAAACGGAGCAACAGCAGAGGGAGAAACAGTAACGATCTCAGAAGAAGGAACATACGTCCTCAGTGGAACGCTTTCTGATGGCCAGCTCATTATCAATGCGTCGAAAGAAGCAAAAATCCATTTGATCTTTAACGGTGTCTCTATTACTAATACAAGCGGATCAGCCGTCAATATCCAGCAAGCAGAGAAGGTGATCCTAACATTAGCTGACAATAAAACGAACAATCTAAAAGATGGTGAAAATTATTCTTTTGCTGAAAATGAAACAGAACCCGACGCAACATTATACAGCAAAGAAGATTTAACGATTAATGGAACCGGCACGTTAAAAGTCAATGGAAATTACAGCAATGGAATCAGGAGCAAAGATGATCTTGTACTCGTTTCAGGAACATATGAAGTTACTGCTAAAAACAATGCTATCAAAGGAAAAGATTCTGTTTCTATTCGAAACGGGAATTATAACTTGAATACAACAGAAGGGGACGCTATCCAAGCAAACAATACAGAAGATGAAACAAAAGGATACGTAGCAATTGATGGTGGTACTTTTGAAATTAGTAGCGGAAGAGATGGCATTCAAGCAGAAACAAATACAACTTTACAAAACGCTGAGATGACAATCAAAACTGCAGATGGGGCAAATAGTCAAACTATAAATACAAATGAAAGTTACAAAGGAATCAAAGCTGGAAATCAAGTAAAAATAAGCAGTGGGACCTACTCCATAGACAGTGCTGATGACAGCATCCATTCCAATAACACTTTTGAACTTACTGGCGGTACAATTACAGCTAAAACTGGAGACGATGGTATCCACGCAGATAATGAATTGACAATCAGTGCAGGTGTTGTTGACATCCAACAGTCTTACGAAGGAATAGAATCAGCTGTGATTAACTTCAAAGATGGACAAACAAAAATAGTAGCCAGTGATGACGGGGTAAATGCCGGTGGAGGAAATGACACAAGTCAGGAAAATGGAAAATTTGGTGCTGATTCATTTGGCGGAGCTCCAGATGAATCAGATGACAGCAAACAAATAACGATTAGCGGAGGGACTCTGTCAGTCAATTCTGAAGGAGATGGATTAGATAGTAACGGAAATATCACTATGTCTGGCGGAACAGTTACTGTTGATGGACCGACAAATGGCGGAAACGGCGCATTGGATTATGGAGGAACATTTGATGTATCCGGTGGCTCACTGGTAGCTGCGGGTGCAAGTGGGATGGCGCAAACAGTTAGCGATTCTTCTACACAAGGTACCATTGCAATCACGTTTGATTCGGTTCAATCAGCTGGTACTTTGATAAGCATCAAAAATAGCAGCGGTGATACTGTGGTCACATATCAACCCGCAAAAGATTATCAAACAATTGTTATTTCTACAAAAGAATTGATCACTGGAGATACTTACTCGATTGTCAGTGGTGGTACTGCAAATACAGAACCACAAAATGGGTTATTTGATACCGGATCAGAAACAACTGGAACTGAGCTTGGTTCATTTACACTCTCGGAAAACACAGCAAGTGTCTCACAGTCAGGTGAAACTATTTCAATGAGTCAGATGGCGGGACCCGGAGGAAGATAACAAGTAAAATGATCCTAACATTATGAATCAACAAAAGATGTTTCATAAACAGATAATTATGATTGAAAATGAAAGAATAACTATTGATATACTTTCGCCCTAAATCTCGTTGGATTGCAAAAGGTATCCAATAAAAAGAAACAGCTATGTCTATTTCTCATGATATTTTTATCAGGATGGTAGAGTATACATAGCTGTTTTTTGATTGTTTATAGCTCAAATAAGCGGATCAGTTCTTCTTCATTTGCGAATGACACACTATCATCAATCAACATATAAGGAACATGGGTATTCGGAATTGGTTGATTCGTGACGATCAGGTCATACTCAAGAAGATTGTACTTCGAAAGTTGATCTTCAGTGATAGCAGTTGTTTCAGAGTGAATCTTATGCACAGCAAGAACATCACTGACATATTCTTCAATGTATCGACTATGTCGAAGACTTAAGTCACTGACGATCAGTATTTTTTTATCGGAAGTATAATGGTGTATTTCAGGATTACCAATAAGCATCCAAAATATATAGCTAGATAAATAATAAATCAAATTTCGATTCAGTAGGGTGTAATAAAATTGAAGTTCTGCACGAAATCCAGCATATAGACGGATATGACGATGTTGCATCTGTTCCGCAAAGAAAGTGGCACGAATCGTCAAATGAGTCGTATCGTATGGAAAAATACGTGAGAAAAAATAAATTTGAGTTAAGAGTCGAACAACAAATTCTTCGTTTTTTTCTTTGCAATCAGCAGATGAAAATGAACAGTAGGATATATTTTTTCGTATCTGTTCACTGATTTCATTTTTTTCTTTCTCCGAAAATTCCGAAAAAATCGTATTGACAAAATAGTTCACTACTTTTATATAGCTGCTGTACTTCAATTTCCCTAAAAGATTTTTCAAGATCAAAAGGTCTTTTTTATCTATATTTATCAACTTTACGTATGGGTCTCCAGCTTTCCATTCGAATGGATTTCCTTGTGATTCCCGCATAAGATGCACAACAAAATACATAATAAAGAAAGATTGCTCATAAGGACTTTCTTCTTGGAATAAATTCAACTGACAATTGTTCTTTGACATAATTTCTTTGATCTTCTTTTTTTCGATTGGAAATGGCAAAGTACGTCTTCCATAGTAGCTTAAAAAGAAAAAGGTGACAAAGATACGCAGCTGGAGCTCACTTTTCAGGCTAGTCAACTGAAACCCTTGATCGACGATTACTTTTAATAAATAGCTTTCTAAAATTTGATTGCATTGTTTCAACTTACGCGTAAAAGAAGAACGACTAATCGAGATTTTTTCACAATAATACTCGATCGTTTTACCCGGATTGACAATGATTTCATTTAATAGACGACTATTTGTAGAACTTTGTGACATTTCCATTAGCACATTTAAATAAGCCGGTACATTCAAATGTTCAAGTCGATACCCCAATTTTTGTGAAGACTGAATCGTTACATCCGTTCCCCAGCGGATTTTGATTTCTTCGATATACCTTACAAACGTAGATTCCGAACTACCGATTCGTTTGGCAAGTTCTTTTTTAGTCATCCACTTGTCAGAAATGGATAGAATCCGAATGATTTTTTCCATCTTTCTATAGTTTCCTTCCAGCAACCTGATCATATGTTTTTCTCCCTCAACCCTTTTCTTTAATGAAACGCTCATTAATCAAAGGAATCAACGTCATAAATGAAACCAATTGGTATGAAAATTGGTGTGATTCCCTCTAGTGCCCTTCGTATAATAATTATCATATTAGAATAAATACGTTTATTTATTTTAATAATCATCACTATTCACGTCAAAACAGAAAAAAATAAAAAGGAGGGGAAAAATGACGACCACAGGGAAGAAGCTGAAAGTTGTTTTTGTGCTGATATTATTGAGTTTATCGAACATTCTGCCTGTAACTGCAATAGCAGAAGCTACAGATAATCCAACAATGTTAGAAATCATTTCAGCTGAAATCACTTCAGATCAATCTGGGAAAAAAGCACTGAACGTCAAACTAAATGCGAATAACAACAGTACAGAAAAGGTAGAGAAAGAAATTGGTCTAGTTGAGAATTACTTAAGTGATGTGGAAAGAAAGGAAGGAGATGGCTATGCTTATCAGGTAAAAAGCGGGAAAACCACGCTGGAAATCTCTCCAAACACTAAACAAACGATCAATCTAAGTCTTCCAATCGATCCAACACTTTATCACAGCCAGACAAATAAGCTGATCGTCGATAATAAAGAGTATGACATTACTGATGCGACAGAACACAAGAAAGAGACAGAAGTGTCAACACCAAATACAGACGAAACAAAAGAAGGAGTACCAGAAGAAAATGAAAATTCTGTCAGCCCCTTTACATTGCCTACATTGTCTTTGCCAGCTATGACTGTTTCAGCTAACCAGACGATTCCTACAGAGTATACGACGGATGATCAAGGCACTTATCCTAAAGCCAATTGGCAACCTACAGGAAATACAAATGTTCTTGATCACCAAGGTAATAAAAATGGATCAAATCAATGGGATGGGATAAATTCTTGGGATGGAGATCCTAATGATCGGACTCATTCGTATATCGAATACGGGGGAACAGGCAATCAAGCAGACTATGCGATACGTAAGTTTGCAAAGGAGACAACTACACCTGGATTGTTTGATGTTTATTTGAATGCCCGTGGAAATGTACAAAAAGATATCACACCTCTTGATCTCGTATTGGTCGTAGACTGGTCAGGAAGTATGAACGACAATGATCGGATCGGTGAAGTAAAAATCGGTGTCGATCGTTTTGTCGATACTTTATCAGATAGCGGTATCACAGACAAAATCAATATGGGATATGTCGGCTACTCCAGTGATGGCTATAACTACAGTAACGGTACTGTGCAGATGGGTTCATTTGATTCAGTAAAGAATCAAGTAAAATCCATCACACCTTCATGGACAAATGGCGGTACTTTTACACAAAAAGGACTAAGAGATGCAGGAGACATGCTATCCGTTCCAAACGGACATAAAAAAGTGATCGTCTTGCTGACGGATGGTGTACCGACATTTTCCTATAAAGTACAGCGAGTACACGCACAACCAAGCAACGATTATTACGGTACCCAGTTTTCCAATACTCAAGATCAGCCGGGAAATACTTCTCGAATTGCAAGAAGCTATTATGCACCTGACCAAAACAACCAATCCAGAAGAATAGACAGCACATTTATCGCAACCATCGGAGAAGCGATGGCGCTTAAAGAACGAGGAATCGAGATACATGGTCTTGGTATCCAACTTCAAAGCGATCCAGCAGCTGGTCTATCTAAAGCAGAAGTAGAGTCTCGTATGCGGCAAATGGTTTCAGCAGATGAAAAAGGTGACCTTTATTATGAATCAGCCGATCATGCAACAGATATCTCTGAATATCTGGCTAAAAAAGCTGTACAGATCTCTGCAACTGTAAGTAATGGACAAATAAATGATCCAATCGCAGAACCATTTATTTATCAACCTGGTACACTTTCAGTCAAAAGCGTGGGAACAAACCCTACAACAGTTACTCCAACTATTTCTATAGATGGAAATACGATCAAGAGCAATCAGATTTATTTAGGAAAAGACCAAGAAATCCAAATTCATTACCAAGTGAGGATCCAGACAGAAAATGAGGACTTCCAACCGAATTTCTGGTATCAAATGAACGGTAGGACGACTTTCCAACCAAGTATTGACACTGACGAATTAGCTGAATTCGGTATACCATCTGCTAAAGCTCCCGGAGTCAATCTTCACATCAAAAAATTATGGGAAGAATTTGACAATAATCCAGCTAATCGTCCAGATCAAGTCACTTTTGAAATCCAACGGAACCATACAACAGATGCTGCAGCTTGGAAAAACGGATATATCCGCATCACTAAACCAGCTAAAGATACTGCAAATTCGTGGGAACGTGCAGACGTCGACAAACTCTCTGCAAATAGTGGAGAAAGTTATCACGAGATACTATCACTGCCTCAATATAATAATCAAGGTCAAGCATTCAGTTACCAAACAATCAAAGAACTACCTGTACCAGGATATGATTCTCAACAAATAGATGCACTGACATGGAAGAATACTAAACAATTCACACCGTTAGACTTAAAAATAACGAAAAATTCCTCTACAGGAGAAAAGGATCTCATTGGCGCTGTTTTCAAATTAACAGGAGATTCTATTGATACTTTACTAACTGATAATGGTGATGGGACCTATTCTCTTCCGGAAAATGTCAAATTGCAAAAAGAAATGACTTATACACTGACAGAAACAAAAGCTCCAGAAGGTCATGAATTAAGCAAGAAGACTACTTGGGAAATCAAGATTGCTTCTGATGGTACGGTAACCATTGATGGAAAAACAGTCACTACTTCCGATGATACGATCCAGTTGACCATTGAAAATCCTTTTGTTGAAATTCCTATAGCAGTACGTAAGTATACGATGCAAGGGACGGGCAAAGAGATGAATCTTAAAGGTGCAGCTTTTGCCCTACAGAAAAAAGAAGCAAACGGTGCTTATCAGCCAATGGACAGCCAAACAACGAATGAAAAAGGTCTTGCCATTTTTGATTCACTCACACCTGGAGAATATCGAGTCGTTGAAACAGCTGGTCCTGTCGGATATGATACTTCACCGGGAAATTATGAATTCCAAATCGACAAATATGGAAAGATTATTTACACGGGGGAAAACACCGAGACAACGAATGGCATGTGGACGCTCACTCATCAAAATCGATTAAAAGCGTTTGACCTGACAGTACACAAAAAGGAAGACAACGGACAGGCATTAAAAGGAGCCAAATTCAGACTGCAAGGACCAGAAATGGACTTAGAGTTGCCAAAAGCTGGACAAGAAACGGACACCTTTCTATTCGAAAATTTAAAACCTGGAACTTATAAGCTGACCGAAACCTTTACACCAGAAGGATACCAAGGACTAAAAGATCCAGTTACTATCATCATAAAAGAAGATGGATCAATTCAAGTGGATGGACAAGAGTATGAGTCTGTTCTTTCACCAGGAGCCAAAAACAACCAGATTTCTTTAGACATCACGAATCAGGCAAAAGTACCATTACCTGATACGGGAGGAATTGGCCGCTTAGGAATCTATCTAGTAGGGATGATTGGTTGTACATTTTCTATTTGGTATCTTTTTTTCAAAAAAGAAAGAGGGGGCAGCTAATATGAAAAAACTTGGTTGGCTTAGTATGTGTCTCTTCTTATTACTGTTTAAACCTGCTTTTACTCAGGCAGTAACAGCAACAGAAACAGAAATGGTTCAGATTACTTTACACAAATTGCTTTTCCCAAACGGGCAACTGCCGAAAAATCATCCAAATGACGTACAAGAAAAAGCGTTATTACAAACGTATCGAGGATTAAATGGTGTCACATTCCAAGTTTATGATGTCACAGATTCTTTTTACCATCTACGGGAAAAGGGCAAAACGGTAGAAGAAGCACAAACAGAGATCGCAAAAAACGGTGCGTCTTCCGGTACGTTTACCGCAGAAGCAACAACCGAAACTCTGAACAACGAAGATGGTATTGCTTCTTTTTCTCTACCTGCCAAAGATCATAAAAAAAGAGAGAAAGCGTATCTTTTCATTGAATCCAAAGCACCAGAAGTCGTCAAAGAAAAGGCAGAGAATATGGTAGTTGTTCTTCCTGTACATGGACAAAACAATCAAAAACTTTCAACTATCCATTTGTATCCTAAAAATGAAGAAAACGACTACCCTGATCCACCTTTTGAGAAGGTATTAGAAGAGCCTAGAAATGATTTTACGATTGGTGAAAAAATCACTTATTCCTTGCATACGACAATTCCTGTAAATATCCTTGACTATCAAAAGTTCGAATTGTCAGATAGTGCGGATGAAGCATTAACGTTTTTACCTAATAGTTTAACGATGTCATCGAATGGACAAAAGCTATCCGAAGGATTTGTCATACACACGAAACCACACGGATTTGAAATTGCATTTTCGATTCCTTCGCTAGAAAAATATGCTGGAAAAAATCTGACCATTTCTTATCAGATGCAGCTAAACAGTACAGCTCAGGCGAACAAGGAAATCAATAACAACGGAACACTAGATTTTGGTTTTGGTATCAGCACAAAGAAAGTCTCTGTATATACAGGGAGTAAGCAATTTGTCAAAATCGAGACAAATAAACCAAACAAACGATTAGCTGGCGCAGTATTCCTTATTAAAAACAAAGCAGGAAATTACCTGCAGCGAACAGCCAACGGATACAAGTGGACAAGTAACGAATCAGATGCGCTTCACCTGACCTCCGATAAAAATGGCGCTTTTTCAATTATCGGGTTGAAAACAGGAGATTACTGGTTAAAAGAGATCAAAGCACCATCTGGTTATATTTTAAGTGAAACAGAAATTCCGTTTACCATTTCAACTAGCCTCTCTGAGGAGAAAGAGACTGTCGGTAGATTGAAAGTAGTCAACAAAAAAGAAAATAGTCGTCCATTTCTTCCTAAAACAAACGAAACGAAAAACATCCTTCTAGTCGTTGTTGGCATGGTGTTCGCAAGCCTTGCAATATGGTTGTTTATTAAAAAAAGAACAGGAGTGACAAAATGAAAAATCATAAAAAAATAAGCATTATATTAGGTGCACTTTTTCTTATTTTACCATTAATCACAAGTAGCTTCGGCGCAAAAAGAGTGTTTGCGGAGGATACAGCAGCTCAAGTCATTCTCCATAAAAAGAAAATGACTGATTTACGATCCTTTGATTCAAAACAGTGGGAAAGAAATGAGTGAATTCGATCAATACCAAGGATTAGCCGATATTTCATTTTCCGTTTATAACGTCACTACAGAATTTTATGCGCAACGGGAGAAAGGAGCGTCGGTGGATGCAGCAAAACAAGCAGTCCAATCTTTGACTCCTGGTACACCAATTGCATCAGGAACGACAGATGCGGATGGAAATGTGACTTTATCTTTACCTAAAAAACAAAATGGGAAAGATGTAGTCTACACAATCAAAGAGGAACCAAAAGACGGAGTGACAGCTGCCACAAACATGGTGCTCGCTTTTCCTGTATACGAGATGATCAAACAAGCAGATGGCTCTTATAAAGACGGGACAGAAGAATTGGACACTATCCATCTCTATCCTAAAAATATAGTTGGTAATGATGGAACATTGAAAGTGACCAAAGTCGGTACTGCCGAAAACGAAGCACTAAACGGTGCAGCATTCATTATTTCTAAAGAAGAAGGAACACCAAGCGTCAAAAAATATATTCAAAGCGTCACAGATGGATTGTACACTTGGACAACGGATCAAACGAAAGCCAAACATTTCATTACTGGTCATTCTTATGACATCGGCAACAATGACTTTGCCGAGGCAACGATTGAAAAAGGTCAGTTGATCGTCAATCATTTAGAGGTTGGAAAATATAATTTAGAAGAAGTAAAAGCTCCTGATAATGCAGAAATGATTGATAATCAAACAAACACGCCGTTTGAGATCTTGGCAAATAGTCAAACTCCTGTAGAAAAGACAATCAAAAATGATACGTCCAAAGTTGATAAGACAACTCCACAATTGAATGGAAAAGATGTCGCAATCGGAGAAAAAATCCAATATGAGATCTCTGTCAATATTCCTTTAGGTATCGCTGATAAAGAAGGAACACAAAACAAGTACACGACATTCAAACTCATTGATACTCATGACGCTGCTTTGACATTTGATAATGATTCTTCAGGAACGTATGTTTATGCCTTATATGATGGAAATAAAGAAATCGATCCAACAAATTATTCTGTCACTGAACAAACAAACTGATTCACGGTTTCAGTTGACTCGAATTATATTCCTTCACTCACTCCTGGTGGTACGCTGAAATTTGTTTACTATATGCATTTGAACGAAAAAGCAGATCCAACAAAAGGGTTTTCTAACCAAGCAAATGTCGATAACGGACATACAAATGATCAAACGCCACCGTCAGTCGATGTCGTTACTGGCGGCAAACGATTTGTCAAAGTAGATGGTGATGTTGCATCAGATCAAACACTTGCTGGAGCAGAATTCGTCGTTCGTGATCAAGAGAGTGACACAGCCAACTATTTGTCGATCGACCCATCTACAAAAGCCGTCAACTGGGTTTCGACGAAAGAATCAGCAACGGTTTTTACAACCACAAATAACGGTTTAATCGATGTGACAGGTCTAAAATATGGCACGTACTATCTGGAAGAAACGAAAGCGCCAGAAAATTATGTTCCATTGGCAAACCGCATAGCATTTACTGTCGATGAACAATCTTACGCAACAGCAGGACAGTTGATTTCTCCTGAAAAAATACCAAATAAACACAAAGGTACACTTCCTTCAACAGGTGGTAAGGGAATCTATCTTTATATTGGTGCAGGAGTGATCCTTCTATTGATTGCTGGATTGTACTTTGCTAGACGCAAGCATAGTCAGATTTAATCTTTGTACATGAATTGGAAAGAGGAGCAGTGGCTTACGCAATTGCTCCTTTTTCTTTTATTAACAACTAGTCAGCACAAGGAGAACACAAATGAAACAAAAGAAAAGGAACTATCTAGACCTGCTAATGATCCTTCTGCTTCTGTCAGGGATAGGCGTCTTGGCTTATCCATTCGTTAGCGATGCGCTGAATAACTACCTGGATCAGCAAATCATCTCTCATTATCAGCAACAAGCAGTTAAAGAAAATGAAGCAGTCATGGCCAAAATCCAAAAAAACATGACAAAGAAAAACCAGCAATTAGCAAAAAAAGGAGGAAATCCCGGTGTTGATCCCTTTACTAAGAAAAAGGAACCAGTGAAAACAGACAAAACCTATTTTGAAAAACATACGATCGGCGTTCTGACGATTCCTGAAATCAATGTCCATTTACCGATTTTTGACGAAACAAATACCGTGCTGCTAGAAAAAGGCGCTTCGTTATTGGAAGGGACATCTTATCCTACTGGGGGAGAAAGTACACATGCCGTTATTTCTAGTCATCGGGGACTGCCTCAAGCAAAGTTGTTCACTGACTTGCCAAAACTGACTTTAGGTGATTCTTTCTATATCGAGATCAACGGACAGACACTTGCTTATCAAGTCGATCAGATAAAGACGGTAGAACCAACTGATACAAAAGACCTGAGAATCGAAAAAGGAAAGGATTTCGTGACACTACTGACTTGTACACCTTATATGATCAACAGTCATCGCTTACTTGTCAGAGGACATCGCGTTCCTTATCATGCAAAAGAAGTGCAGAAAGAAGTGCAGAAAGTATCTGAGAACAAACGTTTCTTCCTGTATGGATTGATAGCTATAAGTATACTGATTTTTCTGTTTCTTATTTATCTTTTTCGGCAAACATTTAAAATAAGAAACAGAAGGTAACTGTGTCTCTTTTCTATGATAGATGTATTCAAAGCAATGCGTAAACAAATAAACTGGCTGAAGTTTGAAAAAGAAAACTTCAGCCAGTTTATATTTATAACGATATCAAAGAAAGCTTGTCTCAATTTTTCCGATATTCTTTAAGAAGGCCTTTTTGTATCAATTCTTGTTTGTTTTTCAAGTTGCGGATATTCTCTTCAAAATTTTGAGAATATATCACTGAGAATAACGTATTTAATACGTAATCGAAGGCAATTTGAGAGGAGAAAGTCGCTACTTTAGCAAAATCATATTCCTCCTGCGATATAACAAGACACATATCAGCCTGTTTGGCCATTTCTGAATGCTGATTTCCGGTAATCAATAATGTTGGAGCTCCTACATGCTTTAGATAGGTCATTATCCGTTCATAATGATGGATACGACCGCTGTAGCTAATAAAAACTGCGCAATCCTCGCTAGTCAAATTGGCTGCATTCCAAGAAGAATCGCTATATTCTTCGGCCAAGATCAAAAATTTATTCAACTTGACCATTTTATTCTGGAACTTCCTTGCCGTGATTTGGGAATCGCCTTTTGCAAAAAGAAAAATTCGCTGTGCGTTGTTCAATACTTTACTGATGTGATCCAAATCTTGATGCTCGATCTGCAATTGCGCTTTTTTTATTGACTGGATCGACAAATCTGCCATTTTCTTTGCAATTTGCTGTGTGTTATCTTCACTTGAAAAAGGAAAATTAGGATCGACCGTTTGATTAAACTGGGCAATCAATTGATGAACTTCCCGTCCTAGTTCGAAACGAAATTCTTTAAATCCGCTGAAGCCCATTTTTTTGCATAAACGAATGATAGCTGAATGGGAAGTATACGTAGCTTTTGCTAATTCTTCAATCGTCATGTAGACTGCGGCTTCGATATTCCTCCGAATATAATCAGCGATCCGTTTCTCTGTCGTGGTAAACAACTCTTGTTTGGTTAATTTTTCTTCAATAAGCATGATCTGACCTCCAAATTCTATCTTACTGATAAATGCTTGGTTCCGCCACTCTCTTTTTGATTTTTTACCTTACTTTGAACATAAATTTCACCAAACCAAATGATAACAAATGTTTTTCTGAACTTTTTTGCCAGAATAGCTATTATAGATACTTTCTATATTTTTCTAAGATATACTGAAAACAACAATAAAAGGAGGTACAAATCATGCTTACAATCGCTTATCTCGGTAATGGAAAGAGTACAAATCGCTATCATTTGCCATTTTCAAGAAAACTTACGGACAAAATCAATATCAAAAAAATTTTTTCCCCATCTAAACCAGTGTGGGAAACATTTGAAGACATTGAATATACCGATCAGCTGTCTGATCTTTGGAATGATCCTGAGATCCAATTAGTTGTCATTACTACGCCAAGTCAATTTCATTATGAATATGGAAAAATGGCACTCGAACATGGAAAGAATGTATTGGTAGAAAAACCTTTTGCAGAAACGTCAAAGGAAGCAGAAGAGTTATTTGCATTAGCAAAAGAAAAAGGGCTATTTATCCAATGTTACCAAAACAGACGGTTCGATTCTGACTTCTTGACAGTCCAAAAAGTAATCGAAAGCGGAAAATTAGGGGATATTTTAGAAGTAGAAATGCATTACGATTATTTCAGACCAGAAGTACCAGAAAATACACATGAATTTTCTACTGCAAACAGCTATTTATATGGACATGCTTGTCATACAGTAGACCAAGTTCTTTCTTATTTCGGCGAACCAGATGATATCCGTTATGATGTTCGTCAACTATTAGGGAAAGGACGAATGAATGATTACTTCGATTTGGACTTTTTCTACGGAAACATGAAAATTTCGATAAAATCCAGCTATTTCCGTGTCAAAGAACGTCCGAGTTTCGTCGTTTATGGAAAAAAGGGGATGTTCGTGAAACAAACGAAAGATCGGCAAGAAGAACATCTTAAAATGTTTTATATGCCTGATCATGAAGACTTTGGGATCGACTTGCCCGAACACTACGGTGTATTGACTTATATAGATGAACAAGGGGATTATCATGAAGAAAAAGTGATTTCCGAGGTCGGTGATTATAGTCGCGTCTACGAAGGCATTTACGAGACATTAGTCAATGGCGCTGAAAAAGTCATTAAAGATGAAGAAACAATCTTACAGATGAAAATTTTGGAAGAAGGAATCAAAGGCATTCAAGAATCAGAAAATAAAAGGTGAAAACATGACATATTTGTAAGAATCGGGTTTGTTTTTTGACGCACAAACTGTCTTATTGTACGATGAAAAAGTATAGAATTACTAGGAGGAACCAATATGACAAATTATGATGGTGAAAAACACAAACGATTAAGAGGTTCAATGGCCCCTAAAACGGAAGAGGAAGTAGCTCTAGCAGGTACTAATTCTGGTGAAACAGAAGATAAAGAAGAATCATTAGCTGGCACAAACTCCGGTGAAACAGAAAACAAAGAAACAGCTTTATCCGGTTCCAATTCTGTAGAAGAAGAATCAGAGCCTAACGAACCTAATCGCTTTGAAAAAGATATCGAAAAAGCGGTTGAAGAGGTCAAAGAAAAATTTGAAGAACTGACTTCAAAAAAGAAACACGATCATCATTGATTGAACCAAATTGATTGAAATTGATTCATAAAAGCAGGGAGCCATTTGGTCACCTGCTTTTTTTATGTAACCCGATAGAGGTCGTTTGGTACAGTCGTAAAAAAAATCTAACTGTAAGTTGTACCAAACAACCCTCGATTTAAAAGCGGTATCATACTAGAATACAAATAGGAGGTGAACAGCGCTGTGAACTACAAAATTAGTTATCTCCTGAAAACACCCAGAGAAATCAGTCTAGAAAGAGCAGCCGAGATCATCGAAGTAAATATAAACGAGGCAATCAAACAACTTGCTCCCTTTGCCGAATATATGGATGAGACCCATATCCGTCTGAAAAAATTTCGAGCGATCGACTGGGCAGAAAAATACGTGAATATCACTCGCTTTGAAGCGGTGTACACCGAACAAGAGCGTAGAGATCTTCTTTATTTGATGGTCTATTCGAATACCATACCTATTTCTGTATTTCATTTTCAAGACTTTCTTCAGGTTTCTAAAGGAACAGTCCTATCGGATATCAAAAAAGTAAGAAAGGAATTAGAAGGGGAAGAATGTCAGCTGACATATACTAGAAAAGCAGGCTTTAGGCTACTAGGGTCAGAAGTGATATTGAGAAGGGAAGCAAAAAATCGCACTGCTCATTTAATGCAATCGCTTGCTGGAAGATTTGGTCTCACGTATTTAACCGCAATGCTCTCTCTTGATTGTTATGCAAAAGCCAGAGATTTGTTAGACAACACAATCTCTCTATCAGATCTTCGCTTTGCACCCAATCGAATGGATGAGTTAGCGTATTATTTAAGTTTGACCACTAATCGAATCGGAAAAATATCTGTAGAAAAGGTAAAAGATGCTGAACTTTTAGCTTCTCTTGCGATCAATGACATCAGCCGACAAATATTGACTGGCTTAGGCTATTCCGAACATCTAGAGTCAGAGATTCTATTTCTCTCTCTTTGCTTAGCCTCCATTGTTGAAGGAGATATCCAGGAGCCTGCGCTTGATTTTTTGCTGGAATGTTCTTCAGAAGTCATCCATCGCATGGAATTCCTAATGGCCATAGAATTTGATTCATTTCGTGAATTATTGATGAATGTCTTTTATCACTTGGTACCTGCCTATTTTCGTATTTCTTATTCTTTTTATTTGCCTAATGTGATGATTGATCAAATCAAACATCAATATGCTTCCATCTATGAAATGACAAGAAAAGCATTGCGTCCGTTAGAAAAACGGATAGGAAAGAGCATCCCTGAAGAAGAGGTTGGGTTTTTCACTATACTATTCGGCGGAGAAATAAGAAAAGTAGATGAAGAAGAGAGAAATAGAAAAATAAGAGCCGTGATCGTCTGTCCAAGTGGCATTAGCTCTTCATTGATCTTAAAAAGCGAACTTCAGCAATTATTCCCGATGATCCTTTTTACAGAGACCAATTCAGCTGATCGCTTGCACGAGGTTGATGAAACTTCTTACGATATCGTTTTTTCTACTGTGCCTCTCACGCTTACGAATAAGAAAAAGTCACTGTATGTCCTACAACCAATCATGACTGACTTGGAAAAAAACCAGCTGATCAATCAAGTACAAAGAGATTGGCTGATACCAGGATTCTCCATGCCTTCTGCTCAAGAATTGCTAGCTGCGCTACTTCCATATATCGAATTAAAAGAAGGTGTAGATGAAGAAAAGCTCTATCAAGTCTTAAATCGTAAAATGAACAAACTTTTAGAAAAGAAGGAGGATCAACGTCCTATGCTATCTGAATTATTAACAGAAGAAATGATCCAATTATCCGATCAACCAAAAAAATGGCAAGAAGCAATCACACTTGCCGCACAACCACTATTATTAAAGAATAAAATAGAGGAGAGTTATATCAAAGCGATGATTGAACGTGTGGAGCAGTATGGTGCGTTTATCCACATCGGCGACCACATCGCACTGCCGCATGCTCGTCCGGAAGACGGTGTAAACGAAGTAGGGATGTCTTTGCTGAAACTTCAACAACCAGTTGATCTAATCGATGATCCTGCTCATCCCATCAGCTTATTTATCTGTTTAGCCGCTATCGATAACGAGGCACATCTTCGGGCGTTGGCAAATTTAACCAAGCTACTTTCTAATAAACAAAATCTTCAAGAACTATTACAAGCCTCAACAAAAGAAGAAATACTAGCAATTATAAAAAAGGGAGACGAATAACATGAAAATTTTTGCAGTGTGTCAAAGTGGATTAGGAACAAGTTTTATGGTAGAGATGAACATCAAACAAGCTCTTGCAGATCTTGGAGCAGATGTGGACGATTTCGAAGTAAGTCATACGGATGTTGGGAGTGTATCTAGCGATATGGCGGATTATTTCTTCATTGAACATTCTTTGAAAGATACACTTACTTCTATACCGGATGAAAAACTTGTGCCGTTGCAATCGATCATCGACAGTGATGAAGTAAAAGAAAAAGTAGAACAGATCTTGTCAAAAGAATAAAAATGATTCAAGGGAGGAAATATCAATGGATAAATTGTTGAATTTGTTTGTTTCAATCGTCAGTCAGCCCTCCATCCTCGTTTCTCTGATTGCACTGCTTGGGCTTGTTCTGCAAAAAAAGAAATTTTCAGAAGTGATCCAAGGAACCATCAAAACATTTGTCGGATTCTTAGTATTGATTGGCGGCGCTGGACTGATCAGTAATTCATTAACCCCTTTCGCTTCGATGTTCCAAACGGCTCTGCATACCCAAGGTGTAGTTCCAAGTAATGAAGCAGTAGTGGCGATTGCTTTACAACAATTCGGCACACCTACTGCCTTGATCATGCTAGTAGGGATGATCGTGAATATTCTACTTGCTCGATTCACAAGATATAAATTTATTTTTCTTACAGGTCAAGCGATGCTTTATGTTTCTTGTCTGACAGCAGTCATTTTAGTAAGCGCTGGATTTACTGCAAACGTGTGGATGATCTTATTAGGAGGGATTTTTGAAGGGACACTATTAACTATTACGCCCGCTCTTTGTCAACCATTCATGAAGAACATTACTGGGAACAACCAAGTTGCGCTGGGGCATACCGGCAATATCGGTTATGCGTCTAGCGGGTGGATCGGTAAGTTCTTTGGAAATAAAGACCGCTCTACAGAGGACATAAAGATTCCTAAAAGTTTCAGTTTTTTGCGAGATTCTACTGTATCGATCATGCTCTTGATGTCAATCGTATATGTCGCACTTGCCTTATTAGCAGGTCCTGGATTTGTTGAAAGAGAATTAAGCAATGGAGATAATGCTGTAATCTTTGCATTGATCCAAGCTGGAACATTTACAGCAGGGTTTGTTATCGTCCTTCAAGGGGTTCGGATGGTGTTGGCAGAAATCGTTCCAGCATTCCAAGGAATCGCTAAAAAGCTTGTACCTGATTCTAAACCAGCGTTAGATGTCCCTATCGTTTTTCCATATGCACCTAATGCTGTATTGATTGGCTTTTTTGTCAGCTTCTTTGTAGGAACGCTATCGATGTTTGCCATGATAGGCTTGCAGACTACAGTCATCATCCCTGGAGTAGTTGGCCATTTCTTTTGCGGAGCTGCTTCTGGTGTTTTCGGCAACTCGACTGGCGGTAGAAGAGGGGCGGTATTAGGTTCTGCTTTCAATAGCTTATTGATTAGTTGGTTGCCATTATTTATCCTTCCGGTATTAGGAGATCTTAAAATCGCTTCTTCTACATTTGCCGATACTGATTATCTAGTACCAGGACTTGTACTTGGGAAACTAGGAGAATACGGTCAAATGGCATTGACAGTCGGAATCATCGCTTTCTTTTTACTTGTCGTATTATCTAGCTTTCTTTTTGCCGGAAAAAGAACAAACATTGTTTCTAAAGAACAGAATTAAGCAAGCTTCAAAATAAAAACTGCTTGGACAATATCAGAAGACGATCGAATGTTTTCTGATATGTCGCAAGCAGTTTTTTGTTTTATGCATTTATTTTTGAATGGCTTGTTAAGGCAAGTGGCTGTTTTGCTAGAAGAGGATAACTTTTACCATTCATTTTCACTGTTCCGCCTGTTCTATCAGAAGTAATCACGATCTTATCTTCTGTTTTTTCCAGCGAAATCATTCCATCTTTGATAGGTAGCGTACAATTCAGTGTTTCAAATGAATCTAGATTAGGTTGTATCATAAATTCTTCATAACCTGGCTTTGTTGGATACAAACCGATAAAATAGCGTCCTAAAAGATAGATTGGGCTTGCTCCCCATGCATGGCATAAGCTTTTTCCATAAGGATCTCCATACATACTGTACTTTTCATTTCCTGTTTGAGTAGGGTCGTATTCTTCCCAGAAAGTTACCGCATCATGTGATAACATCCCTCCCCAATAATCAAGAATCGTTTGGTAGACGATTTCCGTCTGTCCTAGTTTGCATAAGGCATCTTGTTCATAGAATTTAAAATAGGGGGTAGTGATCTGTGTGATCGAGTCATTCAACAAGACATTCTTTAAAATCGATTGCTGTTGTTCTTTGTTAGCAAAATCGAATAAAACAGCGAAAATATTCGCATGACGCGTCACATTTCTTCTCCCAGATTCATAGCAATCGATAAAAGCGCCAAGTTCTTCATCCCAAAAGTAGTCAAATAGGTTTTGTTTCAATACCTGGTATTTTTCTTGATAGAGATCAGTAGGATAAATTTCAGCCTCTCCATATGTTTCAGCTAAGATATTTCTGCAAGTGATCATAGAGTGGTAGGCTTTCAGTAATAGGACTTGTTCTGCAGCAAGCGTTCCTTCTTTATCCATTTCAGACCAATCAATAAAGATCCAATCTTTTGCTCTTCCATAAATAAACCCTAATTCATTCGTTTGTTCCATCAAGTACCCTATCAATGATTGCATCTTAGGATAGACAATACGTAAAAATTCGCAGTCTTTCGTCATCATATAGTGGTTTTCGATGCCAATCAGCCATAAGATCGAATAGTCGACAATCGTATTCATATGTTGCTTGATTTCATTTTGTCCTCTTAATGCGAATATCGTTCGCTTATTGATTTCCTCGTCAAAGAAAAGATATTGATTGATCATAAATGATTGATACGCATCTCC
Source organism: Enterococcus sp. ZQ21 (assembly GCF_030053755.1). NCBI lineage: Bacteria > Bacillati > Bacillota > Bacilli > Lactobacillales > Enterococcaceae > Enterococcus > Enterococcus sp. ZQ21. The sequence continues at coordinate 1,388,543 of NZ_CP125658.1, forward strand.
AGACCAAATCCAGCGGTCTCGTTTGATACCGTCGATAAAAAACAAATCACTACATAACTTGAAAGTTTCTTCTGATACTGACCAGATCTGATTCAATAAAGAAGAATCGCTTGAAAAAGTAGCTTGTTTCGAAAGAGATAAAAATTCATGAAAAACTTGAAGTTGAACCATTCCAGTAGAAACCTCCGGTATAAACAAATAGCGAAAAGCGCGTTTACGAGCTTTCATTTTTCTTGTCATTCCAATTTGTTTATAGTAACAATACTCGATATCCATAGCTTCTACATCGGACTCTCCATAACATAGAGTGATGGATTCGATAGGATTGTCCAGAGATATTAGTTCTACACAGCCATTCACTGCTCGTCCAAAATCGAATAAGACTCCTCCATTAACCTCCGTTTCAGTAACTGGATGGACACATTCTTTTTGATAATAGATTTGATTTGGATCTTTAGCGATATCGACATAGAGTGGACTCCAGCCAGCTGGGTATTCTTCAATAAAGTTGCTTGCTGTCCAGCCGATATCTGATTTTATTTCATCTCCCTCGATAAACATCGCTGGTAGCCCAGATGTATGTCCAACGAAGATCCGGATTTTTACTTTACCAGCCGGACAAGTCAGCCATTTTCCACATGGATGCTTTTGCCCATTAATTTCTACGTACCCAACTCCTTGGATCGTCACTTTGAACATGGAAGGATGATCAAGAAAGTAATATCTCTTAAACTTGACATTCCGATGACAATCATCCATGTACCAGTACGCCGGCCAGTCGAAACCTCGTTCTTCTCGTTGGAAATTTTGTAGCAGTCCATGGCGGATCTCAAAGTCTCCAGGATACCAAAGCCATCTATTTTGTGATTTTTCATTTGTCATTTTGCGCGACCTCCATCAAAATTATTTTGTTGTCAATTGTTCTTTTATTTCTTCATCTACTCTTATCACTGTCTTTCTATTCGTCCTGTATACCACTAGAACGCTAACAAGCGCGCTAATCAACAGCAAGATACTGCCATTAACGAAAACAGCAAGTGTCTTACTTCCAAGAGAAACAAAAGAGAGAAAAAGCAAACCATATGGTGCAATGAAAGTGCCTAAATTAGCGCCAACTAGTAAGATCGAAGTATTGAAACTCTCCGCATGCTTAGGCGCTTGGATACTCACTTGGTTGAATAAATAAGGAATGAATAACGAAAAAGAAATCCCAGTTAAAATCGCGCCAAATCCAATCACATACAGATTCATGGCACTGGCAATCAATACAAAGCCAATACCCATCAGTAGTAAAGAAAGAGTAAGCATATAACGATGTGCTTTTGCCTGAAGCCAGCCAAAACAAACTCCGGCGGCCATACTTGCCAACTGCATGATGGTCAAGATATTCGCTGCATTGGTTTCGTCTCCTAGAGAATAGGTCGTCAAGACTGTGGCTAATTTGATTGAGACAGCATTATATACCACGATGATCAATAAGAGAAAAATACCATAACTAATCATTTTGGGATTTGTTTTGATTACTTGTCTTGCTGAAGCTGTGCCTTGTACTTGAATCTCAGTTGTTTCAGGTCTAGGAACAAACAAGATTAAAATAGGTAAGCTGATGGCGTAGACTAAAAAAGTATATTGCCAGCCGAACTGTACTAGTTGTCCTGCAACAAATGTCATTAGAGCTGCACCAAATCCCTGAAATGCACTTTGAAAACCAATCATAGATGCACGTTCATCTCCGTGATAAAAGGCAGCAATCATGCTGACCGCCAAAGAATTGATCAATCCGAAGCCAATGCCTAGCCCAGCTCGTGAAGCTAAGACGATACTGTAACTTTGCGAGAAGAGGGGGAGGACACCACAAATCGATGCAATCACTAACCCGATGATCACAGTCTGTTTTTGTCCGATTCTCCTAGCAATAAAACTACTAAACAAAACGAAAATAGTGACCATAAAAGATGGAGCAGTCGTTAATAATTCAACAGCAGATAAAGAACGCGTGGCATAAGTAGCTGACATACTGGGAATCGCTGATGTGACCGCACCAGCAGAAGTCAAAATAAGAGAGACTGACAGTAGAGAAAATTTCATCATTTTTTTATTCATACACATATTCCTTTCACTTTTTTTGTAAGCGCTTATCAAAAATATAGTATGAAGTAGCTCTTCACTCAATAGCGGAACCACAGGAAATTCATGTCCCAACCATAGAAAGTCTTTGTGAAAACCAAAATAGCTTTGCATATAATTGCAGTACAGCGTAAACTAATAAGCGAAAGAAACTGCTTACAAGAAGGAGGAAGTCAATTGGAACTAGCTGAATTAGACACTTTTTTGCGTAATGAAGAATCAATCGAAACTCTGCAGCGTGAACAAGGAAAGAATGTCAATGACTTAAACTTAGCTTATCATCTTCAGACACCACCAAAAATCCACCGAGGAGATTTATTTCAAAACGGAAATATTCATATCAGTAAACACCGTCGATATGCGGAAGTTCCTGAGCATACACATGATTTTGTTGAAATCAATTATATGTATAGCGGAAGATGTTCACAGGTCATCAATGGAGAAAGAGTGGATATGGAAGAAAGTGACGTGGTAATCATTGATAAAGAAGCTACTCAAAGAATTGAATACACAGGTCAAGAGGATATTTTAATCAACATCTTATTAAAGGAAGAGACCTTATCTACAGAAATATTGAACCATTTGGCAAGCACCAATAATCTGCTTTCTTCTTTTTTGATCAATGCGGCAAAAGAAAAGGGAGAACATACGCAATTCATTCATTTTCATGGCGGAAAAGCGAGTCGTTTGACGCATTTGATTGAAAATATGCTGTTGATTTATTTTGATACATACAGTCATAAAATCCGTTCACTAAACCTATATATATCACTACTACTAATCGAATTGACTCATTTATTAGAACAGCAAACCTTTTCGTCAGCAGATGGATACGCAGAAAACGAGATGCTTGGTATATTGGATTATATCGATAAGCATTTTACTTCTTGTACGTTAAAAGAAACAGCGGCTCATTTTGGCTACAATCCGGTCTACCTTAGTAATAAATTGAAAATGTATTTTGATGCTTCTTTTCAAGAATTGGTTCTACAAAAAAAATTTGACTTTGCATTGGAATTGATTCAAGAAACGAGTTTTTCGTTGGAAGAGATTGCTAATCGCATCGGATATAAACAAACCACTTCTTTATTCAAATTATTCAAAAAGTATTCAACATGTACACCCAATGAATGGAGAAACACCCGATAAGAAGAACAGTCTGACATGTAAAAAACAGGTAAGACTATTCAAAGTCTTAACCGCGTATTAACTAAACTCAATCAAGAGAAGAAGGAAAAAGTTGATGGTACCATATAGGAGATAAGTTGCTATAAATAGATGTTTTAGTAGTGGCTGTTTCCACTTTTGCCTTCTCTTCATTTGATAAATACTCACTAGTAAGCATACAGTGATGATAGATACGCTGATCTTTCTAACTTGGAAGATTAGCGTCCATAGATGGGAATCCATTGTTAATTGGACACGTGGCAGAAAAAAATAGAGGACACTCAAAAAGACATACTTTATCCAAGATGAACCATTGGACTTATTCTTCATAATATTCACTCATTTCAATAGGTTAGTCAGACAGATAGACTTTTGTTTGGTACATATCATAAGGTATATCCGATACTAGTGTACTCATTTCTTATCTTCCAATAAACATATAGAAGGAACAGTTTTTTCATAAACAAGAAAAAGCAGTTCCTTTTTTAAACTTCTTTTATTGTATCCTTTAGATAATGTGATTGAAGAAGGGAGGAGGAGATGAAAATGGTAAAGGCTTGGTTAAGTGGTTTAGCTGCTTACAGCGTTGTTGGACAAACTGATTTATTTTCTGCGTTCGCTATGTACTTGTCTAAGTATCGTTTTGTGTTATTAGGTGCTCTTTTTTTCGTGATTCTATTAACTGTTCTGTTGAGCAAAAAGATGTCCGCAAGTTCAAGTACGAAGAGTAACGCACCTGGTAATAAGGGTTTTCAGAAGCAGCAGCAATATAAAAACTATCGTAAGTGATGTTTTCTATCTCTTTAAAGAAATCAAAGGATGATACGGCAACTATTTACTATTTACAATGAGGTGAAGCATGGGAAATTTTGCATTTATCATAACTTTTTTAAGCGAATTTGCTGTCTTAGCACAAAATGAAGGAACTGGTATTTTTGCCACCTTCGTTGCTATGTATCTCATCCGATACGGATTGTCCACGTTTTTTGCCGTCTATCTGTTCATTTTTATCGTCAAACAGTTCTATGAATATCTAAAAGACACCAGTATACGAAAAAACAAACGCCGATTTAAAAGACAGTTAGCTGCATCCTATAAAATACAAAAGAAAACGATCCAAGAAAATTACGAAAAAGGATTGACTGATACGGACAAAGTAAAGAAAAACGTTTATAACAAAACAAAACTTTAGATGGGATAATGAGGGAGCAGAGCAAATGGATATAGGGATTTCAATCGTAAATGAAGGGATATTGATTTTAGGTGCGATTGGCTTTTTATTATGGTTAATTATTTTTGGCTTGGTTTTATTTTCAGTTCTAAAGCGTACAAGGAAAAAGTATAGTTTTGATAAAGGTGGAGCTAAAGTAGCTCCATTAGTGATAGCGTTAGTACTTTTAGTTGTGTTGGCAGGGTACATGGGTGTAATAGTTTATCAGTTATCTGTTGTACGTATTTAGGAATTCGTTTCCATCAAAAATTATAATAACAGCTATTATAATTAACATATTGATAAAATGAATAAACAAGACTATAATTTCCATGAAAGTAACAAATAGTTATGAAAAAGGAGCTGTTTATTCATGAAAAAAACAAGTCGTAAAGTAGTAATCGTCGGTACAGGTTTTGTTGGAACAAGTATCGCTTATGCAATGATCAACCAAGGAATCTCTAATGAATTAGTCTTGATCGATGTGAACCAAGAAAAAGCAGAAGGGGAAGCACTGGATCTTTTAGATGGTATGGCTTGGGGCGATGAAAACGTTGCTGTATGGTCAGGCGGTTATGAAGAATGTAAAGATGCAGATATCGTTGTTATCACAGCTGGTATCAACCAAAAACCTGGCCAATCTCGTTTAGATTTAGTTAAGACAAATGCGTCAATCATGCGCCAAATCGTCAAAGAAATCATGGGATCAGGATTCGACGGAATTATCGTTGTTGCTTCAAATCCAGTAGATATTTTGACATATATCGCTTGGAACGAGTCAGGCCTGCCAACATCACGTGTTATCGGTACTGGTACAACATTGGATACAACTCGTTTCCGTAAAGAAATCGCATTGAAATTAAAAGTAGACCCACGTAGCGTTCACGGCTATATCTTAGGTGAACATGGTGATTCAGAAGTTGCTGCATGGTCACATACAACTGTTGGTGGTAAACCAGTTTTTGAAATTGTAGAAAAAGATCATCGTATCGCAAAAGACGAATTAGATGTAATTGCTGATAAAGTTCGTAATGCTGCTTATGAGATCATTGATCGTAAAAAAGCAACTTATTATGGTATTGGTATGAGTACTGCACGTATCGTAAAAGCTATCTTGAATAACGAACAAGCTGTATTGCCTGTATCTGCTTACTTAACTGGTGAATACAACGAAAAAGATATCTTTACAGGTGTGCCATCAATCGTTGACGAAAATGGTGTTCGTGAAGTTGTTGAATTGTCCATCAACGAAGAAGAAAAAGCAATGTTCAGCAAATCAACAAGTGCTTTAAGAGAAGTATTGAACACTGTATTATAAGAAATAATGAGCAAGAACTAAAAAATCAAAACCTGCTTAACAGATATTTCAGCTGTTAAGCAGGTTTTTTATTGATATCTATAGGTAAGCAAATAAACGGAATGATTATAATCGATTCGGTCGAAAATGATCCATAAGTATGAAATGTAATCTGCTGATTAAATAATCGAATCGATATCAATGACAACTAAAACTTAAGTAAATGATTTATCTATGTGATTAAAAATCCTTCAGTGATGGCAAACATAAATACAGTGAGTCGTAATCTGATTAACTGTATAAAGAAAATGGTTTTTATCATTTAATTAAACGCTGAAAAAGTAAGAAAAACTGCAAAATTTTTTTATAATTTTGCACAAGTAGATTTTGATGGAAAAATGACGATTTTTAATAAAAAACTGTTCGAGAGAGGCTTATTATTTTTTAAAACTACTTTGTATAATATATATTATGTAAACTAAAATATATAAAAAATCAATCCACTAGTTCTAAACCACTATTTCCTACTCTTCACACTTTTGTATTCCTTTTAAATCAATTATTTCAAAATTAATCCATATTTTTATGAAAAAACTATTTTGTATGAACAACCATACAAAAAATCAGCATATTCTTTAATGACATGCTGATCGAATGGAGAAATAAATTTTTTTAATTCGTTCATTTTATTGCGGTTTGTCGTAAATAATTGGTTATCTTGGACTTCAGTGAATCGAAATCCAATGAACTAGTGGTAATCATTATAATAAAATCAACAGCTTCTTGACGAGAAAAAGCAACTGAACAATTATTCAATTGAAGAAACAACAGCATGGCAACAAGAGCAGTTCGTTTATTACCATTATGAAAAGGATGTTTTTTAGCTAAATTAATTGCTAAAATTGCCGCTTTTTCATAGACTTCGGGATAGAGTTCTTGATTAAATACTGCTTGTGAAGGCTGTTTAACTGCCATATCTAATGCATTGGCATCTTTTATACCAATCATTTCGCCTGGTGAGTAACGTAAAATAACTTTTGCGTTGATTTTGATAATTTCTTTAGTCGAAAGATACCTCATAAATCAACCAAATCTTTTAACGCGTCTTCATATTGATTCATGATCGAATCAACTAATAAATCAATATCAGGTTCTTCTTGTGCTTTGATCATTCGTACAGAACCATCAGATTGAAAAACATAACTGATTGCGTCACCCGTCTGCACACCCATGAATTCTTTTACTTCTGGTGGGATAGTTGTTACATCGCTATTGCCGGATTTTCTAATTTTATACTTTTTCATTTTTTTCATATTTCGCCACCCTCTATATTCTATATCATTCTATAGTAAGTACATTATATCTAAGTATATACATTTAATCAATGTATATACTATTGATTTACTTTTTCTTACGGAAAAACGAAAAAGAAAAAAGTTAAAAGAGTTTGTGACATGACTTTTGTCACAAACTCTCGTATTTTTAACCAAAATATTGATGGAATACTTGTGTAATAACTGGTAGGAAATAAATAATGATCATAGCCCCTACCACCATCAACAATTGTTTACGCTGTTTCTTTCGCTTCAACATGCTTGTCGTTTTATGAAAAAAATAAGTAGCGCTTTTAGCTCCTGCAGTCAAAGTCGATAAAATCAGCGTTGGTGAATATGCTGTTTGATTGTGCGTCAATGACAGCAACTTCGTCCCGTAATCAGGATACTTGAGAAATGCTTGGTACACAGCCACAATCGTGATTGCTCCCATAAGATAATTTAAAAATGAATGCACTTTTTTCAAATAAAAAAACTCCTTGCTATCTATATAAAATCAGCCTACCCCAACATTTTTGCTTGATTGACTGATATTTTTTTGGTTTTATTGGTATTTATATTCTCACTTTTCGGAATAAATATTCTGCTATTTCATTGTTTTCATTTACTCTACTTCGTTTTCATTATTTTTTCTTGATGTTTCTTTGTTTCCATCAACTGCTTTTGTTCCGCTGTTTTCGATCCATGGAAAAGAAAAACCGATCGTCATATCTTCTTTTAATACTAAAACTGCATCGAATTTTCCTTTTTTACCAGTAAAACCTTTGACCACTTTACTTGTCTTTCCTTTTGAAAGCAAATCTCTGAGATTTGTTTTAGTCAGCTTCTTTTTAGCTACTGTTGGCCACAATTTGAAGTCGCATTCCGGGTTCAAACATGTAGCGATTTTAGGATAAAGCATGACTATCCCTTTTTTACATTTTGGACATCTTCCTAATTGATCGTTTTTCTTCTCCATCGCTTTTATCTGGCGTGTTCCGCTGATTTCATCTGAGAAATCTACCTTATCGATTTGATTAGGTACTTCTGCCAATAAATGTAAGATGAATTTTTTGATGTTTTCTAAAAAAACAGATGGCGTCCCTTCTTGGTTACCAATTTTTCTCAAGTATCCTTCCCAGCGTGCAGTCATTTCTGCACTTGTCAGCAATGGTTCATTAGCTACTGCCTTACAAAGAGTGATTCCTTTTGGCGTAACGATTATTTCGTTTTTATTGACTTCGATGTAATGTTTCTGCTTAAGATTTTCAATGATATTGGCCCGTGTAGCTTCGGTCCCTATTCCTTCTACTTCTTTGAGGATTTCTTGCGCTTCATCATTATCCAGCGTTTTTCCCGCAGTTTTCATTGCTGTGATCAAGGTTCCTTCGGTATAGGGTTTCGGAGGTTGTGTTTCTTTCTCCATACTTTTCAGCTCTACTTCTGCTTCTTCATTTTCTACGATAGGAGGAAGCGTCTGAGCTTCTTTCTTTTTTGACTTGATGCGCAAGATTTCCTGCCACCCTTGCTGTAATGGGATCTTTCCGGTGCTTTTTAGCTTTAATTGCTGTACACCCGTCGTGACAGTCGTCTCTTCATAAATATAATCTGCGGCAAACATAGCCACAGTGGTACGTAAGACTTGCAAATAGATTGCTTGCTGTAATTTAGATAGCTTCGCAAAGCGTGCAGGAGTCGGAATCGTCTTTGTCGGAATGATTGCGTGATGTTCTTGAACTTTTTTCGCATCGACATACCGTTTCTTTGCTCTGATCTCAGTTGTCTGTACTTCTTCTATTCCTAAAAACTTTTTATAGTTTTGCAGATGTTTAACCAGATACTGATGCTCATTTTCTGTGATATAAAAGGAATCCGTTCTTGGATAGCTTAGAAATTTGCTTTCATACAATCCTTGAGCAGCATCAAGTGTGGCTTTAGCACTTGCTTTCATTAGCTGATTCATCTTTGTCTGCAAACTAGATAGCGAAAATAAACGTGGGCTATGCAACCTCTTTTCCTTTTTCGTAACTTCAAGAATCCGTCCGTTTTGCTTACCTAAATGCGCTCCGAGTCTCTCTATTTCCTTTGTTAACTCTTCTTGTGTTTTAAATGCTTTTTTTGGTACGATTTTTCCTGAAAACTGTCCTTTGTTTGTCGTAATTAAACCTTCTCCTTCAAAGTACGTTTCTTTTTTGAAGTGTTTGATTTCTTCTTGCAGCTGATAAATCATGTAAAGTGTCGGCGTTTGTACACGACCAAGAGAAAAACTACCATCAATCCCTTTTCGTTGAAGCAGTAAGCTATATAATGGGCTTCCGTTCATTCCAATCAGCCAATCAGCATTCTGCCTTGCTTGCGCTTCTTTATATTTTGGAAAATAGTTCTTTCCAGGTTGGAGATTCTTAAAACCTTCATATATTGCTTCTTTTTCAAGAGAATTGATCCATAAACGTAAATAGTTCTTTTCTTTAGAAAAGGCGTTTGCTTGACGAATAATCGACCACGCGATGGCTTCACCTTCTCTATCACCATCTGTTGCAATAATGATGGTATTGGCTGACTGTAACTCTCGCTTTACAATCGAAAATTGTGCACGTTTGTCCCTTGGAACTTCGTAACGGAAGGTTTCTGGGAAAATAGGCAAATTTTCTAAAGACCATTTTGCCCAACGCTCTTCATAAGCTCCTGGGGCAACCATATCTACCAGATGTCCAAAACCATAAGTGATGGTTACTTCACCAGCAAACAATGGATCGCTGATTTCATAATACCCTTCATGCCGCTTTCGCTGTTGGAAGGTTTCGGCATAGGCTTTTGCTTGTGAAGGTTTTTCAGCTAGTATCACCGTCTTCATCTTCTGACCTCCGTTACTTGATTTTTTGCGGACTTCTCTATTATGGAACATATTTTCGCATCTGGCAATAAAAAAAAGATACCGTATAGTCGAAATAGGCACAAAAAACATCAAGCAAGCAAACGATGTTCCGTTTGCTGCTTGATGTTTCTAGAAAATATTCATCTTTAGCTGTCACTCTTGGTTAATCTGCCAATTGATGCCAAATCGATCAGTTACCATCCCATACAACTGAGCCCACGGAACAGCATCCAGCGGCATCTCAATCTTACCACCTTCAGCTAAGCTTTCAAATAGACGCTTCGTTTCTTCTTCATTTCTTGTTTGGATGACTAAAGAAACATTATTTCCAACAACTAATTCAGGACCAATTCTTTCTGGCATATCTGCAAACATAACTAATGTATCATAAATGTTCAACCGTGCATTCGTGATTAGATTTTTTGCTTCTTCTGGCAAGTTCATTTGTTCTATTCTAGGCATTTCACCGTATGTGGTGATACCTGATGCTTCAGTCTCAAAAACTTTTTTCATAAAAAGCGATGGCTTCACGAGACTCATTTTTGAAGTTCAGATAGATATCCAATGTAAACAGCTCCTTTCTTGGTTATAATCTATTATAAGAAAGCGTTTTTTACGAGTGAATCGTTTGATTGATTCATGACAAAAGCCTTGTCGCAACTTCTTCTTAATCTTTTTTATGATCATTTATTCAAAAAATCTGTAATAGCTGATTGATTCATTTGATTATCAATTTCAAGAATGCTACCAGCATAATCACTTTGCCCATAATTCCACGAACCGTCTACTGGCACACTTATTCGATCAATGCCACCAGCTCCTCGTGCAATCGAAAAGAGGTTTTTCGTCAAGAACCAAGCAGTGACATCTGTGGATGTATACCCTAAAGCTTTACCAGCTGCATAAGGTGCACGAATCAGATTCAATGGATTCTTCAATTGGCTGAAAATAGCGTTCATTACTTGCTGTTGGCGTCTGACACGGCCAAAGTCTCCTTCTTCATCCATTCGGAAACGTGCGTACTGCAAAAGAACATGTCCATCCATCTTCTGGACCCCTTTTTTAATATCTACACCATCCAGATTCAGATCTTTTTCTGCATCGATCTTCACTCCGTTCATGAACAAGGCATCGATCACTTTTTCAAACGATTTGAAATCGACTTTCGCATAGTATTGACAATTGATTCCAAAATTTTCTACTAAAGTTTGACGCACTAGATCGGCTCCTCCGTATGCATAAGCTGAATTGATCTTATTTTGTCCTACCCCTGGGATCGTAACGAAGCTGTCACGCATAAAAGAAATCAGTTTCGGCTTATGGGAAGGACCATCCAACTGTAAGACCATGATCGTATCAGCTCGTCCAGCATCTTCTCCGCGTGTATCACTCCCAAGAATCAAAATATTATGCGCACCATTTGTCGCTTTTTGCCCATGAAAGGTTTCTGAAGTCGCTGCCTCTAAGCTTGTGTCATGTTCAGCTACATATTTACCAATAAAAAATGAGATACCTGAATAAAGGATCAAAACAAGCAAAATCGATAGAATGATTTTTTTCCACGATCGCTTTCTTCGAGATTTCAACGGTTTGTTCTTCTTTTGCCGATTGAAAAATTTTTTATTTTTTTGTTGTTCTTCTGTTCTTGGTGCATCTCTATATATCTGTTGTTCGTGTTGGTTCAAATGTTCAAATGAGTGCTGCTCTCTTTCATAAATACGGGTAGCATCTTCCTCATTTTCCATACGCGTTCGTTTTCGTTCTCTTCTAGCAAAAATACTCCCCGTATCCCGCTTCAGAGGTTTCGCCTTCTTATGGATGTCCTTATAGCGATCCATCCGACTCATTGTGGTTCCTCCTCGTTTCTTACTGATAAATAAAGGATACGATAACCAATCGACAAAAGCTTATCATTTTTTGATAATTTAATAAAAAATAACGAAATAAATGCTTCGATACATAAAGAATTACTTTTCTTGAGACCGTTTATGCGAGAATAAAAAATCTTTATCTATTATCCTTTTTTAATCAAACAGTTTTTCAATCACATGGATCGGCATCTTTTCCTTTGTCCATAATTCAAACGCGATTGCTCCTTGGTAGATCAACATGCCAAGTCCATTGTATCCTTTTGCTCCTACTTTTTTTGCTTCTTTTAATAAACGTGTTTCTCTAGGTGCATAAATCAAATCAAAAACCGCTAGTTTCTCATGCATCATGTTTATATCTAAGAGCGGTGACTGATCGATTTTCTTTCCCATCCCGATATCTGTTGCATTGACTAGAAGGCAGCTTTCTTTCAAGTCTTTTCTTAATTGATACGTATCGGCAAAATCACGAACTTTTATCTCGCAAGAAGTTCGATAGCTGAGTTGTTCGAATGTTTCTTTTACTTGAGCGAATGTTTGATTGTTTCGTTTATAAACTACAATTTCCTTAGCACCGTCTAACGCCGCTTGAACAGTGACTGCCTTTGCTGCCCCTCCAGCGCCCAGCAGAGTCACTTTTTTCTTTTTGACCGAAATCCCAGCTTCTTGTACGGATTGCATGAAGCCCGCACCATCGGTATTATAGCCAATCAAACGACCTTTTTCGTGCACGATCGTATTCACTGCTCCAATCAATTGTGCTTCCTGGCTTACCTCATCCAGATAAGGAATAACCGCTGTTTTATTCGGCATCGAAAGGTTCACACCTAACATATCAAAAGTTCGTATACTTTCGACTGCTTGCTTCAAATTCATTGGGTTTACTTTGAAAGCTAAATACACCGCATCGATGTTGTTTGCTTCAAAAGCAGTATTGTGCATCAATGGAGATAAACTGTGAGAAGCTGGATCAGCAAAGAGTCCAGCTAATTTGGTTTGTCCAGAAATCATCTTATTCCTCCTTTGTTCTTACTTCAATAAAAAAAGCCACTTAGCGTTTGATACGAAAAAGTACGAAACGTCTAGGTGGCAAAGTAGCAAATTCTTTTCTCATCGTTCACTTGTCAGAGCAAAGAATATTCTATTTAATTGTTAAAATCATTGACTACGTGATCCTACAAAACACCCAAATATGTTCCAATTGTTTATTGTTTTAAGTATAGGATGAATCAAAGGAAGATGTCAATGAGTTTTCAAGTCCTTCTACTGAAAGGAGACTTTCTGTCGAAATCAATCTACTACTTCTTCAAAGAACTGCAAAAGGTCGCCCATTGTCAAATGTTGCTTTTCTTTTTCAGAAAGATCCTGAACAATTTTTCCTTTTTGGAGTACGATCAGACGATTTCCGTATTTCAAGGCGTCTTCCATTCGATGCGTGATCATGAGACAAGTCAATTTTTGTTCATTGATCCGCTGATTTGTTAACTGCATTAATGCTTTAGCTGTTTTAGGATCTAAAGCGGCAGTATGTTCATCTAATAACAGTAATTCAGGAGCCGTGATCGTCGCCATCAGCAAACTTAATGCTTGGCGTTGACCGCCAGATAATTCCCCTGCTGGAGTATCCAAATGTTGTTCTAGGCCATTACCGACTTCTTGACATAGTCTGAAAAAATCTTCTTTTTGATTTTTCAAGTTACGTAAACGGAATTTCCGCTTTTGCCCTCTTTTTTGTGCAAGTAGCAGATTTTCTGCTACAGTCATCCGGGGAGCCGTTCCCATCTTAGGGTCTTGGAAAACCCGAGAAAGGAATCGTGCTCTTTTTTCTTCTGAATCTTTTGTAATCAGCTGATCTTTAAAAGAGATCGATCCTTGACTGAGTTGAAGCGTACCAGCGATGGTATTGAACAGTGTGCTTTTTCCAGCACCATTCCCGCCAAGAACAGTGATAAAGTCCCCTTCTCTGATTGTAAGGTTGATTTCATCCAATAGTACTTTCTCTTCATTCATTCCATTGTTTACGACTTTTCTGCCGTTTTTGATTGTCAATATATCTGTCATTACTATGCCTCCTTCTCAAAACCCGTTTTTAAGTTCAGTGCTTTCTTCAATTGCGGGATCATCAGACAAATAGCTAAGATGATAGCGGAGAACAACTTCAGATAAGTCGTGTCAAACCCTAGTTTGATTACTACTAAAATCAATAGTTGATAAATGATACTGCCGACAACAATAGCAATCAATCTTTCTGCTAGCGTCAATTCTTGGAAAATCACTTCACCGATGATGATGGAAGCAAGACCGATGACGATCACGCCAATCCCTTTATTTACATCTGCATATCCGTCATTCTGGGCAATCAGCGCACCGGATAATGCAATGACACCGTTCGACAAAGTCAAACCTAAAATTTTCATACGATCGGTTTTTATCCCTAACGACCGAGCCATCGTTTCGTTGTCTCCTGTCGCAATATAGCCTTGACCTAAATCTGTATTGAAGAAGAATAGCAGTACAGCAATCAAGATGCCCAAAGAGATGAAGCCAAGAAGGACTGTGTCAAAGTAATCAGGTAATCCAAAGCGATGAAAGCTGTCTTGTAGAATCGGATGATTCAATAAAGATAGATTGGGTGTTCGCATCACAAACAAAATAACTGAGTTCAATCCTGACATCACTAAAATCCCTGCTAGAATAACCGGTATCTTTCCTTTTGTATAAAGTAACCCTGTAATGAGTCCTGCTACCATACCAGCACCTACGCCCAATAACGTAGCTAAAATCGGTGCTACCCCATGAGTGATAGCTGTCACACAGACAGCAGCACCTAATGGGAAGGACCCTTCTGTCGTCATATCAGGAAAATCTAAGATCCGATAGGTCATGAAAATCCCTAATCCTAATATTGCCCAAAGCATGCCTTGTGAAATAGCTGATACGATCATTTGTCATCCTCCTTAGATGTTTCTTGTTGCGACTCATCTGTAATGATTTTGGCTTTTTCTTTCATCGATTGAGGAATAGTGATTCCTAAGTGATCAGCCTGAGATTGATTGATCACTGTATCCCCTTGATCAAACATATAAACAGGTGTCGTTTCCGGTTTTTCTTTTCCGCTCGCAAGTTCTGCCGCCATCTTACCGCTTTGAAGCCCTAATTGATATTGATTGATCCCGATTGTTGCTAGTCCGCCTTGTTCTACCATTGTATCAACAGAAGGAATGACGGGGATATTTGCTTTATTCGCTTCTTTAACCACTGTCTGCATAGCATTGGCAATCGTATTGTCTAATGGAACATAGATAAAATCGACTTGTCGGCTCATCACTTGTACCGTTTGTGCAATCTCATTAGTGGAAGGCACCGCATATTTTACTGCTTCTAACCCTTCTTTTTTTGCAGCTTCTTCCGCTTGTGCTACTTGGTATTTTGAATTATCTTCCGAAGAAGCATACAAGATCCCGACTTTTTTTGCATTTGGCAGCAAATCAGAAGCAAGCTTGATTTGTGAAGCAACAGGTGGCTGATCAGAAACACCTGTCACGTTTCCACCAGGTTTCTCTAAAGAACCAACTAATCCAGCCCCCACAGGATCCGTTACAGCACCTAATACAACGGGAATCGACGAAGTCGTGTTTGCTAATGATTGAGCAGCAGGCGTTGCGATTCCGATCAAAACATCAGGATCGGATTGTACTAGCTGTTGACTCATTGTGGCTAGCTTGCTCTGATCGGCTTGTCCATTTTGAAATTTGATTTCAAGATTTTCTCCTTCTTTTAATCCTTCTTCTTTCAGACCATCTTTGATCCCTCGATAAATCTCATCTAATGCCGGATGGCTCACATATTGCAATACCCCGACAACTGTTGTTTTTTTTGTCTGGTTCGTCGAAGTACTTTCTTTTTCTCCTGAGGCTTTTCCATAAATAAATGCACCTGCTAAATAAACTAAAATAATTACTACAACTGTTATTAAACGTTTGTTTTTCATTTTTTCCTCCTGCAAAGTCAATCTTTTTATTTATTAAAATCAGGCAAGTATCCAGTCTACAAAAAAAGACAATGGCCAAAACGGTCATTGTCTTTACACAAAAAACCGCATAGATAGGATCTATGCGGCAGTCAATGTTCATGTCTAGCATAGATACAAGCTTTAGAAATGCACTCTAAAAAGTTGTATCTATGGGAAAGTTTCACCATTAATACAACTTATCTACGCCAGCTGCGCCAATTTTTTTTGTTCTCTGCTGAAATACGTTTTGATAAGTTCATTACAGGTCACCCTTTCCTTAAGAATTGATTTAAGTCTAATCGAATTTTTGAATTTCGTCAACTATATTTTTTATTTTTTTCATTTGTTATTTTGAAGATCAAACATCACTTGTTCTGATAATTAAAAATAGCGCTATATAGAGCCACCATTTCATCACGTTAACAACTCAATTAGCAGTCTCGGCATTTGGGGAAGCTGTTCCTGTTCTATCCATTTCTTCTTCTAATTGTTTGATATTGGCTAACGGTAGTCGATTCAGCTCAGGGATCAACTCCTTATCAAAATCAGTTATTCCTCCCTTACCCGCAGTTATCCGATTTGCTTCTTTTCCTCCATCAAAGAAAATAAATGTCACTTCATCCGTTCGTATGTTATATTTTTGTTCCAGTTCATGTACGTCATAAACGATCGGATAATAAAAGATCGGTCGATTCAATTCTTCCATAAGCTCAGGGTCATTAAAGACATCCAGCATATCCTGATAGGTTTTCCCGTTCGGTTTGCTGAACATCACCGATATCGCTCGGCTTTGTTTGATTTTCTGATCCGCTTGACTGTAATCAAAAGGTTTTAATTTGCTAGTTGGTATGGATGAATAAACGAGACTATTTACTTGCTCTTCTCGGATTTTTTCCGGCAACAAAAACATCGCAATTGTTAGTAGCAATGATAAGATGAGCAGAAACACAAGACGTCGAAAATACTTAATTGGATTTTCTGCGAATGACACTGAGAAATGATCATTCATTTCTTGTACTCTCGATTTAACTGCTTCCCAAATAACAAACACCTTCTTTTCTACTTTTTCTCCTATTTTTTATTATACCTAAAAATTTGGATTTCAACGATAAAAACACTGTTTTTTATGTAATTAGTCCAATTTTTTCTAGACTTTTACTTCACTATTCGGCCAAATTGGTTTTTCTTCTTTTTTTCGTTATAATGAATATACTTATGAAAAGAAATGAGGAATGAACCATGTCCTTTGATGGTGTATTTACCCATGCGATGGTCAACGAATTGCGTGAAACGTTACTATCTGGCCGGATCTCGAAAATCCATCAGCCTTATGAAAATGAAATCGTGCTGGTGATTCGTTCACGCGGCAAAAACCATCGATTATTATTATCTGCGCACCCTAGTTATGCTCGTGTACAGATTACCCAAATCGATTATCAGAATCCTGATAATCCGCCTAACTTCGTGATGATGCTTCGAAAGTATTTGGATGGTGCTATTTTAGAAAGCATCGAACAAATCGAAAACGATCGAGTGATCCATTTTCACTTTGCTAAGCGCAACGAGTTGGGCGATTTACAGAATATCATATTGATCGTTGAATTAATGGGGCGTCATAGTACGATCGTCTTAGTTAATCAAGAAACTGGAAAAATATTGGACGCGATCAAACACATAGGAAGCTCTCAAAACACTTATCGTTCTTTGCTTCCCGGCGTAGAATACATTGCTCCGCCAAAACAAGAGGTCTTGAACCCATTTAGCTCCGATAAAGAAAAAATCTTTCAGCGACTTTCTCAAACTGAACTAGAACCAAAAGCAATCCAATATCAGTTTCAGGGAATCGGTTTCGATACTGCTCAAGAGCTGACCAAGAGATTGCTTGAACGTCCTAATGAAAAAATGGTTGTTTGGGACGAATTTTTCTCATCGATCATCAATCACCCAGACCCTACTTTTTACGAAACGACAAATAAAGATTTCTTTACGCCGATTGTTTATCAGGTATTTTCCGAACAAGCATCTGCTGTGACAACTTATCCAACACTCAGTCAATTATTAGATAGCTATTATCACGAAAAAGCGGAGAAAGATCGGGCAAAACAACAAGGCGGAGAACTGATCCGAAAAATCGAAAATGAACTAAAACGAAATAAAAATAAATTGAAAAAACGTGAACAAACACTCAAAGAATCCGAAAACGCTGAGAATTACCGTAGAGATGGCGAACTACTTACTACTTTTCTGACACAAGTACCACGTGGCGCAAAAGAAGTTGTTTTACCTAATTATTATGAAGAAGACCGGCCAATCAAAATAGCATTAGATCCGGCGTTGACGCCAAATCAAAATGCACAGAAATATTTTCATCGATACCAAAAGCTGAAGAACGCCGTTAAGTTGATTGGCGAACAAATCCAAGAAGCCAAAGATGAAATTCAATATCTTGAATCTGTCTTGTCTCAACTGGAAATTGCCGGTCCGATGGATATCGAAGCAATCAAAGAAGAATTGACTGCTGAGGGCTATTTGAAAAAGAAGACACAGAAAAAACAAAAGAAAAAGAAACCATCTCAGCCTGATCAATACTTTTCTTCTGACGGAACGCTCATTCTTGTTGGTAAAAACAATCTTCAAAATGACCAGCTGACAATGAAAACAGCTAAGAAAACCGACTATTGGCTCCATGCAAAAAATATCCCTGGTTCGCACGTCATCATCAAAAGTGATCAACCTTCAGATGAAACAATTACCGAAGCTGCCGAGTTAGCTGCCTATTTTTCAAAATATCGATATTCTGCCCAAGTACCAGTTGATCTTGTACAAGTGAAGCATATCCGCAAGCCAAATGGTGCCAAACCTGGTTACGTCATTTATGAAAATCAGAAAACAGTCATCGTGACACCAGAAGAAGAGAAAATTATAGCTATGAAACAAAACGGGTAATGAATGTATTTTCTTAGAATCATATTTTCGTACTTTTTCATAAAAGCAATCAGTTATAAATTGCTTTCTATAAAAAGAGGGGTTGTGACAAAATTCGTGTCACAACCCCTTATTTCGCATAAACTGTTTTGTTTGGCTGTTCTTTCTACTTAATATCAGTCAGATGTTCCGTCTGCTTTTCTTAATTCTGTTGGTCCAGTAACCGAGGAAGCTCTTTGATAAATCTTTGAGCGATTTCACTGAGCGGGCGCTTTGCCGAATAAATGATATAAAATTCATTTAGCTCGCCTTCTGCTAAAGGAATTAACCGCAAGTGCTCACGAATTCCTCCAATCACAATACCAGACCCTGAAGCGTACGCATCAGTTTCAAGAACGATATTCATCAAAGTCCCTCGATCGCTGGTATAGATCACTGTTTCTTGATCAGGAATCTCGATAAGGTCTTCATAAAAATACGGAAAATTATTTCCATCCTGTGTAAAACGAACTTGAGGATAAGATAACAATTCTTCTTTTGTGATCTCTGCGTGTGTAGCTAGCGGATGTCCATGCCTTAAAAAAATGTGTGTTTTAAATTTTCCAATGCTGCGGCCACTTAGTTCTCCTTGTTGCAAATATCTTCTGATACCAACTTGATTATGCTCGTTCATATAAATAATGCCGATTTCACTGTGCTGCTCTTTGACTTCTTCGATCACTCTCGCCGTCGTCGTCTCCATGATCCGAAATTGTTTGATTTCATCTTTGAATTCCTCGAGTAGCTGTGCGGTCAAAGGACCTAAGAAATCATAATGCTGGGCAGCGATTGAAAAATTCTCTCTCTTTTCACTCGTTAGATAGTGACTTTCTAATGTATCAAGCTGAACCAAGATTTTTTCGGCACGATTTAAGAAATCTTGTCCTTCTTCTGTTAAATATGCACCTCGATTCGTTCGAGTAAATAGCGTGATTCCTAACTCGGTCTCTAATTCTTTGATACCAGCTGAAAGACTTGGTTGTGAAACAAACATTTTCTTTGCAGCTTCTCTGAAACTACCATTATTTGCCACAGCGACCACATATTTCATTTGTTGAATATTCATTGCTCAAACTCCTCAAAATAATAAATTTCTCTTCCATTCAAGGGTTGAATTGGTCGGTTGTTCGGCTGTGCATACTGCCCTTTGAAGGGTAGAAGAAACTCTTGGTTCAATTTTTCTACATGATCCATCACAAACCATTGGATTGGTCCGCTGGTAGGTGGAGTTGTCAATGAACCTACATAATGAAAATGGCTTTTTTTCTCTGGAAAAAAGACATCTGGATTTACCCAGTGTTCATGTTTTTCTAAATTCCATCTCTCTCCATTTTCTTGATTATAAAACCAACCTTCCTGTTCCATTAACTGATACATGACGCCCACGACCAGATTCTCTTTTTTGCTGTTCATATGAACAAAATGAAACTCAATATCTTCCTGTTTCCCGTCGATGATATGTTCTGATGGTAAGTGGAAATGAATATCTGTCAAATAATAGCGTTCTTTCTTGAACTCTACATAACTGAGTTGATCAAAAGGTACTAAATGAATCGTATTTTTGAATTCCTTGTCAGTGAAGCGTTGCTTTTGATAATGAAACGAAAGTGTCTCTCCTTTCATTTTTATTTCTTCACCTTTTGTTAAATGAATAGGTGACTGCAACGGAAATTCCGCACCTCTCGCAAACCAATCACATAAATTCGCCCAATTTTCCGGACCTCTGTCTCCAGAATAGCCCCATTCGACATCCATATTCTTTTTCAACTATACTTCCCCCTGCATCTCATATCGTTTTTATTTTTCTTCTTTCTTTACAATCGTTGAGACAGTTTCTAAAAACGCCTCTTTTCCATAAAATTCCTGGTTCAATAGTTCCGGAAATATCTCTTTAAAGAAATACTGAACAGAAGGCCGATGTTCAAAGCTTTTGATAGTCGTCACTGCCTCAATGAACATCTCCTTGTAAACTTTTTCTGGATTATTTTTGATGATTTCATCAAAAGACTCATAAAGAAGGTCAACCTTATCTGAAATGGCTAATAGTTCTCCTTCTACAGTTTCATCTTTTCCCTCGAACAACCGACGGCGATAAACTTCTTGGAACTCAGCTGGAATCTCTTGATTGATGAATTCGTCCGTCATCTTTTCTTCAACTGTTTGCAGCATCCCTCTTAATTCTTTGCTTGCATATTTCACTGGTGTTTTGATATCACCAATAAAACGTTCTGTGTAGTCATGATTCAGTGATTTTTCATAGAGCAGTTTCCAATCGATTGGCTGCCCATTTGCTTCTTCAATATCTCCTAGAACTTGCGCAATAGATGCTACACGATACGAATGTGCTGCGACTGTATGCTCCGTATATTTAAAAAAACCAGGTGCCCTTGTGATCGTCTCTAAATTGTTCAATCCTAAAATAAATTCATTCAATCCCATAAAAGTTACCTCCCTTTGAGATTTCTTTTTCCGAATATCATATCATTAAATAACTGACATTCGCAACATTTCCGCTCTTTTCCATTTTCGCAACAGCTCGCTTACCAAAAAATAGAGAAACTCTCGATAGAATAGAGTGCAGAGAAGAGATTATTCTCTTTTCTCTGCTAATTAGTCTTAGCAAAATAAATTTTGCAAAAATCAAAAACTGATCACGATAGAAGTTTCTTTTCATATCTGATGAAAAGATGCTTTTCGCAATCAGTTTTTGGATTGTTTTTATATCGATTGATAGCCATTTTTTCTCACAATCAATTAATTATATGCTTAAGATTCTTGTTCAAAAATTTCACGAAGTTTCGGGGCATTTAAATCTTTTTCAGATAGTTGAATCAATCTATATCGTAAGTTTCGATTATTTGAATGATATCGTTCAAGTCATCAATCACGATATCTGCTTGTGCCTGATCAAGGGGCAGATCTTGCTTTAATGCAATCGTATATAAATTAGCTGCTTTTGCTGACGCAATACCAACAGGAGAATCTTCTACTGCGATGCAATGTCTACCATCCAATGCATTTACTGCGATTTGATAAATTTCTGGATGTGGTTTGCTTTTAGATAGCTTTTCTCCTGAAATGACAAAATCGAAGTATGGTGCTAAAGCATTCTGTGTCAGCATTTTGTCGATTTCTCTTTGAGGAGAAGAAGAAGCAAGAGCAATTTTGATACTTTTCTTTTTTAAATAATCCAAGATGTCTTCCGCACCCTTTCGCAGTGCTATTTTAAAGTCAATAGGATGTTTTTCCCGGTACGCAAGGTATTCTTTTCTAAGATCAGCTCGTTGGTCTTTTTCTGAGACCAATACTTCCCAAATCCCATTTTCTGTCAGTCCAACGAAATCCAACTTATTCGTCGAACCTGGTAGGATGTTTTTTTCTTTGAAAAATTGCATACGTCGATCAAAATAAAAATTTTCTGAGTCAATTAAGACACCATCCATATCAAAAATCATGCCTAAATTCACAAACCTTCCTCCTATCCATAAATAATTTCATGAATCAATCGTAATTCCAACGTGGAAATCTTGATAGTATACTCACTCTCTATTTCGAAAAAGGCACGATGGATCTGTTCCATTTCTGCACCTGCTTGAGTCGTATATTCCTCTATATCTTCTTGTTCATCCACACTTTCTTTCCTTAAAATTCGTTCAATCATACAGCAGCAATGTAGGTATAGTAAAAACAACTTACTATTAGATAGAGTGATCTCTAAGGTTTCCTCAGCTACGGATACAGCACTTTGCACTAAACGCAACAGTTTGGTTGCGTCCAAAATCGTTAAATTTTCGATGATTTTATTAATTGAAAAACTGAACATCAGCTGTTCTTTTAAATCTTTATCACGTATGTCAAAATAATCTTGTAGAATTGAAATGAACTTCTCAACATCTTCACCGTTAATTAAATGATCAAGACCAATATAAGGAACCTGTTCGATTTTGGGATCTTCTGTTCCTACAATCATCAATACTTCATATATTTGGAAAGGATCCTCATACATTTTATTTTTTTGCAATTTTTTGTAATCATACGGAATAATCGTCAATTCTTTGCAATGATTTTCTAAACAAGATTCCAAAATCTCTTGTATTTGAGTAGCTGAACCTATTCCGGTGTAACAGCAAGTTAAGATTGCCTGTGTTTTTTCTTTTTTTGGTAGTATTAGTTGTTTTTTTACTTTGTTTTCTATATCGATTTTTTGGCTGATTTCTGCGATAGACATTTGTCTTTGAATCAACTGCCCAATCTCCAATACAAGAGGCGTAGAGACATAATCGATAATCAGCAGTGGACCACGTATTTTATCTGCTAGCTTTTTTCCGATTTCGTTCAACGACCCCATATCTACTAATAAAATCAACCCGGCGTCCGTTTGATGATCATTGATAAAGCGAATAACTTGTTCTTCTACTTTAGCTAACGTGATATTGATTGGCATATCATAAGCTTGAAAGATATTCTGCTTCAGTATATCCGATTGCCTACGTTCGCCATACTGCTAGCAGTAGAATAACCATGAGCTAAAATGATACTCTTGATTTTCTTTTCTCCTAGCGTGATCTGCAACCCATGAAAATAAAAGGAAATAAAAATCAAATCTTCCTCTTTAAAATCTTGATCTAATTGTCGAGAAATATGTCCTAGTACTTTTTTAGCATACCAATAAGAAGTATCTATGGAACTCGAAACCAATTCTAACAACTTGTCTTTGACACTTTGCCATTCATGATTTTCTGCAATCATATCTGTGTTGTTTTTATGGTAGAGATACTGTGCTAGGGCAATCACACGATTACCATCTTGTTCCAATCCGTAGTTTTCATGCATCCAATCAAAAGTTTCTCGTATCTGATAGGTTAGTACAGAATAAAATGATTCTTCTTTCGAATAACTATCTTTAAAAATAAACTCGTCCATCAAATGATTGATTCGATTTACCGTATGATCAATAAAATCTTTGATCATTAATTCTTGCTTTTCAACTTTTTGATACATTTGCACTATTTTTTCAAATAACTGTCTGATTTGCCTGACTTCTGAAGATTCTAAAAAGACTTGGTTAGCTGTATGCGGCAAATATTGGCGGTCTGGTAAAGCTTTAATCGTTTTTTTTAGCTGCTCTTTTAGCTGCATGGTATTTTCAGTTGGAAGATCCTTCAAACGAACTCGAATAGACAGACTATTTTGGTTTTTGGCGTACGCACTACCGCAGACATATTTCACGATGTTCTTTATCTTCCCTACATTGCCTTCTAAGTCACTATTAAGCAAAAAGTCCACTAGTTGATAACTTACATCGATGCGTTTTGACAAAATATTCGCTTCATTGATAAAAAATGTGTCTATCAGTTGCATACGTTCTGATTGCGGACGACGTTCATAATTCGGCAACATGACAATCACTGGCAAACGGCGAATAAAGGTCGGCAAAAATGTTTGATAGACATTCTCAGTTGTTGCAAATATCATACGGACGTTTGCTTTATGTCTGATTGCATTGTCCCCCATCGGTGAAATTTCTCCTGTATCCATAAATGTAAAAAGCTTTTCTTGCCCTTCATCACTTAAGCGGTGAACCTCATCCAAAAATAATACGCCATTATCAGCTTTTTCTATCAATCCAATATGTTCTTTTTCTGCTCCGGTAAATGCTCCTTTGACATGGCCAAACAAAGCAGAAGACAAGAGTTCAGGATTGTTGAAATATTGGGCACAATTATAAGAGATAAACGGAGCATCTTTTGGGATGACCTTTTCTGCTACAGCATATTCATAGATTTTTTCTGCTAAAAATGTTTTTCCTGAACCGCTATTGCCCGATAAAAGAATAGGTAACCCATTCCCAGGATAAAGTACTGCTGTTTTTATTTGATCAACTGCTTCTCTTAAGCTGCCATTTGCTCCAATCACCGTTTCTAATGCATTGGCTTTTTCTGCTGCAAATAAGTCTTCCCAAGTTTCATATTCAGATTCTCTGTGAAAAATGCCAAGTTCAGCTAAAGCTTCAACATGTAAAAAAGAGACGGGGTAACTCTTGACCTTGACCAATACTCCTTCTTTCATTCCTTGATTTAAGTAGAAGCTTGTTGTACTTCGATTCAAACCGACATTTTCGCTAATTGATAAAGCTGAAAAATCTTCTGCATGATGCTCACTGTAATTTTTTGTCAGCTCTTTTAAATATTTTTCTACTTTTTTGTTCATGATCAACACCACCCAATTTACTCTTGCTCAATCAATTGTACGAGAATAAGAAACCCTTTTCAATGCAAGGGAAGAAAAGCCGAGGCACTTGGCCTCAGCTCTAGTTTAATACTCTAATTTCCACATATAACGACGCTTTGTCAGTGGATGCTGGCGTACTTCAGCTAATTCTTCTGCATAGACGCGGAATACTGCTGTGATGACGAATGGATTGAAGTAATCAAGAACCTCTTTCGCAATGTGGGCAGACAGTCCCCAATCCAGTGCATCTACGATTTCTATTTTTGCATCGAAACGATTCAAAAAAGTCAGTGCTCGGGCATCCATTTGACGCGTACGACCATCATTCATCAATAAGATAAATGGTACGTCTTTGTCCGTGATTTCAAATGGACCATGGAAAAATTCACCAGAATGGAAAGTACCAGAGTGAATCCATTGCATCTCCATCATTAAACAAATAGAAGTGGAATACGCAACTTCATGAGTCGCTCCTGAACTCATAACATATATCACCTTTTCATTTTTGAAACGTTCGGCGAATTTTTTTGCTTGTAGACGTGCTCCCTTTGCACTTTCTTGCGACAAATCATAAATTTTGTCGAAACCATCCATCATCTTATCGTAGTCTTTATATCCTTCGATCTGATTTAGTAGTTCAACTGCAAGTTCTAAGCAGTAACCTGTTTTTTCTAGTTTTGCTGCGTAATCTTCTGTGAAACGATGATAAATCACATAGTCTGCGTCTTTCGTTAACGGAGAATCTACGCTATGTGTTAAACTAATAACTGTGGCACCTTGTTCTTTCGCTACTGCGTTAGCTTGAACAGTTTCAGGAGTCGTACCTCCCAATGAAGCTGAAATAACTACAGTATGATCGTTGATCGAGCGAGGTGTCGCATAATTGAATTCATTTGCCGTAAAGTGGCTGATACGTAATTTGTTTGCGTTTTGTTCTAAAAAATATTTTGCTGGATATAGATCTGCTTTCGATGCACCACAGCCGACAAATACGATGGACTCCACCTCTTTGTTCGCGATGATTTCTTTGACGATATCTTTTGGACTTAATGTTGAATTCATGTTTGAATTCCTCCTCATACTATTTATTTTTAACCTAAATTAGGTTGGTCCCTTAATTAAAAATCCCGCATAAACTTAGTAAAACACCACCAGCGATACAAATAGTGAGCATCAAACCGGTCCGAACTTTCTTTTGCAACAACCAATACATAAAAAACGTCAGCCCTAAAGGAATCAACTGGGGCATGATATTATCTAAAACATCCTGTAAAACAAACGCCTTGCCGAATCTTAGCGGCGTGGTGATCCCAATCATACTAGCAATCATGGCTCCAATGACCATCAAACCGATAATCGTACAAACATACATCACTTTATCCATCAAACCTTCTTGATACAGTTTCGCTAAATATTTATTCCCAGTATTATAACCAATTTTTCCGCCATAATATGTAACGAAAAAGGACGGAATGAAGGAGATGATAATGGCCAAGATAGGGCCTAAGATACTACCTTGCTGAGCGAGATTGATTCCAAAGCCAAAGGCCAAAACACGTATGGTTCCTTGGAAGAAAGAGTCTCCGATTCCTGACAAAGGGCCCATAAGCGAAGTCTTCAAAGCACTGATGGTTTCCGGATTGAAATTCTCTTGATCTTCGGCATATTGTTCTTCCATAGATGCTGTTAGTCCTAAAACGAATGAACTTGTTTGCGGCGTACAATTGTAGTAAGCCATGTGCCGCTCATAAGCATCGATTTTCTTTTGTTTGTCTTCTGGCTTGTCATAGATTTTATCGATGATTGGTGCGATACCATACATAAATCCCATATTCATTTGTCGTTCGTAATTCCACGAAGCTTGTATTGCCCACGAACGCCAGAAAAATTGCCAATACTTCCAACTATTTTGATCTTTCTTAGTCATAAAAAAACTCCTTTCTATAAATCATCTAAAGGATCAGGTTCGCTTACAGCTGTCCTATTATCTTTACCATTGAATTTGACTTGTGCCATCACAAAGGCCACAATGCAAGCAAAAGCTGCGATACCTGTGATGCTTAATCCGGAGTAAGCTGTGATTAGAAAACCAAGTAATAAAAACGGGATCATTTTTTTCGTCAACATCGTTTGTAACAACAAAGCAAAACCATATGCTGGTAAAATTTTGCTTGCTAAAGTCAGACCATTTGTCAACCATACTGGGATACTGCTCACGATATTTTTCACTAAATCTGTTCCAAAGTAAACAGCTAAAAAGATAGGGATAAAATACATCAGTGAATATAAGACCGTACCATAGATTATGTGGATCCGTCGTGCTCTGCTGAACTTTCCTTCATTGATTAAATTATCTGCCCAATGTGTCAGATTTGAGAGTACCGTCCGCATCAATATTCCAAGCATTTGTCCTAATACAGAGATTGGAATGGCAATAGTCAGAGCAGTTTCAGCATTGGAGCCAGATAGAATAGCAAAAGCTGTAGCAATAATGGACGCCATATTCATATCCGGTGGCGCTGCTGCTCCGATATTTACCAGACCAAGCGACATCAATTCCAGAGAAGCACCAACCAACAAACCTTTTTCCAAGTCACCTAATACTAACCCAACTAACGTACTCACGATTAAAGGCCGTTCAAAATTCATCCTCCCTAGTAGTCTAGAGTCCAAGATGCACATGATTCCGACCAGACCTAAGGCAATCGATTGAAACAACATAACGTAAACTCCTTTCTTTTTAAATCATTGTATTCAAATCCTCTTTTTTGGAGGTTGGAACCTGTTGCATGAACTGTTTGATGCCCATTGATTTTAGTACTTTCGCATCTTCTATCTCATTTTCAGTCAAGAAGATAGCATTACTGAATTGTTTTGATCCTTCTTTTTTTATGATGCCTCCGTAATTGATTTCCTTAACGTTTGAGTAACTTTCGCAAAACTGACGAACATCCTTGGTATTTCCAAAGATCATCATGATGTTTTCACTCAATGCTTCTATTTTAGATATTTTTGTCAAGGTATTTTCAACGGTAAATATATTGAGTTTGATTCCTTGAGGTTTTGATAGTTCTAAAGACATTTTTTTAAATTCATCATTGGCTGCTTCATCATTCACCACCAGAATTCGGTTGATTTGTAAAGATTTACTCCAAGAAAACACCACTTGTCCATGTAACAATCGGTGATCGATACGAATGAACTTGATCATAGATCATCTCCTCCTTCATTTGATTTTTTTAGTAATCGATTGCAATCAATCAATGACTGCCGACTTTCTTCGATAATCAATTCTAAATCTGCAGCAGCAATTGGGTTAACTTGCGTGGCGATTGAAATCACTAAGGGTAGATTCATTCCTGTGATCAAGCGTATTGCTGGCTCTTTCTTTAACAGTCCTATCATTTCATTATTGACACTTCCTCCTAAGATATCTGTGAGAATAAATAGATTTTCTTTTCCTAATTTTGAAACTATACTTTGTATTTGTTGTTCTATCGGCTCATCTTCATCGCGATAAGCCGATAATGCATAAATATTAGTGGCAGGTCCCAAGATCATTTCAGCTGTTTGTTTTAGACCTTGAGATAATGCGCCATGACTAGCTAGAATAATCGTATTCATTTTTATTTCCTCCTCGCTGACAGTTTTATATAAAGCAAATACCGTGCCAACTTCTGTTCAGCCTGTAAAAGCTATAGTTACAACTATTTCCCAACACTTTTATCATTTACTGATAAGTGTTCAATCTATTTTGTAAAAGTGTTGAACTGCTTTTCTACATATATAAAACAAAAATAGCCTCTCGACTGTGGGATAGGAACACAGTTGAGGGGCTGTTTTTGACTCGTTGAAGTCGTTCATACTTTGTGTAATCAGCGCTATTGAAGATCATGCATATGTATTTTATGGATGTATCTCCTCATCCAAATCATCCATGCAGGGTTATGAAAAAAATAAGGATACAGTTACATAAACTGTATCCTTAAAAAATATAACGGTGTAGAGAAATGGTAATTTAGAAATATTCAAAATAATATAGCTTTATTTCTTCAATTATCTAAGTATTTTTGTACTTAAAACTGCCAATTTTCAGGATCTTTTTTCCATTCTTTTAGCAGAGTTAATTCTTGCTCATCGATATAACGATCTTCTAAAGCTGCTTCGATCAATACAGAGTAATTGGTCAACGTCATAAGAGGGATTTCGGCTTTTTCGAAATTTGCTTTTCCTTTTGGCAACTCATACGTAAAGATAGCTGCAACACCAAGGATAGCTGCACCTTCTCTTTTTGCTGCTTCAGCTGCTTCCAAGACGCTACCTCCTGTAGAAATCAGATCCTCGATCACAACCATCTTCTGACCTTCAACTATACGCCCTTCGATTTGGTTGCCTTTCCCATGATCTTTCGCCTTACTTCGAATATAGACCATTGGCAAGTCTAATATTTCCGCTACCCATGCAGCATGAGGAATTCCTGCCGTTGCAGTTCCAGCAATTACTTGTACTTCAGGGAAAGCTTCTTTGATTTTTCTTGCTAAGCCTTTTGCGATCTCTTTTCGGACTTTTGGATAGCTCATCGTGATTCGGTTATCACAGTAAATGGGGCTTTTGATTCCACTTGCCCAAGTAAAAGGATTACTTGGATTTAAAAATACTGCTTCAATCTCTAATAGATCTTTTGCGATACTTTGTTCTACATTCATTTTAGGTTGGCTCCATTCTGTTTGAATCGCTCGGTATGCTTCATAAGGATCAGTTGCCTGTGTGATTGGTCGTCCCACAACGATGAAAGTTGAGCCAATCTCTCTTGCTTGAGAAGGTGTGACTACTCTTGTCTGATCTCCTACGACTGTTCCTTCTGGTCTTATCCCTGGAGTTAAGCAAACAAATTCATCTCCCGCCGTTTCTTTGATCGCTTCTACTTCCCAAGCAGAAGAAACCACACCATCTAATCCTGCTTTTTTGGCACAGTTAGCGTAATGGATCACACTTTTTTCTAAAGGAACTTCGATTAGTTGGTCTGCATGCATCTCCTCTTCACTTGTAGAGGTAAGTTGAGTGATAGCTAGAAGTAGGGGACGTTTCCCACCTTCTGGCGTTCCTTCTTCTAATCCACGCATTGCCGCCTCCATCATGCGAATACCGCCAGCTGCATGAACACATGTGACATCAACACCAAGCTTTGCCAGTCCCCGCATTGCTTTTTCGACCGTATTCGGAATATCGTGAAGTTTCAGATCTAAAAACACATCGTGACCAGCATCTTTTAAATAACGTACGATTTCAGGTCCTTCTTGGTAGAACAATTCCATTCCGATTTTCACAAACAATTTTTCTTCTTCTGGGAAAAAAAGAAGAAAGTCTTCTACTTCTTGCCAAGTTGAAAAATCTAATGCAATGATTGGTCGTTGGTTTAGTTGGTTCATCGTTCACGTTCCTCTCTCACTTCTTTGATTAATCTTTCCAGTGACTCAATACCTAGTTCGTTCATTCGCACTGGGAGCTCTTTGATTAGTTTAGGACAGATATAGGGATCGGTGAAATTCGCAGTCCCTATAGCTACAGCGCTTGCTCCAGCCATAAACATCTCAAGAACATCGTCCACTGTCTGCACGCCGCCCATCCCAATGATTGGAAGATTGGATATACTTGCCACTTGATGAATCAAACGGATAGCGACAGGCTTGATTGCTGGTCCGGATAGTCCACCTGTTTGATTGGCTAAAATTGGTTTTCTTGTCTTAAGGTCAATCCGCATACCAAGTAGTGTATTGATCATTGTAAATCCATCTGCCCCTCCAGCTTCGATTGCCTGAGCGATTGGAACGATGTCTGTCACATTGGGAGATAGTTTGACATAGACAGGAACAGAAGCAACTTTCTTTACTGCTTGTGTTAATTGAAAAGCAACATCAGGATCTGTTCCAAAAGCGATACCGCCATGCTTGACATTTGGACAGGAAATATTCAGCTCGATTGCTTTCACATTTGGCGCTTCGCCGATTTTGCTACAAACTTCTACATAGTCTTCTTCACAAGCACCAGCAACATTTGCGATGATGGGTAACTCATTGTACTCCTCTAATTCTGGAAGAAGTTTATTCATAACAACGTCTAGACCAGGATTTTGTAAACCAATCGCATTCAACATGCCAGATGGTGTTTCCGCCACTCTCGGTGTGGGATTGCCAAAGCGAGCATTTGGAGTCGTTGCCTTGACCATGATCGAACCAAGCTGATTCAAATCATAGTATTTTCCATATTCTTTGCCAAAACCGAAACAGCCGCTTGCTGGCATGATAGGATTTTTTAATTCTAGGCCAGGAAGTTTGACTGCTAAAGGATTCTCATTCATATAATTACCTCTCCTATTTTAAAAATCGGTCCTTCGTCACAAACTTTCACACTTTTTGTTCCTGTTTCATCTTCCGGCGTATGACAAACGCAAGCATAGCAAGCCCCTATCCCACATGCCATGCGGGATTCTAATGATAACTGGACATTTTGATGCGAAGAAAACAGCTGTTCCACTGTCTTCAATAACCCGTTTGAACCACATGCAAAAACTGCTGTAGGTTTCGTCTTCGTTCCTAATAATAAATTACCGACATTTCCGTGCATACCGTATGTGCCATCGTCAGTAGCGATTCTTGTTTCTCCAAGACGATTAAATTCTTTTTCATAATAAACGACTTCATGTGTGGCAAAACCTAAAAAGTGCGTTGGCTTGATCCCTTTTTTGACTAACTGCTTTGATAACTCATACAGAGGCGGGACACCGATTCCTCCACCGATTATAAATACTTCGTCTCCTGTATGAAGATCAGATAAATCAAAGCCATTACCTAAAGGGCCCATAACATCTAAATAGTCTCCGGCAGAAAGAGTAGAGAAAACGCTAGTCCCCTCACCTTCCACCCGATAGATAATACGGCAAGTATTTGTCTCGTGATCGATATGATTCAAGCTAATCGGTCGGCGTAGCAGCAAGTCTGCACGCGGCACGAGGATATGCAAGAACTGTCCTGGTTGCTGCATTTCTTTTACTAGATCACCTTTTAATGTCATTTCAAAAATCTTTGGTGCCAGCTGTTTTTGCTGAACGATTTCCATCATTTCTTGTTTCATCTGTCCCCTCCTGTAACGGATTTTCTTCTTTCGGTCTTAACATGTATACACCGTTAAATAGGGTTGGTTGAAAATGCACGGGATTCCATCACTCGAACGATCGCATCTGCTGTGTCTAAAGAAGTAAACAACGGAATACCATGTTCGACTGCTTCTCTTCGGATAATGAAGCCGTCTTTAGAAGCATTTCCCCGATCTTTATCAATCGTATTGACAACCACTTGTGTTTTACCATCTCGTATTAAGTCGACTACATTTTTTTCTGCTGCTTCCTCAGAAATTTTCGCAACTGTTTCAACAACCAAACCATGTTTTTCGAAATAGGCAGCTGTATGTTTCGTTCCTATCAGACTATAGCCGATTTCTGTAAAACGTTTAGCCAACTCTAGTGCTTCTTCTTTTGTTTCATCCGCAATCGTAAACAATACGGCTCCATATTCAGGCAAGTGTAATCCAGAAGCTTCGAATGCCTTGTACAAAGCTTTGTCTAATTGTCTGTCAGACCCCATTACTTCTCCAGTCGATTTCATTTCAGGCCCTAAGTAAGTATCGACTTTCTGCAATTTAGTAAAAGAAAAGACGGGCGCTTTAACATGGACTTCTTTTGTTTCCTTATAAAGTCCGTTTTCATAACCAAGTGCCTTTAATTTCTCTCCCAAAATAGCTTTCGTCGCAATTTGTGCCATTGGAATTCCTGTCACCTTACTTAAGAATGGAACAGTCCGACTTGCTCGAGGATTGACTTCGATCACATAAACCTCATTTTCATGGATGACGAACTGGATATTCATCATCCCGACACAGTTCAAACCTAATGCTAAACGGATCGTGTAGTCTTCGATCGTTTTCTTGATTGATTCAGATAATGTTTGAGGTGGATACACAGCCATTGAATCCCCTGAATGGACACCGGCACGCTCAATATGTTCCATGATCCCTGGAATGAGTACTGTTTCACCGTCACAAATCGCATCCACTTCGCATTCGCCACCAAGCAAATAGCGGTCCACTAGTACTGGATGTTCTGGAGAAGCTTTCACAGCATGTTCCATGTAGTCTTCTAAATCTCGCTGATTTTCAACGATTTCCATCGCACGCCCGCCTAATACATAGCTTGGACGAACAAGTACTGGATAACCAATTCTCGAAGCGATAACCACGGCTTCTTCTTTACTTGTAGCAGTATCCCCTAAAGGTTGAGGAATATCCAACTCTTTCAGCGCTTGCTCGAATAAATCACGATTTTCCGCACGATCCAAGTCTTCAATCGTTGTCCCTAAGATTTTTACACCAGCAGTAGTCAAAGGTTCGGCTAAGTTGATTGCTGTCTGACCACCGAATTGAACGATTACTCCTATCGGCTGTTCTAGCTCGATCACATTCATCACATCTTCGAAGGTCAATGGCTCAAAATATAATTTATCCGAAATAGAAAAGTCAGTAGAAACTGTTTCCGGATTGCTGTTCATGATGATTGCCTCGTATCCTGCCTGCTGGATTGCTTTGACAGAATGCACAGTCGTATAGTCAAATTCAACTCCTTGTCCGATACGGATAGGACCAGATCCCAGTACTAGAACTGAGGGCTTTTCTGATCGTGAACTTTCATTTTCATATTCATAGGAACTATAAAAATAAGGTGTTTTTGATTCGAATTCCGCTGCACAAGTGTCAACCATTTTATATACAGGAATCAAGTCATTTTCTTTTCTCATCTGGCGAACGGCTTCTTCGCTTATTTCCCACAGCTCCGCCACTTTTTTGTCTGTAAAACCGTTTTGTTTCGCTGTTTTCAATATCCTGTCATCCAACGGCTGCTGTTTCAACTGCTGTTCGATTTCTACGATATGCAACAGTTTATCTAAAAAGAATAAATCGATTTTTGTCAAATCTGCCAATTCTTCTATGGTGTACCCTCGTCTAATAGCTTCAGCTACATAAAACAGGCGATCATCTTGTGCTCGAACCACTTTTTGGATTAGGTCATCGTCCGTGATGTCTGCCAACTCAGGAAGTTCGATATGGTGTGTACCGATTTCTAAAGAACGCACAGCTTTCAATAAAGACTCTTCGATATTCCGACCGATAGCCATCACTTCACCAGTTGCTTTCATCTGCGTACCTAAAAGCCGTTCTCCGTTTTCAAACTTATCAAACGGCCAGCGAGGAATTTTAGCTACAACATAATCTAATGCAGGTTCAAATTCTGCAAAAGTCGTTCCTGTTACAGGATTTTTCATTTCGTCTAATGTTAATCCAAGCGCTATTTTAGCAGCTAGCTTAGCGATCGGATAGCCAGTCGCCTTACTTGCTAACGCCGATGAACGAGAAACACGCGGATTGACTTCAATCACATAATAATTAAAGCTATGTGGATCAAGAGCAAGTTGGACGTTACAGCCTCCTTCGATCTTAAGTGCTCGAATAATCGAAAGAGAAGCATCACGAAGCATTTGATATTCATGGTCAGACAATGTCTGGCTAGGAGCAAACACGATAGAATCACCTGTATGGATACCCACTGGGTCAAAATTTTCCATGTTGCAGACAACGATTGCATTATCAGCCGAATCTCTCATCACTTCATATTCAATTTCTTTAAAACCCGCAATACTTCGTTCAATTAAACATTGGGTAGCTGGGGAAAGACTTAATCCATTTTCTGAGACTATTCGTAATTCTTCTTCATTTTCACACATGCCTCCACCAGTCCCGCCTAAAGTAAAGGCTGGACGAACGATGACGGGATAGCCGATTTTATTTGCAAACGCTACAGCTTCTTCTACTGTATTGACGATTTCAGACTCGGGGATTGGCTGATTCAATTCTTTCATCAACTGTTTGAATAAATCACGGTCTTCTGCTTGATCGATCGCAGAAAGCTTCGTTCCTAGAAGTTCTATGTTCAATTCTTCTAAAATACCTGATGCTGCCAGCTCCATTGCCATATTGAGGCCTGTCTGTCCGCCTAAAGTTGGAAGGAGAGCATCTGGACGCTCTTTTCGAAGAATCCTTGATACAAATTCAAGTGTGATCGGTTCGATATATACTTGATCTGCCACTTCTTTGTCCGTCATGATCGTCGCAGGATTAGAATTTACTAAAACCACTTCATATCCCTCTTCTTTTAAAGCAAGGCAAGCTTGTGTTCCTGCGTAGTCAAATTCTGCGGCTTGACCAATGATGATCGGACCAGATCCAATCACCATAATTTTCTTGATATCTGTACGTTTCGGCATCTGTTTACTGCTCCTTTCCTGCATCCATCATTTCCATAAATTCATCAAATAAATGTAGTGCATCGTGCGGACCAGGAGCAGCATCTGGATGAAACTGCACACTGAAAGCGGGATAATCTCTGTGTTTGACTCCTTCTACTGTTCCGTCATTTACTTCTACATGGGTTACGATGAGTTTTTCTGGATCAATCGTGGCTTCATCGACTGCATAGCCATGATTTTGAGAAGTAAAATCAATTCTTCCGGTCGCTACTTCTCGTACCGGGTGATTTAATCCTCGATGTCCGAATTTCATTTTATAGGTATCTGCACCGTTGGCTAAAGCAAATAACTGGTGACCAAGACAAATACCAAAAATCGGTACTTTTCCTTGGATTTTTTTGATCATTTCGATTGCTTCTGGCACATCTTTTGGATCACCAGGTCCATTCGTCAGCATGACTCCGTCTGGTGATAACGCTAAAATCGTCTCGGCATCTGTGTTATAGGGAAGTACTGTGAGGTTACAGTTTCTTTTACTCAATTCTCGTAAAATACTATGTTTCAAGCCGAAGTCAATGACGATAACTTTCCGTCCTGTTCCTGGACTTGGATAAGGTTTGTTAGTGGAAACTTGCTGCACTTGATTGGTTGCTAGAACGGTTGCTTTCAGCTGATCAAATGCATGTTCGAAGGAATCTCCAGCATCAACGATACTTGCTTTCATCGTTCCGGCTTCACGGATTTTACGAGTAAGGGCGCGCGTATCGATACCTGATATTCCAGGAATCCCTTTTTGTTTCAAAAATGAATCTAGCGTCATTTGGTTTCGCCAGTTTGAAGCTACACGCGCGTGCTCTTTTACTACTACTCCTTTGCATGTTGGAGAAATCGATTCATAATCATCTCTATTTACCCCATAATTGCCCACCATAGGATAGGTAAATGTAATGATTTGACCGTTGAAACTTTGATCGGTGATGGTTTCTTGATAACCAGTCATACTTGTTGTAAAAACGATTTCTCCGAAGACATTTGCATCCGCGCCAAAAGCTTTTCCTTCGAAAACTGTTCCATCTTCTAATATAAGCAAACGTTCCATATTTTTATTCTCCCTTCTGCCACACAAGTTTTCCGTTGACAAAAGTCATTTGTGTTTCACCTTTTACTTTCCAGCCGATAAAAGGTGTATTTTCCCCTTTTGATAAAAAGTCTTCTTTATCGATCGTGCAAGTTTTTGTAATATCAAAAATTGCTACATCAGCGGGTGCGCCGACTGTCAGCGTTCCTGCATTCAAACCAAAAATCTCAGCCGGTTTAACTGCCAGCCAATTGATTACTTGTTCCAATGTGAATTGTCCAGTTTCTACAAAATGAGTGTAGATCAGTTGGAATGCTGTTTCGCTTCCTACTATGCCAAATGGCGATTTCATGAAGCTTTGGCTTTTTTCTTCTAATCCATGTGGGGCATGATCTGTAGCGATACAATCGATCGTGCCGTCAAGCAAACCTTCGATCAAGGCTTCCCTGTCCTTCCGTCCTCTTAGCGGTGGATTCATTTTCCAAAAGCCGAAATCTTCGGGAATATCTTCATCGATCAAAATAAGATGATGGGGCGAAACTTCCGCTGTTACGTGGATTCCTGCTTTTTTTGCGTCTCTGATTACTCGGACACTCTCTTTAGTAGATACGTGGCACACATGGTAATGAACACCAGTTGCTTCAGCTAGCAACAGATCTCTGGCGATTTGAGAAGACTCGGTTACACTTAAGATCCCGGGAAGACCCAGTTCTTCTGCCTTCTTGCCAGCATGCATAACACCGCCAAATAATAAAGATTCGTCTTCTGTATGGGCTACTAGTGCTTTATTGTTTTTCGCAGCTTCTTTCATAGCCAGATACATCGTTCCAGCCGTTTGGACACCTACACCGTCATTTGTGAAAGCAAAAGCACCTTCTTCAATCAGTGCTTCTTGATCAACTAATTTCTCACTTCGCAGATTTTCTGTGATTGGCGCATACTGTAATACCTTCACAACTGCATCTTTTCTAATGATGTCATATACTTGTTTCAGCTTTTCTGCCGTATCAGGTACAGGATTTAAATTCGGCATCGCGCATACAGTAGTAAAACCACCACGTGCAGCTGAGCGAGTTCCAGCTTCGATCGTCTCCTTGTATGTAAATCCTGGCTCTCTCAAATGGACATGGACGTCCACTAAACCAGGTGTGATCAATTGTCCCTTTGCATCAAACACTTCATCAAATTCGGCTTCTGAGAATCCTGTACCGATTGCTTTGATTCGCCCATCTTCTATCCAAATTTCTGCTGGTGTCGTCATATTTTTTCGTGTATTGATCTGACCGTTTTTAATGAGTGTTTTCATTTTTCCATCCTCCTATAATTACGCTTTTCCATTTAGCACTGCTTCTAAGATTGCCATTCTGACAAAGACACCATTGCTCATTTGTTGAACGATTCGTGACTGTAATCCTTCCACTAATGAATCAGCTAATTCCACATCGCGGTTAACTGGTGCTGGGTGCATAATGATTGCATGTTTTTGCAGCTTCTTCGCACGTTCAACTGTTAAACCATATTCCTGATGGTAGCCTTCTTTTGAGAAGCTTTCTTTTCCATCATGGCGTTCGTGTTGCACTCGAAGCATCATCATGACATCAACTTGATCTAGTAGTTCGTCCAATGGCATATAATGTCCGTATACTTCGAATTCATCGTCGTACCATTCTCTAGGACCTGAGAAGAATACTTGTGCACCTAAGCGTTTCAACATCTGCATATTGGATTTCGCTACCCGAGAGTGGGTGATGTCCCCTACAATGGCAACTTTCAGTCCTTCAAAGTGTCCAAATTCTTCATAAATGGTCATCAAATCAAGCAAGCATTGGGTTGGATGCTGTCCGCTTCCGTCTCCCCCATTAATAATCGAGCACTGGATGGTTTTGCTTTGTATCAGTTCGTCATAATAGTTTTCATCACCATGACGGATGACCGCTACATCTACACCTAATGCAGACATCGTCAGTACTGTATCGTATAACGTTTCTCCTTTTTGGACAGAGCTTGTACTTGCTTCAAATTCAATCACTTCAAGCCCTAGTTTTTTCTCCGCTACATCAAAACTTTTATGTGTGCGGGTACTATTTTCGAAAAAGAGGTTTGTAGCAAAGTACTGGCGCTTTTGCGGAGTCCAATTAGCCCCTTGCTTGAATTCTTGCCCTCTGCGAATCAAGCCCATAACTTCTTGGTCAGTAAGTGCCTCAACGGTCAATAAATGCTTTAAACTGATACGTTCTGATTTGATGATCATAATGTTTCCTCCTTAGTTTTCTTCGCTTCGTGAAGTTTCTGGTAAGATAAGATTTAAAACGATGCCAAGTACAGTTGCTAACGCCATTGCCGACAATGTAAATGTGCCTACTTCAAAGACAAGTCCGCCAATTCCTACTACTAGTATAACTGAAGCAATCAACAGATTTTTCTTTTTGTCAAAATCGATTTTGTTCTCGATCAAAATCTTCATTCCGCTTGCTGCAATGACACCAAACAAGATAAAACTGATTCCTGAGATGACTGGTCCAGGGATACTTAAAATCAAAGCGCTTAATTTTCCTACGAATCCCAAAACGACTGCAAAAACTGCAGCTCCCCCAATCACAAACACGCTATGGACGCGTGTGATAGCCAGAACACCAATGTTTTCGCCGTAACTTGTTACAGGAGGTCCACCAACGAAGGCTGCTACGATTTGTGCTAAGCCATCACCTGTCAACGTCTTATGAAGACCCGGTTCTTCAAAGAAATTACGTTTAGTTAGTTTATTCAATACCATAAGATGGCCGATATGCTCTGTCATCGTCACAAAAGCGATGGGCGCCATTGTTGTGATTGCTCCAAGATATAGCTTTGGTTCATATTGTAAAAATGGAATCTCAAAGTTAGGAACAGCAAACCAGGCAGCGTCTACGATTGGCTTAGTATCCACGATTCCAAACAGCAAGGCTACGATGTACCCGCTAATAATACCTAGTAAAATCGGAATCAATCCGAGAAAACCTCTTAGCCACATGTTGAAGAAGATGGTCAATCCTAATGTGATCAGTGCTACGGCAATATACTTGAAATCATATGTGCCTTGATTATACATAGCATTTGTTGCTGCATTTGCCGCAAGTCCCAACCCGATAACCATGATGACTGGGCCGACGACGATCGGAGGCAAGATTTTATCTAGCCATGCTGAACCGATCTTTTTGATGATCAGCGCAACAATCAAGTAGACTAATCCAGTTGTGACTGCTCCTTGTGCAATCGCTGGATAACCATCTGTTTTCATCAAAAGCTGCATCGCTGCAATGAAAGCGAAGCTGCTTCCTAAGTACGCAGGTATCTTTCCTTTAGTAGTAAATAAGTACACCAATGTACCTAGTCCTGAACTGACTAGTGCGATACCTGGATCGATCCCTACTAAGATAGGTACTAACACGGTTGCTCCGAACATCGTGAACAAGTGTTGTAAACTTAATCCAACCCAATGTCCTGGGGTTGGGCGATCGTGGATATCTAACACCACGTCATCATTATGAAATCCTTTTTTCTCCGACATGTTTCTCTCTCCTCTAATCTTCCTCTTTCAAAATCATGATGCGATCTTGTCCATCAAGCTCTTGCATCTCTACTAAAATCTCTTCCGCCCGAGATGTTGGAATGTTCTTCCCAACATAATCTGCACGGATTGGCAATTCTCGATGCCCACGATCTACTAGGACTGCTAATGAAATTTTTCTTGGTCTGCCAAAATCCATTACTGCGTCCATTGCTGCTCGAATCGTTCGTCCTGTATACAAAACATCATCAATCAAAATAACTTCTTTTCCTTCTAAGGAAACTGGGATGTCAGAAGAATGAAGTTCCGGTTCTTCTGGATTTTCTTTTTTGTCATCTCGGTATAAAGTGATATCTAGTTCTCCTACAGGAATATCGATATCTTCTAGCTGCTTCAGGCGTTCAGCGATTCTTGATGCAATGTAGATCCCTCGTGTTTTGATACCTACCAATACGATATCTTGGATACTATGGTTTCTCTCGATAATCTCATAAGTAATTCGAGTCAATGCTCGCTTCATCGTTACCTGATCTACTACTTCTTTTGCTTGCATTTTCATTCCCCCTACTTTTTTGCATAAAAAAACTCCTGCCCTAAGAGGACAGGAGGAATGTTTAGACTGAGCGTATACTGATACACTGATAGCTATACTATGTCAATGAGCAATTTACTTTATGGCGCACCATACGTATCCTTGCTCCCACCCTTCTTAGCCTCACGGGACTAAACTTAAAGGAATTCTATTAAGTTTTATGCTTTCGTTGTTAATTACTATACCGTTATCTAAATTAAAATGCAATGTTTTTTCTTAATTTTTCTAAAGTTTTTTCAAAAACTTCTGGAAGAGGTGCTTCAAAGATCATCTTTTCGTTTGTAGTCGGGTGCGTAAAACCTAACATTTGCGCATGGAGAAACTGACCATTGCCTTTCAAAGTTTTCTTCGGTCCGTATACTGGATCTCCAGCTAACGGATAACCGATATACTTCATATGCACGCGGATCTGATGTGTTCTTCCAGTTTCCAGTTTTAATTCAACTAGAGTAAATCCTTCAAAACGTTCCAATACAGTAAAATGCGTGACAGCTGGCTTTCCATCTTCTCTTATCGCCTGCATTTTTCGGTTTTCTTTCGAACGGCCGATTGGCGCATTGATCGTGCCTTTTTCGTGAGGAATCTCTCCATGGACTAAAGCAACATATTTACGTAAAGAAGTCTTATCTTTTAATTGCTTAGCTAATGATTCGTGTGCCTGGTCATTTTTGGCAACCATCAGCAAACCTGAAGTATCTTTGTCGATTCGGTGGACGATACCCGGTCGGATAACTCCGTTGATCGTAGAAAGATCCTTGACATGATACATCAGCGCATTGACCATTGTACCATGCGTATGACCTGCTGAAGGATGAACGACCATTCCTTGGGGTTTATTGATTACCGCGACATCTTCATCTTCGTAAACAATGGTCAACGGGATGTTCTCTGGGACAACATCTAATGTTTCTGGTTCAGGGATCAAGACAGTGATCTCGTCTCCTTGTTTTACTTTGTAATTTGCTTTGACTGGTTCTCCATTGACAGAAACCGCACGTTCTTTCAGCCACAATTGAATTTGCGAACGGCTGTAATTACTGAATAGATTAGTCAATACTTTATCGATCCTACCAGATTCATGATAAATCGTTGTTTTAAGTTCTGTCATTTTTTTCTTTGATCCTTTTCATCTAAAATAATATAAATTAATATACAGATCACTCCGCATACAAGTGTCACATCTGCTACATTGAAAATTGGAAAGTTCATAAAGTCTGTTTGAAACATATCTACTACATAGCCAAGTCGGAGACGATCAATAAAGTTACCTATCGCACCAGCTAGAATCAGGCTCAATCCAATCATGAACCAGCGATTACCTTTTTCACGATTTTTAATCATCAATGTGAGAATCACAACGACTGCAATGAGTGTCACTATAGTAAAGAACCACATCTTCCCTTCTAGCATACTCCATGCGGCTCCAGTGTTTCGAATATGATTCAGTGACAATATACCTGGTATAAGACTTTTCGTCTCTCCAAGCGCTAAATTATCAGTGATCCACCATTTGACCAGCTGATCCACTCCCACTAGCAGAGCGCTGAATATCCAATAAATAATTAACAAAAAATCAATCCTTTTCTATTTGTTTATAAATATCGCGAGGTCGTATGATCCCAAGCAGATTACCATCGGGATTACCATCTTTAGTGATAAGTACGGCTTCCAAAGTTCCTTGCTCACGAAACATCGCTTCAACCTCGTAAATATGTGTTTTAGCTGGAACAAAATGATAATTTGTGTACTTCCCATTTTGGATAATCAAATCCAATGCTCGTTTATTTGTTAAATCAACAGGACCTTTTTGGCTTTCTTTTGCTAGCCAAAATCCGATATTCCGTAAAGTAATCAATGCTACAAATTTTCCTTTATTATATAACGGAAACTGTGAATACCTTTTTTCTGCTACTATCTTTAACAGTTCAAGTAGCGGAAGATCTTGCTCAAAACCGGTTACACGTTTTGCAAATCGAGGTAGTACGGTTTCTGGGCGTATCAGTTCTTGTTCGATCAGCTGGATTCGCTTGACTGTCCAATCATTTGGTTCTGCAATGACAAAATCGACGGCGATTCGGTCATGGACGATTGCATTCCTTAACTGAGCAAGCTGTAAAAGATCATCTTCATATTTTCTGATCATCAATTGTTTTCTTTGAGCTAGGCGTCTGACAAGTTCGGTAAATCCCATGTTTCGTGCATTTCCCATCTCGTCTCTCATCCATTTTTCGATTCGATTGAAACTGATTAAAAAAAGATCAGAGTTTGCCATAATTTTCCTCCTTGATCAAATATGCCCGGTTTTTTATATAGAAAAAGAACGCAAACATCACGACAACTGCAAAAAAACTGAAAAATAGATTTTGTAGGAAAACGGCCCCCAACCCAGTTGCCAGAAATAAGAACGGGTAGATTTGAAGAATCAAACTATTCATTGTGATCACATAAACAGGCTTTGCTTCTTTCACTGTATAAACGGGGCTTTTTAGCCAATAAAAGGTGACCTGCATCGTAAAGGGAACTTCCAGATCAAGCGTTATCTTTTGTTCATGATTGAGAAAACTGCGTTTTTCATTATTGATTCTTAATTGAATCGAGCTGCCCATACCGTAAAAACCGGTTTTTCTTATAAATGTCGTTTTCATCGTACCCTCCTATTATGCTTTAGTATAGCTCAAAATACAATAAAGAAAAAGAATGATCCTAGTGCAAACACAATTAATCTCTTGACACCTTCAAAAAAAGAAGCTGTAGTCAAAATACAGCTCCTCTTATGTTTAATGAAAGTCATTTAGTATACGGTAGATTATAATCAAGCTTAAAACAAACCAAATACTTCTCCGTCGTTTGTCACGTCCATATTTAATGCAGCAGGTTTTTTAGGCAAACCAGGCATCGTCATAACATCCCCAGTTAAGGCTACTAAAAATCCTGCCCCTACTTTTGGGATGATTTCTCGGATGGTGATGGTGAAATCTTCAGGTGCGCCTAGCAATGAAGGATCATCAGAGAATGAATATTGGGTTTTCGCCATACAAATCGGCAAATTATCCCATCCATTTTTCGTAAATTCTTCTATTTGTTTTTGCGCCTTTTTACTAAAAACAACACCATTTCCTCCGTAGATTTTCTTGACGATTGTTTCAGTCTTTTCTTGTATCGTTTCTTCTAGGAGATACAATGGCTTGTAATCAGCTTCTTTTCTATCAATCAATCGTACCACAGCTTCTGCTAAATCAACGCCACCTTCTGCTCCATTTGCCCATACACTTGCTCTTTTAGCAAGGATTCCCTGATCTTCGCACAAGTGCTCCAGCAGTGTAAGTTCACTATCTGTATCTGTTACGAATTCATTGATTGCAACGATCA
This sequence comes from Enterococcus sp. ZQ21, assembly GCF_030053755.1. NCBI lineage: Bacteria > Bacillati > Bacillota > Bacilli > Lactobacillales > Enterococcaceae > Enterococcus > Enterococcus sp. ZQ21. The sequence goes on from NZ_CP125658.1 coordinate 1,432,545, forward strand.
CAGGGAGTTGGTATTGTTCCATGTTACGTATATGACGTTTTAAATTTGCAAAACCTATTTTCAAAGCGTCAAGATTCTCATTTTTAAGTTCATCTTTTTTCATTCCGCCATGCATTTTCAATGCGCGGATTGTTGCGACGATCACCACTGCATCCGGCGCTTTTTTCAAGTTAGGTACTTTGATATCTAAAAATTTCTCTCCGCCAAGATCTGCACCAAATCCTGCCTCTGTGACAACGTAATCTGCTAATCTCAATGCTGTCTTGGTAGCTAAAATACTATTGCAGCCATGGGCGATATTGGCAAACGGTCCCCCGTGGACAAAAGCTGGTGTTCCGTAAATTGTTTGTACAAGATTCGGTTTGATGGCATCTTTCAGCAGTAATGCCAGAGCGCCTTCTGCTTTCAAGTCTCCAGCAGTCACAGGCTGACGGTCAAATGTATAGCCGACAACGATTCTTGCAAGACGAGCCTTTAAATCTTCGAGGTCTGCCGCAAGACACAAGATAGCCATGATTTCGCTAGCAACTGTGATATCAAACCCATCTTCTCTTGGGACACCTTGGATTGGCCCACCCAAGCCAACGATTACTTTACGCAGTTCACGATCATTGAGATCAACTACCCGTTTCCAAATCACTCGGCGAGCATCGATGTTCAATTCATTTCCTTGATGAATATGATTATCTAAAAGAGCAGATAATGCATTATTAGCTGTTGTGATAGCATGCATGTCACCAGTAAAATGCAAGTTGATATCTTCCATAGGCAATACCTGTGCATATCCTCCGCCTGCAGCACCACCTTTGATTCCCATCACAGGACCAAGTGAGGGTTCTCGCAATGCAATAACAGATTTTTTATTGATTTTATTGAGCGCGTCTCCTAACCCTACAGTGATTGTTGACTTTCCTTCGCCAGCTGGTGTTGGATTGATGGAAGTAACTAAGATCAAATGCCCTTCAGCGTTATCCTTTGAGCGATTGATTCCAGAAAAATTGATTTTCGCCTTATATTTCCCATACAGTTCCAAATCGTCTTCCTTAAGATCTAATTTACTAGCTACTTCAATAATCGGTTCTAGATCTGTTTCTTGTGAAATTTGCAGATCACTCTTCATTTGATTACCCCTTTTCACGAACTTTATTTAAAAAAATACCTTCTTTGTTAAGATATGCCAATTATACCTTGTTTTATTCAGAAAAAAAACATTAAATTACGGGTTTTTAATTTATTTGACGTACTTATAAATACTCTTTATAATGAAGGCTATGATCAGACTTTAGAAAGGTCGTGAGTGCTTTGACCACAGGAATTGTAAAATGGTTTGACAACAAAAAAGGATACGGCTTTATCAGTTATGATGACACAGAAGAAATTTTTGTACATTTTACTGCGATTGAAGAAGAGGGATTCAAAACTTTGGAAGAAAATCAAGTGGTCGAATTTGAGATCATCGAGGGGAATCGAGGAACACAAGCTGCCCATGTCAAGAAAGGCAGTGTTCACACTTCCGAATCCAGTATACATTGATTTAGATAATCAAATAGAGTGAGACGTTTAACGGGTTGATCCGTACGTCTCACTCTTTTCTTTTCCTACAAAGATTCATTTCTTCAGGGCCTATTTTTTAAAATTAACTTTTTCTATTTTTCGTATATGGGGTATTATTTCTTTGCTGTTGAGAAGATGGTCCTACTTTAGGCCCACTTTTTTCAAGATGATCAAAAAGAACCACTTGATCTTTTTTTCGCATCATAAAAACAGATGGGGCTTTCTCATTTTGCAATGTCATTTGTACTCCTGTATTAGTCGGTGTCAAAGATCGAATCTGTCCGACAGTTATTTCCCGGTCTTTCCAAAAAGCAGCATAGCGTATGATGACCGAGTTGGATTTTAAAATAAAAGAACGCCGCCATCCTAGAAATAGAAAAACAAGAAAAACACCTAAAACAATATTGCTTTTCCAATACGGACCTGTGTTTTCTAAAGAAAGAATCAGACTAAAAAACAGAATGATCAAGGTCAATGACCAATAGATGATCGTATGTGCCAATTCAGGCTGCCATCGAATATTTTTTTTCATTCTCTAACCTCTCACCGATTCAGTAATGATATAATCTTACCATAACATTAATTTGAACAAAAAGGAGAATCTCTTTTTATGTTAAAAGTATACATTGATGCCTCTACAAAAGGCAACCCTGGACCTAGCGGAGGAGGGATCTTGATTGTCTATCAAGGTAAACAAGAACAGCTATCTATTCCCCTTTCTGTAGGGACAAACCATCAAGCAGAGTTCGAAGTCTTTTTAAAAACTTTAGAATTTCTAAAGAATAAGGGTTTACAGAATGAAACGATTTTCTGTTTTTCAGACAGCAAAACACTGGTTTCTACAGTCGATAAAAACACAACGAAAAACGAGCTTTTCCTTCCCTATCTCCAAAAAATCAAAGAACTTCTGCCCGACTTTTCCTTGTTAATCCTACAATGGTTGCCCGAAAACAAAAACAAAGGGGCAGATAACCTCGCACGACAAGCCCTACAAAAACAATTAAAAGAAAAATAGACTCTTCGAAGAAAAAACTTTAAAGAGTCTTTTTAGTATCTTGTCTTTAATACAAAAGATAATTGTGATCAAAAGTGATTTCCAAATGATAATCTCCGATTTTTTCTTCTATTTGAATACGTAAAATTCTTTCGAGTTCTGTATCATCAAATTGGAATTTTTCAGGAACAACTACGTCAAACTGCAATGTTTTCCCTTGATGGATGACTCTAAAATCATGTATATCGAGCCCTCTACCTGTTTCAAAAAGAATTTGCTTTAATTGATGCAAGATATTATAGTATTTTTCGTTATCAACAGGCATTGGGTCCAAGTGACAGACAAGTTCTACGTCTAAAGACTTTTTGAAGTCTTTTTCTATCAGGTCAATAATCTTATGTGCTTCATTCAAATTCATTGATTCATCTACTTCGATGTGGACTGATGCAAAGCGTTTATTGGGTCCATAGTTATGCACCAGCAAATCATGATAGCCAAGTATATCGTCGCAGGCATTCAAGTGTTCTTCCATTTCTTCAATCTCTGCTGACGTTGGGCGACTACCTAATAGCTCATATACAAAATTCCGAAGCATCGTTAAACCACTATAAAGGATATATAATGCTAAAGCAAAACCGATATATCCATCGATACGCCATCCAGTTACCCATTCGATTGCTGCTGAAAGCAATACAGCCAGTGTAGTAAAGACATCATTATAACTATCTGTTGCTGTAGCTCTCAATGTTTCAGAATCAATGGATCGTGCAATAACCTGGTACATTTTTCCTTGTGCAAATTTCAAAAAGATGGAAATGATCAGGACAAAAAAGACGATGGGTGCTAAAGAGACATTTTCTGGATGGATGATTTTTTCAACGGATGACTCTAAAAATTGAAATCCTACATAAGTAATGATGATCGAAACAAATAACCCACTGATATATTCGAAACGTTCATGTCCATAAGGATGTTCCTGATCCGCTGGCTTTGCAGCAATTTTAAATCCAATCAAAGTCAATATAGATGAAGCAGTGTCTGATAGACTATTCACTGCATCAGCCATAATGGAGACACTCCCTGAAAAAAGCCCGATCATTAGCTTAGAGACAAACAAGATTAGATTCGTAACCAATCCTAATATGCCAGCTAGTACTCCTTTTTTTGTCCGCTGTTGCGGTATTTGTTTCTTTTTTTCTTCTTGTTTCTTAACCAAGTTTTTTATCCCTTCTAGTTTGCTTGTTGCTCAGGTAAAAAGATGGAGAGGACAATTCTTTTCCTCTCCTCTCTTCCTTTTTCCATCTATCATGCGTCCTACTATTCATTCAAAGATGGCCGTTATTCTGGTTTTAATGGCGTTGCTGCAAATAACGCTTTTGCTAGTAATGGTGTTATGATTCCCGCTCCTATTGCTTCAGGTATCCCATTGATTGCTGCAACTCCTGCTAAGGTTTTAAATAAAAGAGCAGAATCTACACCATAGGCATCTGCCGTTGCACCTGTATAAAATAATCCCATGAATCCTAACACTAAGACTGTATTGACCAATGAACCTAATACCCCTGCAAAGACCGAGCTGATCGTTATTGATTTATTTTTTTGATAAATCCAGTGGAAAACCAAACCAGCTACTAAGCCAACAAGCACTCTGGGAACTACCGAAATAATCGGGTTCGTGAATACCAATGTATCAAATGGCGTTGTCGGCATGGCGTAGGCACGGACAATTGTAGCAATTCCCCAAAACAGGCCAATTACCATCCCATCTTTTGGACCCAATACTACTGCGGCAATAATTACTGTAATATGAATAATCGTTAAACTAATGAACCCTAATGGAATAAAGCCAAGCCAAGGTACCATAGCTTGTACGATGATGATTGCTAATAAGATAGCACGTAAGACTAGTCGAAAGGTTTTATTTCTGCTATTCATTTTTTTCACCCCTTTTATTTATACTAATCGTAAAAATTTCTGTCACTTTCGTCAACTAAAGACCATCCGAAATCGACCATTTGATTAGATGCGCTCTTCTATTCCATCGAAAAAAGTATGAGGGCAAGACTATTTGTCTTCGCCCCCATGATCGTGTTTCGTTCAATGATTGAACAGTTGTTTTTTTCTATCAAACATAAACGGTCTATTGTTGCGCAAGCCATTCTTTCGCAGCTTTAAGTGCATCTGGAATACCAGCAGGATTTTTCCCACCAGCTTGTGCCATATCTGGACGTCCACCACCGCCACCGCCTACTTTCGGTGCGATTGCTTTAATCAAGTCGCCAGCTTTTAGTCCAGCTTCATTTGATTCTTTCGTCATTGCCGCTAGCAGACTGACTTTTCCTTCTTGTTCGTTTGCTAAAACAAGAATGTCTGAAATATTTTTTTGTTTCCATTGGTCAGCTAATTGACGCAGCTGATTCATGTCTTTCACTTTTACTTGTGCTGCAATGATTGTTTTTCCATTGATCCTTTCTGGATTCTTGAATACATCACCGGCTTGTTGATTCGCTAACTTGCTAGCTAATTGTTCATTTTCCTTTTGTAGCTCTCTTACTTGCTGTTGCAATTGTTCCGCTTTTGAAACAACTTCCTTCAATTGAGGTGATTTAACAATTGTTGCTACTTGTTTTAGTTGTTTTTCTTCTTCTTCAAGTAGTTCATACGCTTCTTTGCTTGTTACAGCCTCGATTCGTCGCACGCCTGCACCAATTCCTGATTCAGAAACGATTTTGAAGATTCCGATGTTTTCTGTGTTTGCTACATGTGTGCCTCCGCACAGTTCGATTGACCAACCGCCAATATTGACTACGCGAACGTCATGTCCGTATTTTTCACCAAACAAAGCCATTGCACCCATATTTTTGGCTGTATCGATATCTGTTTCAATTGTTTCAACTGGGATAGCTTCCCAGATTTTTTCGTTGACGATTCTTTCCATTTCAGCTAATTCATCTGAAGTGATTTGACCAAAATGGGTAAAGTCGAATCGTAAATGTCCAGGAGCGACTAAAGAACCAGCTTGATTTGCATGCTCGCCAAGTACTTCTTTCAATGCTTTGTGCAGTAGATGGGTTGCTGTATGGTTTTTGATGATACGGTTGCGCATCGATTGATCGATCAATAGATGATAAGTTTGTCCTTCGCTCATTGGTGCTTTTACTTCTACTGTGTGCATAAATTGACCATTAGGCGCTTTTTGAACATCTGTAACAACTGCAACGATTTCTCCTGCTTCATCCATGATCCAACCTTGGTCTGCTACTTGGCCACCCATTTCTGCATAAAAAGGTGTTTGGTCAAAGATCATTTGAGCTTCACCTTCTGCGATTTCATTCAGAAGAGATTCGCCTTTTACGATGACCAATAATTGACTATCTGATTCTTGCTCCGTGTATCCGATGAATTTACTTTCTACTTTGATATCTGTCAATAAAGCAGATTGTACACCCATTGATTTTTCTGTACTACGGGCAGAGCGAGCACGTTCACGTTGTGCGTCCATTTCTTTTTCAAAACCAGCATGATCAACTTTCAGTCCTTCATCTTCTGCCACTTCTTCCGTTAATTCTACTGGGAAGCCATATGTGTCGTATAATTTGAAGATGTCTTTTCCTGATAGAGTCGTACCGTTTTCGTTTTTCACTTCTTGGATCACTTGATTCAAGATTTCCAATCCTTCATTGATTGTTTCATTGAAACGTTCTTCTTCTGTACGGATAACTTTTTCAATAAATTCTTTTTGTTGAAGTACTTCAGGATAATAACTTACCATGATTTCCCCAACGACAGGGACTAAACGATATAAGAATGCTTGTTCAATACCTAATTTTTTCCCATGCATGACCGCGCGACGAAGCAAACGGCGTAAGACATACCCTCTTCCTTCATTCGATGGTAATGCACCATCGCCAATAGCAAATGAAAGGGCCCGAATATGATCTGCGATTACTTTGTAAGAGATATCTGTTACTGGGTTTTCACCATATTTTACTTGTTTGCTTAGCTTTTCTACGGCGTGGATAATAGGCATAAACAAATCTGTCTCAAAGTTCGTGGGCGCATCTTGAACGATTGAGACCATACGTTCCAATCCCATGCCCGTATCAATGTTTTTATGAGGAAGTGGTTCAAATGTATTATCAGGTTTATGGTTGAATTCTGAAAATACCAAGTTCCAGATTTCTAAATAACGTTCATTTTCTCCTCCTGGATAGTTTTCAGGATCATCTTCTGCTAAATCGTTATAAGCTTCTCCTCGGTCATAGAAAATTTCTGTATCTGGTCCACATGGGCCTGCACCGATATCCCAGAAGTTGTCTTCTACATCAATAATGTGATCTAACGGTAGACCGACTTCTTCATGCCAGATGCGTTTTGCTTCTGTATCTTTTGGATAAACTGTTACATAAAGTTTTTCTGGATCGAATGCCATCCATTTTGGATCAGTCAAAAATTCCCATGCCCAGTGGATGGCTTCATTTTTGAAATAGTCACCAATAGAAAAATTGCCCAGCATCTCAAACATCGTATGGTGACGTGCTGTTTTACCGACATTTTCGATATCATTTGTTCGAATAGACTTTTGGGCATTTGTGATTCTTGGATTTTCTGGTACAACTGAACCATCAAAATATTTTTTCAATGTTGCAACACCAGAGTTGATCCATAATAAGGTTGGATCGTTCACGGGGATCAAAGACGCACTAGGTTCAATTGTATGTCCTTTAGATTGGAAGAAATCAAGAAACATTTGTCGAACTTGTGCACTACTTAATTGTTTCATGTCATTACCTGCTTTCTATAAATTAAATACAAAAAAACACCATTACAGCCAAGGACGAAAACTCGCGGTACCACCTTGATTGCAATGATGTGTAATCATTACCTCTTAAACTCGATAACGCTGAGCTGCGTCGGTATTTCTACCAAAATAGAAAAAGGGAGCAATTTGATTAGTGACTATTCTTTTTTCAGCCAAGAAAGAATTTTCTGTGAGTCTTAAAAAAACAAATCATGTCCTTTTCGTACTTTAATAAGTATACGCATTCTGTCAATCACTGTCAATATCTCAATTACCTATTTTTATTTCCTTTTGGTCATATTCCATATTTTTTGGTACGATAAGGATAAAGAAATCAATACATCTCTGTTATTCATGATAAGGAGGAATATGATGAAAAAAATAGTTGGCGCAGATGAATGGATCCGCGCAGCTAGCTGCTTTTTGAGATATCAAGTTTTTGTATTAGAACAAGGAATTCCTGCAGAACTAGAATTCGACGGAAAAGATATCCCGCAACAAAACTATTATCTATTTCTTGATAAAAAAAGACCAGTAGCCACATTGCGTTATGAAAAGAAAACACCTACTTGCTTCAAGCCAGAACGCTTTTGCGTAGCAAAAGAATACCGAGGAAAAGGGTTAGGCGGTCAGTTGCTTGAAGCTGCAGAAAAACGGGCGATGTCAGAAGGTTGTCAGACTAGTTATGTAGTAGCTGAAATGACGGCTGTAGATTTTTATGAAAAACAAGGGTATCATACTTGCACGAAACCTTTTATTGAAGATGAAGTACTTTGTATCGGAATGGAAAAAAGTCTCGCTTAAAAACAAGAGATTGTGACAAAAGGCGTGTCACAATCTCTTGTTTTTTATTTATGCGAATTTTTCTTATTTTTACGAGCAATACGACTTTGCTGTCTGCGTTCGATTTTGCGTTCTTTTTTATTTTTTTCTGCAATTGCCCAATCGATTTTTTTCTTATAACCAGGCTTGATCTTTTTCTTTTTCTTCTTCACAAGTCCAATCAGAGTTGGGTCTAATACATCCTTTGATTTTTCTCGTTTGGTACGTCTATTACGATCATATGTTTTAACGATTTCACCATTTTTGATTTCTTTCGGTTCAAATGAGACGCCTAATTTCTCGATCGCATCAATGGCTTGTTCATCGTTTGGTGAATACAACGTAATGGCCGTTCCTTTTAAACCATTACGTCCAGTACGTCCGACACGATGGATAAAGAAGTCCAGATCTTCCGGGATTTCTGCATTGATAACATGAGAAACACCTTCGATATCGATTCCTCTAGCAGCTAAATCAGTCGCTACAACATATTGATACTCCAGATTCTGTACTTGTCGCATCACTCGTTTTCTCTCTCTTGGTGTGATGTCCCCGTGAATCTTTGCTACTTTCAATCCTTGGTTTTTCAAATAATCAGCAATTTCATCCACATGCTGTTTTGTATTGGCAAATACGATTGCTAAATAAGGATGACCAATCGTCAGCAGTTGATAAATCATTTGATTCTCATCTTTACCTTTTGTTGAAATCAGCCAATTTTCGATATCTTCAGAAATAACTGCTTTCGGCTTGATTTCTTCAATGATTGGATTCTCCATATATTTTCGCAAGAATGGACGCAGTTTTTCTGGAATAGTGGCAGAAAAGACTAAGAACTGCAATTTTTCTGGTAACCGACTTGCAATTTGATCTACTTCATTTAAAAAGCCCATATCCAATGTCATATCCGCTTCATCAACAACAAATGCAAATGCTGTGTGAATCTTCAACGCTTGTTCATTCATCATGTCTAATATTCTACCTGGCGTGCCTACTACGACCTGTGGCTGCTGATGGTGCAGACGGTTTAACTGACGCTGTTTGTCTGTCCCCCCGACAAAATTCGAAACACGGATCTCCGGTGTAGAAAATTTAGCGATTTGTGTAGCTGCTTCATAAATTTGTGCAGCCAGTTCTCTACTTGGAGCTGTAATAACAACTTGTACTTCCTCTTTATCTGCATTGATTTTTTCAAACAACGGCAACAAAAACGTATGTGTTTTTCCTGTACCAGTTTGAGATTGCCCAATGATATTTTTTCCTTTTGCAATTAAAGGAATCAAACGTTCCTGGACCTCTGTGGGCTGTTTGAAGCCCTTTGCGGCTAACGCTTCATTGATAAATGGCTTGAAGCGGAATATATCAAAATTATTCATTCGTGCACCTCTTCTCTTTAAATTATCACGACTTTGGCATTATAACATAGACAAAGTATTTTTGCTCAGCTAATTTCGAGAATCATCATCCTTTGTTTGAGCAATCGTGCTAACGGTATATGTGTGACTAGCTTTTTCATAAAACAGAATCCGTTTTTTTCTCAAAAATGATAGCAAGATATTTAAAATAAAAATACCTTGCAGTAACAAGACACCGAGAGAAATGAATACTGCACTCATCTGCAACACCGTATTCGTTGTCGAATTCATGATTTGCTGAAGCAACTGTCCCAACCAGCTTAAACCATAAAAAAGAAAATATAGATACCCGTAGCGGATAATCAATGCTTTCAAAGAAATTCGCTCGCGGTCTTGCTCCACCAAGCGGATGCGTACAATTTTTTTCCCAAGTGTCCATCCATTGGTTATAAACGGTACAATCATAAAGTATAGCCCTACTTCCAATAAAAGCCACCAGATATGAGAAGTAACTGTCCCTGAATCGAACGCAAGTTTAAAGAAAATCGCTGCGATAAAATTGACAATAGATAAAAATGTCCAGTCGATCAAATAAGCGACCAAACGTCGTGTCAACGAGACAGTTTTTCCTTTTTCATAAGAAAGTTCATCCATCCGTCTTCTCGTAGGAAGCATAAATGTAAATAACGGCGTAACGACAAAACCAATGATTCCACCCAATGTATTTGTCACTAAATCATTCACATCAAATAAGCGGTATGGTCTTGGGTAGATAAAATAAAGGCCACTTAGCTGCGTCAGCTCAAAAAATAGTGATAGACAGAAACTAGCAATCATCGTTTTCATAAAAGAAAGCCGGAAATAATATCTTAAATAAATGCCAAATGGTATGAGTAATAAAACATTAAAAGCTGGTTCCAAAAACACACTCTGCTTCATCGCCGGCAGATAGGTACTAGGTTCAGATAATACCAATACCGTGTTGTCTCTGAAATGTTGCCATGAAGCAAATAAATGCAGCTCCATCTTTGGCCCTGTCATTTGGGCAACCGTCTCCTTTGCCGGAAGTGGTAAGATCACCAGAAAGTATGCACACAATAAATAGAAAACAAAGGAATACAAAATAACTGCCCTTGTTACTAGAAATGTTCCATACTTTCGATATTCATAAATAAAAAAAACAGATGAAATCGCTAAGGCTAAAAATGGAAAAACAATAAGCGCAAAACGAATCGGTTCGATATAACTTGCCATGTGACTCCTCCTTGATTCTTTGTATCTCCCTTATCTTAGCAGTCCTTTGCTGTTTCAAGCAAGTAACGAGGCTATTATTTCTCATTTCTTTCAAAGTAAAGTAAGATAAACTCAAAGGGGGTGTCGAGATGCTGAATATGTACTTTGTTTTTGGCGTACCTATTTTTTTACTGTTCCTTTATGCAACAATTGCTTATGTAAGAAAAAGAACTACGATTCATTATTTAGGATTTATTCTCCTGATTATTTCAGGTTTCATGCTTGTCTTCAACCTTCAGACTTGGCAGCAAGCGCTTCTTGAAATGGATAAAATGACTCCACATGCTTTGTCTAAAATGATTGGCTACCCTGTCTATCTGATTTGGCTTCCCATTTTCATTTCTGGTTGCTTAGTTTTATTAAATATTTATCGCGGTGTACGCCGAATATTTCTCTTACGCAAAACAAAATAACAGGCAGAAATCGGTTGAACCCGATTTCTGCCTGTTTTCTCAATTCAAATGCATACCGATCCCTGGTCCTAACGGTAGTTGGAATACATAATAGAGAATAAATAAAATGATCCATGTGATAGTTAGACTTACAGCATGTGGCAGCATTATGGAAATAATCGTTCCGACACCGGTTTTCTTTTGATATTTCGTGGCAAATGTGACGATCAAAGCAAAATACGGCATCAGTGGCGTAATAATATTGACAGGAGAATCAGCTACTCGATAAGCAGCCAAAACAGCTTCTGGAGCTACTCCCAACTGATAGAGTAATGGAACAAATATTGGGGTTAAAATAGCAAATTTTGGTATCGCTCCCACTAAAATAAAATCAAGAATAAGTGCTAGTGCTAAGAAACTAAGTAACAAGGCTAAGCTGCTCAAATTCATATCTTCAATAATCGTGGCTGAATTGACTGCCCAAACAGTACCTAAATTAGTAAAATTGAAATATGAAATGAATTGGCTAATGATTAACAATAAGAAAATCATCCCACCTAAGTTGCTGAATACTTTAATAATCGGATTTACTACATCCAAACTCGTTTTGACTTTTCCAACTGCCTTTCCAAAACATATCCCTGGAATCAAAAATGAAATCAAGATCAAAGCGATTAAACTATCCATAAAAGGTGTAGAACCAATCAATTCATCAGTTTCAGGATGGCGAAGTGGGGCACCACTTGGTATCGTAATCAACAGGATAAATGCCAGTACCACTAATCACTACTAAGATGGTTGATGCAATCGAAAAATAAAAATTTGCCATTAAATCAACAGAGTAGGATGGATTAATGATATGTACTGCATCATTTAATATTTCGGTAAGCATACCATCCACTGGCGTAATAACTAAGTTGACTCCAAATCCTCCTGAAACACCTGCAAAGGCAGCAGATAAACCTGCTAAAGGATGTCGCCCGACTTTATAAAATACTGCTGCACCTAATGGAATCAATACTAGATACCCAGCATCAGAGGCAATACTCGACATTACGCCAAGAAGTACTAGTACCGCTGTCAGACTAGATTTTGGTACTACCTTTACCAGCTTTCGAATCATCGCACCGATTAAGCCAACCTCTTCTGCAAATCCTACGCCTGCCATCGCCACTAAAGTGACTCCAAGAGCCTGAAAGCTCATCAGATTTGAGACGATCGAAGTCAACATAAAACGGATCCCTTCACCACTCAACAAACTTTTTACATGTGTAGTAGTAAGCTCTAGTGCTCCTGTTTCAGCATTAATAGCATCAAACGTAACGTGTTGACCCATTAGATAAAAAATATGAGACAGTACTCCTACAATAACGATCAAAATTAAGAATATAATAGCTGGATGGGGCACCTTGTTCCCTAGTTTTTCTACTGTATCTAACACTTTATCTAATCTAGAATGTTTTTCTTTTGGCATCTATTCTCCTCCTTTTTCAAACCAGATGAAAGAAAAACAAGCTTTTTCTATGGAATCTTTTTTCATTCATCTGGTTCATTTTTATTTTTAGAATCTTCTTTACTTCAAAGAAATTGCCGTCTTATTCTCTGCAATCTTTCAAACTTTCATGAATATTCTTTTTTACTGAAGGATACAAGCGTTACGAGTGTGAAAATAGTTACGACTGATTGGGAACGTTTTTTCTATGAATACGTTTATTTAACCAAACGATAGATTGCTTCAGCGTAAATAGCTGTTGCTTTCAAAATATCTTCTACGTACATATATTCATTTGGCTGATGCATTACATTTTCTCTACCAGGAAATAAACTACCGTACGCACATCCTTTTTCCAAGATTCGTCCATACGTACCTCCACCAATTGTTTGTTCGTAACCTTTTTCCCCAGTATGTTTTTCGTAAACAGACAATAATGTTTGGATGAATGGATCATCTCCTGAAACATAATGCGGAGTCTTGATGTCTCCAACTATCGAAATTGATACTGATTCATTTTGAAGGACAGTTAGCAAGGATTCTTGAATTTTTTCTTTTGTGATCCCTTTTGGATGACGAATATTAAGAATGATCTTTTTCTCTCCTTCTTGTTGATAAATGAATACATTAGCACTTGAAGTCACTTTTCCCATCACGTCATCTTCATAATCGACCATTAACCGATGCCCATTAAAGTCTTCATGCAGATAATTGGCAATGACAGAAAGATAAGCAGATCCTGAGCTGTCTAATGGATATTGATGCAAAAAGTCGGCGAGATAAGTTCCCGCATTGATACCAAATTTTGGTTCTTGGGCATGTGCAGCTTTTCCATACAGAACGAAGGATGCTTCTCCTTCCTTATATTCAAAAGTCCCTTTCAATTTTTTGTCATCTAGATATTTTGTATATCCAGTTTCTAAAGAAGATAACTTTTCCAAATCAGGAATTTCCAAGACGGCTATTGCCTCGCTTGGTACCATATTTGCACGCAAACCAGAAGAGAATCTTTTCAGTTGCATTTTGTCTGCCTTTTCTTCCTTCAAAGTAAAACTCAACTCGAAAGATAAGATCCCTTTTTCACCATTAATGATTGGGAAATTGGCATCTGGCGAAAATCCAAATGCTGGCATTTCTTCTTTTTCCATATAACGATGGATACCTATCCACTCACTCTCTTCATCTGTTCCGAAAATGAATCGAATTTTTTTCGATGTTGATAATTGCAGTTCTTTGATAATTTTCATCCCATAATAGGCAGCAATACAAGGACCTTTGTCATCACTTGAACCTCTTGCGAACAATTTCCCTTCTTTGATGATTGGTTCGAACGGATCAGTTGCCCACCCTTCTCCTGGCGGTACGACATCTACATGTCCTAAGATACCAAGTGCTTCTGCTGTTTCTTCCCCATATTCTATATGTCCGGCTAGATTATCAATGTTTTTAACTCTGAAGCCATCTCTTTCCCCAAATGACAGTACTTTTTTCAATGCTAAAGCAGGACCAGCGCCTAGTGGATATTCATCTGTCTGATGTTCGATATCCCTTACACTATTGATGCGTAGCAATTCACTTAAATCCTCTAGCAACATCTCTTTTCTCTTTTGTGCTTCTTGCAACCAGTTTATTTCCATAAGATCCTCCTTGGTAGAAATGACTTAATTTCTTAACGGGTATTTATGGTCAAAAGTTTGTTTCCAATGAATTTCAAATCATTTTTTGCTATCTACGTTTCAAATAAAGGTAAAACGGGATACCAGCAAGTGTCAATGCAATCCCCATCGAAGCTAAAAAAGTTTGAGTGATAAGTGTGCTTGATACAATAAAGGTTCCTCCAATGATTGCTACTAATGGGATAAACGGATACATCGGAACTTTATATGGTCGAATCAGATCAGGTTCTTTTTTACGAAGAAGAATGACACCAACAAAGACCATCGTATAAAAAATCCAAATGACAAAGATCAGCATATCCGTTAGTGTATCAAAACCACCGACCATCATCATGCCAATAGCGATGACTAGCTCTAAGATACCTGCGGCTACAGGAACTTTAGTTTTATCATGAAGTTTAGCAAAAAGCTTGCTAAAAGGCAGATTGTTTTCTTTTGCCATAACATAAGGAAGACGCATTCCAGTAAGGGTATAGCCATTGATAGTTCCATAAACAGAAATCAAGATACCAACTGTGACCAGTTTTCCACCAAAGCCGCCAAAAATCATTTTTGCAACATCACTTGCCGCATTGCTGTTTCCTACGACTCCGTCGATAGATGCGGTTCTTAAGAACACCGCATTTACTAATAAATAAACGATCATGATTCCGATGATTCCTAAAGAAATGGCTTTTGGCAAATCTTTCGCCGGCTTTTTCAATTCTCCCGAAATATTTCCTACGTGTATCCAACCGTCGTATGCGAACATCGTTGCTAGTAAGCCAGCTCCCAAAGCAGAGAAAAATGAAAGGTTTTCTCCTGCTTGGATCGGAAACAGTTGGAAGTCTACTCCTTCTTGTCGGAATAAACCGAAAATAACGATCACAAACAAAGGAATGAGTTTGCAGATAAGCGTAATCGACTGAAAAGCTCCTCCAGCTTTAGAACCTAAAAAATTGATCAGCATGATCGATACAGCAGCTGTAACAGCTACAGGAACAATCATCGACTGGGAAAGATCAAATAAATTGACGAACTGTGTACCGAAAATGATCGACAAGGCTGCTACATTTGCTGGAAAATAAATCACGACTTGAGCCCAGCCAAGTAAAAATGCTGCTGTATTTCCATAAATCCGTTCGATATATTTGATCATCCCGCCTGTTTCAGGAATAGCCGCTGCCAATTCAGCTCCTGTCAGTCCTGCACAAACAGAAATCACACCACCTAGAAACCAGGAAAACATATGCAAACTGACGGTACCTGTTACTTCTGCTACGCTTGCGGCTTTGAAAAACACCCCTGCACCGATCACTGTGCCCATAACAGTCGATAAAGCAGTGAAAAAACCCATCGTACGCTTCAATTCATTTTCCGTTTTTACTTCCTTTACTGGCGTGGCTTGATATTCTTCCATTACTTACCTCCTTCCATACCATAGCCAAAAAGTATAGAAACCTTTTTGGCTATAGTTCTTGTTTTATACCGTCTCTGCTAATTTTTCTCTCAGTTTTTCCAACATATCCTTTGTCATTGCATCTAAATCGTATTTTGGTAAAAAGTCCCATTCCTCTTGCGCACAAGAAACATCTAGTGAGTTTGGCCAAGATTCTGCTATCGATTGACGCACAGGATCGACATCGTAATCCATTTTAAAATCTGGTATGATTTTTTGAATAGATGCTTTGATTTCTTCAGGCTCAAAAGACATTGCCGATATATTAAAGGCATTTCGATGAACTAGTCGATTAGGGTCTGCGTTCATGAGCTTTATAATGGCATCGATCGCATCTGGCATATACATCATATCCATTGATGTACCTTGATCAATGAAACTAGTGTACTTTCCTTCTTTGATTGCTGAATAATAAATATCGACTGCGTAGTCTGTCGTACCGCCTCCCGGCAAGGTCGCATAAGAAATCAATCCAGGGAAACGGACACCACGAGTATCTACGCCATATTTCACATAATAATAATCACATAGTAGTTCTCCAGCTACCTTCGTTACCCCATACATGGTTGTAGGGCGCTGAAGGGTATCTTGTGGGGTATGATCTTTTGGAGTATTTGGACCAAACGCGCCGATTGAACTTGGCGTAAAAAATTTCAGCTGGAATTCTTTAGCGACTTCCAATGCATTGACCAGCCCAGTCATGTTCAAATCCCATGCTAACTGTGGTTTTGCTTCCGCAACAGCTGACAAAAGAGCAGCCAAATGGATCAATGTGTCCACTTGATATTGTTCTGCTATGCTGCGCATTTTTTCGTAATCCATTACATCTAGGATCTCAAAGATATCGTTTTTCCCAATGACTTCAGGCATGCGTATATCTGTCGCAATGACATTTTCACTGCCTAGTTCTTGACGTAGCCGTGTGATCAACTCTGAACCAATTTGTCCTAAACATCCTGTCACCAATACTTTTTTCATGATGATCCTCCCTGATCTTTTTTTACTACTATCTTCAGATGATTAACAATATATGCGTGAACATGTTCTCTAATTTTAAATATGCGAAAAAACTAAATTAGTTAAATAATTTCCATTTCTTTTCCTATTTTTTGATAAACCGCTACTGCTTCATCAAGCATTTCCTTTGTATGTTCCGCAGTCGGCATATTTCTGATTCTGCCTGTCCCCAGAGGAACAGTTGGATAAACGATTGGTTTAGCATAAATCCCATGTTCGATCAGTTTCTTAGAGAAAGTCTGAGTCACTTTTTCATCTCCTAAAATAACTGGAGTGATAGGTGTTTCAGACACACCGATGTTATAGCCGACTTTTTTCAATTCTTCTTTAAAATAATTAGCATTTTCCCAAACTTTTTCGACAAGTTCCGGATGTTCCTGCATCAAAGAGATCGAAGCCAACGCAGATGCAGCTGCTCCAGGAGTTAGCGAGGTAGAAAATAGAAATGGCCGGCTTCTGGCTTTCAACCAGTCAATCAGTGTTTTTGAACCAGCTACATAACCCCCAACAACACCTACAGCTTTCGATAACGTACCCATTTGCATATCAATTTTGTCGCTTAATCCAAAATGTTTGACGGTTCCTGCACCTTTTCCAGTTACACCTGAGCCGTGCGCATCATCTACATAGGTGATGAGTCCATATTTTTCGGCGATCGGGATGATTTCCGGCAATCGCGCAATGTCTCCATCCATGGAGAAAACCCCATCTGTGATATACATGATTTTTTTATATTTCTTACTTTCTACGGCTTCCTTCGCTTTATTCTCAAGGTCTTCCATATCTTGATGTTTGACTCGGATGATTGTTGCTCCGGATAAACGGTAGCCATCAATGATAGATGCATGGTTTAATTCATCCGATAAGATAGCATCTTCTTTGGTCATTACTGCAGAGATAGCGCCCATATTACAGTTGAATCCAGATTGAAAGGCGATTGCAGCTTCTGTCCCTTTGAATTCTGCGATTTTTTCTTCTAATTGTTGATGGATCTTCAGCGAGCCATTGATTGTTCGGACTGCACCTGCTCCTACGCCATAAGTTTCAGTTGCTTCAATACATGCTTTTTTCAATTCTTTGCGATTGGCAAACCCGAGGTAATTGTTGGATGCCAGATTGATCATCTTTTTTCCGTCTACGATGATACAAGCACCATTTTCACTTTCTAGTATATCGATCGTGTTGTACAATCCCTTTTCTTTCAGTTGCTCCAATTCTTTCTCCAAATACATCGTTAACTCTTTGGAAGACATGGCCTCCACCTCCATATTCATCTGTCTTGCAGAACATACCAAACATATATCGTGTCATTCATCTACGAAGCAAGTATGCCACACGATTGGTAACGCTTACATTAATTATGAGAGTTATTTAACCATATTTTTTATTTACTGCATCTTTTTACTTTCCAAGAACTTGTATAGTATGAAAAGTTAACTTTTATATAATAGTGGTATTTTGATTTACCTAGAAAGAAAACACAACAAAACCATTGATAGAAGCTAGCTAGATAAAGTCTAGTATATTCTGAATTTTTAAACTATTTCTCGCATAGACCAATAAAAAATAAAAAAATAAGCAAAAAGCTTTCATCTTTATTTATCAGCAATTTTTAATCTTATTATCTGATCATTTTTTCACAAAATATTTATATTGAATTTGAAAAAAAGACTGTGATAAATGTCTTATCACAATCCCTTCTTCCGAATAAACGGTGTTCTCCTGCCAACTCCTCGGACACAATCTCCATCATTTTTTGTTATTTTTAATCCAATTATCTGGTGTGAAAGATGGATCGTCAATAGACCACTCTAGAAAAAATTCTTCTAAAAATTCACGCATAAAGCCTTCTCTACGTTTGGCTTCTTTGTATCCGTAATCAGTGTTCATTTTATCAGGCAGCAAGAACAGTTTTTCATAAAAATGATTGATCACTGTCGTGCCTTTTCGGTAATTTTTTTTATCCTTGAATGTTTGTGGATACAGTTCAGAATCAAAAATCGGGTGTCCATGTCCTCCACCGAAATAAGCAGTTCGCAAAATGCCGATTGCTCCTAACGCTTCGATACGATCAGCATCTTGAACGATCTTCCCTTCCAAAGATAGTTCGACTGCTTCAGAGAGATTTTTAGAAAAGGACATATTTTCGATAATGGCAAAAATCATTGAAATCTGTTCCTCTGTGATTGGCAAAGAGCGAAGAAATACACGAAGTTGTTGCTTTGCTTCGTTCTCATCTTTAACGACTTTATCATCAATCGTATCATGCAAGTAAGCTGCTGCAAGCGTCACAAAACGGTCTGCCTGCGGTTCCGTATCCAAAATTCTCTCTGCTAGCTTGACGACTCTTTTGGTATGGTCGCTTCCATGTCCCGTTTGATCATGTGCTAATTGTTCCATGCTATAATCAGCGATTACTTGTAATTTATCCATCCAGTCCACTTCTTTCTTAAGTAAATAGCTGAAAACATCTAATCGATTAGATGAATTCCAGCTATCTTTATAAATAGGTTTTATTTTACCTGATATACATTGAAATATAGCTCTCTCATGTAATCGATCAGATATTGCGGATTAAGTGGTTCATGCGTTGCATCCATAATCAATTGATTTGGCTTTCTAGATGCACCATATTGATGGATATGCTCTGACATCCAATTTTTGATTGGAGAGTAATCATCTGACGCTAGAACATTTTCCACATCTATTTCTTGCTGCAAAGAATGAAGTAATTGTGCCGCATACATGTACCCCAATGCATAAGATGGAAAATAACCAAAGCTTGCACCTGACCAATGAACGTCTTGTAGGATACCTTCCACATCATTTGTTGGTCGTATTCCCAGATACTCTTCATATTTTTGATTCCATATTTCAGGTAATTCAGCAACACCTACGCCTTCATTGAAAATCATTTTTTCGATTTCATAACGAATGATGATATGGAGAGGGTAAGTCAAACTGTCTGCCTCGATACGAACCAAACTTGATTGTGTATGTTTCAATGAACGATAAAACTTGTCAAAAGGAATATCATCGAATGTTCCTTCTGCACATTCCTGGAAGAAAGGATATTGCTTTTTCCAGAAGCTGCGACTACTTCCCACAATGATCTCATTAAACAACGATTGTGATTCATGAATACCCATTGATGTACCTTGATAAATTGGTGTATAAGCATATTTATCATCGATGTCTTGTTCATACATTCCATGACCAGCCTCGTGGATCACTCCAAAAACAGCCATTTTGAAATCTGTTTCGTTCCAGCGTGTCGTGATCCGTGCATCATTTGGATTGATTCCAGTCATAAATGGGTGGACAGTATCATCTAGACGACCACGACTAAAATCATAACCAAGTTGTTCGATCACTTTTACTACAAATCTCTTCTGTTGTTCCTTTGTCATTCTCCGATTTAAGAAGTCTGTTTCAGGTTCCGTCCCTTTTTCTTGGAGCGTACGGCGGATCGTAAGAATTCCTTCTTTGAGTTGATCAAATACCTTATCGAGGATTTCAACAGTCATCCCAGGTTCATATTGGTTCAGCAAAACATCATAATCTGTCTTTTCTTCTTTTTTCCAATAAGGTATCAATTGTTTTGTCAATTCGATATTTTGGTTCAATGCTTCTTGAAAATCAGAAAACTGTTGTGTTTCTCTAGCTTTTTGCCATTGACCATGAGCGGAAGAAACAGCAGCTGTATATTTTCTCATGAGATCTTCCGGTACGCGATGTTCTAAATCATACTCTTCTTTTACTTTGTCAAAAACGGACGTTCCGACTTCCGATAATTCTTCCGGATGTTCAGAAAAATAGCGAATGGCTTCTTTAATTTTTGGACCGATCTTTTTTGAAAAATAAATACTGTAAAGATAGCTATCTACTTCACTCCGGTATGCACTAGCTTTTTCTGGCATACCTGTTTGTGTATCCCAATCGAGGATTCCTAAAGCTTGTTGTAGAAGATTGATTTCTTTTACTTCTTGTAAAAACTCTTTTTCTTTCATTCCCTATTCCTCCAAACATCCAATTGAATGAATCAATTAGTCATATTATTCGTCTTTCTCTTTTTTTCTGGGCGGACGAGTTCCCCAATACTGGAACAGATCCGTACGCAAAGCGCCATTATACAATTTTCTTTTTTTGGTTGCTTTTTGTCCGTAAAATTCCTCAAACGCTAAGTCGCTAGTCAAGATATATTTACTCCATGTTTTTAATGGACGGAATACATCGCCCATTTCTTTATATAATTTTCGAACGGTTTCTTCTTCTCCTAGTCGTTCTCCGTATGGCGGATTAGCAACGATGACCCCATATTCTTTATCTGTCTTGAAGTCTTTAACTGCTTGTTGTTTAAAGACAATCGAAGAGCCTAGTCCGATTTCTTCTGCATTGGCTTTGGCAATTTCAATCATTCGTCCATTGATATCTGAACCAGTAATATCTAATTCAATATCATAATCTGCTTTTTCTTCTGCTGCTGATCGAACCTCTTCCATGATTTCCTGACTGAACCAGTCCCAAGATTCGCAAGCAAACTCGCGATTGAATCCTGGTGCGATATTATGGCCTATTAAGGCTGCTTCAATACAAAGCGTACCTGAACCACATACAGGATCATAAAATGGACGATCTTTCCGCCAATTTGTCAGCATCACAAGCGCGGCCGCCATGTTTTCTTTCAATGGTGCACCACCTTTTTCTAAGCGATAACCGCGTTTGAATAAACTTGGTCCTGTCGTATCCAAAGTTACCATCACATGGTCTTTCAGCAAAGCTACTTCCAATTGGAAATGTGCGCCTGTTTCCGTCAATGGAACAGAAGCTGGACGATGGTAATACGTACGAAGACGTTCAACGATTGCTTTTTTTGTGATCGCCTGACAATCAGGTGTACTATACAGTTTCGACTTGATCGATTTTCCAGCTACAGGGAAAGCTGCATCTAGTGGAAGAAAATCTTCCCAAGGCAATGCTTTTACGTTTTCAAACAATTCATCAAACGTATACGCATCGAATTCCCCAACCACGATTTTCACTCGATCTGCTGTACGTAACCATAAATTAGCTGTAGCGATCGTTTCCATTGTTCCTTCAAATCGTGCACGTCCGTTCTCAACTTGGCATTCGATTCCAAGATCTCTTAATTCTTTACCAACCAGCGCTTCGAGACCGCTTGCCGCAGTTGCGACGAGGTTGAACTTCCTGTTTTTTTCCATACATAATCTCCTTATTTATAAAAAAAGGGGGGTGGGACATCAGTCAGTCCTACCCCACGCTTTTACTCAAACTCCGAATAACCGGTGACACAAAAGCCTGTTTTGCAATAAGAACAACATACTTTTGTCACGACCTTATTCCCTGATGTTTGCGGTTTTCTATAAGCCATGTTCTGTACTTTGCTTTTCCAGGGAGAAAAAGCAAAGCGGTAACCATCTATCTGCAGTTGTACTGCCTTTTTGTCTTGTTCTTCTTCCAGACAAAAAGCGCCCCTACCATTGTTTGGGTTGCTCGCTCGAGGGGTTTACCGCGTTCCACCGGATGGGTTTCCCCAGCCGCTTCGTCACTGTGGCACTTTCAAGGATACTTAAGCATAGCCGAAGCCTTAGCTTGTTTTCCTGCCGTTACTCCAAAGAGTACCTTAGCTTATGGTTTCGCTAAGCACGAACACTACAGGCATCACAGCCTGTGCGAGCATGGACTTTCCTCAGCCTGATCAAGTCAGACCGCGATTACCCGAAAACCGCAAATTCATTAGTCAAAAATTAAAATTGACGTGTTTTTTCATTATCATCTAAGCTTGTATCTGCATTTGTGTAGTTATTTGGATTAGGTTGTGCTGGTTTGACTGCACTTGCTTGTTGATCAAGCTTTTTACCGAATACTTCACGTTCAAGGTTTGACAAGCGTTTTAAGATATCGAAATTGGTTACTGCTGCGCTCTTCGGTGCTTCTGTTTGCTGCACACGTGTTTGAGCTGCTCCTTGAGTTTTAGATAATTGAGCTACTTTTGCACTCA
Organism: Enterococcus sp. ZQ21; assembly: GCF_030053755.1. Classification (NCBI taxonomy): domain Bacteria; kingdom Bacillati; phylum Bacillota; class Bacilli; order Lactobacillales; family Enterococcaceae; genus Enterococcus; species Enterococcus sp. ZQ21. Next base: position 1,455,401 of record NZ_CP125658.1, read on the forward strand.
ATCGATCGTTTTCTTCTTGTAAAGCAAGGAGTTCTTTGCTGTAAGTTTCATAATCTTTGATGATATTGTCTAAGAATTCATCAACTTCAACGGGATCATAGCCGCGCATTTTTGTTTTGAATTCTTGTTGTAAAATGTCTTTAGGACTATAAACCAAATTCGCCATATTTACACCTCTAGTTTTCATTTACGTAATAACATTTCTACCTTTTTCATTGTATAGGAAAAAAGTTGATAAATCAAACACAATATCGATTATTCACTAAAATTTTGAAGATCGTCCATACTGATCAGCCGAATTTCGTAGGGATGATCTGCTTGGTAATTCTGTGCATCTTCAAAAAAATACTTCGTTTTCCCAGAGAATTCTTCATCATAGATCAGCAGACAGCCTACTGTATGTTCAAGTATAAAACGAGTATGATTCTTTAGCTGGCTAGGTGATTGGTAGGGTTGATGGCTAACAGCTTCGACATAATCTGCTAATTGTTCTGCTAATTGTTTCTTCTCTTGGTTCCCTTCATTCCAGTTATTACCAAAATCAGCAAAAGGATACAAAATACCAAGGGAAAGTTCCGGATATTCTTCTTTCAATTCCGCTACTGTTTGCACGGTCCATAGTTCAACGCCCAAATTCCCACTGACAAGTATCCATTCCACCCCTTCTTCTGCTAATTGACGGAGTTCCCTTTTTAAAACATTTTTAACAACTTGTATTTTAGGGTCATTTTCTTTAAAAACACCGAGTTCGAAACTTCGATACCCAGACACATAGATTACTTTTGACTTATCCATCTCAGATTCCTTTTCTTTCTATCTGCTTTTTTGCTATAATGTGGCCTAGGAGTGTGATTAAAGATGGTATTGCGCTATCCAAACGGCCAACCTTATTATAAGAATGCCTCTCCCGTCGAAAAAATTCAAGAAAAAAGAAAACAAATCACCGAATTCGGCAATCGGGGGATGCGCTTTGAAGAAGCAATCAATGAAAGTAATGAGTATTATCTTTCCCGCGGGTTGGCAGTTATCCATAAAAAGCCTACCCCTATCCAAATCGTGAAAGTAGACTATCCTAAGAGAAGCGCTGCTGTAATCAAAGAAGCCTACTTTACCCAAGCCTCAACCACAGACTATAATGGCGTCTATCGAGGCTTTTACTTGGACTTTGAAGCAAAAGAAACCAAGAACAAAACATCGTTTCCCTTTAAAAACTTCCATGCCCATCAAATCGAACACATGAAAGCATGCCTCGAACAAAAAGGAGTCTGCTTTGTCTTATTATGGTTTTCGACATTGAAACGCTGTTTTTATTTGAATAGTGTTAATTTGATTGCTTACTGGGATGCCCAAAAGGAAAAAGGACGCAAATCACTGCCTTTATCATTGATCGAAGAACTAGGAATAGAGATCAAAACTGGTATTTCTCCGCGGATTCCTTATTTGGACGCGGTTGATTTCTATTTATCAACATTATCTATTGAAGGAGAAAGCAAGAATGGCAAATGAACAAACTAGAAGCTCTAGACGACAGAAACAGCCTACTCCTAAAAAGAGTGTGAAGAAGAATTCTGGCAAAGGTTCTGGGAAGACTTCTGGACCACATAAAAAAGGATTGTTTATCAAGATTCTTTTAGGCATCCTCTCGTTTTTCTGTATCCTCTTTTTAGCAGGTGTAGGACTGTTCTGGTATTACGCAAAAGATGCGCCCGAATTGACAGATAAAAAATTGGACGCTACCGTATCTTCCAAATTATATACACAAGATGGCGAATTATTCGAAGATCTAGGTGCGGAAAAGCGAGAAAAGATTTCTGCAAATGAATTACCGAAAACATTGGAAGATGCGATCGTGTCAGTAGAGGATCGGCGTTTTTATAAACATATCGGGGTTGACCCTATTCGGATCATCGGTTCTGCCCTTTCTAATTTCACCTCTGGCGGTCTACAAGGCGGAAGTACTTTGACACAACAATTGATCAAACTGTCCTTCTTCTCTACCAGCGCCGAGGATCAGACTCTGAAACGGAAGGCTCAAGAAGCGTGGATGGCTGTAAGATTGGAACAGAAAAAATCGAAACAAGAAATTTTGACCTACTACGTAAATAAAGTGTACATGTCAAATGGTTTGTACGGGATGGAGACAGCTTCTGAGATGTACTTTGGTAAGAAACTATCAGAACTTTCTTTACCACAAACAGCATTGCTTGCTGGAATGCCTCAAGCCCCTTCTGCCTATGATCCTTATGTTTATCCAGATCAGGCGAAGAAAAGACGAGATACTGTTTTGTATACGATGCTTCAAAACGAAAAAATCTCTCAAACAGAATATGATCAAGCTGTCAATGTACCGGTAACGGATGGTTTGCAAGAGCTGACTCAATCTGATGACAACACTAAGATCGTCGATAATTATGTCAAAGAAGTCATCAATGAAGTACAAGAAAAAACAGATAAGAATGTCTACACAGACGGTTTAGAGATCTATACGAATTTGGATCTGGATGCTCAAAAGAAACTATATGATATCGTCAATACGGATCAGTATGTCTCTTATCCAGACGACGAGATGCAAGTTGCCTCCACGCTTATCGACACAAATACCGGGAAAGTCAAAGCCCAGATTGGCGGGCGTCACATCGCAGAAGACGTGACTTTAGGCAACAACTTAGCAGTGAATACTTCCCGTGATTTTGGTTCTACGATGAAACCTGTCACAGATTACGGACCAGCTTTTGAATATTTGAAATATTCTACTGGAAAAACTATCACTGACGCACCGTATAACTATGAAGGCACTTCTACTCCTGTAGGAAACTGGGATAATCAATATATGGGCACCATTACTTTACGCCAAGCACTTTACTTATCCCGTAATGTTCCAGCAGTCAAATTATTCAATGAAGTCGGTTCAGATAAAGTGGCTTCTTTCTTAAAAAATCTTGGGATCGAATACAGTACGATCCATCAATCGAATGCGATCTCTAGTAATACGGAAGAACAAGATGGGACAAAATACGGAGCTTCTTCCTTAAAAATGGCAGCAGCCTATGCGGCTTTCGCCAATGGAGGAACCTATTACAAACCTCAATATGTTAATAAAATCGTCTTCCAAGACGGTACAGAAGAAACTTATGAACCTGATGGAAAAACAGCCATGTCTCCAGAAACAGCTTATATGATCACAGACATTTTAAAAGATACAATCACTGAAGGTACTGGTACGAATGCGCAAATCGCTGGGTTATATCAAGCCGGTAAGACCGGAACATCAAATTATACAGATGACGAGTATGCGAAACTTGGTATTTCTTCTGGTGTATATCCAGATATCCTATTTGCGGGCTATACACCAAATTATTCGATTTCCGTGTGGACAGGTTACAACAATAAAATGACACCTGTCACTTCAGAATCGTCACACGTGGCCTCTGATGTTTATCGCGAGCTTATGCAGTATGTTTCAGCTAACGTGACAAATACAGACTGGGAGATGCCAAGTGGCTTGATTCGTGTGGGCGGTGAACTGTACTATAAGGATCAATATACAGTGAGATCAAATACAGTTGCGCCATCAACAACTATTCCTTCTTCCAGCTATGTCCAGACTCCTGGAAGTTCAACAACAGAGACGACGACTCAAACTAGCTCTACTAGTCAAAGTGAATCAACCGCTGAGTCCTCAACAGAAAGCACGACAGCAGAGACAAGTGAGCCAGCGTCATCAACGACGGTTCCTACTTCTTCATCTGAAGAAAGCTCGACGCCGTCTTCATCTGCTCCTCCTGCTTCTTCCAGTGAACCAGCAACTAGCGAAGCGGATGCTGCAAATGACCATACACCATCCAGTAGCACCTCAGCTTCTGGAAACAGATAGAAAAAAGAAACCACGTCTACAGGCGTGGTTTCTTTTTTAGCGTCTTTTCTTTTAGGCGCATCCGATTTTTCCCATCTTGACATATTGATAGCAAAGGACACACCTCACACTTAGGATTTCTTGCTGTACAATGATATCTACCGAAAAAAATCAGTGTATGATGTGTCTTTACCCATAATTCTTGTGGCACTTTCCGCATCAGTGTTTCTTCTACTTCCATGACCGAGGCATCTAGTTTGCAGATCCTCAGTCGTTTTGAAACACGCTCAACATGGGTATCTACTGCGATTGCTGGTATCCCGAATGCATCTCCTAATACGACATTTGCCGTTTTTCTGCCCACGCCAGGAAGAGACATCAATTCTTCTCTTGTCGTTGGTACTTGTCCGTCGAAACGTTCAATCAGCTGCTGTGCACACGATTTGATATTTTTTGCTTTGTTACGATACAAACCAATCGTTTTTATTTTGAGGATGATTTCATCGATTGAAGCATCTGCTAATGCATCAGGTGTTGGGAAGGAGGCAAACAAATCTGGCGTTGCTTTATTTACTGATACATCTGTCGCTTGGGCACTTAAGATCACTGCAATCAATAACTCAAATGGATTATTGTGTTTCAGTTCTCCGTGTGCTTCTGGGAACATTTCATACATCGTTTCTAGAGCTTCCATTGTCTTTTGTTTGCTTAACATATCCTGCTACTCCTCCAACCAATTTCTCAGCGAAACTTTTGGCAATTCTTCTTGTTGAGTCGGCTGCTCTACTTCTCTTTGAAGAAGTTGCTGTTTCCTTCGTTTTTGGTCTTCTTCTACTTGCTGTTTTGTACGTAGATTTTTTCTTTCCCACGATAGCAAAATGCGGTCAACATAATTAAAACTATAAGCCTGATTCAATACGGCTTCCCGTAGTGCTAGCTTCAAAATTTCCGGCTGATAATGGTCTTCTTCTAGCCATTGACCAATCCGCTGGAACTCGATCGAAGAAAGCGGGCGTCCAAATTCTTGTTCAAATAATTGATACACTGACTGGATTTCTTTTTCTTGTGTTTTTTCTTCGTATTTTTTTTCTTGTGTTTTTAAATACTCACCTAATTGATTATAAATAGGGTAAAGATTATATCGATCTGCTTTTTTACCGTTGACAATCGTCGTTTCTATCTTGATAAATCCATTTGTTACGAGACGATCCAGTATTTGAAAAATCTGATCTTGTTTGATTCCCATATCCATAGCAATCATCTGCAAATCAGGGAAAGTATCTCCTTCAAGCTGTGCCATGTGCAACTGTAGAACAAATAAAAATTCTTCAGATTGCAGACCGATCCTATGATAATTTTTAAGTAAAAGATTAGATATGACTGTTTGTCCAGCGCTTAAGTAATTTTCTAAATTCAACATGATTTCTCCTCCGCTCAATCACAGTATACGTAAAAAAAACATGGGAAGCAAGAACAGGTTTCTTTTCTATTGCTTCACTGATCGGTCAGATTTATAGTGTCGTCTACTTGATTTTTGTTTGTTTATGTTTTTGATGCGCATCTTCACTTTTCGGAATAAATAAATTAAGTAGATTTTGCTATTTCTTATAATGTTGACAAGGAAACAAAATTGCTATACACTATTTTTGTTTCCAAGTTAACATTATTTCATAAAGGAGTTTTTTAAATGTTCAGTTTCACAAATAAACATTCTAAAGTTTTTGGATATATTTCTGTCTTATTCACTGGATTAGGATTTACTATCGTCAGTCCTGTACTTCCTTTTTTAGCGCTGCCTTATTCCCACTCCGCACATCAGCAAGCTTTCTATATCACTTTGCTCATGTCTGTTTATGCTCTAGCTGCCTTCTTATCTGCCCCCATTCTCGGTAGCTTAAGTGATCATTTTGGGCGTCGTCCGATCCTTATTATCAGTTTATTAGGATCAAGTATTGGATATTTGATTTTTGGTTTAGGAAATTCGATATGGATGTTGTTCCTTGGTCGTATCATTGAAGGATTGACAGCAGGAGAAATCTCCACCTTATACGCTTACTTTGCCGACATCACGGAACCTAATGAAAGAACCAAAGTTTTTGGATGGATGGGTGCTTTAGTCGGTATAGGAACAACGCTTGGTCCTATTATAGGTGGTCTATTAGCTGAGTTGGGGAATTCTGTTCCTATATTTATTGGAGCACTCTTTACTTTCTTAAATGCCGTTTATGGCTACACATTTATGCAAGAAAGCCTTCCAATGAAAAAACGTTCAGTAGATTTAAGTTTCTCCCATGTAAGACCTTTTCACCAATTAAAACAATTATTCAAGATTTCATCCGTTATTCCTTTATTGACAGCCGGTTTTGCTGTTTGGTTAGCGGCTGGCTCTCTTCAATCTATCTTTTCTCAATTTTCGATTGACACCTTTCAGTGGAAAGCGGGGTTGGTTGGTTTAAGCTTCTCTTTGATTAGAATCTTGGATATTGTCTCGCAATTGTTCATTATGCCTCGATTGCTCAAAAAAATTTCAGAACAGCAGATCACAAGAATAGGAATGTACAGTGAAATCCTCGCCTATTTATTCATCACATTATCTGGAATTCTTCTACTGCCGATTTTGTTTTTATTTGGGATTATCTGTTATGGTTTTGGCGATTCTATTTTTACTCCTGTATTCAATGGCCAACTATCCAATTCTGTCTCAGAAAACCAGCAAGGTCTTGTAATGGGCGGTACCCAAAGCATACAATCTTTATCGCGCGTCATCGGCCCGCTAATCGCAGGACAGCTTTATCCCGTAGCACCATTTCTTCCGACGATATTCGGGTTTTTGCTTATGATTTTTGCCTATTATTATTACAATATAAAACATTAGTTTCATTTGCTACTTCGTATAAATTCTCTGTATCGACCGATAAAACGAAATACTGTGTCAAATTCTTCTTTTGACATATTTTCAAATACAGCAGCATCTCGCTGGACCCATTTTTGATGGAGCTGCTCGTGTCTATTCCTTATTTTTTGTCCGATTGGCGTCAATTGAAAATAGATTTCTTTTTTATTCTCTTCGCTTTGATAAGTGTTTATGATCCCTCTGGCTATCAGCTTTTTTGTTAACTTACTGATGGCTCCTCTAGTCATATAACTAGCATTCGCTAATTTTGTCACGTTAGGATCAGGGATTTTCCCGATATGTTCAATCACTTCTAGTTCATTTAGCGTAAATCCTGCAAATTCTTTTTCCATTTCTGGTTTATTACGATGAATAATCTCATTAGCTAAATCCAGATATTCTTCTATTAGCAGCTGTCTTTTATCCATTTCTACACCTTCTTTTTCTTTCATTATATTATTTTTTTGTTTCCTAAACAACAAAGTTAAAAGGATTTTGTAGTAAAAAAGAGAATGAAATCAAGAAAAAAGGGGTTTGACAAAAATGTCATAACCCTTTTTTCCGAATAAACGGTGTTTAAACATCATCTTCTGTTTCTAGTTCATACGGCTGTCCTTCATATGTGTACTCCGTATTCAATGTGCCGTCATTTTCATCTGAGTAGATGCGCCGACTGAAAGGAAAACGATGAGAAGCATTATCTTTCGCATCTTCTGCTGGCATCGTATAATATTCCTCTTGTGTTTCATTCAATTGAGAGAGCACTTGCTCCGCCAACTCATCTATATTGATCGTCGACTCTTTCGCAACATTTTTATAATCTTCTAAAAATGCATCTTGTTGGACAAAATATTCTTTATTCATCTTCTTTCTCACCTTTCTTTTCAAGTTCAAGTAAAACTGCTTGTTCTTTTATGTAACAGCTTTATCTTTGTTGCTTATTGTGACAAAAAATGCGAAGAAAGACAACTAATTGTACTTTCACAAAAAGACAGAGGGTCGTGACAAAAAATGCGTCACAACCCTTTTTCCAAAATAAACGGTAATCAGTCAAAACTAAACAGCTCTTTCATAACCGCTCCCGTCTGTCTTTCTTTATTGTGCTGTTTCGATTTCGCCTAGCGCTGCTTGTGCAAGTAGGTTCAAGTAATTCCAAGGACGGTCAAAATGTGGTTGGAAGAAGAAGTCTGAAAGAGCAAGATCTTCTACAGTCATTTTATTTTGAACAGCTAAAGACATAGTATTTGCTGATTGCGTAATGTCGTATTTAGACATGAACTGAGCACCAACGATACGATTTGTGCCTTTTTCATAAACTAACTCCATCATTACTTTTTCGGTAGTCGGCATGAACTCTGGACGATAATTATCTTCAAATACCGTTGCTTGGACTTCTAAATCGTTCAATGTTGCGCTTTCTTTAGTTACTCCTGTCGAGCCAATCGTCCAGCCAAATAGATAAAGTCCTGAAGTTCCTTGAGTCCCACGATACGCCATTTTATGCTCTGTCAAGTTATTTCCTACAAGCAAGCCTTGGCGCACGGCATTTGTTGCCAGAGGAATATAGTTTTGTGTACCACTTGGATTGTAGTTGACTACTGCTGAATCTCCAGCGGCAAAAATGTCTGGATCACTTGTTTGCATGTATTCATTTACTTTGATTGCCCCATTCGGCAGTGTCTCTACTTTTCCTTCGATCAGTTTTGTATTTGGACGGAAGCCCACACATAAAATGACCATATCTGTATCAAATGTATCTGTTGGTGTAGCTACTTGTTTCACTTTTCCTTCTTCATCTGTGATGAATTCAGTGACATTTTCACCTAGTGCAAGAGTGACACCGCGGTCTGTCAATTCTTTTTCTAGGATATCTGTGAATGGTTTATCTAGATATTTATTCAAGATGCGGTCTAACCCATCAATCAATGTTACTTGTTTTCCAGATTCGACAAAAGCTTCGACTAATTCAATACCGATATACCCACCACCAACGATTACTACACGTTTCGCTTCTTTCGCTTGTGCAATGATTTCATTTGCTTGGTTGTAGTTTTTGCATAGGAGTACATTTTTTGCATCAATTCCACTAATCGGTGGGATGATAGGCCATGAACCAGTTGTCATTACTAATTTATCATAAGAAACCGTTTCTGTTTCTCCTGTTTTCAGATCTTTTGCCGTCACTGTTTTGTTTTCTGTATCGACGTCTGTTACATCGTGTTCCATTTTAACTGTTGCTCCTAATGAAGATAATTCTTCAGGGTTTGAGTAGAACAAGCCTGCTGGGTCTTTTACTACTCCGCCGACATAAAGTGCGATACCGCAAGATAAGAAAGAAATATTGTCATTTCTTTCATATACTGTCACTTCTGCTTCTGGATGATTTTTTAAAATACTTTTTACAGCTGCAGTACCTGCATGAGTACAGCCAATTACTACTACTTTCATTTATGGTCCCTCCGATTAACATTTTGTCCTTCGACAAAATTACTATAACAGAAATAAAACGGATACAACAGTTTAATGCTTGTGAATTCACAAAGGTTTATTTGTAGTTTTACTCATTTACAATCATAGAAATCCATTGTTAGCAAGATTCTTATTGTGATAATATTCACTTTAACATTTTTCCTTGTGAATAAAAGACAAAAAAATAAAAAAAAGCTAGCGTTTTTTTACGCAGCCAGCTTTTTTAGGTGTAACACTTGTAGAAACTGTTTTTACATTTGTGCCTTTTTTGCTGATTCTTTACAGTCTGGACAAAGTCCATACAATTCCAGCCGATGTTCGTTAATCTCAAAATCAGTCAGCCTACTCGCAGCCATTTCTATATCTTCTAACCCTGGGTAATGAAAATCAACGATCTTACCACAGTTTTCGCAAATCACATGATAGTGACGCTTTGAGCTGAAATCAAAACGGCTAGAAGCATCGCCGTACTTCATTTCTTGAACAAATCCAATCGAAGTAAACAGACGAAGATTGTTGTAAACGGTCGCAACACTCATGTTTGGGAAACGATGTTCAAGTGCTTTATAAATCTCATCAGCTGTTGGATGGGAATGATGTTCAATCAAATATTCTAAAACCGCGTACCGTTGAGGTGTGATTCGAATGTTCTCTTTTTTTAACTTTTCGATAACCTCTTCGACTAACTTATTTTCCATGTAAACACCCCACGTTGTTATTCTCGTCTTATCATACTATTTTTACATTTTAAAATCCACTTAGCATGAAAAGAAAATTCAATTTTATTGTATTTTAATGAAAAAAAGACGTAAAACAGTCATGTTCACCATTCTACGTCTCTATTCAACTAACTCTTTTCTTATCATAGATTTTTGTGTTTTCTTTTCATCTGTAAAAGCCTTCCACATAAACCTATTTATAGAGAAACAAGTTTACTTACATTTCTTGGTAAAGGGCTGTAGATAAATAACGTTCACCATTGTCGGGAACGACTGCTAATACCTTTTTGCCTTTCCCTAGTTCTTTTGCGACTTTTAATGCGGCAGCAATTGCAGCGCCAGATGAGATACCAACTAAAATTCCTTCTTTTCGTCCGACTTCTCTAGCTGTTTCCATCGCTTCGTCTCCAGTCACGGAAAGGACTTTATTATATACAGAGGTATCCAATGTTTTAGGAACAAAGCCTGTACCGATCCCTTGGATTTTGTGAGGACCTGCTTCTTTTCCTTCTAAAATGGCAGATTCTGCCGGTTCTACCCCTACTAATTCGATCTTTGGATACACACGTTTTAATTCTCGGCCAGCGCCAGTGATTGTCCCGCCTGTCCCGATACCTGCGACAAAAGCGTCCAATCCATTTACTCCAAAGGCTTGATGAATCTCTGGACCAGTCGTTTTTTCATGTACAAGAGGATTTGCTTCATTTTCAAATTGTAATGGTAAAAAGTAGCCATTTTCTTTTGCCAAACGTTCTGCTTCTCTAATGGATCCAGAAATACCATCCACACCAGGCGTCAGAATCAACTCTGCGCCGTATCCTTTCATCAATAAACGTCTTTCGATACTCATCGTCTCAGGCATCACGATAATGACTTTATATCCTTTCGCGACTCCTACCATCGACAATCCGATTCCTGTATTTCCGGAGGTAGGTTCAATGATGGTATCTCCTGGTTTCAGTAATCCATCATGTTCCGCTTTTTCTATCATACTTAGAGCAATCCGGTCCTTTACACTTCCTCCTGGATTAAAAAACTCAAGTTTCACAAATACATCTGCTGAATCTTCTGGTACGATTTTATTTAATTTGACGATTGGCGTTTTACCAATCAATTCGGTGACTGAGTTATAGATAGCTGTCATCTTCAATTCCTCCTTGTCTTTGCTCTTCCCTACTTATCATAATACAATTTGTTCATTTCTGGCGAGTGATTCGTCTTTGACTAGCAAAAAAAAGACAAAGATATACCAGATATGGTAGTTTCTTTGCCTTTTTATCTAAATCACACGTTTAGTTCTTGTCCGACTAATAAAGAATAACTGGACATGGACATGCCGTTTTTCGCCATTAGATCATCAACAGACATGCCAAATTTTTGTGCAATATCCCATAGCGTATCTCCTGATACAACTGTATATGTTTGACTACTATTTGTATCCGCACCTGTTGCCGAAGATGATGATGACGTTGAAGTCGTCGTAGTAGTAGTTGTTGTTGTACTTGTAGTTGTTGTGGTCGCCGAACCAGTTGATGGTGTATCAAAACGGGTTAAATTATAAGTATTAATCAATGAGTTCAATTTGGTTCCATAATCTGGATCGGTAGCGTAACGACCTGTCAAGTACGCTGTTGCATCATAAAAACTTGTTGTATTGCTTTTCCATACACCAGCATAATGATAATCGCCTGTTGAAAAACTGGTTGAACGAAGAACATTTGCATGGTCTTGGAAGGATTCCCAATAAGAAGAATATTTTCGGAATGGTTCATTCATCGTTACCCATTGTCCGTTTACATATTCTTTGGTTGCCATATAAACGACCTGTCCGTTATAGCTTCCTTTTACACCGAACAAATTATAATTGGGCGCACTAGCTAATCCGGAAGTACCATATGCACTTTCCAACAACGCTTGAGCGATCATGACTGAAGCATACAAGTCATTACTTGCAGCAACTTCTGATGCAGACCAGCCGATTTGATCGATAAACGCTTGAGGATCAGCGACTGTTTGAGATCCTTGTTCATCTGCATGAACACTTTGCGGTACCGCTGTAACCATCATCGGCCCAACTAAAAGACTCGTTCCAATTAAAGGAGCAATCGCTTTTTTATTGATCACCATGTTTCTTTTAGGTCTATGGTGTCGGGCACTGCGGGTCTTCAGCTCTTGCATTCAAATTCCTCCTCAAAATAAAAAAACTTAATAAAAAGTTCTCTTCTTAAAACAAACTTAATTAATTAAATTATACTTTTAATTCTCAAGAAACACAAACTAATCCGAAGAATTCTTTGTTTTGTCATTTAAATGTAATATAACAGAAAACGAAAAGTAACATTGATTTATTCTTACCACCACATAAAAAACAGCTGCCTCCAACTTGCAGACAGCTGTCTTTATCATTCAAACAATGATTGGTGTCTATGATAATTGATTGTACGTATTCACAACATTTTCTACTGTAAATCCAAACTCTTCTAAAATTTTAGCACCAGGAGCAGATGCACCGAAATGATCGATGGTAATCGTTGTTCCTTCTGTACCCACATAGCGTTCCCATCCGAATGATGCAGCAGCTTCGATCGCCACGCGTTTCTTCACTGCTTTAGGAAGTACGCTTTCTTTGTATTCAGAAGATTGTTTTTCAAACAGGTCGAAGCTTGGCATAGAGACAACAGAAACATCTTTCCCGTTTTCTGCCAATTCTTTTTGAGCTTTCACAGCTAAATCAACTTCAGAACCAGTTGCAATCAAAATACCTTCTGGTGTTTCTCCTTTAGCTGGAGAAAGAACGTACGCGCCTTTTTTGACCATTTCATCTGCTACTTCTTTTGTAGAAGGCAATACAGGAAGGTTTTGGCGGCTCAATACAAGGATAGTAGGCGCATCAGTAGTCTCCATCGCCACTTTCCAAGCAGCACGTGTTTCATTTCCGTCTGCTGGACGAATCACTTGGACACCAGGCATGCAACGAACAGAAGCTAATTGTTCAATCGGTTCGTGTGTTGGTCCGTCTTCTCCGACAGCAACGGAGTCATGTGTCAAAACGTAAACAACAGGCGTATGTTGAATCGCTGCTAAACGAACAGCTGGTCTTAGGTAATCGACAAAGACAAAGAATGTTCCGCCATAGATACGAGTTCCGCCATGAAGTTGGATACCATTCATAGCCGAAGCCATCGCAAATTCGCGAACGCCAAACCAGATGTTACGTCCTTCATAATGTTCGGGAGTAAAATCTTTATCAGCAGCTACCATTGTATTATTGGAACCTGATAAATCTGCTGAACCACCCCAGAAACTTGGTATAGCTTTCGATAATTCTTGGATGACTTCTTTACTTGAAACACGGCTTGCTTGACTGCTTCCTACTTCATAAGTTGGCAATTCTGCATCCCAGTTTTCTGGCAGTTTGCCATCAAAGGCATCTTCAAATTGTTGTGCCAATTCAGGATAAGCTTTTTTATAATTGGCAAACATTTCATTCCATGCATCTTCAGCTTTTTGTCCTTCTTCTATCATTGTTTGATGGAAGCGGGCAGCTACTTCTTCAGGAACAGTGAAGTCTGGATAATCCCATCCGTAAACTTCTTTAGCCATCTTGATACCCTCTTCGCCAAGAGGAGCACCATGAACAGCAGATGTTCCTTCTTTAGGAGCACCGTAGCCGATGACTGTTTTTACTTCGATCAACGTGGGTTTATCTGTTTCAGCTTTTGCTTGTTCAATCGCTTTAGAGATTGCTTCTAAGTCATTTCCGTCTTTCACTAAGATATGTTGCCAGCCATATGCTTCATAACGAGCACCAACATTTTCTGTGAACGCTTTTGAAGTTGGACCATCTAATGAAATATCGTTTGAATCATATAAAACGATTAATTTACCTAACTTCATATGACCTGCCATCGAACTTGCTTCTTGAGAGACTCCTTCCATCAAGTCTCCATCCCCACAAATTGCATACGTATAATGATCCATTATGTTGAAGTTTTCTTTGTTATAAGTTGCTGCAAGGTGTGCTTCTGCCATCGCCATACCAACAGCCATTGCAATCCCTTGGCCTAATGGGCCTGTAGTAGCTTCTACACCATCTGTATGATGGACTTCAGGATGTCCTGGTGTCTTAGAATCCCATTGACGGAATTGTTTCAAATCATCAATTGTCACTTGATAGCCAGCTAAATGAAGTAAACTATATAACATTGCTGACCCATGTCCTGCTGAAAGAATGAAACGGTCGCGATCAGCCCAATTTTTGGATGTCGTTGGATTTACTTTCAGGTGTTTTGTCCATAACGCATATGCCATAGGTGCTGCGCCCATCGGCAATCCAGGATGTCCTGAGTTTGCTTTTTGGACTGCTTCAATACTTAATGTACGAATTGTGTTAACGCCAAGTTGGTCAATTTTGTCAAACAAAATAACCCCTCCTATTAATTTAGGTTTTTTTTACCTTTATTTCTTACACTCTCATTCTATAAGATGTCACACGAAAAAGCAATCATTTTCAGTATTTTTTACTAAAAGTTGTCATTTCGGTTGTGTAAGCCTTTTTTCTTTTGGATTTCTTTTAATTTTTCCGGGGTCACGTCATTGCCCTCAGGATCGACGATTTTCATTCCTTCGATATGATGACGCATACCGGAACGAAAAGCTTCCAAATACTCTTTGCGCAAGTTGATTTGTTCTTGTTCTTCGGCTTTCGAGAGACCATTTTCCTTCTTTTTACGTGCGAGTTCATTGATCCGCTCTATTTTTTCAGGTGACAGCATGCTCAGTCCTCCTTTTACTCTCCTTCATATTATATAAAAACTGAAAAAAAAACAACTAGATAAACTAAATAAAATACGAACATTCGTTTGATTTAGCGCTTTTTATATGGTACTATTTATTTATCAAGTGAAAGAAGGTGTACCTTGTGGCCCGACAAACTGAATCAAGACAAATTGAAGTCTTACGTTATATCCATGAACAAGTAACCCAAAAAGGATACCCGCCAACTGTCCGTGAAATCGGGGAAGCTGTTCAGCTTTCTTCTACTTCTACTGTTCACGGTCATCTTGCACGGCTTGAAAAAAAAGGGTTTATCCAAAGAGATCCGACGAAACCTCGTGCAATCGAGTTGACAAAACAAGGTTTAGAAAAGATTGGGATTCGTCCAACAACTATTCCAGTACTTGGCGTAGTAACAGCTGGAGAACCAATTTTAGCAGTAGAGGATGCTTCGGACTTCTTTCCGATCCCTCCTAATCTTTCTTCTGAAGAAGGCAGTCTCTTTATGCTGACGATTCGTGGAGATAGTATGATCAATGCTGGAATTTTGGATGGCGATAACGTGATCGTTCGGAAGCAGGAAACGGCACAAAATGGTGATATCGTCATTGCAATGACTGCAGAGGATGAAGCGACTTGCAAACGATTCTATAAAGAAAAAAACTATTTCCGTCTTCAACCTGAAAACGACTTACTCGAACCAATCATTTTAGATCAAGTATCTATATTAGGACGAGTAGTAGGGCTCTATCGTAGTCATATCTATTAATTAGTACTAAAAAAGAAAATTGTTTAAAACCGAGTTTGAGACCATTGTCTCAAACTCTTTTTTCGCCCAAGTTCTTCTTCTTTCAAATTTTTATCACTTCCCTCTTTACAAACCGAACAAATATTCGTATACTAAATATACGAACAATTGTTCGTATAAATTAACGAGGTGAGAATTCATGAAATCAATGAGACGTCTTGGCTTAGTATTAACTGTTTTGTTTTTAGGTATTATTATTGGTAATTTCGGCATACGTCCAGCTTTACTTGTGTTTGTTCCGTTATTTACTTTGTGGTTCATGTTGTGGGATGAAAAGAAGTACCGTCAATCTGAGCGGCGCAGAATTCATGAAGATCATTTCTATCATGAACCCTACTACAGATCCAGGCAATCATAATGAGGATTGACTGCTAATTGTTCAAAAGACAAAAAGTTAAACTTTTACGAGGGTGTGACAAAAATCGGTCACATCCTTTTTTTCGAACCTTTACTGGACTTTGACTGGTTCCATTTATAAAAAAACAGCGACCCTCAAGCGTCAGAGTGCCTATCTGACTTTTGAGGGTCGCTTTAAAATCGCTTTTTCTGCTTAATATTCCATTAATGTAATAATGTCGTATCCTTTGATTTTGTCGCGTCCATGGAGATCCATCAATTCGATCAAAAATGCGCAGCCTACGACTACACCACCTAATTGTTCGATCAGTTCGATTGTCGCTTTGATCGTTCCACCGGTAGCCAGCAAATCGTCACAAATCAGCACACGCTGACCTGGTTTAATGGCATCCTTATGCAATGTCAATGTATCTGTTCCATATTCTAATCCATAAGTCACTTCGATGGTTTCTCGAGGTAATTTTCCTTTTTTGCGGACTGGTGCAAAACCGACTCCTAACTCATAAGCAACAGGACATCCTACGATGAACCCACGTGCTTCTGGTCCAACTACCATATCAATTCGTTTTTCTTTTGCATAATTTACGATTTGCTTCGTAGCTTCCCGATAAGCGTCACCATCTGCCATCAGCGGGGAAATATCTCGGAACACAATTCCTTTTGACGGATAGTCGGGAATACTGGCAATATAATCTTTTAAATCCACTCTTTGTTTCCTCCTAGGTTGTTAACCATTTCTTTATGGTAGGAATATCGCTCAAAAGCAAAAATTCCTCAACTTTGATTTTATTTAGCCGCCGCTGGTATAATTTGCTCTCAGTCAAAGGATGACTTTCTGGGCTGGCGACTTTTTGTAAAACACCGTTCTCTATTGTAACAAATTTCAATTCAAAAAACACCTGTATCATAAAAATTAATAATTTTTCAGGGATACGCAAATATTGAGCTACTGCTTTTATTTTATGACGTATATCTATTCGTTCTTGAGAATGGATCAATTTAAACAATTTTGCGTACTGTTCTCTTGTGCCTACCCCATTCAAATAAGCCTCATCAGGTGAAATCCCCATCAGATAAACACGATTGAATGAATAAGACCCAAAGACTTCTTTCAGCTTTGCTAAATCCTCTGGACAATCCATAATAACCAGAGATTTCGGTTTTCTTTTTTCAATTACTGCGTGTATAGAATCCATTCCTTCGAAAACAATCGCCGTTTCCTGGATGCGCTCCGGCACGAATTTCAACGTAGAAGAATCAAAAGCTAAATAAAGACTGTCTTCAGATGTTCGGCTCTCTTCACGGAAACGTTTTGCCCGCCAATCAAATACCTGCAGACTACCTACTGCAAAGTCAGATACCATCAGTTGCGGTTTCTTACGTCCATTCCATTCATTGATCGAAAGCTTTCCTACTACATCTACTAGATTATTCAGCAGTTCTTCTTCTTGAGTTCCAAAACCAAAAGCGACCGCATCAAGCTGACTAGATTCATCGGAAAGGACAAATTTCAGATGCTGTTGGTTTGCTCCGATTCTTTTGACATTCGCTGCTTGGACTTGCCGAAATAAAAATTGAGGTAAAGGATTATCTGTACCAAATGGCGCTAATAATTTTAGTTCATCAATACGCTCTACTGTTACTTCATTCGGAAGTAGCACTTCATCAATTCTTAATTCAGGTCCTCTTGTCAAATCGATTTGACGATCGACTATATATTGGTTCATCTTCTCCTGTAGTATTGTGACATTTTCACTTGGCATCGTTAACCCGACTGCTGCATGATGTCCTCCAAAATAAGTAAATAAATCCCGCATCTGGTCAAGCATTTCAAAAAGGTTCAAGGCTTCAATACTACGTCCAGAACCTTTAGCTGATCCGTCTTCTTTTAAAGTAAGAACAAGCGTTGGTTTACCAGTTTCGTTCATTATTTTTCCTGCAACAATACCTAAAACACCTTCATGCCATCCTCGGTTTACCAATAGATGGATATGATTCTCCTTATTGACCATTGCTAATGCTTCTTCTGTTATCTGCTCTACGATTGCTTTTCTTTCTTCATTGATTTCATTCAATTTTTTTGCTTGAATGGATGCCTCTTCTTCGTCAAACGTTGCAAGCAATGAAACGGCAGGTCGCGGGTCACCCATCCGACCAATAGCATTTAGTCTGGGCGCAATCGAAAAGCCGATCGTTGTTTCGTCTGCATCTCTCATTTTTACGCCACTTTCTTCAAACAGCGCCTGAAGTCCTATCCGTTCTGAATGATGGATGGCATCGATGCCTAATGCAACAAGGATTCGATTCTCATCAGTCAATGAAACTAAATCGGCGATCGTTCCTATCGCTACTAAATCCAAAAATTCTGCAGGTGGTTCTTCCAACAATGCAGAAGCTACTTTGAATGCTACTCCGACTCCTGCCAGATCTGGAAATGGATATTGCCCCGCTGGATGACGAGGATGAACAATCGCATAGGCGTCTGGTAATTTCTCAGGTAGCTCGTGATGGTCTGTAATGATCACGTCTACACCAGCTTGCTGAGCATATGCTACCGCATCATTTCCTGCTACCCCGTTATCAACAGTGATGATCAGCTGGATGCCTTCTTGGATCTTTTCTTGGTATACCGATTGGTTCGGTCCATACCCATGCACAAATCGATTTGGCAAAAATACTTCTACTTCTGCGCCAAGTAATTCCAGTGTTTCTTTCATTACCGTTGCACTGGTGATTCCGTCTGCATCATAATCACCGTAAACGAGGATTTTTTCTCCACTGATTACAGCTTCTTGTATTCGACTGATTGCTTTATCCATATCGTGCATCAGATACGGATCATGTAGTTCTTGTTCTTTTGGATGTAAAAATCGGTTGATATCCTCTTCCTCATGGTAACCTCTTTGCCACAGTAACTTACCGACAAATGGAGATAATTTCAGTTCACGAATCATTTGGAGAAAGGATTCAGAAGGCTCTGTCTCGCTTAACTTCCAATCAAAATTTGCTTGTCTCACTTTCTCACTCCTAACTTAGTTATTATAGCAAAGGAAATCAGCAAAAAAAAGCAGAAAGAAAGAATAAAAATAGATCAGATCCGCTAGACTGATGTTCAGCAGGACCCGATCTTTTATACGACCATTTATGAAATATCCCTATTAGTCAAAATAATTGAAGCTTTGTTTTGGCGCTTGCGTTTTTTGTTCTTCCGGTGCTTTCAATTGACTGATTTGTGCTGTTTTCGCTTGTAATTCCGCCTGATAAGCAGCTTCTAACTCTGCGCGTTCGTTTCTAAACTCGCGTTGTTGTTCTTCTTTTGCTTCTTCAATTTTCTTTTGCAGATCTGTTTGGTATTCTGATATTTCCTGAGTCAGCTGCTTGATTTGCTTTTTTTGCTGCCATAGTGTTGCCGAAGCAGTCAAGAATACAATCAGTGCACCAATCAGCGCAGAACCGATAATCACTAAGATCAACGGTGCAGAAAAGGAAGTGAAGCCAAAACTTACAGGGACATTTTTATTGTTCAATACAGCAAAAAGAACAATAATCAAAACTAAGATAAATCCAAGAATCACATTGCTTTGCTTTTTCAATTCCTCCACCTACTTTTTGTTAAAAATTCCGCTGGCTAAATAATCACCAATCGTTGGAAACAGCGTATAAAATTTTGATGCAACTTCTAAAATAAACGGTTGATTGATTTCTCGTTTTGGATGTCTCATATTGCGGACGATCATTTTTGCCAACTTAGTAGGTTCTAAAACGATTTGCCCGACTTTTTCCAAATAGCTTCCGCTTGGATCAGCCTTGTCAAAGAAATCTGTCTCGATTGGACCAGGATTTACTGTCGTAACAGCTACACCAAGTGGTTTCAATTCTAATCGCAAGGCGTTGGAAAAGCCAAGGACTGCAAATTTCGTGGCAGAATAAACCGTTGATTTTGCAGTTGCCATTTTCCCAGCCATTGAGGCGATATTAATAATATGTCCTTGTCTTCTTTCTGCCATATCGATCGCAAATTTTTGTGTCAAAACCATCATTCCTAAGATATTGACTTCAAACATATCGTACGCTTTTCCAAGATCGAATGTAAGGAAGTCCTCGAAAATACCAAATCCAGCATTGTTTACCAGAATATCGACACGTCCAACTTCTTCCATTACTTTTTCATATAGTTCATCCACACTATAAGGATCGCTGACGTCTACTTTGAAAGCATAAGCCTCTTTGCCGCTCAAGCGTCTGCACTCATCTCTGACACCTTCTACAAATGCCATTCTTCGTGCGCAACTTATAACGATTGCTCCTTGCTTTGCTGCTTCATAACAGATTTGCGCGCCTAGACCACCTGAACTACCTGTTACTAAAACAACTTTATCTTCTAAATTCATGCCTCATCCTCCTCACGAAATGGTATCTCAATGCTATCAAAATCTTTCATGATCGTCGTGTTTTCAAACACTTCTTTTGCTTCTTTTTCAAGCTCTAGAGCTGCTTTTCCTAAATATCTTGCACTGATATGAGTAAGCAACAGCCGTTTTGCCTGCGCTTCTTTTGCAACTTCAGCAGCTTGATGAGTCGTAGAATGGAAATAGTTATGCGCCATTCTTGCTTCATCTTTATTAAATGTGCTTTCATGTACCAAAATATCACTGTTTTCCGCAAGCACAACAGAATTATGTGTTTTTCTCGTGTCGCCTAAAATAGTCACGATCCGCCCTTTTTTATTTGGGCCTACGAAATCTTTTCCATTGATCGTCCGACCATCTTCTAGTTGGATCGTTTCCCCTTGCTTCAGCTTGCCGTACAGTGGTCCAGCCGGAATGCCTAATTCTTTCAGACGATCCACCTGCAATTCTCCTTTATGATCATGTTCAACCACACGATAACCGAAACTGTCGATTCCATGATTTAGTTTTTTTGCATAAACAGAAAATTGCTGATCAGTAAAAATCGGGTCTGTTTCATTTAACTCGATGAATTTCAGCGGATAACTTAACCGTGTTTGCGAAATGCCTAAAGAGACTTTTATGTATTCCTCTATCCCTTTTGGCCCGTAAATCTCTAATGGCGTATCCCCACCTTGAAATGAACGGCTGCTGATGAGTCCGGGAAGCCCAAAAATATGATCGCCGTGTAAATGTGTAATGAAAATTTTTCCGATTTTTCTCGGACGGATAGTCGTTCGCAAAATCTGCATTTGCGTGCCTTCACCACAGTCGAATAACCAAACTTCATTACGTTCGTCTAAAAGTTTCAATGCTATACTTGTCACATTTCTATGTTTTGCAGGAACACCTGCGCCTGTTCCTAAAAATTGTAATTCCATAATCTACCTGACTTTCTTTAAGTTCCTCTTTAATTTTAGGGGAAAAAGATAGGATAATCAACCGTAAGTCGAGAAAGGCTTCAAATAAAAACGATGTTCCTCTGTGATAACGTTTTCTTTAAACTCCATTGTAAAAACAGCAGCGAACCCTTTTGAGATTCTCTGCTGTTTTTATTAATTTGAAGATTCGGAACTCTCATTGTCATCGGAAGATTGCGGATGTTTGTCCTCCCAAGTCTTTTGGGCAGCTTCTTTCGCCTGCTTTTCGGCTTCCTTCGCATCATGCACATCTTTTTCGACATCTTCATAATCCAAACGGGTAATTTCTCCGCCTAATTCCATCATCACTAATTGATTCAATGGACGATTGTCTTCTTCATCCGCAATCAAAATCAGTCCTGTAGCTCCTTCACCGATTTTATTTCCTACAAAGTCGAACACAGTCTGAGCATCTTTTATTTCTTTTGCATCTTGTGTCGCACCGATCATCCCTCCAGCAAACCATCCTAATAAAATCCCCAGCGGCCCACCTAATACACCAACCAACATACCAATCAACCCACCAGTAGAAGATTTGTTATTCCCAGTAAAGTCGATAAAATCTTCTATTTTGAATTGATGGGTTCCATTGGGATCATGGCTGACAACGGCCATCTGTTCTCCTTTGATCGAACGAACAGCATGTAGTTTTTTGATTTCCGAAAATGCCTGATATGCTTGGCTTTCTACTTGAAAATTTAAAATGATTACTCGCTTGCTCATTGAAAACGCCCCTTTCATACCTTCTTGTTATTTATTTTACCTTTAATTGTAAAATAAGAAAAGAAAAGCACTCTTTCCTACCCAATAAAAAAGGAGAATGGCCTCAGCCATACTCCCCTTAGATTTGAAACTATATTTTTTGGTATTTGTTTTTATTTGTTTGCCTATTCGACAAATTCAAATTCAAATTCACCGATACGGACAAGGTCGCCATCTTTCGCCCCACGTGCCCGAAGTGCCTCATCCACACCCATACCACGTAATTGACGAGCAAAACGCATTACCGTTTCATCATGATCGAAATTCGTCATTTGGAATAATTTTTCGATCTTCTCACCGGATAAGATCCACGTTGCATCTGAATCACGATCGATTTGGAACTCAGGACCTTCTGGATTGAATCCATAGTGTACAGTTTCTTCTTCCAGTTCTTCCTCGTACAATGGGAATTCTGGCGTTACTTCTAACAAGTCTGCTGTAGCATTCAATAACGCATCCAATCCTTGTCGAGTCACTCCAGAAATTGGAAATACTGGGATATCATCAGCGAATTCGTCTTCTTTTTCCTTGTTCAGCTGTTCTTTGAATTTCACTAGGTTTTCCTGTGCATCCGGCATATCCATTTTGTTAGCCACGATGATTTGCGGACGCTCTAACAAGCGTAAGTTGTAAGTAGATAATTCTTTGTTGATGGCAAGATAGTCTTCGTAAGGATCTCGTCCTTCCATCCCACTCATATCGATCACATGTAAAATAACTCGCGTTCTTTCGATATGACGAAGGAATTGTGTACCTAGTCCAACACCTTGCGAAGCTCCTTCAATCAACCCTGGCAAGTCTGCTGCGGCAAAACTTCTGCCATCACTTGTAGTAACCATTCCCAAGTTAGGGACGAGTGTCGTGAAATGATAAGCGCCGATCTTTGGACGAGCAGATGAAATCACAGATAGCAAAGTCGATTTTCCAACAGATGGAAAGCCTACAAGCCCAACGTCTGCCAATACTTTCAATTCCAGTTCGATTTTTCGTTCTTGTCCTGGTTCCCCGTTTTCAGCAATTTCCGGTGCAGGGTTCCGAGGAGAGGCAAACCGGATATTTCCTCGTCCGCCACGTCCCCCTTTCGCCACAACTAGTGTTTGACCATTTTCAATCAAATCTCCTAAAAGAGCACCAGTCTCTGCATCTCGGACAGTGGTTCCTTGCGGTACTTTCACATAGGTATCTTCTGAACCACGGCCGTGCATCCCTTTACTCATTCCATTTTCACCTGGCTGCGCTTTGAAATGGCGATTAAAACGAAAGTCCATCAATGTACGCAAACCTTCATCGACGATCAAGATGACATCACCGCCACGACCACCGTCTCCACCAGCCGGTCCGCCGTCAGGAACGTATTTTTCGCGACGAAATGCAACCATTCCGTCTCCGCCCTTGCCAGCTTTCACATCGATCGTTACTTGATCTAAAAACATGGACATAATTAAGTCCTCCTATTATTCAATTTATTTATTTGACTGCCTGAATTTCCACAATAAACAAAAGTCTTCCTTATTTTATCGGTGAAATCTGTTTTTGTCTATCATTTCAGCAAAAAGATTGATTGCCTTCTTCTTTTTTTATTATTTGGTAAGGTTTCCAACCATTTTTCTGCTATCGAGTATAATTTTTTGACAAAATATGCTTTGCGTAGCAGAATAACAGTGTATTAATTGTATTAATTGAGGATGCCGTTTCATAGCACCCCTAATAAAGGAGGAACTTTTGATATGACAGTAAAAGTAGGTATTAACGGATTTGGGCGTATCGGCCGTCTGGCTTTCCGCCGCATCAAAGAAGTATCAGATGATATTGAAGTAGTAGCAATCAACGACTTAACAAGTCCAACTATGTTAGCACAATTATTGCAATTTGACTCTACTCACGGTACTTATCCTGGCACAGTTACTGCAACAGAAGACTCAATCGTAGTGGATGGCGAAGCAACACGTGTTTATGCAGAACCCGACGCAAGCAAAATCCCTTGGGTAAAAGAAAACGGTGTAGATATCGTACTAGAATGTACTGGTTTTTATACATCTGAAGAAAAAGCGAAAGCGCATTTAGATGCTGGTGTCAAACGAGTAGTTATTTCTGCCCCAGCTGGTGCAATGAAAACTATCGTCTATAACGTCAATGATGATACATTAGATGAAAACGACCGAATCATCTCAGCAGGTTCATGTACAACAAACTGTTTAGCACCTATGGCTTATTTCTTGAATAATGAATTTGGGATCGAAGTTGGTACAATGACAACAGTCCATGCCTACACTTCAACCCAAATGCTGTTAGATGGACCAGTAAGAGGCGGTAATTTACGTGCTGCTCGTTCAGCTGCTGACAACACTATTCCACATTCTACTGGTGCTGCAAAAGCAATCGGCTTAGTTATCCCTGAGTTACAAGGAAAATTACAAGGACATGCGCAACGTGTTCCAGTCGTTGATGGTTCATTAACTGAATTAGTTTCAGTATTGAAAACCAAAGTAACTGCTGATCAAGTAAATGAAGCAATCAAAAAACACACAGTTGACAATCCTTCATTTGGGTATGATGATCGTCAAATCGTTTCTAGCGATGTCATTGGCACAACTCAAGGTTCAATCTTTGATCCAACCCAAACAGAAGTAACAACTGCTGGCGATTTCCAACTTGTCAAAACTGTTGCATGGTATGACAATGAGTACGGATTCACTTGCCAAATGATTCGCTTACTAGAAAAATTCGCTAACTTGTAATTTAATAAATCAAACAATAAAACAAGCCATTGACTGGATCCAGTCAATGGCTTGTTTCTTTTTACCCTCTTGCTTTTAAACTAGTTCAATGAACATATTGGCTTAAAAATTGTTGGACTACTTGCTGATACTTTTTAGGATCTGTCTTGTATGCTTCCGCATGCTCGGCTCCTTTTACAACATACTTTTCTTTTGGCCCCTTCGTTGCACGATAAACCTTATCCAACATTTCAAATGGTACAAATGTGTCTGCGTCTCCATGTATAAATAGCATCGGACGCTGGTTTTTCTTCAATTGATCCACTGCACTTGCCTCACCGAAAAAGTAGCCGGCACGGACTTTTGTCACTAGACTCGTTACTTGCATAAGCGGAAACGCTGGAAGACTAAACATATCGTCTAGCTGATACGCAAGCTCATCATGGACAGAAGAATAACCGCAATCTTCAATAATTGCTTTTACGTTATTTGGTAATTTTTCTCCGCTAGTCATCATGACAGTTGCTGCCCCCATGCTGACACCATATAGAACGATTTCTTGCGAGTTTCCATTTTCTTCTAACACTTTGTTGATCCACTGCACATAGTCTTTGCGCTCTGGCCATCCAAATCCAATATAATCCCCTTCGCTTTTTCCATGCCCTCTTGCATCTGGAACAAGGACATTGTAGCCCATATCATGGAACATCTTTGCATAATTGGTCATCGTTTCAGCATCTCCCATGTAGCCATGAGCAACTAGAGCTGTTTTTTCACTTTTCGTTTCAGCAGGAAGATAAATCGCTGATAATTTCAGACCGTCTTTCGAAGTGATTGTCCAATTGCTTCGGTTCTCTTTTGAACTAAACCACTTATGTGCATCCGTTTCTTTGGATGTCTGTGTTGTACCTGGTGTATCTTCATCTAAAAAGTCTTTCTCAGACGGCACGACAGCATAATTATAAAAATAATTCCCTACAAACAATAGCGCAACGATTAGAACTAGGGCAACACCTAGAAGGATTTTCATCCAAAGTTTCATAAATTATCCATCTCATTTCTCTTTTTTCATCTAACCTTGAATTAGTATAATCAAAGAATCTCTACTATGCAATGTTCATTTTTATAACCTATAAAAAAACAAAATAAAAAAGCAGAAATAACTGGCTATTTCTAGCGGATTATTTCTGCAGCAACTCATTATCTATTTTTTATTTTCAATTAATTTGAAGCTTGACCAAGGTTTCAAAAAATCAAGGAGGAACAGTTCGTCATCAGAAATTCTTCCTACGACATTGACCCGTCCGTCATTTTTCATGTCCTTCAAGGCGATTTGTGTTTCTCCCTTATATTGACCATACCCTTCATTATCAATCAGCACATCACCATGATGCATATCTCGCGTATTGTGAGGTGGAAAATCTTTTTCTTTATAATATACACGAGTCATCGTCGAACGAAGGATATACTCTGAGCGATCTCCTCGATAACTGTGGAGATTGTCAAACAAGCAGATTCGTTCGTTTTCTGTAATCCCTTCTTCCGTATCTACTTTCAATGTTGGATAATCTGCATTAAATGCTGCTGCCATTTCTTTCAATTCTTCTTCGCTTGCATACGCATTTCCAATAGAAATATCATCAATCAGCCCTGTAAGGATCAAATGCTTCACTTGTGTAGCAATCTCAAGGTCTCGGTGATCTTCTAGTGTGCACAAGCCATCTTGTGTAGGCCAAGGGCCAAACTCAGCGGATTGCGAATTGACGAACGCCATCGTATTCAAATTATATTTTCTAAATTTTTCTGAACAAAAAACAAAATGGTCGTAGCCTAAACCAGAATATCGATGAGGATAAAAATTATGAGAACCTAATAAATTATCCGTGTTTGGCGAATAACTCATGATGTTGTCAACATAATTCGTGCCCGAACTCATATTGATCTCGATTTTGATACCGAAAGGATTACGCGTCATTTTTGCTTCTTCTGCTCCGGTGAACCCGATATCCAAGCGAACTCCATAGGCACCCATCTTATGGAAAAAGGATAAGTCATCGTAAGAAATCTCCAACTGTTCAAATAACGCTGGATTGATATCTACCATTACTTCCATGCCTAGGCTATTCGCATAATCAACTACTTCTTTAAATTCTGAAAGAACTTTTTCTTTGTCGTCGTTGATCTGCAGTAAACTGGTAAAAACCCGTTTATACCCATACTTATGAGCTAAATCCAAGTACGCTTTGTCCTTTTCAAATGTTGATCGTTCTGGATAAATCGAGATTCCTAATTTTCCCATATTACCATTTCCTCCTGCATCTTTTCGTTTTTGTATCCACTTACATTATAGCAAAGACAAAATAAATGGTCTACACCTTTTCTTTTTCTTTTAAAATAAATGATAAATTCCAATAATTTAAGTAGGTATTTCTCCTCTATTTTGTTATCATTAAAGATAACAAAACAGTAAATTGGAAAGGAATAGTTATGAAGAAAAATAAAGTTATTTTAAGTATTAGTTTAGCTGCAGCATTATTGTTTGCTGCTGGTTGTTCCGCAAACAGTACGACTTCTCCTAGTTCATCGGCTGAAAGTTCAAAGAGTACATCCACTGCGGAAAGTACAACTGCCAGTAGTGTCGATTTGAATGCATTGGAATTGTCACAATTGACGAAAGATGTAGCTGAAAATGAGGATTTGGTCGAAATGGTGACAAATAAAGGCACAATCAAAATCAAATTATTCCCTGAATATGCACCTAAAGCAGTTGAAAACTTTATGAGACACGCAAAAGATGGTTACTATAATGGCCTGACTTTTCACCGCGTCATCAAAGATTTCATGATCCAAGGCGGTGATCCTAAAGGCGATGGCACTGGAGGCGAAAGTATTTGGGGAGAAGGATTTGAGACAGAGATCAACAACCACCTTTACAACATAAGAGGTGCGTTATCTATGGCTCGCTCACAAGATCCTAACAGTAACGGCAGCCAGTTCTTTATCGTTCAAAATTCAGATGATATGCATGATGGTCTTTTAAAAGATGATTACCCTCAAGCGATTATCGATGCTTATAAAAACGGCGGTTATCCTTCCCTGGATGGTCAGTACACTGTCTTCGGTCAAGTGATTGAAGGAATGGATGTCGTGGATGCTATTGCAAATGTCGAAACAGATAGTTCAGACAAACCAAAAGAAGAAGTAAAAATTGATAAAATCAATATACTGCAAGAAGCAAAATAAACAGAACATAAAAATGACGTCTGAATCTAGCAAATATGACAAAATGTGCTAGATTCAGACGTCTTCTTTTTACATAAGAAAGCAAGTAAACATCCTTCTATTTTTCTATAACAACTTTTTTATGATCAAGCATTTTGGTTGACGATGAACGTGAACTCACACTCACAGACTTTTTTATCATCTACATATGCTGCAGATAACGCTGTACCGACTGACCCCTTCATTTTGGTGATTTCAAAATGACATTTCAGTACATCTCCTGGAACAACTTTTTGACGGAATTTGGCCTTATTGATTCCACCGATATAAGCTCGTTTTCCTAGGAACTCTTCTGATTTTAGGATAAGGATCGAACCTGCTTGTGCCAGTGTTTCTAGGATCAACGCACCCGGCATCACTGGATTGTCAGGAAAGTGACCTTGGAAAAAATCTTCATTGATCGTTACATTTTTTGTCGCAACAATCTTTTTTCCTGGTTCTAATGTATCTACATAATCAATATAACAAATAGGATAACGATTAGGGATCAAGTCCATTACTTCAGTAGCAGATAATACATAAGACATAATTAAACTCCTTCTTTCAGGCGATTGCCATTTTCATTACTTTGACTATCAAAGTATCATATTCCTAAATATTTAGCAATCTTTTTTTAATTTAAGAAAAAATAGTTTGACAATCAAAACATTTTGACTAATAATTAAGAAATCAAGAAGTTATTTTAGCTATTATTTTCTATTTTTTACGACTATCAAATTTTTATCAGAAACAAAGGAGAGTCATTATGTCATTTCTAGAAGGAAAAAAAATCGTCATCATGGGCGTCGCTAACAAAAAAAGCATTGCTTGGGGGTGCGCTGAAGCAATGTTGAAACAAGGGGCAGAGATTATCTATACTTACCAAAATGAACGAATGAAAAAATCATTAGTCAAATTGGTCGGCGAAGAAGCATTCACTGTAGAATGTGATGTTTCTAGCGACGAAAGCATCGAAAAAGCAATGAATGCCATCGGTGAATATGCTGGAGAGATCCACGGCCTTGTCCATGCAGTTGCTTACGCCAACAAAGAAGAATTGTCTGGAAATGTGTCTGATATTTCCAGAGACGGCTATCAATTAGCTCAAGATATCAGTAGCTACTCTTTGATTGCTGTATCAAAATACGCACAACCGTTTCTTGCACCAAATAGCGGAATCGTTAGCATGACTTATCTAGGTTCAGAGCGCGCAATCCCGAATTATAACATGATGGGTATCGCGAAAGCTTCTCTTGAAGCAGCTATCCGTTATTTGGCAGCTGAGTTCTCACCTAAAGGCATCCGAGTCAATGGTATTTCAGCTGGAGCAATCAAAACATTAGCTGTTACAGGGGTTAAGGACTATCAAAAACTGATCCAGTTATCTGAATCTCGTACGCCTGATCAGCAAGGTGTAACGATCGAAGAAGTCGGTAATGCTTGTGCTTTCTTGATCAGTCCTCTTTCCAGCGGGATCATCGGTGATATTATCTACGTTGACAAAGGTGTCCATCTTTCATAATCCTTTTGTTACATTCTTTAAAGTAAAACATATAAAAATCAGGAAAAAACTTTTTAAAGTCTCTTCCTGATTTTTTCTTTTTTTACGTTTTTTCAACTTATTACTTTGAAATTACTCCACGACTTCAATCCAGCCTTCTGGTGCTTCTATGTCCCCGAATTGAATACCTGTCAATTCATCATACAACCGCTTTGTTACTGGTCCTACTTCCGTTTCGCTATAAAATACATGCAGATTATTATTGTGGTAGATCCCACCAATCGGAGAAATAACAGCCGCTGTACCACATGCACCAGCTTCTGCAAATTGATCTAGATCATCAATGAAAATATCTCCTTCTATTGCTTGAAGTCCTAGTCGTTCTTCAGCTAATTGCAGCAAAGAGTATTTCGTGATACTTGGTAAGATAGATGGCGATTGTGGAGTGATGAATTTTCCATCTTTCGTAATCCCAAAGAAATTTGCTGCCCCTACTTCTTCGATTTTCGTGTGTGTGGCTGGATCAAGATAAACACAATCTGAGTAATCCAGTTCTTTTGCTTCTGTTCCTGGAAGTAAACTTGCTGCGTAATTTCCGCCGACTTTTGCTGCGCCTGTTCCCTTAGGAGCAGCACGATCATAATCAGATACAATAAAGTTCGTTGGTTTTAGCCCACCTTTGAAATACGCTCCTACTGGCGTACAGAAGACGACAAATAAGTATTCTGGAGCAGGATGGACACCGATGTTTTCACCGACCCCAATCAGTAAAGGACGCAAGTATAATGTAGCGCCTGTTCCATAGGGAGGCACGAAAGCTTCATTTGCTTTTACCACTTGCTTAACAGCATCAACGAACATTTTTTCAGGGACCATCGGCATCAGCAAGCGTCTAGCACTTTGATTCATCCGCCGACTATTTTGTTCAGGTCGAAAGAGATTGACCTTCCCGTCTTTTCGACGATAAGCTTTTAGACCTTCAAAACATTGCTGACCATAATGAAGCGCTGGAGATCCTTCATGAATCGTCAGGTAATTATCTTCTGTCAATTCCCCTTCTTCCCATTGTCCGTCTTTCCATTTGGCAATGAAACGCCAAGGAGTTTTGATATAAGAAAATCCTAAATTGTTCCAATCGATTTGCATATACTTACCACCTTCGTTATTTTCTCCACATTTTATCATTATCCATATTATTTGTCATTTTATTTTCAGCTTTTTTCCTTCATTATAGTTATTTTTGCTATTTCCTTTTTTGAAAACTTCTTGGTACAATACAGAAAGAATCAAATTTTAGAAAAGAGGATTTTATGTTTTCATTATTAGCAACTGCCGGTACGACAGACTCTTCTGGCGAGACATTGACAGATCAAGCTGTCAGCAAAGTAAATGCGTTTCAGCGGTTTTGGGACGGGATTGATTGGGACGCCATTTTGGCTGCCTTTATCCAAAAAAGTTTATATCTGATTTTTTTGATCGTCCTTTTTTGGATTCTTCACCGTGTGGGAAAATATCTGATTGATAAGTCTTTTAATCAGTATTCTAAAAAAGCCATTCTAAACGAGAGCCGCTTAAAGACTTTACATAGTCTTTTAAATACTATTTTTCATTATACCCTTGGTTTCTTCTTTATCTATGCAATTTTATCTGCTATCGGTGTACCGATCGGTTCACTTTTGGCTGGTGCCGGAATTGCAGGTGTGGCGATCGGCCTTGGTGCACAAGGGTTCATGAGTGATGTTATTACCGGATTTTTTATTATCATGGAACAACAGATGGATGTTGGAGACTACATCAAGTTAGCAAACTTAACGATTGAAGGAACCGTCGTATCTGTTGGTATCCGTACCCTTCAGCTGAAAGCAACGGATGGTACTGTCCATTTCATCCCGAATCGAAACATCACCACGATCAGCAATCTCTCTCGTGCAAATATGCAAGTACTTTTAGATATCCGGATCGTTCCTGAAGAAGGATATGACAAAATCTATGAGATCATTGATCGAGTAAATCAGACATTAGCTGAAAAATACCAAGAAGAGCTTCAAACTGAACCTTCCATCTTTGGTTTAGTGGATCTTGGTAATAGTAATTTTGCTATTCGAACGGTCTGCTACGCATTGAACGGAAAACAATATGCCTTAAAAGAAGAGTTCTTGAGCTCCTATGTCAAAGAATTGACAGCTTCTGGTTTCACGATCCCGAACAGTCCGATTGCTGTCGGAAAATAATTTGGTCAAACGATGCAACGAATCTCACTAAAAAGAGCGTGGGACAAAAGTAAAGAACACTTTTGTCCCACGCTCTAAACACGTATAAACAGCGGAAGCAGAAGCAACTCCTTCGGAAATAAGCTGAAATTCACAAAAATTCGAAAAGCAATTTTCGTGAATTCCTTCTTATTTCTTGGAGTTAAACGCTTCTGTCCCAGCCTCTTTCCTACGATTAGTCAAGTAAAAGGTGTAAGAAAAATAGCTCATAAACGAAAGCGACAAAATCAAGGCACACCAAATAAAGCCTCGTTCGTAAAAAATTTTCGATCTGGGCAAAGAAGTGGTATACTGTAAGTGGTTTAGTTAATGGTCCACTGAGACCGCGTACGCATAGTCGTACTCTGTATGTGCCCTAACCATAGCGTGCATACATTTCAGAAGCTTGTTCATACAAGCAACTGTGGCAACCTTATCTTTCTTAGGGATAGGTTGCTTTTTTAATTTGTAGTAATAATCGACAATATGATTAGGAGCTGCGCGTTGCTGGCGAATCATATTTCGAATGGTGAAGAAAATAATTTTCCGTGCTTTGGGATTACCACGCTTATTGATGCGGTCTTGGCCAGTATACTTACCTGATTGATACCGTCGGATGTCAATTCCGACAAAGGCATTCAATTGTTTATGGGTTTTAAATCGTGTGATATCTCCTAATTCACCGAGCAATAAAGCGGCTGTGAGTGCGCCGATCCCAGGGAACGTTTGGTACAACAAAAAGCAAGGAGAGCCTTCGGCTTTTTTGATCATTTGTGTCGCCAGTGCTTCTTTTTGTTCGAGTAAATCTTGGAGAAGTTCGGCGTAATAAATCGTTTTTTGACAGTGGATACTGTCTTTTTCAACAGCTGGGTAGGCACACTGTGCATAGTGGATGATTTGATCTGCCTTTTGCTCGGCACGATTCGCGGAGATTTTTTTCCGTGTTTCGTTGATTAGTTTATTTTTTATTTTTGTCCGAGTAGATGCCAATACAAAATCTGGATGGGGAAAAAGACGGATCAATGTCAATGCGTAAGGGGTCAGCCTGTTTGAAAAGAACTGTTCAAGCTCTGGAAAAGTCAACTGAAGGCAGTTGTGTAAATCCATGCGCAGACGAGTGATTTTCTTCTCAATCTCTTGATAAAAACGGGCTAAATCGCGCATCTCTAAGTAAAAATTGCTTTGTACTTCTTTTGGCTGACGTTGATTTTTAAGATGAGTCTGTGCGAGCCGGTGGGCATCCGATTTATCTGTTTTCCAACTGCGTAAGGTGCTTTCTTCCATCTGTTTTTTCGCTTCTAACGGGTTTAACAAACAGTAAGAAAAGTGATGATCTTGAAAGAACTTTTCGACTGGTCTGGAATAAATCCCCGTTGCTTCAAAAACAATCAATGGACGTTCAGGCAAGTGCTGGATCTCTTCGAGTAATGCATGAAATCCTCTTTGAGTGTGTTCGATCTCGTCTTCAAATAAGCAGGTGTCGTCTTTGTATAGGACACTGTAGCTGTGTCCCATTGAAACATCTAATGCAAGAATGTAAGGCATTTGTATTCCTCCTTTTTAAGTTTTGAAAGAACTTTACTGCTTCATTTCGATTCCAATTTCCTATACACGGGCTCATGGCCCCAACATACGTAAACCTGATTCTAAAATGACAGTAAAGAAGTTCGGTTTTTGATAGGGACTCGTAGTCCTCAAGGCTTTGTTCGAACTTTCTTTCACTCTTCACTATAATCTAAAAATAGAAAATAGAGGAGAACATCATTCGTCAATGATGTTCCCCTCTAATCTTAGTATGTTTTTCAAGATAAAGTCAAAACTGGTACGCTTTTGTTTCTACTTATTTTTTGATTATCTTTCAGTTTCTCGTTCTTTAGCTCACAATATCGATTTGTTCTTTTAATTCTTCGATTTTCGGAGACAATATATTGCGACGTTCTAATTCATGCACCATGAAGTTTACGGCTTTAAGCAGCTCTTTCCTTGTGATGATTCCTTTGAAAGCCCGTTCTTCTGTGACAACCGGTAAAAAAGGCGAATCAACTAACAAATGGAGTACTTCTTCTAGTTCCCAATTTTCATCAATCGTCGGAACATCCGTTTCTGTTACATCAGCAACTGTTAGTCCTTCTAACGGATCCATGCTGATTGTTTGCAAGTCAATCATTTTATTGACCACATCTGATAAACTTACTAGTCCTACAAAGTGATCATCTTTTCCTAATACAGGAATCTTGGAATAACCGACCTTCGATAAGACAAGTAAACCATGGGATAATGGATGATGATACATAACATTTGCCACATTTTCTGCAGGAATCAAAAACGTTTCCTGATTTTCCAGCAGCATTTCTCTTACTATAGGTCCAATCATCTGATGGCCTCCATTTCTATTTCATTCAACACTACTATTTTACCGAAACCGGATGCAAAATTCACAAAATAAAGCTTATTTTTATTAAAAATTAGAGTTTTTTTATTCAGCGCTCTCTCGAAAAAGAAAAGGCCAACTCTTCAACTGCCTGATGGGCACGGTTATAGTATTGAACAGAAATTTGGTCCTCTAAACTTTCAATAAGAGCATATGATGGGATTTGGATCGGGCCTCTAGGTTGAGAAATGCTTCCAGGATTCAAAAACAGGATTTTCTGATCCATCTCACAGCCTATTTGATGGGTATGACCAAAAAACACCATATCGGCATTTGCAGCTCGAGCTTCGATTGCTAACTGTGTCAAACCAAATCGAACATTCGATAAATGGCCATGAGTCATGAATACTGTATCCTGACCAGTTTGGATCACTTTTTTCTGTTCGAATCCTGGTCCATAATCACAATTACCTTGAACCACTTGGAATGTATCCCATAATGGGTCAGAAGCTTCTAATTCCGAATCACCACAATGGAAAAAGATGTCCACTTCAGAACGATAACGATCTACTAAGTCAACGAGGATATCTCTATCTCCATGATTATCACTTACTACTAAATACCGCATCTATCTCTCTCCTTCCAGCCATTGTTTCCACTCGGCACTCAATTTTTTCATTGCTTGAGCCCGATGACTGATCTTGTTTTTTTCTTCGCTCGATAATTCTGCTGCTGTTTGTTTCTTACCTTCTGGGATAAATAAAGGATCATACCCAAAGCCATTTTCGCCAGATGGTATACGGGCTACTCGACCGGGCCATTCCGCTTCTACTACGAGGCTGTCTTTTTTGGGTGCCGCGAATACTAATGTACAATGGAATTGTGCTGTTCTTTTTTCATCCGGCACATCTGTCAATTCATATAATAATTTGGCGTTATTCCCCGCATCACTTTTTTGTTCCCCTGCAAAACGTGCAGAATAGATTCCTGGCATACTGCCTAACGCATCCACTTTCAAACCTGAATCATCTGCTAAGACTGGTTGATCAAGCACTTGTGCAATCGTTTCTGCTTTTAATCGGGCATTTTCTTCAAATGTGCTGCCAGTTTCTTCCACATCTGGCAATTCAGGATAGTCAAGTAATGTTTTTACATGATATCCCGCTTCTTTGAACATATTTCGAAACTCTTCTGCTTTTCCTGGATTTCTTGTCGCAATGATAATTGTTTTTGTTTCTTCTATCCGCTCATTATCTTGAGCAAATTCTGTTAGCAAAGCATGTTTTTGCTCTTTGATCAAATCTTCAATCGCGTTTTTTCCAAAAAAGAGCATTTCATTCAACTGTTCTCCATCAAACGTTGCTTCTTCTCCAGTTCCTTGAATCTCCACGAATTTTCCTGATTCTGTCATCACGAGATTCATATCTACAAGCGCTGCGGAATCTTCTTGATAGTCCAAATCTGTCACGCAAGTCCCATCCGGCAAGATCCCTACGCTAACTGCAGCAAGATGCTCTTTGATTGGATCTTCTGACAATTCCTTTTCTCTTAAAAGCTTTTCAATTGCTAGTCTCAACGCGACGAATGCCCCAGTGATGCTAGCTGTTCTAGTTCCGCCATCCGCTTGGATCACATCGCAGTCTATGATGATACTACGCTCTCCCAGCTTTTCCAAGTCTATTACTGCACGCAAGGAGCGACCAATAAGACGCTGGATTTCCATTGTTCTACCAGAAAGTTTTCCTTTGTTGCTTTCTCTACGATTTCTCGTACTCGTTGCTCGAGGTAGCATACTGTATTCAGCTGTTACCCACCCTGTTCCTGTTTCTCTCAAAAAGGGAGGTACAGAATCCTCTACTGTTGCAGAACAAATAACTGTTGTATCACCAAAACGGATCACAACCGATCCCTCTGGATATTTGAAAACATTTGTTTGAAGCTCCAGTTTACGAAGCTCTTGGGCTTTTCTCCCGTCATGACGCATCCTTATTTTCCTCCCAATTCAATATGGTCTACATTTAGGTGTCCGATTCCAAGCCAGTCTTCGGCTATTTCTTGGAAAAGTTTAGCAGATCCTGTTGTATAAAACTGACATAATGTCCGTCCATTTTGCGGTGAATTGCTCAAATGGAAATAATCGAGTAGCATAGATACTTCACCTACTGTTTCTGCTCCAGAATCGATCAGTTGAACATTTTCACCCACTACATTTTGAATGATAGGGCGTAATAATGGATAATGGGTGCATCCCAAAATCAATGTATCGATTTTTTTAGTCGTTAACGGAGCTAATGTTTCTGCCACGATTTTTTTTGCCACAGATGAATGGTATTCATTACTTTCGACAACTGAAACAAATTTGGGACAAGCAAGACTTGTCACAGTCAATTCTGGCACTTTCTCTTTCAGTGCTTTTTCATAAGCTTGACTTTTTACCGTACCAATCGTACCGATAATGCCAACTTGTTTATTTTGTGTTTTTTTTACTGCTGCTCTTGTACCGGGAAGGATCACACCGATGACTGGAATAGAAAGAGCAGCTTTGATTTCTTCTAAAGCAACCGCAGTTGCGGTATTGCAGGCAATCACCAGCATCTTGATTCCTTGCTCCACCAGATAATCCGTCATTTCCCAAGTATACTGGATTACCTGTTCCGCAGGTCTAGGACCATACGGGCAGCGTGCTGTGTCTCCTACAAATAAAATATTTTCATTCGGTAATTGTTTCAGGGCTTCTTTTACTACAGTTAAGCCGCCAACACCTGAATCAATAAATCCGATAGGGCGATTATCTGTCAATCGTATCATCCTTTTTTTCAATAAATTCTATCTTCCCTATTGTGTACTTTTTAGCGTGAATTTTCAAGTGCTCTCACTTGCTTAAAACAATCAAAATCTCTTTTTTTCGAATGGAAAGAGGAAAAGCGGTTGTGACTTAGTTTGCCACAACCGCTAAAAGAATCATCTATTAATAACTGTACCGTCTCTTTTCCAAGTAACCGGAAAGCAGAGAAAGCGCGTAACACACCACGAAGTACATAAGTGTCATGATGATGAACATTGGAAGCACATAATTGGTATTCTGTCCATAAATAATACGTGCCTGATGAGAAAGTTCAGGTAAAGAAATGATTACTGCTAATGATGTATCTTTGATCAGTGAAATCAATTGGCTCACAATTGCCGGGATCATCGATTTGAATGCTTGCGGCAAAACGATCGTCCGCATCGTTTCTACATAAGTCAGTCCCGTTGACAATCCTGCCTCCATCTGCCCTTTCGGAACAGCATTAAGTCCAGCTCGGAAAATTTCCGACAGCATAGCTGATTCAAAGATCGTCAATGCTGCAACAGCAGACCAGAAGATGTTCATCTGGATGCCAATCTGAGGCAAAGCAAAATAAGTGAAGAAAATGATCAATAATAATGGAAGATTTCGTATGATATCGATCACAATACCAAGGATTTTGGACAAGAAAGGGATATTCGCAAAACGAATCACACCTGTCAGACCACCAATCAAGAAACTGAAAATGATCGAAAACAATGAAACTTCAACAGTAACCTTTAATCCTTCCAATAAAAAACGGACATTCATCCATGAAAAAGCGCCGCTAAAATCCATGTATTTCCCCTCCTTCTATGAACGAACCGCCCATTTTTTCTCAAGATAAACCATTAAGTAAGATAACGGCAGCGTGATAACTAAGTAAAATAACCCAACGATGATATACGTATCGAAGGTATTGAATGTTTCACTGGCAATCAAATCTCCTTGATACATCAAATCCAAACCAGCTACGATTGCTAAAATAGACGAGTTTTTCACAAGATTAATAAATTGGTTGCCTAATGGCGGAATAACGATTTTGAATGCTTGGGGCAAAACAATATAACGCATAATTTCTGAATAGGTAAATCCAGAAGACAATCCTGCTTCTGTTTGGCCTTTTGGTACAGTTTGAATCCCTGAACGTACTGTTTCAGCAATAAAAGCGGATGTATAGATAGTCAAGCCAATCGTCCCTGCTTGGAATCCGTCTAGATTAAACCAATAAATAGGTACGACAACATAAAAAAACATCACGATGATCAATAATGGAATGTTTCTAAAAAATTCTACATATGCCTTTGCTAAGGCACTTACTACTTTATTCTTTGATAATTGGAAGATTGCCATCAACGTTCCGATAATCAAACTAAACACAAGTGCTAAGACACTCGAAAACAATGTGATCTTGAACCCGTCGACAAAGATTGGTCCATAAGTCTGTATCAATTCGCTCATTGCCTCTCCCCCCTTACTCTACTTTTCCTTCAGTTTCGTTTGGAAACCATTTTTGATAGATTTTATCGTATGTGCCATCTGCATGCATTTCCTCTAGCGCTTGGTTAACAGCTTTCAAGAAGTTTTCTTGTCCTTTGTTGATCGCAATTCCATAAGGTTCATTAGTAAACGTTCCGCCGACTAACTCGTACTCTGGATTTTCATCTGCAATCCCTAACAAGATCGCATTATCCGTAGTCATCGCGTCTCCCTGGCCAGATTGTAACGCAGTAAATGCTTCTGCATAATTTTCCAATTCCAGAATGTTTGCATCTGGTGCATGCTGTCGGATATTCGCAGCCGACGTAGAACCTTTGACTGCTAGAACTGTTGTAGAAGCATTCAAATCATCTACACTTTTGATTTGGCTTCCCTTCTTTACCAACAAAGCTTGGCCAGCATCGAAATAGACATCTGAAAAATCGACTTGTTTTTTTCGTTCATCTGTGATCGTCATCGTCGCAATAATCGCATCGATGTTTCCGTTTTTCAATAACGGGATCCGCGTTTTAGAAGTGACTTCAACAAATTCCGCTTTTCCATTCTCACCAAGGATCTTTTCAGTGATTGCTTTTGCAATATCTACATCAAATCCTTGTACGGTTCTGCTCTCAATATCCATCATTCCAAATAATCGAGTATCATATTTGACACCCCAGCTGATTTCATTGGTAGATTTGCTTCGCTCTAAAATATCTTCATTTGCCAACCCATTTCCTTTACATCCGGCTAGTGCAAGAAAAGCAATGCCTAAAAGGAAAATCAGGCGTATTTTTTTAAACCTGCGCATCTTTTTCCTCCTATCAATGATTGATAACTTTACTGATAAATTGCTGTGCTCGGACTTCATTTGGATTTTCGAAAAAGTCTCTCACATTTCTGCTATCTTCCAATACTTCTCCGTCAGCCATGAAGATGACACGATCCGCAACTTCTTTGGCAAAGCCCATTTCATGCGTCACGACAATCATTGACATGCCGTCATGCGCCAATTTTTTCATGACGTCCAATACATCACCAATCATTTCCGGATCCAAAGCAGAAGTAGGTTCATCAAACAGCAGCATCTCAGGATTCATCGCTAAACCTCTGGCGATTGCCACCCGTTGCTGTTGTCCACCGGATAACATGGAAGGATAAGAATCTTTCTTATCTAACATATTGACAGTTTTCAGAAATTTCTCCGCGTTTTTGACTGCAGTTGCCTGGTCTTGCTTTAACACTTTGATTGGTGCTAATGTAATATTTTCCAGAACGGTTTTATTAGGATACAAATTGAAATGCTGGAAAACCATGCCGATATTCTTTCGGACTTCTGTCAACTTTGTCTTTTTATCATGCAAGTCAGTATCATTAATTAGTAGCTTACCTGAAGAAATCGTCTCTAATCCATTGATACAGCGAAGCATCGTGCTCTTTCCTGAACCAGAAGGACCAATGACAACGACAACTTCTCCTTTCTCGAATTCGAGATTGATATTTTTTAATGCGTGGAACTTGCCATAATATTTATCCACGTGATCAAATTTAATCATTGCCATAGAATTACACTCCCATTATTATTTAGTAAGATTTCTTTTAAAGATGTATAATAAAATACATTATATCTGATAGTTTAGTAATTTGTAAAGTTTCTTAGAACGTTTATTCTCCCATAAATATTTCTTTCATTTCTAATCTATTAGTTATTTTATCCTCTTTCCTTGTTTTTTCCTTAGGAACTGTTGTTTCTTGTCAGGAAAAACGGTAAGATATTAAGTGCTCAGACTTACAAATCGTAAAGAGGTGTCTTTTTTGAAAAATATTATTTTAACGGGAGATCGACCAACTGGGAAGCTGCATTTAGGGCATTACGTCGGTTCTCTAAAAACCCGAGTGGCTATGCAAGCAGACGAAGACAACCAACTGTTTGTCATGATTGCTGACATGCAAGCACTGACCGATAATGCTAAAAATCCTGAGAAGGTTTCATCAAATGTCTTGCAAGTTGCTTTAGACTATTTAGCCGTGGGATTAGATCCTGCAAAATCTACTTTATTTATCCAATCACAAATTCCGGAATTAGCTGAGTTAACCATGTATTATTTGAACTTAGTCAGCGTAGGACGCGTTCGGCGCAATCCGACTGTCAAAACAGAAATCGAACAAAAGAAATTCGGTGAAAGCGTGCCTACAGGATTCTTTATCTATCCTGTTTCTCAAGCAGCTGATATCACTGCATTCAAAGCGAATCTCGTACCTGTTGGCGAGGATCAAAAACCAATGTTAGAGCAGACACAGGAAATCGTACAAAGCTTCAATCATACATATGGTGAAGTCTTGGTGGAACCGAAAGGCGTATTCCCACCAAAAGGAATGGGTAGGTTACCTGGAATCGATGGAAATGGCAAAATGAGTAAATCGTTAGGAAACGGTATTTATATCTCCGATCCTGCCGATGTCTTACAGAAAAAAGTTATGAGTATGTATACTGATCCAAACCACATCCATGTACAAGATCCTGGACAAGTAGAAGGGAATATGGTCTTCACCTACTTGGATGTATTCGGAACAGATAAAGAAGCAATTGAAGAAATGAAAGCTCATTACCGCCGCGGCGGACTTGGTGATGTAAAGATCAAACGATACCTCATTGATGTATTGGAAGCTGAATTTGCACCGATCCGCGCACGCCGAGAAGAATTGGAAAAAGATCCTTCAGCTGTTATGGAAATCTTGCGTAAAGGTAGTGAAGAAGCTGCTAAAGTAGCTGCACAAACACTTTCTGAAGTAAAATCAGCAATGGGAATCAATTACTTCCATTAATACATCGGTGAATCCATCTTAGTGACATCATTACCAAACACAAAAAACCGAACAATAGTTGAGTAGCTGCTTACTTGCATGCGTACGCTCTCTATCGTTCGGTTTTTTGATGTTCAAAAGCAGAATCAGAGACTTTCACTTTAGTTGAAATAATTGGCCAGTTCTTAGTCCGTGACGACTTGTTTGTCGATCACTTGATTGGTTTCTTCAAGAAGTGTCG
Organism: Enterococcus sp. ZQ21; assembly: GCF_030053755.1. Classification (NCBI taxonomy): domain Bacteria; kingdom Bacillati; phylum Bacillota; class Bacilli; order Lactobacillales; family Enterococcaceae; genus Enterococcus; species Enterococcus sp. ZQ21. The sequence continues at coordinate 1,496,857 of NZ_CP125658.1, forward strand.
TATACTGCTTTTCATAGTTGGTCAGTTTTTTCAATGCATCTTCGTATTCATTGATTGGCTGAGTGGCGACCACAGCTTCAGTGACATTCCCTTTTTCAAGTGCGGATATTTTGTTCAGCTATCGTCAAAGAAGGGCCAAAAGCTGTGTCCCCCTCATTTTTAGTGGTAGTTTTTTTATAGATTTTCTAATATTCCTTTTCTTACTAAATAGTTCCTTTATTCTCCATATTTAATGAAGTGTTTAAGATATTTATATAAGGTAAACAAAGAATATACTATCGCTATTACAATTACTGGAATGATTAAAAATCTAGTTTGAATATCAAAAAAACACTAAAATATAAACGATTAGTAAAAAGCCTCCTACAAAAAAAGCAATAGATGAAGCTCCTAATGCACCTTTTTTTGAACTTCAATCGGTTTATCTTTAAAAGTATTCCCAGCAACTATTCCATACCATTTGCCTCTTCTAAGTTGAATACCAACGATTATTAATAAAAGACCAAGAACAACTAACATGAACACCACTACCACCTCCTTTAATCTCTGAAGTAGCCACGTGCAAAACGTCTGAAATTCAATTAATGATACACTAAGAAAAAATGGTTGGGATTACCACCTCGGCCATTTTTCCATATTCAGCAGATTAAATGTCATGAATTCTTATCCAATAAACCTCTTATTAGTATATAGCCAAAACTGTTCTTTGAAAATTAGCGATAAAAATAATGATTTTCCTGTTCATTTAAAATCTAATTACTTGTGTAATAAAACTCTCCCTTTTCAATTTCATCTTCTCTTTTTTATCATACTTACATAGCAGTGTTATTGATAGTCTTTCACTGTGAATACGACGGCTCGATACCTACCTATTTTTCTGATTTTAGAAATTTATGGAATCTACCTGAAAAATAAAAAAGAGCAGAACCGAAGATGGATCTGCTCAAGTATCTATTCTATATATATAAGTGTTTTAAAAAAATTTTTTAAAAGCATGGACGACTGATAACTATTTTGCTTCTAACTTTTAACGAATACTTGCTCCAAGTGTTTCTGTCAAAGCTTTTGTTACCTTATCCATTGCTTTATTGATTTCTTCATCTGTCAATGTTGCTTCAGGATTGACGAATGTCAGGCTATAAGCCATGGATTTATGTCCTTTTTCGATGTTTTCTCCTTGATAGACATCAAATAATTGGATATCTGTTAAAAATCTTCCGGCAGCAGAATGGATCACTTCTGTTAATTCCTGATTTGTCACAGTTTCTTTTACAAGCAAAGCGATATCTCGGCTGACTGCTGGGAATTTTGTCACTGCTTCAAAAACGATTTCTTTTTGGGCAGCTTCCACTACAGCAGATAAATCAAACTCAGCAACATATGTTTCTGGAATATCATAACTTTTGGCAATTGTCGGATGCACTTGACCGACAAAACCGATGAATTGTTCGCCAAGGTAAATCGCAGCTGTTCTTCCAGGATGCATTTCTTTTATTTCTGTCACCGTTTGATAATGGATATCTTCATGGATACCTAGTTGTTCAAATAAGTTTTCTAAAAGACCTTTGATGGTGAAAAAGTCTACGTTTTGTGCTTTCGTCTGCCAATCTTTTTCTTCCCAAATACCAGAAATAGCGATGGCTGCATGTTTTATTTCTTGTGGCAGATGTGTGCGCGGATCATTTTCTTGGAAGAATACCCGACCAATTTCATATAAAGCAATCTCTGTATTTTTTCGAGCAGTGTTATAACTGATATCATCTAATAGTCCGCTGATCAAATTCATTCGTAATACAGAACGTTCTTCGCTCATTGGCCAGTCCAAACGTGTAATATTACTTTCTTTTATAACAAACTGTCTTGATTTTTCTTCTGTTGTCAATGCATAACTGATGGCTTCGCTCAATCCGCTTCCTTCAAAGATTGTACGAATTTTACGAGTAGTTTCTTGTTCTTTTGACAAGCTTCCAGCAACCGTTTCTCCACTTGGAAGAGTAGATGGCAACTGATCGTATCCATAAATACGAGCAACTTCTTCGATAATGTCTGCTTCGATTTGGATATCCCATCGTCTTGGTGGTACGACTACGGAATAAACATGATCCTTTTCTTCATAGCTAAATCCAAGTGCTTCAAAAATCTCATTTACTTCTTTAACGACAAGAGATGTTCCTAAATATTGATTGATGCGTTCAAGTGAAATCTTCACTGATACGTCTTCTGCTTTGATCTCTGAACCTTTGACCGCACCTTGTAGAACTTCCCCACCTGCAAGAGAAACGATCATTGCTGCAGCAACCTCACTGGCTTCTCCAACAGTTGCATGGTTGATCCCTTTTTCAAAGCGTGCAGAAGATTCGCTACGCAAATTAAATTGTTTTGCTGTACGACGGATCGAAATTGGATCAAACAAAGCAGATTCCAGTGCCACTGTTGTTGTTTCATTCGTAATCTCTGAATCTAATCCACCCATGACACCAGCCAAAGCAACTGGTTCTTTGCCATTAGTGATGACAAGATTGTCAGTTGTCAATTCCCGAGATTCTCCATCTAACGTGACTAATGTCTCATTTTCTTTTGCATGACGGACAAGGATCTCATTTGATTTCAATTTGTCGTAGTCAAATGCATGTAGTGGTTGTCCGAATAAAAGCACAATATAGTTCGTCACATCTACTACATTGTTGATTGGGCGGATGCCTTCATTCATCAAAAGATTTTGCAGCCATTGAGGACTTGGTTGGATGTTTACTCCTTCAATGATGCGGATTTGATAGGCAGGAACGACTTCTTTATCTTCAACTGTCACTTTGATTCTATCGCTAGCAAGTTGTGATGATTCTACTAATTTCTCGTCATCAAATGTAGGCGTCTGACGATAGATTGCCCCAACTTCATAAGCTACGCCACGCATTGACAATGCATCTGCACGATTTGGTGTGATAGACAATTCAATGATCGAATCATCCATATCTAAATAAGAAAAAACTGGATCGCCATTTACAGCTTCTTGTGGCATATAATAGATACCTTCAGCGTATTCTTTCGGTATAACACTGTCTGAATAGCCAATTTCTTGTAACGAGCAAATCATGCCATTTGATACTTGACCACGCATTTTCCCTTTTTTGATCTTCACATTTCCAGCAATCCGTGAGTTAGGAAGCGCAACGATTACTTTGATTCCGACCTTCACATTAGGCGCTCCGCAAACGATTTGAGACAGTTCGTCTTCACCAATATCGACTTGACAAATAGAAAGGTGATCAGAATCTGGATGTGGTACACATTCCTTGACTTCACCGACAACGATTTTTTTCAAGCCTTCTTCTGGAACCGTGATTCCCTCGACTTCGATTCCTGTTACAGACATTTTATCCGCTAATTCTTTTGGTGTTACATTCGATAAATCCACATAACGATTAAGCCATTTATATGAAACTAACATCTTCTTACTCCCCCTTGAACTGACTTAAGAAACGTAAGTCATTTTGATAGAAATTACGGATATCATTCACTCCATACCGCAACATAGCTACGCGGTCTGGTCCAAGGCCGAAAGCAAAGCCTGAATATTCTTCTGGATCGATTCCTGACATCTTCAACACATTCGGGTGCACCATGCCAGCTCCTAAAATCTCGATCCATCCAGTGTATTTACATACGTTACAACCGGCACCACCACATTTGAAACAGCTGACATCTACTTCTACTGATGGCTCCGTAAATGGGAAATAACTTGGACGCAAACGGATTTCACGATCTTCCCCAAACATTTTTTTCATTACGACTTCTAATGTTCCTTTAAGGTCGCCCATCGTGATGTTTTTATCAACAACTAGCCCTTCAATTTGATGGAACTGATGGCTGTGGGTCGCATCATCTGTATCTCTGCGGAAAACTTTTCCTGGCGAAATCATTCGTAGAGCACCCTTAGAGAAATCATGCTTTTCCATTGTCCGCGCTTGGACTGGTGAAGTATGTGTCCGAATCAATATCTCGTCTGAAATATAGAAAGTATCTTGCATGTCCCTTGCCGGATGGTCTTTTGGCAGGTTCATCCGTTCGAAATTGTAATGGTCAGACTCTACTTCGTAACCTTCTACGATCTGATACCCCATACCTACAAAAATATCTTCAATTTCTTCCATGATTTGCGTCACGATATGACGTGTACCATGCTTTACTTTTCTACCAGGCAATGTCACGTCTACTGTTTCTTTTGCCAAAGCTGCATTTAACGCTTCTTCTTCTAATACTTGTTTTTTTCGCTCTATTTCTTCTGTCAAAAGGTCTCGGATCTCATTTGCGAAACTTCCGACTTTTGGACGTTCTTCTGGACTTAGGTCTTTCATCCCACGCAATACTTCTGTGATCGGTCCTTTTTTTCCTAACGTTTCAACACGTATTTGATTTAATTCTTTTAAATCTTGTGCCGCCGTGATTTTGACGATTGTTTCTTCTTTCAAGCTCTCTAATTGTGCTTGTAAAGACATGTGCTTGTTCCTCCTTTAAATTCCAAATACAAAACAAAAAGACCTCATTCCTGTTAAGGAACGAGGTCTTCGCGTTACCATCCTAATTTGCGGATAAATAAACTTACACCGCACTCTTACTTCGTTAACGACAGTTGCCGGTCTGATAATGATCAGACGAACTCGGAAAGTGAACTTCATTTTTCAAACACAGGATCTGTTTTCAGTCTGTGACAGATCTCCCTGAACTGGTTTAGCCAAACTACTCTTTTTCGTCATCGTTCTTTTACTTATTCGTATGGACTATAGTTTACAAGATTTTTTTTACAAAATCAACCGCATTCTTCCTCTGTGACCCATTTTTCGCTCCAAACTTGTATTTGACGCATTGCTTTTTGCAAGTCTGCTCCTTTTTCAGTCAAGAGATATTCTGAACGGCTTTTTTCACTACAGGCAATGTTTCGAGTGACTATTCCTTCTTTTTCTAATTCCTTCAAGCGTTCGACCAATACCCGATCACTAACCATCGGGATTTTTGCCGCAAGCTCGACAAAGCGTTGCGGACCATTTTCGAGTAGTACATCGATAATCAATCCGTTCCATTTTTTTCCTAAAATAGAGAACGTTTTTTCAAATTTAGGACACAAAACGAATTCTGTCTGTGTTAGCTCCATCATACTCACCTCTTCCCAGAGTATAGCATAATCCTTACAAAACATAAGTCAAGTTTGCTCAATTATAATTATTTATTAATGTTTATGATTCGTTTCACCCGAAGTAAAATTAGGAAAACATTTTCTACAGGTTTATTCAGTGCTTCTGTCATTGCTTGTTGGTAAAGTCTTAGCTGTCCTTGATATTTTTGGACGATCGCGTCTATTTCTGCTGGATCATCCGGATGTAAAATGAAATCTGTTTTAAAATCATAGATATGGAGATGATCTTTTTCTTCTAAGTATCCATCGACGATTCCGTGGATCAATAGCTCATCTTCCTGATTTGGATAGTCTTGAAATACTTCATCAGCAGAAAGCAGCATGGAAAAAGGTTGTTCCCGTTTTACGTTTTCTTTGTTGGCAATCAATTGTTGCCCAAGTTCTGTTTGAAAGAACCATATAATAGAAGAAACATCTACTTTTTTTGCGACCTTTTCGTCTATTAACCGTTTCTTTACTAATTCCTGCAACTTTTGATTGATGCTCTCTGTAGTTGGCATTTCTAATGGCAGCAATTGCAGTAAAGCATGGGTAGCTGTTCCAACAGCAGCTGCCGACACTTGCCGATCTTTTTGTAAAAATTTTGGTTCTGCTAGTTGTTCTTGCGTATAACGGAATTGACGAGATGCTGCCTTTGTCTGACTGCTTTCCAGAGTCAAACGTGATTCTTGTGTATCATCTGGATCTTCGAATAATCGTTTGATCTCAGATACAGATTGATAACTTGTGGTTTGCGAAGAAGCCTGATAAGGATATTCATAGGCTAGACGTTTTTGTAACGAATCTGCTAATACAGTTTCCTTTTCTTTCATCTGCTCATCTAAGTTAACCAGTTCTTTTTCAGCAAGCAACTGTCTTTGTTCAATGATTGTCTGCTGATTCATCCATGAAATAGAAAACTGTGCATTTGAATCTTGAAGGAGAGAAGTCGAAACTTCTTCCTCTAAGTATTTCTGCATTTCAGGATGACGGATCAATCCGTAACCAATCCAATTCATCAAGCTGCTTCTGCCCTTCAAACGTAGCGCAGGATCAAAAACCAACTCCTCATGATCAGCTGCTTCAGACCACGTTTGGATCATTTGCTCTTTATTTTTATAGGAACCGACAATGAAAAGCTTTTGTTCTGCCCGAGTCAATCCTACATACAATTTACGCATTTCTTCCGACAACAATTTGTTTTGCTTTGCCAATTTGATGGCTTGAAACGGTAACGTATCATATAACACCCGTGTTTCAGGATCCATATAGCGAATACCTGCTCCAAGTTTTTCTTCAAAAGCATACCGATTGCGCAAGTCTTGTAAGTTGAATTCTTTCGTCATATCTAACAAAAATACAACTGGAAATTCCAAGCCTTTACTTGCATGGATTGTCATTACGCGAACAGCATTATCTTCTATTGAAATGACTGGTTCTGCTAAGTCTTTATCTTTTTCTTGCATTTTTTCAATGAAACGCACGAACTGATATAATCCTCTGAAAGAACTTTGCTCGTATGCTTTGGCACGATCGACCAATGCATAAAGATTGGCTTGTCTCTGTGCTCCTGCTGGCAAACCGACCACATACTCTAGATATCCCGTCTCATAATAGATATCCCATAGCAAGTCAGTGATCGAAGAACGGCGAGCAAGTTCTCGCCAATGATCTAGTTGTTTGCCAAAATGTTCCAACTTAGCCGCTAATTCATCTTCGTTTGATGCTTGATAAGCAAACACAGCATCATAGTAAGTATGTGCACGGTCGGCTAATCGGATGCTGGCTAATTCTGGTTCTATCAAACCCACGACTGGCGAACGCAATACAGCCGCAAGCGGAATATCTTGATAGGGATTGTCAATTAATTGCAGCAGCGAGATCATCGTGCGAATTTCTGTCGCTTGAAAATAATTTTGAGCATCATTCATCTCCAAAGGAATATCCAATGTTTTGAAAATCTCTAAGATTGTTAAGTTGTTCTTCTTTGTAGGTGTCAAGAGAACAATGTCTTTGTACTCTATCGGACGACTTTTCTTTGATTTTTTATCATAAATCATAAAGGAGGAATCAATTAATTGACGAATTTTTAGTCCTGTCATAAAAAGTTCGCCTTCTGTTTTGTCTTCCAGTATATCGTCCGTCGGAATCTCGATCTCTGATTCTTCCTGTTCTTTTTCATAGATCATGATTTCTGGCTCAAACTGTTCATTCTCCGGAAAGTCTGAAAATCCCTGTATCAGTTTGGCTGCTTCGTCATAATTGATTTGACCCACTGCTGGATCCATTAGTTGTTCAAAAATAAGATTCGTAAAAGAAAGGACTTCTTTTCTAGAGCGGAAGTTCTCAGCCAAAACGATCCGACGTCCGCCTTCTTTCTTTGAAAAATTCTCGTATTTCCCGATAAATAAACTAGGATCTGCTAAACGGAAAGAATAAATGGATTGTTTGACATCCCCAACCATAAACATATTTCCTTTTGTATCGTCAGGTTCTCTTAGCCAGTATAAAATGGCTTCTTGTAATTGGTTCACGTCTTGATATTCATCTACCATTACTTCTTTGAATTTTTTTCGATAATGTTTTGAAGCTTCACTTGGCAGCCATGCATCTTTCGTTTTTTCTGTGAGAATCTGCAACGCTAGATGTTCCAGATCATTGAAATCCAACACACCTTTTTCCCGTTTACGCATACTGAAACCGTCCATAAAGCTTTGCGTGACTTTTGTCATTTCTTCGACTAACGGTAGTGCTTTTTCCGTTAATTCTTCTATTTGGCTTGGTGAAACAGGAAAGTAACTTTTACTTATCTGCTGAATCAATTTTTTTGCTTTATCCCTCATGCCCTTGACTTCATTAGAGATTTCTTTCAATTCTGCTTTACGACTGCTCTTAAAAGTTGAAAAAGTCAGTTGTTCCAAACTAGCATAAGCTTCTTCTAACCGATCTTGCGAGAAAGCTTCATAGATATTTTTGATCTGCAGTTGTTCTCCAGCCACTTGCTCATGCATTTTTTCTAATCCTTCACCTTGTGCTAACTGAGTCATCTGTTCATATAATTGTACACATTGGTATATATCTGCCAAAACTAAAGGACGGATTTGTTCTTGATATAATCGAGATTTCGCTAGCCCCTCAGTCAAACGATAATTATCGCTTAACTGTTCTAGCCATTTTTGGGGGTCAGGGTTGGCACGGGCAAACTCATAAAGAGAAAACACCAGATTCGTCAAGCCGTCATCTGAACGATCATTAGAAAAGTTCATTGTTAATTGAAAAAATCGTTCATCATTTTCTGCATAAAGTGCTTCTCTCAGCTCGTCCCACACATCCTCCTTCATCAAGATCGTTTCTGTTTCATCTGTTAACATGCGAAAGACCGGATCAATATCAATTAAGTAATAATAACGTCGAATAACTGTTAGACAAAAAGCATGTAAGGTTGAGATATTCGCTGTGGGCAATAAAACTAACTGCTTAGTAAAATGCTGTCTTCGTACAGGGTCGCTTTCGCTGTTGACCGCTTCTTGTAATGCCTCTTGAATTCTTTCTTTCATTTCTCTTGCAGCTGCTTCAGTAAATGTCACAATCAGTAATTCATCGATATCAAAACCCATTTTTAATTTTTCAATCACTCTTCGAACAAGCACTGTAGTTTTACCTGATCCGGCAGACGCAGAGACTAACAAATTATCTCCTTGATCGAAAATCGCCTGCCACTGATCATCTGTAAATCGTTCGTTTTGCGGTTTTAAAGGAATTTGATTCACTCTTCTTCACTCCTTTTCAATATTCTGCGCAGTGCTTCTTCCTTATCTATTTTCTCCAGACGGTGGTAATTATTTTCTTTCAGCATCACATCAAACGTACAGATGCTTCTGAATGGACAAAATTCACAGGCAATTCGCTGTTTATCTTTATAAGCTGGGTTCAGTTTGATTTCTCCGGAAGTGATTGCATCTCCAGCTAACCGCATATTTTCCCGATTATGCGCCATGAACAGTTGCAGTTCTTCTTCCGTGAAAAATTTATCTTTGCTGAAACTACCTTTTTGGTATTCATCTTTCGCATTTTTTTTCACTGGATAGATCAGTGATTGTTCTTTTGCTTCCAGTGAATGATCTAGTACTTCTAAAAGAGCGGGATCATCGACAAAAACGCCATCATAACTAAATTTTTTCAATGTATTCTTCTCTACATCATCTGTCTCTGTCAATACAGGATTATGAACATGTAAATAATATGAACCTGCTGGTTTAACAGCCGCCTTTCCAGTCAAACGTACCGCATCCATCAATGCTACGTCTAGATACGTCAATAATTGCATAGCCATGCCATAATAAGCTTCTGTGACATCGAATGAACGTCCACTAGATTTGTAATCAACGACGCTTAACCAAGTGTCTTCTTGTTCAGAAGCTACATCAATCCGATCGATTTTTCCTCGAACGTGGAGTTTACCACCATTACTCAACGGTAATTCCAGACCCGTGATACCTTTTGCTCCAGCAATCTGACCAAATAAAATCTCCGTCTGAAGAGGATGCATGCCCGTATTTTTGCTCTGTTTGTGCAAAGCCCATGCCACTTTTTGAATCGTCTGTCCTAATTGATAGCGGATATAGTTCATTCTTGCAGAACTATCCAATATCTCAAACCGAAGTTCTCCGAACACTTCTTGCAGCACTTTTTCAGTAAAGTCTTTACGCTGCGCATCGGTCATATTCACTAAGGATAATTGGTTTGAAAACAGTAGCTTGAAGAAACGATCCAATGATTCATGATAAAAATCACCTGTTGCTGCTGGAGTCAGACCATAAACAGTTCGTTCTTTCAATTTCAAACCAAATTGCATGAAGTATTTGTATTCACAATTATAAAAATTCTCCATACGTGAAATCGAAGTATAAATTTCTTTTCCATAAAGCTCTTCCGCCATTTTTTCTGGCATCGAAACAGGCACATTCAAATGTTCCTGACTTTCAAAGATTTGTAAAGCAAAATTGCGCCATGAGGAATTCAGTACTAATTCTTTGAGCTTTTGCCAGTGTTTTGGTACAGGTTTCTTTTCATCTAAAGCTAATCGATAAATCCTATTGACTGTATTGATTCCGCTTCTGTAAGTTCCTACATAACAATCAGGATCGCTTTCGATCGTCAAATGCTCTTTTCTCTCGACGGGAACTGATAAATATTCTGTGATTCTGCGCAAATAAGGAGACATCTTCAGTGAACCATCTGTGTCATAGCTTTGTGCATAGCTAAGATATAATCGATCCGTTCCGGAAATAAAAACAAGGTAGGCTTGGAAAGGCTCAAAAGAGATACTTTCTTTTGATGGGTCGAATAAAAACTGTCCATCTGGCAAAGCTTGATTTAATACTTCTCGTTCTTCACTGGACAACAATCCTTTTGTTTCTTTACGGTCTGGAAACACTTGATCATTCAAACCTAATGCAAAAGTGACGGCAGCTTGATTCGGTCGAACTAATTCCAAACGGTTGATTCGCACTTGGTCGATTGCGGTAGGGATTTTACCATAACTTAGATTTTCTAGACCACTCGTAATGATTTCTTGGAACAGTGACCAGTCAAAAGCTGATTCACCATAAATGACTACATATTCATCCAGCAGATCAATCAGCGCTCCCCATGTCTGCTCATGGTTTCTTGCCGCTTCTAAGTTTCCTCTGTCTACTTCCTGATTACGCCAAAACAATAATTGTTGCTGTACACCACTTTGAATCAAAAATTGATAAAAAACATTTGCGGCCGCTTGTCCTGTTTTGCTTTTCTTTATTTTTTTAAAAAATGCAGGTACAGCTTTCTGAAATAATCGTCTAATCGTATTTGACTGTTCTTCCAGATATTGTACGTCTTCAATCTGTTCTGCTTCAAAATCATACGCTACAAACTGCCAGTCTTTTTCACGCGTCCAGTAAGTGCCTTGATAATTATAAGCAAGTGCAACATTTTCTGTGATGTCCAATTTTTTCCTGAATTCATCTCGTTCTTGTTTCCATTCATCCAGTTCGGTTTCTGTTTCCATCGATAGGAACAATTCCGTCTTAAAAAAACGCATAATATCACTTAATCGATAAGAATAGCGGTCAAGAGCGAACAGACTGTTGATCCATTCAATCAGCGGATGATTTTCCATCATTTGTTCTTCATCGATATAAAATGGAATCGCCATTTCTTGAAAGATTGGTCGAAGAATATTTCCATATAAGGACATATTTTTTGTCAGTACTTGGATATCACGATAACGGTAGTTTTCTTCACTGACTAGCCGTCTGATTTCAACAGCTAACTGTCGGACTTCCTCAGTTGGATTTTCAGCTTCCCACAAATGGAGAGCCTCTTGTTCCCCTAATTTGTGGACGGTTGCTTTCTTTTGGCTGGAAGTCTCTTCCCACATCGTTTGCAGCAACTGCAGCGCTGTCGGACGATTCTGCTCTGGCGCAAAACGATCTACTAATATAGGAACTTTCCGTTCTCTCGCACTTTGAAAAAGACGGAAATAAAGCTTTCCAGTCTCATGAAAGAGCGTAAGTACTTCTGGAAGATCCGCTGTATAAGGACGATCCAACAATAAATCGACAACTAATTGCCCCTTTTCCATCATCGCCTGCAGTAATTGATACTCTTGCCCATTGATTCGGGAAAAACCGCTGACGATAAATTTGACGTTGGTGAAATCTTGTGTCTGCATATAATTTGCTAGTATAGCCAGTGCATCTTCATTTGATAGGGCACGTTCGGTCAATTCGCTGTCATAAGCTGAAAAAATCAGCTTCAAGTCTTTCATTTTAAGTTGCTGGTCTTCTGCATTCGGTGAATCACCAAATAAAAGCATCAAGTCTTCCGGTTGAATATTCCCTATGCGCAATTCACTATAGAGTTCTTGCAATTGGCGAATAAATCCTCTTTTATTGATTTCTCCGCGAAAGATCGTTAATTCTTCCTCATGTTTTTCTAAAATCTGTCGCAAGATCATCGCAGATCCGGATTCTGATAACTCATTTCCTGTAAGAAGGGTTGTCTGTTGCAGCAAATACCAAGCCAGACGGTAAAAACTGAATACTTGAACATTTGTTGTGCTGAAAGCTTTTTTCCCGCTTCTTCTTCGCATCTCCGCTAAAATTTCTTGTTCCTGTTCGAATTTGCTGTAATTGGGGACAAGGAAAAATACTTGGTTGCTTGCATCCTGGTCGAGCCAAGCTGACGCTTCGTCGATCAAGACTTGACGGTGATCTTTTTTCCCATTTCCAAGAATAAATTGTAAAGACATGCTTTTCCTCCTTCAACACATGATACGGTGCTTCTTTATTATATCAAAAAATACTGAACATTTGTTCTATATTCTTCAAATTATATACTTTTATGGTTCTGATATTTCTATCTTTTTTGAGTATACGCAAAAAGACAGGAATCGCTACAAATAAGCAATTCCTGTCTTTTCGTGAGTTGATTAATGGATAGATCCCATTAGTTTTTTGATTGGTTCTTTCACAGTAAATAGCAAGATACCACCAACGATTGCTACTGCACCGATAATACCGAAGTAGGCAGATTCCGTTCCCGGTGTGTAGAAGCGTGCAATTTGTGCATTGATTGCTTGTGAAGAAGCATCAGCTAAGAACCAAATAGCGATTGTTTGTGATTCAAATGCTCGTGGTGCTAATTTCGTTGTTACAGACAAACCAACTGGTGAAAGACACAATTCAGCAATAACCACGATGAAGAAACTTCCTAACAACCACAATGGACTTACTTTTCCACTTGTCCCATAAAGCATACCTGGCAACATCAATAGTAAGTATGATAATCCTGCAAACAAAAGACCAAGAGAGAATTTCACTACTGTAGATGGTTGGCGTTTGCCAAGTTTTGTCCACATCGTTACGAATATCGGTGTCAAAATAAAGATGAAAATCGGATTCAATGATTGATACCAGCTTGCTTGGATCGTCACACCAAATAGTGTAGATTGCGTACGTTCACTAGCAAATAAAGCTAAGATAGATGAACCTTGTTCTTGTAATGACCAGAAAATGATTGCTGCAAGGAATAATGGGATATACGCCCATACTCTTGGTTTTTCTTCAGCAGTTACATCTTTTGAAGTCAACATTTTGATAAAGTAATACAACGGTAAGATAATCCCCAATACACTGATTGTATTGACAAAAAAGTCGATTGTCAGATGACCAGTTAATTGTGCCCCACCGAATACTGCAGCGATAACAACAAGTGCGATGATCAAGTTACGGATGAATCCTTTACGTTCTTCAGTTGTCAAAGGATTCGGCGGTGTAGTACCCACTCCGTCTAATGTCTTGCGTCCTTGGATAATGTATTGTAATAATCCAAAGAACATCCCAATAGCAGCTAAAGAGAACCCTAAATGGTAGTTATATTCTTGACCGATTGTCCCAACGATTAGTGGTGCTAATAATGCCCCTAAGTTGACACCCATGTAAAAAATCGAAAATCCTGCATCTCTTCGCAAGTCAGTCTTTGAATAAAGATGTCCGACCATACCAGAAACGTTTGGTTTCAAAAAGGCGGTTCCAATAATAATCAATGCCATTGAAACAAATAATGTACTTACACCAAATGGTAAAGCCAAGACGATGTGTCCAAGCATAATGAAGACTCCACCAAAGAATACAGTACGTTTTGCTCCTAACATTCGGTCAGATACCCATCCGCCGACGATACTAGACATATAAATCAAAGATCCGTATATCGACATGATAGCTAATGCTGTTGCTCGTGGTAATCCAAGTCCCCCGTTGGCAACTGTATCGTACATATAATAGATAAGTAATGCACGCATACCATAATAACTAAATCGTTCCCACATCTCAGTGAAGAACAAAGTTGACAATCCCTTCGGCTGCCCGAAGAAGCCCTTGTCTTGCTGTTTTTCCATAATCTATACCCCAATTCTTTAAATTTTCAGAAAATATTATACATCTTTACCGAAAAATTTAACTAAAAAACTTATTTAAGAAATATAAACTAATTTTCTATAAAAACAAGTAATTTTTAATGGCAATATCATAAAAAAAAGAAGATAGAGATTTAATAATTATATATCAGCTGTTTTTTTCAAATAAGCAAAAATTCCTAAAACACAGCAATGAAAGCGATAACCAAGAAAATCCTTTTCTGACGATTTCCCTTATTAAAATTGTTTTTTGAACTTCGCTTATTTTTTGTGAGCATATCTGTTTACTTACTTTTTGTAAGATGCTATACTTCATTTCGTAATCAATTAAAAAAATGCAAAACGCAAATCAAAGGAGAAATTTTATTATGACAACTTTTACTGACACTTTAAAAAACCGCCGTTCAATCTATCATCTAGGACGTAATGTTTCACTTTCTAATGAAGAATTGACAGCTTTGATCAAAGAAGCAATTAAAGAAAGCCCAACTGCTTTCAATGCTCAATCAACACGCGCAGTTATTCTTTTCGAAGATGCACATGAAAAACTTTGGGAAATCACTGAAGAAGCACTTCGCCCATTGACTCCAGCAGAAGCTTTCCCAAATACACAAAACAAATTAGCTAGTTTCAAAAATGGTTATGGTACAGTATTATTCTTCAAAGATACTGACGTGGTAAAAGGACTACAAGAACAATTTGAATTATATGCAGACAACTTCCCAGATTGGTCAGAACAATCAAACGGAATCGCAACAGCGAACACTTGGGTAGCATTAGTTGATAAAGGATTGGGCGCAAACCTGCAACATTACAACCCAGTTATTGACGAAGCAGTTGCAAAAGAATGGAATATTCCTTCAAACTGGAAACTACGTTCACAATTAGTATTCGGTTCACCAGAAACACCAGCTGGGGAAAAAGAATACATGAACGATGCAGATCGCTTCCGTGTATTCGGATAATTTTACTTGAAAAAAACAGAGGTTGTGACAAACATTTTGTCGCAACCTCTATTTTTTATTCTGGATCGATCATAATATCAATCTCCGCCTCATCGTTCAAGCGTTGGGACAAAAATGGAACTAATTCTTCTAATGATGCAGAAAATTTCAGCATCGGTCCCCGCCATCCGTTTCGGAAAAAATTCATTTTTACAATTTTAGAACCTTTTGGTTGGTACAACACGATTTTATTGATTTCAGAAAAAGGAACACCTTTTTTATCAAAGCTATTCAAGACAAGCCCTTCTTCTGTAATTCCTCGACTGTCCAACAAAAAACTAATAAAAATCATCGCTGACAAAATCCCTTTTGCCAATTCATCTGCTGTAGGCTGACTGATGAGTGTGTACCAAACGACTAGTACTACTAAGAATGGTATGACCAAGTAAACCCATCGATTCCGAACAGTCCGATAAATAATTTCTTTTCGAACCAGCCAAAGAAATAAGAACATAACAACAACGAATAAAAACAATAGAACCGTAAAAAATGTTACCATGACAACTCGCCTCGCTTTTTCTTCTCCTGAAAACAGGAAAAGAATACTGATTTACCTTCTCAAAGAAATTGGACTTGCAGCACGCCGCACGTCCAATTATTTTCTTTATTCAAATGTATCATATTTTGCAACAACCATGCTTGCTTTTTCATCTAATAACTCTTGATCCTCTGCAGCACATTGGGCAACTTTGACCACGGCACAGTTTGTCATTTTTGATACAACTTCACCAATGACCGTTTTTGTAAAGCCAATTGGTTTGCATGCATATTGTTCTCCTAAATTAATCATTTCTTCCGTCATCAAAATCCTCCTAAACTGCTGGAACTTTTCTCCATATTACAACTGCTATTTTTTGGAGATTTAATTATTTGATTTTTTGTTTACAGTCAAAAATCAACCTTACAGGCATTATAGCGTACTGTTTTCGTTTTCACAATTAAAACAGCTGTTGTATCTAGAAGAATTTTTTCTAGAATAATAAATAATATTCC
Source organism: Enterococcus sp. ZQ21 (assembly GCF_030053755.1). Classification (NCBI taxonomy): domain Bacteria; kingdom Bacillati; phylum Bacillota; class Bacilli; order Lactobacillales; family Enterococcaceae; genus Enterococcus; species Enterococcus sp. ZQ21. Next base: position 1,512,983 of record NZ_CP125658.1, read on the forward strand.
TCAAAAACTGATTATTTCTTACATATTTAAATAAAATACTTCCCTTCCCAATAAAAATACACTTATAATAGGAAAGATAAACAGCTGAAAAGGGAGATTTCCAATGAAGAAAAAAACATTTAAAAAACTATTGTTTCTAGGAGGTACAGCTACTCTTTTATTAAGCGGTACAAGTTATTACCTACATATCCATTCTCCAGAACATACAATGAATACTACACAAAAAAGTTCAACACAAAAAACGAAAAAGACAAAAGAGAAAGCAGAAGTTTTGCTAGATGTTCCATTAGAGAGCCAGTTTGACTCTCCTTCTCTAGAAAATGGCTGCGAGGTCACTTCGCTTTCCATGCTTTTATCTTTTTATGGTTATGAAACGACTAAAAACCAGTTAGCTGAACAATTGGATTACGTCCTTGTTTTCAATGCAGACGGGACTCACGGCGATCCTAATGAAGGATTTGTTGGAGATATCAGTGGCGGAGACTGGGCTATGGGCGTCTATGTCCCTCCTGTTGCCTCTCTTGCTCAACAAATCGTCCAAACGGATTATCATACTTTTCCAAAAACAGACGCTCAACTAGATGATATCAAAAAAGCTCTATCTAAAGGAAATCCTGTATGGACTTCCGTGACTATCAATTTTGAAGTCCCTGATGAAACTGATTTTATGACTTGGACAACAAACAACGGAGAAGTAAGAGTCACTCCACTTGTTCATGCTTGTGTAGTCACTGGATACGACAAAGAAAATATTTACGTCAACGACCCCTATGGCGTAAAAAATCGAGCAGTACCGATCAATGATTTTTCGGCTATTTTCACTGCAATGGGTGGACAAATGCTAACTTTGGAGAAAAGCTAGTAATTAAAGTAAAAATCCCTTATACTCTAGATACCGAACCTTTGAAGGGAGCACAGATAATGGAAAAATTCACTCATAAAAAAATGGATCCAAATGAAATTCCGATTATTTTTGTCCGTGACCGCAAAGGAAATGTTCAAGGTAAAGTTTCTATTAATGAGTGGAACGAACGGTGCAGACCTGCTACCCTCAATGAACTAGAAATCAAACTGTATCGTCAAGCTCTTGTCTATTATGGAGACCAAGAGTATGGAAAAGCAATCGATTTATTAAAATTTCTGATCGCTCGAACGGAGTACACCCATTTTGAATATATCGAACGTTTAGCAAACATTTACCATATCATGAATGAACCTGTCAAAGAATATCACTTGCTTGACTCCGTCTTGTCAGTAGCAGAGCGGATTGCCCTTCCTGCTGGATTGGAAAAGAAACTGGTGCGCCGCCTTTTACGAGTAAAACAACAACTATCTGATCAAGAAAAATAACTTGCGTTTTTTTAGAAAAGTGCTATGATTATTTTGTTGAATAAATGGGATGTAGCCAAACTGGTAAGGCACTTGACTCTGAATCAAGCAATTGTAGGTTCGAACCCTGCCATCCCAATTTGATGGACTTGTTGATAAAAAATGAACCCCTGAAAAAAGATTAATCTTTTTTCAGGGGTTTTTGGAATATTTTTATTATTTATTATATAGTTTACATAATTTTATTATAATTAACAATTAAATCTGTAGCACTCATACAGTAAATTTAGCCAATAATTGCTAATGCTTTTTCCGGAACTTTTTCTCTAGGAACTTCTTCATACGTTTCTATGTGCGCTCCTTTATTGCTGATTTTCAAATAATGATTTTCTTTTAACACAGAAAGTCCATTAAATTCAATTGTACGCTCTTTCCCATCGACATTAGCAGCTTTTTGAACATACCTTGCCGTTCCATGTTCATTTACTTCCTCTGGTTTTTGTGTTTTTACATAGACCTCACCTTTTTCAACTAATGGATTTAGTTGATCAAGTATACCAGGGATTTCCCCGTAACTTCCTTCAGTATAGTATTTCAGTCCAAATAGCAAAATACCACTAATCGCCGCCAATCCTATCAAATATTTAATCACTTTCATCTTTCTACCTCCTTGTTATATATTCAGTATATGGGGCAATTAGAAAAATTCCATCCGACCTAAGTTGGAGATTTTTCTCCTACTTTAGAAGCGAGAAACAAGTGTTTTTTTAGTAAAAATGATCGTTATTTGATATTATGGAGGTGTGGATAATGTAGTTTTTCTCACTTTATCCATGTTAAAAAATCAAGTTGATGGCAAAGGATGTGTTCAAAATGAATCAAGAAGAATTATTTCAAAAAGTCAAGGAAATGATAAAAGGCGGCAACTTCGACGGCGCAAAACGATTTATCGAAGAACATAAAGAACAACTAGGTCCTTACAAAGAGAAAGCACAAAATCTTCTAAAAGACGTAAATATCGACAGTGTGAAAGACAAATTCAAAAATCTATTTAATAAGTAGGAATTTTCATTTCTGGAACACCGGGAATCAGAAGTTGTGAAAGAGACGTTCAGCCTTATTGCCGATAGGCTGTCTCTTGAACACCGTTTGTCCAGAAGAAGGGACTGTGACACGATTTTTGTCACAGTCCCTTCTTCTTTCTGAATCATCCTTACTAAAATAAGCGTGTTGGATCATAATGATAAGTCACATTGCCGTTCAGCGATGCTTTTCCTACCACATATTTACGATTCTCCAATTTCAGCCATGCTTCTCGAAAAGCCATCAATTCTTCTCTTTTTACATCAATTTTTTCGATTTTTCCATCAATCAAATCTTGGATAAGTTGTTCATATGGATTCATTTTTTTCCTCCATTTGCTGTTAATCAATAAGTTGTAAAAATAGGTTCATATGCCTTTTTAGTATCCAGATCTTCTCTGACTTTGACTGTCGTATAAATGATTTTTTCTACTGGGATACTATAATAACTACCTTCACCGTTATTGAATCGGTGAACGTCTTTCTTTGCTAAAATACCATTGATTTTATTCGTCAGTACACGTTGTTCGACACTATTGCTTACAACATAGTAAATCACCCGAATATTATTGATTAAATGCAAATCGATTTCTAACACTACATGATCCATGAAAATTCCACTCCTTCTTTCACTTTGATTATAGCAATTTTCCCCTATAAATTCAAAAACAATACATATTTTACTGGATAAATCCATAGAGCTGCTTGCGCCTTCACGCACAAAGTGTTATTTTGTATCTTGGACTTTATTTATTGGAGGCAATAGTATGATTGCGATCGGTCAGTTTGTTTTTTATATTCCTTTTTTTATTATGCTAAGCATTCTTTTCTATTACATAAAATGGACGAAAAAGAAGTTTTCAGTTTTACTGGCCTCTTTACCTGCCGTATATTTTACTTATCAGATTTTTTCTTTTAGACATTGGGAAACAACATCTGTATTAGTGATACACATCATCGAATTGACGCTTGCAGTAGTTTTTCTAATCATTTGGATTTATTTTTTATATAAAAATCAGAATTGAATCCTAGCAGTTTCAAAAGAAAACGATTAAAGATCAGCAGAGATTTGCTGTATCTTTAATCGTTTTTTTCTATTCTGTGATACCAAAAAAATGTTTGAATCGGTGAAGAAGCGTTCCTTGTTTTAATTCTACAAATTCTTGTGCAATCGGATATTTTTCTTCCAAATTTTCTTTGTTCTTTTCAATCAGACTTTTTGCTTCTTCATATTTTTTATCTGCACATAATACTTTTACTTCCTGTAAAACTTTTCCTGCTTCCATTTACCTCACCCTCTTGCCTTTTTTATGGCTTTAAGTTTGATTTAAGCTATACGCATTATTCTATATTCATCCCAAATAACCTTTTTTCATTTTTTACTCCTCGAACCAGTCAGTTTTCTAAAGACTGATTGGTTCGTCTTTTTTATTTTTCATCCATTTTATGCTGCTCTTCTGCTAATTTGTCTAATGCTTTGAGGGATGTGACGGTTTTCGCATAATCATAGCTGTATAATTCTGTAAATTTATCAGGCAGAACAAACCACGCTGGATGGTAGCCGTTCGCAGTGATTGGGAATCCTTTGTCTTGTTGATTATCTCCATCCCACCTTACAGCAACACCTTTTTTTCCTTTCCACTTTATTAAAGCAATCGAGTATCCTTTTTTTGTTTGTGTGCCGTCTTCAATAATTGCTAAAATTTCTATTTTTTCTTTTGGTGCACGAACTTCTTGAGGGCGAACCATTTTCTATTCCTCCCTTATCTAATTACTTCACAACCAATACACTGCAAGGGGCATGTGAAACGACATAAGAAGCGGTCGATCCTACTAGTGCTTGTTGTATCGCTCCTTTTCCTGTCGCTCCCATAACAATCAAATCAATATTTTCTTGTCCAGGGATGACATTGGCAATCAAATTTCTTGGATCTCCAGTTTCAACTATTGCATGGATCTCAGCAATACCGAACTCTTTGGCATCATTGATTTTTTTCAGCATGGCTACTTCTGTTCTTTGTTTTTCATCTGCATAGATTTTTGAAAAGGCATAGGCACTATGGGTCAGCTCAACTTTGTTGATGATTGACACGATAAATAAGTGGGCTTCATTGTCCTTTGCTAAGTCAAGGGCTTCAGCGAACGCTTTGATCGATTGTCTTGATCCGTCAACTGCTACCATGATGTTCTGGTATCTCTTACTCATTGGAACCGCCTCCTTTTTCTTTTATTGTAACATCTCAAGCAAAAATACAAAAAATATACGCAATGTGTAAATAAAATGATGATTAATAGCAATTTTTTTCAAGTTATTTATACATTTCTGTTCTCATCAGAACTCTTGTTCTAAACCTATTATTTCTGCATTATGTGAATTTCCTCATCATTTTTCACATGAGATGAACATCATTCTGTTACAAAAAACGTGGATTTGTCATAAATTGTCATGCTTCTTTTACCTATGAAATATTTTCACGTGTTAAAGTATTCCTCGTTGAACACAACAAATAAAACTTTTTAACGAATAAAGGAGATTTTTCATGACATCACTTAAAACTTTACTTTTTGGAACAACTTTGGCTGCCGGTGCTGCATTCTTCATGGGAACGACTGCTCATGCGGACGAAGCTTATACCGTTCAATCAGGTGATACTCTATCAACGATTTCTCAAAAATACGTTGGTGACAACTCCTTGATCAATGCCATTGCAGAATCAAATTCAATTTCTGACATTAACCTGATCTACTCAGGACAACAATTAACGATTCCAACAGAAGGCTCTACACAAGCAGCTGCTGAACCTCAAGCAGCCGTTCAAGAAGCACCAGTCCAAGCTGAACCTGTTCAAGCTGAACAACCTGTTGTACAAGAAACGGTTCAAACGGAAACACAAGCAGCCCCTGTTGCTGAAACACAATCTGCTACAACAGAAACAACGGCAACAAGCACGAATGCTGCAAAAGAATGGATCGCACAAAAAGAATCAAGCGGTTCTTACACAGCAACGAACGGACGTTACATCGGACGTTACCAATTAGATTCTTCTTACTTGAATGGTGATTACTCTGCTGCGAACCAAGAAAAAGTGGCAGAACAATATGTTGCTTCACGTTATGGTTCTTGGGAAGCTGCGAAAGCATTCTGGGAAGCAAACGGTTGGTACTAAGATTCATTATTTGAACGTTTAAACACATTCAAAATAGGAAGAGGCCATGCGAAAGAATACATCGCATGGCCTCTTTTTGAGTTGTTTTGTCACATTAGAGCGAGTTTTTTGCTCATCTATTACTTCTATGACTTTCTTACCGAAATCTATTTTATATCAGATTTTATAAAAAAATACCGATGGGATCTCTCCCTCGACATCTTTTCTCAGTATATATAAAAATTATGCGGCTAAGAAGATTCGAACTTCCACGAGGTCGCCCTCACTAGCGCCTGAAGCTAGCGCGTCTGCCAATTCCGCCATAGCCGCATCATATGTTCTAGTTTAGGATTACATTTGTTTTTTGTCAAGAACATATTTTTTGTTCTTTTTTATCTCTACGCGTTTTCCCTCTTGCAACCAATACAAATAGTTCATCCGAATAACTCCATCATCTATTGAAGGGCGATAAAAAAATTCTGTTTTTTCCATAAGCTCAATTTCACTTTTCAGAAAATTGGTCACATGATGCGGGACGCTGTCGATGCAAACATAGACATAGTCAACAGCACGGATTCTTTCAAATAGTGCTTTCTCCCCGTACTCATATGCATCGATTCTTTCGACAGTTTCTACATATTTCTGCAATCCTTTTACGAATCCTTTTATTTGTTTGTTCCCGATCACAGCAATTTTGAGTGATGATGCCCACTTTTCAGCGTCTATGCTCAATTGCTTTTTACTTGACTGTTTAGATTTTTGTCTTGTTCTCTTTAGATATTTGTCGCTTCTTCTTTTTGACTTATTCTGTTCAACGATAGGATAGCAATACCTTAGATATACTGGACCGTCTACTATTTTTTGATGTACTCGTACTGCTATGCCATCTGTTAAAAGATCTTTGCGTTTAAAGCTCTCTTCTACTATCAGTGGTCTTCTTTGCTCCGTATTGACCTCATAGAAATAAATGTTGTCCTCTTCTATTTCTACAAAACCATAAAAAATATTTGTTTCTTGATACTGCAAATTATTCGCTTGTTGTTCAAAGATCCATTGATACCTATTGAACAGCTTGTTCAGCTGATTGAACTTATAAAATGATTGGGTATCTAACTGTTGGATCAATGCATGGATCAGATCTTGAGGAGCTGCTTGTACGAAGTTTTGTTTTTTCTTTGCTAATTGTTCTGTTTGTCGCTGGTTGACTTTATACAACTGTTGCAGTTCTTGTTTTTTCTTCTCCATGATTTTCAGATACGTAGCATTTCTATTTGAAAGCTTTTCTAATTTCTTGTTCAGTCGATCATTTCTTTTCTTTAATAAACCTGACGCTTTATGTATGCTCTCTAGATAATGTTGCATTTGGCTATTTTTTTGCAGCAAATAAATGATGATCTGGTTACGTTTTTGGAGTTCCTGAAGTGCGTGATTATCTGTATCCCAGCCCACTTCTTCTAATTTTTGATACAATAGTTCTGTTTTCCTCTGCTGTTCGATGGCTTTTTGTCTCATCTCTTCTTTTTCTACTTTTGCTTGTTGGTGCTGTCGTTCGAGTTGCTGTGACAGCTCTCTGATGTGTTTCTTGTCCTCTCTTCTTTTCTTGCTCACAGTAGCTACTTGTTTTTTTGCTTTACTCAATTCTTGCTTCAATTGATTCATTTCATTGTTTAAACGAACGATTCTGGGATCGGTAGCTATTTTATTTTGCTGCTTTTTCTTCGTTTCTTTGTTCTTCTTTTTCTCTCGATTCAGCTGTTTTTGCTGCATTTTCTCCAACAACTGTCTTCTTCTTTCGTTTTGATACTGATCATTTTTTGCTTCTGTTTGCCGCCATCCTTCTGGAATTCTTTTATAACCGCTAAAGTAGTTCACGAGATCTCCTTTCTAGTGATCATAAGCAACGGACGAAAAAACTTTAAAAATAACACATTTATTAAAAATTCAATTTATCTTGAACTTTCAATATCAATCAATAAGATCATTTTTAAAAGATAACGAGGATTCATCTATTATAAAAACAATACAATAAATAACAAAAATCTGCAATCATTTATTTTGTTAAATTATTCTTAATACGATACATCACAAAAAAATAAAAATAAGAATGGCTATTCGCCAAAATAGTGCTATAGTAGAAAAAATATGTTTACTTAGGAAGAGGCGGATTCGATGAAATTGATCAAACTATGGGAAGCAGATTTGGAGAAAGCTTATCGGCTGCAAACTAGCTTCGGACCAAACGAGAATGGATTTATCAACAGTGCTTATGGCTATACACTTGCTGAATTTTTAGATTATGTAAAAAAATGCGAAAACACTTCTTTAGGTATTGATCTTCCTGAGAATTACGTTCCCGCAACCGTCTTTATTTTGGAAAATGATGGACATGAGTATGTAGGAATTTTTAATCTGCGCCATAAACTGAACGAATCATTAAGAAACGGCGCTGGCCATATCGGTTACGGCATCTCCCCTGACTATCGTAAAAAAGGATATGCAACACAAGGTTTAGCATTAGTACTACAAGAGGCAAAAAAAATCGGCATCGATGAGGCACTTTTGTCTGTAAATAAAAAAAATCTTGGCAGTCTTAAGGCGCAGCAAAAAAATGGGGCCACGATTTATCGTGAAGATGAGAAAGAATACTATACGAAAATCAAATTGATGTAAAAAATATGGATGGCAAAAGAAAAGAGATTTGAATGTCCTTTATCAATAGAACACATTTATTTGATTAACTTCTAATATAGCAGACAAAATTTTATAAACAAAAAAACCTCTTATCTCTTTTCTTCTAGAAAGGATAAAAGGTTTTTTGTTTTTACTATTTGCTTCTCATAGCTAGTCAGTCAAGATCCCTATCGAATCCCCAACGCAATCCGTGCATAACGGCTCATCTTATCGGTCGTCCATGCGGGATACCAGACAAGTTTTACTTCTGCTTTCGTTACTTCTGGTACTTCTTTCAATGCGTCATGGATAGATTCTGTTAAAATATCGGCTAGTGGACAGCCCATAGTTGTTAGCGTCATTTTGATGACTGTTTCTCCGTTTTCAGGATTGAATTCTATATCATAAATCAAGCCTAAGTTGACAATATCGATTCCTAATTCAGGATCGATCACCATTTCCAAGGCAGCAAGAATACGTTCTTTGATCAGTTCTATTTCTTGCGCAGACCGTTCTTGGTTTGCTTCGCTCATCGTACGACACTCCTTAACACGATTTTTATTTATCATACTCTTTTTTTAACTACTTGTAAATGAGAATTTAGAAGGAAGATTCTCGTTTAAATTTATAAAATGTCCTTATTAGATGGAATACATTAAATTCATTCTAAATAAAACTGATTCCTCATTTTTTTTGTGAACGATTTTTTATTTCTGGCAACACACCTGTTGTTCGATACATTTTTTGTTCGTTTTCATTTGCAAATCGGCCAAATACTGAATGAGTTGGTAAAATATTGATAAATGCATCGTCGTCGATTTCATGAACGATCTGATCAAGATCATACATTTCATAGCGAGTGATGACCATCATGATCATATTTCCTTGTTTTTTTGAATAGCCACCGACAGACGGAAGCAATGTCATTCCACGTACCATCCGTTTCGCTAGTTCTTCTGTTACCTCTTCCGGTTTGACGGTCACGATCATCGCTGTTACTTTTTGATGACTCGTATGGATGGCATCAATCACTTGAGTCATTGCATAAATGGAAATAATCGTATACAAGGCACTTTCCCAGTTAAAGAAGAAGCCTGCGATGACTACAATGATCCCATTTAGAATCAGCATGTAATTTCCGACTGTTTTTCCAGTTGTTTGTGAAAGCACAAGAGAGATGATGTCCATTCCCCCAGTTGTAAAGCCCATTTTTAAAGATAACCCTACGCCAAGACCTAATAAAACACCGCCTACTAAGGCATTCATCAAAATATTATCAGTGATCTGTCCGACTGGAAGTAGCATCGTCATCACTGATACGCATACAACGTTCACAAAACTAAGGATCGTTGCTCGTTTTCCTACTTTGAGGAACCCTAATACAAACACAGGGATATTCAAAATAAAAATAAATGTTCCTGTGTCTACCTTGATATGAAACCATTCATATAAAAGCGAGGAAATGATTTGAGCGATCCCATTCATCCCTGCAGAAAAGACATTGGCTGGAATCAAAAAATAATTTAAAGCGACCGCAGCGGTCAATCCGGTTATCAAAATAACCACTATTTTTTTTAATCTTTCATTTTTATGATACGCAGTCATAATTTTGCTCACAAGCACCTCTCCTCTACTTTGTTATTCCAAATGTAAGAATAACAGTTTATCTATTAAAATAAAATACTTCGAACTCAAATGAGAAGAATTTTAGCAAACAAGTAAGAATCTGCCCCATTCCTATGATAAGATAGATGTATAGTAAACTTATACGTATATCAGGAGGGTTCTTATGGCAAAAGATGCTAGCTTCGACATTGTATCAGAAGTCAATACAGAAGAAGTAAAAAATGCGATTCAGCAAACAACAAAAGAATTGACTAATCGATTTGACTTCAAGGATTCTACGGTAGAAATCAAATTAGAGAACAGCAATCTAGTTGTCTTGAGCGATGATGATTTCAAAATCGAACAGATCAAAGATGTATTATTTGGTAAGTTGATCAAAAGAAATGTGCCAATCAAAAATATCCATTTTTCCGAATCGGAACACGCGCTAGGTGGCAAAGCTCGTCAAATTGCCGATCTTGTCAACGGAATCGATCGTGAAAACGCGAAAAAAATCACTACAGCTATCAAAAATGAAAAACTGAAAGTAAAAGCACAAATCCAAGAAGATCAGATTAGAGTGACAGGTAAAAACCGTGATGATCTTCAAGCTGTGATTGCTTTATTACGTAAACTTGACTTACCAATCGAGTTGCAATTCACTAACTATCGTTAATGAAAAAAACGAGGCTGACATCTGTCATCCCTCGTTTTTTTGATTTACTGCTTCTTTGGATGACCAAAAACGCTGTATTCCTTCTTCCAATTCTCCAACACTTCGTACTTCTCTTGCTGTTTGCCAATGTTGTGGGAATAAACGTCGATAAGAAAAACGAGCAAATCGTTGATCTGCCAATACTACGATTCCTTGATCCGCCATGCCACGAATCACTCGACCACCAGCTTGCAAGACTTTGTTCATTCCAGGAAGCTGATAAGCGTAAGCAAATCCAAGGTGTTCCTTCTCATCATAATATGATTTGATCAGTTCCTGCTCATGATTCATCTGCGGCAAACCTACACCTACAATCATACTGCCGATCAATCGGTTCCCTCTCAAATCGATTCCTTCTGAAAAAATCCCACCAAGTACACAAAATCCTATCAATGTTTCATCGGGATCTGCTTGGAATTTTGCTAAAAATCGTTCGCGTTCTTCTTCATTCATGTCCGTTTCTTGAATCAGCACATCGCTGTCAGGATATTGCTGTTTGAATGCTTCCGCCGCAAGGTCTAAATATTGATAAGAAGGAAAGAAAACGAAATAATTTCCGACCTTTCCATCAGCAAAAGCATGGATTGTCTCAACTAATTGTGCCAGACTTTGTTCCCTTTTTCGATAAGTCGTCTCTAAGTAATTTGCGATGAAAACTTGCTGGTTTCCTTCTGGAAAAGGACTCGGCAGTTTGTAAGCGAGACTTTTTTGTCCGCCCAGTGTTTCCTGATAATAAGATAGGGGTGAAAAACTCGCAGAAAAAAGGATACTGCTTCTTCCTTTATCCAACGACTGCTCAAGAAACAAGCTTGGATCAATACAAAACTCTTTTACTATCAGATCGCGATACGTTTTTTCGACCGTTGTTTCATAGTGATCATCATAAAATTCACTGACCTTCAAAAAATGAAGCAAATCAAAATAATAAGGAAGCAATTGTTCTTGTGATGGATGCTCAGGAAATTCTGCTAGCCATTCTTTGATTTTTTCGCTTAATTGATAACCTGCCTTTACTAAAGATTCAGCCGGTGCTTTTTGATGATGATAATCCCAATGATCTTCTTTTGCTATTTCTCGGATCGAATCAAATTCTTTCAATAGTTTGTTGAAACGACGATGGAGTTTTTTGAATTCCTTTGGTATAGCTTCCTTACTTCGTTTCGTTTTTTCATAAGATAGTTCTGCCGAATACATCTCTCGGGAACGATTCACCAAATTATGTGCCTCATCAATCAAAAACAGATAATCCTCGTTTTTTTCATCTTCAAAAAAACGTCTTAAATAAACAGTGGGATCAAACAAATAATTGTAATCCCCAATGATCACGTCGCACCAGATACTGACATCTAATGATAGTTCGAAAGGACAAAGTGTATGCTTCCTTGCATAAGTTTCGATGACTTCTCGAGTGATCTGATTCTCATGATTCAAAAGATCCCATAATCCTTCGTTGATACGATTGTAATAACCATTGGCATACGGGCACTGATCTGGATTACAGGTCGTCTCATCTAAAAAGCAGATCTTATCTTTAGCCGTCAAAGTGACACTTTTTACTTCAGCTCCAGTATCTTTTAATGCTGTCATGGCATCTTCAGCTACTTGTCTAGTTATTGTTTTGGCCGTTAGATAAAAAATCTTTTCTCCCTCTTCTTCCCCTACAGCTTTCAAAGCGGGGAATAACGTAGAGATTGTTTTTCCAGTTCCGGTAGGTGCTTCTACAAACAATTTCTGTTTCGTACGGATTGTTTTATAAGCAGCTACTGCTAGTTCACGCTGGCCTTTCCTATACTCATCATGGGGGAATTTCAAAGCCATCAAAGAGGCATTGCGTATAGTACGCCAGTTTTCTTGAAAAACAAGCCATTCTTTATAATCTTCAGTCAGTTTTTTAAAAAAAATTTCTAACTGCTCTCTTGTCTGATGTTCGACCTTTCTCGTGATCACTTCTTCTGCCGTCTGAAAGTAAGTCAACTGCAGATTTATTTCTTGTAAATCATGCTCTTGACTATAGATATAGGCGTATACCCTTGCTTGATGAAAGAAAAGTTCCACTTGTTCTGGTTCTAAATCTTCAAATCGTGGTTCGGAGGTTTTGATTTCATCTATATAATAAATACCGTCTCTTTTGAAAATACCGTCTGCACGGCCTTCAACGATCAGGTGATATTCATCTAATGGGACTGTTGTTTTTAAAAAAACTTCTTTTTCATAGTCTTCTCCCGCATCTTTTTGGAGCTTGCGGTGGATTCTTGCTCCTTCTAATGCAGTATGGCTACTTTTTTTACGATTGTCGATACTTCCACGTCGCAAAATAAATTCTACTAAGTGCCGCACAGATATTTTTGACTGTTTGATCATTTCCACCACCTCTTTCTCTCTAAGATTACCTGAAAAAACCTAGTTTAGCAAAAAGAGCTCTCTTTTCAAGCATAAAAAAAACACCCTGCTGATTAGGCAGGGATATAGGATATAGAATTTGGATTTTTGGATGAGTCTAATGTAACAAGGACATATTAAAATGCTATGAAAACTTACTTTCCTTCTCTTTAGAATATCCAAATACTTTTCATATAGTCTGATAATTCAGATAAGTAAAGAGAAATAAGTACCTGTTTTTGTTTCCTAGCAATGAATGCGTTATACTAATGGATGAAAGAAGTTTTGGCTATCAAGGAGGAATGCACATGCATATCGAAAGATTAAAAACAGGAATGATTGAAGAAAACTGTTATTTGGTCTACAACGAAGAAGCACTTTTGATCATTGACCCTGGAGAAGATGCGGAACAAATCAAACAAGAAATCAAAAAAACAAACCAACAACCGGTAGCGATTTTACTTACCCATACCCACTATGATCATATTGGTGCAGTAGAACCCTTACGCGCATATTATCAAATCCCGGTGTATGTCAGCCCACTAGAACAAAAATGGCTAGGTGATCCGATTTTGAACCTTTCTGGACTCGGACGACATGATGATATTGCTGATATTATTGTCTCGCCTGCAGAATATGAATTTGAAATGAAAACTTATACTTTAGGAAACATGTCTTTTCGTGTGGTCCCTACTCCAGGGCACTCCATCGGAAGCGTTAGCTTTATTTTTGATGATTTTGTCGTTTCTGGCGACGCCCTATTTAGAGGAAGTATCGGTAGAACCGATCTGTATACAGGAAATTTAGAACAATTACTTCACAGTATTCGGACCCAGCTGTTTGTTTTACCTGATGAATTTGCAGTCTATCCAGGACATGGTGATGCAACAACGATTGAACAGGAAAAAAGGACAAATCCTTTTTTCAATCGTTAAAAATGATTTAGGAGGAGAATAAAATGACAGAAACTACACTTTATATCGTACGGCATGGAAAAACGATGTTCAATACAATCGAACGCGTACAAGGCTGGTGTGATACGCCACTCACAAAACAAGGACAAGAAGGCATCCATTATTTAGGGCGCGGGTTAAAAGATGTCGACTTTTCTTTTGCTTATTCTAGTGACAGTGGTCGGGCGATCGAAACTGCCCGTATTATTCTAGGAGAACATTCTAAGGGAAAAGAAATTCCTTATTTTATCGAGAAACGGATCAGAGAATGGTGCTTCGGGTCTCTTGAAGGCGGCTATGACATGGAAATGTGGGGTGTGATCCCTCGCGTATTGAATTTTAAAACATATGATGAAATGTTCACCACAGAAGTTTCTTTTGAACAAATTGCCAATGCTGTATACAATTTGGATACGGCTGGATGGGCAGAAACTTATGAAACATTACGAGATCGTGTGTGGACAGGATTTGAAGATATCGCCCATCACTGCGAAAAAAACGGCGGCGGAAATGTTTTAGTCGTATCACATGGTTTGACGATTGCCTTCTTGCTTAATCTGATCGATCCTAAACAGCCTGTTCGTGCTGGTCTTTTAAATGGCAGTGTAACAAAGGTTACTTATGCAAACGGTCGATTTTCTATCCATGGTATCAACGATACGTCTTATATCGAAAACGGGAAAGCACATAGTCGAAACTCATTTTTATGATGGGATATTTTAATTTTTAACAGAGAATCATAAAAGGCAAAGTCTGAACGAGGGCTTTGTCTTCTTTTTTTCTCTTCGTATTCTTATCTGCTTCATTTCTCAAGTTTTTCTTAATATTAAAAAACAGATTGGGTTTATCAAAAAATAACGGTATACTATAAGATGTATCTTAATTGGGAAGGAAGGAATTTATGTTTTTTGCAAATATTATCAAAGCAGTGATTCTCGGTATTATTGAAGGAATAACGGAATGGCTGCCCATCAGTAGTACTGGTCATCTGATCCTAGCAGATGAATTCATCAAACTGGATGCCAGTTCACAGTTTATGTCGATGTTCAATGTCGTTATCCAATTAGGGGCGATCTTAGCTGTCGTCGTTCTTTATTTTCACAAATTAAACCCCTTTTCTCCAAGTAAATCAACGATAGAAAAAAAAGATACTTGGACACTTTGGTTTAAAGTGATCGTTTCTTGTATACCAGCCATCATCATTGGTTTGCCTTTGGATGATTGGTTAGAAGCAAATTTCCACAAGTTCTTACCCGTTGCCATTGTTTTGATCGTTTACGGTATTGCCTTTATTATTGTCGAAAAACGTAACAAAAACAAAACACCTCGTTGGACTTCGCTGAATGACTTTACGTACCAAGCAGCTCTTCTTGTTGGGTTATTCCAAGTCTTGGCACTTGTTCCCGGAACATCCCGTTCTGGTGCAACGATCCTAGGAGCTATCTTGATTGGCGCTTCGCGTTTTGTCGCTACAGAATTCTCATTTTTCTTAGGGATTCCTGTCATGTTTGGCGCAAGCGGCTTGAAGATCGTCAAATATTTAGCTGAAGGGAACTCATTCAAAATGGAAGAAACTGTTGTTCTTCTTGTAGGAACATTCGTATCTTTTGTGGTTTCTGTCTTAGCTATTAAATTCTTATTAAGTTATTTGAAGAAAAACGACTTTACCGCTTTTGGCTGGTATCGTATTATCCTTGGTATCATTTTAATTGGTTATTGGTTTATCGCAATGTAAGAAAAACCAGAACACTTCTCTTGTATGAGAAATGTTCTGGTTTTTTATTTTCTTTAATGATAATTATTATAAACAATAAAAACTATATAAAGCTTCATAGCCATCTGATAACCATTATCGTTCTCATTTAGCTGTTTTTATTATCAATTACATTGTTATTATGCTATCCTTGTTTTGACAAGGAGGACTGATAACGATGACTAATCAGAAAAAAGCTTTTGCAGCAACAATTGGCTGTCTTTTATTTATGATTGCCGGTTTTATTTTCGACCGATTCTCTCTTACCATCACCCCACTTTTTTATATCAGCGCTATTATCATCGGTGGATACAAACAAACATCGGAAGGCTTGAAAGAATTGTGGAATGACCGAACACTGAATGTGGACTTATTGATGGCTTTAGCTGCTATCGGTGCCTGTTTGATTGGTAATTACTTTGAGGGAGCAATGTTGACATTCATCTTTTGTTTAAGCGGTGCATTAGAGGAATACACGACCAATAAAAGTCAAAAAGAAATTACCGCTTTGATGAATCTTCAGCCACAAAAAGCTCAGTTACTAAAAGAAAACGGACAAATGCAAGAAGTAGATGTTTCGCAATTAAAGGTGGATGACTTGGTGTTCGTCGCTAAAGGAGCGGCTGTTCCGATCGATGGTTGTTTAGAAAGCACACAGGCAACGATCGATGAGTCTGCATTAAGCGGTGAATCTGTACCTGTAGAAAAATATTTAGGAGATGAGATGTTTGCAGGAACGCTGAATCAAGGAAATCCCATTACGATTCGAGTAACAAAAACGAGTGCCGAAACCGTCTTTGCTAAGATTATCCAATTAGTGGAAGAAGCACAGAATACGCCAACTCAAACAGCTTCATTTATCGAACGGATCGAAAACAATTATGTAAAATTGATTTTGCTTGCTGTGCCTCTAATGATCCTTCTCCCCCACTTTTTCTTAGGTTGGAGTTGGGATGAAAGCTTTTATCGAGGAATGGTATTACTAGTCGTGGCTTCTCCTTGTGCGCTTGTCGCATCTGCTACTCCTGCTTCTCTAGCTGCTCTTTCAAATTCTGCAAAAAATGGGATTCTAATCAAAGGCGGGATTCATTTAGAGAAGCTTTCTGAATTAAAAGCGATTGCCTTTGATAAAACAGGAACACTCACTAAAGGAAAACCAGTTGTGACTGACAGCTTTTTCTTTGATGAGAAGGATTTGGCACAACAACTTCTTGTTGCTATGGAACAAAAAACGACACACCCTCTTGCTCATGCGATTTTACAATATTTCGATTGCACAATACCCGAAGCAATCCAATCCTTATCAATAGAAGAAATTACTGGTTTTGGCTTACAAACTACCTATTTAGGTGCGCAATGGAAAGTTGGCAAACACGCTTATGATCCTGAGACGATGAGAATCAGCAAAGAGATTGAGGAAATGATCGAACGTTTAGAAAATCAAGGAAAAACTGTAATCTATCTGTCTAAAGATCAACAGTTAATCGCTGTTTTAGGTCTGTTGGATATTCCAAAAGCAAATGCCCAACAGGTGATTTCTTACTTTAAATCCCAAAACATCCATACAAGTATGATAACTGGCGACCATTCTGGCACAGCAAAGGCTATTGCTGAACAAGTAGGGATCGAACATTACTATGCAAGCTGTACTCCGGAAGAAAAAACACAACTAGTCAAAAAAGAAAATGAACTTTACCAAGTAAATGCGATGGTTGGTGATGGAGTCAATGATGCGCCTGCTTTAGCAGCTGCTTCATTAGGTATCGCTATGGGACAAGGAACAGACGCCGCTATGGATATCGCAGACATCGTCTTAATGAAAAATGACTTAGATAAATTTGTCTACAGTCATCGGCTGTCTTTAAAAATGCGGCGGATCATCAAACAAAATATTATTTTTTCGATTCTTGTTATTCTCTTGTTGATTGCTTCTAACTTCCTGCAATTTTTAAATCTACCTCTTGGAGTTGTAGGACACGAAGGAAGCACAATATTGGTTATTCTGAATGGCTTGCGTTTACTAAGACCTTTACCTGCTCTTTCTGATTCTTCAAAAAAATGTAAGTCTTGTCCACTATACAAAGCGCGGCTGTCTTCTGTTAAATAAGCGAAGTGTTTTTTATAATTTTATTTATTTTATGAAAAAAACAGCTTATGAATAGGTCTTGAAGGATGAATTCCTACTTTTGCAACTTTCCAAAAAGATGTTATGATTGTTTCGAAGAAAGTGAGGAATATATTTTATGGAAAGTTGGCTTTTTTTAGGAATTATTTTACTTGTAGCAATTTTAGCTAAGAACCAAAGTCTGATGTTAGCGGCAGCTTTTGTGTTGATTATGAAGCTCATACCAACCTCTCGTTCCTTTTTCCCTTGGCTTCAAGGCAAAGGAATCAATATTGGTGTGACGATCATCACTGCAGCTATTCTGATCCCTATCGCAACAGGAGAAATCGGTCTACGTGATTTATTAGAAGCCTTTAAATCCCCTATCGGCTGGGTAGCTGTTTTTTGCGGTGGGCTAGTGGCTGTCTTATCTTCCAAGGGCGTAGGATTGATTGCTTCTGATCCGCAAATCACTGTTGCGCTTGTTTTTGGCACGATTTTAGGTGTTGTCTTCTTAAGAGGAATCGCCGCCGGACCAGTCATTGCTTCTGGCATTACTTATTGTATCTTACAAGTATTTGCTTTAGGAAAATAGATCAAATTTTGCCTATTTTTAGGAGATTCTTAATACCCCCAATTTACTGATCCGTGATATACTGACAACGAGGTGATACAATGTTCGAAAAATTGAAGTATTTCATAGGAACAATTGGCTGGTTTCTTTTAGCGGTACTTTTGATTCTAGGCTTAGCTTATCTTTTATTTCCTGATTTGATACAAAATGTGTTAGATACTGCTTTTTGATTGACCTATTAGAATGATATAGGGATGCTCCTGCGATGCAGGGGCTTTTTTTAAACAAGGAGCGAGCGAATGAGATTCCCTATTGAAATCGATGCACTTTTTTCTTTTTGGCTCTTCTCCTCTTTTTTGTTATCGCGAATTGTAAAATTAAGTTAGAAAAATAAAAAGGCATTTATGGTACACTCAAATTGTATTTCCGACGAAAGAAAACAAAGGAGTGTAACCATAAATGACCTACAAACATCTTACCATAGACGAACTGACAATGATAGAATCATATTATCTTCAACATAATAAGCCGGTTGAAATCGCTAACCGAATGGGACGTGCTATACAAACTATTTATAATGTAGTCAATAAGTTCAAGCAAGGCAAGACTGCTCTTGATTATTGGCACCAGTATAAAGAAAATAAGAAAAAATGTGGGAGAAAAGTCATTCAATTACCTGCTCATGAAGTAGATTACATTAAAGAGAAAGTCACTCTTGGTTGGACGCCTGACGTCATTATCGGGCGAAAAGAAAGGCCTGTTTCATGCGGTATGAGAACACTTTATCGTTTATTTTCTAAAGGAATATTTGATATTGACACACTACCGATGAAAGGTAAAAGAAAACCCAATGGCCATCAGGAAAAACGGGGAAAACAACAGTATCAGCGCTCAATCCATGATCGACCTGATAATTATCCTGATTTCAATTCTGAGTTTGGTCACCTTGAAGGTGATACGATCGTTGGCATTCATCATAAAAGTGCCGTCATTACTTTAGTTGAAAGATTATCTAAAGTCATTATCACGATTAAACCCAACGGCCGTAAGGCATTAGATATTGAAACTGCCCTTAATCAATGGTTTTCTCGCTTCCCTAAAAACTTCTTTAAATCTATTACGTTTGACTGTGGAAAAGAATTTTCTAACTGGAAAGCCATTAGTAACCAACATGATATTGATATATATTTTGCGGACCCTGGAACACCTTCTCAACGCCCATTAAACGAGAATTCTAACGGGATTCTGCGTCGTAATGGACTGCCGAAATCAATGGATTTTAGAGAAGTGAATCAGACATTTATTTCCAGTGTCAGCAATCAACGTAATCATATTCCAAGAAAATCATTGAATTACAGAACACCAATCGAAATATTTTTGAGCTATGTACAAGAAGCATTTTATTCTAGCTTAATTTGACAAATCATATATACTAGATTACAGTGGACAAAAGAAGGAATGATTGCATCCGCTTTAACGAATACCAAAATGGAAGAAACAGTACCTGTTTTCAGGTTACTTTGGAAAGAAAGGAAGACGCTTGTGGAAACTTTTGAAGGTCTTTTAATTGATACGTATGTTTTACAAGAACAGCCAATGATGCTGACTGGAATCAACTTGCAGCTTGAGGACCGTGTGATCAATGGACTGCTTAAAGATCGCTATTTGGCAAAGTACATCTTACGTTTGCCACTAAATAAATATGTACTGGAAGTAAGTGGCAAATGGAACCGTCGAAATCAGTTAGTCATTAAAAAAATGTTGATAAAAAATATTGATGAATATATTAAAATAATCGGTACACCAGAATAACCTTTACCGATCAAAGGTGACTGGTTATAAAATAACTGCAGTTTCTTAATAGAAAAACAAAGAACAATAGGGAATCGTATCCCTTTTCAAAAAAAACTTTGCAAACGGTTCTCTTTGTTATATAATGACTTAGTACCAAACATTCCCATTCAATCTTTGTTTAAATAGATAAATAAAAATCTAGTTTGGTTTGACGCTATTGCCTCCCACAATAGCGTCTTTTTGATTTTTTCAGCTTGATTTATCTGTTTTTACTGATAAAAAGTTTAAATAAAAGACTGTTAAGGAAAAAAACTTGTCATGTTCATATTGCAAAGCGCGCTGCCTTTAGGTATAATAATGAATGTTGAATTATGCGGTCACACGCGTAAGAACTTAAGTTATCGGAGGTGAAACTAATGCCAAACATTGAATCTGCAATCAAACGTGTTCGTACAAGCGAAAACGCTAATGTGAAAAATTCATCTCAAACAAGCGCTATGCGTACTGCAATCAAAAAATTTGAAGATGCTGTAGCTTCAGGTGCTGACAACGTAGATGCGTTATATAAAGAAGCTGTTAAAGCTATTGATATGGCTGAATCAAAAGGTCTAATCCACAAAAACAAAGCTAACCGCGACAAATCTCGTTTAAGCAAAAAAATCGCTAAGTAAAAGAATCGGCTTCGGCCGGTTTTTTTATTTGTCAAAAAAACCAAAAGCAACCGGTATTCTTGCATGCTTTTGGCTTCTTCTTTCTTCCTATCGATTTCTCAACAACTGCCCTGTGCGCAAAACGAAAAGTTGAAAACTTAATTCTTTTTCGATTTGCCCCGTTTTGATTTGATAATCCATTTCGACTAATTGATCAAATAATTGTACTAGCAACTGTTCATCGAATTTCCTTACTTCTTGCATGGCAAGTTTTACACGGTAAGGATGGATTTTTAATGTTTCTGCAATATTGGCCTGCTGATAGCCAATCTTTACAAGAAATTTTGTCTGTAAAAACAAACGTAATTGAGAAAGTAAAATCGCATTGATTTTGATTGTTTCCTCCCCTTGCATGACTAAATCTTCATATAAACGCAAGGCTTGTTCTGTCTTCCCTTTTAAAATATATTGGGTCATGTCAAAAATATTATGTTCCAATGTTTTAGGAACTAATTGTTCTACTTCTCGAACAGTGATCTGCTGTTGATTTTGTCCATAAAGAATTAATTTCTGTAACTCTCTCATCATTTTGGATAAATCTAAGTCAGTCAACCGCAAGAATAAATCAATGGCGTTGCGTTCCATTTTGATGGAGGAGTTCTCTAAGGTATTCATCAGATATTGACGTACTTCTTTTTCATTCAACTGTTGGACGTTGATGATGGTTGCTGTTTTTTTCAATTGTTTCGTTACTTTTTTCCGTTCATCCAACTTTTCATATGGTGCAAAAAATACTAATACAGTCGATTCTAGTGGTTCTTTCAAATAAGCTGTCAGTAAATCAGTATTTTGTTCGATCCCATTGTTTACTTTCTCACCTGTTAAAAAATATGGGTTCTCCACAAATACTAATCGTTGATCTCCGAAAAACGGCAATGTCTCTGCTTCAGCCACTACCTCCTCTAAACTTGCATTTTCCATGTCAAAACTTAAAAAATTTAAATCATCTTCGCTCTCTAATTTGATTTTTTTAACTATTTCTGCCCGAACTTGATCTTGGAGAAACTTTTCTGTTCCTAAGATCAAGTAACAAGATGCAAGTTTTTCTTTACGTATTTTTTGTAACTCTGCTTGTATACTCAAATTACTCACCACTTTCAAAATTATCCTACCATGAGAAGATGAGAATTACTAGTCTATCATTGTTTCCACTAGGCCGTGAGGATGAAAAACTGGATGCCAGCGATAGGAGATCATTCCTTGCTGATCGGTTCGCCATGTTCTTATCTGATTTTCTTCTAGTGCCTCCAATACTTCGCTGTGAGGGTGACCATAACGATTATTTACTCCGCAGGATATAATTCCATGTTTCGCTTCAATACGGGAAAGAAAATCCGTATTACTTGATGTGCGGCTACCGTGGTGACCTAATTTGACTACGTCGGCTTTCAAATTAGGATAAATAAAAAGCAGCTGTTCTTCCATCGCTTGATTCAAATCGCCTAAAAACAAAAAACGGCTATTGTTATATTCCGTCCATAAACCAATTGAATCTTCATTTCTTCCTTCTCCCTTTTCAAAAGGGGTCAATACATAAAGATCATAATAGCCTTTGATCCTGTCGCCATGTTTGACTTCAATGATTTTAGTGCCATTTTTTTGAGCTTCTGTTAAATGCCTTCGCAACGGCTCATTTCGTCCAGCACCCCAGCCAATATAAATTTTTTTGATGGTGAAATGCTGAGATAATGTGGACAATTCTCCCACATGATCCGTATCATCGTGTGTCAAGATGAGTTTATCGATCACACTTATTCCCTGTCCTTTTAGATATGGAACGATATTCCTTTCAGCAGGAGGTCGTACGATACCTTGCGCCCACTTTTCCCTTTCAAAGTGCAACTTACCACCCGTATCAATCAAAATCGTTTCTTTTCGAAAAGGACTTTGCAAAAAGATACTGTCTCCTTGACCAACATCGATAAAAACGATCGTTGAAGAAAAACGTAAAAATGGCAAAGTCAATAGCATCAAAGAAAACAGACCTACATAAAACAAGAGTTTCATCGGCTGCTCGTTCAATCTATCCATACAAATCAGCAATCCGAAAATATATACCCCTGATAGCACAAGAGGTAGACGCCCTATAACAAGAGTCGATCCTGAAAACGAATCGATCATTCGTTCAAACAAGATCAGTCCCTCTTCTATCAGCAAAAGTAAGGTTCTCGGCAACCAGCGATTGAAAAGCGTCAGAAAGAACACACTAGGAAGAAAAAGAAACTTGAATACCGGTGCAACCAGTAATGTAAAAAGACTGCCTAAAAGAGGCCACTCATAAAAATGCCATACAATCAACGGCATCGTGATCATGGTAAATAGGACATGAGAAGCCGTTTTTTTCATCCAATCTCCATCAAAAGAAATCAGGATAAACAAAAAACTCATGAAAAAACTAAGCTGTCCGCCCGCATGAAAAAGAAATCGAGGATCAAATAGCAAAAGAAGCCAAAAGACAACTGCAAATAAGTCCATAGAGGAGTAACGTTTATTCAATAATTTGACTAGCAACCGCAATAAAAACAACAGACTAGAACGCAAGACAGAAATAGAACTGCCTGCAAGAGAAACATAACAGATAGTTAGCAGACTCAACGGAATGATGCTGACGTGCAGTGGCCATCCGATACGTCGAAACAAATAATACAGCCACCCTAAATAAAATTGGATGTGTAATCCCGATAGGCTGAATAGATGCAGCAAACCACTCTCTCTAAAAATTTCTTCTGATTCTCTGAAGCCTGAATCTTTATAACCCCATAATAAAGAATTGATATATACACTTGTTTTTTGCGGAAATTCAGATTGGACAAAAGAAATAAAAGCGCCTCTTTTTCTCTGGAGCCAATTTCGCCAATGATTTTGTATGTTGATTTTTTCGACCCTTTGAATTTGGAATCGACCAGAGATTCTATGGTTCCTGAAGTAAGCTTCTTGGTCAAAAGTATAAGGATTTCGCTTTTTTTCGGGAGAAATAAACTCGCCTTCAGCTGTCAATTCTATCCCCTCCCCTCGGAACCCAAGCCAAGTTTTCAATTCCTCTTCGGTGTTTGCTTGATAAGAAAGCTGTATCTTCTGTTTACTCTCTGACAACCTTCCTTCCATTGTCAAAAAACTGCCATTTGCACGAATCGTATCTGTAGATAAAGTCACTTGCGCAGAAGTTTCTTTTTCCTCTAAAAATGAATATTCTTGTAGCTTATAAGAAACGGATACCATTATGCTACCAACAATACAGAAGTACGCGATAAAACGTCCTTCTTTTAGCGAAAATCACAAAAAAATTCCGGCAAGAAACAAACGATAAATCCAATTGTCCGTATCATACAACAAACAAATAATCATCGACGTAATTGCCGGAAAAATCAACCGATTTCGAACATGCCTTTCTAAAACGCTAGACATGTTTTCCTGTTAATTCATTTTGAAGTTTTGAAAAATGCTGCGAGTCTAAAGCAACTTGGTGTACAGATACGCCTAATTGTTCAATCAACGCTTGAGCATACGGATCATTTCGATAGTCATGGAGATAATTGATCCCTTTGACACCAGCTTGCAGCAAAGCTTTTGTACAAGCTAAACATGGAAAATGTGTGACATAGATTTCCGAACCTTCCGTTGGGATACCGAGTTTCGCGCACTGTAGCAGCGCATTCATCTCTGCATGGATCGTTCGCAAACAGTGTCCATCCACAACATAGCAGCCTTCATCTATGCAGTGGACATCTCCACTAACTGCTCCATTATAGCCGCCAGCAATGATCCGTTTTTCCCTAACAAGTGTCGCTCCTACTTCTAAACGTGTACATGTGCTGCGTAAAGATAACAATACTGCCTGAGCCATAAAGTACTGGTCCCAGGGAATGCGTTTGTTTTGAGTCTTATCAGTAATTTTTTCTTTGTTCGTATCGCATGGTTTTGAAGATTTTTCTAACATGGTTTACATTCCTCCGTTTTTTCAAGTTGATCAAAAAAGCACTCCATTGCTTAAACAAAATATTCTTTAAATATACCGAATCATCATGTCTGACAAAAGAGCATATCCTTCACTGCCGAAATGAAGTCCGTCATCCATTAGCCTCCATTTATTGCTCTTTTCAGTTGATTCTGAATCATTCTATTTAATTGTAACGAAGTTTTTTAGTTTTTCAACTGTCTTTTCACCGATACCAGAGATCTCCTGCAAGTCTTCCACTTTCTGGAAGGATCCGTTTTCTTCTCTAAATCGAATGATTTCTTGCGCCTTGACTGATCCGATCCCAGGAATCTGCTGGAGTTCTGAGGGACTGGCTGTATTGATATTTATTTTTGAAGGCTCGGAATCTGCTGTAGATTGTTTTCCTTCTGAGGATGCCAACTGATCAAGATGTTCTGGCAGCTCTTCACCTACAGCAGGGATATATAGGACTTGCTGATCTTCTATTTTCGCAGAAAAGTTGATTCGATCGCTATCCGCTTCTTCTAATAATCCTCCTGCGCGCTTTAGTACATCATAGACCCGTTCTTCTGAAGAAAACGAATAGATACCAGGCTCCTTCACACTTCCTTTTATATCGGTGTACATAACCTTTGGACGAGCATCCTCTTCTACAGTATTTCCTTCAGGCAATTGATTTTCTTCAATGGAACTAAATGGAGAAAGCATTTCTTTTGCAGCGATTTCTTCTGGTTCTCTATGAAATAACAGATTTGACAATAAAAAACCACTGGCTATACAAAAAATAAGAACTACCGTAGACATACAAACGATTAACTTAGGTGAGGTGAGTATTTTCTTGCTGATTTTTTCTATCATTATTTCTTTTTACAAAGAATGATCAGTAAAAACCATTCATTACTCCTTTCATTTGAAATCGAAGAAACAGTGTGCTCTGGCAAAATCGTCCCTTCAACATCTAATTACGTCAATTTTTTCTTTTTTTTTAGCAGAAAGATATTTTGACGAAAAAAAAGGATTGTGACAGAAAATATGTCACAATCCCTTATTCAAAATAAATAGTATTCAATTAGCTCAAAAGCTTGCATCTGCGGTAAATAAATCCAAACAAAAGAGGAGAAGCTGTTTTTGCGTAGCTATTCTTATTACTTGATACAGAGCAGCTTTTTCACTTTTTTTTAGTTGCTTCATTTCATTTTCTCTAGATAGTCAAGCGCATCTTGTACTGTTTTTACTGGTACGATTTTCATGGAGGAATTCAATTTTTTGGCGGCGGCTTTTGCTTCTTCGTAGTTGGTTTTTATTTCAGGATATTCTTTCTTAACATCGTCTGAGATCGTATCATCTGGTGCAAAGAAAATCTCTACGCCGGCTTTATCCGCGCTTGCCACTTTTTTATCGATTCCTCCGATTCGGCCGACTTCTCCTTCGCTGTTGATCGTTCCAGTTCCGGCAATTTGCTTACCATGTCGCAAATTTTTACCAGTGACCTGTTCATAGATCTCTAAAGTGAACATCAATCCCGCTGACGGTCCACCAATAGAGCCAGAATTAATGCGAACGTCTGTATCTGATTCGATCTCTGTATGATCAGTAAGTGTGATGCCTATTCCTGCCTTTTTATCTGTTGGCAACTCAATCAGATCACCAGATGCTGTTTTTTCTTCACCATTATGCAAATAACTGATTTCGATTGTTTGTCCAACTTTTTGGCTTTTTACATAATCCATAAATGCTTCTGTACTTTGAAAGCTTTTGCCGTCTACTTTTGTTACTGTATCTCCTACTGAAAGCTTGCCAAAGAAGTTCGATGTTTTCTCTACGCTCATGACATATACGCCTTTGAATTCCATTTTATAAGGCTTGCCTGCAAGTTTCAACGCTTGTTCGATGGCTGCGTTTTGGGAAGAATCCATATAATACTGTTGCATTTGATTATATTCTTCATTTGTTGCCCCACCAGTCAATTCTTCTTTACTGATTAATTCTTCAAAGGGGGCTAGTTTAGCCTTTAGCGCCAAAAATCCGGTAGCTTGCCTGATACCGACGGATGTAAGAGAGAAAGAGCCAGAACCTTTGTCTTCTTTGTCATTGACTGTAATTAATTCTTTCAGATCAATCGTTGCTCCTGGTGATTCCACATAATATGGCAGAGGAACTACTACAAATCCGATGATCAACATTCCAAATATGATAATCAGTACTGTTTTCAACCATTGTTTAGCTTTCATTTGATTCACGCTTTCCAGCTAAAGCTTCGTTGATAACTGGCGGTAAATAACTGCTCACGTCTCCACCAAAGTGCAGTACTTCTTTTAAAATACTGGAACTGACATGGCTATATTCTGGTTTTGCCAATAAGAACACCGTTTCCAATTCCTCGTTTAGATGATGGTTCATCTGAGCGATTTCTCGTTCATATTCGAAGTCTTTGATACTCCGTATTCCTCTGACCAAGGCATCCGCGCCGATTTCTTTTGCCGTTTCCACTGTCAATTGATTTTCCTGATGCATGACTTTTACATTAGGAAGATGTGCCACAGCTTTTGCGATCAATGTCATTCTTTCTTCTGGAGGAAACAAACTTTTCTTTGAAGTATTGATAAAAACACCAATTACCACCTCATCGAATAATTTAGCCGCACGCTCCACTGTATCTAAGTGTCCTTTTGTAAAAGGATCAAAACTTCCTGGGAATAATGCACGTTTCATCGATTTCCCTCTTTTCTATAGATAGTCACAGCTGTTATGCCATAAATCTGTTTTCTTATTTGATGAAATCCAGCCACAGATTCTGGCAATTCGACTGTTTTATCCGTTTCGCATACGATAACTGCGGTTTTAGAAAAAAGTCCCAGTTCTTCCATTTTATGGATTTGATCAATGATTTTTTGTTTTGCATACGGCGGATCAAGAAACAAGTAATCGAATTGTTGTTTCTCTGCTGCTAGCCGTTCGATTGCTTTGTCCGCATCAAGTTTTATTGTGGTAAACTTCTCTGGTTCTTTCGTAATCTCGATATTTTCTTTGATGATTTTTAGCGCTTGGTAATTTTTGTCTACGCATACTGCATGACTGCAACCTCTGGATACGGCTTCGATAGCTAGACCGCCGCTTCCTGCAAACAGATCCAATACTGTCTCTCCATCAAAATAGGGTCCAATCATATTGAATATGGATTCTTTTACTTTATCTGTAGTTGGTCTGGTGTTCGCCCCCGCTAAACTTTTTAAGCGGCGTCCGCCATAATTTCCTGATATTATCCGCATCTACTCACTCCTTAGAAATGGTACTGGTACTAGTATACCAAAAAAAAGACCAAAAAATACTTGGACAATGATCAATTTTTGATAGTTGTCCAAGTTATTTTTTTATTAAAAAACTGCTCATAAGAGATTTTTAAAGATGTTCAGCTAATCTGATTTCTGTATTCAGCTCTTCGATTTCGAAACCTTCTTCTTTTAATACCGTTTTATTACCTATTTTATCAGCAAAATTCATTTCGATATCTGGTCGGTAAGAACGTTCTACGTTTCGAACAAAATGTAATTTACGGATTCGTTCTTCTGTCTCTTCAAATGTCTCTTCATTCAAGTAAAGGACGACATATTTCATTCTTCTTGAGACATAATGCAACAAGCCGAACTTTTTTAGATTCTTTAATTGTTTTAAGCTGTAGACCCATACGATCAGCCCGCGTCGTTTTATTATTTCAAATTCACTATTGTCAACTTGCATGACAATTCCCTCCGCATCCAAAGTGTTTTTTCGTTTCAAAGAACGGACTACCTGCATCTACCTTGATCTCATTAGAAACTTCTTCGGCAAGTGCTTGGACAATTTGATCCAACAGACTTTGTAACTGTGTTTCACTATACCTAAAAGCTGCGACATGCTCATTCAGGTCAAGCTGTCTTTTTGCTTTTCGAAGAGCACGTTTTTTTTCACGATAATCAGGTGCATATTCGCCATATGCCGCTACATTTTCAAACGCCTTTTTCTTCGACAGGAACGCCTCTTTTAATTGGCAGACTTCTGCAGATTCTTTCATTGACTGTTTATGTTTGAAATAAGAAGTCATCGTTTTACTCTTTTTTATCATTTCAGCGACTCGGAGGCATTGATCCTCCAGTTGAAACAGCTCTTCGTTAACGATCACTGCTATCACTACTTTCTCCGTTTTCTTCTTGCAATAAGACTAACATATTTTCTTTAGAAAAAGCAATGCCTAATGAATCCGTTCCCGGATCCATAAAGCGGTCATGATTATATGGATCGCTGTACCAATATAAAAACGAAAAAGTAGCGTCGATTGCTGGATGAATAAACAGTCCACTAGTATTTTCTAATTTCTGTTTACTGATTAGCTTCTCCAATTCATCATTCGTCAAGGAGAATTTCATTGTCGTTTGCCCGCTGCCTAGCGATTTTTGCCAATCAGCCATACGTTCGTCTGACAAGATTTCTTCAGGCTTTGTCAAGAAATCATGTAGCAGCAGCCGACTGTGGCTTTGAAAGGCAAGCGGTTGGTTGTATATAGGAAGTTCGTCTTCTCTTCTAAGCATGTTTAGTAAAGTCGTACTTTTTCGTTTTTTACCGCGATTGATCGATTCCCAGTCAGCCGATTTATCTGCTTCATAATGTGGGAGACCTTCACCAAACACTTGATACGGTAAAAGTTTCAAAAGACTATCTTTATCTAAATATACAACTGAAAACAGACCGTTTGTTGTTTGATCAAAAAACAAAATAGCAAAAGTGTCGTTATCAAAAGCAATCAGTGGACGATAATTCATATCCTCTTCCATCAGTTCGATTCCAACTTCTGTGTCGTGATACTCAAAAGTGAAATTAGTATAGATAGTCGTGAGTTTCGTTAGGTCCTGCATCGTCATCCCTAAATAAAACGGCGTGATATCAGCAGGTCCTGTTTGCAGTACTTTAACAGTTGTGACCATGCTATCTTGGACATTTACTTCAAACGTGAGATGACTGGCTTTGTTTTCATAATATCTTGTTTCAAAACCAAACCCACTAGTTAATCGATCATAGGATTGTCCAAAATCTTTTTCTAGCTGTTCGATCGGTTTTCCAATATAAGTAGAAAAACCAGTTGCTTTAAGCTCCTGGTATTTCCACGTTGTCATTTGATTTGAGATTTGTTGATCAGAGTTTTCCTTCACTTCAAGTTTTGGCGGGAACAAGACTGGTTCCATATAGAATGCCGCAATAACTAATAGCAGAATCAGCCAAAACAAACCCAGTCTTTTCATGTTTCCCCACCTTTCACTTATTATTTTTCAGTCACTTCAATCAAAAGGTCGCCAGACGAAATCGTGTCGCCTGAAGATACATATACATGTGCAACTTCTCCGTCAAAACGTGCTTCGATGGCTGTTTCCATTTTCATTGCTTCAGTAATCATCAACGTGTCGCCTTTTTTGACGTTATCGCCTTTTTTCACTAATACATCAAGCACAGAACCAGACATCGTTGCTCCGATTTGTTCTCGGTTTGTTGGTTCAGCTTTCAATCGAGTTTGAACCGCACTGATGATTGAATTATCTTTGATAGTGATTTCCCGTCTTTGCCCATTCAGATTGAAGAACAGTACGCGATTTCCTTCGATATCGGGTTCTCCGATTTCATCTAAACGAATGATAAGCGTTTTTCCACGTTCGATTTGTACATTGATCGTTTCACCTAAACGTATCCCTTGGAAGAATGTTGGTGTATCCAGTAATGTAACATCGCCAAATTGATTATACGCTTTTTGATAGTCCAAAAAGACTTGCGGATACATCAAATAACTTAATACTTCGTCTTGTTTTGGTTCATAGCCGATTTTTTCTGCCAATTCTTTTTTCACTTCGTTGAAATCGACTGATTTCGCCAACAGTCCTGGACGTTTACTCAACGCGGGTCTGCCCTTAAGAATGATCTTTTGCAGTTTTTCAGGAAATCCGCCGACTGGTTGTCCTAGTTCTCCTTGGAAGAAAGTCACTACAGATTCAGGGAAACTTAGTGTTTCGCCTTTTCCATAGATGTCTTGTTCTGTGAGATCATTTTGGACCATGAATAGTGCCATATCTCCTACGACTTTAGATGATGGAGTTACTTTCACGATATCGCCAAACATCAAATTGACAGTATGGTACATTTGTTTGATTTCATCCCAGCGATGACCTAGTCCGACAGCTTTTGCCTGCTGTTGCAGATTTGAATACTGTCCTCCCGGCATCTCATGCATATACACTTCTGTTTCAGGAGCATTCAAGCCATTTTCAAATGGTTTGTAATACATACGCACATCTTCCCAATAATGGTTTAATTTCTGTGCATTTTCAATTGTGATTTCTGGCAGCCGTGGGCCATTGACCAGCGCATAATACAAGCTGCTCATGCTAGGCTGACTCGTGTTCCCACTCATTGCACTCATTGCTACGTCAACGATATCTACTCCTGCTTTTGAAGCAGCGGAATAAGTGATAATCCCGTTTCCACTAGTATCATGAGTATGCAGATGGATTGGCAGA
Organism: Enterococcus sp. ZQ21; assembly: GCF_030053755.1. Lineage (NCBI taxonomy): Bacteria > Bacillati > Bacillota > Bacilli > Lactobacillales > Enterococcaceae > Enterococcus > Enterococcus sp. ZQ21. The sequence continues at coordinate 1,544,270 of NZ_CP125658.1, forward strand.
TCCGTCGTTTCTTTCAATTCACTAATCAAGCGATAAGCTGCTTGCGGTTTAAGCAACCCAGCCATATCTTTGATTGCAATGATATGCGCACCCAGTTGTTCTAGTTCTTTTGCCATGTCTTTATAATACTGAACATTGTATTTTGCTCGGCTTGGATCGTTGATATCGCCAGTATAGCAGATAGCTGCCTCTGCGATTTTACCAGTATCCCGTACTGCTTGGATACTTTTTTCCATTTGAGGAGTCCAGTTCAAACTATCAAAGATTCGGAAAACATCAATCCCTTGTGCTGCTGCTTCTTTGACAAATTCCACCAGTACATTGTCAGGATAATTAGAATACCCAACGGCATTTGAACCTCTGAAAAGCATTTGCAGCAATGTATTAGGCATTAAAGAACGGATTTTTCTCAATCGTTGCCAAGGATCTTCATTCAAAAATCGGTAAGCCACATCAAATGTTGCTCCCCCCCACATCTCACTTGAAAAGAGTTCAGGAAGACCTTCTCCCGTTAAGCGTGCAATCTGCTTGAAATCCTTTGTCCGAACACGAGTTGCTAGCAGACTTTGATGAGCGTCTCTAAATGTCGTATCCGTCAACAATAAATTTTCCTGTCCTTTGATCCATTCAACCAAAGCATCGGCACCCTTCGCATCTAATACGTTCTTAGCCGTTACGTAATCAGTTCTTGTGATTAGATCTTTAGGTATACGTGGTTCTTCATAAAATGGTTTTTCGCCACTTTCGATACCTGGAAAACCATTGACAGTAATTTCACCGATATATTTCATCGTTTTATTTCCGCGGTCTCGTAGTCGAGGAAATTCAAATAATGTTGCTGTACTATCGATAAAAGTTGTTTTTGCATTTCCTGATTGGAATTCAGGATGTGTGATGACATTTAGCATAAATGGAATATTTGTTTTTACTCCACGGATCCTGAATTCTTTCAAGCAACGTTCCATTTTCTGAATGGCTGTTTCAAAAGTAGCGCCATGCGTACATACTTTTACTAACAATGAATCAAAATACGGCGTCACCACATAGCCAGCGTAAGCATTCCCTACATCCAGACGTACGCCAAATCCGCCAGGTGAACGATACGTATCGATTTTTCCTGTGTCTGGTAAAAAGTTATTCAACGGGTCTTCCGTAGTAATTCGGCATTGAATAGCTGACCCATTTAATTTGATTTCTTCTTGCTGAGGCAATCCGATTTCTTTATGCAAATCTAACCCTTGGGCAATCAATAGTTGTGTTGTCACGATATCAATATCTGTAATCATTTCTGTGATCGTATGTTCCACTTGGACGCGAGGATTGACTTCGATAAAGTAAAAATCATCTCCTTCAACAAGAAATTCTACCGTACCCGCATTGACATACCCAACATGTTTCATCAATTGGACAGCTGCCTGACAAATTTTTTGACGTTGCTGTTCGTTCATAGAGACACAAGGCGCTACTTCTACTACTTTTTGGTGGCGGCGCTGAACAGAACAGTCTCTTTCGAAAAGATGGATGACGTTTCCATGTGTGTCACCAAGAATCTGTACTTCGATATGCTTAGGGTTGGCGATGTATTTTTCAACATACACTTCATCGCTACCAAAGGCAGCTTTTGCTTCGCTTTTTGCACGTTCGTAACCTTCTCTTGCACTCTTTTCATCATGAGCCACACGCATTCCGCGACCTCCGCCGCCTAGAGCTGCCTTAATCATAATCGGATAACCGAATCGTTCAGCAAATTCCAATGCATCGTCTACAGAAGCGATTGGACCATCTGTGCCTGGAATTGAAGCAATTCCTGCTTCGATGGCTGCAGCTTTTGCTTTGATTTTATCTCCAAAAATATCCAAATGATGCAGTTTGGGTCCAACAAAAGTGATGCCCTCTTCCTCGCACCGTTGCGCAAAATTCAAGTTTTCCGATAAAAGACCATAACCAGGATGAATGGCATCAGCCCCGCATTCTTTCGCGATAGAAATGATCCCTTCAATATCTAGATACGCATCAATCGGTTTTTTCCCTTGTCCTACTAAATATGCTTCATCCGCTTTAAAACGGTGTACGGAATATTCATCTTCTTCTGCATAGATTCCAACAGTTTTAATTCCTAATTCTGTACAAGCACGAAATACACGTACAGCGATTTCACCCCTGTTAGCAACTAAAACTTTTTTCATCGAACCACTCCTACATCTTTTTTTATTATAAACCTAAGCTCTTGCGTTTTTCATCCGCACTAATGTTGAGGACAAAGCCGACACAGATCGAAAGCATCAGCAAACTGGATCCTCCTTGACTTAAGAATGGGAACGTGATCCCTGTCAAAGGAATGACACCAGTGATTCCTCCCAGATTGACAAACACTTGGATCAAAAACATTGCGCCGATCCCAATGCACAAAAGCGAATTGAACGGATCTCTTGAACGAATCCCTACAAGAATAATGCGCACAATCATAAAGAATAGCAACGCTAATATCAAAATCCCCATAATCACTCCGAGCTCTTCCACTACGATCGCATAGATAAAATCGGTTTGTGCTTCTTGTAAAAATCCCTTTTTCTGGATACTGTTACCTAATCCTCTGCCAAATAACCCGCCATTGAACATGGCATAGTAACCATTAACTAATTGATGGCCTTTATTTAATTCATCCGAGAAAGGATTTTGGTAAATAGCAAAGCGATTATAGATATACTGTAAACGTCCAGGCAAGATTTTTCCGTTTGTAATATTGATTAGCCAGATCGTAAAAGTACTTAAACAAAAACCCCCTACTCCTACAATCAAAGTATACACATAATTAACTCCGCTGGCTAAAAGCAGAACCAAAATAATCAAAAAGATAACTGCCGCATTCCCAAAATCGGGAAGGATAGCGATCAAAGCAGTCAGTCCGATAACCATTGCAAGTGGACGTTTTACAGTCCCTAGGAAATCTTTTTGTACACTGTTTTGCCTTTTTGATAAAGTCAGAGACAGATACCAGATAGAAATGATCTTTAGGTATTCGGCAGGTTGGATCGAAAATCCTGCAATTTGAAGCCAACCTTTTGCACCATTGATTTCTTTACCGAAAAACACAACGATCAGCAGCAAAATCGTCAAAACTGCGATGGCTGCCATAATCAAACGCTGGTTTTTCAAAACATCTGTTTTCATTTTGTAGAGTAGTGCGATAGCAATCAAGCTGAGCACCCAAAAAATACTTTGGTTAATGACTGATGCGGACGGATTTTGTCCGTTTTCTAATAATAGATACGACGTAGAACTATATACCATGATCAAACCCAAAACACATAAAATCAAATAGGGAATCAAGATACTATAGTCTAATAGATGCCTTTTTTTTACTTTCTTAGGCAAGTCTATTCCTCCTTGCCAACTTCTTTTTTATCATAATTTTCTTGGTAAACCTCACTGTATAACTGATTCAATTCTCGTTCCAGCTCACTTAACATCAGCTGTCCCTCGTTTTTTTCGATTACTCCTATACGAACAGCAAACCCGACTTGCTGGGAGAAACCGTACATCTGTGTATCTACCACTTCTTCGAGGGCTTTGCATTGCGAGATACAGAGACTGTTATTTTGGTTTCGGATTAATCGTTTGATCCGTTCTGCTTCATCATTTAATACTTGGATCGCAAGTTTTTTCGACAAAGAATCCATCTGTGCTTACCTCCCGTTCTAATTCCTTAATTATAACATATTTGATTTTCATAGGGAGCAAAAAAACAGATTTAACCAGTTGTTTTTATTCATTTTTACGTAATGGTCCTTCTTACTTGTCCAGAACGTTAGGATCCGTATTTTTTATCCGAGATAAAAAGGCTTCTCCGTATTTATCAAGCTTGCTTTGACCAACTCCCTTTATCTGAAGCATCTCCAGTCTGCTTGATGGACGTATTCGGCTCATTTCTTTCAAGGTGGAATCTGAAAATACGACATACGGGGGAACGCCTGCTTCTGATGCTAGATCCGTTCGAAGTTCCCGCAACACTTCAAATAGTGTATCGGTCTCTTCATCCGACAGCTGCTGGACTTTTTTGGGTTCCTTTCGATAGACAGCTTCTTGTCCTTTTAATACTTGGATCCCTCTTTCTGTTACTTTCAAGATAGGATATTCTCCATTAACGGTCAGAAGATAGCCATTCGATATCAAATATTCAATCAATTGCATCGTTTCTTTTTGCGATTGGTTTTTCATCAGTCCATAGGTAGATAAACGTTCAAACCCCAAGGCTCGCAGCTTTTGTTCTTTCGATCCTGCCAAGACTTTCATTAGCATCTGCTTGCCATAATTCTCCCCCATACGTTTCAAACAAGAAAGGACCATCTGTGCTTGTGTCGTTACTTCTACTATTTCTCTGTCATCTAAACAGTTACCACAACGATTGCACGGACTGCTTGTCTCGCCAAAATAGTTTAGGATGTATTGCTGAAGACAGGATTCTATATACGCATATTCTGTCATCGCTTTTAATTTTTCATATTCTTTTTGCTTTTGCTCCTCTTCTCTTTGGGACTGATGGATAAAAAACTTTTGGACCTGAATATCTTGAGGAGCGAAAAGCAGGATGGCTTCACTGGAAAGACCATCTCTTCCCGCACGACCAGCTTCCTGATAGTATGCTTCTAGAGAGCCAGGAATTTGATAATGGATAACAAAACGGACATTGCTTTTATTTATGCCCATGCCGAATGCATTGGTCGCTACGATTAGCTGTAAGCGATCGTATAAAAAGGCCTCTTGCATTGCCGTTCGTTCATTCTCCTTTAGGCCACCATGATATCTGCCTATAGAAAATCCAAATTTTTTAAGCAAATGATAGATTCGGTCTACTTCTTTTCTCGTCGCTGCATAAATAATGCCCGATTGATTTTTGTTGATTTTCAAATACTCGACTAGATATTGTTCTTTTTTTTGGTCTTTCACTACTTGAAAGCGGAGATTTTCCCGTCCAAAACCAGTCTGGATGTGATTGCCGTCAGGGATTTTTAAAAGTCTTTTTATGTCAGCGGCTACTTGTATAGTTGCTGTAGCTGTCAGTGCAACAATAACAGGTCGATTTGGCAGTTGATCTAGCTGTTTCGCCATTTGTAAATAACTTGGACGGAAATCATGCCCCCACTGAGAGATACAATGCGCCTCGTCAATGGCAATCATACAGACGTTCCATCGATTCATCGCTTGAATGAAATCCGACATGATAAAACGTTCTGGAGCAATATAAAGTAAACGATACTGCTGCCTATCGATTTCTTGGAAGCGTCTAGCTGTTTCGTAACCATCTAACGAGCTATTGATAAAAGTGGCGGGTATACCTAATTGATTCGCTGCATCCACCTGATCCTTCATCAAAGAGATCAAAGGGGATACAACCACAGTAAGCCCATCTACTAGTAAAGATGGAAGCTGGTAACAGATTGATTTCCCACTGCCGGTAGGCATGATCCCTAATACATTTTCCTGATCAATGACTTTCTGAATAATTTCTTTTTGACCAGGTCTAAACTCATCATAACCAAAGTATTGTTTTAATAAGTCGTTCATCTTCCCGCTCCTTTCCCTTGCCATTTTACTTCGGTTTTCTCCGAAGGACAAGTTGATCCCTCTTGTGAAACATACGCGCGATATGAAACAAAATCACACCAGAATCAAGTTCTTTAAAAGTCTTTTAAATGTCTTTTGGCGTATTTTCTGAATTTAAGTCCATTGACAAAGATGACTTCTCCACAGAAATAAGTTGGACAAAAAAGAAACCAGCTATTTTTTATAACAAGCTGGTTTCTCTCTTCATCCTTTTACAGATTATTTTTTCTTTTTAGATGCTTTTTCACGAGCATTTTTCTCTAAAATTTGTTTTCTCAAGCGAATGCTTTCTGGTGTTACTTCGCAATATTCATCATCATTCAAGAATTCCAAAGATTCTTCCAACGTCAATTGTTTTGGTTTTTTGATGACAGATGTTTGGTCTTTAGTAGCAGACCGTACGTTTGTCATTTGTTTTGCTTTTGTGATGTTGACAGTCAAATCATTATCACGGCTGTTTTCTCCGATAATCATTCCTTCATATACTTCTGTACCTGGTTCTACGAAGACTGTACCGCGTTCTTCGATACTCATGATAGAATAGGTCGTTGCTTTTCCGGTATCGATCGAAACAAGCGCACCTTGGTGACGTCCACCGATTTGACCAGGAAGCATTGGCAAGTATTGATCAAAAGTATGGTTCATGATTCCGTAACCGCGTGTCATTGAAAGGAATTCAGTTGAATAACCGATCAAACCGCGAGCAGGTGTCAAGAATGTCAAACGGATTTGTCCGTTTCCTGTATGGACCATATCTTGCATTTCACCTTTACGTAAGCTCAAGGATTCGATGACACTACCCATGTATTCTTCTGGTGTGTCGATTTGTACGCGTTCAAACGGTTCGCATTTTACACCGTCGATTTCTTTTTCAATAACTTCTGGACGAGATACTTGCAATTCGTATCCTTCACGACGCATGTTTTCAATCAAGATAGACAAATGCAATTCTCCACGACCAGAAACAGTCCAAGCATCTGGAGAGTTTGTTGGTTCAACTCGCAAAGATACATCTGTTTGAAGTTCTGCCATCAAACGTTCTTCAATTTTACGAGCAGTTACGTATTTCCCTTCTCGACCGGCAAATGGTGAATTATTAACTAAGAAAGTCATTTGCAATGTTGGTTCGTCAATGTGAAGGATAGGTAACGCATCTTGATGATCCACAGGAGTAACTGTTTCACCGACAAAGATGTCTTCCATACCTGAGACAGCAATCAAGTCTCCAGCTTTTGCTTCTTGAATCTCTAGACGTTTTAGTCCAAAGAAACCAAATAATTTCGTTACACGGAATTTCTTAACTGTTCCGTCTAATTTAATTAATGCTACTTGGTCGCCTACTTTGATTGTTCCTCTAAATACACGTCCGATTCCGATACGACCTACATAATCGTTGTAGTCAAGTAATGAAACTTGGAATTGTAATGGTTCGTCGCTATTATCGACAGGAGCAGGAATTTTTTCAATAATCGTGTCAAAAATAGTTGCCATTGTTGGTTCTTGATCTGCTGGGTCGTCTGATAAGCTTGACGTACCATTCAGTGCAGACGCATAAATCACAGGAAAGTCTAACTGATCATCATCTGCTCCCAATTCGATGAATAGTTCAAGAACTTCATCTACAACATGCTCAGGACGAGCAGAAGGTTTGTCAATCTTGTTTACGACAACGATTGGTGTGATATGTTGTTCCAATGCTTTTTTCAATACAAAACGTGTTTGAGGCATTGTTCCTTCATACGCATCTACGACCAACACAACGCCGTCAACCATTTTCATGATCCGTTCTACTTCGCCACCAAAGTCCGCGTGTCCTGGAGTATCCATGATGTTTACGCGAATTCCTTTATAGTCTACAGCTGTGTTTTTGGCTAAAATCGTGATACCACGTTCTTTTTCTAGCGCATTTGAGTCCATCGCACGTTCTTGCAATTGCGTATGTGCGTCTAATGTATCTGATTGTTTTAATAGTTCATCAACTAATGTTGTTTTTCCGTGGTCAACGTGGGCAATAATTGCGACGTTACGGATATCGTTTCTATAATTCAATGTAACTAACTCCTTTTTTATTGGTTCTTTATGACAGGGCAAATTTTACTCGACTGCTAATTATAGCAGACTTTTTTCATGAAATATAGTAAAATGTTTTCATTTTTTCGAGAAAATTAATCTTTTGCCCGTTTTTATCATTTTTGTGAATGATTTCTACCTTTTTTCAGCCTTCTTTTTTCAAAAGGTCTGCGATTTCTGCATATGCACAAGGAGTCCCTGCTAAATAGTATTCCCTTCTATCAAAGGTCAATGGAGTGCCAAAAAGACCGCTTGTTACCATACCAAACTCTTCCAATAAAACATTTCCCGCTGCATAATCCCAAGGGCTGAGGTTCGAAATGTAAGCAATATGGTTTCCTTTCAAGATTGCGGCTAGTTCAAGCCCTGCACACCCGTACATACGTGTTCCCATGCTGCTTTCCGCAATCTCTCGGATTCCATATTTATTATGACCGAAAAGATAGCTATTCACACCAAGTAAGCCTTCTGATAAAGATTTATTTGCTGGTCTAGGCATTGGTTTGTCATTTTTATAGACACCTATTCCTTTTCCACCCCAAAAAAGCTCATTTCTCATGACGTCATAAATGAAACCAAGTTTTCCAACGCCGGATTCATAAACAGCGAGCATGATACAAAAGTTTTCCCCTTCAATCACGAAATTCAATGTGCCATCAATAGGATCGATGATAAAGACTCTTCCATCGAGATCCGATAGTTTATTACACCCTTCTTCTTCTGCCAATATTTTCGCCTCTGGATCATAGGAATGGATTTTTTCGATTAGAAAATTCTGGATGTTTCGGTCGACATTTGTCACTAGATCCGTTCGATTTGATTTTTGCGAGATCGTTAATGTTTGTTGAGAAGATTTGATTTTCTCACCAGCTTCTTCTAGCCAGGATTTGATATGATCAATCATCTGTTCCATTTATCTCACCCGTTCATTCTCAAAGTTTTGTTTGGATTTTTTTTTGCTTGCTGCACTGTTCGATATAAGGAGTACCCGGAAGCTTTTTCAAATTCCCGTCCCAACCGTTTTTCTTCTCCGATGGATTTGACAACTGTTTTGAACTGCTGATAGGTCTTCAAAAAAGCTTCATTGTTTATCCCTTTTTCATTCGCACGTTCCAGATCTTCCCACATCTTCATTACAATGACCATTTCATCTGTTGTCCAGTCTAAATCAAGTGGATACTGATATTCTTGCATCTTCAACTCTCCTATTTCATATTCTTCTTTAGTGTAGCATAGGAGACGGTAATAAACCAAGAAGTTGTCGTATTATTAAGTTTACATAATTAAATTATTGATAATAAAAAAGAAAAAACGCAACCGATTTCTCAGTTGCGTTTCGCCTGTATTATTCAAATCAAATATGGATTGGCAAGCCTAATGCTAATTCCGAAGCATCCATGACGATTTCGCCAAGAGATGGATGCGGATGAATCGTCAAGGCGATATCTTCAGCGTTCATTCCTGATTCGATTGCTAAAGCTAATTCAGAAACCATATCGCTTGCACCGACTCCCCCGATTTGTGCACCAATCAGCACGTTATCTTCGATCGTCGTAACTAGACGGATGAATCCTTCTGTTTTACCAAGCGATAATGCCCGACCGTTCCCTGAAAATGGGAATTTGTATGCTTTTGCTTCGATACCAGCATCTTTTGCTTCTTTGATCGTCATACCTACAGAAGCCAATTCAGGGTCAGTGAAGGCTACTGCCGGCATTGCTTTATAATCTACAGCTACTTTTTTGCCAGAGATTGCTTCAGCAGCGATTTTTGCTTCATAACTGGCTTTGTGTGCTAATGCCGCCCCTGGAACGATATCACCGATGGCATAGATATTAGGTACGTTCGTACGTCCTTGTTTATCTACCGTAATCAATCCTCGTTCTCCTACTTCGACTCCTGCTTGTTCTAAGCCCATATCATCCGTATTCGGACGACGACCTACAGTGACCATCACATAATCAGCAGTAACGGATTCTTCTTTCCCGTCCACTGCATATTTCACTGTCACGCTGTCACCGTTATCGACTGCTTCTTTCGCCATTGCATTCGTTACGACTGTTACACCTTTTTTCTTGAAATCATCTTCTACTAATTTTACTAGATCTTTTTCGTAAGTTGGTAAAATTTGTGGTGAACCTTCAAGGATCGTTACTTCTGCTCCTAAGTTTGCGTACGCTCCGCCCAATTCGGCACCAATCACACCGCCACCGATGATCACAAATTTCTTAGGTACTTCTTTCAATGCTAATCCGCCAGTAGAATCTAACACACGTCCTCCGAATTTAAATCCTGGAATCTCGATTGGACGGGAACCTGTTGCGATGATTGCGTTATTGAACGAATAAGTTTGAGCTGAATCTGGATGGATGACGCGTAGTGTGTGATCATCTACGAAGAACGCTTCTCCTTCGATTGTTTCAACCTTATGTTTTTTTAATAGGAAACCAACACCAGAAGTCAACGTATGGACAACTTTGTTTTCTTTCCATTCTTGTGTTTTCGCAAAATCTAGTTTGACATTTTCACTAGTTACTCCAAACATTTCAGAATCTAGTGACTCTTGATAATGGTGTCCTGCAGCTATCAGTGCTTTTGAAGGAATACAGCCGACATTCAAACAAACACCGCCAATATACTCTCTTTCAATGATTGCTACTTTTTGTCCCATTTCAGCAGCGCGGATGGCAGCTACATAGCCACCAGGTCCCGCACCGATTACAACTGTATCTAATTCTACAGCAAAATCTCCAACTACCATTTGTTTATCATCCTTCCATCATTAATAGCTCTGGATCAGCTAAAAGACGTTTGATATTATTCATTGCTTGTTGCGCAGTTGCTCCATCTACGATACGGTGATCGAAACTTAATGACAGTTTCATCACACGACCGACAACGATTTCGCCTTCAGCATTTACGATTGGTTGTTGTGCAATCGTTCCTACACCTAAAATAGCTACTTCTGGATAGTTGATGACTGGTGTAAACCAACCGCCACCTACAGATCCGATATTGCTGATCGTAATCGTTCCATTGCGCATATCTTCTGCAGATAGTTTGCCGTCATGAGCTAATTTTGCTTTCTCATTGATTTCGTCTGCAATAGCAAACATTCCTTTGCGGTCTGCATCTTTCACATTTGGTACATATAGTCCGTGATCCGTATCAGTTGCAATACCGATATTGTAGTAATGTTTATAAACGATTTCTTGGTTTGCATCGTCGATAGATGCATTCAATACTGGGTATTTCTTAACAGTCGCTGTTAAAGCTTTCACGACATATGGCAAGAAAGTAAGTTTCGTACCATTTGCAGCAGCAACTTCTTTAAATCGTTTCCGATTATCCCATAGTTTAGACACTTCTACTTCATCATGCAATGTCACGTGTGGAGCTGTATGCTTACTGTTGACCATTGCTTTAGCAATAGCTTTACGTGTTGGTGTCATTGCTACACGTTCTTCCAAGTCTCCTAAGTTGGACTTGAATGGTTTTGCTGGTGCAGATGGTTTGCTTTCTGCTGCAGGAGCTGCTTCTTTCGGCGCTGCCGCTTCTGGCGCTTCTGATTTCGCTGGTGCACTGCTTGGACCACCTGACAAGAAGTTTTCGATGTCCTCTTTTGTTACTCTGCCACCTTTTCCAGTTGCAGTTACTTGTGAGATATCTACATCTTTTTCGCGGGCAAATTGACGAACAGATGGCATAGCCAATACACGTTTATTTGGATCGGCAGCTTCAACGACACTTGCTGAACCTGATGTTTCTACTTTTTCTTTTGGTGCTTCAGCTGATGGCGCACTAGTTGATGGTGCACCATTGTGTCCAGGAGCATCGATTTCTACTAACACGTCCCCAACATTTGCTATTGTTCCTTCTGGGACAATCACGTTTTTAACTGTCCCGGTTACGGGTGACGGGATTTCTTCTACTGATTTGTCGTTTTGAACTTCTAATAATGTATCATCTTCATTGATTGTATCTCCTGGTTTGACGAACCATTTGACGATTTCACCTTCTGCAATTCCTTCACCGATATCCGGTAACTTGAATTGGAAGACTCCTTCGCTTGACGATCCAGCTGATTCTGTATCAACAGTTGGTTCAGCAGCCGGGTTAGCTGGAGTTTGGGATTCTGCGGCTACACCACTGTCCCCTTCATTGTCTTCGTGTCCTGGTGCATCGATTTCTACCAATACATCCCCAACATTTGCTACTGTACCTTCTGGAACAATGACATTTTTAACCGTTCCTGTTACAGGTGAGGGGATTTCTTCTACTGATTTGTCGTTTTGAACTTCTAATAATGTATCATCTTCATTAATCGTATCTCCTGGTTTGACGAACCATTTGACGATTTCACCTTCTGCAATTCCTTCACCGATATCCGGCAATTTAAATTGATAAGCCATGACTTTGTTTCGTCCCTTCTTTTCTTAAAATTCCGCGATTTCTTTTACTTTGTCTTCGATATCTTTTGCGTTTGGTAACCAAACATTTTCTGCTTGTCCAAACGGGAAGACTGTATCAGGTGCAGAAACTCGTCCGATTGGGGCTTCTAATGAAAGGATAGCGCGTTCTGAGATCTCAGAAACTACTTGCGCAGCAACACCCGCTTGTCGTTGCGCTTCTTGGACAACGACTACGCGACCTGTTTTTTCCACGGATTGAATGATCGTTTCTACATCTAATGGCGCAACTGTACGAAGATCAATGATTTCAACAGAGATATTTTCTTTTGCAAGATTGTCTGCTGCTTTGATGGCTTCACGCACCATTGCCCCGTATGTGATAACAGATACATCTGTTCCTTCACGAGTAACTGCTGCTTTGTCCAAAGGAACTTCGTAAGCTTCATCCGGCACTTCTTCTCGGAATGAGCGATATAGTTTCATGTGTTCTAGGAAAACAACTGGATCGTTACTTCTAATAGAAGAAATCAATAGTCCTTTTGCATCGTAAGGATTTGATGGGATCACTACTCGAATACCAGGAGACTGGGCAATCAAACCTTCTAAATTATCTGAATGCAGTTCTGGTGTATGAACACCGCCACCAAATGGTGAACGAATCGTGATTGGTAGATTTCTAGTACCGCTCATTCGGTATCTTGTACGAGCCATTTGAGCTACTACTTCATCCATTGCTTCGAAAATAAAACCAAAAAATTGGATTTCAGGAACTGGACGAAATCCTTCCAACGCAAGTCCGAAACTCAACCCTGCGATTCCAGATTCAGCTAAAGGAGTATCGAATACTCGGTCTTCTCCGAATTTTTCCTGCAATCCTTCAGTTGCCCGGAAAACTCCTCCGTTTTTCCCAACATCTTCACCAAAAACAACGACATTCTCGTCATTTTCTAGTTCAAGTGCTAAGGCATCGGTGATTGCTTGGATCATTGTTTTTTGTGCCATGATTATTTCGACTCCTTCGCTTCATAAATTGCAATTTGTTCTTTGATTGATTGTGGAGATACTTCGAACATGTTTTTCAAGAAATCTGAAACCTTTTGTTTTGGAACTTTGTCGGCTTCTGCGATAGCTGCTTTGATTTCTTCTTTAGTTGCTTCAATCACTTGTTCTTCTTTTTCTTCAGACCAAAGTCCTTTTTCCGTCAGATATTTACGGAAGCGGATCAATGGATCTTTTTTCTGCCATTCGTCATCTGTGTCTTTTGTACGGTAGCGGGTTGGATCGTCCCCAGATAGTGTATGTGGTCCGTAACGATAAGTCAGTGTTTCAATTAGGACTGGTCCATTTCCGCTGATTGCCCATTCCCGTGCCATTTTAGATACAGTATATACTGCAAGCGGATCCATTCCATCGACTTGAATTCCTGGAATCCCAGCTGCGACAGCTTTTTGTGCAAGTGTTTTTGCTGCGGTTTGTTTTTCACGAGGTGTAGAGATCGCATACCCATTGTTTTGGATATAAAATACAGCATTTGCATGGTAAGCACCAGCGAAATTGATTGCTTCGTAAAAATCACCTTGTGATGAACCGCCATCACCAGTATAAGTGAAGACAACATTTTTCTTGTTGCGTTTTTTCAAACCTAATGCAACACCGGCTGCTTGTACATATTGTGCACCGATGATGATTTGTGGTGGTAGAGCTTTCAATTCTTCCGGATAAGAATTACCTGCAGCATGTCCTCTAGACCATAAAAATGCTTGTGATAAAGGTAAGCCGTGTTTTACTAATTGAGGGACATCTCGATAACCTGGAAGAAGAACATCTTCTTTATCAAATGCATACGCACTGGCCAGCTGACTTGCCTCTTGTCCGGCAGTTGGTGCAAAAAAGCCTAGGCGTCCTTGGCGGTTCAGCGCTGTGGAACGTTGGTCTAATACACGAGACCATACCATGTGAGTCATTAATTCAACGAGTTCATCATCGGATAAATCAGGTACTAAATCTTTGTTAACTACGTTTCCATCTTGATCAAGTGCTTGATATACTGGGAAATCTGCATTGACTTCATCTAGCAGTGCTTGGAAGTCGATCGGTGCTTTTTTGTTTGCCATTTGTCACACATTCCTCTCTCATCTATAAGAAAATCTCTTCATTCTGCGATTGAAACAGCGAATAAAACTGTATCACTATTTAACCGTCTTCATTAATAAATTATCATGGATTTATGAGAAATACAAGCTAAAAGCACAAATTTTCACGATGAAAGGAAATTATGCCAATCCGCATATTAACAGCATTAGTGAATATAATCACAATAAGGAAAGCGTTTTATATTTAGACTGTGTTTTTTCTATTTTCTAATCAAACTTATAATGATCTGTTTCTATTTAGAAACGCTGGTGTTATACAGTTTTGCTGCAACTATTTATTTTCTTAAGACATCGTGAACGGTTGTACAAAAAGTGTTTTTTTCCCTAATACTTTGTCTCGTCTTCTTTTTAAGAAAAAAAAGAAACAGCCGGAAATTTAAATCCCAGCTGTTATATTCTTTAATCTTTTTACTTTGTGAAATTATTCTGTTAACCACTGTTCTAAAATTTTCATCTTTGAATAAAACAACGATATGTTGGCTTCATCTAGACGACTGTAATTGATTCTGATTCCATTTATATCTTGCCCAAAAAGTAGACTTGGTGCGATTCCTAGACCCATATCTACTACTTTTTCTGCTAGTTGGGGGTCCAGCTTTTTTCCATCCCAAGTGATCCAAGCATAATAACCACCTAGAATCGAATGAAGCTTGAAAAACGATTGAGACTCCGCCCAAATACTTATCAGTTGGCTTTTTTCTTTCAATTTTTTTCTTACATCCAACATTTTCAAATCAATTGCTTCATCAAATACATTAGCGGCCGTGATTTGTGTAAGGATGTTCATCGGAAACTCCATCATTTCTTGCGCTTTAGCGAGTTGCAAGATAAAGGTCTCTGGTCCGATCAACCAACCGATTTTCGTTGTTTTTCCTAAAATCCTAGATAACGAACCGACATATAATACATTATCCGGATCAATCGTCCGTATAGGAAGAACTTCATCTTGCTTTAGAAATGAAAGGTCCGTAAATACATCGTCTTCAATAATCGGAAGCCGATACTGCCGACACAATTCTACTAGCTTTTCTCGTCGCTTTTGGCTCATCACTTTCCCTGTAGGGTTTTGAAAATTGGGGTTGATAAGCACTGCTTTCAATTTATTTTTATGGATCGATTCTTTCAGTTTTTCTAAGTCGATCCCTTCTTCATCCATCGGTATCCCAAATAAACGCGTTCCTGAAGCTTTGAAAAGAGGTAATCGGTAAAAAAAAGAAGGTGACTCTACAGCTATCCCCTCTCCAGCAGAAAGAATCGTTTGTAAGATCAAAAAGATTGCTTGCTGGCCACCACCAGTCACCAGAAGCTGGTTTAGGGAAAAGGTCAGTCCAAATTTACTTTCCAAATACCGTTTGATTTTGTTACGTAACGGAGTATAGCCTAAAAGATCCATTTCTTTTTCTTCCGCTAAGATTTCTTCAAGAGAATAAGAAGGAAACTCAAAATTCGGCAAAAGCTCATTTGGCATCTCACTCGCATATAAGTCAAGGAACAATGTTTTTTGGCTCTGCTTTGCTTCTTTTATTTTTTGCTCATACCAATCCGTCTGTTCATAGCGAGGTGAGATCATTTGTCGCCAATCGATTCTTGGAACGGCGAATTTCCCCCATTCAGTCTGATTGACGAACCAACCGCTACCACGTTTACTTGTTAATACGCCAAGCTCTCTAAGTTCTTCCAATGCATGAACAACGGTGGAACGATTTACACCAAAAAATTGCCCTAGTTTTCGTTCCGATTCAAGTTGATCTCCAGGATTGATTCTTCCACTTTCGATTTCTCTCATGATCTGTTCCATGATTTGACGATAAATCGGTCCTTGTTTTTTCTCTACCTTTTCCCACATAGTCCTCTCTTTTCTGTTGTCCATTCTTTCTATTGATTTTACCGAATTTACGAGAAAAAAGAAAAGCTTTTTTTGCAAAACATAAAAAACGGAAGGTTCTGTTATGAACCTTCCGCTGATATTTTGCTCATTATTTAGATCGTATCTCCGTTAAAAATCGAATTTTTCACGATGACATAATCAACTTTCCGAATGGCTTCCAGATCTCTTCCTCCAGCATACGAAATAGATGATTGAAGGTCTTGTTGCATTTCCACTAGTGTATCTTTCAAAGATCCTTTATGTTGGATCCAGATTTTCTTTCCTTCAACATTTCGTTTTTCACCTTTTTGGAATTCTGAAGCAGAACCAAAGTATTCTTTATATACAATTCCGTTTTCGACTTTTGTTTCGCCAGGAGATTCCTCGTGACCGGCAAACAATGAGCCAATCATAACCATTGTCGCTCCAAAACGGACAGATTTTGCAATATCGCCATGTGTTCTGATCCCACCGTCAGCGATGATCGGCTTGCGAGCTGCTTTCGCACACCATCTAAGAGCGGCCAGTTGCCAGCCTCCAGTTCCAAAGCCTGTCTTGATTTTTGTAATACATACTTTTCCTGGACCAATCCCGACTTTTGTTGCATCTGCGCCCGCATTTTCCAATTCACGGACGGCTTCCGGTGTACCAACATTACCGGCAATCACAAAAGTTTCAGGCAAATATTTTTTAATATGCTGAATCATATCAATAACTGAGTTAGCATGTCCATGCGCGATGTCGATAGTGATATAATCAGGATTTAGCGATTCTTCTGCCAACTTCTCTATAAAGGAATATTCCTCTTTCTTGACGCCAACACTGATCGAGGTAATCAATCCGCGCTTTTTCATTTTTTTGATAAACGGAATTCGAGCTGCTTCATCAAACCGATGCATGATATAGAAATAACCATTTTCCGCTAAGAATTCTGCAATCGTTTCATCAATAATCGTCTGCATGTTGGCAGGCACTACTGGCATTTTGAATGTATGTTTGCCTAATGTGACCGTTGTATCACATTCAGAACGGCTATTTACGATACATTTATTAGGAATTAATTGAATATCTTCGTAATCAAATACTTTCATTACATTATCCTCCTGATGTTCACATCCAGCAAAACACGAACATTATTAATTTAATCAAGGCTTTTTTTAGCGCCCTATGTAATTTAACTCAATTAAGCGAAAAAATCAAGAGCAAAAAGAGAATTTATACGAATGGTAAAAAAACATACATTATTTTTAGTCTAAACAAACGAAGCAATGAATGTTCGCTTTTAGCGAAAAAAAGACTGTGACAAATGTCTTGTCACAGTCTTTTTTCTGAATAAACGGTGTTCTCCTACGCTGTCCGTTTTTTCTTGTTATACAAGTCTAATACAACGGCTAAAAGCAAGATCAACCCTTTGATTGCCTGCTGCCAATCTACCCCGACGCCTAAAATCGACATACCATTGTTCAATACACCCATGACCAAGCCACCGACAATCGCACCCATAATCGTTCCGATGCCGCCGGATGTTGAAGCACCGCCAAAATATACTGCCGCCATCACATCTAGTTCCATCGAAGTACCCGCTTGAGGTGTCGCCGCATTTAACCGAGCAGCTAAAACTAATCCAGCTAAAGCTGCCATGACTCCCATGTTGACGAAAACCCAGAACGTGATCCGCTTTGTTTTTATCCCTGATAATTCAGCCGCTTTTCGATTTCCGCCCGTCGCATAAATCTGGCGACCTGCTACTGTTTTATTTGTCAAAAACCCATATGCTGCGACGATCAAACCGAGAATGATCAAAATGATCGGATATCCTTGATAAGAGGCAAAGATGTAAGTTATCCCTAGTACAACGACTGCTGTAAATACTGCCTTTACCAAGAAAGCTGCTGGAGATTCCACTTCAAATAAATGATTTTTCCGACGATTTCTTGTTCGCCATTGTCCAACAACTAACACGATGGTGATGATCATTCCTAAAATCAATGTCAAGAAGTGAAGGCTGCTTCCTTCGCTTAAGTCTGGTAAATAACCCGTAGACATTTTTTGGAAAACAGCTGGAAAAGGTGCTAGAGATTGACCGCCTAGAACAACTTGTGTCAGTCCACGAAACATCAGCAATCCTGCTAAAGTCACGATAAACGCCGGTATCCCAGCATAAGCTACCCAAAAACCTTGCCATGCGCCGATCAGCCCGCCTACTGCAAGACATGCGATGACTGTCACCCACGGGTTCATTTGGCGATTGACCATCATCATGCCCGCAATTGCACCAACAAACGCCATCACTGACCCTACCGACAAATCCACATGACCTAAGAGCACAACTAATAACATCCCTGCAGCTAGTACTAATATATGACTATTTTGCAAAACAAGGTTAGTTATATTCAACGGACGCCAGAAAATACCATCCGTCATCAATTGAAACGCAATAAGTAGTCCCGCTAAAATGATCACCATGCTGTAGCGACCAAAAAGATCAGCTGCTCTACTTTTCAAATTTAGTTTTTTCTCTTTTTTATCCGTAAGATTTTTTGCTTGTTCCAACTTAACCCACCTCTTCTTTCGTCATTAATTTCATCAAGACTTCTTGATCTGCCTCTTCTCGCGAGACTTCTCCTGTAATACGTCCTTCGTTCATCGTATAGATTCGATCACACATTCCTAAGATTTCAGGAAGTTCAGAAGAGATAAGACAGACAGCTTTGCCATTTGCTGCCATTTCTTCGATAATCGTGTAGATCTCATATTTTGCCCCAACGTCTATCCCTCGGGTTGGCTCATCTAAAAAAAGAATATCGGGTTGTGTCATCAGCCACTTGGATAAAACGACTTTTTGTTGATTCCCACCACTAAGACTACTGACAATTTGATGGATGGAGTTTGTTTTTATACGCATCTTTTTCCGGAAATTTTCTGCCTCAGTTACTTCTTTTTCTTTATCTAATACTCCTTTTTGACTTATTTTATCCAAACTGCTCAGCGTCACGTTTTCCCGAATATCCATCAGCAGATTCAGTCCTAAAGATTTTCGATCCTCCGAGACATAAGCGAGTCCGTTTGCAATGGCTGAAGGAACGGTCTTAACTGATATCTCTGCCCCTTCCTTTAATATACGTCCGGATATCTTGCTTCCATAAGAATGTCCAAATAGACTCATAGCGAATTCAGTTCTGCCCGCTCCCATCAGCCCAGCTATTCCTACAATCTCTCCTTTTTTCAAATGCAAGTTGATATGGTCGTTTATGATTCGCTCATGATCAAGAGGGTGATAGACCGTCCAGTCTTCTACTTTAAAATAAACTTCTCCAATATCCGGTTTTCTTTCAGGATAACGATCAACTAAATCTCTGCCCACCATCCCGCGAATAATATGCTCTTCGCTGATCATTTCATTTTCTAGCGTCTCAATCGTCTGTCCATCCCGTAAAATGGTGATTCGATCTGCGATATCCACGATTTCATTCAGCTTATGTGAAATAATGATGGAGGTTACACCTTGCTCTTTCAATTCTCGGATCAATCTCAGCAAATTCGCGCTTTCTTCTTCATTCAATGCAGCGGTAGGCTCATCCAAAATCAACAGACGGACGGATTTTGATAATGCTTTAGCTATTTCAACTAGTTGCTGTTGCCCTACGCCGATCTGGGATACTAGAAGATTCGGGTCGATAGACAAACCGACTTTATTCAGCAATTCATACGTTTTCTTTTCTGTCAGTTCCCAATCAATCACGCCTCTTTCTGCTTGTTCATTTCCGAGAAAAATATTCTCTTTTATTGAAAGATAAGGACTTAGTGCTAATTCTTGATGAATGATGACGATGCCTTTTTCTTCACTATCTTTCAAATCTTTGAATTGACACAGCTTTCCATCATAAAAGATTTTCCCGTCATAGGAGCCATATGGATACAAGCCGCTCAAGACATTCATCAATGTTGATTTTCCCGTTCCGTTTTCTCCGCACAATGCATGGATTTCCCCACGTTCAATCATCAGATTCACGCAATCTAACGCTCGGATTCCAGAAAATTTTTTGGTGATATCTGCCATTTTTAAAATACAATCCGCCATAATTCTTATCCTCTCTCTGACTTAGATCTCTTTAGTTCCTTGTTTGGTTCCTCTTAATTTTTCAGATCGGATTCTTTATAATAATCTGTGTCGATCAGCTCTGCTTGATAATTATCTTTATCGACAGATACTGTATTTGCTAAATACGTAGGAACAGTTTTCACCCCATTATCATAAGTTTCAGTATCATTGACCGGAACCTCTTCTCCATCACTGATTGCTTTGATCATTTCAATCGTATTTTTTGCTAAGATACGTGTGTCTTTAAAGATCGTTTGTGTTTGTTCCCCGGCAATGATCGATTTGACGCCAGCTACTGTCGCATCTTATCCAGTAATCACAGGTAAAGGTTTACTTTCACTCCCATACCCCACGCCTTTTAATGACGAAATGATCCCTAAACTTATTGGGTCATATGGCGACAAAACAGCATCCAATGTTTGGTCAGTATAATTTGCGCTTAACAGATTATCCATCCTTGCTTGCGCCGTAGAACCATCCCAGCGAAGCGTAGCGATTTGACTGAAACTCGTCTGTCCAGATGGCACGACCAACTGACCGTTGTCCATATATGGTTGTAAAACAGACATCACTCCGTTGTAATTAATTAGTGCATTGTTGTCGTCAGGCGAGCCACCAAATAATTCAATCGTGAATGGCCCTTTTCCTTCTTTCAATCCTAAGTGCTCCTCAATATAAGCTGCTTGCGATACACCTACTCCAAAATTATCAAAAGTCGCGTAGTAATCGACATTTTCTGAATTCATCAGTAAACGATCATAGGCAATCACCTTGATATCTGCTTCTTTTGCTTTAGCTAACACATCAGTTAAAGCCGAACCATCGATAGAAGCAATCACAAGTTTATCTACCCCTTTTGTAATCATATTTTCGATTTGTGCTACTTGATTTTCTACTTTATCTTCTCCATATTGAAGATCTGTTTTATAACCCAGTTTTTCTAATTCCGAGACCATGTTGTTCCCATCAGCGATCCATCTTTCTGCTGATTTGGTCGGCATAGCGATTCCTACATACCCCGTACTATCATCTGCAGATCCTGAATTGCCACACGCACTTAATAGAATGCTTGCGGTCAAAATAGCGATACTCCCAAGAATCTTTCTAAATTTGTTTTTCATTTTTTATCCCCCATTCCGATTGATACACCGAGTATAGCTAATAAAGAAAGCGTTAACATTGATTTTTTTATGGGATTTACTTTAAATTTTTTAGGTGCACTTTTTTTGTCTTGGATTTTTTTAAGTTTCTTGGATTTTTTTCGATTGATTCCTTTTGACTTTGATTTTCCCTTTTATCTGATAAGATAGTACTAACAAATCCAGATGGAGTGATCTAAAGTGAAACGTGTTTTATTTTTTTTAGCCCTTATTGTAATCGCTTACCAAATGATAGGGTGTACACCTAGTACAAAGGAAGCACCTGACCCACTAGTCGTTGGTTTTTCGCAATCAGGAACGGAGAGTAGCTGGCGGAAAAAGCATACTGAATCAATTATCACTGCGCTTGAAAAAGAAGATTACCAAGTTCTCTACCGAAATGGTTACATGAATCAGGAACGGCAAATCCAAGATATACGGACGTTCATTGCCTATAAAGTAGATATGATCATTTTTACTCCTTTGCAAGAATCCGGGTGGGACTCTGTATTAAAAGAAGCCAAGCGAGCAGGGATCCCTGTCATACTTGTCGACAGACATATTCAAACGAATGATCCCGAGCTTTTCGTCACCCACATCGGTCCCAGTTTCAAAGCAGAAGGAAATCGGGCGGGTTTATTTGTCAGCAATCACTTCACAAATTCAAAGAAACAGGAAATCAGAATCCTAGAACTTGCTGGTTCAGAGAACTCCACACCGACCAAGCTACGCTCCGAAGGATTTTTGGAATCAATCAATCGTAAACCAACCCTAAAAAAAGATGGAACCATCGACCATAAACCTCCAATGACTATTGTTCACCGAATTGTCGGTGATTTTATTCGGATGAAAGGAAAAGACCAGATGAAACGATATTTAGAAACAAATGATTTATCCGAAATTGATGTATTATACAGCCATAGTGATGAAATGACTCACGGTGCTTTAGCTGCGATAAAAGAAACATCAATCAAACCTGGAGAAGATTTGATCATTGTAACGATTGATGGACAAGAAGATATGATCGAGAAGCTACGCTCAGGAATCGTCAATTGCGTAGTCGAGTGTAAACCTGATGTCGGCTGGTATGTAGCCAATACCGTTACTCGTTATTTTGGAAATCTTCAAACAGGAAAAACATTACCTAAAGATATTTTTATTTCCGAGACTGTCTTTTCCCAGCAGAATATAGCTAACATCCCAACCAGAAATTATTGACTGGAGAAGTATCATGACCAAAAATTTAAGCATAAAACAGATTTTTGCCCAAGCAAACAAAGCCATGCTTCTATTTGCTGTTATCCCTTTGCTACTGAGCATACTGTTATATTCGCAACAGCTTTTGATTTATCAACAGACGATCGCAAATATCCAAAAAGCAGATGCAATTGCTTTGAAGGTTGATCAAAAAGTTTTGGAAAGTATGTGGGACTTGATTTCTGGCCAAGTAACCGTAGATGAGTTCAATGAGGAAAATATCCTAGAAGAACTTAGGAATGATATTCGAGAGATCAAAAATAATACAAATACACTTAAAGAAATTAGTACGTTAGATGTATCGTTACGTACGATCGATACATTGGAAGATTATCAAACTGAGCTCATTCATCATATCTTGGCAGAAGATTTTATGGATACCAATGAACAGATCATCAATCAGGTCGATTCTGTCACTCAACTACTGTCAGATATTTTACAGGATTTTGTTCGTGTGGAAATCGACTTAGCAAGTCAAAAAAATACGACGCTTGTCCGCTCGCTCATTTTATTAACGATAGTCGAATTGGGGGTTCTTAGTACTATTTTTTTCTATGCGAAAAAGAATCGCCGCTTTTTAGAGCAGAAGGTCCAAGAGCCGATCAATCAGCTGATCACAATGTCCGAACAGCTTTCTTCAGGAGATCTTGGATTTCGTTTAAACATGCCAGAAACACAAGAACTACAGACACTTACCGCTAGTATGAACAAAATGGCGGAAGATCTAAACCAGTCTTTACGGGAGAACGCTTTGAAACAATACCATTTAGCACAAAGTGAAGTTCGTGTATTGCAAGCTCAGATCACTCCTCATTTTATTTATAACAGTTTGGATGCCATCATTTCTTTGATCGAACAAGACTGCTTTGAAGAAGCTCTGACTATGACCCATGCACTTTCCGGCTTTTTTCGTACGTCTTTAAGCAAAGGACAAGACTGGATTCCTCTTGAAAAAGAAATCAGCCATATCAATGATTATCTGGTCATTTTAAAAATAAGATACGGACATATGCTTGACTATAAGATCGATATACCAGAAACACTTTTTCCTGTTTCTATTTTAAAGATGATCTTGCAACCATTGATCGAAAATGCTGTGTACCATGGAACAAAGTACGTTCGTCACAAAGGATTTATTCGTATTACTGCATGCAAAATCGACGAAATGATCCAATTCAAAGTCATAGACAACGGTATTGGCATTCCTGTAGAAAAACTAGCAGAAATACGTAAAGAGTTAGCCAAAGGGATCGATTCAGATTTCAGTATCGGCTACGGGCTTTACAACGTAAACAAGCGTCTCCTTCTCTATTACGGAAATAATCAAAAACCTATCACGATTGACAGCAAATACCGAGAAGGGACAACTGTCACACTGACGATTCCTATATCTCCCAAAACAATTGGAGGAAACAAACATGTATAAAGTTTTTATCATCGAAGACGAATACCTCATTCGCAATAACTTGCGGGAACAAATAACTGCCCTTAATTCTTATTATCCAATCACTTATGTCGGGGAAGCTGGAGATGGTGAGATGGCACTGTCTTCGATTATCGACTTACAGCCCGATATCATTCTGACTGATATCCAAATGCCATTCATGGACGGTTTGACTTTTTCAAAAGAAGCAAGGAAACTGCTTCCTTGGACTCGCCTCATATTTATTAGCGGATTCGACGATTTCGATTATATGAAAGGAGCAATCCAAGTACAGGCAGATGATTATCTACTTAAACCAATTAAAAGCAACGAATTGAAACAAGCAATAGAAAAAGCAGTGACTGCGTTAGACTTGCAGCAAAAAGAAACGCAGCCTTCTTCTGATCTTGTTTTCGAATTGAAAAAAAATCATTTCTTGAACGGTTTGTTCAAAGGCTCACTTACGATCAGTGAAACATTGAAACTTGCTGAATCTTTCAATCGCTCTTTAGCAGGGAAAAAAATGACCGTATTATTAGCAGCAAACCAAGTCAGTACAGACTTTGAAGATTACGCTCATCTCAGTGATTATTTGAAGTTTTTATTTAGGGAGAATCAACAAGTGATTTTTTCTGCTGTTTCCTCTCGATTCATCAAATTTTTAATAGTTGATCCTCTTGAAGAAAATGTGATTGAGACCAGTTATCAGGTAGCCCAAACGTTGGTCCATGAATTAGAAAAGGGACAAAAAAATAATTTTTCAGTCGCCATCGGTCCTGTCGCAGAAAGAATCAGCGAATTACCTACATCTTTTGAGATCACGCAGATGATACTTGAAACTGCCAGTTCCCTTAAAGATCAAATTATCAGCTATGAGGATTTGATTAAAGAAACAAAACTTCCAGTTGATTCTGTCTTTTACTTTGATCTCTCACTTGATTTGTCTTCATTATCGAAAAACGAAGTATCTAAGTACATCGAACACTTGACGAAACCACAAGGCACACCAATCCGAACACGATTATATCGTTTATTTGTCTTGACTAAGCTACTCCAGCATGTCCGCCTGAAAGAAAAGGAAATCCCGCAAGAAATGGTTCATTGCACAGCCACTAGCCAACGCTTAGCAATCAGCGCCGACGACTCGCTTTACCGTTCGACTGTTTCTATGTTCATTTCTTTCTTAACTGCTCTGCCCTCACAGCCTTCAAAGAACAAATGTCAGCCAATTTTGAACCATGCATTGGATTTTATCAAAGAAAATTTTACCGATCCAGATATGTCCTTAACTTGGGTCGCTCAACAAGTTGCATTAAGCCCCTCTCATTTCAGTACGATTTTTTCTCAATCGTTTAACCAAACATTCATCGATTATCTGACAGAACAAAGAATCGAATTAGCAAAAAAATTATTGCAGCAATCAGACTATCGTATCTCAGATATTGCTTTTGAGATTGGTTATAATGACCCTAACTATTTCAGTTATTTATTTAAGAAAAAACAAGGGATTTCCCCAAAAGAATATCGGACACAGCTTTTCCTTGAAAACAAAAATAAATAATAAATAAAATCCGTATAGCGATACTCTTTCCCGTTGGCAATAAAAAAAGGCGGAATATCTCGAAGCTGAAAATAGCTTTCAAGATATTCCGCCTTTTTAATTGATCGCAACGTTCACCTGCTTATGACAACTTTTAAGGTAAAATGTTTCCAGCAGCACGGTACAATTCGTACCAATCTTCCCGAGACATATTAATTTCTGATGCTTGAGCGATTTCCTTGATTCGCCCTACGTTCATCGTACCGGCGATTACTTGCATATTGGCTGGATGGCGCAAAATCCAAGCAGAAGCCAAGCCAGTTGGTGTCGTTTGATATTTAGCTGCGAGTTCTTCTAATGTTTGGTTTAATTCAGGGAATTTTTCGTTCCCGATAAATACACCTTCAAAAAATCCATACTGGTATGGCGACCACGCTTGGATCGTCATATCATGCAGACGGGAATAATCAAGTACACTACCATCATGGTCGATACTTGCTTCATCTGTCATATTGACATGGATCCCTTGATCGATCATTCCAGTATGTTTCAAGCCAAATTGCAGCTGATTAGCTACTAATGGTTGACGAACATATTTTTTCAGCAATTCGATTTGCATTGGTTTTTGATTGCTGACACCAAAATAACGGACTTTACCTGATCGTTCCAATTCATCAAACGCTTCAGCTACCTCTTCTGGTTCCACCAATGTATCTGGACGATGAAGAAGTAAAGCATCCACATAATCCATTTTCAGACGGGTCAAACTTTTTTCCACTGATTCAATGATATGTTTTTTAGAAAAATCAAACATCACACCTGGAACGATTCCACATTTTGTTTGAATAAAAAGATCTTCTCGTTTGATTGATGTTTTTGCTAGAGCATCTGCAAAGATTTCTTCACATTTACCGTTCCCATAAATATCTGCATGGTCAAAAAAATCAATGCCGTTTTCATAAGCTGTCTCAATCACTTTTACTGGATCTTCCGCATTGTTGATACGCATACAGCCTAAGATCACTGCAGCTGCTTTCTGATCAGAAGTACCTAATTGAATTTTTTTCATCTGAACTCCTCCTTATTTATATACACAACAAAAGTGTACCACACTCTTTATGAAAAGGCTTCACTAAAATCGGCGCTTCCGACTATATTTGTTGTATTTTTTTATAAATAGAAGCAGCTGATTTACTTCACGACTAGTTCGCTATTGGCAGCTTTTTCTCCAATATCTGTACGATAAAATGTTCCATCTGTCGTTTTATCCATTAACGCGGTGTAGATTTTTTCCTGTGCTTCTTTGATCGTCTCACCGTATGCTTCTACTAGATAAAGGCGTCCTCCTGTTCCAACTAGTTTGCCGTTATTTGAGGAAACTCCAGCATAGTAAACAGAAAGCTCTTCTTCCAGAAAATCTGGTAGAACCATTCCTGTCTCATATTCTTCGGGGTAACCGGCAGCTGCCACCACAACGCCTACATTGTATCCTTCTTGCTGCCACTTTAACTCTACTGCACGATTCTCTAATAAATCATCGATTACTTGTGCAAAGTCACTCTTCAACCGAGAAAGAACGACTTGCGTTTCAGGATCACCGAAACGTGCATTGAATTCGATCACTTTTGGTCCTTCCTTCGTAGCAATCAAACCCGCATATAAAACACCCGTGAAAGAGCGTCCTAGTTCTTTCATTCCCAAAGCCGCTGGTTTTAAAACTTCTTCCACAGCTTTTTCAATCATCTTTTTTGGAATTTGCGGTACTGGTGAATAAGCACCCATTCCGCCTGTATTTGGCCCTTTATCGTTATCGAATGCCCGCTTATGATCTTGCGAAATGACCATCGGATACACTTTGGTATCACGGACAAACGCCAAAAGGGAGAATTCTTCTCCTGCCAAAAACTCTTCTACGACGATTTTTTTGCTGCTGTTCCCAAATCGATGCTGGTTCAACATTTGTTCTGCCGCATCCAGCGCTTCTTTCACTGTTGTAGCCACGACTACACCTTTTCCAGCTGCTAAGCCATCCGCTTTCACTACGATTGGCGCACCGTTTTCTTTGATATACGCTGCTGCTTTTTCGTAACATTCAAAACTTCTGGATTTAGCTGTCGGGATCTGATACGTCTCCATCAATTGTTTAGCAAAACTTTTCGAACCTTCGATCAGAGCTGCTGCTTTTGTCGGACCGAAGATTTTCAATCCTTCCGCCATAAAATCATCGACGATCCCATTTAATAAAGGAACTTCAGGACCAACGATACTCCAATCAATCGCCTCATTCTTAACAAAATGAATTAATGCTGAATGATCTTGTTCACTGATAGCGACACAATTGATGCCATCCTTTGTCATTCCAGGATTTCCTGGCGCACAATACACAGTATCCACCTTCGGACTGTCTAAAAGTTTTTTACTTATTGCATGTTCACGACCACCTGCACCGATCACCAAAATGTTCATTTATCCGACTCCTCTCTAATGTCTAAAATGCCGAACATCAGTAAAGACCATTGCTAGATCGTATTTATTCGCCATATCAATAGAATCTTGGTCTTTGATACTTCCACCTGGCTGAATGATTGCTTTTATACCATGTTTGGCTGCATATTCAACTGAATCATCCATTGGGAAATAAGCATCGCTAGCTAAAACTGCACCTTCCATTTTCTCTTGCGCTTGTTCAATCGCAATTTTTACTGAACCGACTCGATTCATCTGCCCGGCTCCGATTCCTACTGTCTGACGTTCGTTTGCCAGTACGATCGCATTAGATTTCACATGTTTGACAGCTTTCCAAGCAAACGCTAATGCTTTTGCTTCTGCTGGAGTCGGCTTACGTTTTGTCACGACTTTCCATTCTTCTTCGTTTTCCATTGCCAGATCTTGATCTTGTACAAGAAGTCCACCTAAGACTGAGACCGTTTCTTCTCGATTTTGATTTTCTTCTTGCGCAAAGTCTACTGTCAGTAATCGGATGTTTTTCTTTTTTTGCAGTAATTCCAAAGCTTCTTGTGTATAAGAAGGGGCAATGATGATTTCTAGAAACAGCTTATGCATCTGTTCTGCTGTTGGCAGATCTACTTCTCGATTCAAAACGATGATCCCACCAAAGATTGAAACAGGATCTGCTTCATATGCTGCTTCCCACGCTTCTAAAATCGTAGATGCTGTCCCAATACCACAAGGATTCATGTGTTTCAAGGCGACTACCGTTGGTTCGTCATATTCCTTCATGATCCGTAACGCAGCATCTGCATCTCGGATATTATTATAAGAAAGTTCTTTCCCATGGAGTTGTTTTGCTGCTGCAATCGAATATTTTTCCAGAAGAGCGGACTGATAAAAGGCAGCGGCTTGATGGCTATTTTCACCGTAGCGAAGCGTTTGTTTTCGTTCATACGTAAGTGTCAATTTTTCCGGTTCTTTTTCTTCCACCCAATCCGTCAAGTATTGAGCGATCAGTGCATCATATGCAGCAGTATGACGAAAGACTTTTGCCGCTAGTTTTTGTCTGAAAGAAAGTGAAGTATGCCCATACTGACGTAATTCTGAAAGTATTTCTTCATAGTCAGATGGATCAACAACAGCGGTGACAAATTCATGGTTTTTTGCTGCACTACGGAGCATACTAGGACCACCGATATCAATGTTTTCAATAACTTCTGCTATTTCGACATCTGGTTTCATAATCGTTTCTTTGAAAGGATATAAATTGACACAAACAAAGTCGATTGGTTGGATATTTTCCGTCTCCATTGCCTCCATATGGCTAGAGAGATCGCGTCTTCCTAAAAGACCACCATGGATTTTAGGATGAAGTGTTTTGACACGGCCATCCATCATTTCAGGAAACCCTGTCACTTCTTCGATCGAAAGCGTTTTGATCCCAGCTTGATCCAACGTATGCTTTGTTCCTCCTGTTGAAATGATTTCTACTCCTTGTTCAACCAAACCTTGGGCAAATGCTACAATCCCAGTTTTATCTGATACACTGATCAATGCTCTTGTCATTTCAGATAGCCTCCATTTTCAATAATTTCACTAATCACTTCTGGATAGATTCGATGTTCTACTCTATGGATTTTTTCTTTTAAAGAATCGAACGTGTCCTCCTGTTCGATCCTCACTTTTTCCTGCCGGATGATTGGTCCAGTATCTACACCTTGGTCGATATAATGAATTGTGACACCCGTTTCTTTTACTCCAGCTTCAAATGCATCACGAATGCCATGCAAACCAGGAAATGCAGGTAAAAGAGATGGATGGATATTGATGATTCTTTTATCATAATTTTCCAGCAATACTGGTCCAATGATTCGCATGTATCCAGCTAATACGATCAAATCGATCTTTTTTTCTTTCAATTTATACAAAATCGCTTCTTCATACTCTTTTTTGGAGTCAAATTCTTTAGGTAAAAAACAATCTGCCGGTACATCCAATGCGACTGCACGTTTCAAAACATATGCTGCAGGCTGATCACAAAACAACCAATCAATCGAAGCTTCCATTCCTTTTTTCGATAGATAATCGGCTAGCGCTTGAAAGTTGCTTCCGTTTCCAGAAGCAAAAACAGCGATCCTCATCGTTCTTCTCCTGTAAACACCACACGATGTTTTTCTTTGGCGATCACTTTCCCGATTTCATAAACTTTTTCGCCAGCTTGCTCAATCTCGTGCACGATTTCTTTTACTTTTGCTTCCTCGACTGCTAAGACCATACCGATGCCCATATTGAATATTTCGTACATCTCCATCATAGGAATCTCACCATATTTTTGTAAACAGCCGAAGATCGGAAGGATCGGCCACGTGCCAAGTTTGATTTCAGCAGCCATAGATTCTGGCAACATTCGCGGGATATTTTCTACAAACCCTCCACCGGTGATATGTGCAGCTCCTTTGATTTTCTTTTCTTTGATCAGCGGAAGCAAGGCAGAAACATAGATTTTCGTTGGTTCAAGTAATACTTCGCCAAGTGTTTTTTTCAATTCTGGCAGGTTTGATGATAAAGAAAACTGCTGCTGCTCAAAGAAAATTTTGCGAACAAGAGAGTACCCATTTGAATGGATTCCGCTAGATGCTATTCCAAGCAACACGTCTCCTGGGTTGATTGTTTCTCCTGTCAATAATTGAGATTTTTCAGCTATCCCTACAGCAAATCCGGCTAGATCATAATCATTTCCTGAGTACATACCGGGCATTTCAGCTGTCTCGCCGCCGATCAGTGCCATATTTCCTTGAACACACCCATCTGCTACACCTTTTACTACATTTTCTAAACGTGTCGGATCATTTTTCCCCGTTGCTAAGTAATCTAAAAAATACAACGGCTCTGCCCCTTGTGCTAAGATATCATTGACACACATCGCTACGCAGTCGATTCCGATCGTGTCGTGTTTGTCTGCTTCGATTGCTACTGCTAATTTCGTCCCTACACCATCGGTCCCCGAAACAAGGACTGGCTCTTTTAATTGAAAGACCGATAAATCGAAACAGCCGCCGAATCCTCCTATAGCGCCCATCACGCCTAATCGTTCCGTTTTTCTGACATGCTTCTTGATCCGTTCTACTACTTCATATCCAGCTTCGACATCTACGCCAGCTTTTGCGTATGCATTTGCCATTGGCTTCATATACTCCCTTCTTGATCTGCTTTTAAAAGAACGATACTTTTTCTTTTAGTGATTCCTGATATTTTTCTTCATAGTCATATAACGGCGTCGGATAATCTCCGTTGAAATAAGCCATACATAATCCTGAATACGGGGCATCTTTTTCCAGACCGATCGATTCGATCAGGCCCTCTTCACTTAAAAAACCTAAAGAATCGGCACCGATACATTCTTTGATTTCATCAATCGTGTGATTGGCCGCAATGAGTTCTTTACGCGTTTGAATATCAATCCCATAAAAACACGGATATTTCAAAGGAGGAGAAGCAATCCTCACATGTACTTCTTTTGCTCCTGCTTCTTTCAAAAGATGGACGATCCGTCTGCTTGTCGTGCCCCGAACGATCGAATCATCAACCATAATCACCTTTTTCCCTTCCACTACCCCGCGTACAGCAGATAATTTCATTCGGACGCCTTGCTCTCTTAGTTCTGGCGTCGGCTGGATAAATGTTCGGGCAATGTATTGATTTTTTACTAATCCAATTTCGTAAGGGATACCGCTTGCTTCTGCATAACCGCTTGCGGCTGACAAAGAAGAATTAGGTACACCAACGACCATGTCTGCTTTTACTGGCGATTCTTTCGCTAAATTCCGTCCCATGTTTTTCCGTGCAGTATGCACATTGATCCCTGCGATATTTGAATCCGGTCTGGCAAAATAGATATATTCCATCGAACAAATAGAAAGCTGCGTGTCCTTCGTAAAGCAATCAATCTGGATTCCTTTGTCATTGATGATCACTATCTCACCAGGCTGGACATCTCTTATAAAACGTGCCCCAATAACTTCTAATGCACAAGTTTCCGAGGCAATCACGTATGCTCCGTTTTTCATTTGTCCGATTGCTAATGGACGAAAACCATTCGGGTCCAAAGCGGCAATCATTGCCGTTTCTGTCATTAATAAATAGGCAAAGCCACCTTTGACTTCATTTAAAGCACTTTTCAATTTATTTAAAAAATCTGTTTCTTCACTTCGTCGGATCAAATGCATCAATATCTCCGTATCGGAGTTGGAATGGAAGATCGCCCCATTTTCCTCTAACTCTTTTCTAAGAGAGCGAGCATTGATCAAGTTACCATTATGCGCTAAGCCGATCGACTGATCATGAAATTTGAATAGAAAAGGCTGAATATTGTCCACACTTCCATTGCCTGCTGTTGCATAACGTACATGTCCGATTGCAGCTTCTCCTGTTAACTGCTGCAATTTTCTTTGATCTTTGAATACCTCAGAAAGTAGACCCAGGTCTCGATGACCCATGAGCTTTCCTCGATCATTGGACACGATACCCGCACCTTCTTGTCCTCGATGCTGAAGACTATGGAGCCCGAAGTATGCCACACTAGCGGCGTCTGGATGACCCCAAACACCGAAGATCCCGCATTCTTCATTTAAACTCTTCACTTCATAAGACATACGATTGCATCCTCCCAGCACTTTCTTGCTACTGCTGTTTCTATTTTGATTTGACCGTCAGTTGCTGAAATTTCGATTATCGCTTCATCCGTCACCTTACCTGCTAAAACAGCAGCATCTCCCATCATTTCTTCGAATCGTGTCTGGTTTTCCGGTGCAACTGTCAATACAAATCTTGATTGAGTTTCTGCAAACAATTGAGCAGAGGGCAAGCCAAACTGCACAGATAAACCTAACTGATATTTGAAAGCTGATTCTGCCAGTGCAATTGCCAAGCCACCTTCTGAACAGTCATGGGCACTTTCAATCAATCCGTTTTGGATGGCTGTCAATACTAACTCCTGGTTTTTCTTTTCAACGGCTAGATCAAAGTTTCGAATCACCCCTTCGATTCTTCCAAGCTGCATCTTTTGTAATTCACTGCCATCAAAATCTGCAAACGTCTTGCCTAATATATAGATTAGATCCCCTGATTTTTTGAATTCCTGAGTAGTGATATGTTCATGATCCTCGATCAATCCGACCATACCGATCATCGGTGTTGGATAGATTGCTTGACCGTCCGTTTCATTATATAAAGAGACATTTCCTGAAATAACAGGAGTTCCTAACGTTTCACACGCAGCAGCAATGCCGTCAGCTGAAGTCGATAATTCCCAAAAAACTTCTGGTTTATCAGGAGAACCATAGTTCAGGCAGTCGGTGATCGCCAAGGGTCTGCCACCGCTAGCAATGATATTTCTAGCTGCTTCTGCCACTGCTATTTGTCCTCCGACTTTTGGATCCAAATAGAGATAACGAGCGTTGCAGTCTGTGGTCATCGCTAATGCTTTGTTCGTCCCTCTGACTCTCATCACAGCCGCATCGCTTCCTGGACAGACAACTGTATTGGTTTGTACTTGTGAATCATAAGTTTCGTAGATTGAACGTTTCGAAGCAATCGTCGGTTGTTGCAGCAGATCAAGCAATACTTGTCCAGGTTCTTCAATAACCGGCTGATAAGGAGCCAA
The DNA here is from genome assembly GCF_030053755.1 of Enterococcus sp. ZQ21. Lineage (NCBI taxonomy): Bacteria > Bacillati > Bacillota > Bacilli > Lactobacillales > Enterococcaceae > Enterococcus > Enterococcus sp. ZQ21. The sequence continues at coordinate 1,577,950 of NZ_CP125658.1, forward strand.
CCGCTGAAAATCTGCGATTCGAGCTGGTTCTTTCATCTCTTTATGATAGACTGGCGCATCTTCAGCCAGCGCATCGACTGGCAGATTCGCTACTTCTTTCCCTTGATGATATAGACGATATTGCCCGTCGTCTGTTACTTTACCGATAGTGACTGCATCTAGATCATACTTCTGAAATAGTTCTTGGATTTTTTCTTCCTCTCCTGATTTGACACAAATCAACATCCGTTCTTGGGATTCCGATAGCATCATTTCATAAGGCGTCATTCCAGTTTCTCTTTGTGGGACTTCGTCTAATGTCAATATAAGTCCTGAACCAGCTTTTGAAGCCATTTCCGCACTAGATGAAACAAGTCCTGCTGCTCCCATATCCTGTATACCTACTAGAGAATCCGAATGATGCAAGATTAATTCCAAACACGCTTCAAGCAGCAGCTTTTCCATAAAAGGATCGCCTACTTGTACAGCAGAACGTTGCTGTTCTTCTTCTTGACTAAATTCTTCTGAGGCAAAAGTTGCGCCGTGGATGCCGTCGCGACCTGTTTTTGCTCCTACATACATGATCGAATTGCCGACACCAGCGGCTTGCCCTTTCTGGATATATTTGTGTTCAATCAAACCTACACACATTGCATTGACTAATGGATTTCCTTCATAACAAGGATCAAATGCAATTTCGCCACCTACAGTCGGTATGCCGATACAATTGCCGTATCCGCCGATACCTGCAACTACTTCTTCTAGTAAATATTTTGTTCTTGGATTATCTAATTCGCCGAATCTCAATGAATCTAGCAGCGCAATTGGACGAGCCCCCATGCTGAAAATATCTCTGATGATTCCGCCAACTCCTGTCGCAGCTCCTTCATAAGGCTCCACGGCTGAGGGATGGTTGTGACTTTCTGCTTTGAAGACAACTGCTAGTCCATCACCGATGTCGACGATACCTGCGCCTTCTCCGGGGCCTTGCAAGACATGAGGTCCACTAGTAGGAAATTTGCGTAGAACCGGTTTAGAATTTTTATAGGAACAATGTTCGCTCCACATAACAGAAAACAGTCCAGTTTCCGTATAATTAGGCATTCTTCCTAAGATATCTTCTTCGATCATTCGATATTCTTCATCAGTCAATCCCCATTCGGCATAGATTCTTTTTTTCTTGATCTCTTCAGCTGTCGGTTCATTCAATGTTTTCATCTATACGGTCACCTTTCCGAAGTTTTTTAAAATGGAAGCAAAGAACCGTTTCCCATCTTCTGATCCTAGCAAGTCTTCTACTGCACGTTCTGGATGAGGCATCATTCCTAACACATTCCCCGCTTTATTCGTAATCCCTGCAATGTTTTCCACGCTGCCGTTGATGTTGTCATTATAAGTAAAGACGATCTGATTATTTTCCTTCAGTTCTTCAAGTGTTTCTTCGTCACAGAAATAATTTCCTTCCCCGTGAGCAACTGGAAGAGAGATTATTTCATCTGCTTCATATTCTGAAGTAAAGGCTGTCTTAGGGTTGACTTTCAATGGTACAGTTTTACAAATAAAATGCAAAGACTCATTTCGTCTCAGTACACCTGGCAACAGTCCAGCTTCTGTCAATATCTGGAATCCATTACATGTACCGAATACGGGTTTCCCTTCTTCAGCAAAACGAATCACTTCTTCCATGATTGTAGAAAACCGAGCAATCGCACCGCATCTCAAATAGTCACCATAGGAGAATCCTCCCGGCAGTAAAACCCCATCAAAACCTTCTAAAGAGGACTCATCATGCCGTACAAATTCGGCATCAGCGCCCATAATCTCGCGAACTGCCCATAACATATCTGCGTCACAATTTGAACCCGGAAAAACGATGACCGCAAATTTCATGTTATACTTCCTCCATTTTTTTGATTTCATATCGGTATGTTTCCATATTTACATTTGCAAGCAACTTGTCACAAATCGTTTCAATCACTGTATCGATTGGTTCTTCTGTATCAGCAAGTTGTATCTCAAAGTATTTTCCGATACGGATATCTTCGATTGTTTCATATCCCATACGATGGACTGCTTTTTTTACTGCCTCTCCTTGAGGATCTAACACTGAATCTTTATAGGTTATATAAACTTTTACGAAATACATCATACTCGCTCCTTTTCTTCAGTTAGTTCCGATAGACGGTTATATACTTCTTGATAGACTGGAATCAGATCACCTAAGCCTCTGCGGTAAACGTCTTTGTCCATATGTTCATTCGTACGTTCATCCCATAATCGGCAAGTATCCGGTGTTACTTCGTCCGCAAGCAACATTTTTCCATTCGACCGACCAAACTCAAGCTTGAAATCCACTAAAACCAGACCAACCTTAGCGAATAATTCGATCAAAATTTTATTGATAGCTAATGCTTGGGTTTTCAGCTCACTGATTTCTTCCGGTTTTGCCAGTTGCAAGTAATAGATATGGTCTTCATTGACAAAAGGATCATCCAACTGATCATCCTTATAGTAGAATTCAACGATTGGCTCGATTAATTTTTTGCCTTCAGGAACACCTAGACGTTTTGAGAAACTTCCTGCTGCAATATTTCGGATAACCACTTCCAGAGGGATGATTTGTACTTTTTTTACTAATTGTTCGGTTTTAGATAATTGTTCAATAAAATGATTTTTTATTCCTCGCTGGGTCAGATAGCGGAAAATCGTACTTGTGATTTGATTATTCAATTCTCCTTTCCCACTTATCTGATCTTTCCTCGCGCCATTCAACGCAGTCGCCTGATCTAAGTATTCTACCCAAATCAAGTTTTCATCAGAGGTAAGATATAATTTTTTGGCTTTCCCTTCGTACAGAAGTTCTTTTTTCTCCATGTCTGACTCTCCTTTTTGTTTACATTGAAAGCAAATACATCGATTTTTGTTCGTGTTTTCACTTTGAATTTTAACAATCATCTTTTTAGAAATCAATATAAATATGTACATTAAAGGCATTAGATTCTTTTAATGTTCGTGTTTTGTTATAAGTACAAAAATCCCCTCATCAACAAGCGTTTACATTTATATATAATGATGGTATATTAAAATTAACTAAAAATTTGGATAACTGGATCGAGGAGGCACTTGCCGATGGAAGATGCAATAAAACAAGGTCAGCTTTTTTTATCAGAATTAACGGCTGAAGAACGTTCCTGTCTATATAATGATTTATTGTCGATCAAAGACGTTTATTTATGCAATAAAGATACTAGTTTTTATACCTTTCGGAAAATCCGCCGAGCAGCTAAGCGTTGCGCTGAATGCCGTAAAAGGACTTTTAGTTATCGGACAGAACACAAAGGCGAACTTTTAATCAGTCAGATCCACGAGCAGAAACGTTTCAAAAATCACTATCGTATCCAGATCTTATTTAATGGACAAGAGATGGAATATGCTTTTCTCGAAAATTTGCTGCAATATCTCCATAACCAGCATTTTAGTTATAATAGCCAAGCCATTTACGCTTAATTCCTCTATTTTTTGTATGTAAAGAGGCACGGTAAAGAGGTAGTCGCTTTTAAAATCAGGTTCCTATCATTGATAAGAAAACATAATAAACTAAAAGAAGCAGAACCGCTAACGGATCTGCTTCTTTTTTGGTTATTTTTGCTATTCTATTTTAATTGAATTTTGCAACTCACTCTTCTTTATTCCAAACCTACTCGTTTGAATATCACGTCAACGTTTTTCAAATGATGATGATAATCAAAGGCATCGTCTATTTCTTCTTTAGATAAGACCGATGTGATGGTCGGATCTTCTTCTAACAGCGGGCGGAACTGAACTTGGTTGTCCCAAGCATACGCAGTTTTTGGCTGAACAAGATCATAAGCTTCTTCTCTTGCCATTCCCTTATCAATCAATTTCAGCATAACGCGCTGGCTATAAATCAAACCAAATGTTGCAGACATATTCCGCTTCATGTTTTCAGGAAAGACCGTTAGATTTTTAACGATATTGCCAAAACGATTTAACATGTAATTCAATAAAATCGTGGTATCAGGCAAGATGATTCGTTCGGCTGAAGAATGAGAAATATCTCTTTCATGCCATAACGTGACATTTTCATAGGCAGTGACCATGTGTCCACGCACCACTCTGGCTAGACCAGCCATATTTTCTGAACCGATCGGATTCCTTTTGTGCGGCATAGCAGAAGAACCTTTTTGACCTTTCGCAAAAAACTCTTCTACTTCACGTGTTTCAGACTTTTGCAATCCGCGTATCTCTGTTGCAAAGCGTTCAATACTTGTAGCAATAAGTGCCATCGCTGAGAAATATTCAGCATGTAGATCCCGAGGGAGAACTTGAGTAGAGATTTCTTGCGGACGGATCCCCAATTGTTTACATACATACTCTTCAATAAATGGTGGGATATTTGCGAACGTCCCCACTGCTCCTGAAATTTTTCCTGCTTCTACTCCTTTTGCCGCATGTTCGAATCGTTCGATGTTCCGTTTCATTTCTGAATACCATGTGGCAAGTTTCAATCCAAAAGTAGTTGGTTCCGCATGGACACCGTGTGTTCGGCCCATCATCACTGTATATTTGTGTTCTTTTGCTTTTTCGCCAATGATTTCCGTAAAACGTTTCAAGTCTTCCCGTAAAATATCATTTGCTTGCTTGATGAGATAGCCATAAGCAGTATCTACGACATCCGTACTTGTTAGACCATAATGGACCCATTTTCTTTCTTCTCCCAATGTTTCAGAAACTGCTCGTGTAAAGGCAACGACATCATGGCGTGTTGATTTTTCGATTTCCAAGATACGATCGATATCAAATGATGCATGCTCGCGGATTTTTTTCACATCTTCTTGCGGGATTTCACCAAGTTCTGCCCAAGCTTCATCTGCTAAAATCTCGACTTCGAGCCACGCACGGTATTTGTTCTCTTCCGTCCAGATATTCCCCATTTCAGGGCGTGTATAACGTTCTAACATGTTTTTTCTCCTCTAATCCCAAATATTCGTTTGTTTGATTTCTTCCAGCGTTTGCTGGATGTCTTCTGTCAAGATAGTGATATGTCCCATCTTGCGACCTTTTTTCGCTTGTTTTTTTCCATAGAAATGGAATTGCCAGTCTGGCTTATTCTCAATCAAGCGATAGCTTTCCAACAGTTGTTCTCCCAAAACATTGACCATCACTGCATTGCTTGTCAGACGCACTTTTTCTCCTAATGGCCAGCCGCAAATACCTCGAATATGGGCATCGAACTGACTCATAGAACAAGCTTCGATAGAATAATGCCCAGAATTGTGAGGACGAGGGGCTAATTCATTCACATATAGCCCGCCTGTTTTTGTTAAAAACATTTCTACCCCTAGAGCACCTGAAAGGCTTACTGCTTCTGCAATCACACGGGCAATACGCTCAGCCTCCTCAATCACATCCTGATCAATCGCGGCTGGAGCAATCGTTTCGTGCAGAATGTTGTTTCGATGGATGTTTTCCACGACCGGAAAAGTTGTGAAATCTCCTTGTCCATTTCCTGCCACCATGATCGAAATCTCTTTTTCAAATGGGATCCAAGCTTCTAAAACACAGGTTCCTTCTCTTAAAAGATCCATTGCAGGGGCCAAGTCTGCACGACTTTTCAAAACATACTGCCCTTTGCCATCATAACCGCCTCGAGTGGTTTTCAAAACGCAAGGATAACCGATCCCGTCAATCGCATCTTGGATATCTGTCGGACTGACGATCGTTGCATAAGGAGCAATCACGATGTTGTTCGTTTCCAAAAAAGATTTTTCCAATAGGCGGTCTTGCGTAATCGCAAGCAAGTCTGTCCCTTGAGGAATAAATGACATGGGTAAGATCGCATTTAGCGCCTCTACACTGACATTTTCAAATTCATAGGTAATGACATCTGTTCTTCTAGCAAGCTCTTTCAGCGCAAAGGTGTCATCATAGACACTTTCAATGTGCCAATCTGCAACTTGTGCGGCTGGACAATCACTTACAGGATCCAGCACACCTACTTTAAAGCCCATTTCTTTTGCACTAATCGCCATCATACGACCTAATTGACCGCCGCCGACGATCCCGATCGTTGAACCAGGCAACAAAGGTTTAACCAAGTTGATCACTACTTTCTATAACAGTTTTAGCCAACATTGAACGTCTTTCAGCCAATTTAGCCTCCAATTCTAAATCATACATGGAAAGCATCTGTATCGCAAGTAGTCCAGCATTAATTGCTCCAGCTTTTCCGATTGCCGTAGTAGCCACAGGCACGCCTCCAGGCATTTGAACAATCGACAGAAGCGAATCTAAACCATTTAATGTTCGTGATTGGACCGGTACGCCGATAACCGGCAAAGTTGTTTTTGCCGCAACCATCCCCGGTAGATGGGCGGCTCCACCTGCTCCTGCAATAATGATTTTGATTCCTTTTTCTCGAGCGCTTTGTGCATATTCAAACATCAAATCTGGTGTGCGATGAGCAGAAACGACTTTTTTATCATAAGACACACCGAATTCTTCCAATATTTGACATGCTTCTTTCATTGTTTCCCAATCTGAAGTACTCCCCATAATCACAGAGATTTTTGCTGTCATTGTTTTTCCTCCCAGTTTTTCTACACCCATATTTTAACAATCGTATTTTTTGATGTCAAAGAAATTTCGAATATTGATAAAGAAAACCATTTTATTGTTCGTGTTTGTCGAAGGCATAAAAAAAGAATGTAACAAAAGTGATGTCACATCCTTTTTTAATATAAATGGTATTCAATCAGCTGATCCTCGCTATTCACTCAAAACGCTGGTTTCACAACTTTTCTTTTACTTCATTATTTTTTGAAGGCTTCTTCTACTATTTCTTCATCTTTTTTTAAACCATTAAAGATCAGATTCAATATGATCGCCGTAATACTACTCATTACGATGCCATTGCCAGTGAACATTTGCAATGTTTGAGGCATTTGACTGAATAATGTCGGCGTAATATTGAAACCTAGCCCAAATCCAACAGAAACAGCAACAATCAATAGATTTTTATCATTGCTGAAATCAACTTCCAACAGCATACGGATTCCTTGGACTGCCACCATCCCGAACATGACTAACATTCCTCCACCAAGTACCGGCTCAGGAATGATTTGTGCTAACGCACCGATTTTAGGGAATAATCCTAAAACAATCAAGAAGAACGCAGAGAAGTAGATAGGTTTTCTCGTTTTGATACCCGAAAGTTGAACCAATCCGACATTTTGAGAAAAGCCTGTGTAAGGGAATGTATTGAAAATACCGCCTAAGATAACGGCAAGTCCTTCTGCACGATATCCTTTTTTCAATTCTTCTTCTCCAACATTCTTTCCAGTAATGTCACCAAGCGCAAAATATACACCCGTTGATTCTACCATGCTGACCATAGAAATGATGATCATCAGTAAAATCGACCATACATCAAAAGTTGGCTTACCAAAATAAAAGGGTTGTGGGACATGGAACAACGGTGCATCTCCAATCGCACTCAGATCGATCATTCCCATGAAAGCAGCTAAGATGCTTCCACCGACTAAACCAATCAATACCGCGATGGAACGAATGAACCCTTTTGCCAACATTTGCACACCTACAATGAGGAGAATCGTCACAAATGCAAGTAGTAGATTTGTTTTGTCACCAAAATCAGCCGCTGTTGCATTACCGCCACCCATTTTTTCAATTGCTACTGGAATCAATGTCAAACCAATAACGGTGATAACCGTTCCTGTTACTAAAGGCGGGAATAATTTCTTGATTTTAGAAAAGATACCTGAAACTAACACAACAAAGATACCTGAAGCGATAATAGATCCGTAAATAGCTCCTACTCCTTCATTAGTTCCGATCAAGATCAGCGGCGCTACTGCTTGGATCGCACATCCTAAAACAACAGGCAAGCCAATTCCGAAAAATCGGTTAACGGTCAATTGCAATAATGTTGCTAATCCACACATAAAGATATCAATTGAAATCAAGTAAGTCATCTGTTCTTGATTAAAGCCTAGTCCTGTACCGATCAAAAGAGGCACCGCTACTGCTCCTGCATACATCGCTAACAGATGCTGCAGCCCTAAAACCGCGGCTTTTCCATTTTGTGTTTCTTTTTCCACGATTATGCATCCTCCTCAAGAAACTCAACTTGTCCATTCGTCAAGGAAGCGATACGTGCAAGAGAAACGACTCTCAATCCCATTTCTTCAAGCAACTGACGTCCATCTTGGAAAGACTTTTCAATGACGATCCCGATTCCTTCTACTTGAGCTCCAGCTTGCTGGCATAATTCAATCAATCCTTTTGCCGCTTGTCCGTTTGCCAAGAAATCGTCAATAATCAATACTTTATCTTCTGAAGATAAGAATTTACGAGAAATAGAAATCGTACTTGTCACTTGTTTCGTAAAAGAATAAACAGAAGCCGTCAATAATTCTTCATCCATCGTCAAGCTTTTTGCTTTTCTGGCGAAGATCATTGGAACACCTAATTCTTTTGCAGCAAATAAAGCTGGTGCGATCCCAGAAGCTTCAATGGTCACAACTTTCGTGATCCCTTGTTCTTTAAATACTTCTGCAAACCGTTGTCCCATTTGTTCCATCAATACAGGGTCTACTTGGTGAGTGACGAAACTGTCGACTTTTAGTACGCCCTCGCCTAATATACGTCCGTCTTTTTGAATACGTTCAACTAATTCTTTCACTTTATTTGCTCCTTTATCATTTATTAATACCAAAAAACCGCTTTTGTGCAAAAACCTACTATGTTTCTGTTAAAGAAAAACACCCTCCACTTTATCATAAGAAAAGAAGGGTGAAATAGCCAATCTTTTACTTATAGTCCAGCATTTACGGTACTGGCTAGAAACTGTCATCCATATTATGACGATATATAAGTAGGTATGTAAAACTAATAATAGTGTAAAATCATTTTCTTGCAACTGTTTTGCACGTGAAGGCAGTTTGACATATTTGAATAAAGAATGTTGTTTCAAATATTGAAAATAGTCTAACACTACTTTCTGAAACTGACAACGTGGTTTACTTATTTTTTTGTAAAATCTAATGATTTTTAATGCATTACTCCTTTTTGTTCGGGTTTAAATAGTTATTTTTATTTTCACTTATCCAAAAATTCTATTCCACACAAAAAGGATTGTGAAAAAAAACGTGTCACAACCCTTCTTTCGAATAAATAGTGTTCCAAAGACAACCTACGGCAATAGCGCACAGATTTATAACGTACAGGAAATAATTTTCGTAAATTCCTTCTTATTCCTTGAAGCTGACAAGTTCGTCAATCGCCACTGCTTTTCCTGAAGCAATAGAGTGATTTGCTGCAATTCCTGTCAAGATCGACAGGATACCATCTACGTGAGTTGCTGCTCGATTCCACGGATCTTCTTCCTTTGCTTCGCCAAATAGATCATCCAACAAACGTGGATCTCCTCCGCCATGTCCGCCTGCTTCTTGTTCAACGATTACCTCATAGGGTTCACCGAACATCGGATAGAGCTGGATGGACTGAAGAACGGCTGCTCCCTCGTCTGTTTTATCTCCACCAGCGTTGATATAGGACTTTTCGATCACTTTCATTTCGATCCGTCCTTTGCTGCCATTAAAAGAAACATTGAATCCTTCCCACGGCATATACGCATTTAGCGAATACGTCAATATCGTACCAGTCTCGTATTTGACCGTCACTCCTAACGTATCTTCAATAGAGATATCATCGGAAAATACACTGCGATCACGAATGTATCCACTGTCTTCTTCTGCTTCTAAATACATTTCTCGTAATTCCTCATTGGCTGATAGATCTATAGCAAATGGATCATTTTTGGCTAGTTCGCTTCCATAGCATCGACTATAAAATGTTTCTACTCCGCGTTTTTCCGCATTATGCATTCCATAAAAATTCAATTCACCAAATGCGAATACCTTTTTTGGCTGGCTACTCAACCAAAAGTTCACCAGATCAAAATGATGGGTAGATTTGTGCACGAGAAGTCCGCCACTATTGTGTTTATTTCGATGCCATCTTCTGAAATAATCTGCCCCGTGCTGCGTGTTCAGCAACCATTCAAAGTGGATAGAGAAAACATCGCCGATTATGTCTTTTTCCAGCAGTTCCTTTATCTTCGTGTGATATGGCGCATAACGATAATTGAAAGTGACTCGCAGATTCCTTCCCGTTTGTTTTTGGACAGTTATTATTTCTTGCGCTTTTTCCTCATCAATAGTCAGAGGTTTTTCGCAAATAACATCATACCCTTTTCTCATTGCACGGATGATATAATCATGATGCGTTCGATCTACTGACGTAATAATGACTTCATCTGGCTGTACATCATCCAGTAGCTGTTCAAATTGCGATGGCATACATGTCTTTACTTTCTTCTGTCCATACTTGTTCACAAGTACTCGATTTGCATAATCCATTCTTGTTTGAGACACATCACAAAAACCGACCAGTTCACAAGTTTGATGATACGTAGAGGCAATTGCCTCATAAAAAAAGCGAGCTCTTCCGCCAAGACCGACTTGTACATATTTTTTCTTCATTTAAACTCATTCTCCTTTTCTTTTAACCAGCATGCCGTGACAAACGGCAGTCCAGGATACAGCAATGCAGCAAGTAAAAAATCATACTGTATACACCAAAACAGCACATACAAAAGACAGAAATACCACAGAAACCCTTTGACGTTTTTTGACAACAGCCAGATATTCCTTTTGATCAAATAAATAAGACTATCTGCTTTCTCTTCTTTGCAGACATCAATTAGCGTACTAAAAAAACCATGGGATACAAAAAGCAACAGACACAATAGAAAAGGAATCAGATACCAAGCATCAGCCTTTTCTATGAACAAATACCAATCAGCTGCAAAAATAAGAACGAACAGCTGAAACAACGCAACAATGAAACATGACCTTTTGATTTTTTCTTTCCGCCAACCTACCTTCTTTTCCGCCAAATAATGGGCAGATAGATAATAAGCAGGATACATCATCAAAAAATAAATCAGATAGATAACATGAGCAGAAAGCGTTAATCCTAAAGTGAAAAAACATCCTAGAAAAAAAGCGAAAAGACCATGACTGATAAGACTGGTTAAAAAAATCCGACAGAAATAGTAGTTGATCTTGTAAAGAAACATCTCCTCTATTGGCTTTTTCATATTCAGCCTTTCAAGCCGCTTGTACTGATTCCTTGAACGAGATATTTATTGAAGAATAAGAAAATCAGAAAAACCGGCAGCAGAGACAGCGTAGACATCGCAAACATACTGGCGTAAGTCGTGCTAGATCCAGCATCTGCAAATAATTTGATGGCAATCGATACGGTATAAGATCTCGGCTTGTTCAAATAGATCAGCGGTCCCATAAAGTCATCCCATTTCCAATAAAACTGGATAATGATCGTGGTGATGATCGAAGGTTTCAGCAAAGGAAAAATAATTTTGGTAAAGACACTATATTTGCTGCATCCGTCAATAATCGCAGATTCATCTAACTCTTTGGGGATACCAACCATGAATTGCATGATCTGGTAAATAAAAAATGCTTGTCCAAAAAAGTGCGGTAAAATCAGCGGCACATACGTACCAACCAAATTCAGCCGATTGTAAATAATAAACTGCGGAATCAAAATCACTTGTGCAGGAATCATCATCGTTACTAACATGACGACGAACCAGAACCTTTTTCCTTTGAAATCGATCCTCGATAATGCGTAAGCAATACAAGTCGAGCTCAGCACTGTCCCGATCGTTGATACCGCAGAGATGACAAACGAATTCTTAAAGAACGTGAAAAATGAGATTCCAGCAAAACCTGCCCATCCTTCTGCGTAATTTTCCCATCGAAAAGTTTCTGGAATCAAATTCAGTGAACCACTCAGAATCTCTTGATCCGTTTTAAAAGAACCTGCGATCATCCATAAGACTGGATAAATCATGACTAGACCTAATAGCAAAATAAACCCGTACTGGAACCATTTCATTACTGTTTTATTCATTTTTTCCTCCCCATTCACACAACGACCCATTTTTTTGATGATTTGAAAATCAGAAAGGTGACAGCACCCATGATCAACAGCATGATCCACGAAATAGCACTAGCATACCCCATAGAATTAAAAGAGAATGCTTGGTTATACACATAAAGAGCATAAAAGTTCGTGGCATCATTCGGACCACCTTGGGTAATGATGAACGCTTGCGTGAAAGTCATAAACGCTGCAATCGTCTGCATGACCAAGCTATACAAAATGATTGGCGAAAGAAGAGGTAGCGTGATCTTGTAAAACGACTGCCATTTGTTCGCTCCATCGATCTCTGCCGCTTCATAATACGAGGCTGGGATCTCTTTGATACCTGCAGCAAAGATGATCATTGCCGAACCGAATTGCCAAGCAGACATCAAAACAAGAGGGATCATGACCAATTTTTGATCGCCAAACCAGGAAAGTGCTGGTGCGCCTAGTCGTTCTAGAAAAATATTCACTAACCCATTTTTAGAAAACAATTCTCGCCACACTAGAGCAATAGAAATACTGCCGCCAATTAAACTAGGTACATAATACAAAGAACGAAAGAAAGTCGTTCCTTTGATATTTCTCGTTAAAAGATAAGCAATCAATAGACCAAAGATCAGTTTCACAGGCACAGAGGCAAATACATAGAGAAAAGTAACTCGAATGGAGTTCAAAAAACGAGCATCACTTAGCATTTTTATATAACTATCCAAGCCGATCCATGAGACTGGATTCCCCAGACGATAATCGGTGAACGAATAATAAAGAGACAAGATTATCGGTATTACCGTTATCAATAGAAATCCTAGAATAAATGGAGAAGCAAATACGTAACCGACCACGTTATCTTGATTCATGAATCGTTTTAGTTTTTCTTTTTTCATGCTTTCCTCCTGTTACTATTCCAGAATGTTTGAAGCAAACTCATAAAGACTCTCTGCTGCTTCTTCTGCCGTCATTTCTTCATAGATGACTTTTTCTACCAAAAGATTGTATTGATCTTGGATCTCTGGATTTAAAGCGCTGTCAAAAACATTTACTTCACCGTTGTCCATATCGGAGATCATTTCTAAATAGTCGAATGTCGCTTGTAAAGTTGTATCATCTGTCTGAGCGAGTTGTTCTCGAATATTGGACATGATTGGTACACCGCGTTCTCCTTTTAAAATCTCATTGGCTTCTTCACTGTTTTGGAAGAAATCAATAAATTTAGCCGCTTCTTCTTTGTGTGCTGAATTTTTTGCCATACTCAGCATTTGCGAAGAACGTAAAGGAATACCAGATTCTCCATCTGCTTTTCTGCGAGGGGGATTAATCAATCGAATTTCCATGTCTTCAGGAGCGCCTGACAAAATTTCTGTCAACTGGTTACTTGATAGAAAAACCATCGCTGCTTCGCTATCTCTAACTGCCTGAAAAGACAGATCTGTCGTACTTGCAGCTCCACCACCCGGTTCTGGATGGGCACCTTTGTCTACCAGATTTTTACGCAGTTGGAAAAAATCTGTTAAATAATCCGGATTTTCGAATCCCAAACTGTTAGATAAATCCTCCTGATTATAAAAATTCAATCCTTTCTCAACTTGCGGTATTTGAATAATACAGCCAGCTATAAAATCTTCGAACCTTGAAATAGCATAGATCCCTAATTCTTCAGTGATTTGATAGCTGATTTGTTCAAATTCTTCCCATGTCCAATTGGAAGCAGGTTCAGGGATACCTAATTGTTCAAATATATTTTTATTGTAAGCAATCGCAAACGAGTTCACCCCGTTGGACAGTCCAACTAATTGCCCGTCGTAAATCGTCGTTGCCAAATAGGATTCATCTGCATTAGAAACATCAATTATCCCTTGCTCCACATATTCATCTAATGGTTCAATCTGATTGATGTATTGAGGAAATTGATTATTTAATTGAAAAATATCCCAGATATCATTTGATGCTGCTAGCATACCTAATTTTGTGTAATATCCTTCATAATCATAGAATTCATACTCGATCGTCACATGAGGATTTTTTTCTTCGTAAAGCTCGATTACTTTTACCGTTGCATCGTGTCGAACTTGTGAACCCCACCAAGCCATGTTCAACGTGATTTTTTCGTCATCCTCTTGCCCACAAGCCGTCAAGAATAATAACATAACACTTAATGCTAAGATGATTCTCATTTTTTTCTTCATTTTCTACACCTCTACTTCCATTGACATTTTTCAATATACTGTATTTTTATACAGTATATATTTATAAAACTATCTTTTTTAAAGGCGAATAAAAACCAAGGCTTGCCTTTTTGTTCTGCCTAGGATGAACAACTCAATACTTTCAAGGAAAATTAGATAGTGCTGATTCTTTTTCCATTGCTACAAACACTTCTTGCTTCAATGATGGGAGGATAATTGCGCAAAGAAAAAAGGATATCAGACAACCGTCCAATATCCTTGACATAGCTAAATAAGCGTGCCACTCTGCGTATATTATTCCCTAAAAAATCAGAAAAAATAACTAGTAATTCTGTATGAAATTAGGTACAATATACACGTCGATGCACAAGCATTGACTATGGCAACTTGATTGGTCAGTTCCCGCTGACTTTTCAAGCCCCGGCGATTTAGCTGCTACTAAATTGCCGGGTGCCTTTTTTAGTTTTTATTCGTTTTTCATTCTATAGAAAGCGCTTCAATAAATCAAGACATTTTTTTGACGTAAAGCTAATAATAACAACATATTCCGACCGTTTATATGTACATTACAGATAAAAAAACAAAAAAATCTTCTTTTATTTCTGAATTTCGAACAAATAGGACCAAGTATAAAAGAGGTCGCGAGCCTGCCATTCAGCTCCGAGTCACAAGAAACAATTTAAAAAAAACAGCTTCCCATGTTTGATGAATATTGTGACTTGTGACCGAGGAATTGGTAAGAGAACACCATTTAACCGGAAAAAGAGCGTGGGACAAAAGTAAAGAACACTTTTGTCTCACGCTCTAAATACGTATAAACGGCGGAAGCAGAAGCAACTCCTTCGGAAATAAGCTGAAATTCACAAAAATTTGAAAAGCAAATTTCGTGAATTCCTTTTTATTTCTTGGAGTTAAACGCTTCTGTCCCAGCCTCTACTTCTTACCTGTTATCCATGTTTCCTTTTTCAGTTTCCCGATATTTTTCCATTTTACGACTAAAAAGCTCTCCGCTACTTGGCGGCGTATACGTGATGGCATTTGCTCCTGCTTGAATGGTCTCAGCAATACTTTCTTCCGTTGGTCCGCCTGTCGCAATAATAGGAAGTTCAGGATACTTTTTACGAAAATGACGTACTGCTTCTGCAGTTTCTTTTCCCGCACTGATATTGATAATCGAAATACCAGCTGCTAGCTTTTCATCAATTTCTGTATATTTCGATGTTACCGTACTGATAACTGGGATATCAACTACTCGACAAACTTCTTTCACTGTCTCTAAAGGTGTAGGACCATTCAAAACGACCCCTAAAGAACCTTGCGCTTCTGCAAACATGCTCATGTAAGAAGAACGAGCACCTTGTGTCAATCCGCCTCCTACACCGGAAAAAACCGGAATATCAGCTGCCTCAATGATACTTTTAGTAATTGCTGGATGTGGTGTAAAAGGATACACAGCAATTACTGCATTCGCATTTGTATTTCGTATGATTGCGATATCCGTAGTAAAGATGATCGAACGAATCAATTTTCCAAATATCTTGATCCCGCTTGCTTCTAAAATGATTTCCGGTACTCTTACGATATCTTTTCTCAATTCCGTCATGATTTCCGGCGTAAATTGTTCTGCCATCAGCCACTTCTCCTTTGCTATCTCCGGTCATACTGATTCAACTGGTACGTCTCGATGACCTGGATGATTTTTTGCGCATAACCGGGGTCTGTCGCATAACCTGCATCTTGCAATGCTTGTGCGGCTTCCTGATAATTGGTGGCCGTAATCACTTTTTCATACAGTGCAGGATTCCAATCTACTCCTTGGACGAACAGTTGTGTATGGTCATCCATGGACTGTTCCCATGAATCATACACTTTGAAGTCTCCTTGGATAGTTATCCATTCTTCGTTAACAAATTCCTTTGTTTCCAGGCTTACTTTCTTCTGATCCCCATAAGCCTTGATCCCGAAAAGATTATTGTATTTGCTAGCCAAGGTACTTTTTCCCCAATTCGATTCTAATATAGCTTGTCCTAAAATGATACTAGGAAGCACTCCATAACCATCTTGTAGTTCTTGGGCATGTGGAACAAGCCGTTCAATAAATTGCTGATGGGATTGCGCTTCATTTTCTTGCTGATTATCAGTAAAAGGAGAAGACAGATTCTTCAAGGAAAAAACAAAGGCTAGGAGTATCACTACTACACCGGCAACCACTGCTGGCCAACGGATATTCTTACGCTTTTGCTTTTTCCACTTTTTTTTCGCCATGATCAATTCCTACTTTTCATTTAATTCATTCAGATATTCTTCTAGCGTCAATTGGTGTTTGGTGATATACTCAGCATTTTCTTTACCGACATAACGTAAGTGCCAAGGTTCATATGTGATTTTAGTTATATCTTCGCGTCCTTTTGGATAACGAACGATAAATCCATACTGCGCAGCATTCTCTGCAATCCATTTAGCTCCAGGCTGATCTCCGTAACTTGCATCCAATACAGTAGAAGGATAACTGTTGTACCAGTTTTGATCGACGACATCGACTGCCAGACCTGTGTGGTGTTCGCTGTATCCTGGCTCCGTAATCGTTTCTTTAGTGATTTTTGTCGCCTCCTCTTCTGATACACCTTGGCGACTCATCACATCTTGGACATTTTGTTCGAAAACTTGTTGTTGGGATGATACAGACCGGTAAGCTGAAACCATAACTAACGGAAACCCAGCTTCTTCGGCAGCTTTAGCAAATGCTTCATATTCCGGAGCAATACGTTTGTCGATCAAATAGCCATTACTCAATGATGCCAATTGAGTAGACTCATCGATTTCTTTTTCTAATTTGTGATCTGGACCAACCAAAACTAGCTGCCAATCGTCTGTTTTAACATCTGGCAATTGTTTGGATGTACGATCTTGTGTTTCTTTGTCCTTTGCCTTGCTGCTTGTTGTTTGACTGTTCTTTTCTTTACTAGCAGTTGTTTTGGTGCTTGTTCGTTCGACCGTTTGATTGCCGGCTTGAACATGCGCGTCATCATCGCTAAAAATAACATAGCCCATTGCTGCGATCATAATCACAACTGCTCCAATTCCTAAAAATTTATTCACTTGAAAAATCCTTTCGTTGTTCTTCACGTTCCCCGTTCGTATCATGAACGTAAGTTTCTTCCAGATTTTCATTCACCCAATCAAGAAGTTCGATTTTTTCTCCTTCAATCTGTTTTTGAACATCTGCTGGCAGACGAAAATTCAAAATATCGTCATAGCCCCATTCATCATATTGAATACTTACTTTCAAGTCAAGGTACCTACCAGCCTGCTGATTGTTTTTCAAAGGAATCAGCTCGACTTTTGCTGCTTTGCTGCTTAGCCATTTTTGCGCGATACGTGTTTTAATTTGTTTATACTCTGCAACAGCAATATTTCGTTTCTCGGGAAAAATAATCGTTTGACGCAAAATCTTTTGCGTAAGCATCCATTCATAATCAGTGAAAAGATTTTTTACTTTCTGCATCGCTTCAGAAGGCAAATTTTTCTCGCCATCTTTCCATTTTTGCCATTGTTCTGGGCTGATCAGCAAGTATTCATCTAAAAAGTTTTTTTCAGTTTCAAACTGTTCCAATAATACACTCATAATAAGATCAATATATACTTGATGCACGTTTATCCCCTCCTTTTAACTATTCTACTTAAGTTTTAGTCAAAAAGCACCTGTTAAATCGCTGCTTTCATTTTTTTTAATGTTTCAAGTCCTCTCCCCTTCATTCTTCGTGATTTTTGTTATAATGATAGACAGAAAAGAATCTCAATCCAACTATGAAGGAGCGTTTTCAGATGAAAAAATATCAATGGGGAATCGTTGGACTAGGTACCATCGCACATGAGTTTGCCGAAAGCTTCAATCAAGAGACAAGTGAACTAACAGCGGTTGCTTCCAGAACTTCAGAAAAAGCGGAAAAATTCGCACACCGTTACAATATTCCAAAAGCTTACGGAAGCTATCAAGAAATGTTAGACGATGCTGAAATCGACATCATATACATTGCTGTACCAAATAAACAGCATATCGACCATATCTTGGCAGCATTGGAAGCAGGCAAACACGTCTTATGCGAAAAAGCCATCACGATGAACAAAAAAGAACTGGCTGACGCTATGCGTTTAGCAGAAGAAAAGAATCTGATTTTAGCAGAAGCCATGACTATCTTCAACATGCCGCTTTATCAGCAATTACGCTCAATAATGGATACAGGAAAACTAGGGGCTTTAAAAATGATCCAAGCACCTTTCGGCAGTTATAAGGAACCAGATCCAGAAAACCGATTCTTCAATCCTGAATTAGCTGGTGGAGCTCTATTGGATATCGGTACGTATGCGGTATCTTTCGCTCGTTTCTTTTTGAGTTCTCAGCCTGAAGTAGTTGCCTCTACAATGGTCCCTTTTGAAACAGGCGTAGACGAGCAATCAGTCACTATTTTGCGCAACAAAGAAAATGAACTTGCTGCTGTCAGCTTGACTTTTCAGGCAAAAATGCCAAAAGTCGGGATCGTTGCCTTTGAAAACGGCTATGTGACGATTGCTGATTATCCTCGTGCGGATCGTGCGGAGATCCTATTTACAGACGGTACGAAGGAATTCATCGAAAGCGGGCGTACTTCTGAAGCCATGAATTACGAAATAAACAATATGGTACACATGATCGAAGGTGACTTGCCAAATCGTTCTCTCTTCTTGACAAAAGATGTCATCGACATCTTGGATCAAATGCAAGTTTTATGGAAAAATATGTAATTTTAAAAGGTTGTGAAAAAGCAGCTTAGTTTCGAGTATTAAGAAAAATTTTGTGAAAATGGCTTTCCACATTTTTGCATAAATTTGGCTTAATACCGAGAAACTGGCTTTTTGAACACCGTTTATACCAAGAGGTCGTGAGCCTGCCGTTCAGCTCCGAGTCACAAGGAGCAATTTCAAAAACAGCTTCTCATGTTTGTTGAATATTGTGACTTGTGACCGAGGAGTTGGCAGGAGAACACCGTTTAAAGAAGAGGTTGTAAAATCAGCGTTTTGACCTGAATATTAGAGAAACAAACGGAAAAATAGTTCCTCATATTTTGCCGTTTTTTGAGCTAATATCGAGAGTCAGCTGATTGAACACCGTTTAAGAAAGAGGTTGTGAAATCAGCTTTTTGACCTGAGTATTAGCTGAATTCAAAACCTCTATTTTTTGATTTTTTGTTGGGAGAATTCTGCCTTGATTTCAATAAAACTTTTAAAAGACTGCAAAAACTGGAACAATTCTGCTCGGTCCTCGAATTCAGGGCGGCTAGTCGGCAGAGGCATTTGCCGATACAATACATAAACTTCTTCAATACGCGCTAAGATTTGTCTGCCATCATTTGACTCTGAAAATGTTTCTGCCGTATAAATCAATAAACCGTAGATATGTTTTCCATAATAAGCTGGTTGTTGGATCCGCTCTAGATTTTCCAACATGTCTTTAATCACATTGACCTGGGCTCGTCTCATAGAGAAGTAAGTTTCATAGTATAGCGGCTGTCTGAGCCAGTAGTTTTCTTGATGTTCTCTGGCATCTTCTTGGCTTTCGCGAATGAATGTCAGCAAATGTTCGCATTTGATCTGCACATCTCCTTTATTTTCCGATAAAAGAAATTCTGCCATTTGTCTCAAGATATTCCGAAATTCTTTTTCAATCTGTATTTGGTTTTCCTTCAGCTGCTTCGTACGATCTGGCATATAGACATTCGCAAGCAAAGCAAATACTAATCCAATCGCCATTAATCCCGCTTCATTGCCGATCAGCTGCCAAGACATGTTTTCCTCCACTAAATAATGAGTGACCAAAACTGAATTTACGACGATTCCTTCAGTTAATTTGAAGCGAGAGGCAAGTGGGATGAACAGGAATAAAAAAAGACTGAAGCCAAAAATAGTATACCCAACAGCAAAAAAACTGAACAGCGCTGTTGCCGTAGTTAATATAAAGGCTGCGATTCGATTCATCCCTGTACGCAATGTAGAGCGTTTTGTATTTCCCACACTCAATAATGCAATGATTCCTGCAGCTGGCCAATACAATAGCGATAAGCTACCCGCTGTGACCATTGAAAAGAAGACACTGATCACCGTTTTGATTGTTCGCATTCCTATACGCATTTACTCCCCCCTTTTTCTGTTTTAATTATACTTGAATAATGAAAAACTAGCTATCAGACAAAAGTTTAGGTATGATGGTAAAAAGAACAAAAAGGAGAATCTCTATGCAATTTGGCCGTTTTCGACTAGGTATGCGTACGATCAAAAGTGCCTTAGCTGTTTTTTTATGTATCTTGTTTTTTCATTTGACTCAACGAGGAATCCCAATGATTGCTGCATTATCTGCTGTTTTTTCTTTGCGTCAGGACTTGACTACAACCGTTTCTTTTGGAAAATCTAGGATCATTGGCAACACATTAGGTGGTACACTAGCTATCATTTATTTTTTTGTCAAAAGCTATTTTCACAATGATTTTTTGGTAGAATTGATCCTGCTTCCTATTCTAGTAATTATTGTGATTGTCGTGTCAGACGGCATCAACAATAATTCCGGCATCATTTCCGCAATCGCTACGTTATTGCTGATCGCATTGAGTATCCCTCAAGGTGAATCTGCTTTGTACGCGATCCAACGAGTACTAGATACTTTTATAGGAACATTCATTGCGATCGGTATCAATTTCTTTCTTCGTCCGCCTGAAACAGAAAAGAAGGAAGAACTATCAGAAGATTTGGTCGAACTCCAAAAGAAAGAACGATTGCTGCGAACAAGTTTACAAGAGATAGAAGCTAAGATCCAAAAACAAAAGAAAAATAGCGAGGACTGATTTTCTTTTGAAATAACATAAAAAATGGAGAGAAGGACTTGAAAAGCCTTCCTCCATTTTTTATTGATCGGTGAAGTGTCCTACTTTATTCTTCCTTCATCGAGTGTTGTTCTGCCTCTTTTGGTGCTTCATACATATTTACTTGGCTAGTAGTCCCACGTGTCGACAAATTCTCTACGATTTCCTTCAAGTCAAGTCCTGTTGTCGCTTTTAATGTTTCTTGAGTAGTAGAAAGCAAGTTTGTGGCATAATTTGTCACTCGGTTCGCTCCACTGGTTTCTCCTGAGCTGCTTCCTGTATCGACAACAGAGATTTTTTCGATATTTCCTAGCGGCTGTGCTGCTTCGCGCATCAATTGCGGTAGCATATCGATAACCATACTCAAGACAGCTGCTTCGCCATATTCCTTGAAGGCATTGGCAATTTTTTGTTTTGCTTCGGCTTCTGCTTTTCCTTTTGCTAATGCTGCTTCTGCTTCTGCCTGTCCAGCTAACCTTGTCTTATTGGCTTCCGCTTCTGCTAGTGCTTCCACACGGAAACGTTCGGCTTCTGCTTCGGTCACTTCTTTGACTTTTTGAGCTTGTGCTTCTTGTTCTTTAGCGTAACGATCGGCATCTGCTTTTTTCTTCACTTCCGAATCGTATTGCTTTTCTCGACGTGTAATTTCTTTTTCTTCCAATTCGATTTGTTTTTGACGCTCTATGATTTTGATTTGCATTTCTTGCTCGATTACTTGTTGTTGCGCTCTGGCGCTTTCCAAGTTGTAGGCTTGGTCTGCTTTCGCTTTAGCAACATCTTGTTCTTGTTTGTAGGTTGCTAGTTTCAATTCTTTTTCTTTCAATGATTCGGCGATTTCTGTTTGTCGTTGTAATTCAGCTGCTTGTGATTCTTTTTCTGCTTGAGCTTTTTTGATACGCGTTTCTTTTAAAGCTTCTGCTTCTGCTATATCTGCATCTCTTTTGACTTGGGCGATTCTTGGTTTCCCTAAAGAGTCAAGATAACCATTTTTGTCTCTGACCTCTTTGATAGTGAAAGAAACAATGATTAATCCCATTTTTGCAAGGTCTACAGAAGCGACTTCTTGTACGCTTTGACTGAACTTATCACGATTTTGGTAGATTTCTTCTACAGTCATAGAACCTAGAATCGAACGTAAGTGACCTTCCAATACTTCTCTTGCTTCATTCTCCAATTCTTCTCTAGTCTTACCTAAAAACTGTTCTGCTGCTGTAGCAATCTCTTCTACAGAAGAACCAATTTTAATGATCGAAGTACCGTCACACATCACCGGTACGCCTTGTTCTGTATACACTTCTGGAGTAGAAACGTCCAATTTGCTAGATAATAGACTGATTCGATTCGAACGTTGGAAAACCGGTAAGACGAACGCTCCGCCTCCTCGCACGATTTTGATTTTGTTGTCACTTTCATCTTTGTGTACATTTTTGCTTCCTAAATAACTTCCACTGATGATCAACGCTTCATCTGGTTTTGCTGTTTGGTACTTCGCTACAAAGACGATCAGTAGCATCAGCAAAATCAACGCTGCGATTGCGATCGCGATAAAAACAACTGGTATTCCCATTTAACACACGCTCCTTTAAGCTTTTATCATGCTTTCATAAGGCATGACATAACAGATTCTTTCCTTGATCTCAATGATCAATACTTTCGTTCCCCGCTCCGCTATCTGTTCTTGGGGGCTGTAGAAACAAGCAGGACGACTAATGGAACCGGTAACACTTTTTAATTGGATTTCTCCCATGCCCCGTACAGGGATTGGTGTGATCACAACAGCTACTTGCCCTTCCAAAGTCTTTTCAGAAGACGACATCGTTGATTCGGCATGTTTCATCGGCATCAATAGATAGAAATTAAGCAAAAATACCAAAACTGTCGATATGGCTCCACTGGCAATAAATAAAAATAAAGAGGATTGATCCGTTAGACGCTCACCAAGAAAACCAAACAAACTTGTAAAAGTTAGCCAAGGGATAATAAGCATTGGATCAAGTGGGCCATCAAAGTCGAAGACATCTCCAAAAATAATCAAAAGAACTGCCAACCCCGCACAAATCAGCAATGTATACCAATAAATCGTCTCAAGTGCGATTCCCCCTATCATATACACGCCTCCTTCCATTTCTACGTCTATCATACCAATGTTTGAAAATTCTGTATAGCTTCTTTCACCGATTCAAAGGTATTTATTCATAGAAAGCTTCTATTTATCAATGCCAATTTGTTAATTTTCATTTTTCATGTTAAAATTTTCACAATAAATTCTTTCGAGGTAGCCTATGTTTCCTTTCCTTAAGAAAAAACCATTAAAGCTCCAAAATACGATCATTCTTGTCGTTTGTTTCTCCACATTCGTTTCTTTGATTGTTTCTGCCATATTGATTAGGAATTTTATTCTTTCGATGAACCGATCTAGTGTGTCAGATAGAATCTCTAGCATCGCTAAAATCGTTGCCAGCGATAAACTCATCCAAAAAAAGCTTCAGACTGGTGATCCGACACATGTGATTCAAGGAATCACGAATGAAATCATGGTGGCATCGAATTTAGATTTTATTGTTGTCATGGACCCTGAAGGCATTCGATATTCTCACGCAGACCCAAGTTACATCGGCCTTCCTTTCTCAAGTCATGAAGATGTGAAAAAAGTGATTGGAGGACAAGAATTTTTCTCTGAAAAAGAAGGAATGTTAGGGTTCGGCTTCCGCTATTTCGTCCCTATTTATTATGATCAAGAGATTATTGGTGCAGTTTGTGTTGGCTTGACGAACAACACGATCGACAATCAGGTCAAAGATGGACAAAAAATGATTGTTTTTTCATTGATCATCGGACTTAGCGTAGGCATCATAGGCGCCGTTTTTCTTGCCCAAAAAATGAAAAAAGTACTGCTTGGACTTGAACCACAAGAAATAGCGGAACAGTTAAGTGAAAAAACGATTATCGAAAATGAAGTAGATGAAGGAATATTGGCCATCTCTTCTGATAAAACTATCCTCTTGATCAATACACCTGCAAAAAATATTTTCTATCAAACAAAACGGCTGTCGGATTTCGAAGTAGGAAAAAAAATCAGCGATAATCTATATGACGTATTGTTTAAAGAGACAATCGAGCACCAAACGACTGTTCGGACTCAATCCATGTATTTAAATGGGATAGAAACTATTTCTAGCGTTACACCTCTTTTTAGCAATGACCGTTTTTTAGGAGCAGTCGCAACTTTACGAAATCGATCAGAAGTAATGAAATTAATGGAGGAGCTCGGGGGGACGAAACAATATATAAACTCTATGAGAGCTCAAACTCATGAATTTATGAATAAACTTCACGTCATTTCTGGCTTGATTGACTTGAAGAAATATGAAGAAGTCACCCATTTTATCCAACAGCTAAATCAAAATTATAAAAAAGAGATTGGTCAAGTCTCAAATCTGATCAAAGTCCCTGCGATTGCCGGTTTTTTATTAGGAAAAATAAACGAAGCCAAAGAACAATCTGTTGAAATGTTGTTAGAAAGCGATTCTTTTATCCCTAAAATGGAGATGGACGACTCCATCCATTCACTTTTGCAAGTGTTAGGGAACTTACTTGATAATGCTAAAGAAGCCGTACTTCAAATGCCTGAAAGAAACGGACAGGTTCGGCTCCATTTAAACTATGACACAGAAGCGGAAGTATTCATCGTGACCGTCTGCGATGACGGTGTCGGAATATCAGAAGAAATCTCAGAAAAAATATTTACGCTAGGTTTTTCGACGAAAGGAATCAATCGTGGATATGGGTTGAATATCATCCATTCAATTGTCAAACGTCACGGTGGGATCTTAGAATTTTCCAAACAAGCAAATGGCGGTACAATCGTCTATCTAGAATTACCAAAAAAGGAAGATCAAAATGATGACAAATGTCCTAATAATTGAAGATGATCCAATGGTTGCAGAATTGAATCGTACGTTTGTGGAAAGTATACCTAATATGAACGTAATCGAAAGTTTCAGAAATGTAGAAGAAGGAAAAAAATATTTCAGACAAAAAAACGCAGATCTGCTGTTGCTTGATGTATATATGCCTGGCGAAAGTGGTATCCATTTTTTATCTTGGCTGAGACAGCAAGGAAACGATATCCCAGTGATCTTGATAACCGCTGCAGATGATATCGAAACCATAAAAAATGTGATCCGATATGGTGCCTTAGATTATTTGATCAAACCCTTCACTTTGCAACGTTTCCAGTTGGCGATTGAAAAATACCTTGCTTTCTTCCAGACGATCCAAACGACTGAAAAAGCAGACCAGAAATTGATCGATCAAGTATTCAACCATACCACTCCCATTCACGAAACACCTTCATTCATTGATTTGCCTAAAGGTCTGTCAAAACTGACTTTAAAAAAAATCAGTGCATCTATCCTAAAAGAAGAGACTATTTTTTCAACAAAAGAACTGGCTCAAAAAAGTGCACTTTCACGTATCTCCGTCAAGAAATATTTAAATTTTTTGGTGGAACAAGATATACTGAATGAAAGAATCAGATATTTGGAGATTGGCCGACCACTAACCTGTTATGAATTGACAAAGAATGGGCGGAAAAAACTCACGGATTATTGTTGAGTCGTCGAGTTATCTAATACTAAATAAAGGCTGTGAAAAAAGTCTTGTCACAGCCTTTTCCTACGATTAGTCAAGTAAAAGGTGTAAGAAAAATAGCTCATAAACGAAAGCGACAAAATCAAGGCACACCAAATAAAGCCTCGTTCGTAAAAAATTTTCGATCTGGGCAAAGAAGTGGTATACTGTAAGTGGTTTAGTTAATGGTCCACTGAGACCGCGTACGCATAGTCGTACTCTGTATGTGCCCTAACCATAGCGTGCATACATTTCAGAAGCTTGTTCATACAAGCAACTGTGGCAACCTTATCTTTCTTAGGGATAGGTTGCTTTTTTAATTTGTAGTAATAATCGACAATATGATTAGGAGCTGCGCGTTGCTGGCGAATCATATTTCGAATGGTGAAGAAAATAATTTTCCGTGCTTTGGGATTACCACGCTTATTGATGCGGTCTTGGCCAGTATACTTACCTGATTGATACCGTCGGATGTCAATTCCGACAAAGGCATTCAATTGTTTATGGGTTTTAAATCGTGTGATATCTCCTAATTCACCGAGCAATAAAGCGGCTGTGAGTGCGCCGATCCCAGGGAACGTTTGGTACAACAAAAAGCAAGGAGAGCCTTCGGCTTTTTTGATCATTTGTGTCGCCAGTGCTTCTTTTTGTTCGAGTAAATCTTGGAGAAGTTCGGCGTAATAAATCGTTTTTTGACAGTGGATACTGTCTTTTTCAACAGCTGGGTAGGCACACTGTGCATAGTGGATGATTTGATCTGCCTTTTGCTCGGCACGATTCGCGGAGATTTTTTTCCGTGTTTCGTTGATTAGTTTATTTTTTATTTTTGTCCGAGTAGATGCCAATACAAAATCTGGATGGGGAAAAAGACGGATCAATGTCAATGCGTAAGGGGTCAGCCTGTTTGAAAAGAACTGTTCAAGCTCTGGAAAAGTCAACTGAAGGCAGTTGTGTAAATCCATGCGCAGACGAGTGATTTTCTTCTCAATCTCTTGATAAAAACGGGCTAAATCGCGCATCTCTAAGTAAAAATTGCTTTGTACTTCTTTTGGCTGACGTTGATTTTTAAGATGAGTCTGTGCGAGCCGGTGGGCATCCGATTTATCTGTTTTCCAACTGCGTAAGGTGCTTTCTTCCATCTGTTTTTTCGCTTCTAACGGGTTTAACAAACAGTAAGAAAAGTGATGATCTTGAAAGAACTTTTCGACTGGTCTGGAATAAATCCCCGTTGCTTCAAAAACAATCAATGGACGTTCAGGCAAGTGCTGGATCTCTTCGAGTAATGCATGAAATCCTCTTTGAGTGTGTTCGATCTCGTCTTCAAATAAGCAGGTGTCGTCTTTGTATAGGACACTGTAGCTGTGTCCCATTGAAACATCTAATGCAAGAATGTAAGGCATTTGTATTCCTCCTTTTTAAGTTTTGAAAGAACTTTACTGCTTCATTTCGATTCCAATTTCCTATACACGGGCTCATGGCCCCAACATACGTAAACCTGATTCTAAAATGACAGTAAAGAAGTTCGGTTTTTGATAGGGACTCGTAGTCCTCAAGGCTTTGTTCGAACTTTCTTTCACTCTTCACTATAATCTAAAAATAGAAAATAGAGGAGAACATCATTCGTCAATGATGTTCCCCTCTAATCTTAGTATGTTTTTCCGAATAAATGGTGTTCCAGAAGTAGCTTCTTCGAAAAATAAGCCGAAATTTCACAAAAATTTGAGAAGCAATTTTCGTCAATTCCTTCTTGTTTCTTGAAGCTGACCACTTCTGTCACAACCTCTATTTTTAAACATATTAGTGGTGCGTGCCCATGTTTCCTTATTTTAATTGACGCGCTTTAGGAAGAGATACCTCATTTTTCGTTTTTCCAGTTTCTATTATTTCGCGGAAGTTCTCGAAGCTTGTCGAAATCATATTTGACAATGCCTCATCTGTATTTGAACCTACATGAGGGGTTATAAGAACTCTAGGGTACAATTCTACTAGTTGCTGGATAGCAGGATCTGGAATCATCTCCCATGGCTTGAAAGATCGGAAAAAGACATCTGTTTCATTTGCAAAAACATCGGTTGCAAAACCAGCTAAATGTTCACTTTTCAAAGCTCTTAAAATAGCTTCATTATCTTGAAGCTCTCCACGAGCTGTATTGATCAAGATACTGCCTCTTTTCATTTGAGCCAAAAATCCTTCATTGATCATTTGATCGTTTTCACCTGGGATGTGAGGTACATGGATACTGACGATATCGCTTTTTGCTAACAATTCTTCGAGTGAGTGAAACGTCAATACTTTTTTAGCAGCTTCTGTCTGATGGATATCATAGCCGATCACTTTGGCTCCTAGCCCCTTAAACAAAACTGCTTCCGTCAATCCTATTCTGCCTGTTCCTATGATACCTACTGTGCAATTTCTGATTTCACGGCTAAACATTTGTTCATCCACTCGAAAATCTTTGAAAGATGTTCGGATCGTCGTATACGCTGTATTTCTCAAAAGCATCATGGCAAAAGTCAAAGATAATTCTGCTATAGCATTTGGCGAATATGATGGGACACGGGCTACTGTCATACCAAAATCAGCTGCCGCTTGTAGATTGATATGATTGACTCCCACAGTTCGGGTAAAAACATAGCGGATCCCATATTTCTGCATTTTTGCAAGATTGATCTCATCTGCTATACAATTTCCTCTCAGCAGTACAGCATCATGGGCCATAGCTGATTCAATATTGTCATGCGTCAGTAGTTCTTCATAAAGACTCAGTTCATAATGGTAAATATTCAATTGCTCAAAAAAATCGATCTCATTCGGACGAACACCATAACATGCGATTCTCATACTTTCCTCCTCCATTTCCTATCAAAACAAACCTATGCCGTGAATCATTTGCAATACAACGATCCATACAGGTGTCAGTACTACAGCAAAAATAGTTGACAGTAAGGATGCATTAGAGGCTAAAAGTGCCTCCCTATCAAAACTGATAGCATAGGCTGCTGCCACAGTTGCGGCTGGTGTAGCCATCATGATAACAATCGTTGCCAGTGCTTCAAAATTGACCGGTAGAATATTTGTTGCCGTCAAAACTGCTAAAATCACGATATTCAATGCAGGTACAAATACCACTTTGACTAAACTGTAATACCATGATGTTTTTTCAGAAGCAGCTTTTTTGAAACTTACTTCACCTAATGTTGCGCCGATTGCTAGCCATGCCAATGGCGAACTTAAACCAGCTAAATAATCCATTGGCTGAAATAGCCAAGGTGCTGTCTGGTCAATTCGCAAAAACGCTACTTGGCTTATCTCTCCTTCTGCACCTGTAATTGACACTTGTGGAAGATATCCTTGGAACAGCCAAATGAAAAGGCCGGCAAAAGTAGCGATGATGATTGGATTAACGAACATCGCTTTGATATTTTTGGCTTCCATCTTCAAGCCACTCATTTTTATGTATCCATAAGAATACAAAAAGATCCGATAACCAATGTTGAAAATCGAGGAATACATCACGCCGACCGGTCCATAAATCGCACTGACAATCGGTGTCCCGAAAAAGGTCGTAGAACCAAAGATTGTCAGGACACGCAACGTTGATTGCTTATCCCCTTTATAACTTAAGAAAAATGGCCTTGAAACTAGAATAAGAATAATATAAATCACTAACCCCCAAATCAAGACATTGATTCCTTGCATCAATAGTTCTGTATTGATATCTTGCATGAAAGCTCGAAATGCAAGTGCTGGCAGAGCCGCTGTTAAGACAACTTTCGATAGGATTTTTCCAACAGATTCAGAAAAAATTTCCTTTTTTCTACAAATAAACCCTAATAATATAATAAAAACTGTTGAAGTGATTGCACTAACAATCGACATATCTGTCAAAGTCGATCGGAAAATATCAAATAAATTCATCTTTTCCCTCCTATTAATGTTCATTTATTCACAATTCAAAATGCTTTTATTTAGCTAATACGTATTAACATTTTTTATTTTATCTTTATATTGTTAACTATTGAACAATAAGGAATTAAAGAAACTTTTGAAACTTATGTAAAGTGATATTCGTTAGAACACAAAAAGGAGCGTGGGACAAAAGTAAAGAACACTTTTGTCTCACGCTCTAAACACGTATAAACGGCGGAAGCAGAAGCAACTCCTTCGGAAATAAGCTGAAATTCACAAAAATTTGAAAAGCAATTTTCGTGAATTTCTTCTTATTTCTTGGAGTTAAACGCTTCTGTCCCAGCCTCTATCTTAGATTATATTATGCGTGGAAACGTTCCACACCATCTAGATAAGTTGCTTCCAATGTCATATCAGGGTTCAATACGATAAAGTCTGCGTCGCGTCCTTGAGCGATTTTTCCACATGTGTCATCGATTTTACAACTGATTGCTGGAATCAGACTAGCCATCATGACTGCTTGTTCTGGTGTTGCTAGTCCCCAATCCACGACATTCTTAATTGCTTCTTTCAATTTCAAGATGCTTCCAGCTAAGTTGCCAGATTCCAAACGTGCCGTTCCTTCTTTTACTACTACCGGAAATTCACCTAAATTGTAATTTCCATCAGGCATCCCACCGGCCATCATACAGTCTGTAATCAAAGCGACATGCTCATGTCCTGCTTTTTCCATTAGGATTCCTGCCGCATTTGGATGTACATGATGTCCGTCACAAATCAATTCAGAAAAGACATGTTCTAAAGATAATAACGCACCTACCATACCTGGTTCGCGATGATTCAATCCGCGCATCCCATTGAAAGCATGGACAAACACGCTGGCGCCTGCTTCAACAGCTTTTTGCGCTTCTTCTAGCGTAGCGTTACTGTGCCCTAGAGAAACAACTACTCCTTCTTCAGTCACTTGTTTGACAAACTCTTCTACACCTTGACGTTCCGGTGCTAAAGCAATTTTTTTGATCAAACCGCCTGAAGCTTCTTGCCATTCATGGAAAGTATCCAAATCAGGATCACCGAAATAACTTGGGTTTTGTGCCCCTTTGTGTTCTTCTGTGAAGAAAGGACCTTCAAAATAGATTCCTTTGATTTTAGCTCCTGGTGCTTCTTGATACATTTTGCCGATTGTCTCAGCTACATCTTTTAAACGTTCTTTGCTTGACGTCAATGTTGTTGGTAAAAATGAAGTCACTCCACAAGATAATAGACCTTCAGACATCACTTTGATACCTTCTGCATCGTTGTCCATTACATCATGATTCATATAGCCGTGAATATGTGTATCTACCAAACCAGGAGCAATCCATTTGCCGCTTTGGTCAATGATGTTGACTTCTCCCTCAGGTAGTTCTTTGGTGTATTCACCAAAAAGCCCATCGGTAATTTCAAGATAGCCTGCATTTTTGACGCCTGACGCTAAAAAGAATTTGTCAGCATAGATAAAAGTTCTCATTCTATTCTCTCCCTTTGTTTTTCTACCTCTAAAGTACTCTTATTTAGAGAAGAAGTCAAGAATGGTCTACACCATTTATAGATTTTTTGAAATTTGTTTCACAGCTTGTGCCAATCCTTCATAAAATGCTGCTCTTTCTGGTTCTTCTTTACGCTTGTATATCAAGCTCTTAAGCACAAATAAATCATTGAGATAATAGTAACTATTTTTCTCTTGAGCCCAATAGATTCCTTGGTTCACCTGCTCTAGTGCTTCGTCAATTTCATTTTGATGGAATAAGAAATTTCCATAATTATAAAAAATTTGCGAAAATTCACTTTTTGATCGTTCATCAGCTGATTGATGCAGCAGTTGGATGCTTCGACTCAAATAGTAGCGGGCTTCAGCAGTTTTTCCTGCCACACCATATATTTTTCCGATACAACTAATCAGTTGTATTTCTGTGTCAGAGACATGGATTCTTTCTTTTTGGCTAGAGTAGCTTAATGCTTCTTTTAAATAATAAAGAGACTGAGAAATATTTTGACGCAACGTGAATTCACAAACACCGAGATAATAATAATATCGTTGAAAGTCAGTTGCTTGATACAGATTCTCAGAAATATCAGAAGATTTTAGTACTTGTTCTAACTTGCGATAATCACGTTTTTGGAAACAACTATCCAACAGTTCAAATAATTTATCGTTTGTCCGAGTAGTTTTTCGAGAGAGATTCATCACATGATCAATCGTTACTCCTAGCCGTTGACAAATCTGCATCATCACCAATACATTCGGCAGTTCCTCATTATTTTCGATCCGGCTTAGTACACTTTGTGAACAAATATCTTGCGAAAGCATCTTTTGCGTCATTTTTTGTTCTTTTCGAATCTCTTTAATGATTGTGCCAAAGGACTCGATTAACGTTTCCATAAGTATCCTCCCCAAAATATGCGTATTCGCATTCTATCCGTATTTTACTTTAGGAAGTCGCAAACTTCAAGAAAAGACTTGCAACTAAATAATATGACTTTAGTTATTTAAGAGATCTCCATTAGAAAGAGAGCCTCAGTATATTTGTCTGTGGCTCTCTTGCTGGAAAATTTGCTTTTTTTTAAGTCACTTTTGTCGATATGTCGCTAAAAATTCTCTCATTTTCTTAGCTGTTTGTTTCAAATCATCCATTTTAGGAAGATAGACGATCCGAAAATGATCTGGTTGGTTCCAATTGAATCCGCCACCGTGTACGAGCAGAATATGATGTTCATGTAAAAAGTCCAAGACGAATTTTTCATCATCCAAAATATTGAATCGTTTTGTATCGATTTTAGGGAATATATAAAAAGCAGCTTTTGGTTTTACAGCTGAAAGACCAGGAATATCATTGATTGCATTATAGATATATTCTCTTTGCTCATAGATCCTTCCGCCTGGCAGGAGCA
This sequence comes from Enterococcus sp. ZQ21, assembly GCF_030053755.1. Taxonomy (NCBI): domain Bacteria; kingdom Bacillati; phylum Bacillota; class Bacilli; order Lactobacillales; family Enterococcaceae; genus Enterococcus; species Enterococcus sp. ZQ21. The sequence continues at coordinate 1,610,537 of NZ_CP125658.1, forward strand.
GCTCATCAACACTTTGATAACCGCCCAGCGCCGTTTGGATGATTTGCTGAGACAAGACGTTAGAACACAAACGCATGGAAGACAACATATTCAGCCCTTCTATATAGCCTTTGACGTGTGATTTATCTCCGCTTAGGACCATCCAGCCGACTCGAAAGCCTGCCACACGATGAGACTTGGATAGACCGTTCAGCGTAACAACGAACAAATCAGGCGCTAATGTAGCAATCGGAATATGTTCTAGGCCATCCATCACTAAGCGGTCATAGATTTCATCAGAATAAATAATCAGGTTGTTTTGTCGGGCTACTTCAACAATTTCTTCTAACAATTCTTTTGGATAAAGTGCCCCAGTAGGATTATTAGGATTGATGATGACGATCGCTTTTGTCCGACTCGTTATTTTTGATTTGATATCATCAATATCAGGATACCATTCTGCCTCTTCATCGCAAATATAATGAACAGGTGTACCTCCAGCTAAAGCAATCGAGGCAGTCCACAACGGATAGTCCGGCATTGGAACCAGTACTTCATCTCCATTGTCTAGCAACCCTTGCATACACATCGTGATCAGTTCGCTGACTCCGTTTCCGGTATAGATATCATTGATCGTCACATTCGGAAAATGTTTCAGTTGACAATATTGCTCAATTGCTTTTCTAGCAGAAAAAATTCCCTTGGAGTCTGAGTAGCCTTCTGAATCACGGGCATTCATGATCAAATCACGAATGACTTCGTTTGGTGCCTCGAATCCAAAAGGTGCGGGATTTCCTGTATTCAATTTTAAAATACTGATGCCCTCTTCTTGCATCCGCTCTGCTTCTTCTAGAACCGGACCGCGAACGTCGTAACTAACACCTTCTAATTTGTTGGATTTTTCAAATTCTCTCATCACTTAGCCAATCCCTCATTTCAAAAAGTTAGAACTTTCCAAATTTTTTGTTATTTACTATTTCAATATCATACTCCATCCTAGAAAAATTTGCCACTTATTTAGGAAAAACATAAGTATCGAAAAAAATGCTGAGAAGCGCTGAGAACTTACTGGTCATGATAGTCATTCCATAGATTTGCTGCCCAATCCATTGCAATCCCACAAATAATTCCCAGCATCAACCCAAATATAAAACGACCAAATGCAAGGCCAATCAATATGCCTAGGATCATCCCCAGTCCTGAAAATTCTCCGTCATATTTCTCCATCTTCATAAGACCTCCCACTTTTTGAGCTTGACAACTATGTAAAACCTCGCTATCATTATTGTGTTATTATTTATGCAGACGTGATGGAACGGCAGACATGCAAGATTGAGGGTCTTGTGAGCGTACGCTCGTGTGGGTTCAAATCCCATCGTCTGCATTTTTCTTTCAAAACAAGCGGCTAGGACATTTTTGTCTCAGCCGCTTTTCTTTTTCTCGTTCATTCTTTCATCTTATTGGACCTTTTTTCTTGGGTATAGACTTTTCTCATATTCTACCACAATTTTTGGTTTTCCTAACACATGATAAGATCTCACCACGAATTGTTTTCTATTATTGTAATATCCTGTAACAACTAGTTTCATCCCTTCGTCTACTTCAGCTAGGAAGTTCAAACTATGGGAAGCAATCAGACAATTGACCTCATTTAAGCTAAAACGAATCAGTGGTCTGGCGCTGACCTGCAACGTACGAATCTTATCTACTGTTCCATATTTTATCTCCATTGCCTTCACCTCATTACTATTATACGAACATACATTCCCTTTTGTAAAGAAGAAACACTTTTTATCTTGTGATTTTTTTGTCCAGCTATTTTTCTTAACGAACATATAACTCTTCTTGCGACGATGAAGGACTACTTATTAACAAAAAAGCGGCAACAGCATAAATTGCTGTCGCCGCATTGCTGATCAAGGGTTACTTATCATAAAAGATTATTTACTCAAATGTTCTTCAACGATTTGTTGAGATTTATCAGCTGTATCTTCCACTTCGCCTTTTGCTTTTTCTAACTTTTGAATATATTGTTTCAAACTTGTGTTTTCAGCAGTTGCTTCGTCTAATTTTTTTTGTGTATCTGCTAACTGAGTTTCTAAATTTGCTTTTTCTTGTGTCAGTGTTGCGATTTGTTGGTTCAAACCATTTACAGTATTTTGTAATTCTGAAAGTTTTGCTTGTGCTTCTTGTAGTCTTGCAGTCCAATCTGCATTCAAACGATTGATTTCATCATTTTTTTGGTTGATTTCGTCTAGTTTCGCAATTGATTTCATTTTGTTTGCTTTGTAGTTGTGCATCCTTGCTGACTAATTGACTTTCTAAGTTTTGTTTTTCTGCTGCCGATTGATTTTTTTGGTTTTCTAATTCATTTACTTTTGCTTGGTATTCTTGGACATCTGCCTTTGAATCTTGCAATGTCTGTTCTTTTTGTGCTAGTTGTGCGGTAAGATCTGTAATCTTTTGCTCTTTATCTGTCAACGTATGGTCAAGCTGTGTCAGATTCTCATTGATTGTATCGATATCTGTCTCTCCACCCCACAAAATAATTTCATTTGCGTAACGCGTGCCTGTGTAGCCAATTAGACATAGAAATGCAACCACAATCCCACCAGCAATAATTTTCTTTTTCATTATGTAGCTCCTTCATTTAATATTTTTACTCACTAAAAGTAAGTGATTTCACATGCAATGTCAAGCACTTTTAAATTACAATTGTATTTTTAATAGAAACGCTATTAAATTCTCATTTAATCTTCCTTTTTTATGTATCTGCAAAAACTTTTCATAGAGAAAAATGTACCTTAACACTTTCTTAAATATAGATGTATAGTAAAAATAAATGAAAAAAACTAGTTTTTCTTAAACGTAATCCTTTTCATTTCATAAATTACTGTGTTTATTACAAAAAACGTGGATTTGTCATAAATTGTCATGCTTCTTTTACCTATGAAATATTTTCACGTGTTAAAGTATTCCTCGTTGAACACAACAAATAAAACTTTTTAACGAATAAAGGAGATTTTTCATGACATCACTTAAAACTTTACTTTTTGGAACAACTTTGGCTGCCGGTGCTGCATTCTTCATGGGAACGACTGCTCATGCGGACGAAGCTTATACCGTTCAATCAGGTGATACTCTATCAACGATTTCTCAAAAATACGTTGGTGACAACTCCTTGATCAATGCCATTGCAGAATCAAATTCAATTTCTGACATTAACCTGATCTACTCAGGACAACAATTAACGATTCCAACAGAAGGCTCTGCACAAGCAGCTGCTGAACCTCAAGCAACCGTTCAAGAAGCTCCCGTCCAAGCTGAACAACCTGTTGTACAAGAAACGGTTCAAACAGAAACACAAGCAGCCCCTGTTGCTGAAACACAATCTGCTCCTGCTGCAACAGAAACAACAACAACGGCAACAAGCACGAATGCTGCAAAAGAATGGATCGCACAAAAAGAATCAAGCGGTTCTTACACAGCAACGAACGGACGTTACATCGGACGTTACCAATTAGATTCTTCTTACTTGAATGGTGATTACTCTGCTGCGAACCAAGAAAAAGTAGCAGAACAATATGTTGCTTCACGTTATGGTTCTTGGGAAGCTGCGAAAGCATTTTGGGAAGCAAACGGTTGGTACTAAGATTCATTTATTAATCGAACGGTTTACTTTTATCCAAAGAAAGCCAAAAAGAGGTGCGACACTAGTTGTGTCACACCTCTTTTTTATTTACCTAATCTAATGAAACGTTCCAAGTTTTGATAAGTATTTTTCTTAACTTCTTCAACTGATAGCTCTTTGATTTCAGCGATTGTCTTTAACTGTTCTTCAAGCAGTAAGACATAATCTTTTTCTGAAAAACTATCACCTAATGCCCATTCTGCTGCATGTAGTCCATCCGTTTCAATAAGTAAGTGGTCGATTGGGACTGTTTTAGCTAGTTGCCAGACTGCTGGGTTCTTTTTCAAATCAAGACCAATGCTGAAATAACAGCCTAAATCAATATAGTCTTGTTGATAGTCCAAAGAAGAATACCAATGAATCAAATAGTGATTAGGGTAAGCTTGGATATAGCTTAAGATCTCTTTTTCGCATCCTTTTGTATGCAGTACAACAGGTTTCTTATTTATGGCTGCAAAAGCAAGCTGTTGCTCAAACACTCTTTTTTGTGTAGACAGCGGCACATTCGTCCAGATATTGTCTAACCCTATTTCACCGATGATCCTTGCTTTTTTCAAAAAAAGCTCAACTTGTGCAAACGTATAGCTATCCGCTTTCCAAGGGTGGATACCGTAACTTAAGACTTGATTCTTGCTTGTTGCAAGCCGTCTGTTTTTCTCCCATTCTTCTGGCGAATCACAATTAATGATCGTCAAAATCGTGTGTTCCTGCTGAAGGAGTGCTAAACTCTGACTCCCATCTAAATGGCAATGAGCATCACTTAACACCTCATTCACCTGCCAATAACTGATAAATCGTTTGCTTCAACTCTGATTGCTGCAGTAGCCATTCACGTGACCGTCGTTTTTCAGGCACTTGAATCTCAGCAATCACATGTGCCGGACGGGCGGAAAACACAAGAATCCTGTCTGATAAATAAATTGCTTCTTCAATATCATGTGTCACGAGCAAAGTAGTCCGCTTTGCTTTTTTAGGCAGTTTCAGCATCCAGTCTTGCATCTGCCCTCTGGTCATAGCATCTAACGCTCCAAATGGTTCATCAAGAAGCAAGTAAGAAGAAGGATTCATGATTGTTCGTAACAAGGCCGTTCGCTGCTTCATCCCGCCAGATAATTGTTCCGGCAAAAAATGTTCATAGCCGTTTAATCCAAAGATATCCAGATAATCCCTTACTTGTTCTTCATCAATTGCTAGATGATTGATTTTTTGATATAACGTAACGTTTTGATAGACGCTCAGCCAAGGAAGTAACATATCTTCTTGCGGCATATAACTAAATGCTGTATGGAGACCAGTTACTTTTTGATCATCTACTTTGATCGTTCCAGAAGTCATAGGCTGGACTCCTGTTAAAGTTTTCAGTAATGTTGACTTACCGGCTCCGCTTGGCGCGACAATCGATGTAAAAGTATCTTTAGGGATAGTGAAATGGATGTCTTCTAATATTTTCAGGTTTTCAATAACTACATTCAAGTGGCTGATTTGGATTGACACATCTATCACTCCTATTTTATAAACTGATTAGTGAATAGTTCTTTCGAAGGTACATCTTGTTTGATCAATCCGTTTTCCTGCATAAAAGCTGTATAATTGCGCCAAACTTTTTCTTCCATCAATCCCCAATTCTCAGGATCATCCGTATAATTTTTTGATAAGAATGCTTGTGATTCTTCTAAAAACGTCCGATCATTTCCTTTTGCATATTTTTGCAACAGTTTAGCACTGTCATTTGGATCCTTAATAGCTTCCTGATAGCCTTTTTTCGTGGCATCCATAAAAGACTGTACCAATCCTGGATCATTTTTGATCAGTTGATCATTCGTAATAATTACCGGAGTATAGTAATCTAACCGTTCATCTAATTCTTTCAATGGGATATAGTTTAGTTCAATACCGGCTTCTTTTGCTTTGATCATATCCCAACCTTCAAAGTACCATTGGATATCTGAGGATTTTCCTAAGCTTTCTGGCCCTTCTCCATTGCTTCCTACCATTGTCAGTTTTGAAAAGTCACCGCCGTCTTTTTCCATCACAGCTTTTAAGACAGCTTCTTCACTTGGACTTTGCCAACCTGCATATGTTTTTCCTTCAAAATCTTTTGGTGAATGGATGTTACTGTCTGATAGGGTGGCGAATCCAGAAGTATTATGTTTGATCACTGTAGCAATTGCTTTGACTGGTATATTCTGTCCATCTGCGTGAGCATAAGTGACATCTTCTTGATAACTTACACCAAATTGTGCTTTGTCCGCACCTACTAGACCAATACTTGTCGAATTATCTCCTGGTTCGATGATTTGGACATCTAAACCAGCCTCTTTATAATAGCCTTTTTCTTTTGCTAGGTAGATGCCAGTATGATTAGTATTCGGTACATAATCCAAAACAAGTGTCACTTTTTTCAAATCCTTCGTTTCTTGTTTGCTACTTGTTTCCTTTGCAGTGCCACAAGCGGATAAAAGCAACAGTAGCGGTAATAAAAGCCATAATTTTTTCATTTGATCCCCTTCTCTTAAAAAATATAAAGCATACGATAATACCCTTTTTTCAATAATGAACAAGCGCCATTCAGCAATAAACTCAATAGAATGACACAAATGATCGCAGCAAAAACTTTATCGATCTGGTAGCTGTTTTTTACGCGTATCATATAATACCCTAAGCCTGCTTGAGCGCTTAGCCATTCTCCAACGACTGCTCCGCTGACACAATAAGTAGCGGCCACTTTTAAACCGGAAAAGAATCCGGCTAAACCCGCTGGTATTTTATATATTCGATAAATCTTCCCTGTATCTGCTCCCATCGTTTTCAAAAAGATGATTTGCTCCTTCGATACTTTCCTCAATGTATCCGAAAAAGAAACTACGATCGGAAAATAGCTTATCAAGACAACAAGGATCACTTTTGGAAGCATACCGAAACCAAACCATAGGGTCAGTAATGGCCCTAACACCATGATTGGCAACATTTGAGAAATCACTAGTAATGGATAAAAAGACATTTCTAAGAACTTCCAATAATCCATTGCCAAAGCAGTAATAAAAGAAAGAACGCTAGCTATTGCCAAACCAATCACTGCTTCATTTAATGTTGTGACAGAATGGGAAAGTAATACGTGTGCATCTGCTGTTAACGCAGAAAATACAGCAGCAGGTCCGGGTAAAATAAAAGCGGGTATTTTCCAAACTAAGACAACGATCTGCCAAATAATTAAAATGAATGCCATACTGACTGCTGGATAAAGATTTTTCTTCATTTTGACGCCTCCTTTCTTCTAATATGGATAACAAAAAACGCTTGAAATGGGCACGACATAGTAACCCGCTTCAAGCGTCTGCTATGTTTCTCCCTTCACCAGTATTAACTGACAGGTTCAATGGGTCTAAGTTCACAACTTACTCTCATGTCGTCTACGACATCCCCAGAAACAGGTATTCATTTTTTAAAGTGTAGCACAAGAAGGAAAAAGCAACAAGCGCTTTAGTTATCATGCTGATTATTTCAATAAATAGGAGAGATCACTTGCCAATGTCGGATACCCCATGATATAGCCATCCAACTCTTTTTTAGTCAATTTTTGATTGATGACTAGTGTCAAATCATCGATCAATTCATCTGCTTGCTCGCTAATCACTGCAGCACCAATCAAATAATTTTGCTGGTCAAAGGTCAATTCAGCCTTAGCAACTGGTTCATTGACGCGATGATAGGTGAACCAACTGGTAAGATCCATCTCCACCACTTGATCTGACGAAGAGGCGTGACTTTTTGTAACTCCTACTTCAGCAAGTTTAGGACTGGCGTAGACGATCGTGGGTATAATCGGATATTTGATAGGTTCGCTTGTTGCATCCGTTATCCGCTTAGCTACATAATTTCCTTCAAAAGTGGCGACTGGTGTCAATTTGGGTGTTTTCCTTGAAACAATATCTCCACACGCAAAAATTTTTGGATTGCTCGTTTGCAGATAATGATTGACCTCAATCCCGTGTTTATCAAAGACGACATTCGCTTGTTCAAGTGCTAAAGATTCTGTATTCGGCTGTCTCCCAGTCGCACAAAAAATCATATCTGCTACTAATTCCGTCTCTTTTCCGACTAAACGATATCGAGTTCCTTCCGAGATGATCTTTTGGGTTTCAACATCAAAAGCAAACTGAATGCCAGATGCTTCCATTTGATGGACGGCTTCCTCTACCAAAGACGCCTCAAATTCTTTTAATGGTCGTTGATTATGATGGACAATGGTTACTTTGCTCCCTGCAGCATTGGCAATCGTAGCCAGTTCAAAAGCAATATATCCGCCGCCGATAAAAATAATTTCTTTAGGCAGTACAGGCAATGATAAAAAATCTGCACTAGTCTTCAAGTATTCCTTTCCTTCCACTGGTAAGATCGTGGGTCTTTGGCCTGTTGCCAGAACAAAGTAATCTCCATGAAAAACTTCTTCATTGACTTCAATAGATGAGTCGTCTAAGAAACGAGCGGTCCCTGAAAGATGATCGATTCCAGCTTCCGCCAATTGTTTTTTCCGATTTTCTGGAACTGGATCTGTGAATGTGCGTTTGAATTTTTGGAGTTCTTCCCAATTAGCGGTTGGGATCTCGTTAAATCCTTTTCCATTCAATTGTTTTATCCGATTACGGGCTTCTACAGCACTTAACAAGACTTTTTTAGGATCACATCCACGGTTAGGACAAGTCCCGCCCCATAGATCTTCTTCGACCACTAGTACTGTTTTACCTGCTTCTTTCAATCCATAAGCAGCACTTAAGCCGCTCACACCTGAACCGATGACGATTGCCTCATATGTTTTCATTTTCTTCCTCCTCTCGACTTAAAAAAGTAAAGACTTCTTTACTTGTCAGTGAACCAATATTTTTTCCTTTTTCTACTATCACAATGTTTGGGTACACTGAAAGAAGTGTATACACTTCTTTCAGAGGCGTATCAAGGCAAACTTGTTGATGACTGTTTTTTGGTACTTCTTTTAAAAAATATCCATTGACGACTAAATCTTCGACTCGCCATTCTTTCGTCTGTTTCGGTTCATCAAAGAAATGCCGTACATATTCATTTTTAGGATTCATCAATAACTGTTCTGGTGTGTCGCATTGGATAATTTCTCCATCTTTCATAAACGCAATACGATCTCCTAGCTTGATTGCTTCTTCCATGTTATGCGTAACGAAAACGATGGTCGTTCCCAGTTCTTCATGTAAAGATAAAACTAATTCTTGTAATGAATTTCTTGAAATAGGATCTAATGCGCTAAATGGCTCGTCCATCAAAATCACATCTGGGCTTGCAGCAATAGCTCGGATGATCCCGATTCGTTGCTGTTCTCCTCCAGACAACTCTCTAGGCATACGATCTCGATAAATATCAGGAGATAAGCCAACTTTTTGAAGAAGTTCATCTACACGGTCTGCTCTTTTCTGCTTTTCCCAACCTAACATTTCAGGGATGACTTCAATGTTTTGCTTGACTGTCATGGTCGGGAACAAAGCGATTTGCTGCAGCACATACCCCATATTCCACCGCATTTTCTGCAGATTATATTCATTTAACGATTTTCCTTTGAAGTAGATGTCTCCTGCTGATGGTTTAGATAATCCATTGATCATTTTCAAAGTAGTTGTTTTTCCACTACCGGAAGGCCCAACCAAAACAAAGATTTCTCCTTCTTTGATTGCAAGAGTTAGGTCATCAATGACATATTTTCCATCGTACTTTTTTTGCACATGTTTGAATTCGATTAATTTAGTCACTGATCTCCCTCCTTTAGTAATCCTTCGTTTTCCAGGAAGGTTCGTGCTACTTCTGCCGGTTTTTTCTTTTCGACATTGACTTGATAGTTCATATCGATCATTTGATTTTCTGTTATTTTTCCGCTTAATTTATTCAGCGCTTCAACGATTTCAGGATGGTCCTTGGCGAAATCTGTTTTCATCAGTGGCGCGCCTTGATAAGCTGGAAATAGCCCTTGATCATCTTCTAGAGTGACTAGATCATACTCCTTGAGTTGGCTGTCTGTGGAATAAGCATCCACAATATTGACATCTCCATTATTGATTGCTTGGTAACGCAAACTTGGTTCCATGCTTTGTACACTTGAAAAATTCAATCCATATGCTTCTTGAATTCCTTTATATCCATCGGAACGATCAATAAATTCCAGTGTGAATCCCGCTTTGATCTGATCAGAAACTGCTGCTAAATCGGAAATCTTTTTAAGTTGATGCTCGTCTGCAAAAGATTTCTTGACCGCCAAGGCATACGTATTTTGATAAGCCATTGGTTTCAATAATGTCATATCGAATTGTTTGTTCAATAATTCTTCTGCTTCGTCATATGTTTTTTCTTTTGTCAAATCAGCACTTTTCATTGCTTCAGGTACCTTCACCAAGCTTTCTAGGACAGTCCCTGTGAATTCAGGATAGATATCGATTTGCCCTTGATCCAAGGCATTGAACAAAAAACTAGTCTTGCCGAAATTCGGTTTTAATTCAACTTCTGTTTTTGTGTTGTCTTCAATCAATTCTTTGTACATTTGGATCAGGATTTCAGGTTCCGCTCCTAATTTTCCAGCAATCGTGATGGTTTCATTTTTAAACAAGGCAGACTGATATAAAGAAACGCCCCCAAATAAACACACCACGGCTGCTAAAGTAATGATAGAATATCGAGGTTTCTTATGCTGCAACCAGCGAATCAATCCGCTGAATATAATGGCAAGCAAGGCAGAACTGATTGCACCAATCAATGTTAAAACTGGTGTGTTGCGGTCGATACCTAATAAAATAAATGTTCCTAATCCACCTGCTCCGATCAATGCCGCCAAAGTAGCCGTACCGATGATCAAAACTAAGGCAGTTCGGATACCTGAGATAATGACAGGCAATGCGATGGGAAGTTCTACTTTCAGCAAGCGTCTCATTCTGGACATACCAAATGCTACCGCCGCTTCTTCAATAGACGGGTCAATCTCAGCTAGACCAATATACGTGTTTTGGAAAATCGGAAGCAAAGCGTAAATAACAAGTGCAATCAATGCTGGAACAGTTCCGATCCCTACAAATGGGATAAGTAACCCTAATAAGGCAAGTGAAGGAATCGTTTGAAGCACACCCGTGATCTGCAATAAGACTTCTGCCATTTTTTTATGATTAGCTGCCCAAATTGCTAGAGGAATAGCAATCAGTGCTGCAATCAGCAAAGAAATGAGAGAAATAGACAGATGTTGAAATGCAGCTTCCAGCAATTCGCCTTTTCTTTCACTTAATGTTTGTATAAAATTATTCATGCGACCTTCCTTTCTGTTATTCTTTAAGTATAAACATTTCTTTACATTTTCCCAACTAACTTGACTTACCTTAACCCTACTAGGGCATCAGTAATTAATAGAAAAATCACCTCTAATATGCGGATAAAAAAAGAATCCGAGCAACAAAATCTGATAGATGTATTGGTTCTCGTTTCTTCAAAACGAACATCCAATACATCTATACGAAATGATCACTCGGAATCAACCGTATCGTTTTTCATATACAACTTTTCTTTTAAATAAAAAGAAACAGCCAATAAAGTAGAAATCTCGTGGGGGAGAACACCTTTATTGGCCTGTTCAACAAGTATTATACTGTATCATGACACTTTTTTGCCAAAAATGTAAAAAACGGTTGTTTTGGCATCATAAACGTCTTGTTTTCTTATTTTTACTTATATCACCACTTTATTTTCTATCTCTTTCACTCCATAAAGCGGAATGAGTTCTTCTTTTGACTGATAATAAACAGCTTTTTCACGGTTCTTCATCAAAAATAGAAAGATTTCTTTCATAGCAAGTGGTGCTTTGCCTTGTTCAAATAAAAAGATGAATTGATACGATTCATTTATCTGGATTCTTGTCACAGGAATCAGTTTTTGGTCTTGAGCCAAAAAAACACCTTGATAATCTGTTTTTTTGGGTGATTTTGTAAGAATTGTCAATAAGTCTGCTGCTCGCATTTTTCCACTCCTTTTTGATAATTTGGAAGAAACAACCAAAAATAAATTTTTTTCATTTTCCTCTTGAAGAAAGAGTATAAGTCAGTATAATGAAGAGGTTGCTGAAAATTTTCAAAAGAAAAGAGGCTAGAAATGAAAAAATTAAATTTAATGACAGAATTGTGCGGAATCATTTTAGGCGCAGGGATCTATGGATTGGCTGTGACAGGCATCAATATTCCATCTAAACTGGCAGACGGTGGTGTTACTGGTATTGCTTTGCTCTTGCATAATCTTTTTGGATTCGCGCCTTCTATCACTTCGCTGCTTTTTAATTTACCTTTACTGCTTATCTCATTGTTTCTTTTTGGAAAACACGCTTTTCTTCGGACGATCGTCGGAACATTTGCGCTGGTTTTCTTTTTACATTTATGGGAAAGCCTTCATATACATTTTGCTGTAGATAGTCTACTGATCAATAGTTTGATGACAGGGATTCTTTCTGGCATTGGTTGCGGTCTCGTCTTTCGATTTGGCGGAAGCACAGGCGGAACAGATATCATTTATCAAGCCATTGAAAAATATTTTCATATTAAGATTGGCAAAAGTCTTTTCTTGATCACTTTTGGTATTTTAGTTGTCTCCTTGCTTTATTTGGATCTCACACATTTTCTGTATACATTGCTTAGCTGTTCTATTCTATCTTATACATTGAATAAAGTGAAGTATCTGGAAATTGGATCTGTTTTACCCCAATTGGAAGCAAAACAGACTACAGAAACATTTGAACCACTTGATCCTCTTGAACAGTTAGAGCACTGATTCTTATTTTTACTATTTTATTTACTTTACTAAAAGATCATTATGTAAACTACGACGTATATTCTTTCAATAAAATTTTTTATAAAATATGAAAACAAACTATTTTTGCAGACAATCTGTGAAAATAGTTTGTTTTTTACTCTTCACCCTTTCTCCTCTTGCTCACGGCAGAAAACATCAGCTAAGAAAAAAAGATTAGGTTACGATATAATCATTCGAGTAGAGTATAAAAAAAGAAACGCCGCAGCGTTTCCTTCCCCACTATAACATAATACAAGGTTGTATTTGACTTATTTAAAATAGCTATTCTCTCCTAAAGAATTTCCCTGATCGTCAATCAGCCCTTGCAGTGAACGTTCTAAGATACTATGGCTTTTTTTCGATTTTTTTTCTTCTGACTGCTTTGTTTCCTCTAATGTTTTTGTTCGATTGAACGTGCGTACAGAAGGCTCATCATTTCTTTTTTCTTGATAAGGCGTTGGTTCTGTATCAAACAACAGATAAGAGTCATCTGTTTTTTTCATTGATTCGATCAAATGCTCTTCAGAAATTTTACTTTCTCTAGGGTCTGGAATAATAGATGCAGGTACATATTTAGGAACAAAATAAGAACGTTCCCGTACCTTTGTGTCCACAGATGAACTTCTCATAGTATTTCGAGACTCTGTCCTCGTTTCACTTTGCCTGACAGGACGAGAAGACTCACCAAAAAGTTTTTTTCGTCCAGTCGACGTGAGTTCTGAGTGATGATGTCCAGTATAATCCGGTAATTTTTCTTTATGTTTTTCCAAATTTTCCTTACGCGGAGCTGACTTCAATCCATTTGTTGCACGGCGCTTGCGTCGGACCTGTTCAGTGTTTGTGTTCGTGAAATGGAATTCTTTCATTTGTTCAAACGGGTGCTGATTCTGTTCAGTCAAAAGATCTTCCTGTCCGTCAAATAATACCCGCTTCTTCTCGCTGGTTAATTTTACGCCTAACTCGTCATCGTACGCAGGAAAACGGAAATGTTTTCGTCTGATTTCTTTCATTCAAACCATCCTTCTCAAAAATGGAACTTTTCTCAATAATAGCACAGATTTTTTGTTTTCAGTAGCAATGCGCTGATTATTTTAAGAAAATAGCGATGAATTTCATAAATATATAAAAAGTAATGAGGCTTAATTTGTCGTTTCTCTGATGACTAGTTCAGGGAAAAAACGACGATAACCTTGACTTGCCCCTTTCTCTTCTATTTTTTTCAGCAACATTTCCCCGCATACTTCCCCCATACGGATAATATCTTGCTTGATCGTTGTCAATTTAGGCGAACTGATTTGGTCTAAAAACACGCCATCAAAGCCGATCACACCAAATTCTTCCGGCAAGTGCCCACCAGCATTTACAATTCCTCTTACCGCTCCTAGTGCCAGTCGATCTGAGCTGCATACAAAACAAGTTTTATCGGTGAAACCTGCCCAGTTTTCTATCATATATCTTTCTACTTCTGTCGAATGATTTGGAAATCGCAAGATTTTACTTGGAAGATCAGCTTCCTTCATCACAGATAAGTAACCAGCTTCCCTTGAAAGCTCAAAAGATTCGTCCACTTCGATCCCGATATAAATAATTGTTTGGTAATCTCTTTCTAAGGCATATTGCGTTGCTTTTGCTGTACCATATTCATTATCGCTGTCTACATAGTCATATCCTTCACAATTTTCTCCAAACAAAACAACTGGTTTTTCCAAGCGGTCAATCCAATCGAAGTCTTTTTTTCTGACACCTGTGATGATGTATCCATCACAAGAACCGACATCGAATGCGTCATTTGTAACTAGTTGGAGAGAATAATGCGCTTTTCCGATCCGTTTAGCGATCCCCATCAGCAAATTCATGTAATAGGGCTCGGTTGTGTCGATTTCTTCCAGTATAAATAATTTGATGATCTGTGACCGATTCGTGACAAGTGCTTTTGCAGCAATATTTGGGCGGTAATCCAATTCAGCCATTGCTGAGAAAACTAACTCTTTCAATTCATCCGTCACCTGTTCCGGATGATTGATGACTCGAGAAACCGTCATTTTTGAAACATTGGCACGTTTTGCAACATCTGCTAAAGTGGGCATGCTCTCTTCCTTTCTAACATGTTGTCGTTCTTATTACCAATTATACCAAATTTTCCTAACAGGGTTCATTATAGCCCAAAAGAAAAATCAGAAAATCTCCTATCCTCCTTAAGTGATTTTCCGATTCAGCTATTTCTATTTTTTTATCAAATTCTTTGCTAAAAAAGCGGAAGCTTCCTCCATCAGTGGTATTTGTACCATGTGTCGCTGTGTTTTGGAGGAACGAAAAACAATTTCTTTTCCGTAAGGCTCATGCCGGTTTTTCTCTACAAATCTTTCCGTTTGTATATAAGGGATCTTTTCATCTGCTTGTCCATGCCAAAAGAACAGAGGGCGTCCAGCTAGCTTTTTCGGCTGCAATGATAAATCATAACTCTTGACCCACGAGATCAGATCAAAATAGTCTTTTGGCAAGATATAGTTGTATTCTGACGCTCGTCTTGCAATTTCTTTCCCATATTCCAGAGGCGCAGGAGATCCCATCAAACATACACCTGCTGCTATATGAGGATGCTTGGCTAACAACGCGCATGTTGTCATTCCGCCCATCGAAACCCCGCCAACTGCAAGCCGATCATGTAAAAGATCTCTTTTTTCTAAATGCTTGATAAGCGTGTCAAACTCAAACAAGTTCCCGTAGATACTATCCCAAAATGTATAGGATGGAATAGAAGAAACTGGCTGTTTTCGTTCCCCATGATTCATCGCATCTGGCAGGATCACTCGAATACCTTGCTGTGCAATTTTCCTTCCTTGTGTCAAAACTAACTCCTTACTTGTCTGCCATCCGTGATAATAGATGACAACGGGAATCCGTTCTTCTCTTAATTCTTTCAGGACAACTTCTAGCACTGGAATTTGATTGACAGAACGTTTCAATATAATTGGATTCAATGGTTACTCACCTATTTTCATTAAATTTCCTGATCGCCATAGCAACCATGATCCGACAGTCGTCTGGAACAGGTTCAGTATACCAAATAATATAAATGCAGGACTGAATGGCTCAGGAAATAAGAATAGGGAACAAAGCCCCACCACTCCTAATGCTAGCGAAAGGAGAGGATAAATAGAGAAATTCAAAAAACTGGCAACGCTACCGAAAATATTACCAATAAATAGTATCAAAAAGAAAAAAACGCTTAGAATCAAACCATCTGTCAGCGACATCTGAAAAACAATGTTCTCTACATCAATTGGCTGTTGAATCGCATAGACACCTAAGTATATACTGAGAAGGAGACTGAGCACGTGGCTGGCACAAAACACTCGATTGACCGTTTTCATTTTAATCACCTAACCTATCTTTATAATTCTATTATAATCATTTTATCATTTTTTGGTACCAATAAAGTTTCAATTTTTCTTCACTTGCGATTTTTTTTGATATTGTTGTTATACAAATGAAAGGAGTTTTACAAATGATTGATCCTAAAATGTTGGGGATGATCTTCCTCATCAATTTTGCTTATATCACTTTGAACACGTTACGTTTTATGCTGACAATGAAAGGCTACCGGCTGATTGCTCCCCTTGTCAGTATGGTTGAGATCACGATATATATCGTAGGGCTATCTCTTGTATTGGATCGTTTAGATAATCCGCTGAATTTATTTGTCTATGCGCTAGGTTACGCAGTAGGTATCAGTGTTGGGATTTTGATTGAAGACAAGCTGGCATTAGGATACATCATGGTCACAACGATTTTGCCAGCAAATAGCGCGGAAGATAAAAGTTTGCCTGGTATACTGAGAGAACACGGTTACGGTGTGACACAAACTTCTGCAATGGGTCTAGAAGGCGAGCGACTGGTCTTGGAAATACTTTCTCCTAGAAAAAGCGAACGTGAACTGTATCGTCTGATCAAAGAAATTGAAGAGCGTGCTTTCATCATCTCATATGAACCAAAATATATTTCAGGTGGTTTTTGGACTAAAAAAGTAAGAAAAAGACAAGGAAAATAACTCACAAATTAAAAAACTGTCGAACATATAAATTAAATTTTAGATGTTCGACAGTTTTTATTTATAATTTTGATTAAAAAATATCGACATATACTCATTGATTTGTTATTATACTTTATATACTTATCAATTTAATTTGGAGATATTATGGAAATTCAACGTAAAACAACTAATTTTTTACATTTAGGCTCTTTTTTTGCAACTTTGACGATTTTATTTTTTCTATGTTATTCGTACGTTAAGACCTCACATGCGCCTTCTAGTGCATTAGGCTGGTTGCTTTTGGATCATTCTGATATTACAGAAACCGAAGAAAATCCGTTTTTTTTGATTCTATCTTCTCTATGCGGCTTGATGTTTTCTGTGTATTTCGGTGCCTATTTTTTTCATCGACATCCTGGTACGTTAAATGAAGCTTCAGGTGTATTGATTGCATTTAAAACGTTTTCTTTTTTAGCTATCCTTTTTTATTCGTTTAATCACAATACGCTTTTCTTCTTTATCATGAATGGTTTAGTCGTGATTTTATCTATTTTCACTTATTTTATTTTTTCACTCATTTTTAGCCAAATGAGATGTCCGCTCTTCTTTCGATTAGTTCCTGTCACATGTTTTATCTACAGCTTGTTTTCTTTTTTTGTCCTTGCTTTGATACCATTGGCCAACCCTTCGACGATCCAAGTCGCAGGAAATCTGTTGGATATGCTCTTCATCGTCAGTCTAGATGTATTTATGTGGCAAAGAAAAAAGAAACAAAATAAAAAGCATTTTGAAGCCTGACTATGACGACTTCATAAATGCTTTTTTAATTTTAAACACTTCAATCTAAAAGAATATCCCAAGATTGGATAGATGATTAATAATGACTTACCATTCGTTTCTGAGTGATTCTGGATCACCAAATGGACTTCCTTAATCTAATCGGCTAGTTCTTCCCTTAGAATGCCATACTTGATTGAATCATAATATTGATTATTTAAAAATCTAACTTTTCTTATGACTCCTTCCTTTGTCATTCCACATTTCTCACCAATTTTTTGCATTCCTTTGTTTCCAGACCATGTAGTGAATCCAATATGTGGTAGATAGGCAAAATACTCGAATAATTCTTTTAACCATAAAAGAAGAGAAAGACTTCTCTTGCAAGAATCAGCATAATTTTTTCTTACTGCTCTCTTAGATTCTACTCACCAAAGCTGCTCTATATTGTTCTATATTGCTCCATATTCTTTGATATAAGAAAATGCATGCGGCATAAATTTTTTGCTCAGCTCAGAAAAGATTTGTCGTTTAAGAAAGGCCGTTTCCTCCATTGTCAATGAAGGATCCAATGTTGGAAATTCGATCTCAAGATTGTTTTTTTCGACAATAGGCAATGCTAGTGTAAATGATTCTTCTTCCTTTATGGTATTCGTCACAAGTAATGACTGATGGAAAATACTAGGCCGACGATTTTTATATTTATTCTTACGTATCCTGTCAACGATAACTTCTATTTGATCAAAAAAGTACGCTTCATTTACATCTCCAATAAGTTCGGCTAATTCTTTAAATGCCTTCGTTACAGGAAGCTGATTCTTTTGTATAAAAAAATAATTAGCCAACGTAAGCGGGAAGTGTTCTTTAGAGGAAAGTGTAATAAAACGGTACTTCTGATTTCCTGCAGTCGTTCTCAGCAATTCTGTCTCTGGGCTGTTTCTTACTCCATAAAAATATGCTTCTTTTCGTTCATCTTCAAAACAATACGCCCAAATAACTTCTCCCATCGTTAATTTTTGTTCAGCCACAGAGAGTCTCTTCAATTGATCGGCTATGATTTCAGCAGCCGAAGTGGCTTGTTGCAAGTAATCGTTGGGATCAAATACTGGAAAGTTCAAATGATATCTTCGTTCTTCTCTCTTGATTAATCCTGCATCGATCAATAAATCAAGAAAATGAGAAAATTTGTTTTGCGGAAATTCTTTTTTCAATTCTCTTAGAATCGTTTCTTTTTCTCGATGTTCATATAGATAATCGGTCAATAAAGAAAAAAGCGGATCACCGGTCAGTTTTTGATAAAAGTTTTCCTTATTTTTTGAATAATAATAGTCCATATATGTTCTCTTTTCTATCCATTTTATTTTACTTAAAAGGCTTTTACATAAAAAGGAGGAAGAACAAGAGTCATGTTTGACTGTTATTCTCCTCCATTTCTTAGACTTTTAGTATGTTCTGTGTTTCTTTTTATTCAATCGCTTATCCCATTCATTTTGAATGCTTCATCCTACCATTTGACTAGCTGAATACAGCCGTCAAATGAGGTACGACTTGTTTTTTACGTGAAACGACACCTTTAAGCAAAGCTCGGTTGTTGGTCAAAGTTGTTTGGAAAGCTTCTTCTACTTTTTCTTTTCCTTTACCAGCAACAAGTAATTCTGAATCGCTGTCTAAGATATTTGTGACAACTAATACGAATAAATCGTAGCCATTTGCTTTCATTTCTTCTTCCATCGCTGCTTCTAGTTCTGCCTGTCGATCCATCACTTCATTCAGATCCACTGTATTGACTTGAGCGATACGCACATTGGAACTGCCCATTGGGAAACTTTTTGCATCCAAATCAAGAAGAACCGCAGCTGATTTATCACTTAGATTCGTTCCGGCTTTCAACATTTCAAGACCATAGGCAGTTAGATCTACTTCAGCGATTGCTGCAAGTTCTTTTGCAGCTGCTTCGTCTTCAGGCGTACATGTTGGCGATTTGAACAACAATGTATCTGAAATGATAGCTGAAAGCATGATCCCAGCAATTTCTTTAGGGATCGTTACTTGGTTTTCTTTATATAGTTTTAAAATGATCGTACTTGTACATCCAACTGGTTCTGCACGATAGTACAATGGATTAGCTGTTTCAAAGTTTGCAATACGATGGTGGTCTACTACAGCCAAAATATTTACTTCGCTGATATCTGAAATACTTTGTTGGAATTCATTATGATCCACAAGCATGACATCTGCATTTTCTGCTTTAGCTGACTCTACTACTCGTGGTGCAGATAATTGAAAGTGGTCTAATGCGTATTGTGTTTCTTCATTAGGTGTACCTAGAGCAACTGCTTCTGTTTCGTTACCTAATTCATTTTGCAAGTGTGAAAAGGCAATGGCTGCCCCAATTGCATCTGTATCTGGATTTTGGTGACCAAAAACTAAAATTTTTGACATGTCATTCGCTCCTTTGTGATTTCTCCTATTTAATAATAGCAAAAAAACGGAAAGAAGCAATACTTAACTTCTTTCCGATGCGTTCTATCGCGTTAAATATTTTGTATACTCTTCTGTATGAAGCAATCGTTTAGCATTTTCGACACGTTCTTTTGTAGGTGGTTCGATTCCTTCCAATGGATATTTCAAACCAAGTGTTTCCCACTTGTATTTTCCCATCGTATGGTAAGGAAGGATCTCTACTCTGTCTACATTTGACAAGGTTTGGATAAAGTTGTCTAGTCGGATCAAATATTCATCATAATCACTTCGCTCAGGAACTAGTACATGGCGAATCCAAACCGGTTTGTTGATTTTTGACAAATATTGAGCCATTTCTAGAATATTTTCATTGTCCCAATGCGTTAGTTTTTTATGCTCTTCATTATCGATGTGTTTGATATCAAATAACAGTAAGTCTGTATACTTCATCAATTCTTGAAAACGAGAGAAGAAGGGTTCTTCATACGTAAAAGGTTTTCCGCATGTATCCAATGTAGTATGCATTTCCCGCTCTTTTGCTTTTTTAAATAGTTCGATCAAAAAATCGATCTGCAATAGAGGCTCTCCGCCACTAACAGTAATCCCACCTTTATCTCCCCAGTAAGGTCTGAAGCGTTCCGCTTTATCTAAAAGTTCATCTGCTGAGTACTCTTTCCCTCCGCCAATATTCCAAGTATCAGGATTGTGACAGAATTGGCAACGCATGCGGCATCCTTGCATAAACACGACAAAGCGCAGTCCAGGGCCGTCTACTGAACCGAAAGTTTCGATAGAATGAACATATCCGATTGTTTTTTCTTCCATTTAAATTCACATCTTTTCTTTGATTTCATTTTAAGTACAAGTTAGCTGTCGAAGCGAAGCTTTCTGAACAAAATTTTTCGCAATCACCGCTTCGTTATGTGTAAAATTTACAGGGACGGAACATACTTGTCCTGCCCCTGTAAATCGTGTCTTTCAAATAAGCATACTGATCATTCGATTATGATGCGAAGGATATCTAACGATCTTTCGGCACTGAGTCGAAAGGCTGTTTCCTAAACTTTTTTACATTCTGTCGTGTGAAGTTCTCATCAAGACATCTAGTTGTTGTTCTCTTGTCAAGTCACGGAATTTAACTGCATAACCAGATACCCGGATCGTCAAGTTCGGATATTTCATTGGATTTTCCATTGCATCACGCAATAGATCATTACTGAATACATTGACATTCAAATGATAAGCCCCTTTTGAGAAGTATCCGTCTAAGACATTACGCAAGTTTTCGATTCTTGTATCTTGTTCTTTTCCAAGACCAGAAGGATTGATTGTTTGGGTATTTGAAATTCCATCCAATGCACAGCCGTAATTCATTTTAGCTGTTGAGTTCAGGCTGGCCAATAACCCACTTTGTTCTGCATTGTAACTTGGGTTTGCTCCTGGCGCAAGTGGTTTTCCAGCTTCACGGCCATCAGGAGTATTTCCTGTATTTTTACCGTAAACAACATTTGAAGTAATCGTCAATAATGAAGTTGTTGGTTTTGAGTTGCGGTAAGTTTTATGACGTTTGATTTGTCCCATGAAGTATTCCAAGATCCATGAAACTAATTCATCTGCACGGTCATCATCATTTCCGTATTTAGGGAAGTCGCCATCTACTTCAAAATCAACTGCTATTCCTTTTTCATTACGGATTGCTTTTACTTTTGCATATTTGATGGCTGACAAGCTGTCTGCCGCATGAGAGATTCCAGCAATACCTGTAGCAAATGTGCGCTGCAAGTCAGAATCCATCAAGGCAAGCTGAGCTGCTTCATAAGAATACTTATCATGCATGTAATGAATGATGTTCAACGTATTGACATATAGTTCTGCTAACCAATCCATCATATTCATGAAGTTATGTTTCACTTCTTCAAAATCTAGTACTTCTGATGTGATTGGACGATATTCTGGTCCAACTTGGGCGCCAGTCACTTCATCGACCCCACCATTGATAGCATATAATAGTGTTTTAGCCAAGTTAGCACGAGCACCAAAGAACTGCATGTCTTTTCCAACAACTGTTCCTGATACACAGCAAGCAATCGCACAATCATCAGAACCCCATTGTTCACGAAGCTGATTGTCATTCTCAAACTGAATCGAAGAACTTTCAATAGCGATTCGGCTCGCATATGTTCTGAATCCTTCTGGAAGGTGTTCAGAGTACAAAACAGTCAAGTTTGGTTCTGGTGAAGGTCCCATATTTGTCAATGTGTGAAGCAGACGGAAATCATTCTTCGTCACTAATGAACGACCATCTAAGCCCATACCAGCAATGGATAAAGTAGCCCAGATAGGGAAACCTGAGAATAATTGGTTGTATTCAGGTGTACGCGCGAATTTGACCATACGTAATTTCATTACTAAGTGATCGATCAATTCTTGCGCTTCTTTTTCTGTGATTACTCCATTATCCAAATCACGTTGGATATAGATATCAAGGAATGCTGAGATACGTCCGATTGACATCGCAGCGCCATTTTGTGATTTGATTGCTGCTAAATAACCGAAGTATAACCATTGGACAGCTTCTTTTGCATTTGCAGCTGGTTTAGAGATATCATAGCCGTATTTTGCAGCCATTTCTTTCATTTGTGCTAATGCACGATATTGTTCAGTGATTTCTTCACGTAAACGAATCACTTCTTCACTCATCGTATGATAACCAGTCATATCATGATCTTTTTTCTTTTGTTCCATCAAATAGTCGATTCCATACAATGCCACACGACGATAGTCGCCGATGATACGTCCGCGACCGTAAGCGTCTGGAAGCCCTGTAATGATTTTGTTTTTACGAGCTGCACGCATTTCGGCAGTATAAGCATCAAACACCCCTTGATTATGTGTTTTGCGCCAGTCAGTGAAAATATGTGTTAATTCATCGTTTGGTGTATAGCCATTGCTTTTCAGCGCATTGTTAGCCATATTGATTCCACCGAACGGCATGAATGCTTGTTTCAAAGGTTTGTCTGTCTGTAGACCGACGATTTTTTCCAAATCTTTATCCAAATAGCCTGCATCGTGGGAAGTAATGGTTGATACGATTTCTGTGTCCATATCATAGACACCGTTACGTTCGAATTGGATATCATTCATCTTTTGCAATTCATCCCATAATTTTTCTGTTGCTTCTGTTGGGCCTTCCAAAAAGCTGTCATCACCGCGATATTCAGTGTAGTTGTTTTGAATAAAGTCTCTAGTGTCTACGCCTTCTTTCCATTTGGTACCTTTAAATCCATTCCATTGCTCCATTGTATGGACCTCCTAAATTTCTGTTTTATGTAACAGTTTTTACGTGATTAGTATAACACAGCACCTTATCTTTGCAAGGGTTTTCTTGTTTTTTATTTAACAATTTTTATGTTTTATCTATGTATATTGAAAGTAACGTTGATATACCAATATTTAAGCATTGTGAACACTTTCATCTTTTTTTGCAAACGTATAAGGATTTATTAAAAATGAATGAAAAAGAGGGGCCATCTGTATTAATACAGATGGCCCCTCTTCACTAAAATACCATAACAGTTATGATTCGATGAAAATCTCAGGAGCATCGATAACTTCGATGACTTCTCCACCTTTTTTCTCGTCCATAGCAAACGAACCATTCGATGTTCGATCACCTATAGGAAAATCCGTTGGATCAATCGTTATCTGTTGTCCTTTTTGATTCATCAAGGTTATTTCTTTTGATCTTCCTTCCGACATATAGATAATGCGGTGCGGATTTTTTTTCAGCTCACGCATGACCGTCACTCCCCGCTTCGCACGTGAAGTTTGGCTGATTTCTTGAGCAAGCATGCGTTTCACAGCTCCTCGCTGAGTAACGATTACGATCGGCGTATCTCCGTCTGCTAACACAAGCAGTCCATTGACAATCCTATCTCCATCTTTCAAATTCATAGACTTCACTCCAGCTGCCTTTGCTCCAACAACGGGAACATCTGTTAAAGGATAGCGCAAGCCCATTCCTTGATGCGTTACTAAGAACACATCTAAGCCTGGCTGATCTTCTTTCAGATATACAGCAATAAGTTCATCTTCTTCCGCCTTTAGCTTCATACAGCTGAGCGGACGGCTCTTGTAGGTGCGCCATGGTTCGAACTCTGTCATTCGTGTTTGCTTGATCAATCCATTCTTGCTGATGAATACAAATGTTTTCTCTGCTTGGATTTTTTGATATGGGAAAACAGCTAAGATCGATTCATCTACAGACAGATTGGAGATTGTTTGAGAAATGTGTTCGCCAGCATCTTTCCATTTCAAATCGGGTAGTTCATGAACAGGACGGTAGATCACATTTGCTTTATTCGTAATCAGAAGAACATGGTCCAATGTGCTCAATTCACCTGAGTACAGCAAGTAGTCGCCTTCTCGCATCCCGATTTCTTCTGGTTTCGAAGCACTATAAGAACGAAGGCTTGTTCGCTTCACATAGCCTTCTCGTGTCACACTGACGATTACGTCTTCTTGCGCCACTAAAACTTGCGTATCGATTTTGATTTCTTCGATTTCGTCTTCGATTGTCGTCAGACGAGCGGAAGAGTAATTTTTTTTCACTTCTCGCAATTCTTTTTTCATAACAGAGAAAAGCTCTTTGTCGTTTGAAAGGATTTTATTTAACTCTGTGATTTGTGCAATCAAGCTTTCGGATTCCTTTTGAAGCTCTGTGATATCTGTGTTCGTCAAACGATATAGTTGCAATGTGACGATTGCTTCTGCTTGTTCTTCTGTAAATTGGAAAACGTCGACTAAATTCTTTTTGGCGTCTTTTTTGTCTTTACTTTCACGAATCGTTGCGATTACTTCATCCAGAATCGATAAAGCTTTCATCAGGCCTTCCACGATATGCTGTCTTTTTTGAGCTTTGGCTAAATCGAATTGGCTGCGTTTTGTTATGACTTGCTTTCGATGCTCGATATAACTTCTTAAAATGTCTTTCAGTCCAACTTGATGCGGAGTCATATGATCGATAGCGACCATATTGAAATTGTAATTGATCTGTAGCTCAGTGTTTTTGAACAAATAATTCAAAATTCCTTGAGCATTGGCGTCTTTTTTCAATTCAACGACAATTTGCAGACCAGTTCGATCACTTTCATCTCGCACTTCAGCTATTCCGTCGATTTTCTTATTCAAACGGATCTCATCCATTTTTTTCACCAATGTCGCTTTATTTACTTCATATGGGATTTCAGTGATCACGATTTGCTGTTTATTGCCCTTCATTGCTTCTATCTTTGTTTTCGAACGAAGAATAACTTTTCCTCGCCCTGTTTCATAAGCTTTTTTGATTTCATCTTTTCCTTGCAAGATCCCTCCTGTTGGGAAGTCAGGTCCAGGAATATATTCCATCAATTTTTCAAGGCTCGCTTGTGGATGATCGATCATATAGATTGTGCCGTCGATCACTTCAGCTAAGTTATGAGTCGGGATTTCTGTCGCATATCCAGCAGATATACCTGTCGATCCATTGACTAGAAGGTTTGGGTATCGAGCTGGAAGGACTGTTGGTTCTTTTTCTGTATCATCAAAATTCCACACGAGATCGACTGTTTCTTTTTCGATATCTGCTAGCATCTCTCCACTTAACTTGGATAATCTGGCTTCAGTATAACGCATCGCAGCAGGTGGATCACCGTCCATACTCCCGTTATTTCCGTGCATCTCGATCAGTACTTCCCGCAACTTCCAATCTTGGCTCATGCGGACCATCGCTTCATAAATACTGCTGTCACCATGAGGATGATAATTCCCCATGATATTTCCGACAGATTTTGCTGATTTACGGAATCCTTTGTCATACGTATTGCCATCTTTGTTCATGGCAAATAATATCCGGCGTTGTACTGGTTTCAATCCATCACGGATATCAGGCAGTGCACGTTCTTGGATAATATATTTGGAATAACGTCCGAAGCGGTCACCCATCACTTCTTCTAAAGTTAATTCTTGTACTTCTTGTCGATTTTCCATCAGGTGACCTCCTATTCTACTTCAAATAACTGATTGTCTTCGTTTTTATCTGCTCGTTCTTCATCTAACAATTCATTAGAAACCGAAGGAGAGATTTCAGCATCCTCTTTTTTATCTAAGATACTGCCATCTTCTTCCAACGTAAATTGTACGTGATTTTCGATCCATTTTCTTCGAGGTTCTACTTTGTCACCCATTAGTGTGGTTACTCGACGCTCAGCTTGCGCAGCATCGTCGATACGGACGCGGATCAACGTACGGGAAGTTGGATCCATCGTTGTTTCCCACAATTGTTCCGCATTCATCTCTCCAAGTCCTTTATATCGCTGTAGCATATATCCTTTGCCGACTTTTTTAATCATTGCTGCCAATTCGTCATCTGTCCACGCATATTCAATGACTTGCTTCTTCCCTTGTCCTTTGGATACTTTATATAAAGGCGGTAACGCGATATATACTTTCCCAGCTTCAATCAGCGGTTTCATATAACGATAAAAGAAAGTAAGCAGTAATACTTGAATATGAGCGCCGTCAGTATCTGCATCGGTCATGATAATTACTTTGTCGTAATTACAGTCTTCGATAGAAAATTCAGGGCCGACTCCTGCACCAATCGTATAGATCATCGTATTGATTTCTTCATTTTTCAAGATATCTTGCATTTTAGCTTTTTCGGTATTAATGACTTTTCCTCGTAAAGGTAGAATTGCTTGGAACTTTCTGTCTCTTCCTTGTTTAGCAGATCCGCCGGCAGAATCCCCTTCGACTAAATACAATTCATTTTTCTTAGGGTTTCGGGATTGTGCGGGTGTCAATTTTCCTGAAAGAAGAGATTCGCCTTTTTTACGCTTCTTCCCATTTCGGCTTTCTTCTCTGGCTTTACGTGCTGCTTCTCTCGCTTCTCTCGCTTTGATTGCTTTACGGACCAACATCTGGCTCATTTCGCTATTTTCCTGCAAATAAAAGCCCATTTGTTCACTGATGACGTTATCTACTACGGTACGAGCAACTGGCGTACCAAGTTTTTCTTTCGTTTGGCCTTCAAATTGCAGAAGATTTTCAGGTACACGGATAGAGAGAACAGCAGCTAATCCTTCTCTGAAATCACTACCTTCCAGATTCTTGTCCCGTTCTTTCAGCAAGCCGACTTTTCTCGCATATTCGTTATAAGATTTCGTCATTGCCGCTTTCATTCCAGCTTCATGGGTTCCACCATCTTTTGTTCGAACGTTATTGACAAACGATAAGACATTTTCTGAATACCCGTCATTGTATTGATAAGCGACCTCTACTTCGATGCCTTCTTTTTCTCCTGAAAAATAAACGACCGGTGTCAATGTATCTTTTTCTTCATTCAGGTAATCAACAAATTCTTTGATTCCTTCTTCATAATGGAAAACTTCCTTGACTGGTTCTTCTCCCCGAAGATCAGAAAGTGAGATTTTAACGCCTTTTAGAAGAAAGGCAGATTCTCTTAACCGTTCGGCTAAAATTTCATATGAAAATTTTGTTGTACTGAATATTGTATCGTCTGGTAAAAAATGGACAATCGTCCCGTTTGCTTTTTTTGTTTTTCCTATCTTTTTCAACGTACCGTCAGGTTTACCGCCGTTTTTAAATTTCTGCTGATACTCTACGCCATCTCTAACGATTGTTACAGTCAGCCATTTCGATAAGGCATTTACCACACTGGCTCCTACACCGTGAAGTCCACCAGAAGTTTTGTACCCTCCTTGGCCAAACTTTCCGCCAGCATGCAGCACAGTAAAAATCACTTCAACTGTTGGGATTCCGGAAGCATGCATCCCTACAGGCATCCCGCGTCCGCTATCTGCAACAGTTATACTATTGTCTTCATGGATGGTCACATCAATCTCACTGCCATATCCTGATAATGCTTCATCAACTGCATTATCGACGATTTCATAGACTAAATGATGCAAGCCTCGGCTGTCAGTGGATCCAATGTACATCCCTGGTCTTTTTCTAACTGCCTCTAATCCTTCCAATACTTGGATGGACGAGTCATTATATTCGTTGTTTACTTTTTTTGCCAAGGCAAACGCTCCTTCAATAATACTTTGCGGCAAAACCGCACCACGATTATCATACTAGAAAAGGTCGTGAAAAAAAAGAGGTTAGATGAGAAATCAATTTTAATTATCTCCTAACCGCTTTTTCGACATTCCTCTCTATTGATCATCTCTTCTTTGTGGTCATTTTTATTTTTGGTTTTCTTTCAACTTACCAAGTTCAATCTTGATACAGCGATCCATTACGATGTCTGTGCGTCCTGCTTTTCTTAGCATCTCATCTGCTTCTTCGTTTTCGATCCCTAGTTGTGCCCAAAACACTTTAGCATCGGTTTTCAAAAAATCAGCTGCTACTTCAGGTAAAAATTCGCTCCGTCTAAATACATCTACGATATCGATTGGATCATCGATTTCTGTTACATTCGCATAGACTTTCTCTCCTAGAATTTCTTCACCAGCCAATAATGGATTTACTGGTATGATTTTATATCCATTGTCTTGCAATACCTGTGCAACCATGTAACTTGTTCGCTCTGGTTTATTGCTCAAGCCTACGACGGCAATATTTTTTGCTTCTTTCAAATAGTTAAAAATCGTTTCTTGTGTTGGATTTTTTATAGACATTTCTGTCACCCCTTGCTTTTCTTTTTATTTCATCTATTATACTTGTATCTTTCATTTTTTCAATTGTTCCTGTTACCTATTCATGCTAAAATAAAGGATAGTTTTTAACTTGAGAGAGGGTAAAAAATGAAATTGATCTTATTACTTATTTTAGCATATCTTTTAGGTTCTATTCCTTCCGGTGTCTGGATCGGCAAATTGTTTTTCAAAAAAGATATCCGGCAACATGGGAGCGGTAATACTGGAACCACCAATACATTTCGGGTATTAGGCAAAACCGCCGGGATCGTTGTCCTTCTTATGGATATTTTAAAGGGTACATTGGCTACTTGTCTGCCGATGATTTTTCACCTTTCTGGGACTAACCCTCTTTGGTTTGGGGTATGTGCGATTCTTGGTCATACATTTCCGATATTTGCTGGGTTTAAAGGAGGAAAAGCTGTTGCGACAAGTGCAGGAATGCTTTTAGGATTCAATCCTGTATTTTTTGTTTATTCCTGTATCATTTTTATCGTTAGTCTATTTTGTACAAGTATGGTAAGTTTGAGCAGTATGATCAGTGCAGCGTTGATCACTTTATCCACGATTGTCCTTCCTTATGTAGCTCCTGTGATTTTGGCTAAGCCCAATTGGTTGCTGACGATCATTGCCTTTTTAGTCTCTTCCTTTATCTTCTATCGTCACAAAGACAATATCAAGCGTATCAGAAACCATACGGAAAGTCGAATCCCATTTGGTTTGAACAGCAGCAAGAAAAAATCCTGACACTTTTTCAGTCCAAAGAGATAAAACAGGAGTGTGACAAATCCATGTCACACTCCCTTTTTTCGAACAAACGATGTTCCAGAAGCTGACCACTTCTGCCACAACCTCTTATTACTTGATGTAGAATAGCTTTTTTACACCCTCTTACTTCACTGTGATCGAATATTTTGTCTTGAAGATTTCATGGGCACCTAGTTGATTGATTCCTACTTTTTCCATCAAGTTTCCACTGCTATTCACCGTGTCAGCAATTCCACACCATGGTTCGATACACACGAAAGGGGCTTCTTTTGGATAAGGAGACCAGATTCCTACATAAGGCATATCTTTATAGCTTAAAGTTATGCTATGGTAAGATTTTTCACTCCGAATGGCGTACGCATTTAATCCTCTTGTTTCAAAAACCAATGCATCTTGATCAAAAAGCTCCCGATTCAAAGCCAAATTCGTATTTGTTTGTCCTAACGTCTTTTGATCCATATCAATGAATGGGCCTTTCAAAGGCAGGCGTAATCTTGATTTCAATGGAGAAAATGCTAGATAAAAGTCTTCGAATGACAATCCTTCTTCAAGAGGTACATTGAAAGCAGGATGTCCACCGATAGAAAAGAACATTTCTTCTTCACCTGTATTTGCTACTTGGTAATGGACCGTGATACCGTCTCCTCCTAATTCATAACTAATCACTAATTCAAAATCAAAAGGATATTTTTCTAATGTCTCCGGTGTACTCCGCAAGATGAAACTAGCCATTTCTTGTCCATGTTCAATGACTTCAAAATCCATATCTCGGGCAAATCCATGTTGTCCCATTTGATATGTTTTCCCTTGGTAAACATACTGGTCATCTTTTAAGCGTCCAACAAAAGGGAATAAAACTGGTGCATGTCTACCCCAATACGCTGGATCACCTTGCCAGATATACTCTAAACCGTGTTCTTTTGATTTTAAACTGATCAATTCCGCACCGTGTTCAGCGATTTCAGCGATCAGCTGGTCATTTTGAATAATAACAGTCATTGCCATTCCTCCAACTTCGACTTACTTTTTAAAATGGGAAGGCTGGAGCAAACATCTATATCCGCCCCAGTCCCCTTGTTTCTAATAACTATGTTTTGCCAATTCGTCTTTAAAACGGGAATTCAATACTTTTAAATAAGTTCCCTTCATGCCTAACGAGCGAGATTCAATGATTCCAGCTGATTCCAATTTTCGTAAAGCATTGACGATCACAGAACGAGTGATTCCGATGCTATCGGCGATATTAGAAGCAGTCAAACGTCCTTCATCTCCATCCAATGCTTCAAAAATGGCTTGTACAGCCTTTAACTCGCTGTAAGACAATGTGTTGATTGCCATTTGAACAGCCGTTGCACTCCGTACATCAGCTTCGATACTTCGAGACTTCTGATAAAGGATCTGCATACCGACAACCGTAGCTCCATATTCTGCTAAGACGAGATCGTCATCTGCAAACGATTGTTCCATGCGAGATAAAATGATCGTCCCCAGACGTTCGCCAGCTCCAAAGATTGGAACGACAGTCGTCAAACCAAATGGGTATTTTTCTCTTGACTCTACCGGAAACGCAGTAATATCACTTGTAATCGGGATATTAGCTTCAGTTTTCATCAGCTGTGCCACTGTATCAGTGTAAGATTCAGGAAATTGTTTCTCAACAAACATTGTTTTGATTCGTTCATTATTCACATCGTGGCGTTCATTATAACCTAGTAATACTCCGTCACTTCCTATGATATAGGTGTTGCTGTCAAGAATACCACCTAATGTGACAGCCATTTTATCGTAAGGCAAATCTGCTTGCATGTCAAAAGTATTCTTTTGCTGCAAAAGTGTGTTTATCTTGCGGGTTTTCGTTAGCAAGTCTGTCATTGTCGTCCTCCGATTTTATAAAATATAGCGACTTAAATCTTCATTTGCCGCAATTGAGCCAAGTTTGTCATCAACGTATGCTTCTGTGATCGTTATTTCACCCATTTGCATATCTGGTGCTTCAAATAATAGGTCTTCTAATAGTTTTTCCAAAATAGTATGCAGTCTACGTGCACCGATATTATCTGTGTCACGATTGACATCGAAAGCAATTTGAGCGATCCGTTCAATTGCTTCTTTTGTAAATGTAACTGACACATTTTCTGTACCAATCAATGCTACATATTGTTTTATTAAAGCATTATTCGGTTCAGTCAGGATTTTCACAAAATCTTCAGCTGTCAAATCATCTAATTCTACCCGTATTGGGAAGCGTCCTTGAAGTTCTGGAATTAGATCACTTGGTTTAGACAAATGGAAAGCTCCTGAAGCAATGAATAGGACGTGATCTGTTTGGATGATCCCATATTTTGTGTTTACTTGTGAACCTTCGACAATTGGCAATATGTCTCTTTGGACGCCTTCTCTGGATACTTCTCCAGATTGCTGTGATTTAGAAGTAATCTTATCGATTTCGTCGATAAAGATAATCCCGCTTTCTTCTGCTAATTTGATTGCCTCGCTGTGGATATCAGCATCCTTGACTAGTTTTGCTGATTCTTCTTTGATTAATAACTCTAAAGCTTCTTTGACCGTTACCGTCCGTTCCACTTTTTTCTTCGGTGTTAAAGCACCTAACGTTTCATTTAGGTCGATCCCCATTTGCTCCAATCCATTGTTCATCATTGGTGCAGGTTTCTTTTGATCTTCGACTTCAATGGTTACTTCACGATTGTCCAGTAATCCCTTTTGTAGTTGTTCCAAAACTGTACGGCGGTTGATCCGAATATCTTCTGTCACTTCTTCTTGTGGTTCAGCGTTGTTTTGCTGACTAGCATTAAAAAGATTCATCATTTGTTCAAATTGATTAGTGGATTGTTTCTGTTCTTTTTTTATACCAGGCACTAAGATTTTTACCAAACGTTTTTCAGCATTTTTTTTAGCACTTGTGTATACACGGCTGTATTGCTCTTTTTCTACGATTTGGATCGCATTTTCTACTAAATCCCGGACCATTGATTCTACATCTCTTCCGACATAACCGACTTCAGTAAATTTTGTTGCTTCGACTTTGACAAATGGTGCATTGACGATTTTGGCCAAACGTCGCGCGATTTCTGTTTTACCGACCCCTGTAGGTCCGATCATCAGCATATTTTTGGGTGTAATATCTTGTTGCATTTTTTCATCTAACTGCAAACGGCGGTAGCGGTTACGCAAAGCGACGGCAACAGATTTTTTTGCTGCATGCTGTCCTACGATGTACTCGTCTAATTCACTTACGATTTGTCTTGGTGTTTGTTTCAATTCATACATATTTACTCACCTCTTACAGTTCTTCTACGATAATATTATGATTAGTAAAGATACAGATGTCTGCGGCAATATTTAACGCATTTTCTGCAATTTCTTTCGCACTCATGTCATTTTGAGCATAATTTTTCATTGCTCGGGCTGCGGCCAACGCAAAATTCCCGCCTGATCCGATAGCTAAGATGCCATCATCTGGCGTAATCACTTCTCCTGTACCTGAAACAAGAAGCATTTCTTTCTCATTCATTACGATCAGCATCGCTTCAAGTTTTTGCATAGATTGCTGTGTCCGCCATTCTTGAGCTAATTCAACAGCTGCACGTTGCAGATTTCCATTGTATTCGTTCAGTTTGCCTTCAAATTTTTCTTCTAAAGTAAATGCATCTGCGACACTTCCGGCGAAACCTACAACGACTTCGCCATTGTAGATACGTCGTACTTTCTTTGCTGTGCCTTTCATGACAACAGATTCACCCATTGTTACTTGGCCATCTCCAGCCATGGCAAATTTTCCGTCTTTTTCGACAGCACAGATTGTGGTTGAATGAAATGGTGATTCGACCATGTTTGTTTCCTCCTAAATTTGTTCTTTTCCTTATTTTACGCTCTTGGATGGAATGAACGATAGTTTTTTTGTAAACTTTCTTTTGTTACATGGGCATAGATCTGGGTAGTTGATAAATTGGCATGTCCTAACAATTCTTGGACTGTCCGCAAATCTGCCCCATTATTTAATAAATGAGTGGCGAATGTATGGCGCAGCATGTGGGGATGGATATCGCTATCCAAACTGCTTTTTTTGATCATCTGATTCAAGACATATTCAATACCAGTAGGCGTGATTGGTTTTCCATGATGATTCACAAAAACAATATCATGCTCTTCGTGATATTTTGTCATCAATACCTGACGGCCTTCTGTGAAATATTCTTGTAGAGCATCTTGGGCAAAAGAACCTAGAGGCGCGTATCTCTCCTTGTTTCCTTTACCATGAATCAACATGACCTCTGAATCAAAATCAATGTCTGATACCAACAGATTGCTACACTCGCTTAAACGGATACCAGATCCGTAAAGGACTTCCAGCAAAGCGCGGTTCCTCAAATCTAGAGGACTATCTCCTGCTACGCTGTCAAAAAGTGCTTGCATTTCATTTTCATAAAAAAAGCGTGGCAATCTCAAATTTTTCTTTTTGAGATGAACGTAAGAAAATGGATTTTCTTTTATCACTTCTTCTTTGAGAAGGTACTGATAAAACGAACGTAGGCTAGCTATCTTGCGACTGATAGAGTTTCTGCTATAGCTGGGGCGATGATCAGCTAATGCACTCAAATAGACACGAACCGTAAAGTATTCCGCCTTCAGCAGATCAGCGTCTCCAGATTCCTCCAAGAAATGTTTAAAATGGAGAATATCTTCTTCATATGCTTCTTTCGTTTTTTCTGAATATCCTCTTTCGACAATCAAATAACGCAAAAATTTTTGTTCCCACGTGGCTTCCGTCATTTTCTCACCTTCCTTTTGTCCCAGAGAATAATTTAGCACAGCGTCTACAAAAAGACAAATAAATTGTCAGAATTTAACCAATATTTCTAAGTTTGTTCACAATTAATGCAATTCCCCACATTTTGTTTGAGAAATCCTTAAGAAAAACGCAAGAAAAAGAGCGAGACTATCCGTCTCACCCTCTTCATCGAGTTTGCTCACTCATTTGGGACTGCTGTTTTTTCTAATTCTTTTTTTATTGTCTCATTAGCTTTTAAAGCGCGTTGGGCAATTGCTTCATATCTTGCTTTTTTGTCCCGAATGCGTTCCGGCAATTCAGGAAACAGACCGTAGTTGGCATTCATTGGTTGGAAATGTTTTCCTTCCGCATGAGTAATGTAATAAGCCATGCTTCCAATAGCTGTTTCTTGTGGAAACTCGACTGGTTCCATTTCTTTTGCTAAGCGTGCGGCATTGATTCCAGCAAGTAATCCGCTTGCTGCACTTTCAACATAGCCTTCTACACCAGTCATCTGACCTGCAAAGAACAAATCTTCGCGTTTCGTTGATTGATACGTCGGTTTCAGTAATTCTGGCGAATTCATAAAGCTATTTCGGTGCATAACACCATAGCGAACGAATTCAGCATTTTCCAATCCAGGAATCATCCGGAAAACACGTTTTTGCTCGCCCCATTTCAAGTGAGTTTGGAAGCCCACGATGTTGTATAAAGAAGCTGCAGCATTGTCTTGACGTAGCTGGATAACAGCATAAGGGCGTTTGCCAGTTTTAGGATCTTCCAATCCAACTGGTTTCATAGGACCAAAAAGCATTGTTTTGAATCCACGCTGTGCCATTACTTCGATTGGCATACATCCTTCAAAATATTTTTCTTTTTCAAAAGATTTAAGTTCTGCCACTTCGGCATTGATTAGTGCCTCATGGAAAGCTTTGAATTCCTCTTCTGTCATCGGACAGTTCAAGTAAGCTGCTTCTCCTTTGTCATAGCGGGACTTCAAATATACTTTATCCATATCGATCGTAGCTTTGTCTACGATCGGTGCAGCTGCGTCGTAGAAATAAAAACCATCTGAACCATTGAATGCTTTGATGCTTTCTGCCAATGGATGAGAAGTCAACGGTCCTGTTGCTACTACGGTGATTCCTTCTGGTATTTCAGTAATTTCTTCGTTTATCACTGTTACTAATGGATGCTCTTTGACTTTTCGGGTAATCGTTTCAGAAAAAGAATCTCGGTCAACAGCTAAAGCACCACCAGCTGGCACTGCTGTTTCATCTGCCGAAGTGATTACTACTGAATTCAATCGTCGCATTTCTTCTTTCAATAATCCTACTGCGTTAGCCAAACTGTTTCCTCTTAGTGAATTGGAACATACTAGTTCAGCAAAATTACTTGTGTGATGCGCCTCAGTCGATTTGACTGGACGCATTTCATATAAACGGACAGGTACTCCTGCTTGTGCGATCTGCCAAGCAGCTTCACTTCCGGCAAGTCCTGCTCCAACAACATTTACCATTTTCAATGAAAGAACCTCTTTTCTATTATTTTTGGATGTCTTCTTCGTAGTCTCCATTTACACAGACTACTTGTTTGCCACCTTTGACTTTCTTTTCGACCAGATATCCGTCACATTTTGGACAATTTCTGCCCACTGGTTTATCCCAAGAAGTGAATTCACATTCTGGGAAACGAGAACAACCGTAGAACAGTCTGTTTTTCTTAGATTTTCGTTCGATGACTTGCCCTTCATGACATACTGGACAAGTCACACCGATTTCTTTTACGATCGGTTTGGTATTCCGACAATCAGGAAAATTGCTACAAGCATAAAACTTCCCGTATTTCCCTAATTTTATCACCATCGGATGTCCACAGACATCACAATCGAATCCTGCTGGTTCATCTTTGATTTGGATTTTTTCGATTTTTTCTTCCGCATTCGTCAGTTCTTTTTCAAACGGTTTATAGAAACGATCGACTACTTTGACCCACGCTTCCGTGCCTTCTTCGATTTTATCCAAATCTCCTTCCATTTCTGCTGTGAAATGGATATCGACGATTTGAGGGAAGAATTCACAGATCAGCGAATTGACAATCTCTCCTAATTCTGTCGGCTCAAATCTTTTTTGTGTCAATTTTACATAGTAGCGTCTTTGGATCGTATCAAGTGTTGGTGCATAAGTGGAAGGTCGCCCTACCCCGTTTTCTTCTAGTGCACGAATCAACGTAGCCTCACTGAAACGTGCAGGTGGTTGAGTAAAATGCTGTTTTGGTTCAATATCAACAGATTGGACGACATCGCCTTCTTCAAGTTCTGGAAGAATATTTTCTTTCTCTTCTTTGCCGTCGTCTCTACCTTCCACATACACTTGCATGAATCCTTTGAATTTGATTTTTGAACCGTTCGCAATGAAGATCACACCATTTTGTTCTAATGTTACTTTCATTGTATCTAAAATAGCCGGCGTCATCTGACTAGCCACAAAACGTGACCAGATCAATGTATAAAGTTTCAATTGATCTTTATCTAAATATTGTTTGAGTTCTTCTGGTGTACGAAGCACACTCGTTGGACGCACAGCTTCATGGGCATCTTGTGCGCCTTGAGCATTTTTGATCTTTCGGTGATCATGTCTAGAAAATTCTTTTCCATACGTATCTTCAATAAATGCTGCGGCCTCTGCTTTTGCTGTATCGGCAATCCGGGTAGAATCAGTACGCATGTATGTAATCAAGCCGACTGTTCCTTGTTTACCCAAAGTGATTCCTTCATATAATTGTTGTGCTACCATCATGGTTTTTCTTGTTCGAAAGTTTAATTTACGGGCAGCTTCCTGTTGCAGGCTACTTGTAGTGAAAGGATTCGCAGGGTTTCTTTTGCGCTCTTTCTTTTCTACTTTTTTAACTTCGAAGTCTGTTCCATCAATTCTAGCAGTGACTTCTTTTACACTTTGTGCATCTGGTAATTTCTTTTTCTTACCGTCGATTCCCCAGAAATTTGCTTTGAATTTCTTGCGAGCTTTTTTAAAATTACCGTCGATGCTCCAATATTCTTCTGGAACAAATTCTCGGATCTCTTTTTCACGGTCAATAATAATTTTTAAAGCGACAGATTGGACACGTCCTGCACTTAACCCTTTCTTGACTTTGCGCCAAAGAATAGGGCTGATCGAATAACCAACGATTCTGTCTAAGGTACGACGTGCTTGCTGTGCATCTACTAAATCTACATCGATCGTTCTTGGTTCCTTAAAGGCTGCTTTGACTGCATCTTTTGTGATTTCATTGAAGACCACCCGATTTTTTTCTTTCAGATCCAACCCAAGTAGGTACGCTAAATGCCAAGCAATCGCTTCTCCTTCTCTATCCGGGTCACTTGCCAAGTAAACTTTTTGAGCTTTTTTTGCTGCGGCTTTCAGGCTTTTGATGACATCGCCTTTTCCGCGTATAGAAATATAATGGGGTTCATAATTGTTTTCAAAATCGATACCCATTTTACTTTTCGGTAAATCTCTTATATGGCCAACACTGGCCATTACTTTATAGTTTCGTCCAAGATATTTCTCAATCGTCTTGGCTTTTGCAGGTGATTCTACAATCACTAAATATTTATACGCCATTACTGAATGGACTCCTTTCCATTGTCGTGTTCCTACTATTAAAAGAGGATTCATACAAATCGTAGCTAATCATATCCATTCAGAAAACGTTTGTCAAGAAAAGCAAATGAAAAGTATGGTGTTATTCTTTAAATTCTGCCAAGATATCTTCACCCGAAACCGTGCAAACTGCACCGTCTTGGATCAAATGATGACATCCGGTAGAATGTTCTGTTAAAATATTTCCTGGAACAGAAAAAACTGTTCTTCCAAGATCCAATGCTTGCTGTGCTGTTATCAGAGAGCCGCTTTTTTTCTTGGCTTCAAAGACACATGTTCCTTTAGACAAAGCTGCGATAATACGATTTCTCATTGGAAAACGATGCTTTTTCGGGCCGGATTGAGGAGGATATTCACTCAAAAGAAGATGATCATTTGCAATCACCTCTTGCAGGTCACGATTTTCAGCAGGATAAACTTGCTCTATCCCTGTTCCAATGACCGCGATTGTCCGTCCACCATGAGAGATTGCTGCTTGGTGACTGTAGGTATCTATCCCTTTCGCGCAGCCGCTGACGATCACATATCCAGCTTCTACCACTGGTTTTAGTAAATAATACACTGTTTTTTTGGCTAAAGCAGAAGTACGTCTTCCACCAACAACGCTCAACATATTACAAGAAAGTAAAGACAAGTCACCACTGTAAAACAGGACAATTGGCGGATAGGTCAAGTGAAGCAACTGAGGGGGATAGTTGGGATCAAAGCAAGTAACAAACGACTGTTTCGATTGGATATTGTCCCAATTATTGTGAATTTCTTGCCAACTTGTACGGAACAGCTCCCGATGTGCGGTGATTTTTCCTATCTTAACGATGTCTTCAAATCCAATTTCTTTGTAAGGATACTGCATCATCCAGTTAGCAAGTGCCCATTTCCCTTGGCTACTGATTCCTTTTGCATAAGCAAGTTTCAATAAATTCTCTTCTATTTGATACATCATAAAACCGCCTTTCGTCTCTCTTTCTAATAAGATACGTAAAAGCGGCTGTTTTTTATTGTAAATATTTTTTTACAGGTGCAAAACTTTTGCGATGGATTGGCGTAATCCCTTGTCTTTCAAGTCCTTCTAAGTGTTCCTTTGTTCCATAGCCTGCATTATGCGAGAAACCATACCCAGGATAAAGCACGTCATATTCTTTCATCAATTGGTCTCGATATACTTTAGCAATGATACTTGCAGCCGCAATCGACACAGATCGTGCATCCCCTTTGATTATTTTTTCCTGCTGTATAGGCAAATCCAAGGTCATCGCATCGATCAACAAATAGCTTGGTGCAATAGACAAGTTTTCTACTGCTTGGATCATCGCCAATTTACTTGCTTCATAAATATTCACTTCATCGATTGCCTGCTGATCAATGATTCCGATCCCGATGGCCAAAGCTTTTTCTTGAATTTGTTGAGAAAGAAGTTCTCGTTTTTTCTCTGATAACTGTTTTGAATCATTCAGCCCTAATATGATCTCATTTTTCGGCAAGATAACTGCAGCTGCCACGACAGGTCCAGCTAACGGTCCTCTTCCTACTTCATCAATGCCGGCAATCCATTGGTGACCTTGTGCGTACCCTTGTTTTTCAAAGCAAAACATTTCTTCATATTTTTCCTTGATCAATGCCTCTTTTTTCAATCGTCGTTCAAAAGAAACTAGCGCTTGCTGTACGCCTTTGCGTGGATCGTTTCTCAATGATTCTAGTGTAGGATCATCTATTCTCTGTATGCTTTTCAATCGTTCTTTGATACTTTGGATGGATTCAGTCATCGCTTTTTTGCTCCATTTCTTCGCAACGATCCAATGTGTATCGACCAAGTTTTCCTTGACGGATATCATGCACGACTAGTTCGCTGCCGCGATCATAGTCTTCTTTATACCCACGTTTTGCTGTGATATCCATCAGCAATTCCGGTGCCAATTTTTCTTCTTGCTCGATTGGCAAACCATAACGATCGCTGATTCTTCCTGAATAATATCGGGCAAAAAAGTCCAATCCGTAAATCGCCAAATCATCTAAATGGACAAGTTGGTCTTTGATGGCGCCTGTCAGCGCTAGTTTTTTGCCGATTTCTTCATCTTCAAATTTAGGCCATAAAATCCCTGGTGTGTCTAACAATTCCAACTCGTTACCCAAACGAAGCCACTGCTGACCTTTTGTTACACCTGGTTTATTTCCTGTCTGAGCAATTTTTTTGCCTACTAGTCGATTCATCAACGTAGACTTTCCAACATTCGGAATACCCAACACCATTGCCCGAATAGCGCGAGGCTTGATCCCACGAGCAGCGTCTCTTGCTCGTTTTTCTTTCAACGCTTCTTTAGCTGCAGGTACTAGCCCTTTGATTCCTTTACTTTCTTGTGCCGTGATAGCTAACGCAAGGTGGCCTTGCTTACGAAAATATTCTTGCCACAGCTTTGTCTGTTGTGGATCTGCCAGATCCGCTTTATTCAACAAAACAAGCCGAGGCTTTTGCTGAATGATCTGATCTAGCATTGGATTACGAGAAGATAAAGGTAAACGTGCATCTACCAATTCAAATACGATGTCCACATATTTCATTTTTTCAGAAACTTCTCGTCGGGCTTTTGCCATGTGTCCTGGAAACCATTGGATGGTCATTGTTCTCTCCATTCCTTTCATATCGGAATATTCTCCAACTTTACTTGTTTTTTATTTTTCAATACATATTCACTTTTTCTATTATAAAAAAATCCTATCTATTAGTTAAGTGAAAGTGAACCAGTCCTCATTCTATCACATCTTCTCTTTTTTGATGATGTAAATTTTTTATTTTGATTTCTGTATACGAGCCTGATTTTTTGACAGCGTTTCCTAAATAAGAGATGATAGACGAACAAAGCAGAAAGTAGACGAAACAAATGAATAGTATGGTTTTTGTTAATTTTCCTGTTGCCGATGTCAATCGTTCCGTTGCTTTTTATGAAAAGCTTGGGTTTAAAAAAAATGAAGAATTCTCTACTGAAGAAGCTAGTTCAATGGTGTGGGATGACACTTTTTGGGTGATGCTCCTCTCTCATGATTTTTATAAAAAATTTATAAAAGATAAAGAAATAGCCGATAATAAAAAAACAAGTGGCGCTTTGATTTCGTTTAGCATGGACAACGCGGACAAAGTAAAAAAATTCGCTCAAATTGCAAAAGAAAATGGTGGTACTTTCCACGAAGTCGATATGGGAATACCTGAAGAAGAAATGTTTTCATTAGAAGTCCAAGATTTGGATGGAAACACATTAGAACCCGTATGGATGAAGATGTAAGCAGATAACGAAACTGACGTTTTTGTAACAAAAAAAATAGAGATGGGTGATACGATAAGTATTCTCCACCTCTATTTTTTTCGATCGTACAATTGCCTTTTTTACAGTTTATAAAAGCAGTCTTCTTCTCCTTTTATTAGTCGTTGGATGGTTACTTGTGTAAATCGCCAATGTGTCATGACACATTGGCGATTTTATGGTATCCTTTTCTTATTAACTGACAAAGGAGAGAATATTTTGAACACTTTGATTGCAAAAGACGTTTTTAGATTGCCTGAAATGAATGCAAGATTGTTATCGACCTCTGCCCTTTTATTAGGCCTTGATGTCATCTTATACAAGATAGCGATTGGTCCTGCTTATTTTCAAGTCACATTCGGATTTTTAAGTATGGCGCTTATGGGTTATCTATATGGGCCGATCTGGGCTGGTTTGCTTGAAATGTTGTCGAACACTTTGAATTTCACAATATTTGGTTCAGATACGTTTCAAGCTGCTTTTCTTATCACAGCATTCCTTGGTGGGTTTATCAATGGCTTATTTTTATATCATAAAAAGATAAATCTGCTTTCCGTCATCGCCGCCCAACTATTGATTATGATTCCAGTTAGCCTTTTTATCAATTCTTGGCTGATGTCTGTTTTGTTTGGTGCAGATTTCAAAGTGATTTTTCTAGGTAGGGTTATCAGGAATATGATCCAGATTCCTATTCAAGTAACAGTCGTTTATTCATTTATCAAAGCTTTAGAGGCTAGAAAAATGTTTAAACGAGCTGTTTGATTTTATGTACTAAGGTAATATGCTGATTTTGGACCAAACGATAAAGAGGTTGTGACAAAAGAATGGTCACAACCTCTTTATTATTTCTCACTGGATCCATTTTATTTCATCAAGCGGATAATACACGAATCTTGCTTTACCTAAAATATCCGTTTTATTGATCGTACCAAATGAGCGGCTATCTTTTGAAACTCTTCGATTATCTCCAAGTACAAAGTAACTATCTTCGGGAAGCTTCGATTGTCCCGTCAGTTCTTGTAGTGTGAAGTCCGTCGTATAGGACGCATTTGCATGATCTGACTTCATGTTTTTAGTTAGATAAGGCTCCTTCACTACTTTTCCATTGATCTTCAATTGATCATTTTGGTAGCTAACATTTTCTCCTGGAAGCCCGATTACTCGTTTGATATAAATCGTCCCATCTGCTAATTGAAAAACAACAATATCAAATCGTCTGATCTCCGAAAATTTTTCCATCACAACCATGTCGCCTTGTTTCAAGACATTTTCCATTGAATTGCCTTCTACTGGTACAGGGATGAACAAAAATCCCCGCAACATGAACGCAATGAATACAGAAACAAGTAAGTATTTGAATATAAGCCAGAAGCGATCAATATAGCGTTGTTTTTTTGTCAATCTCTATCAATCCATCCCTTGTTTTTTCATTCTTTCTTTATTATAAGAAAAATAGCAAAAAAATGCGACTAGATAGCTGAAATAAAAATAATTCTTTCTATCAAA
Source organism: Enterococcus sp. ZQ21 (assembly GCF_030053755.1). Taxonomy (NCBI): domain Bacteria; kingdom Bacillati; phylum Bacillota; class Bacilli; order Lactobacillales; family Enterococcaceae; genus Enterococcus; species Enterococcus sp. ZQ21. The sequence continues at coordinate 1,653,032 of NZ_CP125658.1, forward strand.
CTGTTGGACAAAAAGCGCTTGGATCATAAATGGAAAGCCAATTTTTATAAGTCATGATTGTTCTCTAAATATTTTTCCCAGGCTTCGTCAAAAATATCCATGGATGGCAAATAGTCGACATTCAATTCTAGATAACTAGAAATTTCTTCGTAGCTAGAGCTGTGCTTAGGGAATTGGATATCTTTACCGGCTTCTGTAGCAAAAATAGATAAAGTATCGTGTACACCACCGCCTCGCAGTGTCATTAAATAGTGAAAAAAGCTTCGATTCACCCTTCGTTCCTCCAATTTTCTTCAATAAAGGCAGCCCGGCGTGCATGGTTTCTTTTAAAATTTTCAGGATGCTTTTTATAATACTCTTGATGGTCTTCTTCTGCTAGATAAAATGGTTGGGCTGGTTCGATTTTCGTAACGATTGGCTGTTCGAAACGTCCACTTTCAGCTAGCTGTTTCTTACTTTTTTCAGCAATGATCCGTTGTTCTTCTGTCAAATAAAAGATGACCGGACGGTAATTGTCGCCGCGATCCTCAAATTGTCCAAAAGCATCAGTCGGATCCGTTTGCTGCCAGTAAAGTTCTACTAACTGTTCATATGAAATCAATGTTGGATCATAGATAATCTCCACTGCTTCCGTATGTCCAGTCGTTTGGCTTTTTACTTGTTCATAAGTTGGATCTGGTACGTGTCCTCCAGTATATCCTGACATCACTGTATGAATACCAGGAAGCGTATCGAAAGGTTGGATCATACACCAGAAGCAGCCTCCTGCAAATATTGCTCGTTCCATTATTATTCCTCCTCTAATACTACTCATTTGATGTTTTATTGTTCTCTTTTGTTTTGCTTTCAGTACTGCTGTTGCTAGTTTTGTTTGTATTTGAGTTGTTTGAAGCATCAGAGGTATCTTTTGGCAAATATAGACTAAATCGGATGTCATCATTTACTAAGTCGATTTTATCTGCTTTAATATACATCCCGTTTTGCATTCGGAATTGATCCAATCTAAGCATGATAGTCAAATCATCTGTATTAACTTCGATCCAATCTGGCAATTTATAGTTTCTCTTGATCATATTCATCACATCTTTGATTGGCAAACTTAATGTTCCAATAGAAAGACTTCTAGCTTTTAGTTGGACATTTCCATTTTCCATCACATAAGGATCAAAATATAAATAGAAATTGATAGGAAAACCTAATACTTCGAAAGTACCATTGAGCAGTGCTTCATTTTCCAAATAGAATTTATATTCGATATCACTATCTTTTTGATACTCACTAAGGAAAAAACTAATGATTTGATTGACTTTTTCTTTATTTGAATTGATCGTGAGGACAGGATCGCCTTGCCTTTCCGTGAGGGCAGGTATTTCTGGGAGTTCTGGTTCCCGATTAGCAAAAATACGGCTACCTAAAAATACTGTCGAACCGAGTACTACCCCAAGAAGGATAAGAAAGGCGACTTTCCAGTAATTCGTTTTCTTTGCTTTGTTTGAAGTTGCTCCAGATCTTGTTTTCATATTTATTGATCGTCCTCCTTCTCTAGCCATTGGTTTTGTGTCTCGATCAGCTGATCTCTCACTGCATTTGCCATCAATTGATAACCTAAATTATTCGGATGGAAATGATCTTCTTCGTAAAGCACATTGTTTTTGATACCATTTAGATTTTCTGTCGTGCTAGTTGTTTGATCTGTGCCTTCTTCCGTGACACCTACTTCCTGATTCAATCCTTGATAAAGCAAATCGTTGATTGGGATAAAGTAGCAGTTCGGCATTTTTTTCGTTACCGTTTCTGTTCCTTTGTTCCAATTATTAACGATGGTCTGCATGTCAGTGATTTCAGGAAAGTTCAAATAAAATGGATTGTAGATGCCTAAAATATAAATTGGCGCGGTTTTATTGAGGGATCGAAATTCTTCCAATAGTTCTGTGACATTTTCCTGATAGTTTTTCAGCGGTTTTTTAAAGGAATTGACCGTTAACCCGAACAAATTATTTTGGATAACTTTCATCAAATCATTTCCGCCAACAGTCAGCGTGATAAAATCAGCTGTTTTGATATTGTTTCGAATTTCTTCTTTTGTTTTTACTCGCTTTAAGATCTGGTCACTTCGTTCACCATTTACACCATAATTTTCTGTTTCAACCGCAGTCAAATTATAACGGTCTTTTAGATCATTTGCGACAAGGGGAACGAAGCCTCCTTGTTTGGTTTGATCTCCTACTCCTTCAGTCAGCGAATCTCCGATAGCTATGTAGTGAAGTTTTTCTTTTTTATTTGGATCTTCTCTCACAGTAGTTACTGGTTTCATTAGAGGGCCAGCTTTCGGTATGGAAGCAGCTAGACCTGCATAGATGATGATCGCAATTAATAATGGGAACAAAACGAGGATCAAATGTCGTTTCGTTAATTTCATCTTTTCACCTCTTGTATTCGATTGGTCTAATGTTATCAAAAATTTTATCAAAAAGGTAGTCTTTATGAAAAAAGAAAATAATTATTTTCCTATTTTTACAAAGAAAAAGAGAATAAGCTAAAAGCCTTGCAGGCTGAGGGCTTATCCTCTTTTTGACTAGTCTACGTAATACATGATTGCAAACGCGTCTTTCCCAGTATGCGTAGCAATAACCGGATTCGTATGCAGTACAGGGATATGCATATCAGGAAACAATTCTTGCAGACCTTCTTTGAATTCTTGTGCCAATTCTTTTGCATCCGCATGTGAGATGCCGATTTGCCGCACATTTGGCAATTCTTTCAGTTCGTTTTTCAAATTATTGAACCATTTGTCAAACGTTTTCTTTCCTCGCCCCTTCGTTACAGGAATCAATTCAGAGTGGGCGAAATTCATCACCACGCGTATGTTCAAAACACTAGACAGTAAACCAGTCGTTCGGCTAATTCTTCCACCTTTTACCAAGTTGTCTAGTGTGGAAATTCCGATGTATAATTTTGTATGATCTTGTACTTTTTTGACTTCTTCAAGGATTTCCTCTACTGATTTACCTTCTTTTGCTAATTCAGCTGCTCGAATTACCTGAAACGATAATCCTTGGTCAGTGGTATCACTGTCGATAACCGTTACTTTCGTTTTTGTTAAATTACTAGCTTGTCTTGCTGCTTCTACTGTTCCACTCAAGCCTTTTGTCATGTGGATCGAAATCACTTCACTGCCGTCTTCTCCTAACTCATCATACATTGAGATGAATTCTCCAATCGGTGGTTGGCTGGTTTTTGGCAGATTTTTTGCTTTCGCCATCATTTCCATAAATCTTTCACCGTCTAATTGGTCATCATCCGGATATACTGTTCCATCGATCATGATGGATAGCGGCATGACACGAATGCCTAAAGCGTCGCGTATGTTTTTTTCCATCGTACATGAAGAATCTGTTACGATTTTTACGTTTGTCATTATTTTCTCTCTCTTTCTTTAACAAGATGCCTTATTCATGTTAAACTACATGTAAGACAATTTCTATTTTTAGTATAACAGACAAATAATGATTTTTCATTAATTACACCTAGTAAAGGAGCCGTTTTCATGGAAAAAACGAAATTTAATCGAACGTATGAAATATTAAATGAAGTGTTTAATGCAATCACCCATGGAATTGGGACTGGATTGAGTATCGCAGGACTAGTGATTCTTTTGATAAAGGGTGCCCACTTGCATTCCTCTCTCCATATTGTCTCTTATGCTATCTATGGATCGATGATGATTCTTTTATTTTTAACGTCTACGTTGTTTCATTCATTGATTTTTACAAAAGCAAAAAAGGTGTTCCAAGTATTCGATCATAGTTCGATTTTTCTTTTGATTGCAGGAAGTTATACTCCTTTTTGTTTGCTGAGTATCCGAGGATGGCTAGGTTGGACTTTATTTGTATTGATCTGGTTGTTTGCGATTCTTGGCATTATATATAAAGCGTTGACGTTGCATAAACGCGAGAGAGTATCAAAAGTATCTACGATCATCTATATTTTTATGGGGTGGCTCTGTGTCGTGGCTGCTGTTCCTCTTTATCATTCTCTTGGAATGACTGGTGTTATTTTGATGGTGGCAGGCGGCCTTTCTTACACGATAGGCGCATTCTTTTATAGTTTGAATTCTATCCGCTATATGCATGTTGTTTGGCATTTGTTTGTTATGTTAGGTGCAGGTTTTATGTACTTCTCTGTTTTATTCTTTACTTAATAAAAAAGCTATTGATGGGTCAGCTCTAATAAAAGCTGTTCCATCAATAGTTTTTTTTATCGTCTATTCGCCTGTCCCTTTTTTTAAAGGATTCTCATTACGCTGATAGGTTTCAAATTGATGCGGGTAACGATTTTTTTCATCTATTTCTCCTTGACTCGTATTGATCAATGACCAATCAGACCAGTCAACAGGTGGAAAATAAGCATCTCCATCAAATACATGATGGATGACTGTCCGGTATAATATCGTACAAAATGGTAGAAATTCTTGATAAACAGCTGAACCTCCAGCGATGAAAAAAATACCGTCTGTTTCTTTTTCCAAGGCAAGCACTTCTTCTACACTATGCATAACATGCACGCCTTCTGCTGTATAGGAAGGATCTCTAGTCAAAACAATCGTTTGACGATTCGGCAACGGACGGCTGCCCATCCCTTCGAAAGTTTTACGTCCCATCACTAATGTATTTGCTTCTGTCATTTGTTTAAAGAATTTCAGATCATTTGGCAAACGCCAAGGAAGACGGTCTTCTTTTCCAATCAATCCGTTTTCGTCCTGTGCCCAAATTGCAGCTAACATTTTCTCATCCTTTCTGATTTTAAACAGCGATAGGCGCTTTGATCGTTGGATGTGGGTCATATCCTTCTAACTGGATATCTTCCATCTCAAAATCAAATACTGACTGCTTTTCCTGATTCAAAGCTAAAGTTGGAAATGCGCGTACTTCTCGGCTTAATTGTTCTTTCATTTGTTCGATATGGTTGATATAAAGATGAGCATCTCCTAATGTATGAACAAATTCTCCCACCTCTAAACCTGTTTCATGTGCAATCAAGTGAGTCAGCAACGCATAACTTGCAATATTGAACGGAACACCTAGAAAGACATCCCCGCTACGTTGATACAATTGGCAGCTTAACCGTCCCTCTTGCACATAAAATTGAAACATCGTATGGCAAGGAGGCAAAGCCATGCTAGGAACATCTTCTGGATTCCATGCAGAGACAATCAATCTTCTAGAATCAGGTGTCTTTTTGATTGCTTCAATCACTTCTTTGATTTGATCGATAAAACCGCCGTCTTTTGTCTCCCAATGCCGCCATTGATAACCGTAGATGTGACCAAGATCACCGTATTTCTCAGCAAAGGAATCATCTGTTAGGATCTTTTCGCAAAAAAGTTTGCTCTGCTTTTTGTATTCTTCATTGAATTCAGGATCTGCCAAACTTCTATGTCCAAAATCAGTCATATCTGGTCCGTTATAATCTGTACTTTTGATATAGCGTTCAAATGCCCACTCATCCCAAATATGGTTTTTATTTTGTAATAGATAGCGGATGTTCGTATCTCCTTTTAAAAACCAAAGCAGTTCGCTTTTGATCAAGCCAAAAGGTACTCGTTTCGTTGTTAACAAAGGAAACCCTTTTTGCAGATCAAACCGCATTTGGTACCCGAATAAACTTAACGTACCCGTTCCCGTTCTGTCTTCTTTACGATGTCCTTCTTCCAACAATTTTCTTCCTAAGTCAAGATACGCTTGTTCCATCCCTTTTCCTCCTAATCTTCTGCCCATTCACTCAAATATTCCCAACGTGCCATTTTTTCTTCAAGTTGTGCTTCTGTCTCAGATACGTCGTTTTGCAATTCCTGTAACCGAGTGAAATCATCACCTTGATGATTCATCTCTTCTTGGAGCAATGAGATTTTTTCTTCAAGTTCTGCAATATCCTCTTCAATCGTTTCCCATTCTTTTTGCTCCATATAAGATAATTTTTTCTTTCCAGCAGGTTCCTTGCTCTGTGTTTTTGGCTTCACTTTTTCAGCAGGCTGCTGGAGTTCTTTTTGCTTCAGCAAATAACTGGACATGTTTCCATAATAAAGTTCTTGTTTTCCGTTTCCTTGGAATACCAATAGCTTATCTGCTACCTTATCCAAGAAATAACGGTCATGGGAAACAGTGATCACAGCACCTGGGAAACTTCTGAAATAGTCTTCCAAAATCGTCAATGTTGCTATGTCCAAATCATTGGTCGGTTCATCCAATAATAACACATTGGGTTGTTGGATCAGCAGTTTCAACAAAAACAATCGCCGTTTTTCTCCGCCTGAAAGTTTGCCAATCAGTGTCCCATGCATAAATCTCGGAAATAAAAATCGTTCAAGTAATTCTGCTACCCCGATTTGACTGCCATCAGCCGTTTTTGCTTCTTCAGCAGCTTCTTGCAAGTAAGCAATCATCCGTTTATCTGGTGCCATTTCTTCATTTTCTTGTGTATAATACGCAAGCCGAACCGTTTCACCGATAGAAATTGTACCGCTATCCAGAGGAATTCTGCCAGCTAGAATATTAAGCAATGTCGATTTCCCTGCCCCATTTTTACCAGTAATTCCTAGCCTTTCCCGAGATTGGATCAGCAAATCTAAATGTTCTAGCAGTGTTTGGTCATTTATACGGTAACTGCCATCTTTGATTTCCAGTACTTTTTTTCCTAAACGTTGTGTCGCTAGATTCAATTCTAAGTCATCTTCTTGGTTTACTTGATATAAATTCTCCTTTAGATCTTCGAAACGGTTGATTCGTGCTTGCTGCTTGGTACCGCGAGCCTGCACTCCTGCCCTCATCCATGCTAGTTCTTGCTTATAAAGCCGCTTGCGCTTTTCTTCTTGTTCTACTTCTACACGATCACGTTCTGCTTTTTCTAAGACGTAAGCTTCATAATTTCCTTTGTACTCGTATAATTTCCCAAATGAAAGTTCGAAGATCCGGTTTGCTACTCTATCTAGAAAATACCGATCGTGGGTAACCATCAATAGGGCGCCACGGTATTGTTTCAAATAGTTTTCCAACCACTCGATCGCTTGATAATCCAAATGGTTTGTTGGCTCGTCTAGTAATAGTAAATCGGGTTCATCAATCAGCACTTGAGCTAAACTAACTCGTTTTTTCTGTCCACCCGATAGCGTATTTATTTTTTTATCTAATTCACTGATTCCTAATTTTTGCAAAATAATCTTCGCATTGGTATCTGTGGTCCAAGCATCTTCTTTATTCATTTGTTCTTCTGCTTTAGCATAACGTTTTTGCACATTAGGGTCTTCTCCATTTTCCCCTAGTTCGATCAATGCTTCCTCATATGCTCGAACAGTTTGGATCAAGGGACTGTTTCCCTGAAAGACTGCTTGGAGAACAGTTAGTTCATCAGAAAATTCAGCTGCTTGAGAAAGATAACCTATACGGTAATCAGTTGGATAAAACACTGTTTGCCGATCGCCATCGCCGCTATCGATACCAGCAATAATATTTAAGAGACTTGTTTTACCCGTCCCGTTCGTCCCAATCAACCCGATACGGTCTTTTTCGTGGATCAAAAAAGAAATCTGGTCAAACAAATCTTTTTCACCATAAGTTTTTTTGAGGTCAGTTACTTTTAATTCTTTCAACGTGTTCCCTCCTTATCTTGGATATTGTATCATAAAAATAGTGAACTTCAGGAAAATTTTTTTCGAATTTGTTCTTTTTGTGTTCCAAAAAAAGAACAGGACCGATCCGATCCTGTTCTGACATGTTTTGTTTTTATCGTTCTTGAAAATCTATTTTTTTATTTCGTTGCGCTCGATTTTTTTGACTTTGCTCGAAACGCAAATCGGAAAGAAAAGTTATCTGACGGTTTGTTCATCGTATAAGATTCTAACAAATTGATATTCCTACGGTAGCTATTCGCAGAAAACGTCGTGATTTTCTCAGCAACTTCGTATTCATCAATGATTTTTCTTTCAAGATAATAACCTCTCAGCATTTTTTTCGTAAACAGGCTATCTTGCTGGATCATCCACGAAGAAATCAAATTCCCCGAGCTCATTTTTATTCCCTCAAGTTTGCGTTGCTGGATAAAAAATTGAAGCATCGTTTCATCATAAATATCAGTCAAGTTATCTAAACTTTCAATAATCAATTGGGTATTTTTTTGATATGTCTCCCTGATTTCTTGGATATCTTCATCACTAATAAATGTCTGACGATCCGCATACCTTCTTTGCCAAAACATTTTGGGGTGGAGAACGATTCGCATCAACCTACGGACAACAATGAACCAAAAGCCGATAAAAGATAAAAATTGACTGGTGATCGAATGTTCGAACCGGGAAAGAAAACGGGAATAAAAGCGATAACCATTAGAAGAAAGTTTACCCGAGCGATAACTTTCATCTAATCCGTCGCGTTCGATCGACAAAATCAGCGCTTGTATTTCTTGTACTTCTTGCTTTTCATCATCGGTTAAATCTTCCAAGTACAGATCACGTATCCGTTCCTGGTAATTTTCTATCACTGCTTCAGTGGCTAAAAATTCTTTTGTATCACGATCAATTTCCTTTATTTCTTTTCGCAAAACTTCAACGACCTCTTCTAAGATCATCAAAGCATTCAAATCCGTACTTTTCGCTTCCTCTGTTTCCGTCAGCATAGGCAAGACAATGATCCCTATGACCAAAGTCACTAAGATGACACCGGCCGTCAGAAACAAAAGTAAAGATCGCTGGTAAAACATCATATTATTGATCGAAAAGGGCAAAATAAAGATCGTAGCCAAACTGACTGTTCCCTTTACACCGCCAAATGTCAAAATCAAGATCTCGTTCAACTGTTTTTTGAACTTTTTACTGCCATCTTTGAATACATAAAAAAGACTGATGGAAATGAATCTAATCACAAAAAGCATAATAGAGATCAATACGATAATTGCTAACAAAAGACCGTTTGGATATAAACCGTCGCCCCATACCGGCGAGAATACTTGTGTCAGTTCGATTCCTAAGAATATAAACACTAATGCATTCAGTGTAAAAGCAATAGTTGTCCATGTACTGTGGGACAAACTCGATAACTCTGCATCAAACACGGTGATTCTCCTAAAACCAGAAGCTTGGAGAATACCTGCTGCTACTGCAGCAATGATCCCAGATACATCAAATGCCTCTGCCAATACATAGGCTAGAAAAGGAAGCAAAAGTTCGATCAGCAGATACCCTGTGACATCTTGTGCCGATGCTTTTTCAATCAAATGGATTATTTTTTGTTTGAACCAGACAAGCAAAAAACCGATCAAAGCTCCACCAATACTGGAGACCACTAAACTCATCCCAGCATTTACTGCGGAAAAAGAACCGGTGATCAGCGCACCAAGAGCAAACTGGAAGGCAGTAACACCAGATGCGTCATTCAACAGGCCTTCTCCTTCTAAAATATGCATTGCTTTTTTAGGGATATTCACCCGTCCAGAAAGCGAACTGACTGCTACCGCATCTGTCGGACCTAACGCTGCTCCAAAAGCAAAGCAGGCAGCAAGAGGGACACTTGGCAACAGGAATGACAACGTCGCACCTACGCCGACAAGGGTCAAAATGACTCCGCCAAATGCCAAGAACAGGATCGTCCCGAAATTTTTGAGAATCGAAGAAATATCTGCTTTTTCTCCTTCTCTAAATAACAATGGTGCAATGATCATAACCAAGAACAATTCAGGTTCAAAATCAACTGATTGTCCCCACTCTGTCAGACCTAATACCACTCCAAGGAAAATTTGGATCAGTGGAGCTGGGATCATTGGCAAAATGCGGCTAGCTATGTTCGATAAGGTGATCGTTACTGCAAATACAATAACTAACTCAGCAAATTCCATCGTCCATCCCCTTTATTTTTTATTTTGTGTAAGCATTTTTAAAAATTGTTCTTTTTTCTTTAAAATTTTGGTTTCAACTACTTCAACTTGTGTTTGATTTCCCTCTAATTCACACTGTACACGTTTTGACTCCAAACGAAGCAGATCATGTTTCAGACGTTCCAACTGACGATACATCAATATATTTCTTTTACGCAATTTACAAAGTATTTGACGGCGGTCATCCATCGAAAGGGCGCCATAGCGATCATGCAACAGTTTTTTTTGTTGTTCAAAACTTTCTCTCATTTTCTAGATCTCCTATACACAAACTTCCATCATTATAGCAAAGTTCTCTTTGAATGAAAAATATTTCATTGTTTCATCGTTTATTGCTAGTTAGAAATTTCCATAAATTTTTCAACGCCTCATTCTATTCCAAATAGTCTCAGATATCAAGTAAAACTTAAGAAAGATAAAAGTTTCTAACAAAAATAATATTCGTTTTTTTATCATATCCTCCTTGTTCCTTTGTCATAACAAAAAAAAGACTGTGACAAAAATCTTGTCACAGCCCCTTATTCTGAATAAATGGTGTTCTAGAGACAGCCTATCAGCCATAAGGCACGATTTTGTAAAATATGAGAAGCTATTTTTCAACATCACTTCTTATCGCTCCTGCGGTTACTCGTCGCAATTTTTTTGTTAGAGTTTTCATCATCGCTCAAGGCTGAATGTCTCTTTCACAACCTCATTTTTGCGTAAAATCAATTTATTCGAAAAATTCTCCGTATACATCTTCTACACGTTGGTCTGGGTTGATTACGATGTACAAGTTACCTGTTTTTTCGCTGATTTTTGTAGATTGGTATTGGTTGTCTAATCCTTCTGTTCCTTTATCTAGATATGGGAAGTATACAAGATCAGGTGTTCCATTGCGATAAAGGATTTCCATTCGTTCGATATCTTCGTATTTCAATGCACGATTAAACATGCCCATTTCCAGTCCACCTAAGTTGATATCATGTGTCGCAACTGCGTCCCCTTCATGGAAGATTTCGATTTTAAATCCGGCACATGGATGGATTTCAACAAATTCACTGCCGTTGATCCGTCCAAAACTTGTTGTGATTTGTTTGATCCAAAGATCGCCGATGTGGCGGCGGTTAATCGTCCATGTTTCTCCATTTCTAAAATAAAATTTTAGCGCTGTCATTTCTTTACTCATTAAAAAGACTCCTTTATGATGTAATTTATTCTTGTACTTCCTCAGTTTAGCACAAATTTATGTAAGTGGTCACATTTTATGTTTTTTCTTCTAATGACGTATCTGCCCAGTTTAAGTAGCTAGCCAAGCTGAGCAGATACAGTCTAGCGTTTTTTAAATCAATTTTTCTTTCGATAAAAAATCCAAAACCTGTTTTTTATCATTTTCTATTCTTTGTTCTACGACAGCTTTTTCAGCTGATTGCAAAGCTTCACTAACCCACTTGCCAGGTTTTTTTCCACTTTCTTCCAGCAAGATTTTACCATCTACAGCTAATTCGCTTAATGACTTGATAGGTAAACGATCATAGGATTCTTCTACGACATCCATCTGTGGTGTTTCATCAAAATAAGTCATCAATTCTTCTACTTGCAATGCATGCTCTTTGCCTAAGAAGTATAATTCAAACGGTTCTAAAACTCCAGTTTCTCGTTGACGCAGTCCTTGAACAAGTGCTTGGACATCCTTGATCATTTGATTGGAACACTTCCACGATTTCAAAAAGGAGCGGATTTCATTTTCTTTTAGATCCAGTTGACTGATTAATAATGTCCATGCTTGACTCTCTTCTTTCAATGGAACGGAAGGTAATTCAGCAAAACGTAAAAGTGCTTCACCTTCTTCTCTCAAACCAGGGCAGCAAATATAACATTCTGTTTCAATGAATGCATGGATTCCTGCAGACCGTTCATTTCCCAAAAGCATCTTGATGAATTCCACATTTATACGTTCTACAGATATTTTGCTTAATAGCTCGTGGTTTTCTTTGATGGCGTAGAAGGTTTCTTCCTCTAATTTGAATCCTAATTGACTGACAAAACGCAACCCGCGCATCATTCGCAAGGCATCTTCATGGAACCGCTCATGAGGATTGCCTACAGCTCGCAAGATTTGTTCTTCTAAATCTTGCAGACCATCGAACAAATCGATGATTTCGCCGTCTTCTTTCAAAGCAAAGGCATTGATTGTGAAATCTCTTCGTTTTAAGTCTTCTTCCAACGAACGAACGAATTCTACATGATCTGGTCTGCGGTAGTCCTGATAAGTTGATTCCGTCCGAAATGTGGTGATTTCATATTGTTCATCGTTTTCTAATACCAATACAGTCCCGTGTTCGATCCCGATATCTATCGTTTTTGGAAAAAGCTGTTTGATTTCTTCTGGAAATGCGCTTGTTGCGATATCCACATCATGGATCGGCTGGTTCAGCAAGATATCACGAACACTTCCACCTACAAAATAAGCTTCATATCCTGCATTTTCTAATTTTTTCAGAACTGGAATTGCCTTTTGGTATTCCAGAGGTAATTGTTTTAATTTCATTTTTCCAACCTTTCCTGTGTGTTTCTTGTACTGAGATAAGTACTCAGTTGCATGATGCCTGATTGATACGTCCGTTTTAGCGGCTTCAAAGCACAACCCACTTCATCTTTTTTACTTATCCTTCCGTTCAAAGCGGTTATGGTCTCTGTGATTGAATTTTTCCATATTTTTTTCAAAAACATCAGTTAAGTCGATATTCAATGAATTAGCCATGATCATCGTAACGAATAAAACATCTCCAAGTTCTTCTGCTACCGAGTTATCTGGTTCCGAAGCTTTTTTGCTTTTTTCTCCATAAGTGTGGTTGACTTCTCTGGCCAATTCACCTACTTCTTCCGTTAATCGAGCCAGCTGAGCTAATGGAGAGAAATACCCGACCTTGAATTGTTGGATATATCCATCTACTTCCTGCTGCATACTGTATAAAGAACGTTTTTCATCCATCTTTTTCCCTCCAAAACTATCTTACCAAAACTTTAACGCAAATCCTAGATAAGAGCAATTGAGAAAATCGAATTTCCATGCTACATTTAGGAAGGATTTTCTAAATAGAGATTCTGTGAAAATACATAATTGAAAGCTGGGATTCATATGGCCACACGGAAAACAGTAAAAGAAGTACTTTTTATTATTATAGGAACGAGTATTTACGCATTTGGACTTGTTTATTTGAACATCGCTAATCACTTAGCAGAAGGGGGCGTCTCAGGGATCACCTTGATCTTGAGAGCTTTATTCGGAATTGATCCAGCTTATACGACTTTATTAATCAATATCCCGTTGATTTTACTAGGGGGAAAGATCCTCGGAAAACGTTCTTTAGCCTACACTGTTCTAGGTACACTCTCTTTGTCATTCTTTTTATGGATCTGGCAACGGGTTCCGCTAGAAATCAATTTACAGCATGATCTACTGATCGTTTCTCTACTTGCGGGTTTGGTTGCAGGGGTAGGAAGCGGGATCGTCTATCGGATGGGTGGAACAACAGGCGGAAGCGATATTATCGCTCGGATTTTAGAACAAAATTACGGCATCTCCATGGGGCGTTCTCTATTGGCATTCGATATCATCGTCTTGCTTGCTTCCTTAACCTATATCGACTTGAAACGCATGATGTATACATTGATCGTTTCCTATGTTTTCAGTCGCGTAATTGATTCAATCTTGGATGGTGGGTATTCTGCAAAAGGTCTGCTTGTCGTCTCTAACAAAAGCGAAGAAATTGCACCGCTGCTGATGACCGGTCTGCAAAGAGGTGTCACCTTCCTCTCTGGCGAAGGCGCATTCTCTGGAAATTCAAAAAAGATCATCTACATGGTCGTTAGTTCTAGTGAATTAACGGAAGCCAAGAGAATTGTCCACGAGATTGACGAAAAAGCTTTTCTGTCGATCATTAATGTGCATGAAGTTGAAGGGCAAGGGTTTACCTATTTGAAGCCACAAACAAGATTACTGAAAAAACGATAAAAAAGACAAGGGGTAGCTGTGAGGAAAGATTCCAAATCCAGCTGCCCCTTGTCTTTTTTGGTATGATTCATTTTTAGCTAATTATTATGTTCACTTACTCGATTATTTTTCTTTTGCGTCTGCAAAAGGATTTTTCGGTTGACTTCATCAGACAATTTCAAAAATGCATCCCTGTCTCCATCTTCTAGCGCTTGATCGATTTGAGCATAAAGCATATTTAGTTTTGCTGCTTCTTCTTTTTCTTGAAAATATCGCTCGATCAATTCAGTATCTTCTTCACTGACAGAAGCATCCCAAGAAGAAAATGGATTATCTTCTAAGATCGATAGATATTCTCTTGTCTGCCAAGCATTCTCAAATAGACATTCCACATATAAGGGTTTCTTCCAATTCAATCGGATCTCATGAAAAATCTGATCTGTATCCGTAAATTCTTTTCCCTGCAAAAACAATTTCATTGGTTCCCCTTCAACAGATAGATCACTGATTTGCAGACCTCGATCCGCAAAATTTGCCCCTTCTACAAAGTGGACATTACTTAAAATCGCTTCATGATTGGCAAGATAATTCAAGACCCAAAAAACTTCTCTTCGGCTAAAAGATACATGATTGACCATCCACGTTAAAAAATTCTTCTTTTCCCGTACATCAATTAGCATTTTTCTCACCTCTCTGTTAGATCATCTAATAATGACAGTGCCTCCATATCTCCTGGTTCAAGTTTTAAATAATGAGTCAATAATTCTTGCGCTCTTTTTAGCTGTCCTTCTTCTCTTAAGAAAAAGGCATATTCTTTCAAGAAATCTGGTTCATGAGATAGTTCATGATAAGCTTGTTCATAGTGTACAGCTGCAACTGTGAAGTCTTCTAATTCATTATAAGCATGCGCTAGATTCCATTCTGCATACGGATTAGCAGTTTCTTCCATCTGATTGATCACTTGTATCACATCTTCATATCTTTCATCATCCAAGTAAAGATTGCTTAAAGTAAGTAATGTTTCATCTTGTTTGTCTCCTACTTCTAAAGCTTTCAGCAAGAGTTCCTCTGCTCGCTGTTTGTCGTGGAGACGAAAAGCATTTTCAGAGGCTAGATGATAAAGTTCAACTTGGTAAGGATTTTCTTTGATTCCTTCTTCTAACACTGTTTGCGCTTCTTCAACCATTTCTTCTTCTTGAAGAGCTTGTCCTAGATATAGATATAACGATTGATAATGCGGATTGACTTCTCGAAGTTCTTCCAGATAGTTGATTGCCTGCTGATTTTCTTTTAATTGGAGATTCGTAAAGGCTAGCTGAAACAGTCGATCATCTGTCTTTTCTTCTTTCAATGCTTCTTCTAAAGGTGCGATAGCTGCTTCAAATTCACCTTGCATGCTTAAGGATTGCCCTAAACGTTCTTGCATCGAGATTCCTGACATCTCGTTTATCCCACTTGCCAACAATGTTTCATAAATCACTGCTGCCTCTTTGAAACGATCGACTGAAAAATACAATTCAGCTAGTGCAAACTGGATCAACGGTTCATCCGGTAGCAACCCTGCCGCTTCTTTCAATTTTGCTTCACTTACTTCAGGAATCCCGATGACTTGGTACAAATCAGCTATCGCCAATAAGCTTTGCGGATAGTAATCACTTTCCTTATCCACTTTTTCCAAGTATTCAAAAGCTAGGTCAATCTCATTGTCTTCGATTGCAATTTCTGCTAGGGGGATGTTTAGTCCGTCATTTTCTGGATATTGGTTGATTAATTGTTCAAAAATCTGTTTTGCTTCGATCAAAAAGCCAATAGCTAGCAATTCTTCCCCTAGTTCAGCTAATATATCTGCTGGATCTTCTTTTAATGCTTTTTCTAAAAAGAGTTGTGCTTGTGCCAGATCTTCATCTGATAAAGCTTGCAACATTTTTTCGCTATTTGTATTCATTTCAATTCCCTCTTATCTCGCTGACGATTTGTTGAAATACCGTCATTGTTCTCAACAATTCTTTTTCGTTTGGTCGTTGGTATCCGTCTATTATACCTATTTTTTCTAAAACAAGTATTTTTTTGCTTTTTCCTGCCAAGAAAAGGACTTTTTCCAAATACTCCATCTTTGAAATCTGTTCTAACCATTGGATAGGATAGCCAAGCAAGTCTAGCCATACAAAAAAATTTTTTAGTTGGAAATCAAAAGGATAGGCTTGGAGATTCCACACGAAATGAAACATCATCCCTAAAAATTTTTTCATACTAGCAGAAAGCAAGTGCCCATTTTCAGTCAGATAAAAAGCTTGTTCAAACAGTTTACCATAATTTGACAGATTTTCTGCCTCTAATTGATAAAAATAAATCATTTCTTCGATCATCCCGGCAAATGGCCGGGTCGTTAATTGCTTTTTATTTGGATAGTTTTTATACAAATTTTGTAAAAAACGGTGATCACAAATCATTCCGCAACAGATAAAAGTCAAAAAGTCAATCTGTTTTCCGTCCACTTGCCGCTCGCTGATCGTTTGATCATAAACGATGCGTTCTGGCATGTTGATGGTTTGCAGCACGACACGATTCGGTAGCTGCAAAATCGTTCGCTGTGGAGTTAATGCTCGGCTCAGCGAACGGATCGACACAGGAATCAGCCAAAGTGATGAATCAAGGATTGTATGTTTTTGAAAAAAACCTGCCAGATCCATGATCCCTTCATTTCCAAATCCGATAACAAACATGGATTGATTTTCGGGATAGCGTTTGGTGAAATCAAGCAAATTCTTCAATTCTGTTAAATGATTGCATTGAGTATTGGCACAAATGTACCAGTCATTATTTGCCTGATTTGCAAATAATGGGTTAATCTTATCTGCAAACAAATCATAATAACGCTGATTTGTTAAAAACAAGATGGGTTGATCGATTGAAAGTGCTCTTAGTTGATTGACAAGCGTTTCTCCGTAGAACACTTTCGTCAATGCTTCTTCTACTTGATAATCAAGTTCCATGCGCATCCCTCCTCTTCTTATTTTTATTTTACCATTAGTAAGCAAAATCTAGAAAAGATAAGGGCAAAGTCCACCTCTTAACTTGGAAATAAATAAAAATTAAATAAAATACACGTGTTTTTTTATGTATGACATGCGGATTCGAAATCTTTGTCTCTTAATTGACTTTTTCTGCTAGGAAATAAAAAGAAAAGCACTTGTAGCCCTAGAGCCACAAGCGCTTTTTTACTGTCTTATTTAACAGCGTCTTTTAATGCTTTACCTGGTTTGAATGCAGGTACTTTGCTAGCTGGAATTTCGATTTCTTCACCAGTTTGTGGGTTGCGACCTTTGCGAGCTGCGCGTTCGCGAACTTCAAAGTTACCAAAACCGATTAATTGAACTTTTTCGCCGTTAGCTAAAGCATCTTGAATAGTTGAAAATACAGCATCTACTGCTGCAGTTGCATCTTTTTTAGTTAAATCAGTAGCTGAAGCAACTTTTTCGATTAATTCTGCTTTGTTTGCCATGGATAGATTCACCTCCTCCACAAGAGATATGATAGAAATATCATTTAGTTAAAACTTTCTGAGTGGTCCAGAAGTTTAAAAAGAAATATTGATTAACTTCAATATTCTGTTATCACGATATCATATGAACCGCTTAATAGCAAGGTTTTTACCAATTTTCATATGCTTTTTTTAGTCATAGAAACGTAACAAACAAAACTGTCTTTTTCTTTTGAAAAAAAAACGTTGATATGGTAAAATGCCTATTTTCTTCTACGAGGGATGATTCGAATGGATGTCCCTTCAAAAGTAAATGCTTTTCTGATTTGATTTTCTAAGAAACGCTCATAAGAAAAGTGCATCAATTCCTCTTCATTGACAAAAACAACAAATGTAGGCGGTTTGACAGCAACTTGTGTGGCATAAAAAATCTTCAGCCGTTTTCCTTTATCTGTCGGTGTTGGATTGATGGCTACAGCATCCATAATGATATCATTCAAAACAGCAGAAGAGATACGAAGATTCTGGTTCATACTTACTTGTTCGATCATTTCAGGAAGACGTTCCAACCGTTGTTTAGTCACTGCAGAAACAAAGACGATCGGTGCGTAATCTAAATATCGGAATTCATCACGGATTTCTTGTTCGAAATCACGCATCGTATTGGTTTCTTTCTTCACAAGATCCCATTTATTCACAACGATAATGACACCACGACCAGCTTCATGAGCGTAACCCGCTACTCGCTTGTCTTGTTCTCGAATCCCTTCTTCCGCGTTCAGTACCATCAAAACGATGTCAGAACGGTCGATCGCACGCATCGCACGCATCACGCTGTATTTCTCAGTATTTTCATATACTTTTCCGCGTTTACGCATGCCGGCTGTATCGATCATCAAGAATTTCTGTCCACTTTCAGAAACAAAGTGAGTATCGATTGCATCCCTTGTCGTTCCTTCAATATCCGAAACAATCACACGTTCTTCTCCTAAAATCGCGTTGATCAAAGAAGATTTACCAACATTTGGGCGACCAATCAAACTAAACTTGATTGTGTCGTCATCCTCTTCTTCAGTCTCTTCAGAGAAATACTTCACTGCTTCATCTAAAATATCGCCAATTCCTAGTCCGTGGCTTCCTGAAACAGGATAAGGATCGCCTAGTCCTAAAGAATAAAATTCATAGATATCATTTCTCATTTCCGGATTATCTACTTTATTGACTGCTAAAATCACTGGTTTATTACTTCTGTATAAAATTTTCGCAACCATCTCATCTGCGTCTGTCACGCCTTCGCGTCCGCTGACGACACAGATGATCACATCTGCTTCTTCAATCGCGATTTCTGCTTGATGTTTGATCTGATCCATAAAAGGTTCATCACCAAGATCAATTCCGCCTGTGTCGATCACGCTAAATTCTCGACCTAACCATTCGCCTTTTGCATAAATACGATCACGAGTTACTCCAGGAGTATCTTCGACAATCGAGATACGCTCACCAGCGATGCGGTTAAAAATCGTAGACTTACCGACGTTCGGGCGGCCAACGATTGCAATTGTTGGATTTGCCATATTATTTCCTCCTCACAAGTTTCCAATCTCACTTAGTTTAACGAATGCAATGCCAACTTTCAAGCATAGATTGTCAATTAAACGAAGTATTTTTATTCCTTAATGAAATACTCACCGCTTTTCAAAAGAAAAACTGAGACAAAAGCAGCTGCTTTCATCTCAGTCACAGATACAAAATCAATTATTTTTCAGAATCATCGGTTGCTTTTTCTTCTACTTCTTCTTTCAACGCATCCCCTAAAATGTCTCCCATAGTGAATCCAGTATTTTCTTCTGGTAATTCATAAGACTCCACATTTTTTGGTTCTTCTTCTGAAGCTGGTTTTTCTTCTAAAGCTTTGATGCTCAATGCAATACGATGTTCTTCTGGATGGATCTCCAGTACTTTCACTTTCACTTCGTCGCCTTCATGAAGTACTTCGTGAGGTGTGGCGATATGTTTATGTGAGATTTGAGAGATATGGACTAGTCCTTCTACTCCAGGGAATACTTCAACAAAGGCACCGAAACTTGTTAGACGTTTAACAGTTCCGTCCAATACTGCTCCAACTGGGGCTTTTGTATCGATTTCTGACCAAGGTCCAGGCTGTGTATCTTTGATTGACAAGGAAACACGTTCTTGTTCAGGGTTGATAGACAACACTTTGACGTTTACTTCGTCATTAACAGCTAACACATCACTTGGTTTTGCTACATGACTATGAGAAATCTCTGAGACATGGACTAGACCGTCAATTCCGCCTAGGTCGACAAATGCCCCGAAATCAGTAAGACGTGCGACACGTCCGCTGAGAACATCTCCCTCATGAATCGTTGAAAGGATTTCTTTTTTCTTTTCTTCTCTTTCATTTTCAACTACCGCTTTGTGCGATAAGATCAAACGATTTTCTGATGGTTCGATTTCAATGATTTTAAAGCTCAATGTTTTGCCTTTATAATCTGAAAAATCCGCAACAAAATGATCTTCCACCATTGATGCAGGGACAAAGCCACGCACACCGACGTCAACGACTAAACCGCCTTTGACAACATTTGTAACAGGTGCTTCAATTACCTTGCCGTCTTGGAAATCTCTTTCAATGTCTTCCCAAACTTTTTTAGCATCTAAACGGCGTTTTGAAAGAAGATAGCTGCCGTTTTCTTTATCTTTGCCAATCGTACTGATAACGACTAAGTCTAATACATCGCCGACTTTCACTACTTCGTTGATATCTTCTACTGGTAAAGTTGATAATTCTTTTGCCGGAACGACGCCTTCAACTCCGGCCCCTTCGATTCCGACAATTACTTGTTTGTCTTCGATAACCAAAACTTCGCCCTTAACAACATCGCCAACTTTTACTTCTTGGACGCTTTTCATTGCGTCTTCCATTGACTGGTTGTTCTCTTGATTTTGATCAAATTCTGTCATAACACTTGTCCTCCTAACCAACATTCTGCCGTAAGTACGGTACTGTTTTTAGTTTAATTGATTATTCAAAAAAAATAAAGCGATTTCGTTCGTTTTCCTTGAAAAAACAATTGTTTTTCAGTTTTTTTCTTCATTTAAAAAAGAAGATATCCCTTTTCTAAAACGACGGCTTTTATCGCTGCAACGACTTCTGGAATGGATTTGCCGGTAGTATCGATACGAACAGCGTCCTCTGCTTGCTGCAGCGGAGAAACTTCCCTTGTTGAATCATAATGGTCTCTTGCCTGTATCTCTTTTGTTAGTGTTTCAAGATCAGTCGGAATCCCCTTTTCTTGGTTCTCTTTGAATCGTCTTTCTGCACGCTCACTTACGCTTGCTACTAAAAAGATTTTTACTTCTGCATTCGGCAATACAGCTGTCCCGATGTCTCTTCCGTCCATCACAACGCCACCGCGTTCGCCTATTTTCCGCTGGATAGCAACTAGTTCTTCTCTGACTTTCCCATGAGCAGAGACTTCTGAAACAGCTTTTGTGACATCTGGCTGACGGATTTCTTGTGTGACGTCTTTTGATGCTGTGAATACATGCTGCCCATCTTCTTGTTGTGAAAAAGAGATAGGATACTTTTTGATCAGTGAAACTAGTCCTTCCTCATCTGAAAAAGATACATTATTCGTAATAGCTAGATAAGTCACTGCGCGATACATGGCACCGGTATCCGTATAAATATAATTTAATTCTTTTGCTAAGATTTTGGCAACGGTGCTTTTTCCAGATGAAGCAGGTCCGTCGATCGCAATACTGATTTGTGTCATGATATAACTCCTTTTTCTCAAAAAAAAAGCCGCAAAGCGCGGCTATTATTATTTAATTCTTAATTCTTGACCAGGGTAAAGCATAAAGTTGTTTGGATCTAAGCCATTCAATTCAAACAATTGGTCAGTGGTGATTCCTGCACGCTCAGCCACTTGTTTTGGACCTTCGCCTGCTTGAACAGTCGTTGTCGTACCGGCTACAGCTGAGGAAGAAGGTGTTGTTTCTGCTGCATTGCTGCTTGAATCCCCTGCTTGATAAGTTGTGTCACTTGAAGAAGAAGGTGTTGTCTCTGCTGCAATACTGCTTTCTGACGTTACCCCTGTATCTTGAGAAACAGTAGATTCTTCCGCCATTGTACTAGATTCTACTGTTGAAGTCTCAGTTGACTCCTCTTTTGTTGTACTTGTGGAACTTTCTACTACTGATGTCGAAGTTTCAGAAGAAGATGCTGCTGTTGCATTGTTGCTTGATCCGTTTCTGATCCAGAAATAAGCACCTGCTGGAATAGCGATACATAAGACTAGTAAAATCAAAAATAGCGAAAGAAATAATGTATTTCCTTTCTTTTGTTGTCTCTGAGAACTTCTTGATGAAACCTCATCCTCTGTATCATAGATTGGTTGTTCCCATGGTTCTTGTGTTTCGTTATTTTCTGTAGATTGATGTCTATCTTTTCTGCTCACTGTTTTACCTCCTAAACTCTATCGTGTGTATTATACCATAGGAAAAAGTGTCTTGTCCTAAAAAATCAATGTTCCATGTTTTTTTTAAATAAATTTAGTAAAATCGATTCCCAATGAAGCGGTTCAGTCTTAGAAAAAGCCTTTTTCTTTGGTAGAAGTTCTACTTTTGCGCCATCAATATCACAACAATTCTGCGGCTTTTTGGAAAGTTCTTCCCCAAAATAAGCCAAGATGAATTTTCTGCGGCAGTCTTCTTCATGGATATAACGAAGCATCTGCTGCAGGCGGAATTCTTTTTCTTTTTCCTGACGTTTGAGCCGTTCCACCCAATTTTCTGGTTTTTCAGACTGCTGGATCAACTCCATCCATTTTTTTTGCAGCTCATCAAATGGCGCTTGCTCTGCTGCATATTCCAAATAAAGCTCAAAACTTTGTCTCTGTTCTCTAGAAAGTTGATTAAAGAAATAATGAATACGTTCATCTCCACTTTGATATAAAAGGATTGCTGCACTTTCTTCCTGATCTCTGCCTGCTCGACCGATTTCTTGTACATAGTTTTCCAGACTGTCTGGCAAATCGTAATGGATCACATAACGAATATCAGATTTATCGATCCCCATACCAAATGCGTTCGTAGCAATGAGAAACTGCAGCTGATTTTTTACAAACTGTTGCTGAAGCTGTCTTCTTTGAGCTGTGTCAAGGCCACCGTGATAATATCCAACTGAAAAACGCTCCCTGAATAAATGATACAAACGTTCGACTTCTTTTTTTGTTGCACAATAAATAATTGCCGCACCATGTGCACTTTCCATGAATTGTTCAAGTTCTTGTTCTTTTTGCTGCGTTTTTCGAACAAAAAGCGAGATGTTTTGTCGATTGACTGATTGTCTAACCTCTTTTGGCTGTCGATCAAATAGCACCTGACGTATATCTTTCGCTACTAAATCTGTCGCTGTCGCGGTTAGAGCCAATGTGACCGGGTTTCCTAAATGCTCGCGGATTTTTCCTAACTGTTGATATTCTGGCCGAAAATCAACTCCCCATTGTGATACACAATGTGCCTCATCCACTACATATAGCGCTATATCCTGTTTTTTCAGCTGCTCTAAAAGAGAAGGGTTAGTCAACATTTCCGGACTCAAAAATAAAAATTTATATTGCGACAGATGACGGAGAACGTATCCTCTTTCAGCTCGCGAAAGCAAGCTATTGAAAGCAGCTACTCGTTTTTCCCCTCGTTTTTGCAGTTGTGTCACTTGATCTTCCATGAGAGAAAGTAGCGGTGACACGATGAGAACCATCCCATCCGTTAAATACCCTGTTAATTGATAGCACAGGCTTTTCCCCGTTCCTGTAGGCAAAATAGCGAGAGTATCTTCTCCATCAAGCAACGCCTGAATAATTTCTTCTTGGCCGGGTCGAAATGAATCGAATCCAAAATATTTTTTTAATTCATTTATTAACATTCTGTATCGCTTCCTTTCTCAATAGATAGATTTGATACAAACGAAATTCTCCATAATCTAATTGTCCATCTACATTCCATTCGCTGAAGCGCCACTCTCGCACGGAATCCTTATTTGGTTCCAATCGTTCGACCGTTTCTTGAGAGAGAACCCGCTCGTATGGAAAATCATCAAAAAACAAGGCCCACTCAATAAGATGATCTGTTACCGTCCCTTTTTTTAAATGACGGATTGCCATGATCTGGTCAATTGTCTGACCATTCATAAACATCTGCTTGGTGATCATCATGCTTTGATTGAAATTTTGCTGTAATAACGGATCAATCAACACATACCATAGCGAATCTGGCCGTTCTTCTATTTGTGCGAGCAAAAGATGGATACATCTGCTTTGTTGTAAATAAACAGCTGCCTCATCATTGGTTTTTGCTAGCTGATACGGCAGAAGTCCTGTTCGATCATTTCCAGAGAATTGGTTAGCTAAAAAATTGGCTGCTCCTTCTGGTATCTCCGAAAACAGCTGCGCTAAACTTTCATACGCGCTATCAATCAAAATTCCACGTGGCAATCTGCTTCCACTAAGCCATTTTTTCAGTTGGAAAGTATAAAAAGGACTTGTCTCTGCTGGAAGATAATCTTGGTTCCCAGATGCCAGATTAGAAATCACTTGAACAGCAAATTTGATGAGCCGCCAACTAGTTTCCCCAGTTCGTCCATATCGGTCAAAACGCAAACCAGTATATTCTGTGTGAAGTTCAGACAACCTATCTGCTCCTGCAGACGTTAGTTTTGCTTCATTTTCATTTATTTCGATCCATCCTTGCTGTGCAAGTTTTTGCATAATCTGATAAAACTTGTCTTGCTTCAAATCTGGAAAACTGTTATGAGCAAATAAAAGTTCGTGAGTAAATCCGAAAATAAGTACTGAAGTCGTTCGTTTTCCCACAAGGAGCTGGTAAAGAGAGCTGACTCGCAGCTTGTTTCTTGATGAAAATAGCGATAAAATAAAAACAATCATATTATTCTCCTTAAGTTAGGATGGTTAGAAATGTCACTACTATGTAAACTTGTACCTGAACGCTGTATTGCATGCGGTCTTTGCCAAATCGAAGCGCCGGATATTTTCGATTATGATGAAGAAGGAATCGTTTTATTTGCCCAAGAACCAGAGGCTCATCAACAGTTCGTCATGCCGGAAGAAGAAGCGTATGTAAGAAAAGCGTATCAGAAGTGTCCAGTCCGGGCGATTTTATTAGAAAATAAAATGTAAGTCAAACTAAGCTTTAAAAATGGATACTAGATTTTCTAAACTTAAAGATAAGCCGGGATCTGTTTCTCCCGTTCTGTGAAATCCCGACTTATTTTGAAGGTTATATTTACTATCTATTTATTTGACTTGTTTTTTTCATAGACCCTATAGGTCCCATTTCGGTTATTTCAACTTTTTCAGCCAGTTTTCCAATGTATTGACAATCACAGTTTGCTGATCTGCGTTAGAAATTTCTGCTTCTCCATCTCCTTTTTGCTCACCATAGCTACCAAAACCTCCATGGTTCCCGCCGTTGATTGATACATACTCTGTTCTTTCTGGTAAGTACTGCTTGGCTTCTTCATAAGCTTTCTGATTCAATACTTTATCTTTAGTTGCTGTAATGGATAAAACTGGGACAGCTGATTCTTTCAATGTTCCTTTTTTATCGGGATAGCTTGCCATGAAGAATACCCCTTTTAAATGACTGTCTGAATGATTCTTATTCGCATATCGACTTGCCATGACACCGCCTAAAGAGTGACCACCGATCGCATAATCGGAATCTGGAAAATCTTCTTTGATCTTATCCGCTTTGTTTCCACCTATCACTGCTAGATCAAGAGGCATTTTGACAATAGCAACTGAGTAGCCGTTTTTTGCTAAATCTTGCGCCCAAATACTATAACTTTCTGGTTCTATGAGAGCACCAGGATAAAAAATAAGTAATGGAGACTTTGCCTGATTCTTTTTCTCTCCTTCAAAAAACAAGTAATCTTCTTTGTTTCTTCCTTCTTTTACCACCTTTTGTGCTTCTGACGATGGTTCGTACGTATTTTGCTGTATATAGTAATAACCGCCTCCGCCAAGTAATCCTAAAATAATGACTAAGCCAATTAGTATTCGTCTAAATATTTTCAATTTCTCCCACCTTTTCTATCTGAGTTTATACCTTCTTCTCAATCAAGTATGATTATACCTTAAAAAAAATAAGAGAAAAATGCAAACTTTCCAGCACTAAATAAAAAAGACGGAATATCCATTCGAACATCCGCCTTTTTTATATGATTATTTTTTATTTAGCGCACAAACGATACACTGCTTCTGCATAAATTTCCATTGCTTTATACATACTGCTTAATTCCCATCGTTCATTTGCCTGATGCATGAAGTCAGGAGTATCAGGGAACATCGCACCGAATGCCACACACTGGTTCATCGTACGGGCAAACGTAGCGCCACCTGATACAAATGGTTCAGTCATGTCTCCAGTAATCTCGCGATATGTCCCCAATAGGTTTTTCACTAACTCACTGTCCAATGGCACGTATAATGAATCTAGGAAGTCAAACTCTTCATAAGACAACTCATATTTTTCTACTGTTTTAGTTAATTTAGCTACTAAATCCTCTTTTTTGAATGTCACAGGAATTCTCATATCTACACCGATTTTTGTTTGTTCTGGTGTGATTTCCAAACTTGCAAAGTTCATCGTTAACTCACCAGATTGTTCATCTTCTGTCTTGCCCACGACTGCTTCACCAGTTGCATTTTCTTGAACTAATTTTCCTAAGAAATTGATTGGGCCAAAATCGAATACTTCTGAAAGAGCGATTGCCAGACGAGAAATAGCATTCACTCCTTGTGCGGCATCTTTCGCGTGGATACTTTTACCAAGAACGACGATTCCTTCGCCTTGTTCTTCGAAATCGAATCCGTGTTTTTTCAATGCTTCTTTTACTTCAGAAATCTTTTCACCAGAATAAGGAGCTGCATCAGGAACAACATTCAGCGCTCCGCCAGCTTTTACAGAAAAATCGTTCGTTCCAGGACCTGTCAAGTAAGCTTGTAGTAAGCCTTTTTCCGCATAAATTAAAGGGAATTCAGCGTCTGGCGCAAATCCTTGCGTAATGCCTTCTTCTTTCTCGTTATATTTTTCTAAACAACGCCACAAATTTTCTTCATCTGTACCAAAGATAAAACGAATACGTGTTTTGAATTCCACACCAGCGTCCATCAAAGCTTTTACAGCGTACATTGCTGCAATGGAAGGACCTTTGTCATCTTGAGAGCCGCGACCAACTAACCAGCCCTCTTTTACGGTTGGATCGAATGGTTTCGTTTCCCAATTGTTTTCGTCGCCTGCCGGAACAACGTCCATATGACACAAGATACCGAATAATTCATCTCCTGAGCCAATCTCTGAATAACCGTAATAGCCTTCTGGATCTTTAAATGTTCTAAATCCTAGCTTTTCACTGATTTCCAATACTTTGTCCAAAGCTTCAATCACTTTTTTACCGAAGGGGTGTCCTTGCCCTGAATCTGCTTCATCTAGTACGGAAGGGATTCGGATCAATTCGCTCAATGATTCTAATGCTTGTTCATGATGTTGTTCTGTCACAAATTGTTTCATGATTTTAACCTCCTAATATGTTAAAAAGGGTTATGTCAAATGCCTCCGACACAACCTCTTCATCTCTAATAATGACGTTTTAAGCCTGCTCCATCAGCAAGCAGAATGTTCTTAATGATGAAAGAAAAAACACTCACTGAATGGAGCAATCGACTTATCCACGTGCTTATTGATAGCCGTATATCGGTTTCTTCACTCTTATGATAGACCTTGTACCTGTATTTGTCTAGGTTTAGAACATTGCTGCTACACCTAGGATCACACAGATGGCTACAAATAATATCGCAATTAATTTACCAGTAAATTTCCACCACACTGAAACATCGAAACGAGCAATCGCTACAGCACCCATTACGATAGCAGATGTTGGCGTAATCAAGTTTACTAAGCCAGACGCAGATTGATAAGCAGTGATAACTAAATCCTTCCCTACACCGGCAAATTCACCCATAGGTCCCATGATTCCCATTGTTGCAGCAGCTAAGCCAGAAGTTGAAGGAATCAAGAATGACATAGGAATATAGAAAATAAATGTAATGATGATAAATACGCTTGAAGATAATGAACTTAATCCTTGTTCGCCCCAGTGTAAGATAGTATCTGTAATCAAACCGTTGTTCATAACCACTTGAATACCACGAGCAACAGCTACTACGATAGCTACACCAATCAAGTCAGAAGCACCAGCTAAAAATTCAGAGACGAATTCAGATTCTTTCATACCATACGTGATTGCTACGACGATTGACATGACTAAGAACAACATAGTAATTTCTGGGAAGTACCAGTCACCTAGTGGAAGCATGCTTTTACCTAAAACAGTTCCTAGCACCGGAAGATTTGTTAACCAGTTTGTCAATGATTCAAAAATTGTGAAATTCGCATTCAAGGTTGTCCAAGGAATCAAACTGATGATCATGATACCAAAAGTAATGAAGAACAATACATTTACATGTTTTTGTTTTTTCGTGATTACTTCTTGACGACCGATTGCTTCGATATCGAAATGTTTCATATCTTCTTTACGTTGATTGTATACTAATGATTTTGTTGGATCTTTTTCGATTTTTGATGCATAGCGATACACATATACAATAGAAATAGCTAACAAAATAACGAACATCAAGAATCGAAGACCAATCCCTTCACCCATCGAAATCCCAACAGCTTGCGAAGCTACGCCGGTTGCGAAAGGATTGACCGTTGAAGCTAAACAGCCTACTTGAGACCCTACTAATACGATGGCTACTGCTACCACTGTATCAAAGCCTACTGCCATCATAACTGGGATCAGTAAAGCATAGAACGGAATCGTTTCTTCTGCCATTCCGTAAGTAGATCCGCCTAATGCAAATAACAGCATCAATACTGGAATAAGCATTTTTTCTTTTCCTTTGAATTTCTTCACAACTGAAGCGATTCCGGCATCTAGTGCACCTGTTTTGTTGATAATACCTAAAAATCCACCAACAACTAAAATGAAGAAAGAGATTGGGATTGCAGCAGGTGTTTCTTTAGTTAGCTCCCCCGCTGGTACACCTAGCATCCCATTGATTGGTGCCATGAAAATATCCCACAGCCCTTGAGGATTTTGTTGTACTCGTTCATATGATCCAGCGACAATGTTGCCTGCATCGTCTACACTATAGTGCCCAGCTGGTATAAACCAAGTAAGTACAGCGATTACTGCAATAATAATGAATAAGACCGTATACGCTGAAGGCATTTGAAATTTTTTCTTCTTTGTTTGTTCCATCTTCTTCTTCCTTTCTTTTCCGTTAGAGACATCATTTTTGGCTCTAATGTTATTTTATCAAAAAGAGTATCAGAACAAAAATAATAACACGCATTTTATAAAACTTTTGTTCAAAAAGTTCGTTTTTTCCTATTTTCTCCCCCTTTTCTTAGGTTTTTAAAGCTTTCTTCATTTTCATTGTAGCGTTTCCTTTTTTATATAAACAAACATTTCCGTCTTTTAAAAGGAGAAGGATTTCACATTCTAAAAGAACTAATTGATTTTTATGCATAAATAAAAAAAATACTCAAAACAAACAAATAAAACGTTTACAATATTGCATGTATTGTATTTTTTTCCAAAAAAAAGATCAAGAAATTTCTTGATCTTTTTGACATTTATTTAACTGCTGTATGACGTTGTTCCATCTGATGTTGTTTTCGACTTAACCATGGAAGAAGTTGCGCATGTAGCACTAAAAAGACAGCACTCACGATGAATCCTTTGATCAAGTTGAAAGGAACAATCCCAATCAATACATAATTTGCTAAAGACATCCCCAACATCTGTGTCGCGTTCAGTCCTAAAAACATTAAGTAAAGAGGCGTAATAACGAAATAATTCGCGATACTCATGAAAATAGTCAGAGCAATCGTTCCTGTAATCACACCTAAAAATTTATTTCTTCCTTTATGCTGTTTCTTTACACTAAAGAAGTAATAAATCGGGAATGTAAAGATCGTTGTTGATAAGAAACTAGCTGTGTCTCCCACTAGGTTATCTGGAGAAAAACCTGTAGTCAGCAGATGTAATACTGAACGCAAGAACGCTGTTGCTACTCCGGCCGCTGGACCGAATAAGAACATACTGATCAATACCGGGATATCACTAAAATCAATCTTCAAAAAACTAAAAGCCGGCATGATCGGAAAAGCAAAATACTGTAAAACTAATGCGATCGCAGCAAACATCGCTACTGCAACCATTTTCTGTACACGGGTGTTCTTCATTTGAAATCCTCCTGTTAGGACTCCTCTTCAGCGAACTTTTTGACGTTTCTCTCCAAATGAAAAAACTCTATTTTCCAGGGAAAATAGAGTTAGAGTTATTTGATCAAGTGTGCGTCAAATAAGCCCTATCTTCTTTATCCAGACTGTACTGTCGGTATCGGAATTTCACCGATTCAGCTATTTTTTGCAAAATAGGTCGTGGACTATAACCACCGGTCGGGAATTTCACCCTGCCCCTGAAGACGAACCTTATATAATTTTTGTTTACATGTTCATTATACATATCTCTTCAAAAAACGCAACATTTAACGCTTATAAAAAGTAAGTGTTTATTTTGAATGATTCAATAAGCTGCTGACTTCTTTTTTGTTCAATTCACGATAATCCCCAGGGCGTAAACCTTGTAATGTCAAATCACCGTATTTTTCACGTTTTAACTTTTGCACAGGAAGCCCAACTGCTTGAAGCATATTTTTCACTTGATGATTCCGTCCTTCGTGGATCGTCAATTCCACGATACTGTGATTTGTCTTAGGATCCACTGATAAAATTTGGAATTTAGCTGGAGACGTTTTTCGTCCTTCGATCTTTATTCCTTTCGCCAAAGGTGCAAGCATCGATTTTGTCGCAATCCCTTTTACTTTTGCGACATAAACTTTATCCACTTCATGTTTTGGATGTGTCAGGCGCTGGGCAAAATCTCCATCATTTGTCAGCAGTAAGATGCCCGAAGTATCGTAGTCCAGTCGACCTACGGGGTAAATTCGTTCTTTTACCATCGGCAGAAGGTCCGTAACGACTTTTCTTCCTTTGTCATCTGCTACAGCAGAAATGACTCCTTTAGGTTTGTACAATAAATAATAACCGTATTCTTCTTGATAAATTGGCACTTCATCCACTTCCACAGTGTCCTGTTTTCCAACTTTTATCCCTAATTCTCTTACAACTTGTCCGTTTACTTTTACACGTCCTGCAAGGATAAATTCTTCTGCTTTTCGACGGGAAGTGATGCCAGCGTGGGCAATTACTTTTTGTAATCTCTCCATTTACAATTGTTCTCCTTTATTCATTCCATCAAAGAATAGATCTGGTGACACATCTTCTTCAAGTGAAATTTCCATTTCTTGTGTATCAGGCAGTTCCTCTAATGATTTCAGCCCAAAATAATCCAAGAAGTAACCAGTTGTTCCATATAATATCGGGCGACCTGGTCCTTCTACTCTGCCTTTTTCTTCAATCAGTTTATGAGCAGCCAGACGCTGTACCGCTCCTGAAACCTGAACGCCTCGAATCTGCTCGATCTCAGCTCGTGTGATCGGTTGTTTATAGGCAATGATTGCTAAAGTCTCGACAGCGGCTTGAGATAACGTGTTCGATGTTCCTTGTGCATATCGCTTGAGCAATGGCGCTAGCTCTTTTTTAGTCGTTAATACATAATGGCTTTCCGTTTCAAAAATATGCAAAGCTGAGTGCGGGTTTTGAGCGTAAGAGTCTTTTAATTCTTTCACTAAATTTGCGACTTCTGCTTCACTGAGATTCAACAGTCCGCTTAATTCTTCATTACTGATTCCTTCCTCGCCAACAATAAAAAGAAGGGCTTCAAGTTCACTTAATTTCGTCATGTTCGGTATCTCCTACTGCTGGATAAAGCATAATTGATTCATAGTTTTCTTTTTGTTGCGCAATAATCTGTCCTTTTTTCATCAACTCTAGCAAAGCCATAAAAGTAGTGACAACTTCACTTTTGGAAGGCGACTCAAAAAAAGAGTCGAAGGTACAGCCATGCGTATTTCTTTTTATACGCTCTTCGATAAAGATCATTCGTTCTTCGATCGTTGTATCATCCGGCGTAATCGTTTTTTCCACTTTTTGAGAAAATTTCTTACGTTCCAAAATTTTCTGCATGGCACGGATCAGATCGATTTTTTTGACTTGTCCTCGCTTCAACGGTTTTTCAACATCCGCCAATCCATCGATGTTCATAGGGTCTTTTGTGTAATAAAGACTTCGTTCCTCTGCTTTTTCTGTTAATTTTTCAGCCGCATACTTATACTTACGGTATTCTAAAAGCTGAGTGACCAATTCTTCTCGAGGATCTTCTTCCCATAGTTCTTCATCATCTGTAATAAACTCTTGGATAGGGAGCAACGTCTTACTTTTGATTGCCATCAATGTAGCAGCCATCACTAGGTATTCTCCTGCAACAGCTAGCTCTAGTGTCTTCATTGTATGGATATAATTCATATATTGCTCTGTGATCATAGCGATTGGTATATCATATATATCGATTTCCATTTGCTGAATCAGATGAAGCAGCAGATCGAGAGGTCCCTCGAATACATCTAATTTAATATTGATCTCCGTCAACTCATTCACTCTTTCTTCTTTTTCTTTGCTAGCCACTTTCCAATATAAGGCTCTGTGATTTCAGTTGCACGGATGGAGACATCCGGATACTTTTCTTGTAATTCATCTAACATTTGGAAGCCCATGTTCTCACCGCGATAAGATGGATTCAAAGAAATGTCATGGATAATCAGCTGATCGTTCGTTGCCCAATAAACACCAATGATTCCTTGAATGTTGGTCGAACCTTCCGGCGTAAAGAAAAAAAGTTCATAATCATCTTCAGATTCGTACGTATCTATCTCCTTCAACAAAGAAGACTTACCTGTCAGCTTCTTATGGAAACTCAACAGTCCCATAGCAATTTTACGGTTTTCTTTTCGGTAATGTGTTAACATCTTCTCACCTTCCTATGACTAAGCCCTTGGAAAATGCTGCTTATAAACATCTGTCATCCTTTTTTTCGTGATATGTGTATAAATCTGTGTCGTAGAGATATCCGCGTGACCTAACAATTCCTGTACTGTCCGCAAATCTGCTCCGTTTTCTAGCAAATGGGTGGCGAAGCTGTGCCGTAGCGTATGCGGCGTTACTTCTTTGTAAATCCCAGCCTCTCTTACTAGCTGTTTCAGATTTTTCCAGATTCCTTGCCGGGAAAGACCTTTTCCATGATTATTGACAAATACATGCATTTCAGATGCGTCCTTTACAAGTAACGGACGTGCTTCGTCTAAGTAGCGTTCCAGCCATTGGATCGCATAATCACCTAAAGGAATAATCCGCTCTTTATCTCCTTTACCGACTGTCTGTACCAGCCCAAGAGAAAGATGAAGATCTCCCAATTTCAATCCAATCAATTCACTGACGCGCATCCCAGTAGCATACATGACTTCTAAGATTGCACGATCTCTTATTCCTAACGTTTTTGTCGTATCAGGTGCTTCAATCAGCTTTTCTACTTCTGCCAGCGTCAATGTGCTTGGTAATTTCTGCGCTTTCTTTGGCGTATCGATATGCTGCATTGGATCATGATCCGTGATACGCTCTTGTCGTAAAAACTGATGGAATCTTCTGAGGCTTGAGATCATCCGCGTAACGGTTGCTGTCGCTTTTTTTTCTTCATGCATTTTTTCCAGAAAACGGATGACTAAAAAGCGATCGACATCTTGCCATGAAGCAACTTTCTGCTCTTCTAGAAAATGCAAGTATTGTTCCAAATCACGTTCATAGCTTTGACGTGTATTGGCGGATAATCCCCGTTCAATATTCAAGTAGTGGAGATAATCGTTGATTTGCTCTTTCATAATAATCCCCCTCATGCCTCTCTATCATATCAGATACCGCTTCATTCTGATAGTCTTTTTCCATAATCTGAGCAAAGAAAAAGCCGTCTAGACACTCAGACGGACTGGTTTCTTTTTTCTTTTTCATAACATTCCTGACAGATTCCATGGAACGTCAGCCGATGATCTTTTACTAAAAAATGATAACGTTCTTCTACTACTTGCTCCACTTCAAGTAAAAGATCCTCTTCTACTTCCTCGATCGTGCCGCAGTTTAAGCATAGTAAATGATGATGGAAATGTTTAGCGCCCTCTTTTCTCAAATCATAACGGGCTAATCCATCATTAAAACTTACTTTATCGACAATTTTTAATTCTGTCAAGATTTCAAGGGTTCGATAAACAGTAGCAAGTCCAATTTCTGGACTCTTTTTTTTCACTAAAAAGAAGATCTCTTCTGCAGACAAATGCTCTTTCTCATTCTCCAAAAGCACAAGCAGGGTAGCTTCTCTTTGCGGTGTCAGCTTGAACCCCGATTCATGTAGCTGCTGTTTTGTTTTTTTCATCGCCGAAATAGCATTCATGACCATTTACTCAACCCCAACAATTTATAATAATTACAATTTAGAAAAACAATAACACTGTGTTAATTAAAATTATTATAAGCTAGTTAAGAAAAACATGCAAGGGATTCTCAATTAGATTTTTTGACTAATTTTGTCACACCGTTTTCTTGTTTAATCAGTCCTTGTTTCAAAAGATTGCCTAATGCTCGCTTAAAAGCACCTTTGCTGATGCCGAAAGCTTTCATGATGTCTTCTGGATCTGATTTATCTGTAAAGTTGATTTGCTGATCTGCAGAACGTTCTAAAATGGTTAAAATCATTTGTGCATCATCTGATATTGCTTCATACGCTCTTGGTTTCAATGAAAGATTCAGTACACCATCTGGTCGGACACCGATCACACGCCCTTTTACTTGCTCGCCTAGTCGAGGTTCGTTATATCGTTCAGAAGGATGGATAAACCCAAGATAGAAATCTTCAGTCAAAACATACGTACCTGTTAATTTCAAACGGTAGGCTGTTCCTATCACATCTTTGTTTTTCATTTCTTCTGTTCCATACTTGCTTAAAGATTTGAATATTTTTTCGTCTGCTAAACTACCCCAAACACGATCCTTTGCATCAACTCTAAGGGAAATCATCAAACGATCTCCCTTTTTAGGCCACAGCTCTGTCATGGTCGGTAATTCATCAAGAGATACGACAAAGTCTTTATCTGGAAGACCGATATCGACAAATGCGCCTAAATCTTTTCGTGTAGCAGTAACGATCCCAAATGCATAGTGACCGATGCGACTTTTTGGAATTTGTGTAGTGATCCGATTTTCATGTTTTTGATTTTGGTAGCCGAATCCTTCCACTGCCTCACCGATTTTGTGCTCGCCTTCTGATTTGCTTAAGCCAAAGGTTTGCCCATTTTTTTGGACAAAGTAATTTTTTTCATTTTCATCAATAATAATACCTGTAAATATAGTTGCTAATAAATCGTTCATTTTTTTCTCCCTCTATAGTGAAAGGTTTTCTTAATACATTTCTTTGCTATCATAACATAATGTTATCTACTTGAATAGCTGAGCCTTGCTTTGGAAAGGTGAAAAAAGGAGTATGACAACAGTTGTGTCATACTCCCCTTTTTTGAATAAACGGTGTTTACCTGCCAACTCCTCGGTTTCAAGTCACACTATTCATCAAACATGAGAAGCTGTTTTTTGAAATTGTTCCTTGTGACTCAGAGTGAAACGGCAGGCTCACAACCTCTTTCGTTTAGTTAAAACTAATTGCTCCCATTTCCTCCGAACCACCCAGTTTTACAGTTGATCGTTACGATATAAAATGGCAAAGCACTTTCTCCAATGCCTTTCATCAATGCAGATTTTGTTGAAGTGGCATATAGATTGTAATAGCCTTCCCCATTTTCGATTCTGGCTTTTTCTAATCTGTAACCTCCTTCAACGATATATCCACGTTGGATACATGTAGCAATCACTTTGCTTTGGACACCTGGTGCCCACGTCCATGCTGGATTAGATGCATCGGCAATATCACTTGCTCTGGCAGATTTGATTGGCTGATTCGCTGAGTTTGAAGAGGAAGGAGTCGAGGATACCGCTTCTTGCTGTGCTGCTTGTGCGACCGCAGCTTGTTGAGCGGCTTGAGCTGCAGCTGCTGCTTGAGCGGCTTGTTTTGCTTGTTCTTCAGCTGCTTTTTTCGCTTCTTCTGCTTTTTTCTTTTCCTCTTCTTCTTTTTTCTCTTTATCAGTGAGCATCTTGTCTACTTGTTTCAATTGTTCATTCAACTGAGCAGATAGATCTGTATTTTTCACCTTTTCTACTGCTTCTTTTGCCATCTTGTATTGGTCGCGTGTCGCTGAACCCACTACTTTTCCGTCTTTAAAGACTATAGCTGTTTTTTCTTTAGCTGTTTGCAATTCAGCATATTGATTTTTAGCTTCTGTTTGTGCTTGTTGAATCAATTTTCCAAAATCTGTGTTATCCGTTTCGATCGTTTGTATCTCTTTATCTGCTTTCAACTTGATGTCATCTGCTAGATGATCATCGACGATCACAGGTGCTACGAACCATTCATTCACTTTCTGGATATCTTGGATCTTAGATTGGATATCTTGATAAGTTGTTTCTAACGCTGAATATCCTTTTTCATTCTTAAGACTTGATAAATCATTTTTTAGTTTTGATAGATCTTGATGAATCATATCTGCACGAATAAATTGATGGTGATCATCTGTATAAAAGGCAGCAAGTTTCCCATGAAGGTCTTCCATTTGTTGCTGTCTTTTTGCTTCTGCTGCTACTTCGGCTTCTACTTTTTGATGATGGTCATAATAAGCCCAGCCTCCCCCACCTAGTAGAAGAACTGCTGCTAAAGCGAGATAAGGCACTTTTTTTGATTTTTTCTTTTGTGTCTTATCTAGATCTTTTTTTTCTAGGTTTGATTCTTGAGGCGTTTTTTCAGTATTTGGCACGATTGTTATTGGTTCTGTTTCTGCTTCAATCAGCTCAGGCTGGTTCTCTTCTTTTTCTATTTTAGCTTCAAGAACAGTGTTATCTTCACTTGCAGATTGACTTTCAGCATCGGCTTCATTATTTATTCCATCTGACTCTGTTGATTTCTTGTCTGCTTTTTCGAGCATTTCTCTTTTCTCTGCTTCCGGCAACCCATTCGATTTCTCGTCTTCTGATTGTTTTTCAGACAATACTTCAGTTTTTTCCGGGACATCCGTTTTTAGATCATTCATTTTTAATGATTCTTTACCTGCAGCGTTTACTCTACTAATGGCTTTTTCAGCGTCTTTTTCAGCTTCATGTTCTGGTTCTACTTTGTTTTCCTGTGCAATTTTTTCACTGATCATTTTGAGTAGCTCTTCCGCGTGCTCTTCCTTTGTATCTTCACGATGTGCTTTGATATAGGCGGATAGTATCGAATTTTCTTCCTCATTATCGACGATTTCTTTTAGTTCAGCTACTCTTCTTTTTTGTTTTGATTCAAGGGTTTCTTCTTGATTCTTTCCTGATTTTTCCAAAGTCTCACGAACAGTCGCTTTCTTCTGTTCCCTTTTTTCTTTATTGGCTACTTTATCGTGAGTAGATGATACATCGTCTTCTGATTCTGTTTTTTCGAATAATTCCATCACAGATTCGAGAGGTAGATCTTTCAATTCCGACCATTCGATTGGATCGTTTAATTCTGTATCAGGAAAGACTGCGTCTTCAGTTGATTTATCCTGCATAGTTTCATCTGCATTTATTTCTTCGATTGTTTCTTTTGTTTGCTGATCTTCTGCAGTTAGTTGATGACCGCAGTCTGGACAGATATTGTTCTCATCCATTTTTTTCGATCCGCAATTTGGACATTTTTTCATCACTTAGCGATCGGCTCCTTTACTAGGTTTACGCTACCATTTAATCTATCATATTCTATACGTCACGCCAATAGCTTATTTTTAGGATTTACTTAAAAATAATGAATAAATTTTCTTCCTATAGAAAAAAAAGCTTGAGACCGCGTAGTCCCAAGCTTTTTTTCTTTTAAAATAAACCAAACCATTTGACTGATTTCTCTTCTGGTCAATAGTTCGTGCTTATTCTAAGAAGTCTTTTAATTGTTTCGAACGAGAAGGATGGCGTAATTTTCTCAATGCTTTAGCCTCGATCTGACGAATACGTTCCCGAGTAACACCAAATACTTTTCCTACTTCTTCCAGTGTTCTCGTACGTCCATCGTCTAGACCAAAACGTAAGCGAAGGACATTCTCTTCCCGATCTGTCAATGTATCTAGTACATCTTCCAATTGTTCTTTTAGTAGTTCATATGCTGCGTGTTCTGCTGGACTTGTTGCTTCTTGGTCTTCGATGAAATCACCTAAATGAGAATCATCTTCTTCACCGATTGGCGTTTCAAGGGAAACAGGTTCCTGCGCGATTTTCAAGATTTCGCGGACTTTTTCTGTCGGAAGGTCCATTTCTGCACCGATTTCTTCCGGCGTAGGTTCTCTTCCAAGGTCTTGCAACAATTGACGCTGGATACGAATCAATTTATTGATTGTTTCTACCATGTGAACTGGAATACGGATCGTACGTGCTTGGTCGGCGATTGCACGAGTAATTGCTTGACGAATCCACCATGTAGCATAAGTAGAAAACTTGAATCCTTTGCGATAATCGAATTTTTCAACTGCCTTCATCAGCCCCATATTTCCTTCTTGGATCAAGTCAAGGAACTGCATGCCTCGCCCTACATAACGTTTAGCGATACTTACTACTAAACGAAGGTTTGCTTCTGCTAAACGCTGTTTTGCTTCTTGGTCGCCTTCTTCGATTTTCAATGCTAACGCTACTTCTTCTTCCGCAGTTAAAAGGGAGACACGGCCAATTTCTTTCAGATACATACGAACCGGGTCATTGATTTTTACACCGGTTGGCGCAGAGAGATCTTCTGTTTTTGCCTGTTCAGCTTTTTTCTCAGCACTTTTCAAGCTGTGAATTGATGGATCACCATTTTCATCCACCACACTGATACCTGCGTCTTCAATCTTTTGGATCAATTTGTCCATTTCATCTGCATTCAAAGTGAATGGTGTAGCAAGCTGATTGGATAAATCATCATATACAACTTGTCGTTTGGGTTTGTTTTCTTTGATGAAAGCTGCTACTGCTGCTTCATACTTTTTTTTATCTGTTCCATTTGCCATAAAAGAAGGCCCCCCTTGAGTAGCTATTTGGCTTGTTTTAACTGTTTCGTTAAATTGATGATTTCGATCGTCAATTCAAGCTCAAGCTGTTTGTTCCCAGTACGTCTGGCTTCTTGCTGCATTTGTTTTTTTAATGTTATTTCATCAGCTAAGCCAGATTTGCTGATCACATCTAGCAAGTCTTGGATTTCCCGTGGCGAACTTTCTTCTGCCACCGGTAGATATTCGATCTCCACCACCAACCGCCTTAAATTTTCATCTTGCAAAAAGTCTAAAAACTCTGCAAGGTTGAATTCATAATGTTGTGAGACATATGCATCGAATAAAAAATAAACTTCTGCATATGCGTCGTGGATAAACTGAAATTCTCGTTCTTTTAGAATATTGCGGACAGAAACTTCTTTAAATGCGCGGTACAACAGAATCTGCTCTGCCTTTTCTACCTGCGTCAACGGTCTCTTCTTCCGTGCAGTTTCTTGTCTCTTGGTCTGCGTATGTTGGTTTTCCTGAGGTTCTTGACGATTTTGCTGATTTGTTCTTCGGAGCTCACGCAATTGTTTTTGTATCGTCTCTCTGCTGACCTGAAACTCTGTGGACAGCTGCGATAAATACATATCTTGTTCAATTGGTGAAACGACTCGGCTAAGTTCAACTAATAATTCTTCAAGGTACTCGATTTTGTCTTTTTCATTCTCTAAATTTTTCCCTTGTTTCAAATAACGTGATTTAAAAGTAAAAACTGTTTCACGCCCATGAGCCACTAATTCTTGAAAAGATGCTTCCCCATACTTACGGAGATATTCATCAGGATCAAGCTTTTCTGGAACGACTACGACCGAAAGTCCTAAGCGACTATTTTGCCGAAGCAATTCAATCCCTCGATTGGTTGCTTCAAAACCTGCGTTATCTCCGTCATAACAAAAAACCAGTTCTTTCGTCAGTTTTTCCATTTGCTGGATCTGTTGAGCTGTCAGACTTGTTCCCATGGAAGCTAATCCAGTTTTGATACCAGCCTGCCATGCAGCAATCACATCCATAAAACCTTCGAACAACAAGATTTCTCCATTTTTTCGGATATCGCTTCTTGCTTTATCAAGATTAAATAAAACTTGTCTTTTATTAAACAATTCTGTTTCCGGACTGTTCAAATATTTGGGCTGATCTTTTTCCTGCCCTTTTTCAGGTGCAAGCCAGCGTCCTGAAAACCCGATTGTCTGGCCTTGAGGATTACGAAGGGGAAACATCACCCTTTGGTAAAAACGGTCCGACAGACGGCCATCATCATGTGTGACAAACAATCCAGAACGTTCTAACAATTCATTTGAGAATGATTCATTCTTGAAGACTTGCTGAAGAAACGAGCGTTCATTAGGCGCAAACCCGATATTGAATTCTTCAATCAATTCTAAAGACAACCCACGACTTTGCAAATATTCTAAGGCTGGCTGTCCCGCTTTTGTATGCAACAGCATGTGATGATAGATTTCCGCTGCTTTTTCATGAGCAGCAATCAATTTTCCTGTAGCAGATTCAGGATTTTGTACAGCTACCGTTCGCTGACGCCATTGATCTTCCAACGGAATCTGTTCGAAATCTGCTACTTTTATCACTGCTTCTGGAAAACTCAGTCCTTCTAGTTCTTGAAGAAAAGTAAACACGTTTCCGCCTTTGCCGCAACCAAAGCAATGAAAGATCTGCTTGTCTTCTGCAACAGAGAAGGATGGTGTGCGTTCTTCATGAAAAGGACACAGCCCTAAGTAGTTTTTACCAGACTTTTTCAATTGGACATATTGTCCAATCACCTCAACGATATTCGTTTGACTGCGTACCGTTTCGATAACTTCTTGAGGAATCCGTTGAGCCATTTTTCCACCCCCTGCTTTATTGATATCTTTTCGTTTTAACAAAAGATATTTCAGGAGAATAACCGGTAAAAAATCGCACTAACTGAAATCAGTGCGATTTTAAAGGACACAATTATACATGCTTGATTGTATCATATTTCAATTCTTTTTCAAGTATAACACATTTCTATTTAATTAAGCATCAATTTGCTACTCTTTTCAGTAGCTGATTTTGAATATCAGCCTTCCAGTACAATAATCGAAGGACAATATTTATGATCATGAACATAACGAAGTATCCTATGGTTTCTCCTAAACCTAAGTTTACTTCCAAAATTCCGTGGAACAGCATCGCAGCTACATATATCCCTACGATTGTCGTTACTGCTAAGAATATTCGCAACGGGTTGAAAGGATAACAAGCTTTTACAACTGCCATGCAGCTGATTCCAATTAGCAAGTAATACATCAACGTAGTGGTTTCACTACTTCCCCACGCGAACGTTTTTCCAAGTAGATACACTGCTATGATATTCACTACTACAAGCAAGGCATTCGGCAACGCGTTGATAAGTGCAGTAGGCAAGTAACGGTAAGTGATTTTGCGTTTATCTTGTTCAAATGATAAAAAGAAGGAAGGATACCCTTCAATCGCCAAATCAATCAGCGTAATCTGGATAGGGATAAATGGAAATCCAATAGCTGTAACGGCACAGATAATCGATAAAATAAAAGAATAAATCGTTTTGATGAAAAAGATACCGGAGACTTTCGTCACATTGTTGACTACCCGACGTCCTTCAAACAGGACTTCTGGCAATGTCGTAAAATCAGAGTCCAACAATACCAGATTAGCAATTTGACGTGTCGCTCCGTCACCTTCTGCCATGGCGATACTACAATCTGCTTCTCTTAATGCCAAAACATCATTTACGCCGTCACCTGTCATCGCAACCGTTCTGCCGCTATCTTTCAATTCATTTACCAGTAATTTCTTTTGCTGAGGACTCACTCGACCAAAAACGGTATATTGATGTGCAGCTTCTCGCACGTCCGATTCTTCAGTAATCTGAGAAAGGTCGATATACGCATCGTAATTCGGTAATCCTGCACGTCTGGCAATATTGGAGACAGTAAATGGATTATCTCCAGAGATTACTTTCAGGTCAACGCCTTCCTCATGAAGATAAGCTAGTGTTTCTGGCGCATTTTTTCGGATTGGGTCATCGATTTCAAACAGAGCAACTGGCTCAACAAACGTGGGGTTTTCTTCGTTTAATTGCTGATTTGGAGCAATCCCCAACATAAGTACGCGATAGCCATTCGCTTGAGCTGTTTTTAGACTATCTGGCAGCCGATCTTCTTCCACCAAGCGTTCAGGTGCTCCTACGTATACGACTCCTAATTCTGGAAACTCCATCGCACCCCATTTGCGATCAGAAGAAAATGCGACTTTGTTTGTTACATCATAACGATTAGAAAGCTCAAAATACTCTCTCATCGCCCGCATGGTGATGTTGTTATCACTGCTTTCTGCAAGATACGTTCCCATAATTTCTGGAATAGCTTTTTCATACAGCGGATGTAATGCTTCTACACGCTGGATACTCATTTTCCCTTCAGTAATGGTTCCTGTTTTATCCAAACATAATGTATCGACGTGAGCAAGTGTTTCAATGGAATACATGTCTTGAACAAGAATCCGTTTTTTTGCCAGTTTTGTTACACCTGTCGTTAACGCAATACTTATCAGCAATACTAATCCCTTTGGAAGCATCCC
This sequence comes from Enterococcus sp. ZQ21, assembly GCF_030053755.1. Lineage (NCBI taxonomy): Bacteria > Bacillati > Bacillota > Bacilli > Lactobacillales > Enterococcaceae > Enterococcus > Enterococcus sp. ZQ21. Next base: position 1,695,300 of record NZ_CP125658.1, read on the forward strand.
TAACAAAGCTGCTGCAGAGGCAATAACTGAAATCTTGATAGAAGCATCGCGAATGAACAGTGCCTCCAAAAATAGTATGATCCCTAAAGGAATAATCACGAAACTAGTGAACTTGGATACTTTACGAATCGAATCTACAAGTTCAGAATGAATAGCTTTGTGGGTTTTTGCCTCGCTAGTCAAGCGGACAGCATAATTATCTGCCCCTACTCGGATGACTTCAGCCATGACAGAACCACTTGTCAAAAAGCTCCCAGAAAGCAATTCAGCTCCAGCTTCTTTGACAATCAAGTCAGATTCACCTGTCAAAAGAGCTTCATTTGCTTCTGCCCGTCCTGATATGACCTGCAAATCGGCTGGTATCTGTTCTCCTGCTCCGATTTTTACCAAATCTCCTAATACCAGCTCTTTAGTAGAAATCGATTGTTCTTTACCGTCCCGAATCACTAGTACTTCTGATTGGGAAACAATCGATAATTTCCGTACAAGATTTCTTGCATGTATTTCTTGATAAATTCCAATAACGATATTTACGATAATAATTGCTAAATATGCCATGTTGGAATAAGCACCTACAAATAACAGGCAAATCCCGATACCGAAGTTCAGAAAATTGAATAACGTCAATATATTATCGCTGAATATTTGCTTTGTACTTTTTGATGCATCTTCCTGGTAGTCATTTTGCTGGCCAGAAGCCATTTTTTGAACTACTTCTTGCTGTGTAAGTCCATTCATTTTCTTTTTCTCCATTTTCCGCCAACTTTCAAAAATAATCACGTGTTTAAGTCTAGCGTGTTCCAAGGTTAAAAACAACTTGTTTTTATAAAATTTATAGAAAAACACACGAATGATTCTTACGAAAAAGATGCTGATCTTTTTTGTATGAATCACCCGTGTGTTGTTTTTTTATTATCGAACTATCTTTACTTATATTGTTCTTCCAAACGGCTCATCCACCATCCTAGTGCTGTACCAGCTACAAAAAGAACAGGACAAGCTAGCACGCCAGCGACTCCCAATCCCGCGTAATCAGTAGGGATGATCATAATCGTTGAAGCAAAAACGACGCCTAAAATAAAATGGAATAGCTTACTGTATGCCTTTGAGAAAATATAATCCATGATTTTTGACAAGCCAAGGACACAAAGAACCCCACCAATTCCGATCGGCAAGATGACTTCAAACCGAACTTCTTTAAATCCGTCAGCCATCGCTTTGTACAATCCCATATATACCAAAAAATTAGAAGGACTCAATCCTGGGACAATCATCCCTAAACCAATCAATCCACCGGCGATCAGCCAAGTCCCAAAATTCTGATCGACTTGTCCATCAAATAATCGAGCACCGTATAATAAAAACAAATAAGCCAGAACAAAAGTAACAACCATGATGATCACATCAGAAGTATCTCGTCCTTTTTTTCCTGCTTCTTTCCATAAGGCAGGAACAGTTCCGACGATACACCCAACAAAAAACCACAATATTGTTGTTTCATACGCCCCTAATAAAAAACTGACTAAAAAAGAAAGTAAAAAGATGCCTGTCACTCCGCCTAGACCAACAGGCAGGAAAAACAAAACATTTTCTTTGAAATTTTTTGTGATATGGGCTAGAAAAGAAATCAGTCGCTCATACATGCCAAAAACAGCTGCTAATGCACCACCGCTGACCCCCGGCAAGATAAATCCTGAACCGATAAACATTCCCTTCACAAACCGCAACATCCAATCTTTGGTTGTGTACCCCACTTTTTGATTTTCTATTTTTTGCCTTTTTTCCACTACTTGCGCACTCCTTCTTTCAACTCATTTTATTATGTTTGGATATTTCCTACTCGTTTATTTAAAGACTTTTTCATAAGTCTCTATTATTTTTTCATTCATTTTGACAATATCAGGATAAAACATGTTACCTCCATTATGATAGAGATAGCCGCCGTTGTAAAGCAAGGACTGGATTCGCCAATATCGGTACTGTTTTCCTTCCTCATTTCCTAAAAGCGGGCTTAACACATCTTTAGAATACGCTTCTGCTAGTTCTACTGTGTTTTCTCCGCCATGATTTTTTACATAGGCAATATAATCTTTCCCAAAATTATACGCTTGGACAGCGGTCCACAGATCACATCCTTGTTTTTTTGCTTCCATTATCATCTCCGCCAAATATTTGACCCCTTGATCAATACTGTCAGCTGGATTATCAATGATATCGGCTTCTCCATGCAAACTCTCTGAACTCTGCATGAGATCTGTGCCTTTTCCTTTTGATTCGGTCAAGATTATTGCCTTGATCAATTTTTCGTATGCTTCCATATGATAATTTTTTGCAGCTGTCGTTATTTCTATTTGATAGCTTTCCACCCGTTTTACTGAGCGATAAGTTCTTCCTCCTAAAAACAACACCGCACCAATGACCGTTAGAAGGATCATGTAAAAAAGAATACGGATAATAGATAATCGTTTTCGCTTCATTTCATCACCTAGTTATTTTGACATCTTTTTTATCTTACTATTTCTTTATCTTCTTGGCTATTTCTTCCTTAAATTCTGTGTACACCTTAAGAAAAAATGAATTTTCCTGTGTTTTTTATCATCTTACGAAAATGATCGTTGTTTTTCAGTAAAAACGATTGCCCAATGACTGTTATAATCGTTATACTTTACACAGTAGGTGATTATGTGAAAAAAGAAAAGAAATATGCAAAAATGTCAGACGGGAGCGAAATTTATTATGAAAAGAGTGGTCAAGGCTTCCCACTCTTTTTACTGCATGGCAATGATGGCAGCGGCCGCTTTTTTTCAGAACAGGTTCCCGTGCTTGAACGCTACTATACTGTTTATCTAGTAGACAGCCGAGGACATGGCCGTTCAACAAATGAAGCATCTATATTGAATTTTCATTTGATGGCTGAGGATCTGAATACGATTATGTTGCTAGAAGAAATCAATCAGGCAGATTTTCTTGGATTTAGCGACGGCGCAAATTTGGCATTGGTATTTGCCAGCAGCTTTCCTCAAAAAGTTCATCGATTGATTTTAAATTCTGGAAACACGCTAGTTAAAGGCGTTCGTTTTTCTGCCAGAGTCATCAGCAATTTTCATTATGCATGGGTATGGTTGCTCTCTTTATTTCGCCCAAGCCTTCGCAAAAATCTGTTAGTTATTAAACTATTGCTGCATGATATCGGCCTTACAGAAAATGATTTAAAAAAAATCAACTCCCCAACTTTGATTATTGTAGGAAAAAAAGATGTGATCAAGCTGAAACATTCTCTGTATATAGCTAAAACTATACCAAAAGCTTCTTTTGTACTTGTAAAAGAACAAGGACATGAATTAGCTAGAAAAGATCCTGAACGCTTCAACCGAGAAGTTCTTCAATTTCTTTCTGAAACATAATTATTAGGAATAGAAGGTGATTTATTTGTTAAAAACTACCATACAATGGCTGAAAAACCATCTAGGACTGTTCAAAACAATCTTTTTGATTTCTGTCATTGTCATTATTGTCGGTGAATTGATGTCCATCGGTAAGACTCTATCTATCCAGCAATTAGGAGAAACGTTTGCCACTATACCTATTTGGAAAAGCGGACTTATGCTGTTGATTGGTCTTGTCTCTGTGTTACCTATGATTGGTTATGATATTATTTTGAATCGGATGCTTGAACAAAAGCAGAATCCTCGTTACTTGTTTGAGACAAGCTGGCTGATCAATACAATCAACAATATTGCCGGTTTCGGCGGGTTTGTTAGTGTGGGGCTTCGCTCTGAACTATATGGACAAAAGAAAGAGAGCAGAAACGTGATCCAAGCATTATCGAAAGTTTTCTTGTTTTTGATGGCTGGACTTTCTATTTACAGTCTGCTTTCTTTTTTACTTGTAGTCTTCACGCCAGTTGCTCCTTTCTTGAAGCAATATTGGATATGGCTGATTGGCGGTGGTCTGTATTTCCCTGTTGTCTTTTTATTCACTACTTTCAAAAAGAAAGGATTCCTTGGTGGTACCTCACTTAAAACGCAAGGACAGCTCTTGCTTGTTTCATTATTGGAATGGTCTGGTGTCCTGTTCAGTTTTCTTTCTGTTGGTTACCTAATGGAAATCCGAATCGATCTGTGGCAAACGATTCCGTTATTCATTGCTGCTTCAGTGATAGGGATCGTGTCTATGATTCCTGGCGAGATCGGCAGTTTCGATGTGATGATGATTATCGGATTATCTGCTATTGGTGTGCCAAGAGAAACAGTCGTTGTGTGGATCTTGCTTTATCGTCTGTTCTACTACATCATTCCGTTTTTGATTGGAATCGTCTTTTTCTTCAAAAATATCGGTTCCACTTTTGATCAACGTTATTCAGGGATCCCTAAGCAGTTAGCAACAGAAATCGCGCATAAAATCGTGGTTGTCCTCTTATACTTTTCTGGAATCATGTTGGTACTTTCTGCCACTATTCCGCAAGCTTTTACAGAGTTTCGCTGGCTTCATAGTTTGAACCCATTGAAATTCCACTTTATTATCCAATTTCCTAGTATATTATTAGGATTTCTTTTGATTGTTATGGGGAGAGGGATCGCTGCACGCGTAAAACGAGCCTATCTGCCTACAATTTTCTTGATCGCACTCGCTTTGTTTTATGTTTTATTAAGCGATTTTAGCTTCACACCGGTGATTTTCTTGTCTATTCTGCTTCTGATCATTCTTGCGTCCAAAAACGAACTGTTTCGGGAACAACTCATCTATTCGTGGGAATGGCGTACGATTGACGGAATCATTATCGGTGCATTGACATTGCTTTATATCGTTATTGGTGTATACAATCTGCCTGATTTTCCACATCGGCGTCACCATTTTATTTCCTTTTTCTTATTCCCTTCTGAAAAGATTTGGTTTTCAGGGTTGTTGGCCATTATCGCCGTTAGCTTCATGATCGTTTTATTTGTCCATTTTCTTCAAGGAGAAAAGAAACAGATTGGCGAAGCCTTTAATGAAGAAAAGGCACTGAAGATCCTCACAACTTATGGAGGAAACTCCGACAGTCAATTGATCTTCTTAAAAGACAAGCGGATGTTTGCCTACGAAAAAGACGGTGAACCAACTGTGCTTCTCCAATTCGCTTGCTTCAATAATAAATGCATCGTAATGGGCGATCCTTCTGGTAAGAAAGAAGATTTTCCAGAAGCAATTGAAGCTTTCATCGAAGAGACAGACCGATTATGTTATTTACCTGTTTTCTACGAAACAAGCGAAGAGATCGTTATGATTTTGCATGAATTCGGCTATGACTTCATTAAAATGGGGGAAGAAGCTTATGTAGACCTGAATAGTTTTACAACATCAGGGAAAAAAATGAAGGGCACTCGGGCTGTCTTGAACCGAATTGAACGAGAAGGATTTACATTTGATGTCTTACAACCGCCGTTTTCTGCTGAGCAAATGAGTATTTTCAAAAATATTTCTGATAATTGGTTGGGTTCACGAAAAGAAAAAGGTTTTTCTTTAGGCTTTTTCTCGGAAGATTATTTACAAAGAGCGCCTATTGCTGTAGTCAAAAATACTCAAGAAGAAATTGTCGCTTTTGCGACGATCATGCCTACTTACACGAACAACAAAGTAGGAACGATCGATTTGATGCGATATGATCCCAAAAAAGCCCCTTCCGGCAGTATGGATTTCTTGTTCCTGCATTTATTTGCTTATATGAAAGAAGAACATATCCAATGGTTCAATTTAGGGATGGCACCTCTTTCAAATGTTGGAACTTCCAGAAAGAGTTTTTTACAGGAAAGAATTGCTTACTTGGTTTACGAGTTTGGCTCTCATTTTTATTCTTTCCATGGATTAAGAGAATACAAAAGCAAGTACGCTACGAACTGGGTCTCACGCTACACCCTATATTCGCGAGATAGTTGGATTGCATATGTTATGATTGCTTTGCTGATTATTGATAATGCGCCAGTTGAGCAGACACAAGGTAGAATAAATGGTTTGAAAAAATGGATACGAAGAAAGTACTAAAAACTGCGTAGTTAGTAAGGAAACACTCACAATATAAATAAAAGAGACTGAACCAAAGCGTGAGGTACGGCTCCTGCCCTCTCTTATTGTACAATTGAAGAACAAAAAAAGCGGTCAAAACAAGATTTCTGTTTTGACCGCTTTTCATTTTAAACATTTTTCATTACCAAAATATTCGAGTCACGTTTCTTATGCTTCGATTTCTGTAACGATACCTGAACCTACTGTACGGCCACCTTCACGAATGGAGAAGGTCGTTCCGTTTTCAACAGCGATTGGGTGGATCAAGTCAACATCAATCGTCACATTGTCACCAGGCATGACCATTTCTGTATCTTCTGGTAACGTGATTGTTCCAGTAACGTCAGTTGTACGGAAGTAGAATTGTGGGCGGTAGTTGTTAAAGAATGGTGTATGACGTCCACCTTCTTCTTTTGTCAACACGTACACTTCAGCTTTGAATTTTGTATGTGGAGTAATGGAACCTGGTTTAGCAAGTACTTGTCCACGTTCGATATCGTCACGTTGGATACCACGTAACAGTACGCCTACGTTATCCCCAGCTTCCCCGTAATCTAACGTTTTACGGAACATTTCTACACCTGTGACAACTGCTTTTTGTGTTTCAGGTTTGATCCCTACGATCTCTACTTCATCACCGACACGAACAGCACCGCGGTCAATACGACCTGAGGCAACAGTTCCTCGTCCTGTAATGGAGAAAACATCTTCCACTGGTAATAGTAATGGTTTATCTGTATCACGTTCTGGTGTTGGGATATATTCATCCACTGTATCCATCAGTTCCATAATAGCAGCTTCAGCATCTGGATCGCCTTGCAATGCTTTTAATGCGGAACCTTTGATCACAGGAGTATCATCGCCTGGGAAACCATATTCGCTCAATAACTCGCGAACTTCCATTTCTACCAAATCGATCAATTCTTCATCATCGACTAAATCTACTTTGTTCAAGAAAACAATTAGGTATTTTACACCAACTTGACGTGACAACAAAATGTGTTCACGTGTTTGAGGCATCGGACCATCAGTTGCAGAAACGACTAAGATGGCACCATCCATTTGTGCTGCCCCTGTAATCATGTTTTTCACATAGTCCGCGTGTCCTGGTGCATCGATATGCGCATAGTGGCGTTTTTCTGTTTCATATTCTACGTGTGCGGTATTGATCGTAATCCCGCGTTCACGTTCTTCTGGAGCTGCATCAATACTAGCATAGTCTTGAGGATTTGCTAGGCCTTTTTTGCCTAATACTGTAGTGATCGCAGCAGTTAAAGTAGTTTTCCCATGGTCAACGTGTCCAATTGTACCAATGTTAACGTGTGGTTTACTTCTGTCGTAATGTTCTTTTGCCATAATTTACAAACCTCCTAAATAATATAGATCACTGAAGGATTTCAGCTCTCACTTTTTTATTATAGTCTTTTTTTGAATAAATCAAAAAGAATACGTCCGGCTTACTTTTTGTAAGATTCAAACTAAGCTTATTATACGTCAAAATTGGTCAAAGTCAACTAAGAGCACTCGCCTGTCTTATACGCGAAAAAAGTACCTTTTATAAATAAAAAATTATGTTTTTTGAGAAAAACTTCAAGCTCTTCTTTAACTTTCTTTTGAAGCAATAAGAACAAAATGAGGAAAAGTTTAAAATTCAGCTGTCGCCAACAACTTTCAATAGACGAAATCTTCTATTTCGTTAATAATAAGAAGAGAGGTGAAGTACATGAAAAAATTAATTGGCGTACTTGTCGTTTTAGGCATCTTTCTCGGCGGAAGTTTTGCAGCCTATCATTATTTTTACGGCGGCGAAGCCTATTATACAAAAATCACGACGAATGGCGAAATGTCAGCTTTCCGAACAGATAATGGAGAAAAATTTACGACTTATACCTACAAACAAGCGGCTTATAACAAAGATGGAGAAAAAAAACAAGTGACGCTTCATGAAGTAAGAGAACATCCATTAAAGATGAATGCGTATCTCCAACTCAAAGTCAATCCTCGTAAAGGTGTATTAAGCTGGGAAGAAATAAAAGCTTCTGAAGTCCCTAAAAATGCGGCAGAAAAAATCGATCAATAATCGGTGGTCTTAAAATTTTATTAGATAAAAAGAGGCTGGGACAGGAGCGTTTAACTCCAAGAAATAAGAAGAAATTCATGAAACTTGCTTTTCAAATTCTTGTGAACTTCAGCTTATTTCCGAAGGAGTTGCTTCTGCTTCCGCCGTTTATACGTGTTTAGAGTGTGAGACAAAAGTGTTCTTTACTTTTGTCTCACGCTCTTTTTTTGTTATATTCGTCTTTTCAGATCCTTCTCATGGACCATTCATTCAACTAAACATCGGTAGTTGAACATCTAATGTTCCAGTCACTTTTATAAACGATTCAATACTTCATCCACATTTTTGATCATCACAGATATCGTACCATCCGGATTATTCACAAATTCAATCAAATCTGGGTTGCGATATACATCGACTGGTACAATCAGTTCGATTCCGTTTGATAGTTTAAATTTTTGTTTTCCAAATTTTTTCTCAGAAATTTCTTGTACTTCTTTTACAGGGGGGGCTTCTGGGACAAACCCTTGCTCCTGTACTTCTTCTTTAAAAGCCAGTTTTGCCGTAATGTTTTCCTTGAAGACTTTTTCTGCGATCATCTCATGATCCAACCGTCCTTTTTCTTCTATCGTGTCATAGACAGCTTCTTTTAAATCAGCCATGATATCAAATTCTTCTGTCTCGAATTTTTTTCCGAGATGCTTGGCTACTTTTTGGATCACTTTTACGTTTTCCTCTAAAGAAGGTGCAGGAACACTTTCGATCACTCTTCCAGAAAAATAAAGCTCTTTTTTACCGGAAAACTCATATTTTTTTTCAATCAATTCGTAGGTCCAATCGGACAAGTTCACCGCGAAGGCTTCATCTGCTTTTTGTGTTTTCGCGCCTAGTATTGCTCGGTTCAAAATCAAACGGTTGTCAATCCCTACTTCGTCTGCTTCAACAAAATGCGTATAAGCCTCACGATAATTGACTTTCAATAAAGATAGGTACATCACTGTATCTAATTCATACAAAACAACAAATACATCTGCACTTGGCGCCTCTTCACTTTCTTGGTAAATATCGAACCATCGCTGAACGATTGCTTCACTTGCTTCCACAAAATTTTCTTGAGCGATTTTAAGTGATTCAACGATCATGCTTTCTTCTGCCAATTGTCCAGTTTTCGTTTGGGCAGAAGAGATTTTTTGGATTTTCTTTTGAAGAAAATCACGAATATATTCTTTTGTCAGATCCAGCTCTTTTTGTGAAAAGACCGGCGAACCCGTTTCTCTGTCAATAATATGCAGGATTGCTTTTTTTAAATAGATATCCATTTCCTCATTCCCTTCTGTCCTAGTTTACGGAAAAAAAATCAAAAATGCCAGAATCAAAATCATTTTCTTTTAAACAAAAATTTCAATAGTAGAAACAAAATGGATTCTTTTTTTTGGAAAATGCGCTAAACTTATAGATGAACGAATAAAAAAGGAGCTGAAAGTATGAATTCATTAACAAGCACGTATCGTCTATCAAATGGTTACGAAATTCCAGTAGTAGGATTCGGCACATGGCAAACACCTGACGGGGATGTCGCTGTTTCCTCTGTTAAAGAAGCACTGGCTGCAGGTTATCGCCATATCGATACTGCCCAAGGATACAAGAATGAAGAAAGTGTCGGCCAAGCGATTAAGGAAAGTGGCATTCCTAGAGAAGAGATCTTCCTAACAACAAAGTTATGGAATGCCAATCACAGTTATGAACTTGTGATGTCTTCTTTTGAGGAATCATTAAAGAAACTCCAAACAGATTACGTAGATCTGTTCTTGATTCACTGGCCAAATCCAGTTGCTTTTCGTGATAATTGGGAACAAGCAAACGCAGATACATGGCGAGCATTTGAAGAACTGTATGAAGCAGGTAAAATCAAAGCAATTGGTGTCAGCAATTTCTTGCCCCACCATCTAGATACACTTGCTAAAACAGCAAAAATCATGCCAATGGTCAATCAAGTTTTCCTTGCACCAGGTGAATTACAGCCAGCTGTAGTTGAGTATGCAAAAAAACATGAGATGATCCTTGAAGCATACAGCCCATTAGGCACTGGGAAAATCTTCGATGTACCTGAAATGAAACAAATCGCTGAAGCGCATGACAAGACGATCGCACAAGTTGCTTTACGTTGGTCATTGCAACACGGATTCCTTCCTCTTCCTAAGTCAGTCACACCAAGCAGAATCAAAGAAAATACTGAACTGTTTGATTTTGAATTGACAGAAGAAGAAATGAAACAAATTGATCAGTTAGATGGTGTAGTTGGCAAGGCAAAAGACCCAGATACTACCCAATTCTAAGTCGAAAGGTGATTTTATGGATCCAATCGAACGCTTGAATTCTCTCTCGGAAGAAGTCATTCAGACTTTTCATTCCGATTTTGTCTTTTTGATCGATGCAGAGAAGATCCAACATTTTCCTGCAAGAAACTGGACACATGATCAAATTATCGAAGAGCTAAAAAAACGGTTCGATCATTCACTAATGGTCACAACTTGGCACGAACACGAAGTCATTTATTCACCTGAGTTACCTGTTTTTGCCTTGATACCGAAAAGATAAAAAGATTGGAACAGGTTATGTGAATAGATAACCTGTTCCTTTTTTTTATTTTTCTTTCAAAAAATGGAAAAATAAGCAAATTTTTCTGTTGTAATTTGCGTATACGCAAGTTTTTTTGCATTACTCCTTTTCATTTGGCTTTTTTTTTCTTATAATCGAAAGGGTATGAGCGAAGGAGAGAACATATGAAGAAAAAACAGAAACAAAAATTATTAAATCAATTCCGTCCTTCATTGGATGGTGTAAGAGGACAGTTATTCCGTTCTCTAGAAGATGAAAGCTTGAGACGTTATGGTTTGCCATTACAAGTCATGCTTGATCCCAAAAACCGTCAAATCTTAACGATCGGATTAGCTGGAAAAACAAATGAAGATACACGAATCAACGTGCCTATCGATGATAATTTCAATACTGTATTAAAGCGGATCCGTTCGGGAGAAAACGGTATTTTCGAACGATTCCGTGACAATCTTCTTATTGAGATCGTATCTTACTGGAATGATCAACGATTGAAAAACGATGAACCAACTGCACAAACCGTTGCAACACCAGTGACAGAAGAAACAGTCAGTGTGCCAGAAGAAAAAGTGGAAGAACCAAAAGCGGACACAACTGAAAATACACGCTCAACTGATACGAATGCCGCTTTAAGTTTTGCTGATTTTTCAAAAGCTGTTGCTGAGTATCCTAAATTTTACACAGAACAAAATGAACAAGAAGTAGTTATTTATGAAAAAAATGCGGATGAACCTCGTAAGTTAGCAACTATTTCTATGACTGCTGAAAATGAATTTGTCATCGAAAAAGCACTTGAACGAAAATACAAAGTCAAATTGACTTTGATTCCTTTAATTGAACAATTTGCAGCGACAGCGATTACCGATAGATAAAAATTCTATTTGTCACAAAAGGCTGGAATCGAAGATTCCAGCCTTTTTAGTCATATAATAAATAGTTAATATTAAAAATATATATCCGAATATAACAATAGATTCGTGCTTTTTTCAATTTGTTTTTCTTGTCTATTGCATGTCCTCTCTGTGAATGACAAAGCGTTGTCTTTGCGCATGTTCCAAAGGTTGCATACGCAAAGGACGATTATCTAAATATATGTCGTTTTGCACAGTTAAGACTCGTTGGCTCCGAACACTTTGTAGATAATAAACATCCCCATTTACATGCTCTTCCCAGTTGGTATCAATCGCCACCTTGCACGGTTATTTATACTTGCCTGATTCATTACATCTACAGTGAAAGAATTATTTTCTGATAACACGCGATTTCTATCAAGATGACTTTTCAACACATATGATTTACTCACAACATCATAATCTAGGAACCACTTTTGATTGCTTCCTCCATGGTTATGGTAAATAACCCCTGTGTTGTTTCCCCGATTCTAGTCTACTACTCTCCAAACATCTGCTTGACATTGAATAGAAGCGATATAGCCATGGTATTTGCCTCTGCTTTCAGTATCTTTTAATAAGCGATGATTGATGTCAATAATCGCATTGACGAGCTTTTCGCTTGGGTAATCGTTAGGAACGATTCCTATGTGTCTGATATTTCTATGTAATATACGACGATAGGTAAAAGGATTGGTTACTGCTGCCTACCCCTGTACGCCGCTCCAAAATCCGTTTGCACTTAAAAAATTGATATATTTAACACCATTCGTCCCTCTACTTTGATTTGCTCTATCAATTTGCTGCTCGACAGCCCATCGTTTATCATTTGGATTCACTGGATTCCAATAGTCTTGTATATCAAAACTTGACGGATAAGGGATTCCGACATTATTTCCCAAGAAATTACGAAAAATGACGATTTTTCCTCGTGTCTCGCTAAGAGTCGGATTAGCGTTTCCATAATAAAAGTAATCTCTCCAGCGACTATCTTGTAAATATCGTGTATTAAGAATATGGTTGAATGTATGGTCATTTTTACTACTGTATTCTTGTTTCAATCTCATATAGACTACTTCTTCAGGATTGTCACGAAGAAAGGCCACTGTTTTATTAAGTACATCACCGAAATTCTGGTTTAGATAGTACCTGTCGTGATGCATCGTAAAAACACCATCAATGGCACGTATATCTAAAAAACGTATTCCATTGTCAAGTTGCTTGCGGATGTCGATACTTTGTGTTCTCACATAATCACTGAGTCCTCCTCTATAAGTTGCTGTCGCTGAATTGTGTGTCCCTGGAATAGATAATTCTGATAGACGTACATCATCTCTTAACTGACTCATCCAATTCCGATTATATGTACGAGCTGTCCAAGATTCGGTAGTCATATTGGCATAAGAGATTGGGACTTTTAACCTAGTAAAAACACCCCAAAACAGATGCTCAGTAGTACGGTAAGTTTTTTTCTTATTCATAAGTTCTCCATTCTTTTTTATTTTGTGCGCACACTTAATTATAGCTAGAAAAATATTCTAACAATGAACGCATTTTTCTCGTAAAAGAAAAAAAGGCAAGATCTGCAGTAAATAAAATAACTGCAAATCTTGCTTTCTTCCTCTAAAGATACTTTTTTATTTTTCTCGGATTTTTTCCAATAGCTGTATAGCTGTCTGCTGATTCATCTTTTCTGCTTCACGTAATTTTTGCGCAACTTGCTCGATTTCCTCACCAACTGCCCCAATTGAGATCGCTAATGAACGAGCTTGAAGCCCCATGTGTCCTTTTTGGATTCCTTCTGTAACTAATGCTCGCAAAGCAGCAAGATTTTGAGCTAACCCTACAGCAGCCATTACTTGCGCTAGTTCCTTGGCTGAATCGACATCTAGCATAGCTAAGGATACTTTAGCTTTTGGCAGGATATTAGAAGCTCCGCCCACTGTAGCCACAGCCAAAGGCACTGTTAACTTCCCAACTAGTTTATTTTCTTTAATCTGCCAGTCTGTTAATCCTTGGTATAATCCGTTTCTTGCCGCATAGGCATGGATCGAAGCACTTACCGCACGTGTATCATTTCCTGTAGCTGCTACTACAGCTTCTATACCATTCATGATTCCTTTATTATGCGTCGCTGCACGATACGGATCAAGCTTCGCGTATTCCCCTGCTTGCTGGATTTTTTTAGCAATTTGTTCACCAATTTCTTTACTTCTTCCTAAGCGTTCAAAGGGGATTTCACAACAGGCAGAAGCCAACGATTCTGTAGCAAAATTACTTAAAATACTGAATAGAATCTCCTCCTCAGGGAACCATTCCCGTAATTTGTTTGCTACGCTCTCAAGAATCGAGTTGATCATGTTGGCACCCATTGCATCTTTTACATCCACTAAAAAATCAATAGATAGGTAGGCATGGAAACTTCCCATAAATTCCCGTGTAGAGATATCTTGAACACCGCCCCCGCGTTTCACGATGGAAGGATAGCTTTCATTTGCACAAAGAATCAGTTCTTCTTTTCGATGATTCACTGCATTGATCACTGCTTGATACTCCGATTTTCCTGATAGAACGATTTGTCCGCGCATCAGCCGTTGAGGTGTTTCTGCACAGATATTTCCGCAGATTTTTGCGCCATTGCTTGCAGCTGCAATAACAGATGGTTCTTCTGTAGCCATCGGGATCCATTTTTTCTTGCCATTGATTTGGAAATTTTGTGCAATGCCCATTGGGGTTTCCACTTCGCTCACTTGGTTTTCAATCATATGATCTGAGAGCTCTTCAGAAAGTGTTTGTTCCTCAAAAATCAGTGCATTTTCCTGTGTCAATACACCTTTTTCAACTAATTGACTGCGCCGTTCAGATGGCGTGAGCTGATAGAACTTTTTTTTTTGCAAATCCTCACGTGTTTGCTCCGTATTCGCTTCTAACAAGACTGCCAAGCCTAAACCTCCGCCAACACATAATGAAGCAATCCCGTATCTCTTCTGCTCACGAAGCAATCCGTAAGCTAACGTGGTCAAAATCCGTGCACCGCTTGCCCCAATTGGATGTCCTAATGCGATTGCTCCTCCATAGATATTGACCTTTTCTTCATCTAACTGTAGTTCTCGATTGACCACGATAGATGAAGCCGCAAATGCTTCATTGATTTCAAAAAGATCGATCGTTGGTAAAGCTATTCCTGCTTTATCTGTCAATTTTTGAATGGCTGTGATTGGAGCGATTCCCATGATGCTTGGATCAATACCAACTTCCGCTACTTCTTTGATGGTTGCCAAATAAGGCAGATTATTATTCTCTGCGTATTCTTTGGATGCAAGGATCACCACTGAGGCACCGTCATTCAATGGAGAAGCATTGCCTGCTGTTACTGTTCCTTCTTCCGAGAATACTGTACGTAATGTACCCAATTTTTCCAATGTACTATTTCCACGAACTGCTTCATCCTCAGATAACATGTCTTCAGCAGAAATCTTGAGCGGAATGATCTCCTCAGAAAACATGCCAGCTTCAACAGCTTGAGCTGCTTTCAATTGGGATGCCAAGGCATAACGATCCTGTTCTTCTCTGCTCACAGAAAATTGGGTTGCCACATTCTCTGCGGTTAATCCCATATGTGCATTTGAAAATGCGTCAGTCAATCCGTCGTTGACCATACTGGAAATTGGTTCGCCATATTCATTTGTTTCTGACTGATAGGGTTTCAGCATAGGTGCTTGTGACATACTCTCTGTTCCGCCTGCTACCACAAGCTCTGCTTCACCTAATTGGATCAGTTGACGTGCTAAAATCACTGCTTTCATACCAGATCCACAAACTTCATTGATTGTCATTGCAGGGACATCCACTGGGATACCGCTGTTCAGAGCAATTTGTCTAGCAACATTTTGACCATTACCAGCCTGCAGGACATTCCCGAATATTACTTGATCTATTTTATCTTTTTTCAGTTTTGTTTTATCTAATAATTCTTTGGTCACAAGTGTGCCTAATTCAACTGCAGTAAATGAACTTAAACTTCCGCGATACTTTCCTATCGGCGTTCTTGCAGCATCTATCATTACGACTTCTTTCAAGTAAGCCACCTCCTACAAAAATATACCATTCTTTGCTATAAAAACAAATAGCTCTTGTTCCAGTTAGTTTTTTCTAAGATTAAATTTTAACAATCCTTAAATATTTGCTTTTTTATATTTCTTTTAATCTTTTTATGATACTTTAGTAAAGTAAGTTTTTTATCATGAGTAAAGAGGTGTTGAAATGAAAATAGGGATTGATCGTCTTTCCTTTTTTATTCCTAATTTATATTTAGATATGACAGAATTAGCAGAAAGCCGTGGAGATGACCCTGCAAAATATCATATCGGTATTGGTCAAGACCAAATGGCAGTCAATCGTGCGAATGAAGATATCATTACACTAGGGGCAAATGCTGCCAGCAAGATCGTGACAGAAAAAGACCGTGAGCAAATCGACATGGTCATCGTCGGAACAGAATCCGGGATTGACCATTCAAAAGCGAGTGCGGTAATTATCCACCATTTACTAAAAATCCAATCTTTTGCTCGTTCTTTTGAAGTAAAAGAAGCTTGCTACGGTGGCACCGCAGCTTTACACATGGCAAAAGAATATGTCAAAAATCATCCAGAACGAAAAGTACTAGTCATAGCAAGTGATATTGCTCGTTACGGCTTGGCAAGCGGTGGTGAAGTGACGCAAGGTGTCGGTGCTGTTGCGATGATGATCACTCAAAATCCGCGTATTTTATCGATTGAAGACGACAGCGTATTTCTGACAGAAGATATCTATGATTTCTGGCGTCCAGATTACAGTGAATTTCCTGTTGTTGATGGACCTTTATCTAATTCTACGTATATTGAATCGTTCCAAAAAGTTTGGAATCGACATAAAGAATTATCGGGTCGAGGACTCGAAGATTATCAAGCGATTGCTTTCCATATCCCATATACGAATATGGGAAAAAAGGCATTGCAAAGCGTATTAGACCAAACAGATGAAGGAAATCAAGAACGGCTACTGGCTCGCTATGAAGAAAGCATTCGTTACAGCCGACGAATCGGTAATCTTTACACTGGTTCATTATACCTTGGACTAACTTCTCTACTGGAAAATTCGAAATCATTACAGCCAGGAGACCGCATTGGTTTATTCAGCTACGGTTCTGGTGCAGTAAGTGAATTTTTTACAGGTTATCTGGAGGAAAACTATCAAGAATATCTCTTCGCACAATCTCATCAAGAGATGCTGGATTCTCGAAAACGAATCTCTGTTGACGAATATGAAACGATTTTCAGCGAATCGCTTCCTGAACATGGAGAAAGCGCAGAATATACATCAGACGTACCTTTCTCGATTACAAAAATTGAAAATGATATTCGTTATTACAAAATATAATACACGCATAAAAAAGATCCCTTCACGAAATGTGGGGGGATCTTTTTTTGTCCTTGGACCAGAGAAGCAGTCGATAGGTCAACCTAGTCGTACTGATGATTTCTGGTTTTTCACTGAATAGTTTGCGAATATATCTAGTCATAACAGGATCTTTTGCGTGCTCTTCATAGTACATCTTCATCCACTCTTCAGTAATTGATTCCTGTGCAAAATAAGTAAAATCTTTTTTCTTTACTTTGAATCCTTTATCAATTAAATATGATTCAAATTGATCCATGATAAATGGGGTTGTATTAGGATCTTCTTCTATCATTCCTAGTTGCTTTTCGATAGGATAAAAAACATCATCGATTGATTCCACTACTCTCATTATCACGCACCATTTGCTTGACTTTTTCATCAGTTTTTCTAATTGATTGGGATGTGTCAAAGCTGGGTTTGCTGCTGTAAAAACCACTTCATATGTCTCACTGGATTGGATAAATTCTTCTAATGATCGTTTGATAAAGGAAACATTTGATAAGTCAATTTTTTCTGCTTCTTTTTTTGCATTTGCTAACATTCCTGAAGAAAAATCAATCAAAACGTAGTGATTAACTTCTTTTGCTAAAGAAAGAAATCTGCCAGATCCTCCGGCAACGTCTGCTACTATTTCAGCAGGCAGGACTTTCTCCGACTTCAGATATTTTCTTACATCTTCTGCAATAGTTGTTTGTGATTCTTGCTGGATTTCATAATATTCTTCCGCAAAATCATCCCATTCTTTTTCATTCATTTGAATCCCTCTAAATTTTTGATTTTTGTTAGATATTTTCACTTTTCGGAATAAATAATTCTCCTCTTTTAACTATTATATCTCTTTTGATGAATAAAAAAATGTTTTGCTTTCCGTCTATTATAAATAAAAAAAGACTGTGACAAACGTCGTGTCACAGTCCCTTATTCCGAATAAACGGTGTTTAATCAGCTGACCTTCGGTATTAGCTCAACAAACGGCAAAATATGAGGAACTATTTTTCCGTTTGTTTCTCTAATACTCAGATCAGAACGCTGATTTCACAACCTCCTTGATTCGTTTTATTTATTTCCTTGTACTCGTACAATGATCAATTTCGTGATTTCCATCAAGATGATTGTCACAAGGGCGATTCCCATACATGTAAAGACTTCTGTCAATCCAAATGCTGATGGGATAGAGAAGACTTCTTTCAGTCCTGGAATCATTGTTAAGCAGTAAAGCGCGCTACATACAACTACAGCTAGTAAGACACTTCTGTTAGAGAAGAACCCTGCTTGGATAGCTGTTTGTGTATTTGAACGTGCTGGGAATGTTTGCAATGTCCGACACCAAATTAATGTTGAAAATGACATAGCTACACCGAATTCAGGTGAATGCTGCATGCCAAGCCATTGAGCGAAGATAACAGCAATCCCAATCAGCACACCACGATACGTTACAGAAATCAATGTTTTGTCCGTAAAGATTCCTGAATTTGGATCTCTTGGCGGACGGTTCATCGTAGCGGGTTCTGCTTTTTCTGTACCTAATGCAATCGCTGGCAGTGAGTCATTGACTAAATTGATGAACAGCAGTTGTAATGCTGTAAATGGATTGGACCAGTCAGCAACTAAGGCAAAGATGATCGCAATGATCGCACCTAAGTTTCCGGCAAATAGATAAGAAATAGCTTTCTTGATATTATCAAACACGTTACGTCCTACTTCTACTGCGCTGACAATAGAAGCAAAGTTGTCATCCGTCAATACCATCGCTGCTGCATCTTTTGCCACATCTGTACCAGTTCCCATAGCAATCCCGATGTCTGCTTGTTTCAATGCTGGTGCATCATTTACGCCATCACCTGTCATAGCGGAGATATGACCTTTATTTTGCCAAGCACGAACGATACGGATTTTATTTTCAGGAGAAACACGTGCATAAACGGTGACTTTTTCTAAAACTTCGTTTAGTTGCTCTTCTGTTAATTCATCTAATTCCGTTCCAGTCAGAGCTAAGTTTCCTTCTTCAAAAATCCCGATTTGTTTTGCGATAGCAACAGCTGTTGTTTTGTGATCACCAGTAATCATGATCGTTTTGATTCCTGCACTTCTTGCTTCTGTCACCGCTTGAGTGACTTCAGCACGTGGAGGATCGATCATAGCAAGCAAACCAACAAGGATCAAATCATCTTCATCTTCAAATGACAAATCAAAATTATCAAGTGGACGGTAAGCAAAAGCTAGTACACGTAATGCTCGTGTTGAAAAAGCTTCATTTTGCTCTTGGAATTTTTTCATCAATTCATCCGTCATCGGAACAACTTCGCCATTCAGTAATACCTTTTTACTGCGTTGGAAGACGATATCTGGTCCCCCTTTGACAAATAAGTAATTTTCGTTATCGATCGTGTGTCCAGTAGACATCAATTTTCGATCTGAGTCAAAAGGAAGTTCTGCTTGTCTTGGGTAGTTGTTTCGAATTTCCTGATAAGGCTGGTTTAGTTTTTCACTAAAATCGATAAACGCTACTTCCGTAGGGTCGCCCAATTTAGTCCCATCTTCACTGATTGATGCATCATTCGCTAAGACACTGATTTCAATCAAACGACGTTCGTCAGCTGTCCACTTTGAAGGATCGTTTGTGAAATCTCCAGTATCGCCATTTCCTAAAAAGTAGTCAACAACTGTCATTTTGTTTTGTGTCAATGTACCCGTTTTATCTGTACAGATGATACTTGTCGAACCAAGTGTCTCAACTGCTGGAAGTTTTCGGATAATGGCATGACGTTTCGCCATTTTATTCGTTCCCAAAGATAACACGATTGTTACGATAGACTGTAATGCTTCTGGAATAGCAGCTACGGCTACGGCTACGGCAAACATCACTGCGCTGACGATATCTGCAGTCATATCTCCTGTACCTTCTCCAAGATAAATACGGAACAATTGGATACCTAAAATCAGTAGAGATAATGCCAAAATAGCCAGACTTAATTTTTTACTGAATTTATCCAGACCTCGTTGTAACGGAGTGACTTGCTCAGTTGTTGATTCCAAAAGACCAGCAACTTGTCCGATCTCCGTATTGTTCCCAGTTGAAGTCACTAAGAATTTACCGCGTCCGTAAGTTACGATCGTTCCACTGAATACCATATTCGTACGATCACCGATTGGAACAGTACTTGTGATATCCATTACTTCTTTTTCTGCGGAAGTCGACTCTCCTGTCAGCATGCCTTCATCTACTTTTAATGAACCCGCATCTAGTAATCGTCCATCAGCAGGTACATAATCGCCTGCGTCTAACAACACGATATCCCCTACGACAAGTTCGTTTGCCGGAATCGTTTTTTCTTTACCGTCACGAATCACTCGAGCATCAGGTGCTGAAAGATTTTTCAATGCCTCTAAAGAACCTTCTGCTTTTTTTGTTTGGACAACACTGATGATAGAATTCAACATCAACACTGCAAAAATAACTAAGAATTCGATGTAGTCTCCCATGACCATCTGAATCAGTGCGACAATCAGCAATACGATAACCATTGCATCTTTGAAGGTTTCTAAGAACAATTTCCAAGTTGGCTTCTTCGGCTTTTCTTTTAGCTGGTTCAAGCCATCTCTTTCTAATTTTTCCTTCGCTTGCGTGGTGCTCAATCCATCGGTTGAGCTCTGCGTTTGCTGCATCAACGAATCGATCGTTTCTTTATAGACCGCTTGTTGTGCTTGTTCCTTGTTTTCCAAATTTCATCCCCCATTTTTTGATCTCGGTCCTAGTCCTGTCTGAAAAAAAAGAGACCTAAGACAAATACGCATTTGTCTTAGGTCTCACCATTTCATACAATACCAGAAAACCATTTGGTTAACTTACTGTTGATATTATCGCAACAAAATGTTGCCGGTTACTCCCCTAAGGAGATATTCAACTGTACTAATATCCTACCTTATTAAACTACAAAAAGCAACTACTTTAGCCCGATTTACCTACATTTTCATGAAAAGAGTGAAAAGTATATTCACCTTGGTAGGCTTCTTTCTTCTATCATGCTATACTAATGTTATTGTATGTAAGGAGGAACATTTTTGTGGTATCTAGTATTATAACCGCCCTTTATCTATTGAATGCACTTATTGCTTTAGTGGCTATCTTGATCAAACCCCGAGATGTAGCAGCTATTTGGGCATGGCTCTTAGTATTATTTGCCCTTCCTGGGGTGGGTTTTGTATTATATTTATTTTTCGGACGTGGATTAACGGATAAGAAAAAATTCTATCTCCGACAAAGTGACTTGAAAGAATTAGAAAACTTTCAGTCTTTTAGAGGAGATACCATTGAACATTACGATCCTGACATGGGCGACAAAGACAAACAACAATTTGTCGACTTCTTCTCTTCATTAAATCGTATGCCGCTGACAAGAATGAATTCTGTCACTCTTCTCACAGACGGACAAAAGAAATTAGATTCACTGCTTCAAGATCTAAAAAAAGCCAAACATTCGATCCATATCGAATATTACGCATTTGTGACAGATACTATCGGTCAGCAAGTCTTACGCGTTTTAGAAGAAAAAGCCGCAGAAGGCGTAGAAGTTCGTATATTATATGATGCATTTGGCTCCCACGGCACAAAAGCAAAAGATTTCAATCGTCTAATCAAAAATGGTGGACATGTCCATACATTTGTTACCTCGCAAAAAGCATTGCTTCGTTTCCGATTGAACTACCATGATCACCGGAAAATCGTTGTGATCGATGGAAAGATCAGTTACACCGGTGGCTTCAACATTGCCAATCAATATGTAAATACGACAAAAAAATTCGGCTATTGGCGTGATACGCATATACGGATTTTCGGTGCCGCTTCTTCTTTGCTTCAACTTCGTTTTTTAACAGACTGGAACGTCTCAGTTCCTGAAGAAAAAAAGGTCGGCTATCATTTGAATTATTTCTTTAAAAAAGCCGATCGAGACGAATCCAAACTTGCTGATACATCCATCCAGCTTGTCTCAAGCGGACCAAATAACGAACGCGAACAAATCAAGCTTTCGTTTATCAAATTGATTACTTCTGCTAAAAAACGTGTTTGGATACAGACGCCTTACCTCGTTCCTGATGAAAGTGTCATTGCTGCTTTGAAAATCGCAACTGCTTCTGGTGTCGATGTGAAAATCATGATCCCCAATAAACCGGATCATCCTTTTATTTATCGAGCAACACAATATTATGCGCGTCAGCTCATCAAGGAAAACGTACAAATTCTTGTCTATGAGAATGGCTTCCTCCATGCAAAAACATTGATAATGGATGATGAAATCTGCATGGTAGGTTCAGCAAATCAAGATATTCGTAGCTACCGATTGAATTTTGAAACAAGTGCTGTCATCTACGATCCTGAGTTTTTAGAAGAACTTGCTACTCAGTTTAAAGAAGATGAGACACATTGTTCACCAATGACGACTGAAACAGTGAAGGAAATGTCTAATTGGCTGTTATTCAAGCAACAAATTTCTCGATTATTTTCTCCAATCTTATAATTTTTCCATTCAAGTAGAGAAACATACTAAGATTAGAGGGGAACATCATTGACGAATGATGTTCTCCTCTATTTTCTATTTTTAGATTATAGTGAAGAGTGAAAGAAAGTTCGAACAAAGCCTTGAGGACTACGAGTCCCTATCAAAAACCGAACTTCTTTACTGTCATTTTAGAATCAGGTTTACGTATGTTGGGGCCATGAGCCCGTGTATAGGAAATTGGAATCGAAATGAAGCAGTAAAGTTCTTTCAAAACTTAAAAAGGAGGAATACAAATGCCTTACATTCTTGCATTAGATGTTTCAATGGGACACAGCTACAGTGTCCTATACAAAGACGACACCTGCTTATTTGAAGACGAGATCGAACACACTCAAAGAGGATTTCATGCATTACTCGAAGAGATCCAGCACTTGCCTGAACGTCCATTGATTGTTTTTGAAGCAACGGGGATTTATTCCAGACCAGTCGAAAAGTTCTTTCAAGATCATCACTTTTCTTACTGTTTGTTAAACCCGTTAGAAGCGAAAAAACAGATGGAAGAAAGCACCTTACGCAGTTGGAAAACAGATAAATCGGATGCCCACCGGCTCGCACAGACTCATCTTAAAAATCAACGTCAGCCAAAAGAAGTACAAAGCAATTTTTACTTAGAGATGCGCGATTTAGCCCGTTTTTATCAAGAGATTGAGAAGAAAATCACTCGTCTGCGCATGGATTTACACAACTGCCTTCAGTTGACTTTTCCAGAGCTTGAACAGTTCTTTTCAAACAGGCTGACCCCTTACGCATTGACATTGATCCGTCTTTTTCCCCATCCAGATTTTGTATTGGCATCTACTCGGACAAAAATAAACTGATCAACGAAACACGGAAAAAAATCTCCGCGAATCGTGCCGAGCAAAAGGCAGATCAAATCATCCACTATGCACAGTGTGCCTATCCAGCTGTTGAAAAAGACAGTATCCACTGTCAAAAAACGATCTATTACGCCGAACTTCTCCAAGATTTACTCGAACAAAAAGAAGCACTGGCGACACAAATGATCAAAAAAGCCGAAGGCTCTCCTTGCTTTTCGTTGTACCAAACGTTCCCTGGGATCGGCGCACTCACAGCCGCTTTATTGATCGGTGAATTAGGAGATATCACACGATTTAAAACCCATAAACAATTGAATGCCTTTGTCGGAATCGACATCCGACGGTATCAATCAGGTAAGTATACTGGCCAAGACCGCATCAATAAGCGTGGTAATCCCAAAGCACGGAAAATTATTTTCTTCACCATTCGAAATATGATTCGCCAGCAACGCGCAGCTCCTAATCATATTGTCGATTATTACTACAAATTAAAAAAGCAACCTATTCCTAAGAAAGATAAGGTTGCCACAGTTGCTTGTATGAACAAGCTTCTGAAATGTATGCACGCTATGGTTAGGGCACATACAGAGTACGACTATGCGTACGCGGTCTCAGTGGACCATTAACTAAACCACTTACAGTATACCACTTCTTTGCCCAGATCGAAAATTTTTTACGAACGGGGCTTTATTTGGTGTGCCTTGATTTTGTCGCTTTCGTTTACGAGCTATTTTTCTTACACCTTTTACTTGACTAATCGTAGGAAAAGAGGCTGTGACAAAACGTGTCACAACCTCTTTTTCTGAATAAACGGTGTTCAATCAGCTGAACTTCGGTATTAGCTCAACAAACGGCAAAATATGAGGAACTATTTTTCCGTTTGTTTCTCTAATACTCAGGACAGGACGCTGATTTCACAACCTCTTTCTTTTACTCTAATTCACTGGCTGCCCAATGATTGATTGGTCCATATTTATGCCCTACGTTTATTTCTTCACGAATCGCACGGTTTACATAGTCTTTTGCCAATCGGATCGCTTGTTCTACTGTTTTTCCTTTAGCTAATTCGGCTGCAATACATGCAGATAACGAATCGCCAGTTCCATTGATCCGGTCAGTAGGATAAAATGGCGCATTCAGCCAAAATGATTTTCCTGATTCAAGCAATACGTAGTCGTTGACTGTTTCTTGCTGCGCATCTTTTGCATGATGTCCTTTGATCATGACGTTTTTCGCACCCATCTCTTGCAGTTCTTTTGCTGCTTGCACAAAATCTTCTTCAGTTGCTAATGTCCGTCCAGTCAGCTTTTCTGCTTCGTAAAAATTAGGTGTCAGTACTTCGGCCAAAGGGACAAGTTTTTCTTTCAAGCTTTGCAAAGCAGATTCTTCTAGTAAAAGATTTCCATGTTTCGTTACGATCACGGGGTCCACGACTAATGGTCCAAAATCATATTTTTGATAATTTTTTACAACTGTCTCAATCAAATTTGAATCTGCTAGCATACCTGTTTTAGCTGCACGTATTTGAAAGTCCTCTGCAATCAGTTCAAATTCTTTATCGATAAAATCGGTTGGCAAGGTCACACTTGCTCCGATTCCGTAAGAATTTCCTGCAACACATGCGGTCATGACAGAAACACCGTAAACACTTCTTGTAAAGAATGTATGCATATCTGCTTGCATCCCTGCGCTTCCATCGCTATCTGATCCTGCGATCGTCATTGCTTGTACATACTGCTCTTCCATTAAATCGATCCCTCCATTTTTATAAAAAAATTTTTTCATGATGCTGTTACTGTTTCTATTATATGTTTTTCAAAGTATCCCTCAGTAAATATACCACTACCTTTTCTTGGTAATCAAATTTATTTGAAAAAACATTTGTAATAAATCAGAAAATAGTTGTCATTTATTTGAACTAGTTATTCTAATAACAAATACCTGCTATTCGATTTGTATATATTTCAGTATCCTTCTTGTTTTCATATAACCAATGGCGCTATGATTTCCATATGATAAAAAATAAAGTCAGGTGAAAAAATGAAACTTGAGGATAAAAAAGTCATTTTGAAGAAAATCAAACGTCTCCCAGACCAAATAGAAAACTATACGATCTGTTCTTTCAAAAAAGACAGGAGTATAAAAGCTTATACGCAAAACACAGAAAAAGGAAGAATCTATTTCCTAAATGAAGAAGGTTACGATACCCAAACCTTTATGTTTACTGAAAAAAAGAATTTCATAAACAGATGAAAAAACTGATTGAAAAAGAATTTCCAAGAAGTCATAAACTCTATGTGCATCAGCAATTTTAACTTTTAACTATACGCTCTTAATTAAATATGCTCTGTAATAAAATAAAACTTTATAACAACTATAACAAAACAGAATACAAAACGACGGTTCTATAAGTTATAATCATAGTTGTTAGATGATTCATCTAGTAAAAACACCAGATTTCAAATTTCACACAATTGAAACTAGATCAATCATCAACCTTCTTCAAATTGTTAGAACCCTTTCCCGAGGAGCTGCAGCATAAGCAAGAAAAACAAACAGGAAGCCAAATGGCTGAGACATTCCTTCTATTAGTCTAGTTGTTTCTCGTCGCAAATTTAAGACTTTAGAAAGTTATTTCTATTGATGTTTGGGTTGTTTCACGCTTATACACAGCTCCTTACCTATTATTTATCTCAACAGATCGAACAAATTAATGGAAAATTTAAGGAGTTTTGTTATGCTTACGATCTATTCTTCTCGTACACATAGTTACCATCTGATGGCAAATTGGCTGAAAGACCACCAAATGCCTTACAGAGAACGAATTTTCACACCTAAACAGCCTTTAACCAGAAAAGAAATCTTTTATTTATTATCATTAACAGAAAACGGATTTGACGATCTATTAGCTAAACGATCGATTGATTATAAAAATTTGAAAGATCAAATTGACCAATGTACGACCTCAGAACTTGTCGATTTAATCGTGTCTCATTTTACTTTGTTGCAACGTCCCATCATTACTGACGGAAAAAAATTATTAGTCGGGTTCAATGAAGATAGTATGCGTCTTTTTATCCCTGTACAATGGCGTAGAAGCCAGCTCAAATCTGTCTATAACGATTTCACGTGGGTAAGCGATCTAGACAATTCTATGGAATTAGATGATGAATTTTTAAATTATTATATATAAAAAGGACGGTGACAAAAAAGTGTCACCGTCCTTTTTTCGAATAACTAGTGTTCCAGAAGTAGCTTCTACGAAAAATAAGCCGAAATTTCTTGAAGATAACTACTTCTGTCACAACCTCTGATTCATGGCGTTCAAATTTGCGCACACTTACCACGAATAAGTGCTTTGGGTGAACTGACGATAAGAATGACGAACAAGACTGCCATAAATAATCAAAAAGACACCCGTTCCTACTGTAACAAAAAATCCAGAGGCACCGATACTACCATCTATATACCACAAAATCGAAGCAAAAAGTGGGAAAAGTGAAAAAATACATAATCCGATTCCTGCAATCAACGAGAAGCCAAAACTTCGCTGATATGCTTCTTCTTTTTCTTTTGCTTCTGCTAATACTTTTTCAGGTATTTTTCTATTATACAAAAAGTGATTTAAGCGGGTGATTTTCATACCAGAAGCGATGAAAAAACCGACAGCTAATGCTATACCGAAAATCAGACAAGAAACACCCATGAATGCATAGCCTGTTGAACAGAAGAACAGAAATCCTGCAAAGGATAAACAAGTGAATAGGACACCTGACGCTACTTGAAGACTTGCTGCTCTGTATTCTTTCCAATAATTTTCTGCTTCGCTTAAATAAATCGAAGCTGGATTTGATTCCGTCACGGGACTTGGATTTTCTTTTTTGACATCTAATTCTTCTAATAATTCGTCGATTGAACCAAATGTCGAGATGACTGTACCAATGGCCTCTTGTTCATTTTTCCCTTCTCCCATTAATTCATGATAATGATCTTCCATATTTGCCAACAAATCAGCTTTCAGCTTTTCTATCTCGTTACTTCGGGGTACTCCGATAAAAAGACTTTCTAAATAATTACGGATTGTATCCATTTACTTTCCCTCCAAAAATTGATCGACCACGTCTTTCGTCGTCAGCCACTCTTGCTTTTTTTCTTCTAAAAGATTACGTCCTATTTCAGTGATTTTATAATAGGTCCGTTTTTTTCCATGGGTCACTTCACCAGGGTACGAAACAATCAATTGATTCTTTTCTAAACGGGCAAAAACGGAGTAAAGTGTCGTCTCTTTGATTACATAGGAATCATTTGTCCTCTCACGGATCGTTTTAGAAATTTCGTATCCATAAGAATCGTTTTTGTTAAGGATCGATAAAATAATCGCATCATTGTATCCGCGTATTCCATCACTTGAAATCATGTTCTCTCCTCCATATTACTCCATCTGTCGTTGTAATCAGCATAGCATGATTACTTCATCAGGTAAAGTAATTTTTTGCAAAAAATAAAAAGGAACAGAAAGCAAGAGAAGCGTTATGCTTTTTTGCTTTCTGTTCCTTTAATTTATTTATTTTACAACCATGACGTTACATGATGCGTGGTTGACTACATAGGAAGTAGTGGAACCTACTAGCGCACGTTCTACCGCATTCAGACCTGTCGCCCCCATGACAATCAGATCGATTGGTTCTTTCGATTCATGGAAATTAGCAATCAGTGTCTTTGGATAACCGTAAAGAACATATGTCTCGATATCTGTCAGGCCTTTTTCGATTGCCAAGTTTCGATGTTCTTTCATCTGGTTTTCCGCAACCTCATCCAATTCTTCCTGCAGGCTTGTTGTAACAAATGCAAAATCACCAAAGTAATTGCCTGTTACTTCATTGACATACAGGATGTGCAACGTTGCTTGATTTCGTTTGGCAATCGTGATTGCCTCAAGAAATGCTTTTTCTGCCTTTTCAGAACCATCAATTGCTACTAAAATATTACGATAAGTGTCTACCATTGTAAACGCCTCCTTCACTGTTAGTGTAGCACGATTACAGTGTTAGGACAAACATTTTGTGAACGTTTTATCAAAAAATATCAGGCATCAAAGCCATTTTTTTCGGAGACCGTTTTAAACCAGCGACCTGATTTTTTGATCGTGCGTTTGCCGTCTTGTGCCAAATCAACAGCGATAAAGCCATAGCGATTTTTGTAGGCATTTGTCCATGACCAGTTGTCCATACATGTCCACATGTGGTACCCCACACAATTCGTTCCTTCTTGGATTGCTTGATGGACATATTTCAAATGATCCGTCACAAATTCGATCCGATAATCATCTTCAATCATGCCTTCGCTGTTAACAAATCGTTCTTCTCCTTCGACCCCCATCCCATTTTCAGAAATATAGCATTTGATATTACCATAATTCTCTCTTGTATTCGTTAAAATATCATAGATGCCTTTTTCGTAAATTTCCCATCCACGATATGGATTCATTTTTTTATTGGGCATGTCGTAATTATCAAAATAATCATCTGGCATGGGGCTATGTTCGTGATCGATCGGTGTTTCTTTTGCTTTGATCCGACGAGGCTGATAATAATTGATTCCTAACAGGTCAATCGTGTTTTCTCTGATGAGTTCTAAGTCTCCTTCATGAATGTCAGGCATTATACCCAATGTTTTGACAATCTCGATCAACTCTTGTGGAAACTCGCCTTTCACTGCAGGATCAAGGAATGATCTGTTGAAGAATGCATCCGCGATTTGCGCTGCTTTTACATCATCTTGGTTTGTTTCATCTCTCGGATAACTTGGTGTCAGATTCAAGATGATTCCGATCTCACCATCATGACCGCCTTCATGGTAGGCTTTGATTGCCTTTGCACTTGCTAGATTCTCATGATAGCCTACTTGGACCGCTTCTTTCATATTGATATGATTTGGATAGTGGAATTGATACAAGTAGCCTCCTTCTACAGGTACGATTGGCTCATTATGAGTAAACCATTTTTTGACTAGGTCTCCAAACAATTCAAAACACGCGGCTGCATAAGAAACATAAGCGTCAACCGTTTCTCTTGATAACCATCCGCCTTTTTCTTGCAAGGACAGTGGCATATCAAAATGGTAAAGATTTACAAAAGGCTCGATACCATTGTTCAGCAATTCAGTAAAATAATCTCTATAAAAAGAAACAGCTTTTTGATTGATTTCACCTGTCCCTTCCGGAATCAAACGACTCCATTGGATAGATGTACGAAATGTGTTATGGCCAGTTTCTTTCATTAACTGAACATCTTCTTTGTATTTTGTGTAAACTTGCGAAGTTTTTTCAGGTCCTACTTGATCGAAGAATTTTTCAGGCTCTAATGCATACCAATGATCCCAAATATTTTCTCCTTTCCCGTCATTACTTACTCTTCCTTCTGTTTGCGGTCCGCTAGCAGCAGAACCCCACCAAAAATTTTCTGGAAATGTGTAGGTTTTCATTTTTTTACTTCCTCTCTTTTCTTCTTGATATCGTAATCATAACGAACCTAAAAAAATAAATCAATACTTTTTATAAAAATGACTAGACATTTAAAATATTCGGCGTTATACTTTGTATGTAATCGATTGCAAATAAATTTGAGGTGAATAAAAATGAACGGTTTTATGGACAAGCTTTCTGAGAAAATCATGCCCTTAGCTAATTTATTAGGGCAAAATCGTTACCTTACAGTTTTACGGGATGCGTTTATGCTTTCCTTTCCTTTAACGATGTTCGGTTCGATCGTTGTCGTTATCAATAACTTGCCTTTTTTCAGTGACGCAACAAAGGGAACTTTATCGAACTTATTCGGTAATGGGCAAAATGCAACAATGAGCATCATGTCGGTTTTTGTTACTTTTGGTATCGGCTATTATTTATCAAAATCTTATGACGTTGAAGGTATTTTCGGTGGTGCCGTGTCTTTTGCCAGCTTCTTGATTCTTACGCCTTTTGCAATGAAAACCGTTGGTGGTGAAGATGTAACTGGTGTTCTTTCACTTGATCGTCTTGGCGCAAAAGGAATGTTCATTGGAATGATCGCTGCTTTCTTGGCTGGAGAAATCTACTGCAGAATCACGAAACGCGGCTGGCAGATCAAAATGCCTGATGGAGTTCCACCTGCAGTAACAAAATCATTTGCCGCTTTGGTCCCTGCTGTAGTGACACTAACTATTTTCTTAGTAATCAACGCTGTGATGACTGGTATTTTCAATGCTAACTTACATGATGTCGTTTATGAAGTGATCCAAAAACCATTAACTGGTTTGGGAAGTAGTTTACCTGCAACATTGATTGCTTTGTTCTTTGTCCAATTCTTATGGTTCTTCGGACTTCACGGACAAATCATCGTCAACTCTGTAATGGACCCAATCTGGAATACACTGATGCTTGATAACTTAGAAGCTTATCAACATGGAAAAGAATTACCACACATCATCACAAAACCATTCATGGAAACCTTCACTGTTGGTATTGGTGGCTCTGGAATGACTTTAGCTGTCGTTTTATTGATGGCCTTTGTTCTTAAAAAGAAACAGTATCGTGATGTTGGTCGATTAGCTTTAGCACCTGGTATTTTCAATGTAAATGAACCAGCGATCTTTGGTCTGCCGATCGTATTGAATGCAACAATCCTTATTCCTTGGGTCGTGGCGCCTCTAATCGTAACGACGTTCAATTATTTGGTAATGGCTGCTGGACTTGTCCCTGCACCAACTGGCGTCTCTGTTCCATGGACTGTGCCAATCATTGCAAGCGGTGTCTTAGCAACAAATTCATGGCTTGGCGGTATGCTGCAAGTCATCGACTTTGTCATCGTTGCCTTTATCTGGTACCCGTTCTTGAAAGTATTAGATAAACAACCAGATTTAGATATTGCTTAATGGATCATTAAGGGGATGTGACAAGAAACTTGTCATATCCTCTTTTTTCGAATAAACAATGTTCCAGATGCTACTTCGAGTTGTCGGAAGCATAATCTTTCGTTATACTCTAGAAGAGGTGAATAACGTGCCAAAATACGAAGAAATCGCAAATATTTTAAGGGAACGAATCCGTTCAAAAGAGTATCCTCCCGATAGTTTTTTGCCTAATCAAGTGGACTTGGTAAAAGAATTTGGTGCGAGCCGGATGACAATCAAAAAAGCCATCAATATCTTAGCGATGGAAGGACTTGTCTATTCGCAGCGAGGATCAGGAACGAAAATCTTGAATCATCCATTTATGCAAAAAGACACATCGCCCGCTAACGAGTATGAAGGTTTGAGTCTCCAAATGAAACGCAGACATCGTTCTTTGAAAAGTCAAATCATTCATTTTGATGTTGAATTCCCTGATCCATATATCCAAGAACGATTGATGATCGATGCCGAGCAACCTGTCTACAATATTCACCGGTTAAGGATCTTAGATGGCGAGCCTTATGTTTTAGAGCATACCTTTATGCCAGTCCATCTTGTGCCGGGTTTAAAAAAAGAACATTTGTTAGCCTCTATCTATGATCATCTTCATCAAGAATTGAATGTCCATTTTGCAGGGGCTTATCGTGCTATTTCTGCAGATAAAAGTGATGAATATGATCAGCAATATTTGAACTGTGCAGAAAACGATCCTGTACTGGAAGTTCAGCAAGTCGTCTATCTCAAAGATGGCCAGCCGATTGAATATTCTTCCAGCCGAAACCGATTTGATGTTCGGAACTATTCTGTGCTGGATGTGCGTTCAACTTAACCAAAGAGGTTGTGGAAAAGCCGCTTAGTTTCGAGTAGTAAGAAAAATTTTGTGAAAATGGCTTTCCTCATTTTTGCATAAATTTGACTTACTACCGAGAAACTGGCTTTTGAACACCGTGAATCAGAGGTTGTGGAAAAGCCGCTTAGTTTCGAGTCGATTGATTGTCACAGGTACAATTTTTTGAATAACATTTACTAAGTACTTTCAGAAGCTCGTTTCCATCTAATCATAAAAAGACTTATGACCACCCGTAATGATTCTAAAGTTAGCTTTTTAAAGCTAATTTTTTTTGAAATCGATGCAGCTAGTCGTAAGTCTTTTTATTTTATTGATCCGTTCCTCCTCTTTTCCATTCTTGATTCCTTCCTGATACTTTAGAAGACAAATTAATTGCAAAATAGAGATGCACCCTCTATACTATGTCTAAATCGACTACTTACTTTTTGTAAGTTAACAGGAGGAAATTTATCATGGATACACAAATCAGAGGAATTCACCACGTCACAGCAATGACATCTAGCGCAACAAAAATCTACCGCTTTTTTACAGATATTTTAGGAATGCGCTTAATCAAAAAAACCGTTAACCAAGATGACATCGAAACTTACCATCTTTACTTTACAGATGATACTGGTGCGCCAGGAACAGATATGACTTTCTTTGATTTCCCAAATCAGCCAAAAGGAAAAAAAGGAACAGATACGATCTCCCGTGCTTCTTTCCGTGTGCCAAGTGACGCTGCATTAGACTTTTGGTTAGAACGATTTGAAAAATATGACGTTACTCATTCAGCAATCAATGAACGTTTCGGCAAAAAATATATCGAGTTTGAAGATTTCGATAATCAATATTATCAATTGATCTCTGACGAAAATAATCAAGGTGTAGCAGCTGGCATTCCTTGGAAAAACAGCAATGTACCGACAGAGTTTGCGATCACAGGACTTGGACCTGTCTTTGTCCGTGTTAGTCAATTAGAGCATATCCGCTTGATTCTTGAAAAAATCTTAGGGTTCAAAGAAACAGATCATTCAGGAGATTTCTACTTATTTGAAATCGGTGAAGGCGGAAATGGTGCAAGCATTATTATTGAACATCGGACAGACTTGCCAAAAGCAATCGAAGGATTTGGAAATATCCATCACTTAGCATTGCGTGTAGCAGACAAAGAAGCATTGGAATACTGGATTCAAGTAATCAATAAGATCGAATTGCCAAATTCTGGTTTCGTCGATCGTTTCTATTTCCAATCTGAGTACTTCCTAGCCGCTCATCACGTACTGTTTGAACTAGCAACTGACGGTCCTGGATTCCTTGAAGATGAACCAGCAGAATCAGCAGGAGAAAAACTATCTCTTCCTCCATTCTTAGAAGAACGTCGTGAAGCCATTGAAGCCTATGTCCGTCCTTTCGATACAAGTGATGCAAATAAAAAACGTGAATAATCTCTTCATGCTACTTCATTTGCATCTATAGAAACAGAAAAGAGGGAACAAAATGACCTACATTTTTGAAAAAGGAACAAGTGGCAAGCATTTGATCTTACTTCATGGCACAGGTGGCGACGAACATTCTTTACTGGATATCGCTCACTTTCTTGCACCAAACAGTACGTTGCTTTCTTTTCGCGGCACGGTCCAAGAAGATGGGATGAATCGTTTTTTCAAGCGTAATTGATTGAATCAATTCGACCTGGACAGTTTGGAAAAAGAAACAGATAAACTCCATGAAAAAATCAAAGAAATCAGCGAAAAAGAACAGATAGCTTTAAGCGATTGGCTGCTTGTCGGCTATTCAAATGGCGCAAACATCGCTGCTCATTTATTATTGGAGCGTGAGACCAAGCTAAATAAAGGGTTGTTTTTCCATCCGATGTCTCTAGGTGTTCATCAAAGCCGTTCCACATTAGAGGATAAAACCGTCTGGCTTTCTTATGGTGATAACGATCCAATCGTTTCCCCTGCTTCCTTTAAAGAATTGGCCGATCAATTCGAAACACGTCAAGCAAATGTGACGATTCAGCTAACTGTAACAGGTCATCAGTTGACGATGGACGAAATCGAGCAAGCGAGGGAATGGTCAGAGCATCTTCTAACTAAATAAAAGAAAAGAACTACGACTTACATGACACAACCTGAAGCAGACATCAATCTGGATCATAGTGTGTGAAAGTCGTAGTTTTTTTGTCAGATAGGTTAGTCTCCGCTAGCTGTAATAACAGATTTATTATAAATAGCCGTTTTATGTTTCAAATCTTCCAATCTGCCGATTTTCTCACCTTTCGAATAAAATCCATCAGTAATCCCTAGTGCTTGAAAAATCGTCTGCTTGTAGGCAATTTCTGCATTCCATTCGACTGTATCAAGGATTTGCAGTGCTTTATGGATGGCTTCGATTCCTGATTCTCCACCTGTGTTGATCAATACGCCATGTGAATTGAGTAATAACATATGGGGCAATTCTAAATCATGTGTTTTTACGTAATCGCTTGTCAATTCAGCAAGTTCTTCAGAGCAATTAGGCTCAAAGTCCATGACAGGAATCTCTTTTACTTTAGCTGTGGCTTCTGTTAAATTAGGCATAGGCAACCCAGTAGTCGCCCAGAACATTGCATTAGGCGCATGAGCATGTAGAACAGCTTTGATAGCTGGATTAGTCTCGTACATCGCTTCATGCATATTGATCTCCCGAGTTAAATGACCGACTCCGTCAACGATTCTACGCGTTCTTGGTTCTACTACTAGAACCTGTGCAGGAGAAATCTCTCCTAGATAGGCTTCTGACATCATGGTCGGCGTCATGATGATGTAGTCTTTTCCTTGATCATCAGTGGTTTTAAAGGAAAAATTCCCTCCTGCGACATTTGTGTTTTTCCTTTCGAAAATCACTCTTACGATACGTGCCATGTCCTGTCGTTCTCTCTCAAATAACATACGTCCATCTGACATAATGACCCCTCCATTATCTTTTTATAAAACTTTTTTCTCTCAATATTTCTTTGGTAGCTTCTTTTATTTTTATTGATTCTTCTATTTTCCGTTTTCTTTTTTCATCGTACTCTCTGAATAAAACGTGATTTCCATATTTATAGATCACTAGCGCGAAAAAAATGACCAATAGATTGATGATGATATTCTGAGTAAAGAGTCCATATAGAAATAGCAGAAGTGTACCACAAAGAGCGACTGTCCATTTTATTTTATCTGTCTCTTCTCTTTTCATTGCTTTCCCACCATTTCAATGCTATTTTTGTAGTTCAGCATAACGTTCGCTCGGGACTTTCGCTTTTATCATATATTTATAAAGTAGAACAAACAGTCCTAGAAAAATCACGCATCCTACAATAGCGAGAATATTTCTATTAAATGCCTCCGCAAATAAAATCCTGAACTCCGGCCCTTCTATTGATGACCATGTGATCAACTGTCCTTTCTTGATTCCCTCGACTGCTCCACTTTTTTCTGCTAAATCACTGAGTATTGGCGCAAGATAAGTGGCACCGTACAAATAAATAGGCATCGTGAGGATTCCCAGGATCAGCATACGAGCCAAGTTTCCTCCTGTTAGAAGCAATCCGCCGACAGCAATCGAATAGTTGATGATCCCTGCTAATGGTAATACTTGGTTTCCTGGCAAAATAATGGCATAACCGATAAACACAGGAACAAGTAAAATAGCAGTAACCCAAATCTCTGAACGACCAGCTAATATCGGCCAGTCCAATCCAATATATACTTCACGATCCTTAAATCGCTTTTTCATAAATTCTGACATCGCGTCTGCTAAAGGAGACAAAGATTGCATGAACATTTTAGAGATCATAGGAAACAAACTTAATGCTGTAGCTGTTTGGATCGCTAGATTAAGAGAACCTGAAACACCGTACGCAGCAGCAAAGCCAAGTCCCAAGCCAATAATGAATCCCATTACAGAATTTTCAGAGAAGATCCCAATTTTCTTCTTCAATGCATTCGTATCCGCTCGTTTATTCAATGCAGGTATTTTATCCATAATCATATTGAAAGGGAGCAACAAGACAGCGGCAGATGTCATAAAATGAGTCACTGTTACTAATGGAATCCCTGTGAGATCTTGTATATGCTTCTGAAACATATCACCAAGCTTTAATTCCAATATGACTTGAACCATTGCTGTAAGAAAGCCTGCAGCCAAACTGCCAGAAACATAATAAACTAAATAAGCAGTTAAAGCTTTCCCCCAAACATTCCACATATCAACATTTAACGTCTTCGTCCAATTAAAAAGTAACAGTACAAAATTGACCCCAATAGTTACTGCAAAGAATATAAAAGCATAACTCCACGACCATGTGATGCTTGCTGCACCTGTCCACCCAAGATCAAGTGCAGGCAAACTGATTCCCGTATTTTTAGCCAATGCTTCTGATGCTGGACTTACTGCGTTAGACATATAGCCAATGACCATAGACATCCCGCTAAAAGCGATCCCTAAAGTCAATGCAGACATGAATGCTTTTTTAAATTTCATCCCTGCCAATAATCCAAGTATCAAAATAATCAAAGGAACAAAAATAGCTGATCCTAAATTCAAAACATAATTGATCACGGTTTGGAAGACTTCCATAAATAGACCTTCTTTCTTTTGAAATATAGTAGAAAAACTAGGAGACAATTTTTTATCCAACAATCCTCCTTTACTGTATTAACTCTTTGATACTGTCATAAATAGGTTCTACGCCCATTCCAGTTAAAAATGGAATTCCTGGAAATACTTCAATACCTAAATCTTTTGCTTGTTCAAGTACTTCATCATCCGGCTGTGCGACATACACATAGATTCCAGCAGTAGGAAGCTCATTTTGGATTGATTTGTAATCAACTGCTTCTACAGGAAATGTAATGCCATCATCTTCTAACATACTTTGGATCTTACTCGCGATCGTCTGACTCGTTGCTACGCCACTTCCACATGCGACAATTAACCGATTCTTCATTTTTCTTCCTCCTAAATATAATTTGTAATAAGTTCGTATATTTTTTGCGGTGTTTCTTGTTTCTTATAATTTTCCACGAATGTTTCATCCATGAATAAATTCATAAACGCTTGAAGTAATCCTACTTGTTCTTTTGGTTCTTTGATTCCTAAAAAAAATAGATTTTCTACAGTCATTTCCTGATTATCCCCCATTTGATAAAAATAAATTGGGTTCTTCAGCTGCATAACAAAAACGAATGGCTTTTCGACATATTCACATTCCGAATGTGGCAGTGCAATATTTAAATACTTAGTAATCAATCCTGTAGGAAATTCTCTTTCTCTTGCAATTAGTCCATTCAAATAATTCTCATTGACGTACCCCATTTTTTCTAATCGTTGGGCAGCTATTAAAAAAGCTTCTTCTTTATTTTTTACGTCTACCGCTAATTGAATCAGACTAGGAACAAACATCTCTTTATATTCCATTTCTCCACCCTCTTTTTTGATTAAGTTTGTTAATTTTATGTTCTACTAAGTTCATCTTTGTTTACAAGAACATTATATTTCTGTTAGTTTATTTTGTCAACGCTTTCAAAAGAAATTTATTTTGTTAAATTTGATCTACTTGAAAATAAAATCGTTTATCTATATAATCAAGAAGAACAAAGTCGAACAAAAATTGACTTTTATGTTAAAGGAGTAATTCATATGTTGAAAAAAGAAAGACAAGAACGAATCATTACGTTATTAGAGAAAAATTTTTATTTAACTAATTCAGAAATCGCTAACAAATTAGGCGTATCAGAAATGACCATACGCCGAGATGTCACTGAATTAGCAAAAAAAAATAAAGTAAAAAAGCTGTATGGTGGCGTTGAACGAAAGGAACCTTATAATCGAGAACTATCGACTCAAGAAAAGATTGATACGAATGTAGCCGAAAAAAAATATATTGGCCAAGTCATGAACAGTATAATTCCGGATAATTCTACTATTTATGTAGGCGCCGGTACAACGATCCTGTATGCACTCCCTTTCATTCAAAAGAAAAATCTATTTGTAATTACAAATAGTTTGATTGCTTTCAACTATTTGAAGAATCATACTAGTTATCGGATTTTACTTACTGGTGGCGAATTTTCTCCTATTACAGAAGAGTTCATTGGGGAAGTTGCAGAAAGATCTTTTGAAAGTTTGAATGTCGATATCTCTTTCGCTGCAACAAATGGAATATTTGAAAATAATGTCACAACTGCTCAATTTATTGAGGGAAATATTCAAAATGCAGCGCTCAATGCAGCCAAAATCAAATGTATTGTTACAGATTATTCAAAATTAAATAAATCAGATGTCTATACTTTTAGAAAATTAACCGATTTTGATTATCTAATAACCGATAATCATTTATCAGAACAAGATTTCCATCATTATTCAAAATACTTAACCATATTAAAGGAGCCCAAAAATGATACTGACAATCACGATGAACCCATCCATTGATTCCATTTATTTTACAAAACACTTTGAATTAGGTACGATGACACGCTTTGCTTCTCCGGTACGCTATGTAGGCGGCAAGGGAATCAATTGCGGACGAGCATCTGCTTTACTAGGTTCATCAGTTATTTTAACGGGGTTTTTGGGCGGTTATTTTGGCGGTATGATTCAAGATATGCTGCAAAATGAAAATCTGTTTGATTTGCATTTTTTACCTATTGCAGAAGAATCAAGAGGTGCCGTCACCATCATGCATGATGGTGAAACGCAGACAGAACTTGTGGAAGCTGGTCCTAAAATAGCAGATGCTACTATCAAAAAATTAATGAATGATATCAAACAAATCAGTAAAAATAATTACCTTTCAGTCATTACAATAAATGGTTCTGTCAACAATCAAGATCCCTTTTTGTATGCTAAATTATTACAATATATCAAAGAACAAATAGATCCTTCCACCTATATATTAATGGATATATCTGGACAACATCTCCGTGAAGTCTTAGCAAGTAAGTATAAACCGATGTTCATCAAACCTAATATCCATGAGTTTTCAGATATCATCCATCAAAAAATCACTCAAAAAAGCGACATAAAACACCATCTAAAAACAAATCCACTATTTAAAGATATCGATGTCATCATGGTTTCTTGCGGCTCGTATGGTGCAGTAGTCAAAGTAAAAGAAGAATTTTGGAATGTTGAAATCCCTAAGATTCCTATCACGAATACAACAGGCTCTGGGGATGCCACTGTTGGAGGTTTTGCTCATTCATTAGAACAGAATTATCCTTTAAAAGAATGTATAAGGTATGCAATGGCTTGCGGCATGTCGAATGCACAGCAATCAGAAGTCGGGAAAGTTATCCCAGCTGATGTAAAAAATTTAGCAAAAAATATTAAAATCACAGAAATGAAATAAATAGTATAAAGTGAATGATTGTTTACACGAAATGAGACAAAAAGAACTGTGACAAAAAATGTGTCACAGTTCTTTTTTTCGAATAACGGTGTTCTCCTGCCAACTCCTCGGTCACAAGTCACAATATTCAACAAACATGAGAAGCGGCTTTTTCACAACCTCTTTTGGTTACACAAGGTTCTCTTCAAAGAATGTTGCCATTTTTTCAAATGGAATGATATCTGTCTGGTCGTATAGATCTGTATGGGAAGCTTCTGGAATGATCATGAGTTCCTTGTTATCGCCTTTCAGCTCATTGAAAGCATCCTCCCCAAAGTAACGTGAGTGAGCTTTTTCCCCGTGAATGACTAATACTGCATGACGGATTTCTGGAATATAATGCAATAGTTTCGCATTCATAAGTGATAACCCTGATGTCCTATTCCAACCGTCGTTAGAATTTAAAGAACGAACATGGTATCCGCGATCTGTTTTATAATACACATGGTAATCTTTAACAAACTGAGGAGCATCTTCAGGCAATGGGTCAACCACTCCTCCAGCACGTGCGTAGTTCCCTTGTTTGAAATCAATGATACGTTGTGCATTTAATTCTTCACGCATTTTATATCGGGCATCTTCATCCATAGCATCGAAGTAGCCATTTGCTGTTACTCGAGTCATATCGTACATTGTTGAGACGACTGTTGCTTTGACCCGTGTATCGATCGCTGCCGCATTCAATGCCATACCTCCCCATCCACAAATACCGATGATTCCGATTCTCTCAGGGTTTACATTTTTTTGTACAGATAAAAAGTCTACTGCCGCTTGAAAATCTTCCGTATTGATATCAGGCGAAGCAACATATCGTGGTACTCCTCCGCTTTCTCCTGTAAACGATGGGTCAAATGCAATCGTTAAAAAGCCTCTTTCAGCCATCGTCTGCGCATATAGACCAGACGATTGTTCCTTTACTGCGCCAAATGGTCCGCTCACAGCAATTGCTGGCAATTTCTCTTCACTTACTTCTTTTGGTACATATAAATCAGCGACTAATGTGATACCGAAACGATTTGGGAAGGTCACCTTTCGATGATTGACTTGCTCGCTTTTTGGAAATACTTTGTCCCATTCTTGGGTGATATTTAATTCTTTACTCATATTCTAAACGCTCCTTTGATCAAAATTGACATTTGTTTTTGAATGTATTATCATGATAAAACTTAAACCTGACTTTAGGTCAAGGATAAAATTTTAATTTAGGAGGATTTTTTTATGTATTCCATTGGACAAGTGTCTGAAATGTTTGGATTGCCTGTTTCTACTTTACGTTATTACGACAAAGAGGGATTATTTCCTGATATCCAGCGTGTTTCCGGTATTAGAAAATTTTCAGAGAGTGAATTAGAGGCTTTGAGAGTCATTGATTGTTTGAAAAAATCTGGTTTAGAAATAAAAGACATCAAGCAATTCATGGAATGGAGCAAAGAAGGCAGTAAGACATTTGC
Source organism: Enterococcus sp. ZQ21 (assembly GCF_030053755.1). NCBI lineage: Bacteria > Bacillati > Bacillota > Bacilli > Lactobacillales > Enterococcaceae > Enterococcus > Enterococcus sp. ZQ21. The sequence goes on from NZ_CP125658.1 coordinate 1,736,348, forward strand.
GGTTCGTAAAGAACTATTTGAAAAGCAAAAAGAAGTTGTAGAAGAAGAAATAACAAAATTAGAAAGAGTACTCGCTATGCTAAATTACAAAAGCTGGTACTATGAAGAAGCAATAAAAACCGGCAATGAAGAAGCCGTATTGAAACTGATTCCTGAAGATTTACCCCAACATGTAAAAGAAGCTTATGAACAATCTCACTGAACAAACGGATAACTCACTTTTCTTCTCTATGAACTTCATGAAAACATGAATAAACACCTCTAACTGATTGTTAGAAGTGTTTATTTTTTCACTCAAGTATCCTGCACTTACAGAAATATCCTTTTTACCGCCATCCTAATTCTGGAGCGATATCTTTTACGATTGTTTCAAGCAAGTGCATGTTGTATTCAACGCCTAAAGTATTAGGAATCGTGACAAGTACTGTGTCTGCTTCTTTGATTGCTTCATCTTCAGCTAGCTCCTTGATTAATTGATCAGGTTCACCAGCAAAAGTTTTTCCAAAAATCGTCGGGTTCCGGTGATAAGCAAGATAGCCGACAGCATCTTGTTGCGGACTACGGTCTTGTCCAAATAAGCGTCGATCCAAATCAGTGGTGATTGGCTGGATCGAGCGAGTGACCAATGTTCTTGGTTCAAAATCATGACCTGCCTGCTTCCACGCTTCTTTATACGTACGTAATTGGTTTGCTTGTTGGATATGGAACGGCTCATGGGATTCGTAATTGACTAATGTAGATGATTGCAGATTCATTCCATGTTGTGCTGCCCAGATTGCCGTTTGCTGCGAACCAGCTCCCCACCAGATTCTTTGTCGTAATCCTTCTGAATAAGGCTCGATCCGTAATTTTCCTGATCCTTGTGGGAACATTGGTTGAGGATTTGGTTCTGCAAATGGTTTTCCTTCAAGTAATTCCAAGAATTCAAGGGTGCGTTCCCGTGTCACCTCTTTGATTTCTTCTTCACTGTAATCATACCCAAAGTATTTCCAGCCATCTAGAACTTGTTCAGGTGAACCACGACCCACTCCTAGTTGCACTCTTCCTTGTGTGATGATATCTGTCAATCCGGCATTTTCTGCCATATAATAAGGGTTTTCATAGCGCATATCGATAAGTCCTGTGCCGATTTCGATCTTACTCGTCTTTGCGCCGATTGCCGCTAGCAAAGGAAACGGCGGCCCAATCTGAGGGGCAAAATGATGTACGCGGAAAAACGCTCCGTCTATTCCAATTTTTTCTGCTTCCACTGCTAAATCGATGGATTGCAAATAAGCATCTTGAGCTGTTTTCACGAGCGATCCTTGATCCATCCAATGTCCAAAGCTTAAAAAGCCGATTTTTTTCAAGGTAATGACCTCCTCCAACCCTACAAAAATGGAAGGTTTTTTATTTTTAATATGAACTGATTCTACTACTTTTTTTCTTAAAAGACGAATAATTGTTCTCGCGTCATATTCAAGAAATCTATCGGCTGACTATACCCCTACTTCCTTCATCATCTGCCATGTCTTAATCTCTTTTAATAGTCTTTCCCATCGTTGTTTTTTGACTCAAAATGATTGTTTCTAACGTGTATTTATGGTAAAAAAGACAGGATGAGTTCTTTGTACACATCAATTTATACGCTGAACAAAAAGAAACATATAAACTAAGAAACCCATTGTTTTTTTCGCTCCATCATATAGAGTTTTCTTTAGATAAACAGTTACAATTACTAATCCATAACGTACTAATCCATAACGGAGGAAATCAAATGAAAAAAATCTATTTTTTATGTACGGGTAATTCTTGCCGCAGTCAAATAGCAGAAGGCTACGCGCGTAAATATCTGTCTACTTCAAAGTTTGAGATCAGAAGTGCGGGGATCGAGACACATGGTTTGAATCCAAGAGCTGTAAAAATCATGGCAGAAGACGGCATCGATATTTCCAAACAAACATCTGATTTGATTGATAGAGATTACTTTGCTCAGGCAGACTTGATTATTACACTTTGTGGTGATGCCAAAGACAAGTGCCCTGCCGTTCCAAACAATCACGAACACCTTCACTGGGACCTAAAAGATCCTGCACAAGCTGTCGGGAGCGAAGAAGAAATATTAGCGGAATTCAGAAAAGTCAGAGAAGTAATCAAAACAAAGGTTTCTGACTTAAATCAATATGCTCCAAGTTTATAAAGGAATTCTCAAAAATGTTTTTACAATTAACTGATAAATAGAATTGTTCTCTAGCAAAAACTTCTTCTCTTCTTTTTGCTAGATCAATCGTTCCTCCCGTTGACAAATGGATACTTCTCTGCTATTTTATTAGCAATCAATGAAACGCGATGACAAAGAAAGTAAAGTAATGTTAGACGCCAAAGAGAGTTCCTGCTTGGTGAAAAGGAATGCGTATCTGTTACTTGAAAATGGCTTTTGAGCGGATTTCCCGAATATTTAAGGAAATACGGATGTCTACCGTTAACAAGGCACAGTTTCCAAAAGATGATTTTTTTGGGTACTGATCGAGGTAAAGTCTGTGAGGATTTTATAACCAAAGGTGGTAACGCATATCTATGCCCTTAGCAATTTTTTGCTAGGGCATTTTTTTGTACCCACTTTTGAATCGACTATCGATACTAATAAAGTCCATCCACTACTTGACCTTGGATACTATCGAAAGGAAGTGAATTTTCGGAAAATTTCGAATCATCCAACAAAATTTTGATATGATGTGGTCAAAAATTGGAAATGCGTATTCATAAATAAACAATTGGGGGAAAATAGAATGAATAAAAAATTTACAGTAAAGCATATTGTAGCTATCGGTATCGGAGCAGCTGTCTTCTTTATCTTAAAACGTTTCGTCACCATTCCAACAGGTGTTCCAAATACGGATATTGCGACCGCTTACCCTTTTCTAGCGCTGCTAGGCGTAGTTTACGGGCCAGTCGTTGCAGGATTAGCTGGTTTTATTGGCCATGCACTGGGTGATTTAACTACTTATGGTGCTTGGTGGGCATGGATCATTGCATCTGGGATTTTAGGTGTGTTTTTTGGTTTACTGACCAAACGTATCCCGATTGAAGAAGGCATATTTGGTAAAAAAGAAATCACGCTCTTCCTCGTGGGTGAAACGATTGCCAATTTAGTGACATGGGTGATTATTGCGCCTGTGGGAGATATTTTGATTTATGCAGAGGCCCCAAGTAAAGTCTTCACGCAAGGAATCGTTGCTGGAATCACAAATGCTATTGTGACGGGAATTATCGGCATTATTTTATTGAAAGCTTATGCACAGACAAAAGTCAAAAAAGGAAGTTTGAACAAAGAAGCTTAGAACGTGAGGAACTAAAATGATTGAGTTTCGTAATTTTACATTTCAATATGACAGCCAAGCTGAAGCAACATTAAAAAATATCGATTTGATTATCCATCCTGGGGAAAAAATTTTGATCATAGGACCTAGCGGCTCAGGAAAATCAACTTTGGGAAAATGTTTGAATGGCATCATTCCACAAAATGAAAAAGGAAGTTTTACTGGTCAATTAACGATCAATGGTAAAAATTTCAGTGAATCTTCTATCTATGATCTTTCATTAGAAGTAGGCACCGTTTTACAAGATACTGACAGCCAATTTGTCGGATTAACAGTAGCTGAAGATATCGCTTTTTCTCTTGAAAATGAGATGATCGAACAAAAAGAAATGCAAGAAGCAGTCAATTTCTGGGCAAAAAAGACAAATTTACTGGCCCAATTAGACAAACGTCCGCAAGATCTATCTGGCGGACAAAAGCAGCGGGTAGCAATGGCTGGTGTTTTGATCGATGAAACACCTATTCTCTTGTTTGATGAACCATTAGCTAATCTTGATCCACAGACAGGCTATGAAGCAATCCAGATGATTGACCGTCTCTATCAATCGCAACAATTTACGACAATCATTATTGAACATCGTTTGGAGGAAGTGTTAGCTGCACCAGTCGATCGCGTCATCTTGATTGATGAGGGAAAGATCATTGCGGATATAGCTCCTACTGAATTGCTGAAAAGTGATTTATTGTCGAAGTGCGGAATTCGTGAACCCTTATACATCACAGCATTAAAACGTTCTGGACTCTCATTGACAGAATTCCCAGATTTAACACAAGTCGATCAACTGGTTTCCCCAAAGATTGCTGCTGCTTTAGCAAAACAACAAGGGACTTTTTGTTCTCCTTCTAAAAAGAAAACGCCGCTAGTGACATTGAAAGATGTATCCTTCCACTTCAGTAAGGAACCAATCATCAAAGGAATCGATATAACTCTTCATCAAGGAGAAATGGTTAGTTTAGTCGGACATAATGGAGCAGGAAAATCCACATTGTCCAATCTCATCACCGGTTTCCTTCCTTTCCAAAAAGGCGAACTGTTGTGGAAAGGCCAATCTATCATATCTGAAAGCATCAAAGAGCGCGCAGACAAAATTGGCTATGTACTGCAAAACAGTAACCAAATGCTTTCTAAAAACATAGTTTTTGAAGAAGTTGCTTTGGCTTTAGAAAATCGCGGTGAAGATCCGATAAACATCCAAGAAAAAGTCTTGGAAACTTTGAAAGTATGCGGATTGTATGAATTTCGTAACTGGCCGATTTCAGCGCTGAGCTATGGACAAAAACGACGGGTAGCAGTTGCATCTATATTGGTACTCGAACCAGAATTGCTGATTCTTGATGAACCGACAGCTGGACAAGATTACTATCACTACACTAAAATGATGAAATTTTTGAAAAAATTGAATCAGCAAGGCCTCACGATTTTGATGATCACTCATGATATGCACTTGATGCTGGAATATACAGAACGGACGATTGTTTTGAAAGAAGGACAAATTATTGCAGATGAAATACCTTCGAAGGTACTATCTTCAACCGATTTAGTTACCTCGGCAAGCTTGCGGAAAACTAGTTTGTATCATTTGGCAAAAAGCAATCAGCTGACAGATGCTAGCGGATTCGTTTCGGCTTTTATTCAGCATAAGGGGGACCCTTATGACAGAGAATAATCTCATCGGTTATGTACCGAAAAAAACAATCATCCATCAACTCAGCGGTTTTACCAAACTTTTTTGTTTTCTATTACTTTCGATTATTGGGATGGTCTCTTATGACACACGATTTTTGCTTTGCCTTGCTGTGTTTTCGGTTCTCATTTTTCGGATAGCCAGAATTAGTTATTCTGAGATCTCTTTTGTATTGAAGTTCATTGCTTTTTTCTCCATTTTGAATTTATTGACTGTTTATTTATTTGCCCCAGAATACGGAGTAGCTATCTATGGTACTCGCCATGTCATCTTTGATGGAATCGGTAGATATACGCTCACTCAAGAACAGTTTTTTTATGAATTCAATTTACTGATTAAATATTTCGTTACCATTCCTCCAGGTTTGATTTTTATTTTAACGACGAATCCAAGTGAATTAGCTTCTAGTATCCATCGAATCGGTGGCTCTTATAAAATTGCTTATGCCTTTTCTTTAGCGCTACGCTACATTCCAGATATCCAAGAGGATTTTCGAACGATTTCCAAAGCCCAGCAAGCACGAGGAAATGAACTCTCTGGTAAAGCCTCTCTCATGAAACGGGTACGAGGAAATTTGACGATTGCGATCCCATTGATTTTTTCTAGTTTAGAACGTATTGAGATGATTTCTTCTGCCATGGAACTTCGGCGTTTTGGAAAGAAAAAAGGACGGACATGGCTGTCGGCAAAACCATTGCAACGGAATGATTATCTTGCACTATTTCTCGTTGTCCTTTTTTGTTCAATAGGGATTTTATTAGTGATCCTAAATGACGGACGATTCTATAATCCATTTCATTAAATAGAGGTTGTGGAAAAGATGTTCTGCATCAAGTAATAAGTCCAGCCAAACAAAAACAGCGTTTCATGTTTTTGAATTGGCTGGACTTATTACCGCAGGTGCAAGCTTTTGAACACCGTTATTCGGAAGAAGGAACTGTAACAAGATTTTTGTTACAGTCCCTTTGTATTTAGTTTTTCAACTTCAAATAAATAGATAGAATTATTATAAATATAAAGGCAGTTTTTTAATATCTGCTTATTCATAACTAGACAACAAGGTTAAAATCTCTAGTGGATGATTGGATTGCATCAACTGTGCCATTTGTTCTGGCTGCTTTTCTAAATAGTGAATAACAGAAAAAATTTTTTTGAACTCTGCATGTTTCAAATCCTTTCTCTTTATTGCTAACAGCAGTACGATACGTATCTGTTCCCCATGCCATAGGACTGGTTCTTTCATTGTTGCAATAGAAATCATCGAATGTTTTACATACAGCGGATTACCGTGAGGAATCGTTACAAATGGTGCCACTCTAGTACTGGCGTGACGGTCTCGTTCCAAGACAGAATCGACGAATTCCGGCTCCACATAATGATGTTCTACTAAGACATTCCCCATAAAATTTAAAATATCTACTGGGTCAGTCCATTCAAGCTGAGGAAAGATCAAAAATAGATGAGTAAAGCTTGCTAGATCAAACGTTTTTTTCTTCTTGATAGGTACACGTTCCAGCATATATTTTGTCAAATAGGCCAGATCAGTTTCTGTGATCATTGGTGAAATCTCGATTACTGGAATATTTTCATATTTAAACGGTAATGTAGTCAAAATAAAATCAACAGGTGGAAAATCTTCCCTCTCTAGTTCTGGCTTATATTCAATTAAATCTATAATCGTTAATTCCGGAAGTTCTCTGTTCAGCCGTGCTTCAAGAAAAGTAGCCATAGCTTTTGAATATTCACTGACTAGAACTGTTTGGTATCTTTTACTTTTCTGATGTTTGTGTCGCTCGATCGCCGCTTGGAAATGGATCGTTAAATAAGCTGTCTCATCTTGCGGAACATAAAAATTTTCTTTCTCAAAATAATCTTCTAGAATCAACTGTAAAACTAAAAAAAGTTGTGTGTACGTACTAAATACATTTTTCGTCAGTGGATTAGAAATCTGCAAGCCATAATGGAGTCGAAAATAGGTCGAAGATAAATGAGACCTTAAGTTTTGTTTCAGTAACTGATCTTCTTTCAATGAATAACCTAAAAACTGCTCCACTTGTACAATCAAATGATCAGCAAGTGTACTAGATTCCTTTTGAAATCGTGTGGCTGCTTGTGAGTTTGTAAAAAGATTGGCGATACGCAAAGCCAGATAATTGATTTCATCAGGAGAAAATTCAATTGGGTAAATAGTGGCTAGTTTTGCTAAGATCTGACTACTTAACTGCTGTGCTTGGGTATGCTCAACGACTTCATTTTCGTCTTTACTTAATTTCACTTTCTGGTACTGTTTCATTTGCTCAAGCATAAAATAGATATGAATCTCCACACTAGCCAGTCCTCCTGGCTGTTCCAGATGATTTTCATAGAAAACTTCTTTTAATGTATGTTGGATGACTTTTAATGTATCTTTGGCAAAAAACTCTTTCAACGAAGGACTTTGCGGATCTTCTTTCTGCATATTGCGTAGCGTCTTAACAAGCAGCTGTCTTTTTTCTTGTTCATCGCCTTTAAGAAAAGTGCCAAGTTTTGTTTTGGATACTAGCTGTAAATGATGGTACTCAAAAAAGCTTTTCAGCTCTGTCAATTCTTTACGAATCGTACGTTTTCCAACATATAGTTTTTCTGAAAGCTCTTCAAGACTAAATCCGTCTTTTGCTACTAGCAGATGGAAAATCAATAATTGACGAAGCTGGTTTTTATCCATTTCTGTTTGTGCCTCTTCATTAAGCACTCGTTTCAATTGTTCCTTTTCGTGAGGCAGACCATTCAACAAGATCCCTGTCCCCTTTTTTCTTTCAATCATCAAAGGCAGCTGTTTGTCTCTGAACCAAGTTTCAATGACATTCAAATCGCTATGAACCGTTCTTTCCGACACATGGAAATGCTCTGCTAGCTTTTTTATTGTGATATAATTATTCGTTTCAATTAATTGGTAAATCAAAGATTGCTGACGCTGATTCATAATAAGCAGAAACTCCCTTCCAAATAAAAAATCGATCATGATAACACATCTATTATGTCTCATCACGGTCGATTTTTCATCTTATGTTATTACATTTCACTTAATAATTGGTGAACCGCTGCTTTATCTGGCGCATCCATCAATGCTTGACGGAAATCATCATCCATCAATTTACGTGAAAGACGTTGCAGTATTTTCAAGTGCATATCTCCTTGGCTGTTTTCAGGTACAGCAATCATAAAGATCATATGTGCAAGTTTTCCATCTAAAGAATGCCACTCTACTCCATCTTGACTTCTGGCAAAAGCCACTGTTGGTTTAAGAACATAAGCTGATTTTCCGTGTGGAATAGCGATTCCCATACCGATTCCCGTCGTACTTTCCTTTTCTCTATCATAGATGACTTCTTTAAACCCGTTTTTATCTGTGATAGCCGCTGTTTTTTCTAAACGTTGGACTAAATCTTCGATTACTCCGTCTTTTGTTGTTGCTGTTTCTCCTAGAACGATGGCTTCATCTGACATAATCTCCGTAATAGAATCAAAAGTTTCAGTTTTCGTATAAACATCACTTGTTTCAGTCTCTGATAGATCTGCTACTGTCACACCATTTGCTGCAGCAACTGCAGTATGTTGTAATGTTGGTTTCAAAATTCTTAACATTAACACAGTGACAGCAATACCTGCAATCACTGCTACAAAAAACATGGCTACATGATCGACTGCTCCTAAAACTGCTACGATTGGACCGCCATGAGCGACATGATCTGTCACTCCTGAAAGCATTGCGATGACACTTCCTGTCATCGCTCCGACTACAATATTTACTGCCGGGAAGATTGCTCCTAAAATCATTGCTCCTAAAATAGCACCTCCAGCAATTGGTTTTTTCCAAGCATAGAATCCTAGTGCTCCTAATGTAGCGCCAATGCCGATTGGAATAGATGCTGCACACGCGCTTAATATAATTAATGGACCCAAAAAACGTCCAGATGAATTTCCTGCCCCCATCATGACGTCAGCACCAAAAATGGAATTTGATTGATTGATCGTAAATTTACGAATCAAGACAATGATGCCACCAACAATCAAACCTAGAACCAAACCAGTCAATAAAGAGAGTGCAAAATTATCGATTGGTGCCGCTATTTTCATACTTAAGAGAATTGCTGGTACCCCAATTCCGATCCCAGTTAGGATCGAACCGCCTAAGTTCAAGATCCCAACTAAAGAGCCTTCTAAAATTCTGGCAAATAAGAAACTAGCACCAAACGCTGCCGCTGCGCCATAGGATCCGCCATCCAGCCCGGCTTTTAACATCGCCACGATCGAAACTTCATTGAATGCACCCACACCATACATCACATACATGTGTGTTCCTGCAAATACAGCAGCGGACATAATTCCTACGATTAGCGGAAAAGACCAGTCTGCAAACCAAAAGCTCTTTTGCCGCTTTACTTCTAATACTTTTGCTTGTTCTTCTGTTGTCTCCATGATTCTCCTCCTATTTCACACTAAAGATGTTGTGCAAGTTATCAAGCCAATTAGGCACTTGAAGCTGGAAGCTCTTGATCATTTCCATATCAAATCCACGGAAAAATCCACTGAAAATAAATAATAAAACAATAGCGATCATCATGCTCTTCGTGACGCGATTCCAACCGCTCTCATCGACGCCTTTACCAATCAAGATTCCTAGAACAACACCAGGTACCGCATTTTCCATGATCAATTGCGCGATACCGCCAAAAAGAGTGCCCCAAAAACCAGTTCGTTTCCCTGCATCTAAAGCTGCCAACCAAAAAATAACTGGCATTACTGTATTGATCAGAATCGTCGCTGCTGGTACCAAAACGGAAACCGCCGTCACTTGTAACGCCTCTGGAATTGCTGCAGCTGTTGTGTTTAAGAAGGCTACCACCCCTGCCCCGATAACCGCTCCAATGATCCCCATTTTTTTCGGATCATGCATGGTCTGGGTGACATCTTTGTTTTTTGCTAGAAGTGCTGCCGCTGCCCAATTGGGAATGATTCGATGCGTCACATCTTGTGTGAATGCACCAGCACCAACTGAAGAAGCCCATGCATTAAAGAAAAAGCCTAAACCAAATGAAAAATGAGAAGCTGGATCACCCATGCAGGCATTCATTTCGCCTAATGTTCTAAAAGCTCCTAAACCTTGTGTATTAGGTGCATGAAACATTCGAGCTGCCCCGACAGATGCTGCAAAACCAAGTAATCCCCCGATAATAACCGATTTGACTAGAATGATTACGAAATCCACGTTATTCTTTCCCCCTTATAATTCAAAATTAGATTTTTTTAGTTACAAATGGAATGGCAATCCCATTTGGATCTTCAGTCATTTGCTGGCTGAACGATATGTCTGCCAATTTTATTTCTGTTACAGCCACAGTAACAGAAAGTTCGACTTCATAGCTGATACGTTGCCGTGGGAAGAAGAAAAATAGAAAGCGTTCTGTGTATTTGTTTTCGACCGCCTTTAAAATATCCACATTGACTGGTTCGATTCGCAATAATACATTTGATTGTTCCATTATTTTGTTTTAAATTTCTGCTAACGCTGATGCAAAAGCATGTTGCTTTGTTTCCCCTTTACCGGAGACGATAACTTTTTGCTGAATTGTCTTTTGAACGCTCATTTCATGTCCCTCTTTCTATTTTCCATGCTTTTTGATAAATTCTTCTGTCAGACGTTTCCCTAATTCCTCTTGATCCATAAAGCCGAAACCTAGAACAGTTTTGCCATCCTTGATAGCTGTGATCCCTTCTTCAATCGAACGCATACCATGTCGTTCTGGATAGCCATATTTTGTTGCTGCTGTTAATGCACCTGCACCACCACTACCACAAAAAGAGATACCCATATCTGCATGCTCTTGTTGCATCACATCGCCCAAACGCATATCTGCCCCCATTCCTGGTACGACAACTGCTTTGCCGCCAGCTGCTTCTACCCCTTTGGCCACATTTTGTCCTTTACCCATACGGTCTGCAATAACTACTGTAATCATGATTGTTTCCTCCTAAATGTTAATTATTTTTTGCTGTTTCAAAATGAATCGACAAAACATATATTTCATCATCGGTTAAATTACCGATACTTCTAACTATTTCATCAGAAATAGTTATGGCTTCTTTGGATACTTCTTTGAACAAATCCCGATCGACTACGGGAATCGTTTCCTTTCTTTGAGAACGTTTCAGCATCTCATTCAAGTGATTAATTAGAATGGTCCACTGCAACTCGGTTGGTACAATAGCATGTTCTACTAATCGCTCTTCAATTAGATCAATCACTTGTTTTAACTTTTCCCGATTTTGACTTTCCTCGATAATTTTTAAAGCCTCGTCTGACATTTTCACTAACTTGACGCTCCTTCTTTTATATATGAGAATAATGCACTGATTTCTGACTGATTGATTCCTAAATTATTTTCTGCAAAAACTGCTTCGATTTTTCCTACCAGTGTTCCTTTGTCTAAAATAATCTGATCTACTTGACGACCTTCTGCCATATATTGTTGATCAAATGTGATACGATGAACCATTAAGAATACATGAAGCAAAAAAGCTTCTCGATATTCTTGGATCAATTCTGCTTCCAAAATGACAAGTAAACGTTCATAAATCGTATAAGCTTTCAAAATCAATTCCTTGCTAAAGTCTTCTAAAGTATCTTTATTGATGGACGTTTCTCTAAGATTCAAGTTATGCCTTTCCTGCTGATTGGAAGAAGCTAGTATTTTTTTTATTATTTGTTGAATTTTTTTCAAGTCCTGTTCAGTGGGTAATGGATGGACTTTGATGAAAGGACGATCGATGCCATTGATTGGAAAAATACTAATCACCAAATCAGGATCTTTGGTAGCAATCATTTCTTGCGCATTCAATACTGAAGCAAATGCCACGATAGTGATATTATTTAATTCTTCATTGATCTTTTGCTTGATCAGACTAGTCACACCCAACCCTGTTGAACAAATGTAGACGGCTCTAACGCTTCGTAGATCTTCTTCTCTTTCGTAGGAAACCAAAAAGTGTAAGGCAATATATGCCACGAAAGAATCATTGATCAGAATATTTTGTTCACTTATTTCTTGTCGAACTGCTTGCTTGATCGCATCAAATAATTCCGGGTATTTCTGCTTGATATCTTCTTTAAAAGGATTATATTCATTGACAAATTTTTTCTTTCTCGATAATCGCATAGATAAATGAGCATACAGATTCGTCAACAATTGTGGATCTTGATAAAAAGAATGGTTGATTGCTTTACTTACTTTATAAATCACATTCTCAACTAGTTTCATAACGTCTTGCTGGTGAATCGTGTCGAATGTATCACTATATATATAATGATATTCATCCTCGAACAGTGGCAACTGATAATAATCAAAGACCTGCTGCATGACGCGATGGATAGGCTACAATTAACTAGACAGAAAAATTAAGGTGTGTAGACTAGAAGAAAACATACCAGGAGGAATTTTTATGTCTAAGAGAACACGAAGAACTTTTTCACAAGAATTCAAGCAACAAATCGTCAATCTTTACTTAGCTGGAAAGCCACGTGTAGAAATCATTCGAGAATATGAACTAACGGCTTCAGCATTTGACAAATGGGTAAAGCAATCTAAAACGAGTGGTTCATTCAAAGAAAAAGATAATCTTACGCCTGAACAAAAAGAATTGTTAGAACTACGTAAAAGAAACCAGCAATTAGAAATGGAAAATGATATTTTAAAGCAAGCAGCGCTGATATTCGGACGAAGAGACAAGTAATCGATGCGAATAAGCATCTTTACCCTATATCAGCGATGTGCAGAATATTAGGTCTATCACGTCAGTCCTATTATTATCAATCAAAACCAAAGAAAGACGAATCAGAACTTGAAGAAGTAGTCGCTGAAGAATTTATCCGCAGCCGAAAGGCCTACGGCTCAAGAAAAATAAAAAAAGCCTTATCAAAACGAGGCATTCAGATCAGCCGACGAAAAATTAGTAGAATCATGAAAAATAGAGGATTAAAATCGAGCTATACTGTTGCTTATTTTAAAGTACATCATTCTACTTGCAATGAAGCCAAAACGACAAACGTATTGAATCGTAAATTCTTAAGAGACAACCCATTAGAAGCGATCGTAACAGACTTGACTTATGTACGAGTCGGGAAAAAATGGAATTATGTCTGTTTCATTTTGGATCTGTTCAATCGAGAAATTCTCGGCTATTCTTGTGGAGAACATAAAGATGCCGTTCTAGTAAAAAAAGCATTTAGCCGTATCAAACAACCTCTGACAGAGGTTGAGATTTTTCATACTGATCGTGGAAAAGAGTTTGATAACCAAGCTATTGATGAATTATTAACAACTTTTGACATCAATCGATCATTGAGTCATAAAGGCTGTCCTTTTGATAATGCCGTAGCTGAATCAACTTATAAGTCGTTGAAAGTAGAATTTGTCTATCAATACACATTTGAAACCTTACAACAATTGGATTTGGAGTTATTTGACTATGTCAATTGGTGGAACCACCTTCGGTTGCACGGTACACTTGGCTACGAGACACCGGTTGGTTACCGTAACCAGAGATTGGCGCAGCGAATCCTTGATAATGAGCTCGGATGTGCTAACGCTAGCGAGGCAGTCTAACTTTAACTGTTAGCTCCTGCCGAAGATCGTCACATCCGAGGAGGCTCATTGTCAAGGACAATCGGAATAGCATACGGAAAGAAGTTCTGCACCTTATAAAATTTGTCAAAAAAACTGTTGCCATTCCAGACAATCGGAATAGCATACGGAAAGAAGTTCTGCACCTTATAAAATTTGTCAAAAAAACTGTTGCCATTCCATCATAATAATCTAGCACATAATAATAATTCAAAAATAATTGTGCCCAGTTTTCTAATTTCTTCGATACATCTGAATCTGCATTTTCTTGTAATTCTTTTTTTAATTTTTCCATTATGTGATACACTCGAGGTTCTTCTTCTTTCATTTCTTCGATATACGAGCGATTAAAAAAAAGATCTGGATTACCATAAAATAGATAACTTCTTTCGTGAAACGCAATAAAATTGAATATGAGTTCTGGATCCTTTATATCTAAAGAAAAACGGAACATGCTTTGTAAAACTTTCTCCAAATTCTTAACTGCTCGATAAGAACAAGTATTTTGTCGCTGATGTGCATATGCATGACTATTTTCATATATTGCATTTCCATCAATTACTCCAAAAGAATAAATTATTCGATAAAGGAAACACAGCTCATCGTTGTTAAAAGAAAGATTGATTTGTTTTGACCACTTCTTCAAAAGATTAAAATGCGGATCATCTGAGATAACTGATTTATATTCATTATCTACTCGTACTTTTCTAAATGAACTTCTTTCTATGTTAATGGCTAACCAAAAAGAAAATACACGTTTTTGAAAAATAGTTAACGTAATATCATAAATCCCCTCAAAAGCAACTATATACTTCTCTATTTCCTTTTGTTCGATATGAAATGGCCACTTATCACTACTTTCACGTGTAGAATTCCAATAGAAATAATAAAAAAAGCTACGAATGTTTGCCTCTGATGCATTCAATTCTAACTGAAATGGATGAAATGCTATATGATAACGCCTAAAATAGGGAATTAAGAGCTTCGCATATCTGAAAACAGTAGATACACTAGTAAATTGCTCTTTAGCAAAATCTTTTAGAACACTTCTGAGATATTTATACATAAAATCAATCAAATGATAATTATAGGAAGCTTTATAAAAATGAAGATAAATATTATAAATAGGAAAATCTTTCTCTTTTTTTATGAAAAAGCGTTTATTATCTTCATTTTTCAGAAGGATATTCCCATTATATTGCTTAAATAAATCCTCTAGTTCCTCTATATAGTGTAAGACTGACTTCTCCGTAACATTAAGTAAATTTCTAAGTTCTTCCATTGCACACCAATTGTCTTTTTCTAACAAATAATCTAATAAAACTACTTTTTTGAAAGATGTTTTAGTTAAAAAAGTTTGCATCATTTCACCTCAATAAGTTACTTTTGTTTATTTTAATCAAAGAATAAACTTCTCTCGCTCGACTATAACTGATCGAACAAAAGAAGCCTTTTAATAAATATAATCTCACTTACCTACATAGGCTAATTATTTGCTTCTAGCTTATGATAAGTATATAAACGGATATCGATTTCATAATTGTTTTATCTTAAAATGTCCATTATAGCTGTAATTGTTTTCATTTTTACATGAAGAATTATTATAATCTAGTTTAATTTTTTTCTGAAATATAGAATAAAAATAAAAACATCTTTTTATTTTGAGTTATTAATGGAGATGTAAATGATTAACAATATGTAATTTAATTTTTTATTCCTGCATTAAGATAAATTGATTGGTAAATAAAACAAACATAAATTCGTTATTTTAATTCCTATTTATTGTGAAAATATCCAATTTCTGTCACATAGATATTTGTATAAACATTTTATGAATGCGCTTGTATTTAATTTAGAAAATGTTACTATCTATTTAGGCAAATTTTTGCTAATATTTTGTTTTTTCATTTACCATCTGTAGAAATCAGTTAATGATTTCTATCTTCTCCTTCCAACTTTTTTGATGATGCATCATGAATTAACAGTGCATTATCCATCTTTTCCATGTTAAAAGAACTAAGAGTCAAGACATCATCTTGATTCTTAGTTCTTTTATTCCTTCTAGAAAATAATTGTTAGCAATATAGTTTATATTTCGCGAATTGTAAAATTAAGTTAGAAAAATAAAAAGGCATTTATGGTACACTCAAATTGTATTTCCGACGAAAGAAAACAAAGGAGTGTAACCATAAATGACCTACAAACATCTTACCATAGACGAACTGACAATGATAGAATCATATTATCTTCAACATAATAAGCCGGTTGAAATCGCTAACCGAATGGGACGTGCTATACAAACTATTTATAATGTAGTCAATAAGTTCAAGCAAGGCAAGACTGCTCTTGATTATTGGCACCAGTATAAAGAAAATAAGAAAAAATGTGGTAGAAAAGTCATTCAATTACCTGCTCATGAAGTAGATTACATTAAAGAGAAAGTCACTCTTGGTTGGACGCCTGACGTCATTATCGGGCGAAAAGAAAGGCCTGTTTCATGCGGTATGAGAACACTTTATCGTTTATTTTCTAAAGGAATATTTGATATTGACACACTACCGATGAAAGGTAAAAGAAAACCCAATGGCCATCAGGAAAAACGGGGAAAACAACAGTATCAGCGCTCAATCCATGATCGACCTGATAATTATCCTGATTTCAATTCTGAGTTTGGTCACCTTGAAGGTGATACGATCGTTGGCATTCATCATAAAAGTGCCGTCATTACTTTAGTTGAAAGATTATCTAAAGTCATTATCACGATTAAACCCAACGGCCGTAAGGCATTAGATATTGAAACTGCCCTTAATCAATGGTTTTCTCGCTTCCCTAAAAACTTCTTTAAATCTATTACGTTTGACTGTGGAAAAGAATTTTCTAACTGGAAAGCCATTAGTAACCAACATGATATTGATATATATTTTGCGGACCCTGGAACACCTTCTCAACGCCCATTAAACGAGAATTCTAACGGGATTCTGCGTCGTAATGGACTGCCGAAATCAATGGATTTTAGAGAAGTGAATCAGACATTTATTTCCAGTGTCAGCAATCAACGTAATCATATTCCAAGAAAATCATTGAATTACAGAACACCAATCGAAATATTTTTGAGCTATGTACAAGAAGCATTTTATTCTAGCTTAATTTGACAAATCATATTTTAAATACTAAATCAGTAGCTTCTAGTTGCTTTCCTGCTTAATCGTCTATATTACTCAACGTAAAAAATAATTGATTGTGGACATTGCTCATCCACTTTATATCCACAACTTTCTTTATAATAGGTATGATAATCACTCTCTATCATATTAATTAACTCTTTTCCCCCGCAAAATTCTTCAATGTCTAAATTAATAAATTCCTCTAAAAGGGAAAGCTTAGAGTCAATCGAAAGGATTTTAGGTAATATAGTCCAAAAATCATTATCATCATTTTTACGTAGTGTATAATATGTTTGCTTTTCTAGATTTAATACATAATTATATGCATCATAATCTCCCTTTTTTTCAAAAAAATTTTTCATATTTAAAAATCTACTCACAAATTTTTTCTTGAAACTATTCATTTTCTCACCTCTATTTATTCTTTTACTTGTCCATCGCATAACTTTTGAATAGAGTAACTAAATTCAAAAGCTATTATAGTATAAAAATACACTTTTTGTTGTTCAAATTTTTCATCTAATTTGTGCAATAATTTTGAACTCTATATTTTTTAATATTTAATGCTTAAGCAATCATTAAAAAAAAGACTGTACGATAATTAAAATAACAAAAAAGGCTGTGACACGACTTTTGTCACAGTCCTTTCTAGCATTATACTACTATTATATTTATTCACTGCATCTTCTTAAGTAACACTGTGTGAGCTACTTTCCCCTTAGCTAAACCCACTGTTTCTTACTACTTGAAGTGAATCTCCCTGAGAATAAAACATACTTGATCATTTGCTTCTTTACCAACAGCCTTCTTTACTTGGTTTCTACGGTCCTTAATTTTATCTAAGCTGATTACTGCTTGTAACCATAAAACTTCGATCAGAACATAATTCCTAGTATTGTCGTCTCGCTCATGTTCTGTATAACAAAGAGGATATTTCCATTTTCTAACATCGAACGATTTCTTTTCAAGAAGCTCTCAGTTAACGACCTCGCCCATCTCTTTTTTACCACGAATATTAAAAAACTCCTCCTCTTAAACACCGTTTATCATATGAAATATTTTTTATTTAAAATGATTCACCTATTAGGAAAAAGTAAGGTTAAAACACGTGATCACTACCTTATTGGATCACTGAAGCAATATACTTTGCATAAGCTGTACGTCCGCTTTCATTCAAATGAGTTTCATCATCATAAAAAAACTCAGGATGGTTTTGGCTTTCACTATACCAATCGATCATCGTTATATTAGAATACTGATTTGGCAATTTAGCTAATGTGGCATTTATCGTCTCTTGCCAGCCAGTCGGAGCTTTTATATTTACCCAGTACACTTTTTTATCTTTGAGCAAAGACATGGTTTGTTCTATAGCATCATCTGTTAACACACCATTGGTTCCTAACCTGATCACTATTTGTTGGTAAGAAACTAAATCTTTATGCTTCTTTAAGATTTCTGGTAACGCAGTGATTTGTCTTGACTCTTTTGCGTCTACCAATGCTTCTTTTGGAAAAGTCTCTTTCAGTTCCTGATACGCCCCCAGCATAACAGAATCACCGATAAATAATATTTTTTTCTCTTGTGACAATTGATTTTCTCCTGCACTTGCTTTACTAGAATTTTCTTTTAATAAACTTTGCAACTGATTTTGGTCAGCGGTCAACCGATTGGCTGGAGCACGTAATACCAGTACAGAAATTCCGATTATCATTAGTGCCATAGCTGTCCAAATTTTGGGTGATCTCATCTTCTGCACTCCTTTTCTAAAGAAAGTAATCATGAGTAATGTACACAAAAACACAGTGAATAAACTTGCGATATCCAAATATTTCAAATGATAATGTTTGAATAAATCTGTCAGAGCAATCAATACTGGAAAATGCACCAAATAAAGTTCATAACTGATTTTTCCTACAAAAGAAAGTTTTGTACTAGCGATTTTGGTCTTTTTTGCAATATTCACATCATCGACACTGGCTAACAATAAAGCAAAACAAATACTAATCAGTAGTTCATTTAGTGTATAAGGAAAAATCGGGAACAGGATCAGACAAAGACTAGCTAGTAGTAAAAGCCAGATTTTACTGAAACTGTTTTGTTCAAAGAAACGGCCAATAGTTATTCGATTAAAATACCCCCAAACTCCTAATAAAAATGGAAAAAGTTTAGCCACCGTATGATAATATGCCTTAGCTGAAGGTAAAAATAAACTAAAATGAATAGAAACAAAAATCAATGTATAGATTAAGTAAAACACTTGTTTTCTTCTCATACGTTTCATGACAATAAACAAAAATGGCCAAATCAAATAAAATTGTAGCTCAACGGAAAGCGACCAATAATGTTTAAATAAAGAAGCATTAAAGTAAGACTCGAAATAAGATACGCCTTGATTCAGCTGCCACCAATTGTTATAGCCAAAAATCAAACTAGGTAGCTCACTACGAATATTTCCTATCAATCGAATGTTGCTGATCCCCAGTATGAAAATGGATACGACCAAAGAAAACAGTAAAAATGGATAAATACGTTTGATACGCTTATAGTAAAAATGTAGAAAACTGAATTGTCTGTTTTTTTCATCTCTTATCGTATTTTTAGCCATTAAAAAACCAGAAACCACAAAAAAGATCGTTACTCCTTGCAATCCGCCTGGTAGCTTACTATTTGGCAAATGATAAAATATCACTGCTAAAACAGCTATGCCTCTAAAACAATCGATTTCCTTTGAATATATTTTTTTCATGTATCATCAACTTCCTTCTCTTCATGGCATTTTTTAATCAAACATATTCTTCCGTATCTATTTTTTCATTTTTCTATTCGTTTACCTTGTTTTGTAAATTAACAGTTAAAAGCATCTAAAATGTATCTTTTCCCTATCAATACTCGTTGAACACAAAAAACATGAACATAAAATATCCGATTAATTATTTGTGCGACAAAAAAAGGTGGTGACAAAGATATGTCACCACCTCAGACTGTAGACAAAGAAAAAAATTTCTTTGTTCTACAGTTTTTTTGTTTATTCTCACTTACCTAGCACCACGTATACCATACTATAGCAATCATCATCCCACTTCTTTGTCTTTTGAAATACTACGTTATTTCTTTTTATTAACGAAAAATAATAGCACTAAACAGACCAAAATAGTTATGACTCTCAACGCGGGAGTAAACAGCAAGGCTATCATTAAATTAGCAAGTTCATTGACGATTGAGGAATTTGATTCGTATAATACAAATAAAGGTTCTGCAAATAACTTCACATGTCTATAAACAAATTATATAAATAAATATACAGTTAATCCTAAACCAATTATGGTGATATTTTTTCTCTCCTATAATAATTTTTTCAGTTATTCATTTCCTTTTTTATAAAAAATATAGATTTTTTTAAAGTAATAATATGCTATAATTTCAAGAAAATTTACAGGAAATTTGATAACTGATATTATTTACTTTTTGACCACCATATACATAACTTTTATTTTTGTTTCTTTTTTAGAATCCAATGTGATTAAATAAAAATTTTTACAATAATATGCACATATAAATAATAAGATGATATAATCAACAAGAAAAATGTGAATTTTTTCACTATATTTCATCACATGAAAATTCATTAAGAAAGTAGGCGTCGAAGTATCATGCACACACCAGAAGAAATTATGGAAATCAGTATTCATCTTGGAGCAAAAAAAATACAAAAACCTATCTTAGCTAAACTGATTTTAGGGTTTATCGGAGGAGCCATGATTTCTCTAGGTTATTTGGCATACGTACGTGTCTCTGCTTCTATCCCAGAATCTATGGCTAGCTTGACTAGTTTAGTTGGTGCCTCGGTTTTCCCTATCGGTCTGCTGGTCATCCTTCTTGGCGGTGGTGAATTGATCACCGGAAATATGATGGCTGTGGCGATTGCCTTTATGGATAAAAAAGTCACCTTCTCACAGCTAGTTAAGAATTGGTCAGTGATTACTTTTGCAAATATTATTGGGGCAATTTTCGTAGCCTACTTCTTTGGACATTTTGTTGGTTTAACTCATTCAGGTGTCTATCTCGACCAAGTGATCCATATTGCTGATCATAAAATCGCTGTTTCTTGGTGGCAAGCATTAGGGTCTGGAATAGGTTGTAATTGGTTTGTTGGTTTAGCATTATGGTTATCATATGGGGCAAAAGATGCGGCCGGCAAAGTATTAACGATTTGGTTTCCAGTCATGATTTTTGTGGCAATCGGTTTCCAACATAGTGTGGCCAACTGTTTTGTGATACCTGCTGCCATATTTGAAGGTCAAGCGACTTGGTTAGAATTTCTCTCGAATTTTATCCCTGTTTATATTGGAAATATTATTGGCGGAGCTATTTTTGTTTCAGGTTTTTATTACGTTAGTTATAAACATCATTGAAATCCACATAAGATGTTATCCGAATGATTAAGAAGCTTATCCATTTTTATTATTAGAATCTTCTCTAAGCTAAAAAATAGTTTCTTGATCATTCAGATAATAATTTATACAGTATTTATTTATCTCCTCCCTGTTCCTCTCCACTAACTATTTCTTAGAAAAAGATATCAATAAAATTTCTATTCTAAAGTTTGCTTATGTGCTTTAACCCGCCAAGCACTTTCTATGTCTGCTATCCCACCCCCGATATAAACTGTATCAGTATCTACTTCAGAAATATAAAATTCCCTTTTATCCGTTGTTCCATAAATGCTTATCTTTCCATTTTCATTTTCATAATTATAGATGCTATAAATTGTTTCCTCTTCCTTGTTTTCTGTCTTCTTCTTTTTTACTTTGATCTGGTCACTTGTAATCTCGATATCGAATCTAGTATCTTCTTCATGATAAAACCAATGTCCTGACAGCCTATCTGCTCTATCTAATTGTTTTTGTGTAAGAGATATTTTTTTAGGTATGCTTGTTTGACCTTCTGTAGTAGCTGTACAGCCACTCAATATAGTGATACAACCAATTAACAGAACATAAAATATTTTTATCATTATTATAGAACCTACTCTCTTTTCTTAAGATAGAAACATGACTTTTAAAATGGTGATCGTCCTCTTCTGATATTACAGATACTGCTAATTTTTTTACTTAATAATATGCGAAAAAGAAAAGCAATAACCAAAATAAATAGTTATAGTCTTATTTTAATTTATTATATTTAACGATTAACTAATAATTTTTAAATGATATTATTTTACAAAGTACGTTTAGAGATAGCTTTTGTCTATTGATTATTTAAAACAAGTGATTCAATAAAGCAACAGATTCTATCCGTTTTTATTATATGTATTATTCAAATTAGTTATATCGAGTGAAAAAAACTTTTAAATTGATTCTTTTTATTTATCATAAAGATATAGATACATAATCATTTTCGCTTACATATATTTGAATATGAACTAAAAACAGCAAGAAAGAAGATGATCAAATGTATTATGTAGAAGTAAAAACAAAAGGTGTCAAAAACAAACAATATGTGAAAGGCATGAGTAATGAGTATCCTTTACTTGGTTCATGGAAAGAAGCAGCACCTTTTTCCAAACCATGTGCCATAAAAATAAAGAGCGAGCTGGAAAAAGAACTGACTTGCGGCAAAGCAGTTGTAACCATCATCGAAAAGTAACAGTGCAAAAACTAATGAATGACTTATTCCAACACTTAAGCCGTATAGAAAGGAAGCAAAATATGGATTATACTGTTGAGTTTGACAGTGAACTATTGGAACAATTTCCGCAAGAGGTACATCTCGCATACAAAAAAACTATTTCTAAAAAAGTCATAGAGCATGTAGACCATAATTTTTTTCGTATAAAACCAATACGAACACGCTCGGCAAAGGGAATATATGAAATGAAAGTCAATATTGATAAAAAAAATTATCGTATAGCATTTTCTTTTAAAAAAAATCATGTATTCATTTTTTATATTAGTCCAAATGTACAAAAAATAGTATTTGATAAAGAAGTGAATAAAAAAATAAAATAGACGAGGATAGGAGGATAGATTGAGTGATACTTGAATCTATCCTCCCATTTTTTTCTTTTTACGTTATACATAGTATTTGTCATTACCAAAAAGACCCTCTTATCTTCTAGTATCCTTTATATAAGAAACAGCATCCATTTCTTTTACTTGAACAAATCCTACTGATTCATAAAATTTTTTTGTTTTCTCAGTATCATCTGTCAATAATTCGATTTGGACTGGTCCATAACTGGTGATCTTCTCCAAAGCTTCATTCAAAAGCGCTTTGCCTATTCCTTGGCGCTGATACCTCGGATGAATGAGGATATCTTGAATAAATGCGATCGTCGCAAAATCAGTGATCCAACGAACGACTCCGATAATCTTCTCTTCTCCATTACGCTTTACCAGAGATTCAGATTGTTCAAATGCTCTAGCTAACCTTGCAGTGTCTTTTGTGTAATGCGTCCAACCAACGCTCTTATATAATTCAGAAATCTCATCGATCATAAGGGAATCAACATTCATTTTTTTCTTCCTTTCTTATACAATTCTCCCTCTAATAATACAATTCTTTGACTATTTAATCTATCACGTATAACGCTCCTGTAAAGATTCTCTCAATTCCTTAAAATTCCTCTTTCCTTTTAGAATGCATCCTTTTTGATAAATAAAACATACTAAGATTAGAGGGGAACATCATTGACGAATGATGTTCTCCTCTATTTTCTATTTTTAGATTATAGTGAAGAGTGAAAGAAAGTTCGAACAAAGCCTTGAGGACTACGAGTCCCTATCAAAAACCGAACTTCTTTACTGTCATTTTAGAATCAGGTTTACGTATGTTGGGGCCATGAGCCCGTGTATAGGAAATTGGAATCGAAATGAAGCAGTAAAGTTCTTTCAAAACTTAAAAAGGAGGAATACAAATGCCTTACATTCTTGCATTAGATGTTTCAATGGGACACAGCTACAGTGTCCTATACAAAGACGACACCTGCTTATTTGAAGACGAGATCGAACACACTCAAAGAGGATTTCATGCATTACTCGAAGAGATCCAGCACTTGCCTGAACGTCCATTGATTGTTTTTGAAGCAACGGGGATTTATTCCAGACCAGTCGAAAAGTTCTTTCAAGATCATCACTTTTCTTACTGTTTGTTAAACCCGTTAGAAGCGAAAAAACAGATGGAAGAAAGCACCTTACGCAGTTGGAAAACAGATAAATCGGATGCCCACCGGCTCGCACAGACTCATCTTAAAAATCAACGTCAGCCAAAAGAAGTACAAAGCAATTTTTACTTAGAGATGCGCGATTTAGCCCGTTTTTATCAAGAGATTGAGAAGAAAATCACTCGTCTGCGCATGGATTTACACAACTGCCTTCAGTTGACTTTTCCAGAGCTTGAACAGTTCTTTTCAAACAGGCTGACCCCTTACGCATTGACATTGATCCGTCTTTTTCCCCATCCAGATTTTGTATTGGCATCTACTCGGACAAAAATAAAAAATAAACTAATCAACGAAACACGGAAAAAAATCTCCGCGAATCGTGCCGAGCAAAAGGCAGATCAAATCATCCACTATGCACAGTGTGCCTACCCAGCTGTTGAAAAAGACAGTATCCACTGTCAAAAAACGATTTATTACGCCGAACTTCTCCAAGATTTACTCGAACAAAAAGAAGCACTGGCGACACAAATGATCAAAAAAGCCGAAGGCTCTCCTTGCTTTTTGTTGTACCAAACGTTCCCTGGGATCGGCGCACTCACAGCCGCTTTATTGCTCGGTGAATTAGGAGATATCACACGATTTAAAACCCATAAACAATTGAATGCCTTTGTCGGAATTGACATCCGACGGTATCAATCAGGTAAGTATACTGGCCAAGACCGCATCAATAAGCGTGGTAATCCCAAAGCACGGAAAATTATTTTCTTCACCATTCGAAATATGATTCGCCAGCAACGCGCAGCTCCTAATCATATTGTCGATTATTACTACAAATTAAAAAAGCAACCTATCCCTAAGAAAGATAAGGTTGCCACAGTTGCTTGTATGAACAAGCTTCTGAAATGTATGCACGCTATGGTTAGGGCACATACAGAGTACGACTATGCGTACGCGGTCTCAGTGGACCATTAACTAAACCACTTACAGTATACCACTTCTTTGCCCAGATCGAAAATTTTTTACGAACGAGGCTTTATTTGGTGTGCCTTGATTTTGTCGCTTTCGTTTATGAGCTATTTTTCTTACACCTTTTACTTGACTAATCGTAGGAAAAAGGTTGTGATAAATTTTCTTCACAACCTCTGTTTCTCTCTATCAAGTATTATCTTTTAATTTTCTACCCTTACCCTAGCATCTCTATTGCCCATAGTATGCATGCTTTCCGTGTTTTCGAAAATAATGTTTATCTAGCAAATATTGTGGGATTTCACCTATATTTTGGTTGATCAACTCGTTTTCTTTAGCCATCAAACAAATTTCATCTAAAATCAGGCTATTTTCTACTGCTTCTATAGGTGAGTGTCCCCAAGTGAATGGTCCATGTCCATAGACAAGTACTCCAGGTACTTCGTTTGGCTCTAAATTTCTTTCCTTAAACGTCTTGACAATCACATTCCCTGTATGAACTTCGTAAGCTTCTTTTACTTCTTCTTTCGTCAATTGGCGTGTACAAGGAATCTTTCCATAAAAAGCATCAGCATGGGTCGTGCCATAAGCTGGCAAATCTCGGCCTGCTTGCGCCCACATGACAGAGTGAGTAGAATGAGTATGAGTAACAGCAGTTACATCTTCAAAAGCTTTGTATAAAACAACATGGGTAGGCAGATCTGAAGATGGTTTCAAGCTGTCTTCTTCTATTATATTTCCTGACAAATCTGTTACAACCATTTGATCTGCTTGCATGCGTTCATATCGGACACCGCTTGGCTTAATAACGATGACTCCTAGCTCACGGTCCACTTCACTCACATTGCCCCAAGTCAATTTAACTAATCCGTATTGCGGCAATGCCAGATTTGCTTCAAAGACACGTTGCTTCATTGCTGCAATTTTTTCTTCACAAGACATCATAACCAGCCTCCTTCAATTTAGAACTTAAGTAGTCTTTTGCCTGCTGGATTTCTCTTCGAAAGTCTTGACTTTTTTCACTCCACATTTCGATCAGGAATGTTCCATCATAATCTAAACGTTTCAAATGTCTCAATAATCCAAGAAAGTCAACGCATCCGTTACCAAAAGTAACATCACGAAACTGACCTGAATATTCTTTTGTTACAGGATACGTGTCTTTTAAGTGGATAGCAGTGATATAATCGATCCCTTTCTCAAGTTCTCGAGTCGGATTATTTTCCGGCCATGCGGACAAATTGCCTAGGTCTGGATATACTTGTAGAAAAGGGGAATGAATCTGTTCTTTGATTTCTAAAAATTTTGAAATGGAGTTCATAAATGGATCATCCATGATTTCCACGGAAAGAATGATGCCATATTTAGAAGCTTCCTTTACGCTTTCTTTTATTCCTTCGATAAAGTCTTCTCTGGAATTCATTGATTTCTCTTCATAATAAACATCGTATCCAGCTATTTGGATTACTTTGACGCTTAGATTATGCGCCAAATGGATTGCTTTTTTCATTAGTTGTTTCGCTGCTTTTTTCTTTTCTGGATCAGCAGAACCAAACGGAAATCGCCGATGCGCACTTAAACAAATCGAATGGATACGTACACCAGAGCTAAACATCTCTTCTCTCAGCTCAGCTATCTTTTCTTCAGACCAATCTAATCGTGCTAACCGCTCATCCGTCTCATCAATCGACATCTCGATAAAATCGAAGTCCATTTCTTTTACAAGGGAAAAACGTTCTTTCCATGAAATATCTTTGGGTAATGCTTTTTCATAAATCCCGATTTGAGCCATTTCCTTACCCCCAGATACGAATGATCTCATCTTTGAAACATTGTGTGCAGCCTTCATTGGATCTTCTGCTGCTGTAATCCCCCGACCCGCGATAAAGGTATACACATCGATTCCTTCAAACAATTGTAATGTGTTTGGATTTAATCCACCAGTTACAGAAACATTGAAGCCTAGTTCAATCAGTTTGCTGACCTTCGACAAATCTTTTTCACCCCAAGCTTCACCAGATAAGAGTGCATCACGGCTTTGGTGGTAGATTACCTGTCGGATTCCGATGTTATACCAATCCTTGGCTTGCTCAAAAGTCCAATTGCCATAGAGTTCTACTTGTAATTCGCCTATCTCTTTTTGTGCTGCCTTCATCGTTGGCATTGTTGCACAGCAAATGACTGTCATCCAATCTGCTCCTGCATTAGCCACATTTCTTGCTACTGTTCCTCCAGCATCTGCACATTTCGTATCAGCGACCAGTTTTTTGTCTGGAAATATACTGTGAATACAGCGAATCGCTTTTTGTCCTTCCTGTAAGCAAAGGATCGTTCCCACTTCAATAATATCTACTACATCACCGACTTTCATAACATCGCCTAATGCATGTTCTAAGTCATTGTGATCTAACGCAATTTGTAGATTCGGCCTGCTCATCTTGGTTCCTTCTTTCACTTGTTTTTTTGATACCATGTTGTTTCAGCAAATTTTTCACTGATTTCTTTGGCGGACATCACATTTTTGATACCGATAACTGTAACGCCTTTTTTCTCTGCCTGAGTAAACATATTCAAAAAATTGACTGGTGTAAAAACGACATCATATTGACTGGCTGAGCTTTTTCCCTCTGAAATAGCACAATGATGAATCTTGGTAATTGGTATATTTAGTTCTTTCATTGCTTTTTCTACACTTCTCATCATCATCAAGCTGGTTCCTGATCCATTTGCACACGATACTAAAATTCTCATCCTAATCCCTCCATTATGAGTGTTGTCTAATCAGATTTCTTTTATGCTTTCTGCTTTTCTGCATATTTTTCATAATCTTCTACAATCAAGAAATACCCTTCAGGATTTTTCCGATATTGTAACTGCGGAATAGCCAATAGACCAATGACGACTACGACGATTCCAGCATAACCTAGGACTTTCATGACTACTGTAAATAATGGCCAAGCTGTCGCCCAATCGAACATCCCAATATAACCACCGTATGTTGACATCCCGATCCATGTAGCGAATAATGCTGAACCGCCTACTTGTATGATTCCAGAAAGAAACGGGAATAGACAGGCAGCTTTGAATCCACCTCGGTTATTGGCATAAACTGCTATAACAGCATTATCAAAGAACAATGGAATGAAACCGGCTATGACGATCGTTGGTGATTTCAATAAAATCAGTAAACCAATCATCAAAAACTGGCCCAAAGCACCAAACAAAAATCCAATCGTTACCGCATTTGGCGAACCAAAGCCAAAAGTAGCGGCTACATCAATTCCTGGAACAGCTCCTGGTAAAATCGTGTTTGAGATTCCTTGAAAAGATTGAGTTAGTTCATCGACGAAAGTCCGAACACCTAATTGCAAGATTGCCAGATATACCGCAAAATTCAAGGAAGTCGTCATAATGTAGAATAAGAAACTCTGCCCCTCTTGCATGAATTGCGCTTGAATCAAATAATCTTTGCCTAGTACAATCAGAATGATCCCAAAGAAAAATAGCATGAGCAACGAAGTAGCAACCATATTCTCATTAAATATCGATAGGAATCCTGGTAATTTGATATCTTCGATTTTCTTGTCTTGCTTGATCAATCGATTTTTCTTTTCATCCCGCTTTTTCATCCATTCAGCTAGCTTAGCAAAAATAAAGATTCCGAACATTTGCTGATGTGCCACCGCAAATCCGGCACCTTCTGTCAATTCCTGCGTGATCCCTACTGTTAAGTTAGAAGCTACTGCCCAATAACACCCTAAAATCAATCCCATAAATATCAATACTTGTATCCTGCCTAGATCAGGAAAGCAAAACAGTAAAATCCAAAAAGCGGTCGCTGCTTGCTGGACCTGAACATTTCCGGTCGTGAAAACGAATCGCAGTTTCGTATATTTCTGAAAACGAACTAACAAAATATTTAAAACAAATGCAATCAGTAATAGAATCATCACATCTCCAAAGGTACGGCCAAATGTCTCCATTAATCCAGCATCCACAGCATTTTGTCCAAAATAAGGATCTGTAACCATAGCATCCAGATTAAACCGTTCTTTCAGTCCAACCAAGATTGGCCGAAAATTTTTGACCAAACCACCAGAGCCAACAGTCAAAATAAAGTAGCCAACCGTTGCCTTTAAGAATCCAGCGATGCATTCATGAAGTGGGCGTTTCAGCAAAATATAGCCTAATAACACGATAAAACCAATCAGGTACGCTGGCTGCGTCAAGATATTTGTTGCAAAATACGTCCAAATGCTTAACAAAAATTCCCCCATCTTTTTTCTCCTCTATCAATTAATTATATTCCGCCATCACAACTTGGTAATCATCGATGGAGTTCGTAGAGATGAGACGCTCAACCAATCCATCTGTCATTAATAATTCGGATAATTTTTGGATATTTTCTGGGTGTTCTTCTGGATTTTTTGCTGCGAGTGTAAAAAACAAACTGGCCGTTTTCTCCTCATTCTCCCCTTCACTTTCAAAACGGACTGGCTGCTTCAACTTGGTAAATGAAATAGCCGTTCCAAAAACTCCCTCACTTTTTTCTGAAGAATGCGGCATGGCTACTTGAGGTGCAATCACAATATAAGGTCCATATTTTTCTACACAATGAATGATTTCTTCAACATACGTTTGATCAATGATGTTCTTATCAATCAATACACGACAGCTTTCGGCGATAGCTTCACGCCAATCCGTGATTTCTTTATCTGGGTAATGGATCAATTGATGGTCAAAAAAGTATTTCAGCAAGAAACTTCCCTTCTTTCTTATAAAAACGACGGAAACGGTGTATCATTTTCAATCGAGAAGACATCTTCAAATCCGCGATAAAAATTAAACTCAAGATCATCTTTGTTTGTCGGATAGATGAATTTCCCGCCTACTTGCCAGATATAAGGTTTAAACCCATACTGTAAGCGATCCTTCTTGAATTTCCAAATTTCAGTAATCTCTTTAGGATCAGCCATAAAATTAGACCAAATATCGTAGTGGACAGGAATCACTACTTTTGCATTCAATGACTCCGCCATGCGCAGCATATCAACAGAAGTAACTTTGTCTGTTATCCCTCGTGGGTTTTCACCGTAGGCTCCTAAGCAGACATCGATTTTGTGGTCATTGCCATGTTTGGCAAATAAATTGGAATAATGTGAATCTCCTGCGTGATAAAGAGTACCTCCTGATGTTTCGAATAAATAATTTACTGCTATTTGATCCATCTCCTGAGGCATTTTTCCTTTCAATACTTCTTCCGGATCTCCACAAGTAACCAACGCTGTCCGATCAAACGCTTCTAAAGCTACTACATTGATATCTTTGATTTTGACCGCATCACCTGGTTTCACGATAATCGTTTTTTCTTCAGGGATCCCCCATTTTTGCCACGTGCGAACCACTTCTTTTGGTCCAATGAATATTGCTTCAGGACAATTTTGATGAACGGCTGCAGCTGTGTGGATATCTAGATGATCGGAATGGATGTGTGTGACGATTAAAGCGTCTACATTTTTTATTTCAAAAGGATCGATTACGAAAGGCTGAGTCCGTAAGTTAGGCTGCATCTTTTGAACACCGCTCATACGCATCATCTGATGCCCTTTTTTCATCATGCCATTTCCATGACTGCGTTTTCCCGTTCCACACCATAGATCACATAAGATATTCGTTCCTTCATGACTTTTCAGCCAAATGCCCGTACAGCCTAGCCACCACATAGCAAAAGTTCCAGGTTCCACTACCTCTGATTCGATTTCCTCGTTCAAATACGTACCCCATTCTGGAAATGTTTCTAATATCCACTTTTCTTTTGTCACTTCATTCACCGTTTTGCTCATTTGCTTGCTCCCCCCATATCATTCTTACGACTTACAAGTAAATCTTAATGCGTAACCGCATGCATGAAAACCCTTTTATATGACTGTTTGTCTTTTATATGATTTTCTTTTAAAGATTAATGATCGTTTCAGTATAATAAAGACAGATATGAATATTTAAATGAACAACTAATCAAATAAATCCATGGATCAAGATGACCTTCAGGAGGCAACAGTCATGAAAAACTCACTTGTCAATATTGAAAAACGGCAAAAAGATATTTTGGAACTACTTCAGCAAACCGAACAATTGTCAACTTTTGAATTAGCTGAATCTCTGGATGTATCTATTAGTACGATACGCAGAGATTTAAATTTATTAGAAGAAAAAAACGAGATCATCCGCAATTACGGTTATTGTTCTTATAATTACAAAAACCAGACTGATTTTGATCAATCTGGTCCTGAAAGGATTAAACAAGCGATTGCCAGAGAAGCTAGTAAATACATTAGCGATTATGATACATTGTTTATTAATTCTAGTTCGTCTGCATTGAAAACACTGGATTTTCTTCAATCTAACCATTTGACCGTCGTTACAAACAACGTAAAAATCAACTATTCTCCTCACAAAGATAATTGCAGTTATATTTTAACTGGCGGAGAGATGCGCTTCCCAAAAGAAGCACTGGTGGGCGATATCGCATTAAATACGATTTCTTCAATCAATGCAGACATTTGTATCATTGGTTGCAGCGGGATTGATGTCGCACATGGGGTCACAACGAAAATATTGAATGAATCAACAATCAACGAAATGATGGTCAACCAGACAATCAAATGTAAGATTCTAGTTGCTGATCATCGAAAAATCGGACTGACATCAAAGTTCAAGATTGCTGATATTTCAGTCTTTGATTATTTGATCACTGATAAATTTTGCTCTGAAAAATTATTAGACGAAATCAAAAATATGGGGACAAAAATCATCCAAGTAGATTCATTTTAAGAATTATGTTTGTTTGCGTAAAAAAACTCTGCTACATTCAAAATTATCATTTGAACATAGCAGAGACTTCTTAAAACGCTAAAATGGAGGAACAATCAAAATTTGATTTAATCATCCATTTTACTAACTATTTTCTCCACATCCAAAGTTCCGTATTCTTCCTTAGATATTACGAAAACAGGTATTTCAGGGAACTGACTTTCTATTTTATCTTTTGCGTATTCAAGTAAAGGAGTGAGCAATAAGATGTCTGCTCTCTTTGCTTCTTTATCTATTTGGCTAGAATCATATACTTTGACTGACACATTTTTTTGCTCTTTTTGAAAGAAATGTGTCAATTTTCTTTCTAAACGTTGCGTTTGCAAAAGTCCATCAGAAGAAATCAAACTGAATGTCATATCGAAAAGAAAGATCTTCTTTGGACTTTGTTCAGCAATCATGGACTTGTTAAGTTTCATTGGTTATCTTCCTCTCTTTTGTCTTTAGATCATCCCAGTATTTTACTAACTTTTATTATATATACATTTTTGTGAAAGCGCTATATAATAAGTTAGATTATTATCTAAACTCAACAGAGATATTTGGTTACGAATGCTATTTTTGTTAAATATTGAAAGGAGTACCATCCATGTTAAGCAATAGTTTGATTGCTTTACTAGAAAAGAAGCGTTCCTCGTTAAGTAAAATCGAAAATGAAATATTGGATTATATATTGCTCCATTTGTCTGATATTGGAACAAAAACGATTTATGAAGTATCTGATGATTTATTTGTCTCAACTGCTACTATCTCCAGAACGGCTAAACATTTAGGTTATCAAGGTTTTAAAGAGTTGAAATACGCCATCGATCAATCCATCCATGTAGAGGAACAGGAAGGAAATAGCCGAAGCTTTCAAACAATCACGAACCAGATCACTTCAAATGTTACAGAAACGTTCCATCAAATGAGCGAAGAAAAGGCCAAACAAATGATGACATTGATCCATCAATCGAATACTATTGAAGTTTTTGGATTAGGAGGAAGCTTCCCTATTTGTACAGATTTTGCTCGAAAACTGACTTTTTTAGGAAAAAAAGCTTTTGCTCGTTCAGACTGGGATGAACAAGAAGCAGCTGTAAGTAATTTAAATCAGGAAGACTTAGCTATTTTCGTCAGTTTCACAGGAGAAACAAAAGGCATCCTCTCCTATGCCCAGATTGCTCAAAGACAACAAGTCCCTATCATCAGCATTATTTCAACCAAGGGAAGTAACTTGGAAAAATTATCGACGATTTCCTTATTTGCAAAGGGAACGACTCGCTATCACCACAGTGTCGATTTAAGTTCAAGAATTTCTGTCATTTGTTTATTTGATACAGTACTCTTGATGTATGCAGACCAAATGAAAAACAATTAGCTATAATTTGTTGCTATTTCTAGTGAAACAGCTTACTCAATCATGTATGAGGATACAGAATATCTGTCTCCTCTTTTTTATTTCCTTTAGTTAGCTATAATAAACCTATCAATGAAAACGCAATCATTTTTTGAAGATCTTAAAACTACTAAGAGATGGAGGAAGAAAAATGGATACAAAGAAAAAGAAATCGACCTTTTGGGAGTTCTTTCAAGGATTGGGAAAGACTTTTATGTTGCCGGTTGCTTTGTTGGCTTTCATGGGTATTCTTTTAGGGTTAGGTAGTTCATTTTCCAGTGAATCAATGATCCAGACTTTACCGTTTTTAGGATATCCAGCAGTTAAAGCAGTGTTCCAATTCATGTCTGCTATTGGCGGTTTTGCCTTTACCTACTTGCCAGTCATGTTTGCCATGGCCATTCCATTAGGATTAGTTCGTAAGGAAAAAGGTGTGGCCGCTTTCTCTGGATTCGTCGGTTACACTGTCATGAATTTAGCCATCAATTTTTACTTAGTCCTGACAAATCGTTTAGTTGATGCCGACCACTTGCGAGAAGCTGGACAAGGAATGGTTTTTGGTATCCAGACGATCGAAATGGGTGTTCTTGGAGGGATCATTGCTGGAATCATCGTTTATAAGTTGCATAACAGGTTTTATACTGTTCAGTTACCAGATAGTTTCGCCTTCTTCTCAGGGGCTCGTTTTGTACCGATTATCACTTCTCTAGTTTTAGGGGTTGTTGGTTTGATCATCCCCTTGATTTGGCCTTTATTCGCTATGGTCATTATGGCTATCGGCCAGCTAATCCAACGTTCAGGAATATTTGGTCCCTTCTTATTCGGCTCAGGGGAACGACTGCTTCTTCCATTCGGGCTTCATCATATTCTAGTTTCGATGATACGCTTTACTGAAGCTGGTGGTTCGGCGATTATAGATGGGAAGGAAGTATTTGGTGCACTGAATATCTTTTATGCAGAATTGCAAAACAATTTGCCTATTTCGCCAAGTGCAACTGCCTTTTTATCACAGGGAAAAATGCCTACATTTATTTTTGGACTGCCTGCAGCAGCATTAGCTATGTATCGTACCGCAGCACCACAAAATCGACATAAAATCAAAGGATTGTTGATTTCAGGTGTGATTGCGACAGCTGTGACCGGAATCACAGAACCAATCGAATTTTTATTTTTATTCATTAGTCCGTT
This sequence comes from Enterococcus sp. ZQ21, assembly GCF_030053755.1. Lineage (NCBI taxonomy): Bacteria > Bacillati > Bacillota > Bacilli > Lactobacillales > Enterococcaceae > Enterococcus > Enterococcus sp. ZQ21. The sequence continues at coordinate 1,770,779 of NZ_CP125658.1, forward strand.
ATTATGGCTCTTCCATGTCGTCATGACTGGTCTAGGTTTTATGGTCATGGCATTATTAGGTGTAGTAATCGGGAATACAGATGGTGGAATCTTAGATTTTGTGATTTTTGGTCTACTCCAAGGTAATGACACAAAATGGTGGTGGGTATTAATAATCGGTGCTTTGTGGTTCGGTATTTACTATATTGTCTTCAAAACAGTAATCATAAAATTGGATTTAAAAACACCTGGGCGTGACAAGACAGTGGATGAAACAGAATATACCGATCAAGAAGTGAACTTTCATAAAACAGGCGGATACGATGCAAAAGGAATTTTAGCAGCACTTGGCGGTCAAGAAAACATCCAATCTTTAGATAATTGTATTACACGTTTACGTTTAGTTTTAGCAGATGCAGATATCGTAGATGATGAAAAGTTAAAACAACTAGGAGCATTAGGTGTGGTCCATCTCGATCATCAAAACGTCCAAGTGATTATCGGAACAAAAGTCACAACTGTTCGCAATCAGCTTGATACGATTTTAGGATAAAAAGATAGAAGGTGAAATTTGTGACATTTGATACCGCTATAAATAGAAAAGGAACGTACTGTACACAGTGGGACTACGTTGAAGACCGATTTGGAGAAGCTGATTTACTCCCTTTTACGATTTCTGATACAGATTTTATGGTCCCCGAAGAAGTACTTGAAACTTTGAAAGAAAGAATGAACCATCCAGTATTTGGTTATACCCGCTGGAATCATCATGAATTAAAAGAAGCAATTAAACAGTGGTATCAATCCCGTTTTGACACACTACTGGAAGAAGAATGGATCATGTACACTCCAACAGTTATCTATGCAGTATCTATCCTTATTCAAATGCTTACTAAAAAAGGGGAAGGAGTGGTTTTACAAACGCCAGCTTATGATGCTTTTTTTAAAGTCATCCAAGACAATGACCGACTTCTAGTCGAGAATCCTTTGATCTATGAAGAAAGTCAGTACCGGATCGATTTTACGGATTTAGAAGAGAAATTAGCCATGCCAGAAAACAAAGTACTACTTCTCTGCTCTCCTCACAACCCAACCGGAAGAGTATGGAAACAATGGGAATTAGAAAAAATTGTGGCTTTGTGCCGTCAGTATTCTATATTTTTAATATCTGATGAGATACACATGGACATTTTAGGACGAGGACAAACGCATATACCTATCACACACTTCAATTATGAACAAGTGGCGATTGTCACCAGCGGTACAAAAACATTTAACTTCCCTGGATTGACATTTGCCTATGCGTTGATACCGAATCTTGGGTTACGTGAGCATTTTCAAAGAAAGTTAAAAAATGCGGATGGGTTATCTTCTACCAATATTTTCGGTATGTTAGCGACAATGAGTGCCTATCGGTATTGCAGTCATTGGGTGGATGAACTGAATCATTATCTTGAAAGCAATCAGCGGTATGTAAAAGCATTTATCCAGGAAAAACTGCCAGATGTAAAAGTTGTCGATCTTGAAGCAACCTATTTGATGTGGCTGGATATATCCAAAGCTGTATCAGCTATTCCTCTTTTAAGAGAGAAGCTGATTTCTGTAGGCAAAGTGGCGATTATGGATGGATCGATTTACGGCGGAAACGGTCATCAATTTTTACGATTGAATATCGGCTGTCCGAAATCGAAATTAGTAGATGGACTAGATCGTATGTTGAAAAGTTTTGAAGCGGCGGCTGCAATCGAAATTAAGCCATAATAAAAGAGATGTGACAAAAGTTTTTGTCACATCTCTTTTTTTTCGAATCAACGGTGTTCTTAAAGTTATACACTTTTGTCATGACCTCTTTATTTAAGGTCGTTTTCGATCACTTTCACCGCGTGATCATTCCCGTTGAAACATGCTACTTTTTTGGCATCCATATATCTTTCTAAATAATCGTCTTCTCCTAGTTGCTTATGGCAAAAAGCAATTTCATAAAGCAAGTATTCCAATGAATGGGTCGATTTATGTTTCTTATTGTATTCGATCCCCTTCTCGCACAACTGGATTGCTTTTTCATAGTTCTCGATTTTGCTGTAATAGGTAGCGATATTATAATATACGGCACAGACCATCAGATTATCAAAATCAGTATCATTCAAGATTTTAAGCGTACGTTCCACATACACTTTTGCAAAGTCTAATTCTCCTTTTGACAAATAGATCATGGCCACATTTGCAGCTGCTTGTAAATGATGGATATCTGTTTCGGTCGTTTGTTCCAACACTTGATTGAAATAAAACAATGCTGCATCTTCTTTTTTTGCATAAAGATGATCAAGCAGTCCTTGATAAAACAAGATTTGGTTTAAAAGATCAGAATTGCTTACTTTTTTCTGATCAATCGTTTGTAAAATTTCATAAGATTCTTTGTACTTCGATACAGCATTCAACGATTGAATCTCACTTAATTTTTTTCTGATCTTGTCTTCTTCTGTTTCCACTAATATATCGGAGATCTCGACATTCAACTTTTTGCAAAGCGCACTTAGGATGTTGATACCTGGTGACATATTCTTGTTTTCGATATTGCTGACAGTTGCCTGTTCGCAAATACCTTCTGCTAATTGTACTTGGGTTAACCCCTTTTTCTTTCGGTATTCTTTCAGTAATGCTCCATCTACTTTTATCAAAACAATTTCCTTCCCTTTAAAAAATTATTTCTCCTTTATATCATACACAAAAAAAAGTTCTAAACAACCATAATTGTTTAGAACAGAATAAAAATTTTAATTTTTATCACCAATTATTTCTTGATAAAAAATCAACTGTCTACCTGCAGATCAATCTCCTGAAGTATTTTCTCTATCATTTCTTGTTGACTTAATTCGGCAGTCAGTATCTTCTCATTAGGCAATCCAAGTATATCATGCTCCAACCACCAATCCGCCATTTGTTCTGCACCAAATTCTTTTGACATCTTTCTCTGGCTGTGACGTCTCAGCGTTTCTTCAAAAGAAAGATCGTAATAATAAGCAAATACATTTCCTTGAAAGCTCTCATACAGGTCCATAAGCATCGCTTTGTAGATTTTTGTGCTCATGATCCCCTCAACAAGGACTAAATCAAATCTGTCTTTTCCAAATTCTGCCAACTGACGGATCAAATCTGGTGTAGGATTTCCTATTTTATCTTTGACATTCAACATTCCTCTTCTCACTTCATCTTGAGAGATTCGCATCACCTTCCCCATAGGAAAATGATTTTGAATAGCTTTAGCTGTCATTGTTTTCCCACTTGCTGAATTTCCTCTTAATATGACTAGCTTCCCATGATACTGCATCTCCTTGTATACCGATAATCATTCATCCAACATCATTAAACCTTCTGTTGATTGAAAATAAAAAGAGAATCTGTTTGTATAAAAATCATTCTGATCTGTGGTAAGCATATGGAATGAGATCCGTAATTTTGATTTTTTTAGCCCCCTCTTCTGTTGAGACAATGATCTCACAATCAGGTGCATACTCCAATATAAACTGTCGGCAATTCCCACATGGAGAATAGATCATGTCAGAATGATCTCCACCCACAGCTACGATACACTCAAAATCACGTTCACCACGACTGATTGCTGTCCCTAACGCAATGATTTCTGCACATGCCCCATGATTCGAATAAACATTCACACCAGTATACACATTACCGTTTGTGCAACGTACTGCAGCTCCTACTGTATGATTGAAAGACACCAAATCAATATTTGATTTAATGACTTCGGTTGCAGCATCCACTAATTCTAAATCCATTGTTGATAAATCGCTCATTTTTATCTCCTTCTTTCTGCCAAATCGGTTAAAGCAATCATAAACTTTATATAAAAAAACATCAATGGCAGAACGGAAAGAAAAGAAACGACTCAGTTAGTATGGAGTATGGTCTATTGTTCTTGATACAACGGTAAAAAAGCAAGCTTGCATTTACAAGCCTGCTTTTGGAACATTTAAAACTTCGATTAAAGCTTCGATGTGACAAACCACCTATGCTGCTCGATCATAAAATTGATAGCAAAAATTCCACAAAGTATATATGTACCCCATGATAATAAAACATTCATCTGCGGTAAAATGATCTTTGGAAGAATCACAATCAAAAATGATGCCAGAGCCCAAACCCAACGATTGATGTGAACGTGACGCATAGCCAGCATATTCAACATAAGTTGGCTTATCGTTAATAAAAAGATAAAAACAAAAAATAAAATCAGCCAATACATTGTTTTCCACCTCTGAAATCAGACTTAAGCAGTTTGTATTTCGTTATCTCCACTATTATTTTGTTCATCTGACAACATCTTTTTATCATAAGCTTTTACAAATGGATAATAGATGATAAATGCTATCAGTGTGTTGATCACGATCAAAACAACCACACGCCAGTCATTTCCTGCTGAGAGATAGCCGCCGATTGGTGCTGGTAATGTCCATGTTGGCAACACAGTAAATCCATTGACCATTTCTAATTTAACTGCAAAATAGCTGACAATAGTCAAAACTAAAGGAACTAAGTTGAATGGAATGAACATGTAAGGATTCAACATCATAGGAGCTCCAAAAATCATCGGCTCATTGATATTGAAGATACCAGGAATAATGGAAAAGCGACCAACTTCTTTTAAGAATTTTGATTTACAAAAGAATAAAAACAAAACTGATACCACAATCGTGGCTCCTGCACCGCCAATCGTAACTGTCCATTGATAAAACTGTTCAGGAGCAATATAAGGCAATTTGGTAGCAGCTGTACCATCTGCTAACGCCTTCGCATTCTCATCCAACATAATCAGCCACATTGGACGAACGACAGCCCCTACGATACTCATGCCATGGATCCCAAATGACCACAACAAATGGATCAAAAACATCGGTAATAAAACACCAAGCAGATTATTCCCTAAAATATTGGTTAAAGGCTCGAATAACGATAACAAGGCAGCGTTTACATCAAAGCCCGCGACGCTTCGAATCAACCAAGTCGTTGTTAAAATCACTGCACCAGGAATCAATGCCTCAAAACTACGGGCAACAGCAGGTGGTACTTGTTCTGGCATTTTGATAGTAATATTACGCTTTTTAAAGAAACGATACACTTCCACTGCAAAAATCATGGATAGGATCCCGGCAAACATCCCAGATGCTCCTAAAGAACTCATCGGTAAGACCCAGCCAAGAGGTGCCTCTTCAGGTGTTAAAACGTTTACAGGAACTTGTAACATAAAGAACGTCCCTAGTGATAATATACCACCCGTCACACTATCCAACCCATATGATTTAGCTAGATCCGAACCCATAACAAAAGTTGCGTAAATAGCCATTAATCCCATCGTAATCCTGAAAGGTAAAACGATCGTTGCCGAATAAGGGGCAATAAATTCATTCCACCCAGGAAACGGTAAATTGATGAAAACCATAAAAAATGTACCAATCAAAATCAATGACAGTGTTGAAACAACCCCATTACGAATTGCCAATAAATGTCGCTGTGTACCAATTTTTGCCATTGGTGGGACAAGTTTTTCCTCAACCCATTTCATCAGCTTTTCCACTAAAACCACTCCTTTTCAATAAAATAGAAAGCATTCACTGCATGATGAAGCAAAGAATGTTCATAATTAATTATATAATTATGAAATTTTATTTCAATATATTTTAGTAGAAAATATTATTATTTTTTAATACAGGTTCTTTTTTCTATACAAAAAAATTTTTCAAACCTAATAAACTTTACTGTTCCTATACTGATCTATGGGTTTATAAAATAGTATTTAAATAAAATAAAAAACCTTGAAATTAAATTTCAAGGTTTTTCGTAATACCGGCGGCCGGGGTCGAACCGGCACGTCCTCAACGGACACTGGATTTTGAGTCCAGCGCGTCTGCCAATTCCGCCACGCCGGCAAATTAAAAGAATAACTGGGGTAGCTGGATTCGAACCAACGCATGAGGGAGTCAAAGTCCCTTGCCTTACCGCTTGGCTATACCCCAAGAATAAAGGGCGAATGATGGGAATCGAACCCACGAATGCCGGAGCCACAATCCGGTGCGTTAACCACTTCGCCACATTCGCCATCATAAAAGATGTTATTTAATTTCTCAATAAAAAACTAAGATGAAGACATCTTAGTCAATACCGGCGGCCGGGGTCGAACCGGCACGTCCTCAACGGACACTGGATTTTGAGTCCAGCGCGTCTGCCAATTCCGCCACGCCGGCAAGTTGATTTATTAGTACTAAGGCGGTAACCGGATTTGAACCGGTGATGAAGGTTTTGCAGACCTCTGCCTTACCACTTGGCTATACCGCCATTATACTATTATCAATCTATAAAATAAAGAATAAATTATAGAAACTGGGGTAGCTGGATTCGAACCAACGCATGAGGGAGTCAAAGTCCCTTGCCTTACCGCTTGGCTATACCCCAAGAATAAAAAGGGCGAATGATGGGAATCGAACCCACGAATGCCGGAGCCACAATCCGGTGCGTTAACCACTTCGCCACATTCGCCATGGCAGGGGCAGCAGGAATTGAACCCACACTAACGGTTTTGGAGACCGCTGTTCTACCTTTAAACTATGCCCCTATAAAATGGAGGAGAGTGGATTCGAACCACTGAACCCTAAGGAACGGATTTACAGTCCGTCGCGTTTAGCCACTTCGCTACTCCTCCATGGTGGCGCGGGACAGAATCGAACTGCCGA